>NZ_JAIUHG010000030.1 GCF_020164955.1 Mesorhizobium sp. CA8
GTCCGGCATGAGCGACATCACGGCTGGCAGCGCACCGCGCGATCCGTATCGGCTGGGCCGCAGCCACGGGCTTGGCCTGTTCTCGGCGACCGGGCACGGCGGGGGCGGCCCGGCTTCGAAGTTCGTCACCGTGGCCTACGGATTCTGGATCTTTCTCCTGTCCGACATCATCATGTTCTCGGCTTTCTTTGCGGCTTACGCTGTCCTCTCCAAGGCGACGGCCGACGGACCGACAGGCAAGGACCTGTTCGACCTCACGCGCGTCGCGGCGCAGACGGGTCTGCTGCTCACGTCGAGCTTCACCGGTGGCCTGGCAATGTTGGCGACTCGTCGCCGGTCGATGGCCGCCGCTCAATTCTGGCTGCTTATCACCGGCTTCTTCGGCGCGGCCTTCCTGTTCCTGGAAGTGCAGGAGTTCGCAACGATGGTGAACGAGCAGGCCGGCCCGTCGCGCAGCGCCTTCCTCTCCGCCTTCTTCGCCCTTGTCGGCTGCCACGGCACCCATGTCGCGCTCGGCCTGCTGTGGCTCGGCACAATGATGGCTCAGCTTTGGGTGAAGGGGTTCCGGCCGGAGATCTTGCGCCGGGTGCATTGCTTCAGCCTTTTCTGGCACGCGCTAGACATCATCTGGGTCGCCATCTTCACGCTGGTCTACCTGCTGGGAGCATCGTGATGAGCGAAACGGACACTCGCAACGACCAGCCGCTCGATCATCGCGACGTGGCACCGGGTGAAGAGCGCATCGAGGAACATGAGCTCGCGGGCGGCCTTACCGGTTACCTGCTCGGCTTCGGCCTGGCGATCCTGTTGACCGTCGCGTCCTTCCTCGCCGCGCAAACCGACCTGATCTACCAGCCGGCGGTGATCTCAGCCCTGACGGTGCTCGCCATCGCGCAGATGGGCGTGCACCTCGTCTTCTTCCTGCACCTCACCACAGGCCCCGACAATACCAACAATGTGCTGGCCCTCGCCTTCGGCGTCCTGATCGTGGCGCTGGTGGTTTTGGGTTCAATCTGGATCATGGGCCACCTGAACATGAACATGGCCGCCATGACGGCCCATCAGGCAGCAACGATGCCTTAGCTGAAAGTGATCAAGGTCGGCGAAGAGCAAGCTGCGCAGCATTAAGGTCGACCCAAAGCTTCATCTGCCCAGGCTTCCGGCGCGGTCGCTCCGCATCCTGGCCGAACCGTAATGGCACAGAGAGCCCAGGCCAAACGGTTCAATCCTGCGGCTTCACCGCCCACTGATTGCGACCAGCACAGCTATTGCCCCTCCGTGCGGGTAAATTCGACCGGGGATCGGGCACTAGCGATTAGTCTCGCATTTGCAGTTCAGCAGACCTTCTTGAACCGCCCCCATTCTATTCGAAAGGCACCGCGACAACCGCCCTGCCTTTCGAAGTCATCCTGCAACTCCTCCCACGTTCCAAGATATTCTCCGCAGTCACTGCAGACGATCGGAGTGCTTAGGGACACAGCTTTTGGGATCCGCAGCCTGATTTTCAGGCAGCGGGGGGCACTCCAACCGTTCATTGAGATATTGATCCTGAGACATGTTGCCAGCACTCCATTGTAATTCTTATCGGGCTGTGCGGACGCGAACGTTCCCGCTTCAGAACACGCTCCTTGCAGCTGCGATTCATGGATCCCACTGCGCTTTCGGCCAAAGCGGAGCCCCGCCCTGAACAGTATTCGTCGAGCGCAAAAGGTCGTGAAAGCACTGCGTCCGGCCGGGAATGATCGGTGACCGTTCCCATACGGAACTTAGGTCATGCGATGTAGGGATGTAGGCCGGTAACCGCCGAACACGCAGAATTGACGGGCCAAGCGATAGCGCCCATGCAACTCTGCCAGCGCCTCAGCGCCACCACCATCTATGTCACCCACGACCAGGTCGAGGCGCTCGCTACTGGCACGTCCGCTTTGAACAGGAAGCTGGCCAGCAAGTCGAGGGCTGCTCGCGGTTTACCGGCCCGCGCCTACATCTTTTCCTTGATGCCGGCCTTGAGCAGCCACCAGTTTACGGGATAGCTGGTCAAGAAACCAGCGATCATGGCGAATTGCATCATGAACCAGAACTCGACCGAGTCAGCTGCCAGCGAGAAGCCGAGAACCGGCCGAAAGACTCCGAACTGGGCGAATGCCATGAAACCGTACATGCCGACTTGCCATGCCGTCAGCGACAGCGCGTCGGCCTTCAGCGCCTCAATCAGGCCATCCCTCACCGAGAGACCCCGCATCGGCCTGATGGTGAAATATTGAAAGGCGACGCCGAGGAGGAAGGCGAGCATGTAGTCCAAGATCCAGACAGCGAACATCTTCTCGTCAAACAAATTGCGCCATCCGAACCAGAGCGCCACGCCGGGAAAAAACGTTGCGAGCGATTCCGCCACGATGTCACCCAAGGTGCAACCGGCCCCACAATGCAGCGCGCCCTTGCCGACCATCACAGAGAAGGGTGTGTCGGGCGTGCTCCGCCGAGACTTGGTCGCGCTGCCGGCAGCAGATCTTCCGAATTTCAAGTAGCCCCACAACAACAGCACCGTTCCGAAAAGCGCGGCGACGGGCCAGACGATGTTCATGATCCACATTGGTTGCGGGCGGCGCGTCTCATCCCACCCAATCCAGCCTGCCACCAGAACGCCGCTGACCAGCGAAAGCACACAGCCAGATGGGTACCAGGTCGTTCCGGACCTTTCGCAAGCCCAATTCAGGTGGAGGTCCAAGCCGAATCCGGCTTGCGACCGCATAACCCCAGCCCTCGCGTCGGCAATCAATCGCCCACCAGGCCGGGGATCTCGTGTCACGGTGCAGCCGGCTGAACAGCAGATGCGTCGTAGCGGCCGGGCCGTTTCGTTGACGAGTGCTCACGCGTTTGGGAGCCAAGCGCCTAAAGATAGCGGCCGGATTTGTTCCAGAGAGTGTCACTCTCGAGCTGTCGTTGCACTGCATCGAAAGCAGGCCGCAACGGCACTGCCCAACCATATAGCAGCGCAACCCTGGGGCGGAATTTCGACAATGAAGGGATGCGACCGCTTCCACAGCATGATCGGGGCCAGAGGAAAAATGGTCAAATAAACTTGAGCGGTCGAACGGAACAAACGCAATCCTCTCTGGTTCGCCCCTTATAGAGCGGTATCGGGAGGAACTCATGTTAACTCGTTCTACAATCATCGGCGGCCTTGTCGTGTGCCTGCTTCTGGCACAACCCGTCGGTTCAGCTGTCGCTGCGCCGGCCGTTATCTCGAGCGCGCCGGTCCCTTCTTATGTGACGCAGGCGCGGTACCACCATAGCCATCGCTTCATACTGCGACGGAACCATGCATACTGGCACGGCCACAGAGGCTACCGGCATTATCGGCCGGGTTATCGCCGATATAGTGGATGGTGGTTTCCACCAGCGGCATTCGCCTTGGGCGCCATTGTCGGCGGCGCCCTCAACCAGCATGGCCCCGTATCCAGCCGGCACGTCCAATGGTGCTATGACCACTACCGATCTTACCGAGCATCGGACAATACATTCCGGCCCTACCACGGCCCTCGCCGGCAGTGCCGATCCCCTTATGAATAGGCTTGTAGACCGCCAAGATCAGCTGGTGGACCTCAGGCCAAGCAGGTGTGGAGCCGAACGTGACTCGCGGAATAGCAATTGCCCTGATTGTGGTCGTCGTCCTGATCGCCGGCTTTGTCGTGCTTGGGGGCGCCGGGTCTTCCGCGGGCGGATCGGGCGGAGAGACCCCGCACGCCCTTGATACGCGCCCATAGCAGCAAGTTCGCCGGCTAGCCTGGCGCACATTGCCCTTCGCCCCGCCGCGGATCGGGGCCGATCAATCATTTCCAACAGGAGGCTGCCCGATGTATCGGCTTGTGCTTTCGGCAATCATCATATTGACAGGCGCTGTCCTTGTCCTCGGAGGCCTCTGGTTGGCTGCCCTGGGCGGTAGCTGGTTTTATGTTGTGCTGGGCGCGATGCTCGCCGCGTCCGGGGTGTTGATCGCGATGCGCAGACCGGCTGGAGCGGGCCTTTACGCGGTGGCGATCCTGGCCACGCTGTGTTGGGCCTTATGGGAAGTTGGCTTCAACTGGTGGGCGCTAGCACCGCGGGGCGGGATGCTGCTGGTTCTCGGTATCCTCGTACTCCTGCCGGCCATCATAAATGGCTTCAACGCGCCCTATCGGATCACGGCCGGGTTTGACGCCAACAATGCAGCGCTCGCCGCAGTCATCGTGTTGGCGGCAGCTGTAGGCGTCTATTCGATGTTTCAGGATCCAGACGACGTTTCTGGCACATTCAATCAGGAGCGCATGGCGGCGGCGGCGGCGGCAACGGACGAGGGAATTCCGCCCGGGCAATGGGTCGCCTATGGCCGCACCTCGATGGGCCAGCGCTTCTCGCCGCTCGCTCAAATCACGCCGGCGAACGTCGACAAGCTAAAAGTCGCGTGGACCTACAAGACCGGACAGATACGTGACCAGAACGATCCCCAGGAAACGACCTATGAGGTCACTCCGCTTATGGTCAACGGCACGGTCTACATTTGCACTCCGTTCAGCACGGTGATAGCCCTCGATCCCGAGACAGGCAAAGAGAAATGGCGGTTCGACCCCAAGCTCAAGCAGCCGCCTCGGGACACCACCCAGCATATGACCTGCCGAGGCGTGGCCTACCAGGAGGTCACACCGGCCGGCCTGCCGCCGGAAGTCTCCCTCGCGCCTGACTCGGCCGCGGCCGGCGCCAAGGCTGCCGCCGATCTCCAGCAGAGCGTCGACGAAGTGACGACCCAGGCCGCTGGCGTACCGCAGAATGTGGTGACCGGGCACGCGCAAGCTGGAGCTCCCAATCCGGTGGTCGACCGCGAGCAGGCTCCAGCGCACGTGACCCTGAGCGCCGAATGTACCAGGCGACTTTTCGTCCCCACGTCGGATGGCCGACTGATCTCGATCAGCGCCGACTCCGGCAAGCTTTGTCCCGGTTTCGGCGGTGCGGACGGCACGGTAAACCTATGGGCCAACATGCCCAACGTCACGCCCGGCTCGTTTTATTCGACGTCTCCTCCAGTTGTCGCTGGGAACCTGATCGTCGTCGCCGGAGCAGTCAACGACAATGTTGCGACGACGTCGCCATCAGGCGTGATCAGGGCCTTCAACGCCTATACGGGGGCACTGGTTTGGAATTTCGACAGCAAAAACCCGGATGCGACCGCTCCAATTCCCAACGGCCAGACCTATTCCCACAATGCTCCCAACTCGTGGAGTGTCGCCAGTTATGACCCCAAGCTCGGGCTGATCTATTTTCCAATGGGGAACGAGTCGCCCGATCAGTTCGGCGCCAACCGCGGACCGAATAGCGAGCGGTTTTCGTCCTCGATCCTGGCGCTGCATGCCGACACGGGACAGGTGGCGTGGGTCTTCCAGACCGTTCATCACGACCTATGGGACTACGACGTGCCAGCTCAGCCGAGTCTGGTTGATCTGACGATCAACGGGCGAGAGGTCCCGGCCCTGGTGGCTCCCACCAAGCAGGGAGAGGTGTTCGTCCTGAACCGCCTTACCGGCGAACCCGTTTTGCCGGTCAAGGAAGAGCCTGCGCCGCAGGGCGCTGTCGGCGGGGACCACACATCGCCAACGCAGCCACACTCCGCGGTGTCGTTCAGGCCAAAACCACTTACCGGAGCAGACATGTGGGGCGCCACCCCCATAGACCAGCTTTACTGCCGCATTCGCTTCCATCAACTCCGATACGACGGTGCGTTCACCCCGCCTTCGCTCCGGGGCAGCATCGTCTATCCGGGCAACTTCGGCGTCTTCAACTGGGGCGCTCTTGCCGTCGATCCACAACACGACATTGCCTTCGCCATGCCGGTCTATCTGGCTTTCACCTCGCAACTGCTGCCCAGGCCAGACGCCACAACCCGCGTTGTCAGCAAAAAGGGCGCGCCGGTGTTCAATGAAAACTTCGGCGCTCCATTCGCCGCCAAGATGGGCCCGTTTTACTCCTTTCTCGATCTGCCGTGCCAGCGGCCACCCTGGGGGTACGTCGCTGGCGTGGATTTAAGAACGGGCAAGACGGTATACCGCCATGTCAACGGCACCGTTCGCGACCTTTCTCCTGTCCCGCTGCCGTTCAAGATGGGAGTCCCAGGCATTGGCGGCCCCATTGTCACCGCGGGCGGTGTCGCCTTCCTCAGCGGCACGATGGACAACTACGTCCGAGGCTATGATCTTCGCACAGGCCGCGAAATTTGGCGCGATCGTCTGCCGGCGGGCGGGCAGGCTACGCCGTCCACGTATCAAGCTGCGGATGGCCGGCAGTATCTGGTGGTGGTGGCCGGCGGTCATGGGTCGACTGGCACAAAGGCAGGCGATTCGATCATTGCCTACGCGCTGCCTCGTTGACTGCTGCAGTTTCAGGCTAAGGCGCGCCCCCGAGCGGCGTCCAGGCTCCGCGGTCGGCCGGGATGCATCTGCGGGCGCGGACTAGCCGGAGCCTGACGATCCCGCCGTTGAGCGAGGTTTCATCGTGCGATCCACCGAAAGCCACTTCAACCTCTCGCTCGACAACCCCGCCCCAACAGGATGCATAGGCCTCGCGGCCAGGTGGCATCCGCTCCGGACCGAGTTCGGGCGCGTAGTCGCGCACTCGTTCCAGCAGCGCCTGCCAGGGCAGCCAGCCAACAATCCAAACCGGATTTGTATGAGGGCGGCACAAGCAGAGGCAGAGAAACCGCCCCACGCCGCGAATCTGGCTTCACGCCCATCTTGTTGAAGTGCCGCCTTCGCTTCGGGACCGGTAATTCATCCACGAAGCGGGCGCTATCGAAGTCGGGGCGAGCTTTGGCAAGCTCACCGGCAAGTTCGACCAGCACTTCGTTGCGCGCAACATTGCGCCCTTCGAGCATCAGTGCTCGCCGGACCTGACGGAGATAAAGATCGCCGGCGGCGGGCGACTGCAGCCCCGCGGCGTTGACCGCAAGGCAAGCAGGCCATGAAGAGGCGGGCGGGTCGTTTGCCCAGATCATCGGCTCGACGGGCATTCCGGTCACCGCGCTGGCCTGGACCCATAGCGGCGCCATCTGGATCGGCCGATGGATGCCAATCATGCCGCCCATCCGCAGCCGCAAGGCTACCTTGCCCCGAAACCCGTAACGCAGTCGCCGTAGCTGGGCCCTTGAGCCCAGCTACGGCGACACAGCGGATCGGTGAAATAGGAAATCAATGACCGGTCGCTGCCCCGGCGGCTCGCGGTCTGCCATGGCAGTGTGCGTCACGCCATCTCAGACCTGGGAAGTGTCTGGCTTCACTGGACTCTCCAGTTTGTCCTGCGGGTATGAGGACCATTGTGCTGCGACGGAAGCCGTCTTGGATTTGACCTCTTCACTGCGATTTTTCGACATCTCCTCGTTTTTTGCGGCGACTTGCTCTGCGTCGATTTCACCCCTTTGCGACGCCCGGCTCGTCCGGTCGCGGCGAACGTGAAAACCAAACTCACAGCGCCGATCTGCGGAGCTGCGGCCGAAAAGTGCGTCGACATTCTTGGTGGGCACACGTGCTCTGCCCATGGATCCGCTTTAAGAAATCGTTACGGCAGATGAGCCAACGTAGCGGCCGGTTCGCACAGCTCCCAAATGAATATCAAACCGAGCGCAAGTAAAAATCCAGCATTGCTGCAAGTGGCTCGGGGCTTTTCCTTAGGCGGCTGCGAAGCGCGGCCCCCTCCCAGCAATCCACCAGGAGATCCGCCATCCTTGCTGTGTCGACGTCGGGCGCGATGGCGCCCTCTTCCTTGGCCGCATCGAGGCAGAGCTGGAGCCTTTGTGCAATCGAGGAGAAGCACCATTCAATCTTCTCCCTGAAGACGTCACTGATGCCTGAGAGCTCCTGTCCGAGCCCGCCCATGAGGCAGCCCAGATAGCCTTCCTGCCGATAGCTCTGCTCCACCTGCCGGAAGAAGGAGCGAATGCGCTCCAGCGGCGGCAATGCAACATCGGCAATGCAAGCATCAAGCGTGGCGTGAACGTCGGCGATGTAGGTGTCGATCACCTGGACGGCGAAGTCCTCCTTGTCGGAGAAGTGGTGATAGAACGACCCTTTCGGCACGCCTGCGGAATCGAGCAGCGCCTGCAGGCCGAGATTGTTGTATCCCTGCCTGAGCAGCATGGGCAGGCCTTCGCCAATCAGCCGTTGTTTCGTCGTGTGCATCGCTTGTCAAAATGATCGCGCCGGGATGGCGCGACCATTACACCCAACGAGAACTGATTGCCAATTCCGCAATCGCCCGCGCTACCGTTGGGTCTTTTCGATCATGTGATCGATTACATGGCTGTGCTCGTGCTGTGGGCTGAACATGATAATGGCGGCATCCTCCTGGACGCGCACATTATGTCCGGGAGGCCAGTAAAAGAGGTCGTCCTTGCGCACCGTCTCCTGCCGCCCCTCAGCATTCGTCGTGGTGATCTCGCCCTCCAGCACATAGCCCCAGTGCGGGCACTGGCAGCAGTCGTTGTCGAGGCCTTCGAACAGCGCCGTCGTGTCGACGCCCTTCGAGAGAGAGAAATGCTCGGCGCTGATCCGATCGTAACCGGCGGCGCTGCCGAAACCCAGGCGCTGCCTTATGACTGCTCCCGGAAGCTGAAGACGCACTTCGACGTCATCTTTTGCAACTTTCATGGCGTTCCTCCATTAGACCACTCAGTCTAGACTGATTGGTCTAATATGCGCGACCGGTTGAGTCAAGCGAAACTGCTGAGGCGGCGCAGCGCGCCTAAGCGCCAATGAATTGAGGCACCCGTATCAAATTCGACGGAAGCTCCGCCGATCACGAGCCATTTGATGGCTCATGCCTCTATCAGCATCTGGAAACATGCAAAATGGTGCCGAGCGCAGGGAGCCGTGTGATTACCAAGATCATCTGACGATCCGATCCAGGCCAGACCCATACCCACAAGGACGGCCGTCTGCCGTTAGCAGTTCCCTTCAAGCAGAGGGATCGGGGCAGGATTGATCGGCTGGTACTGCGCCAGTCTTTCCAGTCCCGCGGAGTCGCTCAACACAATCAGCCGCGCGTTGCTGCTGATCAGCTGTTCGGCTCGCAGCTGCTGCATGACGCGGTTGAGATGCGGTACGCTCAGCCCGAGGGCGTCCGCCATGACTTGCTGGGAGAAGGGCAGATCAAAACTCGTCTCCTGCGCCAGACCCACCTCGAAAAGGCGCGCATGAACCTCAAGCAAAAGGTGAGCCAACCGCTCTATCGGTGTGCGCCTGCCGAGGCTGACGATGTGCTCTGCATAGCTCGCTGCCTCTTGTGCTGCCAGCCAGCTGAGCACCAAGCCAAATTGTGGCTGTTCGTAGCAGAGACGGGTGTAGCAATCGAGCCCACACACGGTATAGGTCAGATCCGTCAGCGCCTCGACGGCATAGGTGGACTGATCGAAAAAGCTCACCGGAAAGCCGATCACGTCACCGGGCAGGATGAGCTTGAGAATTTGGCGCTTGCCGCTCCGGAGCAGCCTGTAGCGTATGGCGTAGCCACCATGGACAAAGCACAGGCTCCGAAACGGGGAACCTTGGATGACGAGTTCTTGCCGTTTCTTGACACAAACGTCGCGTTCGAAAATCGCTTCAAGCGCTGCGACGTCGGCCGCGTTCAGTTTCATGACGCGGGTCAGTCTGGTCTTGATCGCATGACCGTTCAGCAGCATGCAGCGTCCGATGTCGAAGGTCCTTGCCCACCGCATCATGCGGCGACTTGTTAATCTAAATCATTAATCGAAATCATCCAACGAAAGTTGCATTGACCGAGCGGTCCACGCGGCTGCGAATGGCTTGTGCCATCCGACTTGTTTTTCCTGTTGGTCGGATGAATTGGGGCAACAACGAAGCCCCAGGGCTTTCAGCCTAGGGAGGAAAATTCGATGCCATTCAACGATGACAACCGAGCCGGCCTGTCTCGCCGCACTTTGCTGCACGCCGGTGCTGGCCTCGCGGGCAGCATGATGCTGCCTTCGCCGCTCATCAGCCCGGCCTCTGCCGCCAGCGACCAGCCGGCGCTGGGCACATGGCCGGCTGGATCGCAAGGCGATACGGTCTATATCGGTGCTACCGTGCCGCGCACCGGCGCCTATGCCGTCCAGGGCGAGGACGAGCTCAAGGGCATGCAACTGGCCGTCGAACACATCAACGAGGGGAATGACCTGCTCAAGCAGATCGCGCCGAAGATCGACAAAGGCGTGCTCGGCAAGAAAGTGGCCCTGGTCGTTGCCGACTCGGCCGCCAAACCCAACAATGCTGTGCAGTCGCAGCAGACCTTCATCAACGACAACAAGATAATCGCCATGACGGGATCTACCTCTTCCGCAGTGGCGGTTGCACTCAATAAGTTCGCCCAGCGCGAGAAGATCCTATATCTGGTGGCAATCTCCGGCTCCAACGACACCACCGGGAAGGACTGCGCTCGCTATTCGTTCCGCCAGTGCGTCTATGGAGAGACCTGCGCCAATGCGATCGGCCCGGTGCTGGTCAAGAACTTCGGCAAAGGCAAGAAGGCGGCATTCATGACGCCCGACTACACCTACGGCCACACGGTCACCAAGTCGGTCAATGACTATCTTACCTCCCAAGGCGGCTGGGAAATGGTCACCAACCAGATTTCCCCGCTCGGAACGCAGGACTTCAGCCAGTATCTCACCAACATCGCCAATTCCGGCGCTGAGTTCATCGTCAACGTCAACTGGGGCCGCGATGCCGTGCTTTCGGTGCAGCAGGCAAAGCAGTTCGGCCTGACGCCAACCATGAAGATGGTGATCCCCTACCAAATTCCGTTTCTGGCAAAAGAAGTCGGCCCGGACCTGACCGAGGGGGTCTTCGCCGCCACGGACTTCTGGTGGACGATGGAGGACAAATATCCGCTTGCGAAAGCCTTCGTCGATGCCTTCCAGAAGAAGTACGATTACCGGCCCGAATGGGGTGCGGAGAACGCCTACATGCAATTCGCCATCTGGGCGCGGATGGTTTCTGAAGCCGGCACTTTCTATCCGCCGGACGTCATCAAGCAGTATGAAAAGGGCGAGACTTTCCCCTCGATGGTCGGAGACGTCAAATTCCGAGCCGAGGACCACCAGCTCATCCGTCCCGTCGTCATCGTCCGCGGCAAGGCTGCCAAGGACATGAAGAACGCGGAAGACTTCTGGGATGTCGTGGAGATCGTGCCTGGCGAAGGGTTGATGCAGAAGCCGGATGCGTTTGGCTGCCAACTCGGTGACTACACCTGACGCTCACGACAATCCTCTTCGCATCGCCGGCGCCAACAAGGATCGTCGCTGCGTCACGGCCAGCTCAAAAGTACGCGAAGCAATGTGTTCGCGCACTGAGCTCTGGCCGAGCGACAGTCGCGGGGCAGTCGGCGATGCGACAGGCAATTCGTCAACCTCACTTCGGGCGGCAGCGTGATCAATTGGGCTAATTTCCTATCGCAATGCTTCAACGGTCTGGTGCTTGGCGGGCTGCTGGCGCTGATTTCGTCCGGCCTGACGATCATCTACGGCACCCTCGGCGTCCTGAACCTGGCGCATGGTGCGATGTTCATGCTCGGCGGATATGCCGGCTGGGTGGCCTATGACTACACAGGCTCTTTCATCGTCGCGCTGATCGCCGGCTCGCTTTTCGTCATGCTGGTCGGCGTGCTGATGGAGAGGCTGATCATTCGCTATTTCTACTCGCGTCCGCAGGAGGATCAGATCCTGGTTACCTTCGGTCTCGGCATCGTCTTCGTCGAGACGGTACGCTTCTTCTTCGGCAGCCTGTCGAAGACGGTGCCGCCGCCGGCGCTGTTCCAGGGCATCACCAATCTCGGTTTCATGGTTTATCCGACCTATCGCCTCGCCTCGCTCGGCATTGTCACGGTGGCGCTGCTGGCGCTCTATCTCGTCCTCTACCGCACCCGCCTCGGCATGATCGTGCGTGCCGGCATAGAGGACTCCGTCATGGTCGGATCGCTGGGGATCGACGTCTACAAGGTGTTCATGCTGGTGTTCGGCATTGGCGCCATGGCGGCTGGCTTCGCCGGCATCGTCAATGCGCCGGTGGTGTCGATCGCGCCGGACGTTGGCGAGGCAATCCTGGTACAGACCTTCGTCGTCGTCGTCATCGGCGGTGTCGGATCGTTCCCGGGTGCGGTGCTGGGCGGCATCATCGCCGGCGAGATCATCTCCATCACCTCGATGTTCAACCCTGGCTATGCGTATGTCATGCTTTTCGTGGCGATGACCGTCGTGCTGGTATGGCGTCCTTACGGACTGCTTGGCGCGGCAGGGCGCGAGTGAACGCGGTCCGCTGATGAACCAGAAGCATCCCTTTCTCGTCGTCGAGGTGCTGACAGCGATCGCGTTGATCGCCGCACCCTTCATCCTGCCGCACCTCGGCTTCGCACCGACAACCATCAATCGCATCCTGATCTGGGGGCTGTTCGGGCTCGGATTCGACATCCTTTTCGGCTACACTGGCCTGCTTTCCTTCGGTCAGTCCGCCTTCTTCGGTACCGGCGGCATGTTCGCTGCCTATCTGTTGACCGAACTGGACTTTCCTTACGTCATGGGCGCAATCATCTTAGGCGCCATCGTCGCCGGCCTGGCCGGCTACCTTGTTGGGCTTGTCGCGCTCAGGCGGACAGGCATCTATTTCGCCATGATCACTGTGGCGATTTCGGAAGTTTTCTTTTTCGTCGAATTCAACCCGCTGTCTCGCTACACCGGAGGCGAGAATGGCCTGCCGGGCGTGCCGACGCCGAGTGTATTTCTTGGGTTCACCACGCTGACGTTCCATTCCGACAGGGCCATGTACGTTTTCCTGGCGTTCTGGTATTTCGTCGGCCTGGTGGTAGCGCTTCGCATCGTGCGTTCGCCGGTTGGGGCGATCCTTTCTGCCATCCGCGACAATCCGCTGCGTGCGGCGGCACTCGGCCACAACATCCACGCCTATAAGCACACTGCCTTCGTGGCAGCCGCGATCTACGCCGGCTTTGCCGGCGGACTGCTTGGCGTGATGCAGGGATTCATGCCGCCGGACGCTTTCATGTTCGACACTTCAGGCCAACTCGTCATGCAAACTGCAATAGGCGGAGCCGGGTCGTTGTTCGGGCCGCTGATCGGCGCGACGGTGTGGCTTTTCCTCAGCGATTTCTTCCAGAACACACTACACCTGGGCGCGACATGGAAGCTGGTTCTCGGCATCGTGTTCGTGCTGCTTGTCGTTTTTCTGAGGCGCGGCATCGTCGGCGCCATTGCGGATCTCTACCGCATGGCTAAAGGCGCAAGGAACGCGACGGAACCGGCCGAGAAGCCGATGGCCGCCCCGGTGATCACGCCGGTTGCCACCGAGGCGTTGCTGCCGCCACCCCGTCCGACGCACAGCGCTTCCAGCCCTATCCTTCGGGCTACGGGTTTGAGCAAGCGCTACGGTGGTCTGATGGCCAATAGCGATATCGATTTCACGGTCAATCATGGGGAAATCCGCGGTATCATCGGTCCCAACGGCGCCGGTAAAAGCACGTTCTTCAAGATGCTTACCTGTGAGGTCCCGCCAAGCTCGGGCAAGATCATGTTCGAGGATCGTGACATTACCGGCATGAGCGTGACGGACGTCTGCCAACTCGGACTGACCAAAAGCTATCAGATCAACCAGCTCTTCGATCGGCTGACCGTCGGTCAAAACCTCACGATTGCTGCACTCGGCGAAATCCGAGGCAAATTCAGACTGGACCTTTTCCGCAACATCCACAAAATCCCTGGCCTTGCCGAGCAGGTGGAGCGCACGCTGGCTCTGGTGAACCTGATGCACCGCCTGGACACGCCGGTTTCGGATCTCGCCTATGGCGAGAAGCGGCGGCTGGAGATCGGGCTAGCGCTCGCGACCTCGCCGAGCCTGCTGTTGCTGGACGAGCCGCTTGCCGGCATGAGCCCGAGCGAACGCATCGAGACGGTGGCCCTGTTGAAGTCGATCGCGCGCGGTCGCACGATGATCATCATCGATCATGACGTAGATTCCCTGTTCGAACTGGTCGAAACGGTCACTGTTCTGCAAGAGGGCCGCGTGCTCGTTCATGGCACGCCCCAAGAGATTAAGTTCAATCCCCAGGTTCAGGAAGCCTATCTCGGCGGCGTCCACGGAGAGATGGCATGAGCCTTCTCGAAGTCAAAGGACTGAATAGCTACTACGGGGACAGCCATATTCTGTTCGACGTATCGCTACGCGTGGAGAAGAACGAGGTTGTCGCGCTTCTCGGCCGCAACGGCGCCGGAAAGTCCACGACCCTCAAGAGTCTGATGGGTATCGTCGCGCCGCGTTCAGGCAGCCTCAAGCTCGGCGGCGAGGAACTGGCGGGCAAAAAGGCGCACAGCATCGCCCGGATCGGTATGCAGCTGGTGCACGAGGAGCGGCGCATTTTCGGCAGCCTGAATGTTGAGGAGAACCTGATCCTCGCCGGCCTGACAGCCGAGAACAGGTGGCCCCTCGAGAGAATTTACGAGATGTTTCCGCGTCTGAAAGAGCGGCGCGCCAGCCGCGGGACTGACCTCTCCGGCGGCGAACAGCAGATGCTGGCGATTGCCCGCGCGCTCGTACGTGACCCCAAGATCATACTGCTCGACGAGCCGTTCGAAGGGCTTGCGCCGGTGATCGTCCAGGATCTCGTCAAAGCTTGTCGCGAACTTGCCGAGGCCGGGCGGACCATGGTCCTGGTGGAACAGAATCTTGCCGCAACGCTGGCGCTTGCACAGCGCGTTTATATCATCAACAACGGGCACATCGCCCAGGAATGGACGGCAGCCGAGGTCAAGGCCAGGCCCGAACTCCTGCAACGCTACCTCGGGGTTTGATGGGAGCTGTCCGCGCAAGTAGCGGAAAACCAATTCGCTCGCAGGTCGCGTAACGCGAGTTTCCCAACCAGGCCCGAGCTTTTGCCGTGGTGTTCTTTGGAGAAGCAGGCCAGCTGTCTATCCACAGGCCTGGACCGATCCGATGAGAGCGGAAATTCTCCTTCCTGCTGTAATTCCATTCAATAGTCCCGAATGTCGACGAGACGGCTGCCTCGGACAGTAGCCACCACGAGCCGGCCGTTCGGATGGTATTTCGGTAATGCCGCCGCCTGATCTTCTATGGTTGCACCATCAATTCCGCATAACGCACCCCGAGCAACCAATTCTGGCCAATCCTGTCGCCCACGACGGCAATGTAGTCCCCGTCGGCCGGGTAACCCATCAAGCCTATCTGCTCATATTCTTCCAGTTCGCGCATGTTCGTTTACATCTCTCCGAAGGACATCGATTTCAAATCTATGGGTGGCAAGATCCCGCGCCTGTCGTGGGCGACCCGGCACCACCCCAACGGGTGCCGGGCCGCAAGGAAGTGCCCGCGCGGTCGCACTTCCTCGAACACACCTGGTGGGTCATCGAGAGCTGCTCGACCGAGGCATCGACGACTCGTTGGCGCAAGCCACGAGCGCAAGTTGTCGCGTGGCTCCGGCTTGTTGCCGGGCTTGAGACAGCCATACGGCTCTATGCTCCTGAGCAAGACCTCTCATGGCGGAGCGCGCCGCGGGGGTGATCTCGTACGCGCCGCAAAAGGCGCATTGGAACTCTGCCTGCCGGTGCGGCAGATCGGCTTCCAGGGTGGCTCCCTCACAAATCGGGCAAGTTGATGGATAATATTTACGGCCTTTGTCAAACGGCAAAACGTTCATTCGCGGGCACCGCTTTTTTAGGATTAAGTTCTGTCGTACACTTGCGCACCCTCTAGCGGCCCAGCGGTTGCATGGAGACAACAACCGCTGGGCTGACGGGAGCGTCGTTCCGAACGCAAAGCGCTCGCCGTCATGACTCGGTCCGTTACCCCCGGTACCTCCTCCGACAGGCATGCTGGGTTTGTCGGACAGGCCGAAGGTTCGCCCTTGCTGTTCGACTTACCAGGCAGGCGGGCGAACTATTCCCGGCCTGACGACGTTTTCTTGAAAATCTTTTGCAAGGAGAGCGCCGGGCCTGATCGCAGACGCCGAGGCCGACATGAAGGCCTGGACGGCTTCCGGGCCGGCGAATAGCGAACGGTACCTTCCGGAACAGCGATGTTGCGGAGTCTCACATAATCGCGGCGGCATGGAATAGTTTCGGATCGAGCTCGGTATATGCGGCAATGAGGTGAAGTTTGTCCGTGCTCGCCACTTTGTGCAATTTTCAGGTGCTCAGGCATAGCGTTTCTGGCGCTGCAATGTGGGACACGAACCCACGAGGATCTCCATCGACGCGCTCGAGATCGAAAGTTCTGCCACTCGGACCCGGCATCCCCCTGCCCCGCCTCTTGATCTGGGTCGCCCCCGCCAAGAAGACCTCACCATGTCGGTCGCTAGGCCGATCGCCACATGATCAGCGTCCACCCGGGCGCTGGAAACCAACCTGAAACACAGGCGTCTCAAAGGGAGGAAACTATGGAACAACCGCTTTCACAACGCTTCGACGCTTACCGACCGTCCAAGACCCTGTGGTTCTGGACGGTCGTGTGTGCCGTTGTGCTGACGATGATCATCGGCTTCACGGCCGGAGGCTGGACGACGGCTGGAACGGCAGCCGAGATGGCCAAGACATCCGCCCTCAAGGCAAAGGCCGAGCTGGCAGCTAATCTCTGCGTCCAGAAATTCATTACAGCCTCCGATGCCAGCGACAACCTCGCCAAGCTGAAGGAAACCTCTTCTTATCAGCGAGACAGCTTCATCAGCGACGGCGGATGGGTGAAACTGGCCGGGATAAGGAGCGATGTGCCGGGTGCGGCGGATCTGTGTGCCGATAAACTGTCAGCGATGGACACTATCCCGACGAACGGCGTGGCTCAGGAGAACACCAAGAGCTGATGAGTTTGGTTTCGCCCGGCGGACGTTTGTCGCCGGGCGCAACTCGCGACGGAGGCGCAGCCATGTATGAAGCGTGGTTTTCAAGGCCCGTGCCAGTGGCCACCGGCGTGTCCGGTGAGATCAACAACCTTTCCAATGCCAGGCAGGCCGTCGACCTCCTTTCCAACCACTGGCGAAGTGCGGGAAGCCCGAAGCATATGGCGGCGCTCAGGGCTTGCCGGCAAGCGATGAACGGTGGTATCGCGGCTGACGTCGCCAGGGACGCCTTGGTCGACGCGGCTCGAGAGGCCCATATGCTCGTCGAGTAAGTTGCGCGTCGCCATGGCAAAACGCGGAGCTCCGTTCGGCTTCCTGCCGGCCAGACGGCAAAATAGACCTCGCGGGCGGCTTGGTTTCGTCCGTGTCACCCTTGCTATTCTGTTGGTCGCAGCGTCGGCCAACGCCACGGGGGGCCGAGCAGAAGCTGGCTCGTTTCCCCTGCCTCGTTTTGTCTCGCTAAAGGCTTCCTCCGCCAATCTGCGTGTTGGGCCAGGTGTGGGCTATAGCATCAAATGGGTCTTCAAACGACGTGGCATCCCCCTGGAGATCTATCAGGAGTACGGCAATTGGCGCCGGGTGAGAGATTGGGACGGAAGCTCCGGCTGGATCCATCACTCGCTCCTGTCAGGACGCAGAACTGGCATCGTCGCTCCCTGGTCAAAAGATCGCCTCGCTTTGTATGCGAAGCCGGCGGCGGACAGCGCCATCGTTGCTTGGCTCGAGCCTCGCGTTGAGCTCAGGCTGAGCTGGTGCGACGGACAGTGGTGCGCGGTCGCGGCCGGTCCCTCAATGGGCTTTATCAAACAAGCGGGGCTGTGGGGCGTCTACCCCGGTGAAGTGCTCTAGATTGGTGACTCTACGTGGCGGACCGAACGGTGTTGATTTCAGGTGGAGGAATTGCCGGACCGGCACTGGCCTTTTGGCTTGCAGCCGCCGGATTCCGGCCGACGCTGATCGAACAGGCGCCCCAACTGCGCACCGGGGGGTATGTCATTGATTTTTGGGGTCTTGGCTATGACATCGCCTCGTGGATGGGCCTTGAGGCAGAGATCAATCGCATAGGATATCACGTGCGCGAAATGCGCATCGTGGGTGAGAACGGCAAGCGTGTCGCAGGCTTTGGCACAGACGTCCTCAGCGAGCTGACAAACGGCCGCTACGTGACCATCGCACGCAGCGATCTCTCGCGATTGCTCTTCGAAAAGATCAAAGACACCACCGAGGTCATTTTCGGCGATGAGATCGTCGGGCTCGAACAAAACTCGGACGGTGTTCGGGCGCAATTGAAACGTGGAGGCGAACGCGACTACTCCCTGATAGTCGGCGCCGATGGCTTGCATTCAGGCGTTCGGCGGCTCGCGTTCGGGCCCCAGCACCAGTTTGAGAGGAAACTCGGCTACGCCGTCGCGGCGTTCGAGGTCGAGGGTTACCGGCCGCGCGATGAAGATCTGTATTTGATGTACGGCCTGCCGGGGCGGATGCTCGGCCGTTTTACGCTGCATGGCAACCGCACCCTTTTCCTGTTCGTCTTCACTGTTGGTGAGAGTCCTCTGCCAAGGGCCCTGGACCTGCAAAAGGAGATGCTGCGCAACGAGTATGCCGACGGCGCATGGGAATGCCCTCCCCTCCTGGAGGAACTGGGCCATACCGATGAGCTCTACTTCGACAGCGTCAGCCAGATCGCGATGAGCAGATGGTCCAAAGGTCGCGTAGCGTTGACCGGCGATGCCGCATTTTGCGCTTCCCTGCTAGCCGGACAGGGTTCGGCCCTGGCCATGATTTCCGCCTACGTCCTGGCAGGGGAGCTCTTAAAAGCCGATGCTCGACATGAAGAGGCTTTCGGCAGCTACGAAGCGCTTCTACGGAACTACATACGGACCAAGCAGCACGGAGCAGCGAGATTCGCCAGCGCCCTGGCGCCCAGAACGCGGCTCGGACTTTTGTTCCGCAATCTGGTGACAAATGCATTTATAATACCCGGCCTGGCGCGTCTGGTGGTCGGAAAAGAAATTACTGACGCACTGCACCTCCCCGACTATCACTGGCGTTAGCCGGTCCTAGCTCCGCCAGCACCGAACATCTCTCTTGGAAAGCGACTCCCAAGCCGTTGCCTGGCGGTAGATCGGGCTGCAAGCCTCCACTTCTCGGAAGGCAGGTTGCCGCTGCTCTGGTCGGTGCCCGGCATGGGTAACTCACGCGGACGACTGCCTCCAAGAGCCCAGCTGCTGAGACGGGTATTTGATCCTCGTTTCCCTTCTTTGGTCCGCTAGTTCGGCTCGGCCGATTTGATCAGCGCCGTGCCTGTGTTAGGGCAGGTTTTCCCACGAGGACAGGCATGGCAGGCATCTCACGAAAATACCCCATGCTGCGGCGCTCGCGGGCAATGTGGACCTCGCGTCGCATCTGGCAACCGCGGCTTGTCTTCTGGGCTGGAGCCATCTCGATCGGATTGATCAGCGTGCTGTTCGCGGCACTCGCAGATCAGGCACAGGGGCTGTTTCGTGCTCTTGTCGGCAGGGACACCGGCTGGCGCTCTTACCTGCCGTTGGTGATGACGCCGCTCGGCTTCGTGCTCTGCGCCTGGTTGGCGCATGTATTCTTCCCGGGCTCGCAAGGCAGTGGCATCCCGCAGGCGATCGCCGCCCGGCACTTGCGCGACGAACACGATCGCAGCCGTATCCTGTCGCTGCGGCTGGCAGCCGGCAAGATCGCGCTTACGGTGATAGGTCTGTTCTGCGGGGCCTCGATCGGACGAGAGGGGCCGACGGTACAGGTTGGCGCCTCGCTGATGCTGCAAGCTGCGCGCTGGGGTGGCATGGCACAGGCACGCGGCCTCATCCTGGCCGGATCGGCCGCAGGCATTGCCGCGGCCTTCAATACACCACTTGCCGGCATCGTGTTTGCCATAGAGGAGATGGGGCGGACCTACGAGGCGCGTACCAACGGACTTGTGCTTACCGCGGTGATACTCGCCGGCCTTGCCTCACTCGGCCTCGTCGGCAACTACAGCTATTTTGGCATCGCCAAGGACACGGTGGCATTCGCCGCCGACTGGCCGTTGGTGATCGCCTGTGGTGTCATCGGCGGTGGCTTCGGCGCGCTGTTTTCGCTGCTTGCTTTGACGGCCACACGCCGGATCCGGCGCTGGAACGCGCTGCAACCTCTCTGGCGAACACTGGTCGTGGCAGGTGTTTGCGGGCTTGCTGTGGCGGTAACAGGAATCGCATCGGGCGGACTCACCTTCGGCACTGGCTACACGCAGGCCCGCGTGGCTATCGAGGGAACCCCTTTGCCTGCATTCTTCTTCCTGGAGAAATTCGCGGCCGGCGTCCTGTCGATGATGTCCGGTATCCGGGAGGCATCTTCGCGCCGTCGCTTGCGGTCGGAGCAGGGATCGGCAGCACACTCGGACTGGTCCTGGGCACCGGTACGGGCATCGCGGCCCTGCTCGGCATGGCTGGCTATTTCGCCGGCGTGGTGCAGGCACCAATGACGGCTTTCGTCATCATCCTCGAAATGACCGGCAACCACGACAACGTCATTGCCCTGATGCGCGCGGCGATGTTGGGCTACGGCACGGCTCGCCTCGTCTCACGCGAGCCGCTCTATCACGCGCTATCGCGTGTTCGTGGCCGAGGCGATCCGGAGGCGCAGGCTGGATGGTGCTGACGATGCAGTCAAACCTTAGCCGCCAGGGGCAATATAGTTGCGCACGAGCGATCGAAAGCCCGCACCAACCCGGGCTTCGAGGAACGGCGTCGATGGCGCCGAAGGCTGTCGGCGCGGCAGTCAACAACAGCGTGATTTTCTACCAGCCAGCGCCCGCGTCTCACTTCCAATCAAATGACGTAAAGCCTCACAGCACCCAGCGGAACGCCCGCCTCAACTCGGCAGTGCCGTCTTTGTCATACCATCGGCCATGCGAGATGATGACACGCTCCGGATGCCAGGCGAGCATCTCTTGCACTGCCATGCGCAGCGCCCTGCGGCGTCGGAAGAAGCTCAGCCGCATGTCGATGGGTGCCTTGCCGTCCGGGTCGGCGGCGCCTGCGAGTCTTACGAGCAGTCTCAAGAACCAGCTGTGCACCCGCTTTGGCTCGAAGTTCTCGATCAGGTCGGTGAGGATCAGGGTTCGCGTGGCGCGGTGGAACAAAACAGCTTCGGTGAGCACAGCGCCGCGAACCACCAAAACGTCGACTTCGCCAGGCCATGGCGAGTGCCGCCCGACCAGAAGCCGGTCCACGGCTATCGGACGTTTCGCCCGCTTCTGCAAACGGCGCACGGCCAGAACTTCGGCGCTGGGAATGGCGGCCTTCCAGTCCGGCACCCACCGGTAGTGCAATGAGTTCGGAGCAATCAGAAAACGGACCGGGCCGAGCACATCGACGGCGGATCGCAGCGCCGGGGTCAGAGGTACCGGCGAGTGGAGCGCCAGATCGCCATTGCGGAGCCGCATAACCGTCATGCGGGTACTGAAGGGAAATTTCATCAAGCCGAGGTCAAAGTCTATCCGCGGTCCATCCACGATCCACACGTCCGGTGCGACCGGCTTGAGAACATTGATCGGCTCATACAAGTTCAACGCGGACCGACCGTTCAGAGACTCCTCAGACCTCGGCATCAGCTCTCAATCCTCGGGAATGTCCCGGCGTGGTCAGCAGCCGGTTCCGCGCTGGCGCCCGCCAGCCATTCACGAACAGCAAGGCGGACGATCTCCGATTTTGCGACCCTCATTTCAGCGGCGGCTGCGACCAACGCCGCTTCGACGCCGGCGTCGAACGACATCGACCCGGATTCTCGCAGCATTGCCGCGGCGCGGATCTCGGAAGGCGCATCAAGGGCGAGCGCATCTCGGGCGTCTGATCCGGTGGTCATGACGGCAACTCCGGCCGCTCGTTGGCCTGAGTGTCATCGTAACTCCGGATGGCGACAACCCAGTCCTTCCTGATCGTGGCGAGCACGAGGCGGCAGCCTTGCGGATAATAGCGTGGCAGCGCCGCTGCCTGTTCGGCAATAACAGCACCGTTCAAGCCGCAAAGCTCGCCTCCGAGCAGCCAGTCTTCACGGGCCTTGGCGCCAACCACCGCGATGTAATCTCCATCGCAGGGATACCCGATGAGCCCAACTTCCTCGTAGTCTTCAAGCTTGCGGATCGCGTTTGCTGCACTCAAGCCAGATACCTTCGGTAGTTCAATCGGACACAACAACATCTCGAACGGCCCGGCACCACCCCACAAGGAAAGTGCCCACGCGGGCGCGCACTTCCGCACTGTCGCGGGGCGGATTCACGATCCACCCCGCGACAGCGTTTCGTTTGCACAGGCAAGGACCGGGATTGTCGAATTCTGTTGCCGAGCCTGCGACAGCCACATCCTTCGGTTCTCCTCGGAGAGCCCTTTCATTGCGGTGCGCGCTGGCGAAGTGATTTCAAAGGGGCCGCAAGAAGCGCATTGGAACTCGACCTTGCGCAGCGCGATATCTGCCTCCAAGCCGGCTCCAGCGCAGATCGGACATTTTGAGGGATAATATCTTCTCTCGAACGACAAAACGTTCATCACACGAGCTTCTTTCGGATCTTGTCGAGAGCGACGCATCGAGACTGAGGCAGCGGCGGCAGCCGATCGGTAGGACTGGAACGCGGGTCAAATGTTAGGCGACGATCAACCTCTTGTCTTCGGGGCAACATTCCTGCGCGTGGCGACTTCAATCTGCTTTGCTTCCACTTCAAGCCGGTCCGGCGCAGCGGATCCCATCAAGGCATAGGCGGTGCCTCCAGATTGCCAGTAGACCGTTGGCACGCGGCCGTCCGTCGCCGGGGTGGGAGGCACTGCGTCCTCGCCATTCATCGGGGCTGCCACCAGCGTGATGCGACCAACGCTTGGCGTATCGGCCGTGACGACGAGGCTTTGTTTCCCGTTCCACGGCTGCACCTGAACATCCCTCACCACCCACACCGATGGCAGGGTCGGCATGCTGACGTTGACGGCGCCAACCAGTCGTTCGATCTTGTCCTGCTTCGGCTCGACGCCTCTGTCCGGGCCCGCATTCAGTTGCGCGACCCGCAACGCGTCTCGCGCGGCCAAAATGAAGGTCTCATCAGCCGTCTTGCCGCCTTGGCGGAGCGGCACGGTCAAAGAGTTCGCGCCCCAGCCGATCGCAACCAGCAACACGGCGGCGACTTGGAGCCTCAGTAGGGCAAACATCTTTCCGCGGCGAAACGCACTCTCCAGGCGCTTCGCCTTCTCCACGCTCGCGGCAGGCGGAAACAGCCGCTGTGGCTGTGAGGCGCGCAACGCCTCCATGCGTTGTGCATGAGCAAAGACCTCCGCCGCCAGCTCCGGCTCACGTGCGAGGCGGGCTTGCAGCTCCGATCTCTGCGACGCGGAAAGCTCACCATCCAGAAGGCGACCGATATCCTCTTCGGAAATCCCATCAGTAGGCCGCATCGCGCCCTCCCACGATCTTGAGACGGGAAGACCCGCCGTCTTTGTCTTCCAGGTTGTGCTTCAGCGCCGCTCGGGCGCGGCTGAGGCGCGACATCACGGTCCCTGCCGGCACACCCAAAAGATTGGCGGTCTCTGAATATGTGAAACCCAGCACCGCGACCAGATGCAATATCTCGGCTTGCTCGGCCGGCATTCGCGTCAACGCCCTTTGCACCTTCGCGAGTTCAGCCGAATGCTCCTGCGAGGGCGGCAAGGCCGACTCCGCTACATCTGCAATGGACGCCATGCGCTGCCGGGTGGCAACGGCCCGGCTGGCATTCGTGAGGAACGTGTTGCGGACGATGGTGATGAGCCAGGGCAGCAAGGGACGTGAGGTGTCGTAGCTGGCGGCCATCGTCAGCGCGCGGGCAAGCGCCTCCTGGACCAAATCGTCCGCGTCAGAATCGTTGCCGGTGAGGACGCGACCGTAACGCCAAAGATCCTCGAGGTGCGGTATGACGTCCAACCTGGTCTTCATATCACCAAAGATATACTCTTTTGCGTCACTTCAGGATCTCCACTTTGCATCTCGCTGACAGATAGACGGCCCAGCGGGCAGGGACAGCTTCCGCTGGGCCGACTGGGAGCGTGCTCCTCCCGGTTCCAAGATCTGGGTGCCATGTATCCTCAGATGCTTGCGCCGCTCCCGTGTCCGATATTGGCTTGGACAGGTCTTGTGCTCCCCCTCCTTGCACCAATTACCAAGGCTGGCCGGAAACTATTCCAGGCGACAACGAAAATATTTGGAAGCGCGAGCCGACGCTCGTCGGTGTAGCAAGCTGAAATAGAATCCGCTGCTCGACGGTATCAACGTGGAGCCGGCTCGTCGACAACCCCGGCTGGAGCAAGAGTGAGGCGGGTCGGGATGCGGCTGGGCGAGATCATTGCAAACACGTTCGCCGCTATGTTGCTAATATGTGGCGTCGCCCTGATTTTCCTCGTCGGCGGCAGACCGCTCTTCCCGAGGCGCCAAGCACGAGTGGTCGTCCTTCTGCCGGCCGATCCGGACAAGACGGCTTCGATCCGCGACGCGCGCCAGCAACTGCCAGGTTACTTCGACGTTGCGCTCGCACCAAGAAGACCAACGGCGTTGCGATAGACCGTCTCCTGCGGCCAGGGGAGCGTTTGGCTGCACGCACGCATAACGCCCTACCTCCGCCGGGCGGGCAGGAAGCCGACGGCGGCACTGCCGTCTTGGAGGCGCCGTGCGTGCGAAGGCACCGGTACCCGGCTGCATTCGCCGACGTCGGTGTCGCGTCATCAGACGGCAGGTTAAGCCGTCCTCGACGGCGAAATCGGTCGAGACCTTTCTGGCCTGTCCACGCTCTCGTGTCCACAGCTGGCGCCCATCCACGACCGCGCTTGTTGGTGACAACGGCTTTTGCTTGCCGAATCCATTCCCACCTAGCCATAATCCGGAATGGACGAACTCTCCATTCCAACGCTCGGGCTCATACTCCTGACGGCCTCGCTTGTCGCGATGATCTCGAGCCGGCTGCGCCTTCCCTACAGCGTCGGGCTGGTAGCTGCCGGCATAGCGCTCGGCTTTGTCCCGGGTGGAACCGAGCTGCCACTCAGCCGGGACCTGATCTTCACGGTATTTCTGCCGCCGCTGATTTTCCAGGCGGCGCTTGAAATCGAATGGCGCCATTTCCGCGTCAACCTGCCGGTGACTGCTTTGCTTGCCTTTCCGGGAGTGGCGATCGCTGCTGCTGTTGTAGCACTCGGGATGCATTGGCTGCTCGGATGGAGCTGGATTGGCGCAAGCCTCTTTGGCGTGCTGATCGCGGCGACGGATCCGGTCTCGGTATTGGCTGCCTTCAAGGCGATGAAGGTGCAGCCGCGGCTTGGGCTTCTGGTCGAATCCGAAAGCCTGCTCAACGATGGCGCGGCGGCCGTCGGTTTTGCCATCCTGATTGCGATCGCATCAGGCGCAAGCGCCACGCCCGTGGCCATCGCCTCTTCCTTCGTCTGGATTGTCGCGGGCGGCATCGCGATCGGTGCGGCCGTCGCAGCGGTGCTCCTTCTCATCGCGGGGCGGACGGAGGACCATCTGGTGGAAATTACGCTAACGACGATCGCGGCCTATGGGTCATTTCTAATCGCCGAGAAATTCGGCATGTCGGGCGTTCTTGCAACGCTCACCTCCGGGCTTCTGGTTGGCAATGTGGGCTGGAAAGGCGCCATATCGGCCAACGCGCGAAGCCACGTGCTGGCATTCTGGGGCTATGCCGCCTTCCTCGCCAACTCGATCGTGTTCATCCTGATTGGCGGCCATGAGGCGCACCAGCCGCTCGGGATCTTTGCGGGTAGCTCGGCGGTCGCCGTCGTACTCGTACTGCTCGGCCGGATACTGGCCATCTACCCGCTCTGCGCGCTCCTCAAGCCGACTTCGCTGAAGGTGGATCTCAAGTACCAGCATGTCCTCGTTTGGGGCGGCCTGCGCGGCGCGCTCGCGCTTGCCCTGTCCCTTGCGCTGCCACAGGACATAGCCGAGCGTGGGGATATCATTGTCACGGCGTTTGCCGCGGTGGCGTTCTCGATCTTCGTCCAGGGCCTGACAATGCCATGGCTTATCAAGAAGCTGGGACTGACTGCCGAGCAAGCTGCATGAGGGCGCGCCGGCTGCCGCGAAGGGGGACTTCGTGCTTCGGCAGCCGGCACTGCACGGGCCATGCGGGACGGCCATCCCTCCCGTGGCGGGGAGGATGAGCGTGAATTGCTTTTTCATCAAGGTCTCCCCTCGCCTAATCATAGCTGCTTTGCCTGAGGTTGAAGAGCGACCACTTGCCTATTTCGTGCCCGTGAACTCGAAAAACGGCGCTGGCATGAGGCAGCGTTTGCTGTCGGCGAAACGGCGGCCTTCGGAGCGGCAGTTAAATACCGGCCCTCCTTCGGTCCGGAGAGCGGAAAGCCGAACGTCACTGGAGCTCGATTGCATCGCCGCCACCCGCGTGATTAGCGCCGGATCGTTGATGCGAATGTCGTCGGCTTGGGGAAGATCGAATTCAATCTGATGAGCTGGAATCTGCAAGGCGCCGCCATATCTGTACCTCGCCAACCAAGTCACAAGGGGAACATCTAGCGCCCGGCATGGTTCCCCGCCGAGCATTGGCGAAGGGGGGCTTGACCGCTGCCGAGGGTCTTACACTCTCCCAACTCTTGCTATGACGCAGGCATGAAGACGATAGCGACTTACGAGTTCGGCTGCCAGCTCCTTCACGCTGGAGAAAGGCGTCTGGCGAGGAACGTTCCCGATTGCGGACCTGCCGAAGTGGCTGAATTTCTATCGCCAGCAGATGGAGCGGTATCCTGGACAGGTAGCATCCTACGCAGAGGACGTGAAAGCCCTTGAGGCGCTCGCGACGGAATTGCGCGGGCGGCAATGAAAGAGCCCGCACCGGGGGGAACGATGCGGGCTCATGTCGGGAAAGTGCCAAACCCCGACGCGACGTCGTGGGATGCTCGGGAGGGGACGCGTCGCAGCTACTCAACATCGGCGCGACGGGAATGTTCCGTAGGGATCAATTCGCTCGCTTCAGGAAGCGCGCTTCTCGCATGAGCGATGCCCAGTCAGTGCCGATCATCTCGATAAGCTCTCGGGCTTGGTCTTTGGAAACCCCGTCTCCTCAACCAGCCGCCGAACGAATAGATCAGCCAGGTCTTTCTCGTCGTCTCTTGCTGCGCGACGCAACGGAAACTCCATGAATCGCGCCGAACTGGATGTGAGCGGGAAAGGTTTCGGGTGCGATCAGGCGTAGAAAGTGAAAAAAGCCCGCCGACCGAAGCCAACGGGCCCTCTTCCCTCAAACTAAATTGGATTGTGCTCCGCTTCCCGGATGGTCCGCCGGATCGAGAAACCCCGCACAACGCTTTTCTAATGCAGTTCTGACCGGGCTGTAGCTCGTGTGCAACGACGAGGGGAATTCACCGCCCGCACAGAGTAAGGATACTGTCTAGCGCCCGAGCGGAAGTTTTGAAACGGACAGCAGTTCAGCCTCGTCCCTGATCCCCGCCAGGTAGTTGGCCAGAACGCGAGAAGCGAGAGCTTCGCGTCGCTTGGGGGACTGATGTTCATCTTTCAATCTGTCGAACACGCGACCGAGTAGTGCGACTTCTGACGAACTGAAGATGCCTGCTTCTCTGGCTCTCGCATTAATTGGCATGAAGTCCCTCCCTAAATAGGTCGATCCCTCAAACCCCGCAAATCTGGGCTTCATCAAAGTTAGTTGTCAACAAAAAGCCCACCGGCAGAGCCGCGCTTGCCTAGTGTACCGTCGCATTCGGGCGGCGTGTGAGACCGATGGTGCAGCCTGACGCCATCGTTCTGTCAATCCTGTTCTGGTCGGCCAGTGTCTCACCCTGCGCGACCGCCAGGCTATTACCGAAGGCTCGATCAACGGGCTGGCACACTGTTGACGCCGGAAGTCGTACACGTCCTCAGTGCGGATGCGGCCGGATTTCACCGCGTCGTCGAAAACGACATAGTCGACGCCGGCCGGCAGTTGGTCGCACTCCACAGCGTCCCAACACTGGCGCTCGTAGATTTCGAAGAGCTCGTCGCTCGAAGTGCCCCCCAGGCCTCGCTTGGCCCTCGCCCTTCCGATAGGCATCATAAACCAGCTGGGTCACCCCTTCACGGTGATGCCGCCCGGATCGGTCGGATGATTGCTGTAGCCGCCCTCATGCGGGAGCACGCGGGCGAGCGATTCCTGCTCGCGAGATGCGGTCATCGAACTTTTGTTTCGCTTGGGAACTTTCCGGCTCGTCGACGATTGAGGGTCGCCGCAGGGGGACTTCAGATTTGGACTGCTTCAGTAAGCTTGAGGGGCTGATCGAGGACGGCGGCGCCAACCTGGTCGCGGAGTCACGCGCGCTGCTTGCTCAAATCAAAGGCAAGTCGCACGAACTGGCTGAAGCCGTGGATGAATTCCTGCTTGACATGATGACGCTTGAATTTCTGCTCGAAGCCGAGCGGGAGGCATTCCATAGTTCGGCACGAAGACTGGCGCGCATGCGCCTGACGATGGTGAAACTGCTCTCGAACTAGCGACTGTCCGCCCCGGCCGAGCCTTGCGGGTTGCCGAGCGAGATCTGGTTGGTGCAGCCGCTGCCTCGGTCGAGCGTGTTGGTGATCGGTGCGATGGTGTCGCCGCCATCGACGCCGGCGCGCAGGTTGATCATCGCCGTGCCTTCCGGCCCGGCGGTGGGCTCGCCTTCGATGGTGACCGAGCCGGGACCCCTTGCCGCGCGCCGTCGTTTTGTAACTTCCCTCTTCGACTAGGAACGGGTCGCAACGCTTCGTCCTGGGGTGTAGATTGAAAAAGTCGTCCGCACCCAGCCGGGGCACACGGACGCTTGGGAGAGTAGATCACGCTTCCGCCCATCTGAGGGAGGAAGCTGCGTGGTTTTTACGCGATACAGCGGCATTTTCACGCCGTCCGAACTGACGCTTCTCCAAACTGTCTTTGATAGGCTCTGCAAAGAGCGCCGTCTGGCCCTTAGAGACAAAGATCAGAGGGACGATCTCGCACGCGAGGTTATCCAAAAGTTCGAGAGCGGCTGATCCAACGAAGACGACCTGTTGCAATCGCTCTCAAAGCGCTCAAGGGTTTGCGGCGCCGCTTTGCAAACGGGGTTTTCGGCCCTGCCTTCAGGGATTTCTCCTTGCCATCCGGGGTTGAGCAGGACGGCCTCAGTTTCGGCGCCCTTTCCAGCTATTACGGACGAAGGCGGATGACCGTCTTTCCCGCGCGCCGCTCGGTCGAATTGAAAGCTGCGACGGCATCGTCGAGAGATGCTACCTTGCCGATATTGGTCCGCAATCTTCCATCTCGTATCCGCTGGACTATCTCGGACAGCTGGGCGCGATCGGCCTCAACGACGAAGTCGATCGCCAGGCCGTCAGCGGGTCGAACATCCGTCGGTCCGACGACTGTCACAAGCGCTCCTCCGGCCCGGATCAACGCTGCCGACCGCTTCTGGATGTCGCCGCCGATGACGTCGAAAACCAGATCGACGCCGCCGATGTCCTCCAGAGTGTCGTTCCCAAGGTCGATGAATTCATTTGCACCGAAGTCGAGAGCCTTCTGGCGGTCGGCGGCGCGTCCGGTGCCGATGACATAGGCTCCGGCTTCCCGTGCGAGCTGCGCCACGATCGAACCGACGGCACCGGCCGCGCCATGCGCAAGCACGCTCTGCCCCGCCTGAAGGCGGCCGTGCTGGAACAGCCCCTGCCATGCAGTCAAGCCCGAGATCGGCAGGCTTGCGCCCACCGTGAAGTCGACATCGCCGGGCAGTGGCGCAAGGTTGCGTGCCTCCATTGCGACGTACTCGGCGAGCGTGCCGTCGCGATGCCAGTCCGACAGGCCGAACACTCGCTGACCGATCGACAGCCCCGTGGTACCGTAGCCACGCGCGGTAACCACACCCGCCAGTTCATGGCCGAGGATCGATGGTGTCCGGTCACGAAAGCCCCGATCCGACCAGGTCGAAGGCCACTCCAGTTCGGTGTTGACGAAGCCCGCCGCGTGCACCTGAACGACAACGTCGTTTATCGCTGCCTGTGGTTCGGGCCGCTCCACCAGTGTCATGCCGGCCGTTCCCTCCGCCTGGTCCGTTACAACGATTGCTTTCATGGGAATTGTCTCCTCAGATATATTTCTGGTTTGGCTGAATTGCAGGCGTAACGCGTTTTCGGTTCTCAGGCAGTCGATGTCTCGGCTCGGCGCCTTCCGGGCTTGATATCGACTGCCGTGCGACGGCGGCGGGCGCTTCAACAGTCAGGCGCCGTCACGTCGTGCAGCTCATCTGTCGATGAGACGGCAACCGTCAGCCATCCGGCTGATGTATGTCGTGGCTTTATCGCAGAGCTTGATCAGCTGCGGGCGCCAGACATAGCGCCACTCCTCCAACTTCTCTGGTTCCACCCACACAGTCGAACCAGCCGGCATTCCCGACGCGCAGGGATCCAATCGGTCCAGGCCTCGAGCAGCGAGCGAACGAGCCGTTCGAGCCTCGTGTTGGGCCGTAACCATCGACAGGAGAGCTCCTATCGTCGTCTCGGCTCAAGGCGCTCGCCGGTTGGCGGCCGTCGGAAAGTCGGTTCAGGCCTGCTCCTTCTTCGCTTTCGCAAAGCCGCGGTCGGTTGCGATGAACCGTTCAAGCATCGGAGCGATCAAGCGCGATGGATCGGCAGATGGCCGCCCGGTCTCGCGCCCGAGGATCTCTGCGTATTTCACCAGATCGCGATGCAGGGGCGCCGGGAGTTCCACCGTAATCTTGACTGGCTTGTCGTCGGCAATCGTTGCGAGTCTCAACTTGGCCATATCAGCCTCCGTAGGGTTCAAGGGTAAGGTCGCGGGTAACGAGGACGCGAACGGGAAACCCCGGCCGGATCGTGAGCGTCGGGGCGATAGCGAGTTGCCGCTGAACGACCTGTTGGCCTACCTGGCTGACGCTGTCGGAAGCGCCGCTTCGCAAAGCACGCGCGATATCGCTGCCTTGATCGGAAGAACCGGCCTGCGCGCCAACGCTTAAAACGGTCGACAAGGCAGCAGCCTTGAACAACTCGCCCCAGTGATAGTCGACGGCATCCTCCAGGCCGGCATAGCCCTGAGCGTCCGCGCCAGGCTGCCGCTCCAGCACGATGGAGCGTCCGTCGGGAAAGATCAGCCTGTTCCAGACAAGCAGCACCCGGCGCTGCCCGGAGCCGATCCCGCTATCGTACTGCCCAAAAATTCGAGTGCCTTGCGGGATGAGCAGCGAGCGGCCGGTGGGACTGTCATAGACATTTTCGGTCACCTGAGCGCTGATCTGCCCGGGAAGGTCCGACCGGATACCCGTAATGAGCGCGGCCGGGATGACGGCACCGGCTTGAAGCATATAGGGCGACGCGGGAGGCGTGATGTGATCCGGGGCCACGGTCCGCCGGTCAGCGGCGGCGGACAGGAAGGAAAGCTGGCGATCCTGCGCACTTGGTTGACCGTACTGACCGGCAACGTCGTTAACAGCAGGAGCGGACGCTTCGGCGATCCTGCGATCTCCTTGCGCTGTCTGGAAGAACACGCGCGAGTTTCTGGCCGCTTCCTCTTCGGCTCGCCGGCGCTGCTCGGCTTCGTCAATCGCGGGGCTTGCGATTGAGGGCGGCTCGACGGCCTGCCCCTTGTTCTGAGCATCGAGGATCGGCCTGCCGAGATCGCCAGGCAGCGGCGGCCCAAGGATCGGGCCTGCATAATCGCGCGGCAGTCTTGCCAACCCGTCGGCGGGCGGCCGATTGGAGGTAGGGTAGAGCTCCTCGCCTTGCTTGAACGTGTTGGCGTCCTGCAGAGCATAAATCAACCCGCCGCCTAGACCGAGTGAGGCGACGAAGCCGATGCCTGCGAGCACCTTGCGCGACAGACGCGTCACACGAGGGGGGGCGGCACGAAGCCGCATGGGTTCGACGGCCATATTCTTTTCGTTCATGGCTGCAGCGCTCCCTCGTGCGCTGCGCTCGGCAGCTTCGACGCGTCGCTGTCGCTTAGGCCGCGCCACAACCCATCGGTTCTTCCATCGACGCGCACGACCCTGACCGTCTGCTGCCGCTTGCCGGCGCCAAGACGCAGTTCGGCCGCACCAAAAAGGCGGTCGACGATGAGAATGTTCTGATAGACGCGGCTGTTGGTGATTTCAGCCTCGCCGTCCGGACCGATGACGAAAATCGGCGGCATCTCGCCTTGCACGATGCCGCGCGGAAACTCGATATAGACCCTGCGGCCATCGTCGTAGGCGCTCACCGGCTTCCAGGGCGGGCTGTCGCCGGTGAGGCCGTAGCGATAGTTTCGCGCCCTAACCTCCGGTATGACCGGCGTTGTGGGGATCGTCTGCAGGAGGCTCGCCTTCAGAGCCGGATAGGACCACGCAACGGCGGGCATGTAGGGCTTCGCGCCTGAGCGTAGCTCAAGCATATAGCTGCGCCGGTCCGTGGCGATGATAAGGTTCGTTGTGATGTCTGCCCGCGAGGGTTTCACCAGGACGTGGACGCGACGGGCAATGCCGGACCCGCTTTCGGTGTTGCCGATGATCCAGCGCGCGGTGTCACCCGCCGCGATCGGACCATCACCGGTCAGGCTCTCGCCCGGCTCAAGCGCGATGTCCGTTATCTGGCCAGGTGAGGCATAGACCTGATAGAGCGCTCCTTCACTCCATGGGTAGATCTGAATCGCGTTGTAGTAGCCCTCACGGCGGGGCTCCACGCGCGCCGCGGCGTTTGCGTTCTCGACACGAGCTGCCGGCGTTTGCCCGATGGCGCCGCCCCGCGCGGGCGCCCAGCCTGGCGGCACGCGAAGAGGTTTCGGCCTTTGGTCGGTCGCGGCGGCCGGAGCCGGCGGCAAGGGCGGAACGTAGGTATCGTAGCTGATCTTCGGCGGCTTCTTCGCAGGGGTCGCGCAACCCGCAACCAGCGTCGTCCCCGAGACCAGCGCCGACAGCAGATATCTCGAGAAAGTCGTGCCGGCAACAAGACGCGATCTCGGGCTCATTGGCTCATCTCCCGCGACCAGTTGATGGCGTTGACGTAAATGCCAAGGGGATTGGCGCGAAGACGTTCGGCGTCGCTTGGCATCTGCGTCACGATCGTCAGGATCGCGGTCCAGCGCTCGGTGCCTGAAAGCTGACCGTTTTCGTAGTGGTGTTCGATCCAGGCGACACGAAAGGAGCCCGGCGAGGCTCTGATGACGGAGGAAACGTCCACCGCGACCTGCTGCTTGCCGATCTTGGAGAAAGGATCCGCAGCGCGAGCGTAGTCGTTGAGCGCCGCGGCACCCTGGTCGGTGGTCCAATCATAGGCGCGCAGCCAGTCCTGGCGCAGGATTATCGGGTCAGCGGGGATGGAGCGTACCTGCTCGATAAAGCGGGCGAGATGCCACGCGATCTGCGGATCGGTCGGCTTATAGTCGGCGGTTGCGGGCCCGATCGCTTGAGCCTGGCCGAGCTTGTCGACCATGACGGCGCGATAGAACCAATCGGGCAGGACCAGTTCGACGCCTAGCGGGCGGCCGTTGCGACCCGAGCGCTCCTGCCATTCGTTGATCCACGAGAAGCGATGGCGACGGCCTTCGGCGGGTTGGCGGATGGAGGTGACGACGCTTGTCGACTGCAAACGATCGAGCGCCGCCTTGAGGCGCAAGTAATCTCGCTTGGAGACGCCGCGGCCGATGAAGGTAAGCATCTCGTATGGCGTTGCAGCCATCAGGCGGGATGTGCGCAACCCGGCGTCCCGCGCGCTGACGATCTGGCTCGCGGCCCAGATCAGGATATCGGCGTCCCAGATCGTCGCCATGCCGTGATCGGGCATCGCTTCGACACGGATCGCCACATCGCCGGCGCGAAAGTCGATCGGCGCGATGCGCCTGGATTTGGCGAGGGAGAAGAAGGGATAGGCCATGAGGTCCTGCGCATCGCGTGGCGCGACGACGCCCGGCAGCGCCTGAAACAGGTCGAGCTGTTCGCGCTCCAATGGTTGACGTGGTCTGGCCGACAAGGGGGAAATCAGCAGGCTCAGCGCCTTTCGCGCCCGGCATAGGGGATCAGGCGGGCGGCCTGAGGCTTGGCGGGCAGCACCGAGCCATGCGGATCGGATGTCGACGTCATCGCGCCGCGCTGGACCCAGAGCTGCAGGTCGTCGACGGCGTAGACGACGCGGCCGCCAAGTTTGCGATAGGCTGGCCCGGTGCCGTAGGTGCGATGTTTCTCGAGCGTGCGCGCCGAGAGACTGAGGAAATGCGCGGCTTCAGAAGTGCGCAGGTAGCGCGGCGGCAGTGGCGCGGCGTCGGCGTTCATGAGGTATCTCCTTCCGGCCGTTGCGGTTGAACGGCTAGCGACGGGCAGGATGGAGAAGCGAGGGAACAATGATCAGGTGCGCAATTGAGGGGCGCTATTTCGCACCGCTCAGAGGCCTTGGGCAGTGGCCGGGCGCGTCCATCGATCGACGGTAGCCGCGCTCGTGCATTTTGCGCCATCCCGTATCAAGCAGCGCATCCTGTAACAGGGAAACCCGTCGAACAGACCGGGCCGCGGAAGGCTTTCGCGCCATCAGGAGACGCCTCGCCCGGTGCCGGGCGAGGCGTCTTCGAAGTCACTCGCCGTTGCGGCGGCTGGGGCGGGACCAGATGAGGCTGTGGCCCTCGCCTTCCTCGTCGGCGAAGAGGTTGGCGTAGATCGGAGCGCTGAAGCTCGGGTCGTCCAGCTTGAGCCCGAGATAGTCGCGGCCTTCGTTGGAGCGCTTGGACCAGGCGGCGCCGATCTCGGCCTTGCCGACCACCACGCGGTGGCTTGGGGCGTTCTCGCCGCTGGCGCGGGTATCGGAGACGATGCGCACCCCTTTGGCCTGGACGCTGAGGGTGATGATCTCGCCGGTGAACTCGTTCGCATTGGTCTTGTTGAAGGTGCCGATGGTAGCCATTTTCAGTCTCCGTTCTCGTTTCCGAGCCCGCACCATGCGGCCTCGATGGCGATCGTGAGGCCAAAGGCGACCGCCGCCGCATCGCTTGCGACCGCAGCAAAGCGCAGGATGGCGCAGGCGCGCGTTTCTTGGTTGCGCGAGGAATGGGCCTTCGCCCAGGGGAAGAAACTCGCGACGCACCGTTGCGGCACAGGCGGTCGAGGCTTCAGCCGTCCTTCGGCCAGATCAGCCCGTTCGAGAGGTCGTTGGTGCGCTCCGTGAAATGTAGAGACCGGAACGATTGGATCATCTGCGCCAAAAGGAGAGGATGTGGAACGTTTCGCCGTGCAGGTGTTACCGCGGCCTGACGTGTTCACAATCAGAGCCTGGATCCATCTGGCGATCGCGGACGGGATCGACCTCGTCTCGCGTGCATGACTGGGTAATGTCGTTGCTGACTGCTATCGAAGCTGGTCCAGACACGCGCTCCAAAATACCGGCTTTTGGTATTGAGCGGCCGCATTTTGCGGCCGTCGGGTTTGCGGCCGATGACGGAACGTCCTCTTTCGGATAATTAGGCCAGATCCCTGGCATCGACGGCAGTTGTATCCTGTTCGCAGGTCGGGTCACTTGACTCGCTGGTGATGGGGGGGCGGTAGAGCCGTGCAGGTTCTGCATGAGCCTTCAGTCTGGCACCGGTTGCGACCATTAGCCTCCTCCCGGAACGTAAGGCAGTTCCTTCCGTTGGATGAATTGCGTTGGCAGCTGCCGACGTCAATCGACCAGGCCAGGAGCCTTTCACAATGGTCCGCAAGATACTAGCTACGGCCGCGACGGCAGCTCTCATGTCGACGGCGCTCTGCACGGCGGGTGCTCACGCCGCAAATACCAGCAACCCCGCTACCCAGGCGGAGGCTGTTGTCCCGGTCACTGATGGCAAGCTCGTCTCCAAGATCATGGGAGCCGCGGTTTATGACAGCACCGCCGACGACGCGACGAAGATTGGCGATGTCAATGACATCGTCCTGGACAAGGACGGGAACGCCAAACTCGTCGTTATCGGCGTCGGCGGATTCCTCGGCGTGGGGGAAAAGAACGTGGCCTATGATTTCAGCAAGCTTGAATGGGTCAACAAGAAGGGCGATCGCTGGTTAGTCGCAAAGACGACGAAGGATGAGCTCAAAGCTCAACCAAACTTCGATACGAAGGCTTATGATAACGCGGCAGCACCCACGGCGCAGACGACTAACAGCCAAGCGGCTAATGGTAAAACCGATGCGATCTCGACAGCCTCGATCGACAAGTCGTCCCTGACCGAAATGCCGTCAGATAAAATCAGCGCGGCAAATCTGATCGGCACCAACGTCTATGGCGCAGATGATGCGAAGGTCGGTGAGATCGGCGACGTCATCCTGACTGGCGACAAGAAAGTCGACGCGATAATCGTTGATGCAGGCGGCTTCCTCGGCATCGGCGAAAAGAAGGTCGCCGTCGGTATGGAGAACCTCAAGTTCATGACCGACAAGAACGGTAGCGGTTACCTCTATACGAACTTCACCAAGGACCAGTTGGAGGCGCAGACTGCCTACGACAAGGCCACTTACGCACAAAATCGGGACAAGCAGCGCATCATCGTCAACAAGTAACACTCATCGCTAAGCGCTCGCCCGAGTGGCGGCGGGCGCTTCGACTGGAAAACGCAGGAGCGGACTTGAAATTAGCCGACGAGGTCCGTCACAGCTCTGAAGATATCAGCGACCTCGTCCTGTCTGATGTCGTTTCTGCGCTTCATCGACGAGTTAAGGTCAGCCACGAGTTCGATATTCCCTACATTGCTGGGTACAGCAGGGATGCAACGACGATTTACATCGACCGACATCTGCCGCGCACCATCAGGTGGAGAGGCAAGGACGTGCGGCTCGAACCATTTCTGGTGTGCCACGAAATTGTTGAAAAAGCTCTCTTGGACGAGTTGCGGCTTCATTATCTGCACGCCCACCAAATTGCCTCGCGCATCGAAAGAGATGCGGTGAGAGGGGCTGGTCTGACCTGGCGGCACTACCAAACCGTCATCAAGAGGCACGAGAAAGCGATCGATGAGGAAATGCTTCGGTGTGTGCCAGGGGAGTTAGATCTTACGCCTTACAGGGATCTCAAGGATTACCCATTGCTCCGACGGCTGGTCGAAGCATCGCAGTAGCTCGTTGCGGGATGCTCCAAGGCACAGAGACAGCGGGAAATTAAGGCAGGCACACGGTCAAATTTTCTCGCCAATGGAACTTCCCGACCCACCGCTGGTTCGCATGCGTAGGGACGACCGAGGCCCATTCCGACCTGTGCATTCTGCAGGCAGAGCGCCTCGCCAACAGGAGACTGCCATGAAACATCAGACACTTGAAGAACTGCACGAGGTCGCGGAAGTCGAAGTGTCCTTTCCGGCTATGACGCGAGGGCAGCGTTTGGAACATTGGGCCATGCTGCTCGAGCGAAATCCCGAGCGGTGCCTCGCCGCCTTCCCCGGGACGGAATACATGACCCTGGACGTGCGTGACAAGGCGCGGTCCCTGGACTCCGCGCTCAGCGTTGCTTTCGCTGATCCAATATTGCGCGCGCAAGGATTGAAGAATGATACCTATGGCGAAGCGAAACGCTTCTTCGAGCTTACGGATTGGCAGTTGCACGCTGTCGTCTGCCATTGCCATGTCGGCGCGACCATGAAAGCCGGATGGGCTGCCGTCCAAATTCGGTCTGCCATCGGCATGGAAGGGAAGCTTTTCAGCAGACTACGTGAAGCGATTGCTCATTGGCCGGTATTTCGCATTTTGAGCCATGCGAGGGAGTAGCGTCGCCTCGGGAAGCTGAAAAGGCAGCGAGCGAAAGGTCCAAGCAGATGCGTCTGGGCCGAAGACCGGTAATTATGAGAATACGGGCGAGCGTCGCCCGTATTCTTTTTGCCTCGTCCGGGTGGCCGCGATCACTCTCTCAAGCAATCCTCTCAGATCCGCAGCATAGCGGTGACACTATGTACCTCGTCGAAATTCTGTTGCCCCCGTTCCGACAACCAAGGGCAAACCTTTCCCGGAAGGGATTTCGACCGTCCGAAAGAAGAACTTGCGGCTCGCTTCGGAGTGACCGCCTAATCTCCAGGTGCCTGCGGTGGGTCTTTGGAAGGCCGGCGAAGAAACAGACCGGGATGACATCGTCGTGTTCGAGATAATGACGCCAATGGTGGACGTTTCAGATTGGCAGCGCCGACGAAGCGATTTGGAGCGCCGCTTACGCCAGGTAAAATCGTGTCCGCTACTCGCAAACAACGCTTCCTTGAAGCTGCTGGATACTTTCTAGTCGAAAATAATCCGAGCAGTGCCCCTTTTGGCGATCAACGCTCTCCGAGCTTCCTGAATCCGTTCAGCCTGCAGTTTGGTATAGGGGCCCATCGGCCGCGTCTTTTCATTCCCGCGACGGACCTGACAGTACCAGCGCCCCCTGTCCGAAAAGATTTCAACCGAGGTCGGCATCTCATGGGACTCTTCGCCTGCAACCTCCTTGGCGAACTTGACGATCTTTGAATTACGCCGAATGGGCGCAACGACGCGCGAATCCGTGGCGACCTGAAATTCCTGTTGCAATCCGGACATAACTCAAACTCCTTTCCGTCACGACGACCTACCTGCTTGGCGACGACCCGTTGCGCTCTTGCCGGTGCTCGAGAGGGCTTCCTAGTTCCGCCTCCGTCTCCAGACCGGAGTTGCGCAGCTCTTATCCGGCAGTTTCCCGCCATCGGTGGATTCATGCAAACGAATTTCATCCGAAATTGCGTGCAATTTTTATGTGATCAGCGACCCAATGCGGGCGCTCGCAGGATTGCTTGCCCTGTCCTACGCCAATCGCGAGAAGGACCAGCGGACCTTGTTCTTATAAAGCAGTTCGGGAGCGGCGAGACGCCGGCGGCCGTTGCCGAAGCCACAGGCGTTTGCCCGCGAACTGTTCGAAATGGCTCGAGCCATATCGGCGGAGAGCCGGCCTCTGCCAGCGACTTGTCAGCTGTCTTCCGCGCCGGTTGGGCTCAAGAAGAGAGCCAGCCCTTGGTGAAACCAGCCCGGCGTAGTCCGCGCACTACATGTGGGCAGTTGCGCATCAGCTGCCAGAGAAAGTCGGATCGGTAGTTCTCGATCATTAGCACGATAGGGCCCTGGTTCAGTCCGAGATGATCGGACGCAACCCAACCGGCGATATGACCGCTATCTGATTTGAGCGTTGGGTTGAAGCTCGCTTTGAAACCGTAGGAATTGTCAAGATTGAGATCGATCTCATCAAAGTGGCGCAAGGCTGGCAGGACGACCTCCGGAGCGAACGGCAGCGATGCCGCCGTCGCCCAGGGCGACAGCGTGCCGTCATCGGGTCCGAACGGCACGCCCCGAGCCCTGTAGCCGTAGAACCGCCGCTCGACGCCGTCGATCCGGCACGTCCGCCAGCCCGGGCCGTCGCTGGCGCTCACGCCCCAACTCGTCTCGTCATATCCGACGAACTCGAGTGGATTGCGGATGGCATATTCTCGCTGGACATAGGTGGCACGGCGGCTGTTCTCGAAGTAGTCGCAATCGTGTTCACGCATGAAGGAGTCCCGGATGCCACGGAAATCAAGCCAGACATGTGCAAGCTGGTGAATGAAGAGCGGCCCGGCGTAGACGAATTCCTGGCCGTAGATCTTCTTCCACCGATAAGACTGGAGCCATGCCGCGTAGCTTTCGGGCGGCAGAGCGTGGGTGGGCGAACCGAGTCCGAGCACATACAGGATCAGGGCTTCGTCATAGCCTTCCCAGCGGTAGCCAATGAATCCGTTTTCCGGCGTCCAGCCATGGGTGACGGTGGCGCCGCTGTTGCGCGCCCAATCCCAGTCCACCCGCTCGTAAAGCGCCTCGGAAAGCGTGCGGATCTCCTTCTCCTCCTCGCTGTCTTCCTGGAAAAAGGCGCCGGCCGTCAGAACGCCTGCGATCAGGAGCGCACTGTCTATCGTGGACAGTTCGCATTGCCAGACGCGCCGGCCCGTCTCCATGTCCAGGAAATGGTAGTAAAATCCCTTGTAGCCGGTTGCGTCCGGTTGGGCGCTTTGGGCGCTGTTGCGCAAGAAGCGCAAAGTGGCGAGCGTTCTTGCGCAAGCGCGCTGGCGCGTCATGAAGCCTCGGGCCACGCCGACCGGATAGGACGAGAGAGCCAGTCCGACAGCCGCGATGCTGGCGGGCGAACCCTTTCTGGTCCGATCGGCTATGAGACCGTTGGCCTCGTTGGCCTCATAAAGAAAGTAGTCGAACGTCCTGGTCTGGAGAGCCGCCAAAAACTCATCGCCGGGCGCGACCTGTTTGGGCTTGTTCTGCATTCAAGGCCGCTCCATAAAAACTCCGGCGTCGCGCGTTCGCTTCGCCGACCCGACAATGGGACGGAGAACGATGTCAGGGCGAGCGGACTTCACCGCTCGCGCCTGCCTTATTGGCGATGTCGGTTCCAGGCCCCTGCTCCGCTCCGCATCCCCTGAGGCCGCCCAGCGCGGCGACGCTCGCGAAACGAGCAGAAAGGCGTGACCGTCCGGATCGCGCACGAGGCGCTCGCCATCGTTGCGGGCTTGAACCGGGGCAAGCTCGAAGACCAGTCGGGTGCAGGCGATGTCGTTGTTTCGCGGCGCGGGAATGACGTACTCGTCGCGGCCACGCTTGTTTCGGTAACACAGCAGTTCGAGATGCGGCGTACCGTAGGACGGGGCCAGCGCGGTGACGTCAACCTCGGCGCCATCGACATCGTCCAGCATCTCCTGGACGACGCCGTGGTTGAGGGAATGCGCCGACGCGGAAAGGCCAAGGCCTTCGTAGAAGGCAACGCTCCGGCCAGTGTCGGAAACGCTGATCGCCGAATGGTCGATGCCAAGACAGGGCTCGCCGGACGGCGGCTTAGACCAGCGGGGATCGCCACCTTTGGGGAACGCGAGCAGTTCGAGGGGATGCCCCTCCGGATCGCGGAACTTGAACGCGGTGACGCCGCCGGAAGAGGCCGGCAGATGCTGCGGCCCGCCCACAGAGATGGGCTTCCAGCCCGCCACGCTAGAAAGCCGCTCGAAAGCTCCTTCCATGTCCAAGGTTACAATCGCGAAATGCTGGAAGAAAAGATCGGTTGAGGATGCCTGTCGCGGATAGGGGCTGCCCGATACGTCAAACTGCAGGAGTTCCAGAGTTTCCCGTCCCAGCCGGAGGGTGATGCGATCGGCGCCACCGGAGACGCCCATCAGGCGCTCGAATGCTTCGCCAGCCAGCCGGTCCACCGCGGTCCGGCGGCAACCGAAAGCGGCCTCGTAGAATCGGGATGCGCTTTCGGCGTCGGCCGTGGTGAGGCTGAAGCGGATGAGCCTTTCGACGCGCAAAGTTGCGGCATTCATGGCCATGTCGCCCCCCGGCGATTGAGGAAGACTGCATAGAGCGTATGCGAGCCGCCGATGAACAGTCGGTTGCGAGCGAAGCCGCCGAACGTCAGGTTGGACACGCGATGCGGAACGAGGATCTTGCCGAGCAGTTCGCCGTCGGGCGCAATGCAGTGCACGCCGTCCGCCGCGCTCGACCAGATGTTGCCGTCCTCGTCCACGCACAGCCCATCGGCATAGCCCGGCTCGATCTTATGAAAGACTTCGCCTCCAAATAGCCTGTCGCCCGCTGCAACGTCGAAGACCCTGATATATTGCCGGGGGGCGTCGGTGGTTTGGTCGCCTGTTTCCGATACGTATAGACGGGTTTCGTCCGGCGAAAACGCCAGGCCGTTCGGCCCGTCGAAGTCGCCTGCGGCGATCGCAATGTGCCCGCTTTGCGGGTCGAACCGATAAAGTGCGGGTGGCTGCTCGGAAAGCTGTCGGCCGCCTTCATAGTCGTTCTGAATGCCATAGAGAGGGTCGGTGAACCAGATCGAGCCGTTGGATTTTACGACGACGTCGTTGGGCGCGTTGAGAGGCTTGCCCTCGTGCCGGTCGACGAGCCGTGTCAGCGATCCGTCCCATTCTGTCCGGAATAGGCAGCGCTCGCGATGCGAGCAGGAAATCAACCGCCCCTGCCTGTCGCGCGCTTGCCCGTTGGCGTATCCCGACGGCGAGCGATAGACGGATATGCCGGCATCCTCGATCCAGCGCATGGTTCGGTCGCGCGGAAGATCCTGGAACAACAGGCAATTCGCGTCGCCCATCCAGACCGGTCCCTCGATCCAGCGAAAGCCGCCGGCAAGTTCTTCGAGCGGAGCGTTCTCCAGGATATAGTGGGCAAACCGTCGATCGACGATCTCGAAGTCGTTCATCTGTCTACCTGAATTCGCAAGCCAGTGACTGCGTGGGGGCATCCTCCAGTTGGATCACGATCAACGCGGCCGGCTCATCGCCCACCGTGCCGGAGCGGTGGCCCCGCTTGCCGTCCGTCTGTCGGCAATTCTGATCGCCGCCGAAGGACAGCTCGCCCGGCCCCATCTCGACGCGCGCTCCGTCCATGGATTCCACGAACCAGCGTCCCGAGAGCGGGACGATCCATTGTGGCTTCGGGTTTTCGTGCCATGTACCTATCCAGCCGACGGGCAGAACCGTGAGGAGCACCGTCATGCGCCCGCTCGCGCGCCAGCCTTGCCATTGGGGCTCGGCGGGCGGCTTGATCGATTCCAGGTCGAATTCCGTCATCGCGCAACGACTCTGGTGGCTGATCCCGTCAGCATCCGTCCACAGATGCCAGTAGGGGACTGCCGGCGCGGTGCTCACTGCAGGTCCCCCTGAACTGTCCGGTAGGGGTGGGAGGACGCCAGCGGGTGGCGCAAGAAACGCTCGACCCCGGCCGCCCCGGATCCGAAGGTGAGAAGAAGAAAGCCGCCGGCAAGGGCGAGGTTCTTGAGAAAATCCCAAAAGACTTCCCTGCCTCTGCTCTTGCCTTTGAGCCTGAAGTCGGGCCGATTCCAGAACTGCTTCCACAACAGCGCCGTGACGAGGCAATAGCCAGCAAGGATCAAGGCAGCGAGCCGATCGGCAACGCCGCTCAGAATCGCAAGTGACATGAACAGCTCGATGCAGAAGCCGCCGATGATCATCACCGTGGCGAGCCAGCGCCTAGAGATCACCTGAGATGCCTGGTCGGTCGCCAGCTTGAAGTTCAACACCTTGTCGAGCGCACTGAAAGGCAAGAACAACCCGACCAGCAAGCAGCGCGTTGCGAACGCGATCAGGACAGCGGGCATTGCGATATCCTTCGACACGGGATCCGCGCCCGCTGATCGGGCGCGATATTCTCCAACTCTCATACGTTGGAGCGCGAATTTGGTTCGGGAGCCGAGATCACATTCGCGTTCCCGCACCGCCTGGTGGCGGAAGAAGCCGGAGCTTTTGCCCCTGAACTCCGTTGTACCCGGTGCCGGTTTCGGCCGGCAGACACGTTGTTCCAGTGAGCTTCCAATGTCCGACCACAAGCCGTTGGCGCGGCAGAAAGCCATCGTTACCGGGGCTAATTCAGGTATCGGCGAGAGCGTCGCGATCGCGCTCGGCCTGGCCGGCGCCGACGTGGTGGTGAACTATGTCGAGAACGAGGACGCGGCGAACGGCGTCGTCGACCGAATCCATCAGGCCGGCTGCAAGGCGGTGGCACATCGGGCCGATGTCTCGGCGCAGGATCAGGTCGAGGACATGTTCGAGCGCGCCGTGCGCGAATTCGGGACCATCGACATCCTCGTCGCCAATGCCGGCCTGCAACGCGATTGCGCGTTCGCCGAGATGTCATTGGAAAAATGGAACAAAGTTCTTGAGGTCAATCTGACCGGTCAATTCCTCTGCGCCCAGGCCGCCACGCGGGAGTTCCTGCGACGCGGCGTCGTGCCTTCCGTCTCATGCGCGGCCGGTAAGATCATCTGCATGAGTTCGGTGCACCAGGAAATACCGTGGGCGGGGCATGCGAACTACGCTACCTCGAAAGGCGGCATCAAGCTGCTGATGGAAAGCATTGCCCAAGAGCTTGCTCCCAAGCGCATCCGGGTCAATGGCATCGCGCCCGGCGCGATACGCACGCCTATCAACACCGCCGCCTGGAACACGCCCGAAGCGCTGAAAAACCTGCTGACGCTAATACCTTATGGGCGCATCGGGCTCCCAGAAGACGTCGCACGGGCTGCGGTCTGGCTGGCGTCCGACGAATCCGACTACGTTGTCGGCACGACACTGTTCGTCGACGGCGGCATGACGCTCTTTCCCGGCTTCGCGACCAATGGCTGAGGGCGATGGACGGGCAATATGATGTGATCGTCATCGGCAGCGGTCCCGGCGGCGCCTCGGTCGCGCATCGTCTCGCACCCACCGGAAAGCGCATTCTGCTTATCGAGCGCGGCGGATACCTGCCGCGGTCACGGGCAAATTGGGACGCGCAGACGGTGTTTGTGGACGGCGCTTACCAGGCCACGGAAACCTGGTACGGCAAGAACGGCGATAGCTTTCATCCCGGCCTGCACTACTATGTCGGCGGCAATTCCAAGGTCTATGGCGGGGCGCTCTTTCGCATGCGCGAACGCGATTTCGGCGAACTCCGTCACAAGGCCGGTGTATCTCCTGCATGGCCGCTCGGATATGAGGTCTTCGAGCCTTACTATGCCGAAGCGGAGCTGCTGTTCCACGTCCATGGCCAGCGCTGCGAGGACCCGACCGAGCCTCCGGCGAGCGGCCCTTTTCCTTACCCGCCCGTGTCGCACGAGCCGCGCATTCAGGACCTTCACGATAGCCTGGCGAAAGACGGGCTACACCCGTTCCACCTGCCGCTTGGCATCCTGCTGGAGGAGAAGGGCGGCAGAGCCGCGCCGACCAGCACTTGCATCCGCTGCGATGCGTTCGATGGGTTTCCCTGCTTGCTGAACGGCAAGGCAGATGCGCAGGTTATATGCGTCGACCCGGCGCTCGCGGCTTATCCCAATCTGTCGCTGCTGACCAACGCCTATGTCTCCAGGCTCGATACGGACGCCACGGGCAGGACGGTGACTGATGTAATTGTGCGGCGGCACGGCAAGGAAGAACGCTTCCGCGGGGCCATAGTGGTGGTGGCCTGCGGCGCGCTTTCGACGGCGCTGCTTCTGCTGCGCTCGGCCAGCCACCGGCACCCGGACGGCCTCGCCAACGGTTCCGGCCTGGTCGGCCGTAACTACATGCGTCACGATCAATCCGTGCTGATGGCGTTGATGCTCGAGCCGAACGACACGGTCTTCCAGAAGACGCTCGCCGTCTCCGACTTCTACTTCGGATCGGACGACTGGGACTTTCCGCTCGGTTTGATCCAGATGTGCGCCACCTCGCATGGCGCGCAGATCAGGGGCGAGGCATTGCCCCACTGGCTGGAATGGCTGCCGAAGGCGCCCTTTGAGGCCATGGCCCGCCGCTCAATGGATTTCTGGCTGTCGAGCGAGGACCTCCCGCGCCCGGAAAACCGAATTCGGTACGACGGAGATCGTGTCGTCCTGGAGATGGTCGAGAGCGATCTTGAAGCCCATCGCCGGCTGCGGAACAAGCTGAAGCAGATATTGAGCAGGGCCGGCTTCCGCCCCGTGCTGCTGGAGCGCAGGTTCTACTTCGGCCTGGACATTCCGATTGGCGGCACCGCGCATCAGGCCGGGACGGCCCGCTTCGGGACCGATCCCGTGACATCGGTGCTCGACCTCGATTGTCGGGCCCACGAACTCGATAATCTCTATGTCGCGGATGCGAGCTTCTTTCCCTCCATTGCGGCGGTCAATCCCACGCTGACCATCATCGCCAACGCCTTGCGCGTGGCGGACAGGATCAAGGAGCGGCTTACATGACCGCGACGTTTTCGTGCGACCTGAACGGACCGGCGACGGAGCTGCCGCATTTCTGGGAACATACGGTCGGCAGCGGCCACGCCACGCTTGGCCTGCGCGCCGACTGGCAGGCGCAGCTGAAGCGGGTGCACGACGAGCTCGGCATGCGTCATGTCCGATTCCACGGCATATTGTGCGACGACGTGGGCACTCTAATCGGCGAGGGCGACACGTTGTTCTACTCCTTCTTCAACGCCGACCTGATCATCGACTTCCTGCGCTCGATTGGCATGAGGCCCTTCGTCGAGCTGAGCTTCATGCCAGGCGTCCTGGCGTCGGGCGACAAAACCGTCTTCCACTACCGCGCCAACGTCACACCGCCGAAGGATTATGCGCAATGGGCGGTACTGATCCGCAAGCTGGTGGGCCACTGGGTGGACCGCTACGGGCTGGACGAGGTGCGCCAATGGTTCTTTGAAGTCTGGAACGAGCCGAACCTGACGGCCTTCGGCACCGGTAAGCAGAGTGACTATTTCGAGCTCTACCGCTACACTGCCGAAGCCATCAAAGGCATCGACCCCGCGTTGAAGGTCGGCGGCCCGGCGACCGCCGATAACGCGTGGATTGAGGATTTTCTGAATTTCTGCCGAGCCGCCCACCTGCCCGCCGATTTCGTCAGCACGCACCATTACCCGACCGACGATTTCGGCCAGCCGGGGGACGACACAGAAGCGCAGCTCGCCGCGAGCAGGCGCAGCGCCTTGCGCAAAGAAGCTCGCCTCGTGCGCAAGCAGGCGGGCAATGTTCCGGTGTACTACACTGAATGGTCCACCTCCTCCAATCCGCGCGATTCCATGCATGACGACCCATACGCGGCCGCGTTTATCGTCAAGACCGTGCTGGAAGCGAACGGATTGGTGCGAGGGTACAGCTACTGGACCTTCTCTGACATTTTCGAGGAGAACTATTTTCCGTCGGTCCCTTTCCAGGGCGGGTTCGGACTTCTGAACATCCATGGCATCGCCAAGCCCGCCTACCGCGCCTTCCAATTGCTCCATGGACTCGGCACCGAGATGGTCCAGGTCGATGGAGCGCACGAGACCGTGGACGCATGGTTCGTGCGAGGCGACAACGGCGGCTCCACTCTAATGCTTACGAACTTCGCCCTGCCGCGTCATCCGATCGTCACCGAGCAGGTATGCTTCACCCTGACGAGCGCACCACCTGCCACGTCCGCCTCTGTTCAGCGGATCGACACCGAGCACGCCAACGCCAAGCGCCGCTGGGAAGAGATGGGCAAGCCAGAGTATTTGAGCGCCGCGGCGGTCGATGAACTCAAAGAGGTGTCGGAGCTACGAAGCGAGCCGTTTGTGAGTAGCCTGGAGGGGGACACCTTGCGCCTGAACATTTCGACACCCCCTCAATCGGTCACTGCAATTCATTTCTTGCATAGCTAAGAATACCGGCTCACCTCAATTCAAAAACTTGGCACGTTCGGTTAGAAGCTCGCGGATCGGAACCATGCATCGAGGGCTCAGCGCGATGGCAAAAATGCATGCAACGAACGCGATCGCCGGACTTCACCGGGTCGAGACGTCACGGATGGTCTGCGCGAGCAAACGCACGCTGGAAGCAATGGCGCTGTCGGCAATTCGGCCGTAGCCGATGAATAAGCGCCGTGGCCCGGCCGCGGTTTGGGAATATCGCCCGAACGCTTCGGTCGCCACGCCCCGTCTTCGCAGAAGCGCGACGATGCCGGCCTCACCGGCTCGATCAATGGTTGCGGGCAGTCGCACTGTTACATGGAGACCCGCTGCCGCGCCCTCGACCTCGACGTCCGGGAGTTCGTCCCTCAAGCAGCTCAGCAGGCTGTTCCGGCGATCACGGTAGATGCGGCGCATCTTTCTCAAATGCCGATCATAGGTGCCCGACTGCAGAAGGTGCGCAAGCGCATCCTGATCGATGCGCGGAGGTCCTTCACTCCATCGCCGAAGTTCTCCAACCATCGACGCGACCAATTGCGGCGGAACGACAAGCCAGCCAAGGCGCAACGCTGGTGCCAGCGTCTTGCTTACGGTTCCCGCGTAGATGACGCGATCGGCAGCAAGACCCTGCAGCGCCCCGACCGGCGCCTGATCGTAGCGGAACTCCGCGTCATAATCGTCTTCAAGAATGTAGCGGTCCGTCTCATGAAGCCATTTGACCAGGCGCTGTCGCCGAACCGCGCTGAGCACGCTGCCAACCGGAAACTGATGCGAGGGCGTGACCAGCGCTCCATCGGCGCCAGTCGCGATGAGCTGGTCGACGTCGATCCCATCCTCATCCACCGGCACCGGCACCCGGACCAACCCGGCTTTGTCGACCGCGACCCAATCGCTGTAGCCCGGATCCTCGACCGCAACCCTGCGCACTCCGACCGCATGCAGAACAACACAGGCCAGCGCGCGCCCTTCGGCAAAGCCGCTGGTGATGAAGATGCATGAGGGGTCGGCGATGAGGCCGCGCACGCGGCCGAGATAATCGGCGAGCGCAACCCGAAGCACGGAACTCCCGCGAATTTCGCCATAGCCGAGATCGCTCGCCGGAAGCGTCTGGAGTACCTGCCTGACGGCGCTCACCCAAGCTTTGCGCGGAAAATGGCCCACGTCCGGCATGGCCGGTCGCAGGTCGTAGCGGATCACTTGATCGGCGGACCGCTGCTCTGCCGGGGCGGCGACATTCGCCAAGCCGGCGGCGACCATCGGCCGTGCGCCCTGACGCACGGTCAGGAATCCTTCGGCGGCGAGTTGCGCATACACGTCGACCACAAGTGGCCGCGAGACACCCAGTTGAGCGGCAAGCGCGCGGGTCGAGGGAAGGAGGACGCCAGGCCGCAAGGCCCCGGATCGAATTCGGGTCAGCAGGCCGCGGCGGAGCTGGCTGCCGAGGCTCTCATCGATGGAGCGGTCAAGGCTGAGAGCGATATCCGCGTTCAAACTGGTCAACAAAACTCCTCGACAACTGGCCATGTCGTTAAGACCAGTAGCACGGTAAGCCTGGCCTCGTCATCTGTGAGAACAAGGCCATGCCGACAACCGCAATTACCGCGCCACGGGCGCGAACCGCTCCTGAACCAATTTTGATGGCTCCCATGCTGAGCGTTGCAGGAGTGATGCTTTCGGCAATGAGCAGCTTCTATCTGCTCCTGTCGGCCATTCCGGCGCATGCGTCGGCTATCGGAGGGACCCGCGGCGCAGGCGCCGCAACCGGCGCTTTGATGGCGGCCACCATCGTCGGCGAAATTGCCGCGCCGCATGTGACCAACCGCGTCGGTCGCAAGGGCGCGCTGGCGCTCGCCCTCGGGTTGCTCGGCCTAGCCTGCTTTACGGCCTTTCCTGCTTCGCTTGCGCTGCTGCTCCTGAATTGCGCAGTTCGCGGGCTTGCACTTGGCGTGCTGCTCGTCGCCGCCAGCGGTCTCTCGGCCCAGATGGCACCGCCGTCGCGGCGTGCCGAAGCCATGAGCATATATGGGGTCGCGTCGGCGGTTCCGGCGATCGTGGCCGTTCCCCTTGGCCCTTGGGTGCTGACCAATCTCGCTGCACCGGGGACAGCCGTCTGCGCGGCGGCGCTTGCCTTTGCCGCCCTTGCCGCGACCGCGGTCCTTCCTTCCGAGAGGAAGATCGGAACGCACGAGGCTCATTGCTTTCCGCCTTTGGCCGTGGCGATCTGGCCGGCAATCTCGCTCGGCTGCGGCGCGGTCCTTGTCGGTGCAACGGTCACCTTCCTTCCTCTCGCCCATCCGGAGGCGACCAGCGGGACGATCACACTGGGCCTGCTGCTTCAGGGTTTGGGAGCACCCGTTAGCCGCTGGCTTTCGGCACGGCATGTCGACAGGCACGGCACGCGCCTACCTATGCTCGCCGGCCTCGCCGCGTGTGTCGTCGCCGCAATCGGCCTGGCCGCCACGGGCGAGGCAGAGGTGCTCTCCGGCATGCTCTTGAGCGGGATAGCCTTCGGCGTGCTGCAAACCGCGACGCTCGCCGAGCTGCTCGCCCGCGCGGCTCCCTCGCAGGTGGATGGTGCAAGCGCACTGTGGAACGGCGCTTATGACGCGGGCCTCGGTCTCGGCGGGTTTGCGTTCGGCGGCCTTGCGACAGCGATCGGGTTCAGTACGGCGTCCGTCGCGACAGCTGGCGTTTTCACGCTCGTTGCCCTCCTCCATCTCGCCACAACGAGAGGGGGCCGTGAATGCTGAGGCGCCAATTTCTTTCAGATATCGTCACCGGACTTCGTGACCAGATGGATGCGATCCCTGGACTGAATCGGGCCGGAACGCGCCAGGGGCGCCGGTTGATCGATGTTCGCCACAGCGACGTCCATGTGCCGATCGCTACCGGCGCGCTGAGGCGTCATGTCGGTAGCCAATCCGCTTCGCAAGAAGGGCGACGGGACCGGCGATGGTTAGCGCAATCGAGTACTCCTCGCCGACGACAGGTGGAGAGATTAAAAGGCGCGACCCAGATGGGCCCGCCTGTGTTTTGGCACGCAACACAAGGAGTGATGACATGAGAAAACTGCTGGTTTCGAGCTTCGTCTCCCTCGACGGCATCGTCGAGTCGCCGATGACCTGGGCCTCACGGTTTTTCGACGACGAGGTCAAAGCGTTTGCCCATCGGAAGCTAGACGACGTCGAGTTCTTCCTTCTCGGGCGCAAAGCCTATGAATACTTCGTTCCGGTGTGGCCAAACGCGACCGGAAGCGCTTACATGGATCGCATCAACGGGCTGAAGAAGCTGGTAGCGTCAACGACGCTCAACGAGGTCAAGTGGAACGCGTCACTTATCAAAGGCGATGTGGCCGAAGGACTTGCCACGCTCAAGAGGCAGGCCGGCGGGCATATCCTGAAATACGGTATCACCGGGCTAGACAAGACACTGTTGGACAACAACTTAGTCGATGAATACGACCTTTTAATCATGCCTACCAAAGTCGGTGAGGGCAGGCGCGCTTTTGCGGACATCGATGCGGACAAGATGAACATGGAACTCGTCCGCACGCACCGCTTCGCGAATGGTGTCGTGGCGCTCACATATCGTCCGCACTGAGCAAGGCGGCGTCTGAACCTTCAGGAATGACGCCGTCGCGCGCGGAGCAATTGGCGGTAGCCGCGCTCGACCATCTTCAGGCCGTCGCGCACTAAGCGATGCGTCTGATAGCGAAAAGCCGAGTCGTGCCAGTCGGCGGCGCTGACCAGCCGTCGGCCGAACAAAGCGGTCGCGACTTCGAAATGGGACGCCTGCTCTTCCCGACCATCGAGGCATCGCAGCATGTGGGCAAGGCGCCGGCGCTGCGCCGCGGTCAACCGCGCGTCGGGAAGGTGCGGCCTGTGGATCGAGCGGATGAACCGTTCGATGGCTTGCAGCCGATCGTGCGCCATGTCGTCGAGCGGGATGATGGCGGCAAGCGGTTCGGCTGGCTTGGTGTCGCCGAGAAGCGCCAGTTGCGTGCCGCCCGGTGAAGAGCGCATGTGAAGGCCGAGTTCGTCACGTCGGCCCGCGGCAAGCGGTACGTCGAAGGCGCTGCCCTCCCGCGTTTGCAGATCCGGCGGAACCTCGACAAGGTTCACGACCCCAGGGTTGATCTCCGGTGCCCAATAGACGGGCTGCTCTACCGCGGACTGGTCAGGCCGGGCGGCGAAACTGCAAACCCCAGCGCTTGCGGAATGCGCGCATCGCCTTAGCCGAGCGCGAGGTGGCGAAGTCCTGCTGATACCGCGGATTGCGGCGCAGGAATTCCCAGGCAATCTCATCGGCGGCTGCGCCTTTGATGAATGCATATGCCTGTGGGTCACGCCACTGCGATGTATCCGGCTTCATCCGCATCCTTCCCTTCTCAAGGATTTGATAGGGAGATGCGGCGTTAAGCGAAATCCTTGGATTCCGTCATTGACGAACGGACGAGGAGAGAACCCGGCGGCGAGCGATCAGGCCGGGGCGCTAGCAAGGCCTATTGGCTTGCGCCCTGCAGTATTTTGAATGTGTTCGTCCAGCTGCGATAGGCCTCGTCATCACCTTGGCTCCACGCGCTGAAGGCGCGCCAGGCCGCGAAGGACGAGGCGGGCTGCTCGAACAGCGAGCCGATCGACTGGTCGCCGGCGGGCCAGCCGACCGGCTGGTCGCATATCGTGACATCAGCGAGGCGCCGCAGATCGGCCAAGGCAGAGCGGATCTGCGGAAGCGGAAATTCGCAAAGATCGGTGTTGTCCTTCGCTTCCCGAACTACGACCGCAAGCTTGGCGACCACGCCTGCCAACGATTGTGCCGGCGTCGCGGCAATCTCAGCCAACAGGGCGTCGGCCTTGTCCGCGGCATTCTCTTCCCGGCCATCGAGATCGTCGCAGTCGGCGCTAGCCCCCTCCCCGCGCCCAATAAGAGCGCCGACGGACAAGAATTCGTGCTGTAACAGCCTCTCCTCTTCTTCATGCTGCTGCCGGACGCACGAAGCCAGCATCTCTATATGGGCATCAATCCAGGCAAGGGACAGGAGAAGTGCGGGATCGAGTGACGACGGAGCTTCGGCTGAAGAGCCAGCACGGTCTTTGGTCAACAGAGATTGCATCTCCCGTCCAAGCGTGACGGAAGGCAAAGTCGTGGTATTGTCGGAATCAGCCATGATCCGAGCTCCCACACAGCTTGGCTTTGGTCAGGTCGGGCAAGGTGTTCCTGCACCCTGCTCGACCGTTTCACCCCCGTCCATGACCTGGAGATGATCTCTCGTGGGTCGCAGGCGGTGGCAACTAGCGGTGATTTAAGTGAACGCAGGCAAAAAATCAAGCCCTATGGCATCAAATGATACTTTTGGTATAGCTGAACTTACAAGCGGACAAATTCGAGCCGCACGTGCTTTGCTTCAATGGGATCAGAAAACGCTTGCGGAACGGTCCAAGGTTTCGCTCGCTACGATCAAACGACTAGAGCCTCTAACCGGTCCAATAAGTGCAAACAGGGTAACCATTGACGCGTTGCGACGCGCACTCGAATCCGCAGGCATTCAGTTCATCCCGGAGAATGGCGGTGGTGCGGGCGTCCGGCTCGCCAGCCGCTCTGATCCATCGTAGTAAGGTTTCGCAGTCAGCATCAGAGGACGCCTCGCCCGGTGTCGGGCGAGGCGTCTGCCGATTCACTCGCCGCTGCGGCGGTTGGGGCGGGACCAGATCAGGCTATGGCCCTCGCCTTCCTCGTCGGCGAAGAGATTGGCGTAGATCGGAGCGGTGAAGCTCGGATCGTCCAGCTTGAGCCCGAGATAGTCGCGGCCTTCGTTGGAGCGCTTGGACCAGGCGGCGCCTATCTCGGCCTTGCCGACCACCACGCGGTGGCTTGGGGCGTTCTCGCCGCTGGCCCGGGTGTCGGGGATGATGCGCACGCCCTTGGCCTGGACGCTGAGGGTGATGATCTCGCCGGTGAACTCGTTCGCATTGGTCTTCTTGAAGGTGCCGATGGTGGCCATTTTTCAGTCTCCGTTTTCGTTTCCGAGCCCGCACCATGCGGCCTCGATGGCGATCGTGAGGCCGAAGGCGACCGCCGCCGCATCGCTTGCGACCGCAGCAGAGCGGAGGATGGCGCAGGCGCGCGTTTCTTGGTTGCGCGAGGAATGGGCTTAGCCCAGGGGAAGAAACTCGCGACGCGCCATTGCGGCATAGGCGGTCGAGGCTTCAGCCGTCCTTCGGCCAGATCAGCCCGTTCGAGAGGTCGCTGGTGCGCTCTGAGAAGTGGCCACGGAGGCAATGGCGGCATGGCGGCTCAGAAACAGAGCGGATTGGTCCGTCAAGTTATGAGCTACAACGGCTTGCCTACATCAAGCCTTCGCCTACCCGGCGACAAGCGCCCATAACGACGACCATGAACGTCTTATTTGGGCCGGAAGCGGACTGGCGGCTGCTGGACTTCAAAGGTCGGAAGGCTGCCATTGATCTTGGTCAACCAAGACCGTCGGTCTACAAGAAGCGCTCCGCGGCACGCGTCGTTGGGACAACGGCTTGGCGTGGCGACTGCACGATGGCCACCATATCGGAACGACACGATTGAGCAGCAATCAGATCATAGAAAGAGCGATGGGCAGCTTAGCGAACATCATGCGAATGTATGTCGAGACGCATATGCGCTTTGGTGAGCTATTCAAAGTTGATCCCGAGGAGGCGATTGACAACCTAGATCGCACTTTCGAAATGAAGCTTGAGGCCTTTCACACGCTCTATGATGTCTCGAAGGGTCTGTTCCCATATTTCGGTCGCGGCGATACCACCGTGCTCTTAGCGGTACGCAATGCCATCCATCATCGTAATCATCCCCTGTTCCACAGTTTGAATCGTCGTCTGTACCTCGATACCGATCTGGATCGCTGGTGCGGCGCTTCCTTCCTTCTTGCGCGCCACCCCACGCTTCATGGCACTCCAATCCAGACGTCCCATTGCGTCAGGCTGGACGATCTTGACGCGCGGCTTGATCCTTCATGCGCCTCGCCGTACCTCGACACCACCGTCGGCAGCGACAAGGCAGTGCGGAGGATGGAAGGGATCGATATGCAGCTCAAACTTCCGGCAATCCGCGACCGCGGCTTACGTGACCGATACCCGAAGATCAATCTATTTGGACTTGATGCCCATCTTCGTTTCTGCCGTTTGCAAGGTATTCAAGGCGATGAAGGCTGCCGGAGTCGCTTTCAGGGGATTCGACGCCGAAACTTACGCAGTTCCCTTCACGTCAGAAATTGAAGTCGATCTCAGCAGCCCGTCACTGAAACGACTACGGGTTGGCGGCTTAGGACCTCCCGTTATCGTCGACGTTTAGCTGGTGCCCGAGGGGCCAAGTCCTGCCAGTCCGCTCCCGGAACTCAAACGCGCTAGACTAGGCGTATCCAACGGGCGCGGTCGCAGTTCAAATGTTGTTGCGACGGAAGTCCAGTTTGAGTTTCTCCTGGTAGACGCCAATGCGTTTTTTGGCGCGGTCGATCACATCACTGAAATGCAGTATCTCGAAATAGGTCTCGCCCAGCGATTGTCGCGTCTCGGGATCCTTCAGTTCGCTTGATTGAAACCAGCCCTTGCCGGTCGGGAACGGCGTCCAGTTCCCGCTCAGACGCAGCGTATTGACGCTATCGCCGATCAGATAGCCATAGAATTTTCTAAGTTTGCCGCCGGATTTCGCCGCAAGCAGCTGAGCATATTCAGAAAGATCGCCGATATGCTCATCAGTGGAAACACCAGGCGCCTTGAATTCGACGATGATCGCCGAGCCCTCCTTGCTGAACACCGCGATGTCGGGACGCTTGCCCCCGTTGTCACTCGTGCGTTTCGCAAGAATTTTTCGAAGTGCCTCATCGATATCACTTTCGAATACACTGGTGTCATCGTTCCATTTGATGTTCGCGAGCGGCAAGTCCGACGCGATATAGTCATAATATCGGTACTCTTCGCTCAGCAACCAGATATCGTGATCAGTCGTTTCGGTGCTGTCCTTGCGCATCGGGAAAAAGATGCTGTGGATGATCTGCTCATCCTTGCGTCTGATGCCGTCGGCGGCCGCCTGCATGGCAAGCCGCTGGCCGCAGGCGAGATCGAGGATATCGACGATCGCGGCGCGACGCACGATTAGCTGCGACAGGTTGGCCATGTCGAAGTTCTTGAGCGATGACGTATATTTCCAGGAAAGCTCATGGATCTTCTGGCGGAACTCGTCGGAGTCCGGCTCGGCTGCCATGATCTCCTCCTTGAGGCTGAAGATCGCGGCAGTCTCGTCGATGACGGCCTTCTGGTATTTGCTCAACACGCGTTCAGCGACCGACTGGGCGGATTCGCCGTACACGATCCTGGTCTTGGTATCCTGTAGCATCGCTTCGCTGATGCCGAACTGGAGGGTGGCCTCCTTGAGCACCGCCTCCTTCTTCCAGTCGGCAGGAGTGACCATCTCGTCGATGACCGGATCGAGCGCCTCATGAATGTCGGCGTAGGACAATTTTTCCGACGAAAACATATCGCCGCTCGGAATCTCGTCGGGAATATTGTCGAAGTCGTCACGCTGCTCGTTGACGCGTGCGTCCAGATAGTCAGCCTCGATCAGCACGATATGATGGAAACCGCCCACCGGGTTGTTTTGCTCGGTACGCGTCCTGAGGTAGTGACCCGTGATGTCCTTCACAGGCGTGGACTTGGCACAGAAGGCGATGGCGTTGCGCGGAAGATCATACTGTTCGGCATCGAGCTGATAGTGGGAGAGGTTGAATGTTTGCCGCGTGCCGAGACGGTCCCCTGAGGCAGGATCACGCTCTTCGACATCAATAACACGCTCGGCAGTGACTGCCGGCAGGTCTGCGAGCCGTAGCACTTCGATCTTCGCTTGGTCGTCCTTCCAGTGCCGTGTGGTGAACCGAATCTCGAAATTGCCCAGCTGTTCACTGAGTCCGACGAGCCGCTGCAGGAAAGCGACGAGCATCTGCTTTTTCAGCGCCGGCGCCGAGAAGAGGGTGCTGAGGGCCTCGCCGTGGGATATGCGCGGGCGAACCGCCTCTTTGAATTGCTCAAGCCGGATGACGGTCCCGATGTCGGCTTCAGCGACCGGCACCGTGGTAAAATCATCAGCCTCGATTTGCTTCTGCGGTTCGCAATACCGAAACACGCGCTTCAGAAGAGCGTCGCCGTCCCGGTAGGTACTGGTGATCGTCATTGCTGCGAAATGATGGAAGAACTGGATACGTCCCGCGCCCTTGCATTTTCCGATGCCAGAGATGGAGAGATCATCCTTGTAGGACGTATCCTTTGTCAGGAAGGCCTTGAGTTGGTCGTCGCCGAGACCGCATCCGTTGTCGCCGCACGACACGTTCATCAGTTCGCGATCCTCGAGCAAGTCTGCACGCAAGAAATCGACTTCGATTGTAATATTCATGTCCGGCGCGGATTGGTCGCTCGCTCGCCGAATGAGATAGGCATCGATCGCATTGGCGATAAGTTCTTCAAAGACCACGTATTGGTTCAAGCTGAGCTTGGTGTTCTTGATGCTTCCCCTGATGTCGAGCGTCATTTCGTTTCGATCCAAACCCCTAACATAAGCCAGCCTGCTTCTGGCCGCCTGCGCATGTGCAAGTCAAGCGATGCCAGTTCCCAGCCTCCACCGCAACTCATGACGAGCGTACCGTCGATAGTGTTCCTCATGCCAGCCTAAGCGGAGCTAAATCCTACGTCCGCATTTGGCGACTTCCGATGGCACCTGGAATGGCCGAAATGAGGCGCATAGCTGCCGTTTGGGTTGCGTGGAAGCTGCATGTTATTTCGCAAGCGGCGGCGCGAATACAGACCGAGCGGCCGGCGCGTCCCCACTTGACTCCCACCGCCCAATCGTAGAACAAATAGAGAACATGCTCATATACCCTTTCATGGAGGTCAACGACCATCTTGCGGCAGGAGCCCGCCATAGACGACTTGCGCGCACGGATCGAAAAGATCGAGGGTCGGCGCCGACCCGCCAGATCGGTGCTTCCTTTCGGGATCGCCGATCTGGACGCACGACTTCCGGGCGGCGGATTGGCGCTTGGCGCGCTGCATGAAATCGCGGGCGGTGGCAATGGAGCCATCGATGGAGCGGCCGCGGCGCTGTTCGCGGGCGGTGTGGCCGCGCGCACGCGCGGCAAGGTCTTGTGGTGCATCACCCGGCCCGACCTGTTCGCTCCGGCGCTGGCGCAGGCCGGCCTGAAGCCGGATCGCGTCATCTATGTCGAGGCCGGCGACGACAAGACAATCCTCGCTTGCATGGAAGAAGGCATCCGGCATGGCGGCCTGGGCGCGGTCGTCGGTGAAGTCGCGCGCCTGACCATGACAGCCTCGAGGCGGCTGCAGCTCGCTGCCGAAGAAGCCCACACGATCGGGATCGCGCTGCGAAGATGGCGGCGGCAGACGGAGGCGGCCGATTTCGGCCAGCCGACGGCCGCCATGACCCGCTGGCGCATCTCGGTCCTGCCCTCGGCGCCGCTGCCCGTGCCCGGTGTCGGCCGGCACCGCTGGCTCGTCGAATTGATCCGCGCCCGCGCGGGTGAAAGTGCCGATTTCGAATTGGAGGCGTGCGATGGCACGGGTCGTCTCGCTGTTCCTGCCGACCTGGCCAACCGACAGGGTGCGGCGCAAGGCCGGCAACGCAGCGCCGCCGGCTGAGGCCCCGCTCGTCCTGATCGGTCGCGAAAAAAACCGGCGCGTGGTGCTCGCCGCCGATGCCGCAGCACTCGCCGCCGGCCTGCGGCCCGGCATGCCGGTGACGAAGGCACAGGTGCTGGTGCCGGACATAGCGATCCAGGACGCCGACCAAGAAGCGGACGCCGAGGCGCTCGAGCGGCTCGCCGTCTGGATGCTCCGATTTGCGCCGATCGTCGCGCCCGATCCGCCCGACGGGATCGTCATCGACACGACAGGCGCCGACCATCTCCATGGGGGCGAGGCCGCCATGCTCGGGGGCATGGTCGGGCGTCTTGCCATGTCCGGCATCGTCGCCCGTGCGGCGATCGCGGACAGCTGGGGCGCGGCGCATGCTCTGGCACGGTATGGCCGCCAAGAAATTTTCATCACGCCACCCCGCCACGGCCAATCCATTGTGGAACCGCTGGCGCTCGAGGCACTGCGGATCGCGCCTTCCACGGCGGCCGAACTGCGCAGGCTCGGCTTCCAATGCATCGGCGATCTCCTGAAACAGCCGCGCGCACCACTTGCCCTGCGCTTCGGCCCGGAGATCGGCCGCCGCATCGATCAAGCTCTTGGCAACACAGCCGCGCCGATCGACCCGGTCCGCCCGCCGGACATCGTCGAAGTCCGCCGTGCCTTCCCCGAGCCGATCGGCGCGGCCGAGACAATAGCGCGCTACATTGGCAAGCTCGTGGCCCAGCTCTGCAAGCTGATGGAGCAGCGGGGCCTCGGCGCGCGCCGGCTCGATCTCATCTGCCATCGCGTCGACAATCAGGCCCAGGCGGTCCGTGTCGGCATGGCGATGCCCGTCCGGGACGCCAAACAGCTCACCCGGCTGCTTTGCGACAAGCTCGAGAACATCGCGCCCGGCTTCGGCATCGAGATGATGATCCTGGCCGCGACGGCGGCCGAACCCCTGGAGCGCAGCCAGGCCGTGAGCTCCCTCGTCGAGGAAACCGTGCCGGATGTGTCCGACCTCATCGATACGCTGATGAACCGCGTCGGCGAGCGCGCCGTCTACCGGCTTGCGCCTGTCGCCAGCGACGTGCCGGAGCGTTCGGTAAGCAAGATCCCGGCGATGGCCGCCGACACCGGCGCGGGCTGGCCCGGCCACTGGCCGCGGCCAGCCCGCCTGCTGCCGCAGCCGGACCCCGTCGAGACGGTGGCGCTGTTGCCCGACCATCCACCGGTCTCCTTCACCTGGCGCGGGGTGCGCCGGCGCGTGAGGCGCGCGGACGGTCCGGAACGGGTCTTCGGCGAATGGTGGAAGCGCGACGCCGAGCTGGTGGCGGTGCGCGATTATTTCCGGGTCGAGGACGACGCCGGCGAGCGCTACTGGCTCTACCGCGCCGGCGACGGCGAGGATGCGGCAACGGGCTCGCACCAGTGGTTTCTGCATGGGATCTTCGGATGAACGGCGTCCGCTATGCCGAGCTGCAGGTCACCTCGCATTTCAGCTTCCTGCGCGGCGCCTCCTCGGCCGATGAGCTGTTTTCGCAGGCGGCACTTCTCGGTATCGAGGCGCTCGCCGTCGCCGACCGCAACAGTCTCGCCGGCGTTGTCCGCGCCCATGAGGCCGCCAGGACCACCGGCGTGCGCCTGATCGTCGGTTGCCGCCTCGACCTCACCGACGGCATGTCGCTGCTCGCCTATCCGACCGACCGCGGCGCCTATTCCCGGCTGTGCCGACTGCTCTCGCTCGGCAAGGCCCGGGCCGGAAAGGCGAAATGCCATCTCGAATGGAGCGATGTCGTCGCCTATGGCGAAGGCCTCATCGCCGTGCTCCTGCCCGAGATGGCCGATGAGACCCTGGCGCTGCGCCTGAGACATCTGCGCCAGGCATTCGGCGATCGCGCCTATATGGCGCTGACGCTCAGGCGCCGGCCCAACGACCAGCTTCGCATCCACGACCTGGCCACGCTTGCCCTCAAGATGAAGGTGCCGAGCGTCGTCACCAACGACGTGCTCTTCCATGAGCCGGGCCGCCGCATCCTGCAGGACGTCGTCACCGCAATCCGGCACAATGTCACCGTCGACGCGCTCGGCGAACGCCGCGAGCGGCATGCCGACCGTTACCTCAAGCCGCCTCAGGAAATGCACCGGCTTTTTGCACGCTACCCGGAAGCGCTGGCGCGCACGATGGAGATCGCCGAGCGCTGCCGGTTCTCTCTCGGCGAGCTTGCTTACCAATATCCAGAGGAGCGCGACGACCCTTCGCTGACACCGCAGCAGGCGCTCGAAAAACTGACATGGCAGGGCGCCGCGACGCGCTACCCGGAAGGCGTGCCGGACAGTGTCGCACACTCGCTGCGCCACGAATTGCGGCTGATCGATAAGCTCGACTATGCACCCTATTTCCTGACCGTGAACGCGATCGTGCGTTTCGCGCGCTCGAAGGACATCCTTTGCCAGGGCCGCGGCTCCGCCGCCAATTCGGCGGTCTGCTACGTGCTCGGCATCACCTCGATCGATCCCGGCCGCAACGACCTTCTGTTCGAGCGTTTCGTCTCCGAGGAGCGTCGCGAGCCGCCCGACATCGACGTCGATTTCGAGCATGAACGGCGCGAGATCGTCATGCAGTGGGTGTTCGACACCTATGGACGCGACCACGCGGCGCTGTGTTCCACGGTGGTGCGCTACCGCACCAAGGGGGCGCTGCGCGACATCGGCAAGGCGCTCGGCCTGCCGGAGGATCTCATCCGGACGCTCTCCGGCCAGGTCTGGGGCTGGTCCGAGGAGGGCGTGGAGGAGCGGCATGTCGAGGAACTCAATCTCAACCTTGCTGATCGCCGCCTGCGACTGACGCTCGACCTCGCGCGGCAGTTGATCGGCGCGCCGCGGCACCTCAGCCAGCACCCGGGCGGCTTCGTGCTCACCAATGACCGTCTCGACGATCTGGTGCCCATCGAACCGGCGAGCATGAAGGACCGGCAGGTGATCGAATGGGACAAGGACGATATCGACGCGCTCAAATTCATGAAGGTCGACGTGCTGGCGCTCGGCATGCTGACCTGCATGAAGAAGGGCCTCGATCTCCTCGCCGAGTGCAAGGACATCCGGCTCGACCTTGCCACCATCCCGGCGGAGGATCCGCGCACCTACGCCATGATCAGGAAAGCCGATACGCTCGGCACCTTCCAGATCGAGAGCCGGGCGCAGATGTCGATGCTGCCGCGGCTGAAGCCAAGGACCTTCTACGATCTCGTAGTGCAGGTCGCGATCGTGCGCCCCGGGCCGATCCAGGGCGACATGGTCCACCCCTATCTGCGCCGCCGGGAAGGCATCGAGCCGGTGCATTACCCAAGGCCCGAGCTCGAGAAGGTGCTTGGCAAGACGCTCGGCGTGCCGCTGTTCCAGGAGCAGGCGATGCGGGTTGCCATCGAATGCGCGGGCTTCACGCCCGGCGAAGCGGACATGCTTCGCAAATCGATGGCAACGTTCAAGTTTACCGGCGGCGTTTCGTCCTTCAAGACGAAGCTGATCGACGGGATGGTGGACAATGGCTACGAGCGCGCCTTCGCCGAGCAGACCTTCAAGCAGCTCGAAGGCTTCGGCTCCTATGGTTTTCCTGAGAGCCACGCCGCTTCCTTCGCGCTGATCGCCTATGCCTCGGCCTGGCTCAAATGCTGGCATCCCGACGTCTTCTGCGGGGCGCTGTTGAACAGCCAGCCAATGGGCTTCTACGCGCCGGCGCAGATCGTGCGCGATGCGGCTGCGCATGGAGTCGAGATCCGACCGGCCTGCGTCAACGCCTCGCGCTGGGACTGCACCCTGGAGCCTCTCGCCGACGGCCGCTTTGCCGTCCGGCTCGGGTTGCGCATGGTGCGCGGTCTGGCAAATGCCCATGCAAGCACGATCATCGCCACGCGCGCCGACCAGCCCTTCGCCTCCGTCGACGATCTGTGGCGGCGTGCTGGCGTGCCGCAGGCAGCACTTGTCCAGCTCGCCGAGGCGGACGCGTTCCGGCCAGCACTTGGTCTCGGGCGGCGCGAGGCGCTTTGGGCGATCAAGGCGCTGCGCGACGAGCCCCTGCCCCTGTTTGCGGCCGCATCGGCCCGTGAAGTGGAGCTGGTGCCCGAGATCAACGAACCGGCGGTGGCGCTTCGGCCGATGACGGCCGGCGGCGAGGTCGTGGAAGACTACCGCCATATCGGCCTGACGCTGCGCAGCCATCCGATCTCGTTTCTGCGCGACGACCTTCGCCGTCGCCGCATTGTTTCCTGCTCCGAGGCGATGGAGACGCGCGACGGCCGCTGGCTGGAAACGGCAGGCATAGTGCTCGTGCGGCAGCGCCCGGGCTCGGCCAAGGGCGTGATGTTCATCACCCTTGAGGACGAGACCGGGATCGCAAACCTCGTCGTCTGGCCGAAAGTGTTCGAGCAGCACCGGCGCACGGTTCTGTCGGCGGGCATGATCGCGGTAAAGGGCCGGATCCAGCGCGAGGGCGAAGTGGTCCACCTCGTGGCTCGCAAGATCAGGGATCTGTCAGCCGAGCTCGCCAGCGTCGGCGAACGCGAGGGCAGCTTTCCCGTGCCGCACGGGCGCGGCGACCAGGTGCGCAATGGCGGCTCGGGACCCGATCCGCGCGAGCTGCCGCCCAAGGGGCTACGCAGCCGCGACATCTACATACCCGACCTCCACATCGACAACATCAAGGTCAAGACGCGGGATTTCAGGTAAAACGCCAATTTCTTGCCCGGCTCAGGATCGCAAGACGACCCAACGCGTTACAGGTCGAACGTCGTGACCGCACACCTATGAAACAAGGGAGACGACAATGGCAGACAACAAATCGAAGCGAGGCGCCGCAGACCGTCGGCAAGTCTCCCGCGGCGAAGGGTATGAGGTCAATTATTTCGCCCGCAAGCACGGTATCAGCAAAGAGCAGGCCGAAGCCCTGATCGAGCGGGTCGGCAACGACCGAGACAAGCTCAATGCCGCCGCGGAGAAACTGAAGAAATAGGCTGCGGATTGCGAATGGCGGCAGTTGGGTTTTGTTTGAGTCACGTCAGGTGAGCAAGTCAGCTTTGCGTCGGCCCACAATCAAAGGATCTTCAACTCCCCTTGCGAAGCCAGCCTCGCGCGGCGCAGCCAAGTTCGCGCCGCCCGCGTTCCGCCCGGTCCAGCTTGCAAAACTGGTGGACACTGTTCCCGCCGGCGATCGCTGGATCCACGAAATGAAATACGATGGCTACCGCATTCTCGTCGCCGTGGGCGGCGTCGAGGCGCGCGCCTATACGCGCTCCGGCCTGGATTGGTCCGACCGCTTTCCGTCCATTTTGGCGGAAGCACGCGAGCTCAAGGCTGGCTCCGCTCTGATCGACGGAGAGGCGGTTGTCATGGATACCGAGGGCCGATCCAGTTTCCAGGCGCTGCAGAACGCGTTGAAGGGCGCTCCCGCGAGCATCGATTTTTATGCCTTCGACCTGCTCCAGCTCGACGGGGAAGATCTGACCAGGCTTCCGCTCCTGCAGCGCAAGGAGAAACTGGGGACGATCCTGCCGGCGAAGAGCCCCATCCTTCGCTACTCCGACCACATCCAGGGCCGCGGGGAAGAGTTGCTGAATCGCTTCTGCTACGCCGGCCTCGAGGGGGTTATCTCGAAGCTGGCGGATTCGCACTATGTCGGCGCCCGCGATGGAAGCTGGTTGAAGATCAAGTGCATCAAGCGTCAGGAATTCGTGCTCGTCGGCTGGACGCCGTCAGACAAGGATCGCCCGTTTCGATCGCTGATCCTCGGCGTCCACGACGGCGGAAAGCTGCGCTATGCCGGCAAGGTCGGGACCGGTTTCGATGCCGCCGGGATGGCCCGGCTCATGAACACCATGGCGCCGCTCGAGCAGAAGGCGGCAACGGTCGAGGCGCCGCGCGCGGAGGTCCGCGGCGCGCACTGGCTGCGTCCCAGGCTTGTCGCCGAGATCGCCTTCACCGAGATGACCAATGAAGGAACACTGCGCCATCCAAGCTATCTCGGCCTGCGCGAGGACAAGAAGCCGGAAGCGGTCGTGCTCGAGACGGAACACCGCACAGCCGCCCTGCCGCCGCCGGCGACAAACGCGGTCGCGATCAGCAATCGCGGCCGCGTGATCTACCCCGAATCCAACATCACCAAGGGACAGCTTGCCGATCATTATTCCGACGTTGCCGCGATCATGCTTCCCTGGGCCGCCAGCAGACCGATCAGCCTTGTCCGCTGCCCGCAGGGGCGCGCGAAGAAATGTTTTTTTCAGAAGCACGACGCCGGCAGCTTCGGCGACAAGGTCCATCACGTCGGGATCACCGAAAAGGACGGCCATGAGGAGCCGTACCTTTACGTCGACGATGCCGAGGGGCTTCTAACCTGTGTCCAGATGGGAACAATCGAGTTCCATGGATGGGGAGCGCGCATCGAAGACGTCGAGAAGGCGGACCGCCTTGTGTTCGACCTCGACCCCGACGAGGGACTGGATTTCGAGGCCGTTCGCGCTGCCGCATTCCAGTTCCGGGATATACTGAGATCCATTGGGTTGATCACCTTCCCGATGCTGACGGGCGGCAAGGGCGTGCATGTCATCGCGCCGCTCACGCCGCGAGCTGAATGGCCTGAGGTGAAGGCCTTCGCCTCCGGGCTTGCTCAGGCGGTCGCGCAGAGCGACCCGGCCCACTTCACAGCCGTGTTGTCGAAGGCCAAACGCAAGGGGCGGATCTTCGTCGACTATCTGCGCAACCAGCGCGGCGCGACGGCAATCATGCCTTATAGCGCCAGGTCGCGGCCGGGCGCCCCGGTCGCAGCACCCGTCACCTGGGCGGAGATGAAGACAATCGATGCGCCCTCTCATTTCCACGTCGGCGACGCGCCCGAGTTGAACAAGCGCGCCACATCGAAAGCCCTCGCGGGTTGGGGCCGGGCCGATCAGTTCCTGCCGGACCTCATGAAGCCATGAGGATCGCGACCTACAACGTCAACGGCGTCAACGGCCGCTTGTCGGTGCTGCTGCGCTGGCTAGAAGGGGCAGCGCCGGACATTGCCTGTCTCCAGGAACTCAAGGCGCCGCAGGAGAAGTTCCCGGAAGGGCCGATCCGCGACCTCGGCTATGACGTGGTCTGGCATGGCCAGAAAAGCTGGAACGGCGTCGCGATCCTGAGCCGGGTCGGCAACATCCACGAAACGCGGCGCAGCCTCCCCGGCGACCCCGACGACAGCCATAGCCGCTACATCGAAGCAGCAGTCAACGGCATCCTGATCGGATGCCTTTATCTTCCCAATGGGAATCCAAGGCCCGGCCCGAAATTCGATTATAAGCTGCGTTGGTTCGACCGCCTCATCGACCACGCAGCCGAACTCGTCGCGTCCAAACAGCCGGTGGTGCTGGCAGGCGATTTCAACGTCATGCCGACCGAACTCGATGTCTACAAGCCGGAGCGCTGGCTGGACGATGCTCTGTTCGCGCCGGAGGCGCGCGCCGCCTACGCGACGCTGCTCAAACAAGGCTGGACCGACGCGCTGCGCGTGCGTCATCCCGGTGAGAAGATCTACACGTTCTGGGATTATTTCCGCAACGCCTTCGGCCGCAACGCAGGTCTGCGTATCGACCACCTTCTGCTGAGCCCGTCACTCAAGAAGCGGCTGATCGACGCCCAGGTCGACGTCGAGGTGCGCGGCTGGGAAAGGAGCAGTGATCACGCGCCGGTCTGGATCGATCTCTCTGAAAAGGCACTCCCTCGCGGCCGTTCGAAGGCCTAACGAACGAAGCAGCCCAGGGCGTTGGTTGCTCGCCAATGATGAAACCTTCCGCCGCATAGCTGCGGCGCCGACGGGCCTACCCCAAATCGCGACGGCATTCAGCAGCGCGCTCCTCGCATCACCCGACCTGCTCCACGACCAGCGTCCCCGCCTGAAGCGGCTTGATCAGGGATTTGGCGGAGACCGAGGGATCAAGCCAGCTCGCCCAATCCTTGCGCTCCAGGATCACGATCTGCCGATCGTGATATGGGGCGATGTCCGGACCGGGTTCCATCGTGAGCATAGTGAACGCCTCCCCGACATCATTGGTCTCGCGCCAGATCCCGGCGATGCAGAAGATCGGCTCGTCGCGCTTGGTGAAGAGCCACTTGTCCTTGCGCTTCTTGCCCTTCTCTGTCGGCTCGGTGAATTCGTAAAAACCATCGGCTGGTATCAGGCAGCGGTTCGAGGCGAACTCGCGACCGTCCGAGCGGAAGTTGTAGACCGGCCTCTTGTTCGGTCCAGGCCAGCTCCACCGGCGCTGAACAAGATCACCCTCGCTGCTCGCGCCATCGACCGGGCGGATGATCGGCCCGATGTCGGTTATCTTGATGTCCTCGCGCGCCTGGATGTTCGGCGCTCCTTCACTGTAGCGTATCTTGATCTTGAGATCGGCGAAGTCCTCCACGATCGAGGCGACATCCACCATCAGCCGATAATCATTGCACATGTCTCACCTTAACTCTGCGGTATTGCGCGGCGGCTTCGTTCCTGTTATGTTCTTTTGCTATGAGCGCAACAGTTTTCGATTCCGACAGCCCGCTCGACGAACCCCGCGTCATCATAAGACGCTACGGCGGCGATGTTGAGATGCTCAAGCTGCCGTGGGGACTCCAACCGAAGGAACCAGGGGGGGCCCTTTCACTGTGGTGCGCGCGGAGGACCGATCGTTCCCGAGCCATCGCTGCCTCGTGCCGGCGTCTGAATTCCGGCACCGAAGTCAGGGGAAGAACTATAGCTTTCGCCTCGCCAATAGTGACTGGTTCTATTTCGCTGGCATCTGGCGGCCGGCGACGCGCGATTGGCCGGAAGCCTACGCAATCCTCACGATCCAGGCCAACGACGACATCGCGCCTTACCATGATCGCCAGATGGCAGTGCTGCGCCGAGACCAGCGCTCGGCGTGGCTGGACATGACGCGTCCCGAACACGAAGTGCTCCGTCCCCTTCCTCGGGACAGTTTTCGGATTTCGCGTCTCCATCAGGGGCGCGCACAGGCTGAATTTGCGATCTGAGAGCTGTAGATCCGGTAGCACGAAGCACATATCCTGGCGAAGTGCATTTCAGGCATATGGCCCCTGACCGCAGCGCCGACCAGCGCAAGATCATACATGTCGACATGGATGCGTTCTACGCGTCGGTCGAACAGCGCGACAATCCGGCCCTGCGCGGCAGGCCGCTTGCTGTTGGCGGTGCTGCTGCGCGCGGCGTGGTGGCTGCCGCAAGCTACGAGGCCCGCGCCTTCGGCGTTCGCTCCGCGATGCCTTCCGTCACGGCAAAGCGCAAATGCCCCGAGCTGGTCTTCGTGCCGCCCCGCTTCGACGTCTACCGGTCCGTCTCGGCCCAGATCCGCGAGGTGTTCGCCGAGCATACCGATCTCATCGAACCGCTCTCGCTCGACGAGGCTTATCTCGACGTGACGCAGAACAGGCTCAACATTTCGTCTGCCACGACGATCGCCGCGATGATCAGGGCTAAGATCGTGCTGGTGACCGGTCTCACCGCTTCCGCCGGCATCTCATACAACAAGTTCCTCGCCAAGATGGCGTCCGACCAGAACAAGCCAAACGGCCAGTTCGTCATCACGCCCCGCCACGGCCCGGCCTTCGTGCAGACCTTGCCAGTCAAGAAATTTCATGGCGTGGGGCCCGCGACGGCCGCCAAGATGGAGGCGCTGGGCATTAAGACCGGCGCCGATCTCAAGGACCGCTCGCTTGCCTTCCTGCAGCAGCATTTCGGCAAGTCAGGACTCTGGTACTATCAGATCGCGCGCGCCATCGACGAACGCGCGGTCGAGCCGGATCGGCCGCGCAAATCGATCGGCGCCGAGGATACCTTCGCAGCCGACATCTTGGAGCTCGCTGCAGCAATCGCCGAACTTAGGCCGCTGATAGCCAAGGTCTGGGGACACTGTGAAGGCAAGGGCATCCGCGGCCGGACGATCACGCTGAAGGTCAAATTTGCCGATTTCCAGCAGATCACGCGCAGTCGCACCGTGTCGGTGCCAATCGAGTTCTCTGACTTCGAACCTCTCGCAGCCGATCTCCTGAGGTCGGTGTTTCCGGTACAGAAGGGAATCCGGCTGTTGGGCATCACGCTTTCATCGCTAAGCGATGTGTGGCCGCCGGAACAGCGGCAACTTCGGTTCGAACTTTAGGATGCCGCGCAAACGAAATCTGTCCCGGGTCTGCGCATCAACCCGCGTGGGGTCGATTTCGCGAGTTATCTGGAAGGTTTCGACGTCATGCTTGTCGGGGGCTTGGCCGTGCGAAGCAAAGGGGAAGGCACATGGCCACGTCCTCCGAAGGACATCAGGCGGCCTCGCCTTCTTCTGCGGCGTCCGGCTGAAGGCCATGCAGGAAAGCCACGGCGCGCTGCGCATGGGCCGCGGCCGAGAAGATTGCGCGCTTGTCGTCGGCGAGGACTTTCAACCACGAGCCGAGATAACTCGCATGGTCCGGCCGGGGCTCGAGTTCGGGCGCGATACCAAGATCGGCGCAGAGGAAGCAGCTTCCGAGCTCGGCAATCAGTTCCTCGCGCGCTCGCTCGCTGCGATCCTTCGCGTAGCGGCTAAGGTCGCGCTTAACGCGATGCGGCGCCGACGTCCAATGGGTGACCTCGTGACTGAGCGTGGCAACGTATGACGCGGCGTCCCGGAACGTCTGGAATGGCGGCATCTGGATGTGGTCCGTCACCGGGGCAAAGTAGGCGCGATCCCCGCCGTGCCGGATTACCGCCCCAGTATTGGCAAAGAAGCGGTCGGCATGCTCGATCCGGGCGATCGGATCGCGCACCGGCTCCGCCTGCCGTCGATAAAACTGGTCCGGCAGGCCATCGATTTGCGCAATGTTGAAAACGGAATACGCCTTGAGGAACGGGATCTCGCGGTCGATTTCCTCGCCCTGGTTGTCCGTCTCCGTCCTGGTGAAGCGGCTGGCGAAGACCACCACAGAGCCGGTCTCGCCCTTGCGAACCCCGCCGCCAAGTTCCAGCGCCTGCTTGAATGTCATCCACATCGGGCTGGAAAAGCCGCGGGCGACAGCCTCCGACCAAAGCAGCAGCACATTCATGCCGTTATAGGGCAGACCATTATGCCTGAGCGGCCGGGTGACGCGGCCGGAGGCATTGCTCGATTGCCACGGCTGCATCCAAGGACGGATGCCCTTCTCCAGCTCGGCTACGATGCGGTCGGTGATGCGCGCATAGATATCGATGCGATCTGCATTTTCTTTCCTGGTCATTTCATGAACCTCCAGTTGGAGGCCGCGCCGATCGCGGCCCCGTGACGGGGTCCGCTTGGGCGGAGCAGGAAGGCCGGCCGCGCACCCGACCGGGGACCCGTCGCGGTTGCACGATGGGATGGTCATGGGCCGCAGCGACAGCGGAGGACGGCGAAGCCGTTGCGCTGACTGCCTGGCTCCGCCAGGACCTCGGGCCAGAACGGGGCGCGAGCGGACGTCAGAAAACAGAAAGGCGGCGCTGGGCGCCGCCTGAATGCCGTGGAGATAAGGCCGGTTCAATGAACCGACCGGCCCCCGCTATAGGGATCGTATTCGAAGAGGATTTCGACATCGGCGTTGTCGAGCTCAGAGGCGGGCATGACGCCAAATTCGTCGTCGACCTGGAAGAGGATAACCGGGACCATGAGAGTGCGGGCGAGGGACCAGGCGGCCTTTTGGGCGAGTATGAGATCGTGGGACATCTAAGGGCTCCATCTTGGAGCGGGCCAATTCCCGCTGGATGGCTCCGTCAGTGTGCGGAGGCGGGCGCGATCACCCGAAGGCGTCAGCCGAGCGGCCGCAGCGTGCTGGCGGACCCCTTGCGGGTTGATCGGGGAAGATCCGCAGCCGCACCAGGAAAGCCATCACGAGAGAGCGGGGATTGGGCCGTGAAGGAGCCCAGCGTGCCGATCGGGCCGAGGCTGGCGAAAGGAGCAGGCATCGGCGGCCCTCCCCTCAGCGTCGCGCGCCGGAAGCGACATCCGAACCCGGTGCAAAGTCGCGCACATGAAATCGCTAAAGCGAGAGATTGTCGTTGTCGAGTTGGTCGCCACGGGCGGAAAATTGGGAGACGATGCAGCCGTAGTTGCCCGAGCGCACCGGATCGCAGAGGTCGTCTCTCCTCGTGCGCCACGAGCGGCACTCGCGACGTTCACTTGGCGATGATCGAACGCGTCATGTTTGGCCCATGAAAATCGGCTAGGCCCTTCGCAGTTGATGCGACGGACCGATGAGGCCGAACGTGCTCATGGAAGGAGGGCGGGACCGGAGCCCCGCCCTCGACGTTCATCCGAGAGCTGCCATCTGCAGTTCGGCCGCCTTGCGGTCGACGGATTGGCCGGGGTTTTCGACTAGACGCTCGAAGGGCTTCCAGACCTCGCCTACAACCTGCTCGTAGGCGGCGATCGCCCCCTCCGCGGCCACGCGCAGCGCATGGGCCTGTAGTGCCATATCGGCGGCGAACTCACGCTTGCGCTGGGCAGCGCTGTCGAAGCCGACCGGTCCACCGACGTCTTCGTTCCGATCGTCGCAGGCCGACTTGGCCGTCGCGTCCCGTGCTTCGGAAACCGCCCGGCTGTAGAACTGGCCGGCCCCGTAGGCGGAGCCGACAAAGGCACCGACGACGCGTTGCAGGTGTATCTGCATGGCGCGTTCGCCCAGCCCCTCGTCGAGCGCCGCGGCCGTGTCCACGATGAGCTTTTCGTGCAAGTCGCGAATGCCGTCGCTGTCGAGCACCGGGAGGCCAAAACTCTCCGAGACGAGCGAGCACTGTGCGGCGTCGGGGCACACGAGGCGGACCATTTGGAAGGTAGTGCCCTTGCGCAACGGAGCGACGCGGGCGGTTGCGCGGGAATTGGCGGCTTTCTTGGTCATTGGGATGTCCTTTCTTCTGGTTCTCGAGGCCAGGACCGGCTCCGTGCCGGCCCTTCATCGGGCGCGGACCAAAGGAACCGGCGGAATGACGGGCGCTTCAGGGTCCCGGGCGGACCGAGACGAGCATGGAAGGTTTGCGGCCAAGCAGGGCTTTCTTCAGCCCTCGCGCGGGACGCAGGCCCGCTATGTCGAGACCGGACCGATCCGGCCGCCCCGCGGCGCGGAACGCGGCCTTGAAGCGCACGGCCGCCGGTTCAGGACCGCATGAAGCCCGAGTGAGGACCGGCACGGGCCTCGACTTCGACATTGGAACCGAAGGACAGGTGATCATGGCCACCTGCAGATTCATCGACCGGAGGTGGCTCGGCATGCACACCACTGTCAACCCATGATGGCCTTGGGCCTACGCCGGAGCTACCGTTATCGGCAGCGCTCGCTGTCCCGGCCGTACACCTGCAGCCGCCAGGCGAACCTGGCGGCTGCAGAGCGATCAAAGGCGGTGAGGTCTATTCGGCGGCCTCGCGGTAGCCTTCCTCGATCCCGCCTTTCTCGGAAGGTTGGTCCTCTCCACTCAGGCCGTCGACCTCAGGCCCAACGTCGTCATCGGCCTCGGGGACGGTGCTCTTGGACAGCCACTCCGTCAGGCTTGCCGCATCGGGAGCGAACAGCGCAGCCGGGTGGACGAAGTGCGCTTCCTTGAAGTGCTCGACGAGCGCGGCCCGCGTGTCCTTTACGCGCGCCCGCGGCAGAACCGGCGTGTCGGCGCACGAGCCCTCGATCGCTGGACGCGACAGACAGGAAAGGAAGTCCTCGGTGCCCATATTGGCGAGGAAGCTGTCTGCCCCGATCGCGCCGCCTGCGACGAGCGCCACCACGCCCGACTTGCTCATGCCCTCGCGGCAGGAGAGCGCATCGATGAGGACGCCCCGGGCTGCGATGCGCAAAGTCTCGGCGTCGAATGCGAACTTGCCCTCGGCATCGAAGAGGGTGGCGGCGTGCCGAGGCATGCGGCGACCGACCCCATGATCGCCGCCGGCACCGGAATCGACGCGTACGTTCTGGCCAGCGAAGGCGAGCACGAGCAACGCCAACAGCGTGTCGTCCTCGATCGGCGCCCGCGACAGCGCCTGATGGAGAGCATCGGTGCGCAGGTCGCCGATCATCTCGATACCCTTACGGGTCACATCGGGACGCGACTTCGGCATGACGACCGCCTCGGCGGCTTCCGTCGCCTTGGCCTCCTTCTTGGCCTCCGGCAGGCGGAAGTGGACCGTCTTCACCCTTCCCTCGCGGTCGAGATACATCGCGGCGTGATCCGACTTCTTCGGCGTGCCATAGACGCGTTCCGCCTTTGGCGGGAGCTTCACCTCGCCATAGGCGTTCGGTTCGGTGATGACGCCCTTCTTGGGCAGGTTCTGCGTCATCCACTCCTGCTGGGCGCCGAGGAAGGCGTCGACGTCGGTGGTGTACCGGCTATCCTGGTCGGCCGGTGCGAACAGATCCTCCACCCAGGCGATGCCGTAGGCCTCACGCAGCTCGTCGCCAAAGCTTGCGTCGCGCGCGTACATGCGTCGCTTGGTGAGACCGTTGGCGATGCTCCACCACGACACCTGCGGATCGCCCTTGTTGGGCTTCTTGGCCTTCCAGACCTCCTTCTGCTCCTCGAGCGAAGCGGCCGCGATAGTGCGGAGCTGCTGCTCGTTCGGCATATCGCCCTTGGCCATTGCGTCGAGCATCGCCGGCAGCACATTGGCGAGCAGGCGCAGCTTCTTGATCTGGCGCACCGACTGCGCAAGGGCGATCGCAATGGACTCTTCGGTCCAGTTCAGCGCAACGAGACGCTCGATGGCACGCCAAAGATCGACCGGGTTGAGCTGCTCGTGCGTGATCGAGGTGGCCAGCGAGCGCATCGCGCCGCCGTCCTCGGCACGAGGCACCACCAGAACCGCGATCTCTTGGAGACCTGCAGCGACCGCCTGCTTCGCGCGGCGATGACCCTGATCGATGACGAAGCCATTGCCGCCATCGGCCTCAGCGAAGACGATCGGCGGCTCGACGACGCCGATCGCTTTGATCGTCGCCAGCAGCAGGGCGTCGGCCTGCGGGCTGGACTTGGAGCGGCGCGCCTTGTCAGGATTTTCCTTGAGCGAGCGCGGATCGACAAACTTCAGTTCCATTGGAATGCTCCTTGAAGGTTACGGACAGGCCCGTCGCCGGTCCTTCCTCGTCTTCTTTCCGAAGACATCCCCCGGCCCGCGGAGCGGGCGGGACGGGGCAATTGCGCTGGAGCATCCCTGCCCGGCTGGCCAAGCGGGGCTTCTTCAGCCCTGCGCAGGATGACGGGCCGGGATTGCGACCGGCGCGATTGAGCGTCAGCGTCGGCGGACCACCCGATCCGCGAGCGGTCTTCCTTGCTTTCTCGCTTCCCTGCTCGTTCGGGAAGGCCCCTCCACCGAGCCGGCGAAGGCCGCTCAGACATTAGGGGCAGGTTACGCCGCCTGCACCTCAGCGGGGCGCACGCCGTCGATGTCCTGAGACAACGATCTTTCGATTTCGGAGAGCTGGCGGCGCTTGTCGGCCAACTCGCCCGAGAAGGCGAAGGTGCTGCCCTCGCGAGAGCGATAGGACGCGAGCCGCCGCTCGGCCTCCGCAAGCCGGTGGCATGCGCGCTCCTGTTCCTCCTCGAGATTGCCAAGGATATGTTCGAGCTTTGCGATCGCGCCGAGCGGCGTGGTGGTGACAGGCAACCCGACTTCCGTCGCCGCGCCGGTGCGCAGCAACGTGGTGACATAGCCATAGCTGTCCTGGCCAAAGCGCTCGCCGCGATATTCGAGTTCGAACCCGCCGATCGCGGCGATCGTGCGGGTACCGGCATGCTGGAGTTGCACCAAGCTCAGGATATCGGTCATCAGGGCGCGGCCGGCGAGCTTGCGCTCGACGTATGTCGCGTTGTCCACGCTCATGCGGAAAGCCTCGCCCGTCGTCGGAACCAGCCGCGCGAGGTCCTGGCCGATCTCGCCGAAGCGACGTGTCGAGTGTTCGATGTCGCGCTCGGCGTCGCGAATCTGCCGGCGAATGGCGAACTGATCGTCCTGATGCGCGGACCGGAGCCGCTCGAGCCGGGCGATGTCCGCCTCGAGGCCGGCCTTCTGCATCAGGCGCGGGTCGCCCGAGGCAATCGCCTTGGCCATGGCGAACTGGTTGGCCTGCCCTTCGCCGAGGTCTTCGAGCCGGCGCACCGAGGTATCGCCCGAGAGTGCAGCTGCGATGAAGCGAGCCTTGCGCTCGTTGTTCTGCCACATCTGGGCGTCCATCGAGCCCTCGGTGGCATAGGCAAAGATGTCGACGATGTCGTGCTGATTGCCCTGCCGCAAAATGCGTCCCTCACGCTGCTCGATCTGCGAGGGGAGCCACGGCACGTCGAGATGATGCAGCGCCTTGAGCCGGAGCTGGGCATTGACGCCGGTGCCCATCGTGTCAGACGAACCGATGAGAAAGCGGACTTTGCCCGCGCGGACATCGCCGAACAGCCGCTGCTTGGCCTCCGACTTCTTGAAATCCTGCATGAAGGCGATTTCGGCCGCCGGCACGCCCATGCGCACCAGCTCGTCGCGAATCCAACGATAGGCCGAGAAGCCACGCGTCCGCTCGACATTGAGTGTGCCGAGATCGGAAAAGATCATCTGCGCCGCGCCGGTCAGTTCGAACGGCGTGCCGTCCGGCCGGACATAGGCTGCATCTGCGGTGTCGCGCCAGATGCGGTAGGCATTGGCGACCAGATCGTTGAGCTTGTTACCCGGCTCATTGTCATGTTCCGGATCAACGAGGCGGAGGTCGATCGCTGCATGGCGGCCATCCGTGATGACCGAGAGCAGGATATCGTCGCCGGGCTTGGGTGGCGCTTCGCGCTGTTCGATCGCCTTGACACGGGCGTCGAGGACAGCCTGGTAGCGTTTGAACGCGATAGATGGTTTGGAGGTCCTGATCTGCCGCGTGCCGGTCGAGAGCGCTGGCACCTTGACGTAGTCGCGCAGATCCTCGGGCGTGACCACGTCCGCGAAGCTGCGGAACATGGCGATCAGCTCAGGGACATTGACGAAGGTGGCGAAGCGGGTGACCGGCTTGTATTTGCCGTTGGGCTGCAGCTCGAGCTCCGTAGTGACGTCGCCGAAGGTCGAAGCCCAGGCATCGAACTCGTGGAGGCCACGTTCGGACAAGGCGGCGTAGCCGAGGTAGCGCTGCACCGAGAACATCTCGCCCAAAGTATTGGTGATCGGCGTGCCGGAGGCGAGGACGAGCGCCCGGCCCGGATTCGTGGTCTCGATGAAGCGGGATTTTACATAGAGATCCCAGGCGCGCTGCGAGCCGTTCGGATCGATCCCCTTCAGGCTTGACATGTTCGTCGCGAAGCTGAGCTTCCTGAACTCCTGCGCCTCGTCGACGATGATCTGGTCGACGCCGATCTCGGAGATGGTGAGCAGGTCGTCCTTGCGGGTGGCGAGCGATTCCAGACGTTCCTTGAGGCCTTCCTTCAGCCGCTCGAGGCGCTTGCGCGACACGCGATCGCTGCTTTCCACCTTCGTGAGCAGGACCTCATATAGCGCGAGCTCGTCCTGAATCATCTGCTGTTCGAACGAGGACCCAACGCCGATGAAGCGGAAGGCCGAATGCGTGATGATGATGGCGTCCCAGTTCGCCATGGCTGCGCGGCTGAGGAAGCGGCGCCGCTTGTCCTTGGTGAAATTCGTCTCGTCGGCGACGAGGATGCGGGCCGTCGGATAGAGCGCCAGGAACTCGCGCGCGGCCTGCGCCAGGCAATGTCCTGGGACGACCATCATGGCCTTGGCGATAAGTCCGAGCCGCTTCTGCTCCATGACGGCGGCAGCCATGGTCATGGTCTTGCCGGCGCCGACGGCATGCGCGAGATAGGTCGAACCGGCCGATATGATGCGCCAGATACCGCGCTTCTGGTGTCCATAAAGAGAAACGGCGCCTGAGGCGCCCGCAAGTTGCAGATGGTCTCCGTTGAATCTTCGCGGGGCGATGTTGTTGAAGCGGTCGTTGTAAACCCGCGCCAGCCGGTCGGTGCGGTCGGGATCGGACCAGATCCAGGTCTGGAAGGCCGTTTTGATCTTGGTGAGCTTCTCCTTGGCCGCCTCGGTGTCGACGACATTGAGCACGCGCCGTTCGCTGTCGCCGTCCTTCACGGTGTCGAAAATCTGCGGCATGCGGCTGTTGAGCGCGTCGCAGACGAGCTCACCGGCATGCCGGCGCTCGGTGCCCCATTCGGAGGTGCCGGACGCCATGTAGCCGAGCTGGCGTGCGTCGACGGTCCACGACGCCAGTTCTGGCATATGATGGATGCGGATCTCGGCGCCCATCCTCTGCTTGACGAAGGCGATCACATCGGCGGCCGGTATCCAGGGAGCGCCGAGACGCGCGGTAATGTCGGATGGGCCGAGATCTGCGGGCTGGACAGCAACGAGGGCGCGGACGTTGCGATCGAAGGCGGGATCGAGAGCCGCGGCGGCTTCAGCGGCCTTGAGCTTGTCGCGGACCTGGCCGGAGAGGTAGTCGTCGGCGGTCCGCCAGGCGCCGCTCTCCGGATTGCGGTAGATGGCGTCGCCCAGATCGGCGATGACCAGGTCGGGATCGACATGCGACAGCTCGGCGATGTGATCGATGTCGACATGGCCGCGCTCGTTCAGCACGACCGCGAGAGCGTCTGCAGGCGAATTGATGATCGGGGCCGCGGGCGGTGCGATCACCCGCTCGGTGAAGATCGGACCAGGCCGCGCCGTGTCCGTCTCGAGGTCGTAGTCCTCGATCGAGGCCACGAGCCAGCAATCAGGATCGTCGAGGAACGGGGCGAGGTTCGGGCGGCGATGCGTTTCGCGCACCCCGCCGGTCTCCAGGTCCTCGCTGGTCGACACGACGGTGGTGTTGATGGGACCGAAGTTACGGACGAAGTTTGACCAGGCGATGCGAAGCTTGACCTGCGCCGCCTTCCACGGCCGATCCAGCTCCTGCGCCTTGAGAACCTCGCGCACCGCGTCGCGGATCGGGATCAGCTTGCGGATGATGCGGGCGTGCTTGTCGGGCACCCCATCGCTCGATCGCCCCTTGCGAAGGGTGAGGGGCACTGGCGCGCCGTCGACCATCTGCATCAGCGCCGTGTTCGAGGCGACGAAGAAGCTGCCCTCGCGGATTGAGGGGCCTTCGGGGAGGTCTTCACCGAAGTGCCCGGTGTGCCCGCCTTTGAGATCGATCCTCTCGGGCTCGCCGTCATAGATGGCTTGCGGAAGAAGGGGGATCGCATCCGACAGCGCCTCTACAAGATCGATGCCCGGACACGGGAGGCAGGTATACGCCTCGCCGAACGGTCCCGACGTCCTCGCGTGCGTGCCAAGCACGAAATCCGGTCGCCGGGCGAGCCAGCGGTTGATGCGGATCGCAGCATTGTCGCCCTCGGCGGGACGGACCTCGTCGGTATCGAGCCACGAGGGATCGCCTTCGGCCTCGCCGTGCCCTCGTTTGCGGAAGAAGAGGAGGTCCACCACCACATCGGTGCCGGCGTCGGCCCGGAAACTGCCCTCGGGAAGGCGGATGGCGGCGACCAGATCGGCGGTCTTGCCGATGTGCTCGCGCACCGAACGATCCATCTTGTCCATGGTGCCCGAGCTGGTGACGAACGCCGCGAGACCGCCGGGCTTCAACAGGTTGATCGAGCGGGCGATGAAGTAATCATGCAGGCGCAGCCCCATCGAACGATAGGCGCGATCCGAGCGGACGATACGGTCCGAGAAGGGTGGGTTGCCGATGGCAAGATCGAAGTCAGCCGGCAAGTCGGTGCGGGCGAAGTCGGCGTTGAGAATGCGTGCCCGAGGCTGAAGTAGCCTGGCAATTAGCGCGGTCACCGGATCGAGCTCGACGCCGGTGACGTATACCTGGTCGCGCAGCTCTGCCGGCATCAGGGCCACAAACAATCCCGTGCCGATACCGGGCTCGAGCACCCTGCCCCCACGCCAGCCGAGACGCACCAGGCCTGCCCACATCGCGCGGACGATGAACTCTGGCGTGAAGTGCGCATACTGCGTGCAGCGCGCGAGCGAGGCGTACTCGGTGCTCGAAACCATGTCCTCGAGCTCGGCGCCCATTGCGTCCCAGCCGGCGCGGAAATCATCGTCCCCGGGACGGCGAAACAGCGCATTGGCGAGCTCGGACGCACCAAAGCCGGTGAAGCGGATCAGCCTCGCCTGTTCTTCGGGCGTCGCCGGCCGATCGGCGCTCTCGATTTCGGAGGCGAGCCGTATCGCATCGAGATTATCGCGGGCTCGCTGCTTCCAGCCACGGCCAAGACCGCGATCGGTCTCGAGGACGAAGCCGTTGCCATCCGGCCCGGCCTCGGCCGCGCAGCGCGGCGAGTGGCCTGGCGGTGATGCCGGCTGTGACTCCGGCACGGCGGGCGTCGCAGTCTCTTCAGGCTCGGGGTTGCCAGCGCCGAAGTCGTTGCCGAAGGCGGTGACCCCGAAACCGAGGCCGGACGAGAGCGTGGTGGTGTTGAACAGGTGGGGCGTGAATGGATCGTCGTTGGGCATCTGGAGAAATCCTCGTCGTGAAGGCGCGCGCGAGCCCCCGGCCGAGCGGATCGGCCAGGCGATCGACGTCGCGGGTTGGGAAGTCAGCGGGTGATCAGCGAGAGCGTGATTTCGGTCTCGCTGAGTTCGACGTTGAGGTGAGTAGCCCGCACGTTGCGGTCGAACAGCGGAAGCAGACGCTCGGCCTCGATGAGCTCGATGCCGTCATCGGCACCGAAGTGGCGGCGCTTGTAGTCCCACCAGTCAATGTCACCCCTGGGGTGGCATTGCTCGGAATAGATGACGAGCGCGCGTGCCCCTTCGGCGAGCCTGCCGTTGGACATGATGTAGACGCCCTCGTCGCCGACCAGCCACAGGCCCGGCCTCTCGACCTCGCCGGGGCGGGTGCCATAATAGGGATTGCGGAAGCCGCCATTGGCCGCCGAATCCTCGATTCCGCGCTCTATGATCTTGCGCACCGCTACGATCGGGAAGGTAAACATCGCCGCTCCCCTCACGCCGCTGCGCGGACGGGAAGGTGCCTGAGATGCACCGGCAGCTTGGCCGCGATCTCGTCATCGGTCAGGTCATCGAGCAACTTCTGCTCGGGCGTCCCCAGGACGTAGACGAGGATGGTGCGTTTGCCGAGATGCTTGGCTCCGAAGCGCTCCCCGGCGTAGCCGCGGTACTCGTCATGGGTCGCGCTCCAGACATGCTCGAGGCGCTCCGCACGCGTCATCGCCTTCACTGGCCAGGATTCGCGTTCGACGATGGCGTCGCGCATCTCGACCGGCGAGCGGGGCCGCACGAGGTCGCAATAGGCATGGAAGTAGCGCGTCTTGCCGTTGATGCGCAGTGTGTAGAAGACGCTGGTCAGGCTCTCGGTGAGGAACTCGCGCAGGGCGAACATCTCACCGCAGATCCAGAGCGGCGGCAGCAGGTCGAGCATGTAATCGTGCTCGGCTCGCGCGATCTCGAACCACTCGCCGGCGAACAGGCCGCTGTCCTCATTCTCCCAGCGATTGGGCCGCTGGGCGTGGCGATCGAAGAGGCGGAACATCTGCCGGCGGTCGGCGACGCCGAAGTAGATCTTGCGGATGGCGGATTGGGTCATGGGAGGCTCCTGGCCTTGTGCGGGCCGGAGCGCGGTTCATCCCCTATGGATCACCATCTTCTTCGGCCCTTCTGGACCCCTCTCCCGCCGCCGCCTCTCCGCCCGGGCGGGTCAAGGGCCGGCGTGAGCCGGGCGAAGCTTCACCCTTGAGGCGACCGGCGGGCATGCGGCAGCTCCCTCCTTCCTCCTCTCCTGCTTCCGCTGTCATTCTCAGATCGGCGTTCCAGTCGTCCGCTAAAGGCCGAAGGCGATCGCCGCCGCACCCAGCTTCCTCCCCCAGGCTGAGCAGGCGGTCGGCATAGATGTCGCCCTGTTTGTTGTTGTCGGTAGCCGCGACGAGCTCAATACCCGGCTTGGCGGCAAGCTCGCGGAGCGCCGCATCGGCTGCCGGCGACCAGCCTCCACCGGTGCTGAGATAGGAGGTGTCGGCGCGAAAGCCCTCAAGCGCGGCAAGGCTCATGGCGTCGATCGCGGCTTCGGTCACGCAAAGGCGCAGCGCATCAGGACTGCCCAGCCGGAACAGCACCTTGGCGCCGGCGGTGGCAAAGCCGCGCCAGACCGGTCCGCGTTCTTCCCAGCCGGTAACGGTGCCGTTGGTGTCGGTATGGGCAGCCCACATCGAGCCGTGCGGGCCTTCGCGCAGAACGCCGGCGCCGATTGCGGCACGGACGATGCGGTCGGGAAGATGGCGCGTCTCGGTGAGATAGCGCCAGGTCGCCGATCCGCGCCATGGCCTGCGCCGTGCGTGCCAGCGCTCCGGTATCGACAGGTCAGGCTCGCGCTCGCGGCACACCCGCTGCCAGACCGGCTCGCACGGCACGAACCCGACGAGGCTGGCGACCTCGTTCCTGGCTTCGACGAAGGGCACCTTCTCAAGATGTTCGACCAGCCGAAAGACATCGCCTTTGCCGTCGCCGAGCGGGTCGAACCAGCCCTTGCCGTCATGGATTACGATGATGATCGACGCCTCACGGCGATATTTCATCGCCCTGCGCGTGCTCTCCTTGGTGTCGAGGGCGAACCCCGCGCGCTCCAGCACCGCAGCGCAGGGCACCTTGTCCTTCAGCCCTTCAAGTTCTGCTTTTTCCATTTTGCCCGCGCACCTTTGCAGCGCCTCCCTTCTGTTCGGTTCTCGCCCAAAGATTTGGGCAGGAACAGGAGGCCGCGAAGAGCAAGGGCGGGCAAGGGCGCGGTATGCAACGCCATGATAGCGGCGGGTTGCGCCGCGGCGCAGCTTCCCTTGCCGGACTTGGCGCGCAAGCGGCACGGTGCGCCGCCGTCAGTCTCGGTGACGCTTCCGCCTCCGCGGCCACTGCATCCACCGCGTCGATGTCCATTTCCACAAACGGAGCGATTCGGACAGCGTGGCGTTGAGCGCGAACGCCTGTCCGAAACTCGTAGCATTCTTCGGACTTCCACGCCGAGATACGTCGCGCCGTCCATGAAAGAGTCTGTCTCAAGGGACAGGCAGGCTCCTGTTCGGCCGCAGCTGAGCGCGGTTCGCTTCGATGAGTACGCCTGAAATGATTGGCGATTCACCTGATCTCAGTCAGGCCGCGGCAGTTTGGTTCGTTACCACAGCTTGCCGGAGATCAGCCTGACGAACGTTCCCCGGCCAAGCCACATGGCAGATGACGCCTTGGCAGTGAAAGTACGACAAAGACGCTAAATCCGAAGTTCGTATCGCATGCACATCAATAAGTTGCAATCGATGACCCGAAAAACCAAAAGTTGACATAAGTGGCAAGGCAGCATAGGAACTGGTCGTCGATATTGCTGGCTGAGCTTTGGTTATCGCGCGCTTGGCAACGCGCCCTGAACGAACTTTCTTTCAAAATCGTCATCATCAATCGGCAGCGCGTTCGCGTTGCCTTGGCTCAATATTGCTATGAAAGGGTTCATCATGACCACTGGCACAGTTAAATGGTTCAATTCCACCAAGGGCTTCGGCTTCATCCAGCCTGACAATGGCGGCGCCGACGCGTTCGTTCATATCTCTGCGGTCGAGCGCGCCGGTATGCGTGAAATCGTTGAGGGCCAGAAGATTGGCTACGAACTTGAGCGGGACAGCAAGTCAGGCAAGATGTCGGCCGGTAAGCTGCAGGCCGTCTGATCGGATCAGCTTTCCTTTGACCACGGATGTACTGGCACTGTGAAAGCATGAGACCTAATGGGGGTCAGGCAAATCTGCCTGACCTTTTTTAATTTCGGCGGAATGTGCGCTTCGAATAAATGGATATTGGCGGCGGACCGAAGCCAAGATGATCGAGGAAATCTCGATGGCAAACAAAATGAACGAGCTTCAGGCAATTAATACCGCGTGGCAAATCGCAATCCAGGAAATTCTCCGGTTAGTCGTGCGGGACATCTATAAAACAGGCGACGAGGCTTTATTCTTGTCCCATATCAAGCGCCTCGAAGAGTCTGCGATAGACAGCATCTCCACGGACCTTAGGCTCCGAGGGAACGACGAATGGACCGAGGTTCTCGTCAAAGAGAAGGCAAGCAATTTCGTCACGAGCCTTCTAACATCCTTCACCTTTGATCGCATCTGAACCAAACGGTGTTCGGGCTCGGACCCCGGGCGATTACGCGAGCGAGATACGATGATCGCGATATCGCGTGGAGGAATTTTCGGGGAAAATCGTCCGTTCCTAAATGCCCCAGCGGTCAATCCC
>NZ_JAIUHG010000031.1 GCF_020164955.1 Mesorhizobium sp. CA8
GGCGACGCGGTCTTGGCGAATGGCTTGGGCCGCGCCCCTTAAGCTTCTATTTCCTTTCGATCGATAGGTTCGGCGTGCAACATTTGCGGGTCATCCGGTCCATGTCGGTATATGCCTTCCCAATTAGTCGAGAACTTCCCGCCATTCGAATCGTGGCGAACGCAATTGCTCGCCTTCCGAGTGACGAGGCAGCTACGCTCTGGCGGGAAACTGCTACGCATCTGCTTTCGGTCGCGACCGAACGGGGCCAAGACGCCAATGATGCGCGCGCTGAGGTCCGGCGCTTCTTCGACGCCGTTCAGGCGGCCTTGCTCTGCAGCGTACCCGCCTAGCCGCTGCCTCTCCGGCCCGGCCCGCGACCCGACAATAAGCCTGCCTTCCGCGATCGCAGCAAGGGCCGAACTACAGCCGCGCGCCATTCATCATTCATTCATAATATCAGCAGATTCTCACGAGCGGGCATGCTGATGCTCCTCAACTGCAACACCAGACTGTCGGCAGGCTGCGGATTCGGGTGGCGGCGAAACAGACACGGGCGGGGGGAGGAGGACTGACCAAATGTCGAATAGAGAAATCGGAACATCCCGTTTGCTCGGGATGCGTGTCGCCGATCTGCAGGCGCAAAGCTGCCGTACGTGCCGTGGATAGCTTCGGGTCAGACTCTCACGTCCCTACAGGTCTTAGCGGCATCGAGAGAGGCCCATCGCGCCCGACACTGTAGAAAAATCGCATGGTCTCCGACCGGGGGAAAGGCGGTAGCGCTCTCCCGACTCGAACACCTGAACTCACATAACCATCCTATTTATACGCCGAGACCGCAATTTGCCGCAGTGCTAGATCGGTGCCCTTCCGGCGGAGGTTGATGCACTCTAGATCCTGATCTCTGAACAGAAGTCCGTGCACTAGGCGGACATATGCCGGCGGCGAGGTCATGAAAAGCGATTCCCTTCCCTACCCTCCTCGGGGTCTCTCACGTGAAGAGGCCGCTCGCTATGTCGGCGTAGGCGTAACCAAATTTGACCAAATGGTCGCCGACCGCCGCATGCCAAAGCCGAAGAAAATAGATAGTCGTGTAATCTGGGATCGCCTCAAACTGGAGGCCGCGTTCGCCGATCTCCCCGGCGACGATGAAGAGAATATTGTCGACTTTCTCTTGCAAGGGAATCATCGTCGAGAATAGTCTAGGCCCCTGATGGAACAGCGCCTGAAAGACAAATATCCGGGCTTGTCTTCCTACAAGGATCGGCATGGAACGACGCGGTGGCGCTACCGCGTCAACGGACGTCTGGTGACGCTGCCCGCCCCGAACGATGTAGGTTTCAAGGAAGCCTACCAAGCCGCGGTCGAGGGCCGGAAGATCCACAAAGCGCAGGTTGTAAGGATGCCGGGTGCTGCCTTGCCGGGAACCTTCGGTGCGGCGGAGCAGAGATTGAAAGCATCGGTCAAGTGGCTCGCCCATGATGAGAGTACGAAATTCAAGAACAGCCGTCTGATCGAGGAATTTCTGGGCCTGCGGGTTGTCGATGACCATCCCCTTACATGGCGCGATGTGCCCGTTAAGAACCTGCGGCGAGTGCACGTCGAGGAGCTTCTGGGACGCTTCATCGCGACACCACACAAGGCTAAGCACCTGCTGGTTGCGATACGCAAACTCGTCAATGTCGCGATACGCCTGGAATGGATCGAAATCGATCCCACCGCAGCTGTGGAATGGCGTCCCGCCTACACAGGCTGGAAGGCTTGGCCAAGCGAAGCAATGCAGAAGTTTGAACAGCGCTGGCCGCTCGGCACGGCTGCGCGTACCTGCTATGGCCTCGCGCTTTGGCTGGGCAATCGTCGCGGCGATGTCGCCGATTTGCGATGGGACCAGAGGGTCACACGCAGGGTCATGATCGATGGCGAGGAACGTCAGTTCGACGGCTTCGACATCACCCAGGGCAAGAACAAGACCAGGACCGGAGGCAAGCGGCTTTTCGTTCCGATTACACCGATGCTTGCCGAAATCCTCGATGCCACTGACAAGCGGGGCGAAACGGTCTTGGTCACGGCTTATGGCCAGCCCTTCTCCGCCAAATCCCTGACCGGCACCATGGCTCATTGGTGCAAGCTCGCCGGGCTTCCGAAAGGGCTGACGCTGCACGGACTGAGAAAGTCGCTTGGCGTTTATCTCGCCGAGGCAGAGGCCTCAACCAGACAGCTCATGGATGTGCTCGGTCACGACGATATCGATCATGCCGAACTCTATTCGCGCGAGGCATCGCAGGTTCGGCTGGCGGTCCAGGGGATGGATCGAGTCGTGCGTCTTGTGACGCGCAAGCCCATGCTTGGCGAACCTCTTGGCGAACCTGTTGGCGAACCTGCCCGTAAGCCATTGATAAATAACGATAATGGTGGGCCCGGAGGGACTCGAACCCCCAACCAAGCGGTTATGAGCCGCCGGCTCTAACCATTGAGCTACAGGCCCCACGCGGGCTGGCTTAGTGTTTTTCGCTCGTCCGCACAAGGCTTTCGAAAGCGCTGGCGCAAAACGCCAAAATCAGCCCATATTCGCGCCGTAGAGCGGCCTGCGCCTCTATGGCGCGAAACAGGTCCGGCCCTTGCGCCGCACTGCCGGGAATCGATGCCTTTTTGCGGGTCGAGGCAGATGTGGATCGGGGCTGCGGACCGCAGACTTCGAGGAGTTTTCATGACCAGACATCTTTTGCCCATCGCGCTCGCTGCCGCGGTCGCGTTCCCGGCGCTGGCAAGCGCCGCCGACACCCAGCCTCCGCCCCGCATCATCGTGTCCGGCGAAGGCGAAGCGACGGTGGCGCCGGACATGGCGATCCTTTCGCTCAGCGTCATGCGCGAGGCCAAGAGCGCGCGCGAAGCGCTCGATGCCAACAACGACGCCATGGCGGCGGTGATCGCGGCGATGAAATCCGCAGGTATTGCCGAACGCGACCTGCAGACCGCCGGCATACAGATCAACCCGCGCTACAACTACACCAACAAGGCCGACGGCAGTCAGGAAGCCGAGCTCGTCGCCTACCAGGTGACCAACACGCTGTCGGTGCGCGTGCGCAATGTCGACAAGACGGGCGAGATCCTCGACAAGGCGGTGTCGCTCGGCGTCAATCAGGGTGGCGGCATCACCTTCACCAATGACGATCCGAAAGCGACGATCACCGAGGCGCGCAAGAAGGCGGTCGCCGACGCCATGGCCAAGGCAAAGACGCTTGCGGAAGCGGCCGGCGTCAGCCTGGGCAAGGTGCTCGAGATCACCGATCAGAATATCGCCCCGGTACCGATGCCTATGGCGGCCAAGTCTTTCGATGCGGCCCGTTCGGCCGTCCCGGTTCAGGCCGGCGAAAACTCCTACAACGTCCAGGTCACGGTCACCTTCGAGCTGAAGTAACGATCGGGTCGGCGCGCAGGCGTCGCAGGCGACACGCAAAAAAGCCCCGGAGGATCGGTCCTCCGGGGCTTTTTTCGAGCCGCGCCTCATCTCGAGGGGCTCCGCTATCCTCGCAGAGGATCATCCGCATAGACGATCCTCGCAAAGGACCGTCCTTTCAGCCTCAGCGATAGATGATGGGGCAGCCGCGCTCGTTGGCGAACACCACCACCACGCGGTCGCCATACTGGCGGCCGACAACCTTCACCGTGCGGCGGCTGATGTCGACGATGCGGGCGCGGCGCAGACCCATGCGCTCGGCTTTGTCGAGGGCGCGGTCCGGCGAACAGCCGCGCCAGTCGCGGTCGCGGCGCCAGTCGCGGCGGTAGCCGTCATCATCGCCGGTATAGATGCCGAAACGCGGGTCATGCCTGTCCCCGAAACCGAGATAGAGGCTGTCCGCATGCGCCGGAATGGCGGCCAAAGTGCCAAGCCCGACAAGGGCCGAAAGGGCTGCCGTCTTAATCGTGTTGAACATCGTCTTCTCTCCTTATTGTGGGCTGTCGCCCATAGAACCGATGATTGGAAAATGCCTTTTTGCGTCTGAACCTTCCGCGAACCGGTCATTCATGTCCGGTTCATATAAGCGCGAACCCGCCAGGGTTCGTCGCTCGTCGCCAAAACGCTGACCCCCTCAGCTTCTAACGCGAACCCGCAGGATTCGTCGTTCCTCGTCAAAAGCGCGTCCCATCAGGGTTCGTCATAAAAACGCGAGCCCGCTAGGGCTCGTCGTCAAAACGCGAACCCGCCAGACGCGAACCGGTCACGGTTCGTCGTCAAGTATATAATCAAAGTAGTCGTCCGGCTCGGCCAGATCGGTTTCCTTGGCCTTCACACGGCCCTGGATCGAAATGCCGGCTTCGTGCACGGTCGCAGCGCTTCCCGAGACAAGCCTGTGCCACCAGTAGAGATCATGGCCCTCGGCGATGAGCCGGTAGGCGCAGGTCTTTGGCAGCCAGGTGATGGTGCGCACATTCTGCGGCGTCAGGCCGACACAATCAGGCACGCGCGCCAGACGATTGGCATAGTCGGAGCAGCGGCAGTTCTCGGCGTCGAACAGCCGGCAGCCGACGCTTGTCCAGAAGATCTCGCCCGTATCCTCGTCCTCGAGCTTCGACAGGCAGCATTTGCCGCAGCCGTCGCATAGCGATTCCCATTCGGCCGGGGTCATCGCTTCAAGCGTCTTGGTTTTCCAGAATGGCGCGGTCATTCTGGTGGATTTGGCCCTCCGCAGCCTTTCGGTCAAGCGTGCGATGACGGGTGACCCAGTATCAACATTAGAAAAACACGAAATTGCCTTCAAAAGGCCGGCCAGGCATCCTTGGCTGGCGCCAATGCCCGGCGGAACCAATTGCGGTTGACGAAAGTTTGGGCAGGGATGGGACCCCACTAGGAGAAAATCGATATGAAACGCCAACCACGGATTCTGGCGGGCACGGCAATCGGCCTGCTTATGGCATCCGCGCCGTTGGGCGCGTACCCGCTGCAGGGGGGTGTCACTTCCGGCGGCCTGCACGGCGCGCCGCTCGTCCTGGCTCAGGCCGCTTGCGCCGAAGGCCAGTCGGCCGAGGAATGCGCGCAGGGCGGAGCCGAGCAACCGCGCAAGAAGAAGCGCGAACAACAGCAGCAAAGCGAATCGGCGCCCGCCACCGAACAAGCAGCACCTGCCGAGTCCGAGCAGAAGCCGCGCAAGAAGCGGCAGGAGCTGCAACAGATGCAGTCCGGCCAGTCAGATGAGGCTGCACCGGCCGAGCAACAGCTCAAACCGCGCAAGAAGCGCGACCAGCAACAGCAGACCGAGTCGGCCCCGGCCGAACAGGGCGGCCAGCCTGCAACTGAGGAGCAGCAGCTCAAGCCGCGCAAGAAGCGCGAGCAACAGACCGAGGCGGCTCCAGCCGATCAGGGCGGTCAGCCTGCAACCGAAGAGCAGCAGCCACGTAAGAAGAAGCGCAACCAGCAGGCCGAATCGGCGCCGGCTGAGCAACCGGCCGAGCAGGCCGCCCCGGACCAGCAGCAACAACTGCGCAAAAAGAAGCTCAATCAGCAGCAAAGCGAGACGGCTCCGGCCGGGCAGGCCACCCCCGACCAGCAGCAGCAACTGCGCAAGAAGAAGCTCAATCAGCAGCAGGGCGAGACAGCTCCGGCCGAGCAGGCCGCCCCCGACCAGCAGCAGCAACTGCGCAAGAAGAAGCTCAATCAGCAGCAGCAGGAAGCCGTACCCGCGGAACAGCCGCCAGAACAGCCGGCAAATGACAACCAGCCCGGCAAGCAGCGCAAGCAGGCTCAGCAACCTGCCGAGCAAAATCAGACCCCTGCCGAACAGACGCCAGCAGGCCAGGGTTCTCGCAAGCTCAAGCCGTTGCCGGTTCCCGGAACCGCGCAGGCACCTGCCGAGACCGAGCAGGCGCCGGCTCAACAGGAACAGCCATCGAACCAGAACAAGAGGCAGGCCAAGAAACCGCTGGGCGAGCAGCCCGCAACCGGGCAGCAGCAGCCTGCCACTGGTGAACAGCCGGCCAACAATCAGCCTGCCAACAACAACCAGCCCGAAAACGGCGGCAATGCCGCGCAGGGCGCGGCGCCTGCCAACCCGAACGAAGCACCTGTCCTCGACAGCCAGAAGGATGCCATGCGCAGGCACAAGGGCCGCCAGCCGGCCGGCCAGAACGAGACTGGCCAAGCCGGCGCTGAACAGAGCGGTAATCAAGCCGAGCAGCAGGGCGGCAATCAGGCCGGGCAACAAGCCGGCCAACAGGCGCAGAGGCCGGCTCCAGTCGATCAGGGACCGCCGCCCACCGACGACAAGTCGGCGCAGCAGGCAATCAAGCCCGAAAAGATCGTCCCCGTGGACCAGGAGAAAGGCAAGCGGATCGAGCTTACGCCCGACCAGGTTGTCCGCGAGCGCCGCCGGCCGCAGGGTGCCGACGTGGTGAAGCAGTTCGGTGACCGGGTGATCCTGCAGTTCAACAACCAGACATTCGTGGAAAGCAACGAAGCTCCTCGCATCACCCGCGGCGCCAGGGATGTTTACTACGAGGATCTTTCGGACGGCCGCACCCGCGAAATCGTGGAGCGCGACAACGGCGTGAGGATCATCACCATCCGCAACCGTAATGGCGACGTCATCCGGCGATCGCGCATTACATCGGATGGCCGCGAATATGTGCTGAGCTATGTCGACGAGCGCTACTATAACGATGTCGACGAGTGGCGCGATCCCGGCGACGACCTGCCACCGATGCGGCTCGACATCCCGCGCCGGGACTACATCCTGGATTCGGAGGAGGTCCAGGATCCGGACGAATACTATACCTTCCTCGAGCAGCCTCCGGTGGAAAGGGTGCAGCGCCTCTACTCGATCGACGAGGTCAAGCGCTCGGCCCGCGTGCGCGACATCGCCCGGCGTATCGATCTCGACACGCTGAACTTCGATTTCGGGTCGGCGACGATCTCCGACACCGAAGTGCAGAAGCTCGAAGGCGTGGCCACCGCCATGGAAAAGCTTCTGAAGAAGAACCCGGCGGAAACCTTCCTGATCGAGGGCCATACCGACGCCGTCGGCACGCCGGACGCGAATCTCGCGCTGTCTGACCGCCGCGCCGAGGCGGTCGCCGAAGCGCTCACCAACGCCTTCGGCATCCCGGCCGAGAACCTCACCACGCAGGGCTATGGCGAGGAATATCTCAAGGTGAACACGCCCGGTCCGAACCGCGAGAACCGGCGTGTCGCCATCCGCCGCATCACCTCGCTCGTGGCGCCGGTGGCCAGCAACAGCGAGCAACAATGAGCGTTTGATTTCAAGGTCCTGCCCGGATTTTCGGAATCAGCGCGCAAGAGAAAGGCCCGTCCGCTTCGGACGGGCCTTTTCCTTGCCGCCTCAAGAGGAATTGTCCTGCTTGACCCGCCCTGCTCATTGAATCGCCGCATTGCGGCACCCAGATTCTGTGTAGGGCGTTCCCTGCCCTGTCCCGACTCCAGCGGGACACACTGAGCCCCGCCGGGTCCCCTCCCCGGCGGGGCTTTTTGTCTTGAAAACCGGCTTCATCTGGCCGAAATACGGCCCAGAGCAATTCTAGGAAAAGTGTGAAGCGGTTAGGCTCGGCGCGCAGCCTTCCGTCCGGAATTGCGTCAACAAAGAGATAGATCGGTTCGCCGTTTCGGTGAAACGGTGAAACGCTCTATCGCAACTTGACCGGAAGCCTTCATGAAGCGTCTCGAACTCGCCATCGAATCCGTCATCCTGGCCTCGCGCTGGCTGCTGGTCGCCTTCTATCTCGGGCTCGGCCTGGCGCTGGCGATCTACGCGCTGTCCTTCAGCAAGAAGCTCTACGAGTTCGTCATGAGCGCCTTCACGCTCGGCGACACCGATACGATCCTGAAGATGCTCGGTCTGATCGACGCGGCGCTTGTCGCCTCGCTGGTGGTGATGGTGATCATCTCGGGTTACGAGAATTTCGTCAGCCGCTTCGACGAGCAGGACGGCGAGGTCCATTGGCTGGGAACGATCGATGTCGGCTCGTTGAAGGTCAAGGTCGCCTCGACCATCGTCGCCATCTCCTCCATCCACCTTTTGCAGGTGTTCCTGAATTCGGTGTCCTATACGACCGACCAATTGATGTGGCTGACCATCATCCATCTCGCCTTCGTCGTCTCGGCGCTGATGCTGGCCTATATCGACCGGGTGATGGCGCTGGCGAAGGGTAAGAAGGCCGAGGTGGATTGAGGCGGACCCGGTCCGTCAGTAGATCCTTTTTACCCTCGTCTGCGAGTTCGCGAACACCTCGTCGGGGACGAAGAAGTCGCCCGCGAGCTGATCGGCCGCGCCCGGCGCATAGATCGAAAAGTCCGTCACGCCTTCGGCGCGCAGCACCTCTTCGTCGATGTAGAAATTGCCGGTCGCCTCGCGCGACGGACGCAGGAAGATCGCGTGCGCGGCGTCGGCCATGATGTCGGGCGAGCGGCTCATCGCAGCCACCGTGGCGCCGCCCAGAAGATTGCGCACCGCAGCCGTATCGATGGTCGAGATCGGCCATAGCGAATTGACGGCGATGCCAGCTGCAGCGAACTCGGCGCTCATGCCAAGCGTGCACATCGACATGCCGAACTTGGCCATCGTGTAGGCGACATGGTTCTTGAACCACTTGGCCTTCATATCGAGCGGCGGCGCCAGATTCAGGATGTGAGGGTTCTCGGCCACCTTCAGGTGCGGAATGCACATTTTGGAGACCAGGAAAGTGCCGCGCGTGTTGATCTGGTGCATCAGGTCGTAGCGCTTCATGTCGGTCTCCAGCGTGCCCGTGAGCTGAATGGCGCTGGCATTGTTGACGCAGATGTCGATGCCGCCGAAGCGCGCGACGGTCCTTGCCACCGCATCGGCTACCTGGGCCTCGTCGCGGATGTCGCAAAGCACCGGCAGCGCCTTGCCGCCGGCCCGCTCGATTTCTTCCGCCGCGCTGTAGATCGTGCCCGGCAGCTTCGGATGCGGCTCGGCGGTCTTGGCCGCGATCGTCACATTGGCGCCGTCGCGCGCCGCGCGCAGCGCGACCGCCAACCCGATGCCGCGCGATCCGCCCGAGATGAACAGCGTCTTCCCCTTGAGCGACATGTCTCGCCTCCCTCTTCAATTCGGGAGGCAACTTGCGCGGGCGATACACTTGGCGCAAGAGCCGAAGGGGCGGACCGAAGTTACGCAACGTCGTGCGCGGATAGGCTCAGACCAATACCAATCCTTGCCGCATCGCGATCGCGATGGCGTCGGTGCGGTTGGCGGCGCCGAGCTTGATCAGGATGGCGGCGACATGGAACTTCGCCGTGTGCACGGAAATGTTGAGCCGCCGGGCGATGACCTTGTTCGGCGCGCCTTCGGCGAGCAGCGCCAGCACCTCCGTTTCGCGCGGCGACAAAGCCGGGCGCGCCTGGTTGTCGTCAGGCGTTTCTTCCTCGGCAAGCTCCTCATGATGGAAATCGCCATGCGCGACCTCTGACCGCCCAGCCCTGTCGATGCGGTAGCCGGAGGCCGCGAGACGCGCTGCGGCGGCGATCAGCAGGCCATCTGCGGAGATAGGCAGCACGGCCAGCGCGTTGTCTACTACCCGTTCGCTGCCCACACGCCGCGAAAGCAGGACAATGGGCGTGGCCGAACTGACGACCCGGCTTTCCAGCCCGGCCTCGTCGGCGATGGCGACATCCGCCATTTGGCCGACGCCGCTTCCAGCCAATACCGGCAGCAGATCGTCACTGGCGGCAAGCGCATCTGCAAGCTGCTCGGCGCGCTGGGCATCGCCGAGCGCCACCAGCACCGTCAACCGATGGGCCGACGGTTCCGGTCGTGCAATCGCTTGTGCTGCGCTGTTTGTCATCAGCCCTCTCAGTTCAGCGGCTTCTCGCCGATGGTGATCGACACGTCGCGTTCGGCGCCGCCGCTCGAAACACCGAGCGTAACGGTTGTGCCGGCGCTATCCGGTCCAAGCTTGCGGATCAGCTCGCGCGGACCATGCACAGCCTCGCCGTTCCAGGCGACGATGATGTCGCCGACATGCAGGCCGGCGGCCTTGGCCGGGCCGCTGTCGTCGAGGCTCATCACCATGGCCCCTTTTGTATCGCCATTGCGGATCGGATGCAGCCCGGCGCCGAGATAGCCGCGCGCGACATGGCCCTTCTCGCGCAGCGTCGCGACAGCGCGCTCGATCGTCTCGTAAGGCATGACCAGCGCGCGCCGGCGCGGTCCGAACAAAAGCATGCCGATCAAGCCACCCTTGGCGTCGAGCACCGGCCCGCCCTCGAATCGCCCGCCGGTGTTGATGGCGAGGTTGATGCGCCGGTCGATCGTGCCGCCGCGCATCGAGCGCCAGGCCGGCCCGACCTCGCCGATCGTGCCGAACACGGCAAGCGCGGCGCCATCGCTATTGCCCGCGGCAATCGCCAGATTGCCGGGCCGCACGGCGCCGGCCTGGGCGAGTTGCGGCAAACCGTCAGCGCCAGAAGCCGGTTTCAGCAGCGCGACGCCCGTCGACGGATCGCGGCCGACGAGTTCCGCCTTCACGGTCTCCCCGGACGCCAGCGTCAATTCGATCTCTTCGCCGGCTTCGACCGCCTCCTCGGCGGTGACGAAATAGCCGTCGCGCCAGTGGAAGGCGCTCGCGGTGCGGTGATGGTGCGTGACGAAACTCCCCAGCGCGGGGGCAGCGGTGGCCGCGACATCGGCGATCGCGTCGGAAAAGGCACTGAGATTGAAGTCGCTCATAAGACTGTCTCCTGGGTTCGGTGACCCAGATATCGCTCCGTTGCGGCACCGGGGGTACTCGCCTGACGGCTAGTCGCCGGCCGGACTGGCCACATGGTCAGGTCGCGGCTGCCGAGCCCGCTCCGCACATATATACTGCGTGTCGCCCATAAGTGCTGTGCGGTTTTGGGGCAACGACCGCGCCAAGGAAAAACATCATTCCACACGGGAATACGCCGATGGCTTTCGCAGCCGAAAAACTTCCATCTGACGACATTCTGCTCGATGCCTATTCGGCATCCGTGGCCGACGCCGTCGACCGCATTGGACCGGCCGTGTGCCGTATCGAGCGCATAGGGGCCGGCGGCCACGGCTCCGGCTTCGTCATCGCGCAGGACGGGCTGGTCGTCACCAATTTCCATGTCGTCGGCGACGCGCGCGCCGTGCATGTCACCATGCCGGACGGTGCTTCGCGCGAGGGTCATGTGCTTGGCCGCGATCCCGACACCGACATCGCGCTCGTGCGCGCCGACGGCAGCTTTGCCGACGTCGCGCCGCTCGGCGATTCCAAGCGCCTGCGCCGCGGCCAGATCGCGATTGCGATCGGCAATCCGCTCGGTTTCGAATGGACCGTCACCGCCGGCGTCGTCTCGGCGCTCGGCCGCTCGATGCGCGCCTCGACCGGCCGGCTGATCGACGACGTCATCCAGACCGATGCCGCACTCAATCCCGGCAATTCGGGCGGACCGCTGGTGTCGTCGGCGGGCGAGGTGATCGGCGTCAACACCGCCATGATCCACGGCGCGCAGGGCATCGCCTTCGCGGTCGCCTCCAATACCGCCAATTTCGTCATCTCGGAAATCATCCGCTTCGGCCGCGTGCGCCGCGCTTTCATCGGCGTTTCCGCCGACACGACCAACCTGCCGCGCCGGGCAGCACTCTTGTCGCAGGTGACCACGAACACGGCAGTGCGCCTGCGCAGCGTCGAGAAGGACGGTCCCGCCGCCAAGGCCGGGTTGAAGGAAGGCGACGTCATCGCGGCAATAGACGGCCGGCCGGTCACCGGCGTCGACGACCTCGTGCGCATCCTCGACGCCGAGCGCATCGGCCGCGAGACGCTCTGCACGGTCGTGCGCCGAACCGGCGTCAGCCAGGTGACGGTGACGCCGGTGGCGCGGACGAGCTAAGATCGCCGCTGGCCTAACTCCCGGCCACGCCCTCGGCATATTGCGCCAGGAATTCCTCGCTTGGCGGGATCGGCTTGATCACATCGATCAGCACGCCATTGGGATCCCTGGTGATGAAGTGCCGCTGGCCGAACGGCTCGTCGCGCAAGCTGCGCAGGATCGGCAGGCCGGCGGCGACGACCCGCTCATAGACAGCGTCGGGATCGCGGACCTCGAAATTGATCAGCAGGCCCGATGTCCGCCCCCGCCCTTCTTCCGGTATCGTCTCATGGTCGCCCTGGACGATGCCGAGGTTGACGCGCCTGTCCTCGCACGAGCGCAGATGGACATACCAGTCGCTCGCAAACAGCGGCTCGAAGCGGAAATGCTCGACATAAAAGTCCGCGGTGCCTGCGACATCGTCCGTCATCAGCACCGGATAATAGCTGGTCGTCTTCATCTTTCCTTCTCCTCTCATCCAACATACAGTCTGTATGTAAATGCAAATAACATACAGGCTGCATGTATGCAACAAGGGTCCGAACGCCGCTCCAACCGCGACCGCACCGAGGCGACGCGCGCCGATCTGATCCGCGCGGCGCGAAAGCTGTTTACGGAAAAATCCTATGCCGAGACGGGCACGCCGGAGATCGTCGCCGAGGCCGGCGTGACGCGCGGCGCGCTCTACCATCACTTCGCCGACAAGCAGGCGCTGTTCGCGGCAGTGGTCGAGCAGGAAGCAGCGGCCGTTGCGGCCGAGATCGACCATGCCTCGCCGCCTTCGCTGTCCGCGCGCGACGCGCTGATCGCAGGCTCGGACGCCTATCTCGAGGCAATGCAGGCGCCCGGCCGCACGCGGCTTCTGCTGCTCGACGGGCCGGCCGTGCTCGGGCGCGCCGCCATGGACGAGATCGACAACCGCCACGGCAACCGCTCGCTGCGCGAAGGCCTGGTCGCCGCGATGCGTGCGCAAGCAATGATCAGATTGCCGGTCGAGGCGCTGACCGCTTTGCTGGCGGCCGCCTTCGATCGGGCAGCTCTGGCTATCGAGGCCGGTGGATCCGCCGCGGATTACCGCGCGGCGCTGATCGCGCTCATGGACGGCTTGTCTGCGGCCCCTCCTCCGTCCACACGCCCGGCTCCGTCTCGTTGAAGCAGCCAAGCTGCCGCTTGAACTCATCGATCAGCCAAGTCGCTGCCGGCTTGGGGCTGCGGTCGTTGCGGTGCATGGCGTACATCGGCGAACGGACTTCGCGGTAAGGCTCGAGATCGAGCTCGACCAGCCGTCCGCTGGCCAGGTCGTCGGCGATCAGCCAGCGCGGCAGGCCGCCCCAGCCAAGCCCCTCGCGCATCAGCGCGTGCTTGGTGCGCAAATCCGTCAGCCGCCAAGTGCGATAGGCAAACACGCCATAGTCGCGGCCGCGCGTCCGCTCCGACTGGTCGGTGACGACAAGCTGGATGTGCTCGCGCAGATCCTCGATCCCGACCGGCTTCGGCAGCTTCGCCAGCGGATGATCGGGTGCGGCAGCCGGCACCAGCGAGATGAAGCCGATGCGCAGCAGATTGACATCGGCATCGCCTTGCAAGCCGCCGAAGCCAAGATCCGCCTGGCCGTTGACGACCTGATCGACAATCAGGCCGAGAGAGCCAATATAAAGCCGGAGCATGACCGCCGGGAATTGCGCCTCGAAGGCCTTGAGCACCCGCACCAGCGCCGGTGAGGGCAGCGCCACGTCGACAGATATCGCCACTTCCGCTTCCAGCCCTTGCCGGTAGCCGTCGGCACGCGAACGGATGCGCTGCAGCACGCCGATCATGCGCCGCGCATCTTCGAGCATCGCCTTGCCGACATCGGTCAGTTGCGGCTCGCGCACGCCTTCGCGTTCGAACAGTTTCAGGCCGAGCTGCGCTTCGAGATTGGCGATGCCGTAGCTCACCACCGACTGCGCCCGATTGAGCTTGCGCCCCGCGGCCGAGAAGCTGCCGGTATCGGCCACTGCCACCAGGATTTGGAGTTGATCTAGGGTTGGGTTTGGTTGCACGGCCATGCCATCCATTTTTTTGATGGATTGTATACATATTATGCCAGTTATCCTGATGGGACAGCAATCCCATATTTGGGCGGAAAGTTCAATCCAACCCGAAGGGGACACCGCCATGTCTATTCTTCTCGTCACCTCCAGCCCGCGCGGCGCCGCTTCGCACTCGACCCGCGTCGCCACGGATCTTGCTCAGAAGCTGCTTGCCGCCGATCCGTCCAATACGCTCGTCGTGCGCGATCTCGTCGCCAATCCGCTGCCGCATATCGATCCCGACTACGCCACCGGCATCTACACGCCGGCCGAAGCACGCACGCCGCGCCAGGCCGAGGTCGTCGGCGTCTCCGACGCCGTGCTCGACGAGCTTTTCGCTGCCGACACCGTGATCCTCGCGACAGGCTTCATCAACTTCAACATCTCCTCGACGTTGAAGTCCTGGGTCGACCACGTCGCCCGCTCCGGCAAGACCTTTGCCTATGCCGAAGGCGGCCCGAAGGGCCTCGTCAACGGCAAGAAGGTCTATATCGTGCTCGCTTCCGGCGGCATCTACTCCGAAGGCGCCGCAGTGCAGATGGACCATGCGGTTCCGTATCTGCGCAGCGTGCTCGGCTTCCTCGGCATGACCGATGTCGAAATCATCCGCGTCGAGGGTGTCGGTATGGGCGCCGACGCCGTCACCGCCGCGCTTGCCAAGGCTACCGCCAAGGTCGACGCGATCGCCGCCGCCACGGCTGACCAGGTCGCCGCCGCGGCCTGACCGCCGATGCCGGAAATAAAAGAGGCAGGCGCCCGCCAGCGCCCGCCTCTTTTTTGCATTTTCGCCCCCTACGGCGGCGGCAGCACCACGGCTGGATGGCGGTCCTCGCGCAGGACCAGCCTCACGGCGCCGAGCGCGATCCGATATCCTGCTCTGCCGACAGCGATCCGCCCGCCGCCAGCGCAAACAGCTGGAACGACTTTTTCTTCCCCCTGGTCCTGACCACCTCCGACAATTTGAAGACACTGCCGCAAGGGCTGACCGTGTTCGTCGGCGAATTCACCACCGACTGGGGGTGCTGTTCACCGGGCTGACACTGGCGGCACCGCCGATTAGCTTGCTCGACATCGTGCTGTCGAAGCAGTTCATTTCCGGCATCAAAGTAAGGCGCGGTTAAATAGGCGCAGTCCAACAACGAAGTCAGGGCACCAAAAGTGGCGAACCAGAACAAGATCATCATCACCTGCGCGGTCACAGGCTCGATCCATACGCCGTCAATGTCGCCGCATCTGCCGGTGACGGCGCAAGAGATCGCGACCGCGGCCATCGAGGCGGCCGAGGCAGGCGCGGCGATCGTCCACCTCCACGCCCGCAACCCGGTCGACGGGCGCCCAGACCAGTCGACCGAGGCCTTCGCCCCGTTCCTGCAGATCATCAAGCAGCGCTCCAACTGCGTGGTCAACATCACCACCGGGGGTGCGGCGACGATGAGCGTGGAGGAGCGCGTCAGGCCGGCCAAGATGTTCGCGCCCGAAGTCGCGTCGCTCAACATGGGCTCGATGAATTTCGCGCTGTTCCCGATGCTGGAGCGCTTCAAGACATTCGAGCATGACTGGGAGCGGCCCTATCTGGAATCCTCGCGCGACCGCATCTTCCGCAACACCTTTGGCGACATCGAGCACATCTTGCGCACCTGCGCCGACAACGGCACGCGCTTCGAGATCGAATGCTACGACATCGGCCACCTCTACACGCTGGCGCATTTCGTCGAGCGCGGCCTGGTCAAGGCGCCGTTCTTCGTCCAGAGCGTGTTCGGCATCCTCGGCGGCATCGGCACCCACCCGGAAGACGTCGCCCATATGAAGCGCACCGCCGACCGCCTGTTCGGCAACGACTATCACTGGTCGGTGCTGGGCGCCGGCCGCCACCAACTACCGATCGCCACGCAGGCGATTGCGTTGGGCGGCAATGTGCGGGTCGGCCTGGAGGACTCGCTATGGATCGGCAAGGGCAAGCTCGCCCGCTCCAGCGCCGAACAGGTGACCAAAGTGCGCCAGATCATCGAAGGCCTCGGCGCCTCGATCGCCACACCCGACGAAGCGCGGCAGATCCTCCAGCTCAAGGGCGGCGACAAGGTCGCGTTCTGATCAAGGAGAAGCTGGCCGGCGCAGCCGAAGTACCTTCAGCCGAACATCCGCTCGCCCTGCTCGTCGACGAGCTGGATGCCCTTCTTGATCGAGATGTCGACAGCGTCGTCCAGCCCGGCGAAACGGTCGGCGCGGATGAAGCGGTGCTCCTTCATCACACCATCCACTTCCTTCGAGACGACGCCGCAGGTCTGGTACTGGCCCTCGGCCTTGTAGGGCGTCGCGCTGATCAGGAATCCCTTGTGCTCGACCTGCTTGGCCGGCTTGGCGCTGCCGGTCTCCGTTGCTTCGCTACCGCCGCCCCCAAAAAGCTTCTTCAGAAAAGACATTTTCAAAACTCCCATTCACGCGGGCACCAAGGATTGGCGGCGCCCCTTGTTACGCAGGCTTTGCGTCAGCATGCGCGAATGCGCCGCCGTGTTCCAGCCCCTTGACGAAAACGCCGACCAGAAGCTCGATCTGACGCCAGATCTCCTCGGCCTGCCTGCTGTCCGAATTCGCCACATAGCCGCTGGTCACAATGCCATGCACGCTTGACCACAAGGTCCGGGCCGCAAGCGCGCGGCGGTCGTCGTCGAGGCCGAAATCGCCTGCCTTGAGCACGCCGGCGACGATGTCGAAGAGTGCGTCGAGCAGCGCGTCATAGGCATCGGGGCCCGGCCGCGTCGCCCGGCGGCGGTTGAACGCAAGCACCGCCGGCCAGCTGCCGGGATGCGCCTCGACGAAGCGCACATAGGCCGCCGCCATCGCCAGGATGCGGTGCCGGACATCGGTTACCCCTTGCCTTTCGAGATCGGCCATCGCCGCGATGCCTGTCGCGCCGAGCCGGTCGAGCAGCCGCATGTTGACGGCGCGGTGCACCTCGTCGAGATCGGCAAATAGGTTATAGACGGATCCGACCGAGATGCCGGCCTGCTCGGCAATGGTGCGCGCTTTCAGGTTGTCGGCGCCGCCCTCGTTGAGCAGCGCCTCGGCAATGGCGAGCACCTTCTCACTCATCTCTTCCTTGTCCAGCGCCATGCTTCTTTCTTGTCCTTATGTCCGAAGTCGGCAAGCCCGGCCCGGGATTCATTCCGTTGCCTGCGTTTACCATGTGCGGCGCTACATGAACAGCGTTCAAAATAGCCCTTGAACAACGTTCATTTCCTGTTATGTTGAGCTTGTGAACAACGTTCACGAAACAGGGAGAAGAAGACCATGCTTAGCCTGATCAAGACATTGCTGGACGGCGCCAGCGCGCGGGCCGAGGACAATCTGAAGGATCGTTTTGCCATCGACCTTCTGGCCCAGCGCACCCGCGACGCCGAGGCGGGACTCGCCGCCGCCAAGCAGACGCTCGCCTCGCTGATCGTGCGCTAGCGTACCGAGCAGACCAGCCTCGACCGCCGCATCGCCGATCTGGAAACCCGTACCCTCAGCGCGCTCTCGGCCAACAACCAGGCGGCTTGCCGAAGGCGGCGCTTCCGCGATCGCCGAGCTCGAGAACGAGCGCGAGGTCCGTCGCGCCGCGGCCAAAAGCCTGGGCGAGAAGACCTTGCGGATGCGTCTGTCCGTAGAACAGGCGCATCGCCGCATCATCGATCTCGACCAGGGCATGATCTCGGCCCGGGCGATCGATGCCGAACGCAAGGCGCAGTCGCGCCTCAACCGTTCGATCGGCCGCACCACGAGCATCAACGAAGCGGAGGAACTGCTGGCCCGCATCAAGGAAAGCAGCGACCCGTTCGAGGAAGCCGGCATCCTCGACGAAATCGATGGCGAACTGCGCCACGAGGCGATCCGTGAGCACCTCGCCGAAGCAGGTCATGGACCGGCCACCAAGGTACGCGCTGAGGACGTCCTGGCGCGCCTCAAATCCCTGAACTGAACCCGCTATTTCCGAAACAGATCAAATCCCGAAACAGACCAAATCCAAGGAGCAATACGATGAACGGCAATCAGACCTATATTTTGTTCAACACGGTATCGGTGGGCGCAGCCTACTTCATGCTGGCGCTGTCGCTGTGGCTGGCGCCGGTCGACCTCTCGACCAAAGGCTACTGGGCGATGGGCGTGCTGCTGCTCACCGGCAGTCTGGTTAACCTGGTCAAGTACCGCACCGACGAGCGGATCGCGGCCGAGACCACCGCCAAGATCGAGAAGGCGCGCAACGAGAAGCTGATCAGCGGATATGTCGGCAAGGAATGATCCCCTGCCCTTGCGGTCGCGAACTGAATGCAAAAGCCCGGAGCGATCCGGGCTTTTGGAGCTTCCTATGAGAATGTCTTAGCGACGAGCCAAGGCCTCGATCGCCTCGGCGGCGTCTTCCAGGATGCTGATCGCCTCGGCCTGCTTGTCTTCCGGCGCGTCGGCGATGTCGCCCAGCGCGGCACGCAGCCGGTGGCGCAGCGCGCGGAACCGGTCGCGCGTTTCCGAACGGCCGCGGCGCCCCTCGTCCTTGTCGTCGCCCCAGCCGAACCATTCGCGCGCCGCGGCCATCTTGCGGCCGAAGCGCTCGAGATGATCGAGCACGCTGTCGATCATCTCGCGGTTCTCTTCGAGATGCGCCCTGCCGGCCTCGGTGATCGAAAACACCTTCTTGTTGCCTTCGCTCGAGGATACCGCATAGCCCGCCTCTTCCAGGAAGGTCAGCGTCGGATAGACCACGCCCGGGCTCGGGCTGTAGATGCCGCTGGTGCGCTCTTCCAGCGCCTTGATGATGTCGTAGCCGTGGCGTGGCGCATCGGCCAGCAGCGACAGCGTGATCAGCTTGAGATCCCCGTCGGCAAGCATGCGCCCAGCGCGGAACATGTCGCCCGGGCCGCCGCGTCCGCCGCCCCTGCCGCCATGGCCGAACGGGCCAAAGCCGCCGCCGCTGCGGCCGCCGAATTTGCCGGCCATATGCATGAACATGCGCTCGCCGAAATGGCTATGCCCGAAGTGACCGTGTTTGTGCATGGATTGCTCCTTGAGTTATATCTTACGATACATCTTACGTAAGGCTAACCGTGCTCGAAGTGAAGATATATCTTAAGATGTATCGCAGCCTTGGCCAAGAGCTGCCCGTAATGCACGGAGAGGGTAGGAGCAAGCCGCCTACCAATGGCCCTTGCGGCGGTTCCAGGCATAGAGAAGGTCCGCGAAGCGGTCATAGGCAAAGCGCGTCAAGGGCAGCGCGATCGGGTTGCCGAACAAGCTCGCCAGCCATTCCTCGCCCGGCGTGAGCCGCCAGACCGCGATCGCCACATCGGCGCCGACCAGCAGTCGCCCGCTGGCGTCGGTCGCATGCAGACGCCGGCGGATATCCTCGAGCGAGGCGCCGAAGGCGGAGAGCGCCTCAGGTTCGAAATTAATGTCGCGGAAGTCGACGCGGCCAGCCTTGACCGCCTCGATGAGCCGCCGCTTCTGCCGGTTGATGCCGGCGTCGCACACCGGACAGCGTGTGTTGTACCATACGGTCAGCAACGGCTCGGGCATGGCGCGACTATCGGGGATGCGGCGCGGCTTCGCAACAGCCACGCCGCTTCCTTCAGCCAGTTACCCGAGCGAGCTGATGATCTCGCGATAGGCGAATTCCGGAAACGCCTTCATCGTTCGCGTTTTGACATTGCCGCCCGAAGACAACAGCAGCGCGAAGCGGGCAAGCACTGCATCGTCCGGCGCTTCGACGATGGCGACCATGTCGCATTCGCCCATGGTCAAGTAGAATGATTTGAAGGAGCCGCCCATTTCCCCCAGCAGCTTCTTGGCGGCATCGAGCCGCTTCGGCGACTCCCGAACATTCTTGGCGCCGAGCTCAGTCCAGTTGATCAATATGATATAGGTCGTCATGGCACACCTCCCACCGGGAGCCACGGAGCGCGACGCCTGGCCACTGCGACCGGCGCCGGGGCGGGCATCCGGCTTGTCGCCCACAAATGCATCCGACCCCGGAATTATCCTCCTGTCGGGCAAACCCGGCAAGGCGGCATGAGAGGCAGCCGAAAAACGCAAAAGGGCGCCGAGACGCCCTTTCGATCTCGTATGATTGCGTTCCGCTCAGCTGTCCAGGAAGCTTCTGAGCTTGCGAGACCTGCTCGGATGCTTGAGCTTGCGCAGCGCCTTGGCTTCGATCTGGCGGATACGCTCGCGCGTCACCGAGAACTGCTGGCCGACTTCCTCCAGCGTATGATCAGTGTTCATGCCGATGCCGAAACGCATGCGCAGGACGCGTTCCTCGCGCGGCGTCAGCGAGGCAAGCACCCGTGTCGTCGTCTCGCGCAGATTGGCCTGGATCGCCGCGTCGATCGGCAGGATCGCCATCTTGTCCTCGATGAAGTCGCCGAGATGCGAATCCTCCTCGTCGCCGACAGGCGTTTCGAGCGAGATCGGCTCCTTGGCGATCTTCAGCACCTTGCGCACTTTTTCCAGCGGCATGGCGAGCTTCTCGGCCAACTCCTCCGGTGTCGGCTCGCGGCCGATCTCGTGCAACATCTGGCGCGAGGTGCGCACGATCTTGTTGATCGTCTCGATCATGTGCACCGGAATGCGGATGGTGCGCGCCTGATCGGCGATCGAGCGGGTGATGGCCTGCCTGATCCACCAAGTCGCATAGGTCGAGAACTTGTAGCCGCGGCGGTACTCGAATTTGTCGACCGCCTTCATCAGGCCGATATTGCCTTCCTGGATGAGATCCAGGAACTGCAGGCCGCGGTTGGTGTATTTCTTGGCGATGGAGATGACCAGGCGAAGGTTCGCCTCGACCATTTCCTTCTTGGCGATCGCGGCCTCGCGCTCGCCCTTCTGCACCTGGTTGACGATCTTGCGGAATTCCAGGATCGAGATCGCCGTTTCGGTGGCGAGGTTCTGGATCTCGGCGCGCAGCTCCTTGATCGTGTCCTTCTCGTTCTTGGTGAATTCCTTCCAGCCGCGCGAGGTCAGGTTGGCGATCGAACGGGTCCAGTTCGGATCGAGCTCCGAGCCCTGATACTCCTTGAGGAATTCCTCGCGGCGCACGCCATAGCTTTCGGCGAGGCGCAAAAGCTTGCCCTCGTTCTGCACCAGGCGCTTGTTGATGTCGTAGAGCTGCTCGACCAGCGCCTCGATGCGCGCGGAGTTGAGCGACAGCGACTTCACCGCCTTTATCAGTTGGTCTTTCAGTTCCTTCAGGCGGCGGTCCTGGCTGGGCGAGAGCGTGCCGGCAGCGGCCAGGCGGTTCTCGACCTGCTGGTCCTGCAGCTTGCGGAGCTTCTTGTAGGTGTCGGCGATGACGTCGAGCGTCTCCATCACCTGCGGGCGCAGTTCCGCTTCCATTGCGGCCAGCGACAGGCTCGCCTCGTCCTCGTCGTCTTCCTCTTCCTCCAGCCCGCGCGTGTCGCCGCCGACATTGGTGATGTCGTCTTCTTCCTCGCGAGCCGCCACGCGGCCGCGCGGCTTCTCCTCGGGCTTGGCCGCTTCCTCGACGCGTTCGACCACAGGCGCCTGCTTGGCCTCGGGGCCGGCATAGGTCGCTTCGAGGTCGATGATCTCGCGCAGCAGGATCTTCGATTCGTTGAGCTCGTCGCGCCAGATGATGATGGCCTGGAAGGTCAGCGGGCTTTCGCACAGGCCCGCGATCATCGTTTCGCGGCCGGCCTCGATGCGCTTGGCAATGGCGATTTCGCCCTCGCGCGACAGAAGCTCCACCGAGCCCATCTCGCGCAGATACATGCGCACCGGGTCGTCGGTGCGGTCGGTCGGCTCTTTCTTGGTGGTCGTGGTTGCAACGGCGGTGCCGGTCTGCTCGGCAAGCTCGTTGGCGTCTTCCTCGGCGTCGGCGGCCGGCTCGGCTTCGGTCTCCTCGCCCACCTCGTCGTCCTCGACGACGTTGATGCCCATGTCACTGAGCATCGCATTGATGTCTTCGATGCGGTCCGGATCCGTCTCTTCCGAGGGCAGCACCGCGTTGAGCTCGTCGAGCGTGACATAGCCGCGTTTCTTCGCGGCTTTGATCATCTTCTTGACAGCATCGTCGGAAAGGTCGAGCAGAGGGCCATCGGTGGCGCCTTCGCGTTCGGTCTCGACCTCTTCCTTTTCCTTTGTCGCCATTCTTTGTCGTCTCCAAGCGGCCGCTATCGAGGCCGCGTAAACTGTCGGACCGGTTTGCCGGATGTGCGCCGGAACGCTTTCTACCGATCCGGCAACCGCGTCATCTCTTTTTGTTTGTGCATGTCGCCCAAAACCGGCTTTCCACTTTTGGGCGACACGCATTAAGTCCAGCTTAACCGTGATATCTGGAGCAGGCACTTTGCCTGTCCAGCCATCACCAGTACCTCACATCGCTCAAATTTCCCGCCGACGCCGGGCACGGTTAACGTTTCGAATCGTCCTGATTCCGCCAATCTGCCAGAAGGTCAAGCGCCTCTGGCATGATTCGCATGAAAAAAGCGAATCAATTACCCGACTTAGAGGCGTCGATTCGACGCGCTGCGCATTTCATTTCCATTTCAATGGCTGGTGTTCGGCCTCAAACGCGGCCAACCCTGCCCGATGAAACGCCGAACCCTTCGATCAGCGCTTCCGTTGCCTGCACATCGTTGAATTGCGCTTGAATCTCGACGAGATGCCGGAAGTTTTCGTCCGAAGGGTCTGCATCGAGCGCCGCCTGCGCCTGTTTCAGCTCTCTATGTAATGTGCGGGCGCTACGCTGCAAGTGCATCGCCTGGTTGAAGGCGTCGCGGGCGTCGTCGAGCGCCGCGGTTTCGAGCGCCGGCCATTGCCGCGCGCGCTTAATCAATTCCACCGCCCGCTCCCAGATGCCGCTGCATCCGGCGCGCTCGATGGTGGCGATGACCGCGCCGCGCTCGTCGGCCGCGTCATGCGCCATGGCGTCGAGAATGGCCGCGTGCAGCTTGCGCAAATCCGAATTGGCGAGGTCGAGGAATTCGACATGCGCGAAATTCTCGTCGATCAGCGCCGGATGGTTGACCAGGGCCACGATGATCGTCGCCTCGCGCACCGACATGCCCTCGCCGCCACGCTTGACCAGCACCGACTGGCCGAGGCTTTCGGTTATCGCGATGCGGCCGCTTCCGCCCTTGGCGAACTGCCCGCCAGGTGCCGTGGCCTTGCCCGGGCCGCGATCTCCCGGCCGGCCGCCATCCTGCCGGGCCTGCCTGGTGTCGCGCTGGGCGCCAAAGAAGCTCCGCACCCGTTCGCGCATCACCTGTTGATATTCGTAGCGAACACTCTCGTCCCGGATACGGCTGGCGAGTTCACCCAGCCTTTTTCCCAGCTCGGCGCGTCGCTCCGGCGTTTCGAAGACGCCGCCAGCGGTCTCCCGCATCCACAGAAGGTCGACAAGCGGTCGCGCCTCCGCCAGCACCGCCCGGAAGGCATCCGGCCCTTCGGCCTTGACCAGGTCGTCCGGGTCCTTGCCTTCCGGCAGCAGCGCAAACTGTGCCGAGCGCCCGGCCTGGACGGAGGGGAGCGCCAGATCCGCAGCACGCCATGCCGCTTTCAACCCGGCCTTGTCGCCGTCGAAGCACAGCACCGGCTCCGGCGCCATGCGCCACAGAAGCTCGAGCTGGTTTTCGGTGAGCGCCGTGCCGAGCGGCGCCACGGCGTTCTCGAAGCCGGCCTGCGCCAGCGCGATCACGTCCATATAGCCTTCGACCGCGATCACCGTGCCGCCTTTTGCCAGGGCTTTGCGGGCGCGCGCGAAATTGTAGAGCACGTTGCCCTTGTGGAAGAGCTCGGTCTCCGGCGAGTTCATGTATTTGGCCAAGGCATCGGGCGCCAGCGCCCGTCCGCCGAAGGCGATGATCCTCCCGCGCGAATCCGGGATCGGAAACATGATGCGGTCGCGGAACCAGTCATAGGAGACCGGAATGTCGTCGCCGTGCCGCACCAGGCCGCAGGCCTCGATATCGGCCTTCGGCACGCCCTTGGCGGCAAGATGTTCCTTGAGCGCGTTGCGGCTGTCGGGCGCATAGCCCAGCCGGAACGATTGCTGCGTTGCCGGCGTCAGCCCGCGGTCGCGCAGATAGGCGCGGGCTTTGGCACCCTCGGCGCTCTGCAGCCGCTCCTGGAAGAAGACCGTCGCCATTTCCATGACGTCCGTCAGGCTGGCGCGTTCCTTCTCGCGCCGCTCCTGCGCTTCGTCCCGCACCGGCATCGGCACGCCGGCCATTTCGGCGATCTTCTCGACCGCCTCGGGAAAACTCATGCCGTCGAGCTCGGTGAGGAATTTGAAGTGATCGCCCGAAACCGAACAGCCGAAGCAGTGGTAACGGCCCTTCTTGTCCTCGCAATGGAAGGACGGGCTCTTCTCGCCGTGGAACGGACAGCAGGCCCAATAGTCGCCGCGCGACGCATTGGTCTTCTTCCTGTCCCACGCGACGCGCGTGCCGATGACCTGCGAAATCGGCACACGGTCGCGTATCTCGTCGAGGAAGGCGGGCGGAAAGCGCATCGGGGAAACTCGTTTGCCCTCCATATAATCAAGCCGCCCGGCGACGGCGACTCTGGTTGGCCCATCGTACCCGCTTTTCACAGACGAAAAGAAGGCGGCCGGGTGACCGCCTTCTGAGTTTCCGGGTTGTCGCGGATTACCGCGCGGTGACCGCGCCGAAGATGAATAGTTTCCGAGGCTTGCGCCGGCCGCTTCAACAACGCTTCGGATCGCCCCGACCACGCGCCCTGGCGTCGGCCGCTATGAGGCGAAGCGCGGCCGCCAGGCGCATGCAACCAATGCTTCCACCATTCATTTCCGACATGCGCCGTCGAGCCGAGACGATCATCGCATCAGAAAAATCTATTATTCGGCTAATCTTAACTGGTATATTTCGACTCGTTGAAATGACTAAGATTCGTACCCCTCTCCGCACCGCCGGTGCCAACTCGCGAGTTCGGCTGTGAGCGGCTCTGTCGTCCTCCTGCACCTCGCCGGCGCGGTGGCGCTGATGCTGTTCGCCACCCGCATGGTCAAGACAGGGGTCGAGCGCGCCTACGGCGACGTGCTGCGACACAGGCTGCGCGCCACCATGCGCAATCCGATCATGGCGGTGCTGGCCGGCTGTGGGCTGGCGATCGCGCTGCAGAGCTCGACGGCGGTGACGCTGCTGGTCGGCTCCTTCGCCGGAGCAGGTATCGTTTCGGGCGCCGCCGGGCAATTGGCAGTGCGCGGCGCCGAGATCGGTTCGGCGCTGGTGGCCAAGCTGCTCACCTTCGATCTCACGCTTCTGGTGCCGCTCTGCCTGATCGCCGGCACGGTCATGTTCATGGCCACCGAGCGGCGCGACTGGCGGCAGATGGGCCGCATCCTGATCGGCGTCGGCCTCCTGATCCTGTCCCTGGAAATGATCGGCCAGGCGTCGGAGCCGCTGCGCAACAGCCAGTTGATGCCGCTGATCATCAATTATTTCTCGGGTGATTCCGTCACCACCTATCTGTTGGCCGCGCTGGTCACTTGGCTGTTCCAGTCAAGCATCGCCGCGGTGCTGTTGATGGCGACGCTGGCGGGCCGCGGGCTGATCACCCCGGAGCTCGGCGTGGTCCTGGTGCTCGGCGTCAACCTTGGCTCGTCGCTGATTGCGCCGATGCTGACGCGGTCGGCACCGCCGGAGGTGCGCATCGTGCCGATAGGCAACCTTTTGATGCGCGGTCTCGGCTCGCTGATCATGCTGGTCCTGATCATGACCTTCAGGCCGGATGTCGCCTTCCTTGGCAAGACCGCCCCGGATCAGATCGTCAACGCCCACATCCTGTTCAACGTGCTGATCCTGCTGGCCGGACTGCCGCTGGCCGGCCTCGTCTACCGCGCTTCCGAAAAGATCGTAGCGCTGGGCAGCAAGCCTCAACCCGCCGCCGCGCTCGAGGTCGTGGAGCTCTCGGCCCTCAACGAGAGCGCCCTCGACACGCCGAGCCAGGCGCTGGCCAACGCCACGCGCGAGGTGGTGCGGGTCTGCGAGACGGTCGAGATCATGCTGAAGCGCATCATCGAGCTTTACGAGGATGCCGATCCCGCCAAGATCAAGGCGCTTGCCGCGCTCGACGACCGCGTCGACAGGAAGCACGCCGCGATCAAGCTCTACCTCGCCAAGATCACCAGGAATCCGCTGACTGAGGACGAGGCATTGCGGTGCCAGGAGCTGATCGGCGCCTGCGTCAAGCTGGAGCAGGTCGGCGACATCGTCGTGCGCAACATGCTGGTGCATGTCAGGAAGAAGCTGGAGCGTGGCCTGGAATTCACGCCTGAAGGCTGGCAGGAGCTTTGCGCCTTCCATTCCTCGGTGCTGGCCAACGCGCGCCTTGCCTTCAACGTTCTGGTCTCGCGCGACCCGGAAACCGCCAGGCAATTGGTTCTGGAGAAGGACCTGCTGCGCGAGCGCGAGAAGGAAACCAGCGCCAGCCATTTCCAGCGCCTGCGCGAAGGCACCGCCAAAAGCGTCGAGACGAGCTCGATCCACCTCGACACGATCCGCGACCTGAAGCAGATCAACTCGCTGCTTGCCTCTATCGCCTATCCGGTGCTCGAGGAGCGCGGCCTGCTTGGCGGCTCGCGGCTGAAGGCGAGCTGAGGCGATCGAGCACAGCCGAAAAATTAGTCTTTGCTCATCCCCGCTGCTGTCGGCTAAGGATCGCCTGAGGACCTGTTGGGAGGACGATCGGTCGATGGACACGCATTCGCGCAGCTTCGCCAAGGCGCTTTCATGGCGCGCCACCGGCACGATCGACACGATGATCATATCGCTGGTGGTCACCGGCAGCATCAAGCTCGCGGCCACCATCGGGCTCACCGAAGTCGTCACCAAGTCGCTGCTTTACTATCTCCATGAACGGGCTTGGCTGAAGATCCCGTATGGACGCAAGACAGCCGCGTAGTCGGAGCGACGGGCCGGCATCGAACGGTCCAGTCAAGAAAAGCTAAAGCGCCATCGCCAATTTCTGCATTGCCGCAACCGCCCGAGCGTGGTTTGAGACCATACATTCCTCGCATATGTTTTGAACCATGCTGCCGCTGATTGCCCTTTTCCTTGCCGCCTTTGCCTTCGGCACCACCGAATTCGTCATTGCCGGCGTGCTGCCGGAGGTGGCGCAGGGTCTCGGCGTTTCGGTGCCGACCGCCGGCTATCTCGTCTCCGGCTATGCCTGCGGCATCGCGATCGGCGGCCCTCTGCTGGCGCTCACGACCAGCAAAGTCTCACGCAAGACGCTGCTGATAGGGCTCACGATCGCCTTCACCTTCGGCCAGGTAGCCTGCGCACTGGCGCCCGACTTCACCTCGATGCTTCTGCTGCGTATCGCCACCGCTGTGGCGCATGGCTGCTATTTCGGCGTCGCCATGGTGGTTGCGGTCACCCTGGTGCGCGAGGACCAGCGCGGCCGGGCGGTCGCGGTCATTCTCTCGGGGTTGACGGTCTCCAATGTCATCGGCGTGCCCGCCGGCACCGCGATCGGCAGCCTGTGGGGTTGGCGCGCGACCTTCTGGGTGATGGGCGCGCTGGGCATCATCGCGATTGTCGCCATGTTGGCGCTGTTGCCGCGCAGGGCGGGCGCCGCCAACCGGCCTGCCGGGCTGGCGCGCGAAGTTCGTGTGCTCGGCCGCCAACAGGTCTGGACGTCGCTGATCCTGATGCTGATGCTGATGATCGGCCAGTTTGCGCTGTTCACCTACATCACGCCGATGCTGCTCGAAGTGACCGGCCTCGACGAGAGCCTGATCCCGTGGGTGCTTTTGCTCAACGGCGTCGGCGCCACGATCGGCGTTCTGGTCGGCGGCAAGCTCGCCGACTGGAAGCTGATGCCCTCGCTTATCGTCATGCTCGCCCTGCAGGCCGTGGCGCTCGGCGTCATCCATCTTGTCAGCCCCTACCCCGTGCCGATGATCGCGGCAATCGTCATCTGGGGCGGTCTCAACTTCGCCATCGGCGCGCCGATCCAGACACGCATCCTCGCCTGGACGGCCGATGCCTCCAACCTCGCTTCCTCACTGATCCCGTCCGGGTTCAACGTCGGCATCGCCCTCGCCGCGTCGCTTGGCGCGGCGATGCTCAATGCCGGCCTGGGCTATCGCAGCCTGCCGCTCGCCGGTGTGCTCGCCATGCTGGTGGCGGTCGTGGTGGCTTTTGCCTCGCAGACCTGGGAATGGCGCAGCCGCGCGACACCGCCGCTGCCGGCGGCCGCGGAATAATTTAAAGATCGACCCGGAACCTCAGGCTCTCTGCGCCGCCATAGGCTGCAATTTTGGCAAACCGCCCGACCAGCCTGCGCCATTGGCAAGCACCACTTTGTGCGAGGCAGGATTGTCGAGATCACTGGTGATCTCGACATAGTCGAGCCCGACCGCCCTCGCCTCGTCCAGCATCAGCCGCAGCGCTTCGGTGGCATAGCCGCGGTTGCGCTTCCACGGCACCACCGCATAGCCGATATGGCCAAGCACATGCGAGGGCAGCTCCGACGTGCCCTTCTGCCAGCGAAAGCCGATAGAGCCGGCGGCCTCGCCGTCCCAGATCCAGCGCCGGAATCCAGGCAGCCGCGCGACCTCGGTGCCGTCGGGCAAAGCGATGGGCGGCCCCTTCGCTCCGGGGTCGTCAAGGCCGGCGAGAAATTCAACGGGATCTTTCTCGATCGCCTCGAGTTGCTCGCGCGTCGCCTCGAGGAGCCGCACATTGTCGGGCGACCATCCACGCTCGAGCGCCGCCTTGTAGGACGGCAAATGTTCGAGCGCAGGTTTGACGATCTCGATCATGCTTCGTTTCCCGGTCGAGACTGGCATGGAAGTGGCATGGACCGCTCAAGTCGCCTGAAACTGGATTTCGCCCTTGTTCAGGAAACAGGCCTTGTCGAACAGCGACAGGTCCAGCGGGTTCGGCAGCCGGATATCTTCTATATCCGGGAACGGTTTCCGGGTGGGATCATATGATCTGTGGACCTGGGAGATGAAGACCAGCACCAGTCCGCGTTCCCGGGCAAACGATCGCAAGGTGCGTATCTGGACCATGAGCTCGGGATTCTCGCGCTTCTGGTCGAGCAATTGCAGATAGTCGATCACCGCGAGCGTGCCGCGCGGCGCCGACTGCAACGCCTCGATGATGTAGGCGGCGCTGATGGCGTCAGAATTGTCGAAGGTGAACAGGTGGTCGAAATCGGCAGGCTGGACGCCGATGTCACGGAACCGATCGAGGATGTCGGCGTGCATGTATTCCAGGGTGAAGAATACGGCGCGACTGCCTTGCTTCATGGCCGCCACGGCAAGATCGAGGCTCATCAGCGTCTTGCCCTGCCCCGGCCGCGCCGCCACGAGCACCATGTCGCCGGGCATAAGCCGCGCCAGCAGCCTGTCGCCGGACTCAGCCTCCGCGGCCTTGACCGCAAGCAGGCTCCAGGTGGCAAAGCCTTCTTCACCAGCAACGCGGTCGAGCGCCTGATGAAGCGGAACATTTTCCCTGCGGGACAGGAGCTTCGCCTGGCGTTTCAGATGATAGACGGGTGCGGAAAGCCGCATCGAAAACCTCCTGCCGCGAGCAGTCTTGGCAACCCCTCCTTATGCCTGGCGCTCGAACAGTTGGCCGGGTGATCGACTGCCCTGCATGAACGATGCTTTCCCGGTGGAGGGAGGAGGCGTGGGCGCGCCGGAATCAGATCATAGCTCAATCGAAGCGGGCCGAAAATCCGACCTCTAAAAGGCGTCGCTAAACTAGAAGTGTTTCGCCGATGGATGCGAGACCTTCTATGATCGGCCCGGGTGATTCACGCGTACGAGACATTTCGACAGGAGGGGCGAAGGGTGCGGTTGATATCTGTTCCGCTGGGCGCGGCCATCTTCTGTCTTGTCGCGATCCTGGCCGCTTTGACGGCATCGGTCAGCTCATTCGCCGCTTTGCGGCCGTCGACCATTCCCGACTGGCTGCAGCGCCATGTCGGCGACGGCGAGGGCCAGATCTCGCAGGTCGTGCTGGAGCGGGCGCGCGCGCTTTACCAGAAGAAGGTCAGCGAAGGTTCGGTCAGCAACCCCTGCTACTTCGCCATGGATGCGACGCGTCCCGGCGACCTCGGCAACAGCGTGCTCGGCCAGCGCTACTACATCATCTGCGAGGCCAAGCAGCTCTTCCGCGCGGTTTCCTCGGGTCATGGCGGCGGCCGCAATCTCAAGGGCATTGCCGATTTCTCCAACGGCAGGCGCTGCGCGAAGAACTTCGGCAACGCGATGGACTCCGAGCTCACAGCCGGCGGCGCCTATATGACCGCGGAGGCCAAGACGTCCTTCAAGGGCTACTACCGTGTCGGCGCGCAGAACGCGGCGTTCATGCGCACCTTCATCCAGTTCGACGGCGAAGGCGAAGCGGCAAACGCCAGGCAGCGCGTGATCGGCGGCCATCCAGCCGCGATCTTGAAGGGCCTGTGCATGCGCAAGAGCCCGCAAAGCTCCTACGCCGATCATGACGGCCTGGTTCCGTTCGGCAAGCTGGTGAACTATGCCGGCGGCCGCAGCAATGGCTGCACCAGCTGGTCGCCCGCCGATGCCGAGCAGATCATCCCCCTCGTGAAGAACAACCCGACGACGCTCTACATCTATCCGGAATCGCGCGACATCGCCGCTGTCGCGCGGGCCAAGGCTGCCGGCCAGGCGCTCTCAAGCGCGGGTACCTATTGGAACGCCTCCTGCCTGAAGGAGATCGGCACCCCCAAATTCTGGCCGAAGAAGACACTGGAGCCGATCATCGCCCAGTACAAGAAGGACCATCCGGCGCCGCCGCCGCAGCCGGTGCCGATCTGCAAGGACTGAGGCTGCCGTCTATTGCAGCAGACCTTTGATGATGGCGCTCGCCTTGGCGAAGTCCATCTGGCCGGCATATTTCTGCTTCAGCGCGCCGATCACCTTGCCCATGTCCTTCTGGCTGGCGGCACCGGTCGCCGCGATCGCCTCGCGCGCTGCCGCGGTGATCGCCGCGTCGTCGAGCTGCGTCGGCAGGAACTCGCGGATGATCTCCATCTCGCCGCGCTCCTGCGCCGCCAGTTCCGGCCGCTTGCCGTCTTCGAAGGCCTTGGCGGATTCCTCGCGCTGCTTCACCATCTTGGCGAGGATCTGCAGGACTTCCTCCTCGCTCGCCGGCGGCTTGCCGGCGCCGCGATTGCCGATGTCGCGGTCGTGGATGGCGGCCTGGATCAGCCGCAGTGTCGGCAGGCGGTGCTTGTCCTGCGCCTTCATCGCGCTCTTCATGGATTCGGCGATTTTCTCGCGCATCGTGCTTCTCCTTCGGATGCGGCGGACAATAGCTTTGCCGAACGGCCAACGCAAATCCCGCCAAGCTGCTGATATTGCTGGACGAAAGCAAATCGGCCGTGGTTCGGGGGCGCCGCATTGACCGCTCCCGTGCCTTCGCCTATGTACTGAGCCTCGCATGAACTGAAACTTTGGTTGCGCGCAGGCTCGCGAATTCGCCGCCGCGCGCCGTTTGTTGCGCGGATCGTCCCGCTTGCGGGACAATTGCGAAACAGCCTCTAGGAGTGCCGCCATGGCCACGACCACCGCCCCCTGGGCCACCGAAAAGCCGACCGCCCTTCTGGTGCTTGCCGACGGCACGGTGATCGAAGGCCGCGGCCTTGGCGCCACCGGATCGGCGGTTGCGGAAGTGTGCTTCAACACCGCGCTGACCGGTTATGAAGAAATCCTCACCGATCCGTCCTATGCCGGCCAGATCGTCACCTTCACCTTCCCGCATATTGGCAATGTCGGCACCAATGACGAGGACATCGAGGACTTGCATCCGGCGGCCCGCGCCGGCGCCGTCGGCGCGATCTTCAAGGCCAATGTCACAGACCCGTCCAACTATCGCGCCGCCGGCCATATCGACCACTGGCTGAAGCGGCGCGGCATGGTCGCGCTGTCCGGCATCGACACCCGCGCGCTCACCGTGCTGATCCGCGAGAAGGGCATGCCCAATGCCGTCATCGCGCATGCGCCCGATGGCGTCTTCGACATCGAGGACTTGAAGCGGCAGGCGGCTGCCTGGTCGGGCCTGATCGGCCTCGATCTCGCCAAGGAGGTCACGTCGGGCCAGTCCTCGGTCTGGCGCGAGACGCCCTGGGTCTGGAACGAAGGCTATGGCGAGCAGGACGCGCCGTCGATGCATGTCGTCGCCGTCGACTATGGCGTCAAGCGCAACATTCTGCGCCTGCTGGCAGGGCTCGGCGCCAAGGTCACCGTCGTGCCGGCCAAGACCGGCGCCGACGAGATCCTCGCCATGCAGCCGGACGGCATCTTCCTGTCGAACGGCCCCGGCGATCCGGAAGCGACCGGCGAATATGCCGTGCCGGTGATCCAGAGCCTCTTGAAGACCGACATTCCGGTGTTCGGCATCTGCCTCGGCCACCAGATGCTGGCTCTGGCGCTCGGCGGCAAGACCGAGAAGATGCACCAGGGCCACCACGGCGCCAACCATCCGGTCAAGGACCACACCACCGGCAAGGTCGAGATCGTCTCGATGAACCACGGTTTCGCCGTCGACGCGGACTCGCTGCCCGAAGGCGTCGAGGAAACCCATGTGTCGCTCTTCGACGGCTCCAACTGCGGCATCGCGCTGACCGGCCGGCCTGTGTTCTCGGTCCAGCACCATCCCGAGGCCTCGCCCGGCCCGCAGGATTCGCATTACCTGTTCCGGCGTTTCGTCAACCTGATCCGCGAGCGGCGCGGCGAGGAAGCGCTGGCCGAATGCGCCTAGCCTAAACCACCAGCCTAAGCAGCGTCCGTCACCGGTTCCTGCGTGTGCATGCGCTCGACTTCCTTCGGCGTCGGCTTGGCCACCTTCGTCACGAAGACGATCACCGCCAGCGTCAGGAAAATTGCGCCCAGCACATAGGGCGCGCCGCCGAACACGACGGGTGCGGCCGGGCTCGTGAACCATGAAAAGGTCGCCGTGTAGAGCAACGGCGTGATGATCGAGGTGATCGAGAAGATCGAGGTCATCGCGCCCTGCAATTCGCCCTGCGCCGAAGGCGGCACCTTGGCGGCGGCGAGGCTCCTGAGCGGCGGGTCTGCCAGCGCTTCCAGGCAACCGGCCACGATCACCGCATAGATCATCCAGCCTTGGGTCGAGAACGCATAACCGAAGGCGCTGAGCGCGGTGAAGGTCAGTCCGATCGCAGCTGTCCTCCACTCGCCAAGTTTCGGAATGATCCGCGGCAACACCGTCGCCATGATGATCGCCCCGCACAAGCCGAAGGCGCCAAGCGAGAAGCCGATCTGCTGCTGGTTCCAGCCATAGCGGTAATTCGAGACGAATGCCCAGACCGCCGGATACATCATATGGCCGAGCGTCATCAGGAAAAAGACCAGCCCGATCCAGCCGATGCCTGGATAATTGCGCATCTGCATGAGCGTGCCGACCGGATTGGCGCGCTTCCATTCGAAGGGCCGGCGGTGCTTTTCGTCCAGCGTTTCCGGCAGGAGGAACATCGCGATCAGGAAATTTACGAAGGCAAGTGCGGCAGCGAAATAGAACGGTACGCGCGGCCCGAACGTGCCGAGCAGACCGCCCAGCACCGGGCCAATGACGAAGCCGACGCCGAAGGCGATGCCGAGCAGGCCGAAATTCTTCGCCCGGTTCTCGTCGTTCGAGATGTCGGCGATGAAGGCGGATGTCGTCGAATAGCTGGCGCCGGAAATACCGGCGAGCACGCGGCCGATGAACAGCATCGGATAGGACCAGGCGATGGCGCAGATCAGGTTGTCGATCGAGAAGGTCAGCACCGAGGCAAGCAGGACCGGCCGACGACCGAAGCGGTCGCTCAAGCCGCCGATGATCGGCGCGAAGAAGAACTGCATCGCAGCATAGACGAAGAACAGCCAGCCGCCCTCGATGGCAGCTTGGCTCACGCTGACGCCGCTCAGCTCCTCCAGATAGGCCGGCAGCACCGGCATGATGATGCCGAAGCCGATGACGTCGAGCAGCAGCGTCGTGAAAACGAGCGCGAGGCCCCGCTTGGCGGTTTTCGGGTCGATCATGGCGATAAGCTCCTCAGGCCGCCCGAGGCGGGCGGCAACTTATAGGCGACGTTGCCGGCGGGAACAATACGCGAACGCCTTATCCTGACATCCCTTGCCAGCGGCCTTCGATCGCGGATCGTCAGTGGAAAAGAGGTGGACGCGCCGCCTCAGATCGGGCCGCTCATCGTGTTGCAGTCGGACAGCTTGCCACTCTTGAAGCCGCGTGCCAGCCAGGTCTGCCGCTGCTGCGAAGTGCCATGATTGAAGCTCTCCGGCACGACATAACCTTGCATCCTCTTCTGCAGCGTGTCGTCGCCGATCTGCTTGGCCGCATTGAGCGCACTTTCGATGTCCCCCTGTTCCAAGATGCCCTTTTGCTGCGTGTAGTGCGCCCACACGCCGGCGAAGCAATCGGCCTGAAGCTCAATGCGTACCGAGAGCTGGTTGGCGTCGACCTCGCTCATGCCTTGCCGCAACTGATTGAACTTGCCCATGATGCCGGTGAGGTTCTGCACATGGTGGCCGACCTCGTGCGCCACAACATAGGCGCGCGCGAACTCGCCGGAAGCGCCGAACTGCTGGTCGAGCTGCTGGAAGAAGGTCATGTCGAGATAGACTTTGTGATCGCCCGGGCAGTAGAACGGCCCGGCCGCCGCCGAGGCGAAGCCGCAGGCCGAGCGGACCTGGCCGCTGAACAGCACCAGCTTGGGATCTTCATAGGTCAGGCCCTGGGATTTGAAAATGCCGGTCCAGGTGTCCTCGGTGTCGGCAAGCACGGTCGCGACGAACTGCTTCATCTCGTCATTGGCGGGCGAGCCGCCATTTTGCGAACCGGTGTCTTCAGTGATCTGGCCGCCGCCATCGCCCAGGATCTGCGATGGATCGAAGCCGAAATACCATCCGGCGAGCACGATCAGGACGACCAGGATGATGCTGCCGCCGCCACCGGTACGTCCGCCGATCGGGATGCGGAACTGGCCGCCACCGCCCAATCCGCCGCCAGGCCCGCTGTCGCTGCGGTCATCCTCGATGTTGTCGCTCTGACGGCGGCCTCTCCAAAGCATGGCAACTCCTCGCAATGCGAACGTCAGGAGGAACCGGCCCGCAACCGCCCCCTTCAGACAATTATCGCAACGAATACGTCAAGTCACAGTATTTTTCGCCAGGTCGGTACCGACACTTTGCCGCCCTGCAGCGCTGTATCGATCCCGAACTCAACGTGCGGGGGTCATCGCCCGGCGGAAAGCTTCCAGGGTTTCGGCGCTGACATGGTGCTCGATGCCCTCTGCGTCGATGCGCGCCGTCTCGGCGCTGACGCCCAGCGAGCGCAGGAAGGCCTCCACAGTCTGGTGGCGGATGCGGCTTTCCTCGGCGACCTTGCGGCCGGACTCGGTCAGGAACACGCCGCGATAGGGCTTCCGCGAGACCAGCCCGTCGGCGCACAGCCTGGTCAGCATCTTTGCCACCGTCGGCTGCGCCACGCCGAGCCTTGCTGCGATATCCACCTGCCGCGCCTCGTTGCCGTCCTCGATCAGGTCGGCGATCAGCTCGACATAGTCCTCCACTAGCGCGCTGCGGCGCGCCTCGCGCGTCTGCCGGAATCCTTCCGAATGGATCTCGGCATCGGGAAGCGGCTCTTCGCGTCGAACCGGTTTGTTCCTAAGCGCCAATATGCGCTCCTCCTGGCCTGTCCCAGAGCATGATGCCGAAAAGTGTGAAGGGGTTTTCGGACGGCACCATGCCCCTATCTCTTCGACTGAATCGGGATCGTATCCATAACACGAACCCCTGATGGTCCGGCCGTTTATTTGCATTCCCGCCCGGGCGCAACCGGCGTTTGCGGTCGCCCGCGTCCAGACTTGCTCCGGCGTATCACGAAAGCATGAACAATGAAATATAGCCTATTGCATAATGTTGAGCCATGGCGTACATGAAAGGAACATTCGACAATTCCGGCGGAAATCCCATGTCCGATGCCGATGCAGCAACCGTAGCCCGACCCGCATGGCGATTTGACAGGCCCGACGACGAGCCGCCCAGCCTGCGCGAGGTGAACGCTTCGATCGCGGTGCCACAGACCGGCGTCTGGTTCCGCCGCCTGTTTGCCTTCATGGGACCGGGCTATATGGTCTCGGTCGGTTACATGGATCCGGGCAACTGGGCGACCGATCTCGCCGGCGGCGCGCAGTTCGGCTACACGCTGCTTTTCATCATCATGCTGTCCAACCTGATGGCGATCCTGCTGCAGGCGCTTGCCGCGCGTCTTGGCATCGCCACCGGCCGCGACCTCGCCCAGGCCTGCCGCGCCTACTATCCGCGCCCTGTCAATCTGGTGCTCTGGATGGCCTGCGAGCTGGCGATCATCGCCTGCGACCTCGCCGAGGTGATCGGCACGGCGATCGCGCTGCAGCTTCTGTTCGGCATTCCGCTGATCGGCGGCGCCATGCTGACCGCGCTCGACGCCTTCCTGGTGCTTCTCTTGATGAACAAGGGCTTCCGCTATCTCGAAGCCTTCGTCATCGCCTTGCTGATCATCATCTTCGGCTGCTTTGCCATCCAGATCTTCGTCGCCGCGCCGCCGGCCGGCACGATCCTGCATTCGATGTTCGTGCCGTCGTCGCAGATCGTCACCAATCCGGCGATGCTCTACATCGCCATCGGCATCATCGGCGCCACCGTGATGCCGCACAATCTCTATCTGCACTCCTCGATCGTGCAGACCCGCGCCTATGAGCGCACCGACAGCGGCAAGCGCGACGCCATCAAATGGGCAACGACGGATTCGACCATCGCGCTGATCCTGGCGCTGTTCGTCAATGCGTCGATCCTGATCGTTGCGGCGGTCGCCTTCCACGATACCGGCCATAACGACGTTGCCGAGATCGGTCAGGCTTTCGAGCTGCTGTCGCCGCTGCTGGGCCTAAGCATCGCCTCGATCCTGTTCGCGGTCGCGCTGCTTGCCTCCGGCCTGAACTCGACCGTCACCGCGACGCTCGCCGGCCAGATCGTGATGGAAGGCTTTTTGCGGCTGCGCATCCCGCAATGGGCGCGGCGCCTTATGACGCGCGGCATCGCCATCGTCCCGGTGGTGGTCATCACCGCGCTCTATGGCGAAAAGGGCACGGCCCAGCTGCTTGTGTTCAGCCAGGTGGTGCTGTCGATGCAACTGCCCTTCGCGGTCATCCCGCTGGTGCAGTTCGTGTCCGACCGCAAGAAGATGGGCAGTTTCGCCATATCGCGTGCCGTCGCGGTCCTGGCCTGGGTGGTGGCCGCAATCATCCTCGTTCTCAACGTCAAGCTGCTCTACGACACCTTCGCCGGCTGACCGCGACATTCCAGCCGGACGCGCTATCTTGGCGCTATGGCCAAACCGGACGAAGCCCGCAGATTCTACGCCAGGCTGATGGCTGCGCAGGCCCGGTCGGCCGATCCGCGCATCGAGGAGGTGTTCGCCTCGGTACCGCGTGAGGCTTTCCTGGGTCCGGGGCCATGGACTGTCTTTGCCGGCGAAGGCCGGTTCGAGACACCGAGCGCCGATCCTGGCTACATCTACCAGAATGTCCTCGTCGTGCTCGATGCCGACAAGGGCATCAACAATGGCGAGCCGATGCTGCACGCGATGTGGCTCGGCAAGGTCGAGCCGAAGCCGGGCGAGCACGTTACCCATATCGGCGCCGGCACAGGCTATTACACGGCGCTGCTGGCGAGACTGGTCGAGCCGGGCGGCGGCGTCACCGCCTTCGAGATCGAGGCCGATCTTGCCGCGCGCGCCAAGGCGAACCTTGCCCGATACGCCAACGTCGAAATTATCCAGGGCAACGCCGTCGCCAAGCCGTTGCCGCCCTCCGATATCATCTATGTCAATGCCGGCGTAGTCGCGCCGCCCACCGCATGGCTGAAAGCGCTGAAACCCGGCGGCCGCATGGTCTTTCCCTGGCGCCCTTCCGAAACGGTCGGCCTCGCGGTCCTCATAACCCGCCTGGAAAACGGCCTTGCTTGCAGGCCCTTCATGGGCTCCTGGTTCATCCCTTGCGTCGGCGCCTCCACCGCCGAGCCGGGCGCGAAAATACCGACACGCGAGCGCGCCGCGCGCACCCGCTCGATCTGGCTGAGGAAAGACAAGGCGCCCGACCGCACCGCCACTGCCGTCTTCGGCGAGGTCTGGTTCTCGTCACGCACCATTCGCGCCGACAACACGCGATAGAAATTCGCGGGGCCGTGTCGGAAAGCGGCCTTGCCGTCCGTCCTTGGAGCAATTCCAGGAAAAGACAGAAATCCGGCCGCGATGGCGCGGATCAGCGAAAAGGAGAAGACAGATGCGCAAGATCATCGCCGCCACGTTCGTCAGCCTCGACGGCGTCATGCAGGCGCCGGGCGGGCCGGAAGAGGATCCGGTCGGCGGCTTCAAATTCGGCGGCTGGACCTTCCATTATTTTGACGAGGTGGCAGGCGCGGCCATGGAGGAACTGTTCTCCAAACCCTTCGACCTGCTGCTCGGCCGCAGAACCTACGACATCTTCGCCGCGTACTGGCCGTATCAGAACGACGCCATCGCCGACGTCTTCAACCCTGCGACCAAATATGTGGCGACGCATCGGCCGGAGTCGCTGACCTGGCAGAACACCCGGTCGCTTGGGCCCGATATTGTTGCAGGGCTTGAGGAACTCAAGCAGGAAGACGGACCCGACCTGCTCATTCAGGGATCGGGCAATCTGATCCAGACCCTGCTCGCCAACGGGCTGATCGACGAGATCCGGCTGATGACCTTCCCGCTGGTGCTGGGCAAGGGTAAGCGGCTGTTCGGCGACAACGCGATGCCCGCCGCCTTCAAGCTCGTCAAATCGCAGGCTTCCACCACCGGCGTCATCATCGCGACCTATGAGCGCGGAGGCGAAATCCGTACGGGCTCGTTTGCCCAGCAGGAGCCTTCCCAAGCCGAGCTCGAACGGCGCAGGACCTGGAAGTAGCACAAGGCTGTCGCGCGGCGGGCCAGACCTGCCGCGCATTGCCTCTCTTTGAAACGACGATTGAACGGTCAGGAGCCGCCGATGATGCCCATCATCACCGCCTTTGAACGATCGTCCGATGGCGGCAGAGGGCTCGCGCGTGACATGCAAGTCCGTTGGGCGCTCGAGGAAGTCGGCCAGCCCTATGATGTTCGCCTCGTTTCATTCGATGCGATGAAGCAGCCCGCGCATCTTGCGATCAATCCCTTCGGCAGTATCCCGACCTACGAAGAAGGCGATCTCGCTCTGTTCGAGTCAGGCGCGATCGTCCTCCACATCGCGGTGCGTCACGTGGGCCTGTTGCCCGACGATGCGAACGCCCTGGCGCGCGCGGTCGCCTGGATGTTCGCCGCGTACAGCACGGTGGAGCCGCCGATCCTCGAGCGCGCATCCGCCGTGATCCTCGAGCGCGATGCGCCGTGGCACGATGAGCGCCTGCCCCTGGTCGATGACCGGATCCGCAAGCGGCTGGCCGAGCTCTCCCGCCATCTCGGCGATTCCGACTGGCTCGATGGCGCCTTCAGCGCAGGCGACCTTGTCATGGTGGGCGTGCTACGCCGGCTGCAGAGATCGGGACTGCTGAACGAGTTCCCGAACGTTGCCGCCTATGTCGCCCGCGGCGAGGCGCGGCCGGCCTTCAAGCGCGCTTTCGATGCGCAATTGGCGGTCGCCATGGCGGCATCGAATGGCTGACCGGCGGTGGCGTCACGCCGCTTGGCGATAGCGGGAAAGACCTTCGCGGATATGGCTGGCAAAAGCCTTTGCGGCTGGCGCGGTGGCATGTTTCGGCAGGTGCAGGTTGACGGAGAAATTCGGCAGCGCCGGAAGGCCGGCATCGGACAAGATGTCGAGATCGGCCGGAACCGTCGAGGCAAGCCACGCAGTCACCGCAAGGTCAGAGCGCACCGTCGCGGTCGTGGCATCGATGTTACCGTTCTCGAACACGGTGCGCCAGTCGAGCCCATGCTCGCCAAGCGCGGCGAGCACCGCCGGCCGGAAGGCGCAGGTGTCGGCGACGATCGAAACCGGCAGCGGCCGCTTCAGGCGTGCCGCCCCGCCTCTGGCGCCGACCCAGACCAGCCGGTCGACGAGCAGGCATTCGCCCACGGTCGGGCCGACACGCTCCTCGATGACGGCAAGGTCGATGGTGCCGGCCGCCAGGGCCGCCGCGAGTTCGGGCGAGGAAGCGCAGACCAGCGAAATCTCCACCTGCGGATAGGCTTCGGTATAGGCTTTCAGCACGGGCGCGAGCAGCGTGCCGACGAGGTCGTAAGGCACGCCGAGCCGCACCTGCCCGGCAACCGCCCTTCCCCTGATCTCGGTGAGGATCTCGTCATTGAGCTGTAGCAGGCGGCGCGCTTTGTCGAGCAGCCGTTCGCCGGAGCGCGTCAGCCTCAGGCCGCGGCGGTCGCGCTCGAACAGGCTCTGGCCGAGCATCTCCTCCAGCCGCTTGACCTGCTGGCTGACGGCGCCTTGCGTCAGGTGAAGCGCATTGGCGGCCGCCGTCATGCTGGCCTTGTCGGCCGTGGTGACGAAGGTGCGGATGAGGGTCGTGTCGAGGTCGCGGATCATGATCGGCATTATAATTGCTAATGGAAACGATATCAAACATTGCATTTACTGATGCCGCCAAGCGCCTCAGCATGCCTGCTCCTCGATTGGGAAGCTCGCATGTCCGACACCATCATCCCGCTGGTCCTGTTCGCGCTGATCTCCACCTCGACGCCTGGCATCGCCACGACATTGTCGACCGCGTCCGGCGCGCAATTCGGCTTTCGCCGGTCGGTGCCGCTGATGGCCGGCAGCGCTGCGGGGCTGGCTACCGTGGCAGCCGCGGGCGCGGCAGGCCTGGCTGGACTTCTAGTCGCCATTCCATCCCTGCAGCTTGCCATGAAGATCGCCGGCTCGCTCTATCTGATCTGGCTGGCGATCAAGATCGGCCGCAGCGGTCCGCCCAACCTCGATATCAGCATGGCCAAGCCGAACAGCTTTTTCGGCGGCGCCGGCATCCAGTGGATGAATCCGAAAGGCTGGGCAATGGGGCTCGGCGCCGCCGCATCTTTCGCGGCCCTGGCGGATGGTCCGCTGCAACTCGCGCTGCTGCTGGGTGCCGTGTTCGGGCTGACCGCAGCGTTCTCGCTGTCGCTGTGGTGCGTGGCGGGAACCCTGCTTGCCCGCCTGCTCAAGACCGAGCGCCAATGGCGTGCGCTCAACATCGTGCTCGGCCTTTTGCTGGCCGCCTCGATCCTGCAGATGTGGCGGCCAGCTTAAGAGAGGATCAGACGGCGTAGTGCGCCGGCCGGCGCAAGACCGACGGCCGCCCCTTCGAACTGAGGAGGCGGCCGTCAACCAGGCTTTGACTGGTTATTCCGCCGGCATCGCCACGGGGCGCGCCAACATCCGGCCGGCAAGCACGACGCCCAGCCCGACGATCGGGAACACGGCGGCGACCAGGCCGAGATCGGCCGGGGCGCCGAAGCGCAGCACCGCGGCTCCGACCACCGCGCCCAGCGCGACGCCGAGATAGAGCGCCGAGGCGTTGAGCGACAAGACGATCGGTGCGGCATCCGGCGCGATCTTTATGATGCGGCTCGCCTGCGCCGGCGGAAAAGCCCAGCCGACGATGCCCCACGGCACCATCATGGCCATCAGCGCCGGCCCAGCGATATGATGCGGCAAGAAGGTCGGGATCACCGAGAAGGTGGCGAGCATCGCGGCGGAGAGGGCCAGCGACCAGGCGACGGTTCGGGTGGCGCCGAAGCGGTCGGCGGCCTGCCCGCCGGCGATGTTGCCGATGACGGCGCCGATGCCGAAGGCGAGCAGCATGCCCGGCAGCGCGATCGGAGAGAGCTCGCCGCCTTCTATGGCCAAGGGCGCGATGAAGGCAAAGACCGTGAAGGCTCCGATCAGCGCCAGCACCGTGCTCAGCAGGATCGGCATCACGCCGGGCCGCACTGCCGCCGCCAGCCGCGCTCTCAGCGGCAGCTTGGTGCCGACGATGCCGCGCGGCAACCGGTACCAGAGGATCGCACCGGCCAGCGCGCCGAGCCCGGCTATGGCGAAGAAAGTGCCGCGCCAGCCGGCGATCGCCGCGACCAGCGCGCCGAGCGGCGCGCCGACCGCCACGGCCACCGTGGTGCCGCCGACGACGACGGCGATGGCGCGTGCCCGGTGGTGGTCGTCGACCAGCGCCACCGCCGTGCCTTGCGCGGTCGCCGCGAACAGGCCGGACGACAGCGCCATCACGATGCGGGCGATCAAAAGCAGCTCGAAGGACGAACTGAGCGCGGCAGCAACATTACCAAGGACGAAGAACACCAGCGTCCACAAGATGACGCGCCGCCGGTCCCATTCGCCGGTCAGCGTCGCCAGCACCGGCGCGCCGAACGCATAGGCGAGCGCGAAGGCGGTGATCAGCGAGCCGGCGAGCGGCACGGATATGCCGGCGTCAGTGGCGATATCGGGAAGAAGGCTGGAGATGACGAAGCCTTCGGTCGAGATCGCGAACGATCCGAGCGCAAGCCAGAAGATCCGCTTGTCCATGGGAAACTGTCCTTAGTTCAAAGGTTATTGAACAATTGGACATAACAGGGCATGATGTCAACCGAGCGGGGACAAAATAGCTGAACCCTGCTGACAGCCCTGTGTCAGGACGGGGCCGAAGGAAGAGGCCATGTCTGTCGGCAGAAAAGGAAGCCGCGTTGAAGTTCGTGCCGTTTGTGCTTAATTCTGGGCCATGAGCCTGCCCCATCCAACCGCCGACCAGATCAGCCTGCCGATCGTGCTCGCCGTGCTCGGCGACCCGACCCGGCTTGCCATCGTGCGCTATCTGGCTCGCAAGGAAGGCGTGCCGCTGAACTGCAGCAAGTTCCTCGACCTCGCCTCCAAGACCAATCTCAGCTACCACCTCGCCAAGCTGCGCGAGGCGGGCGTCACCCGTAGCGAGGCGGTCGGCACCAGCCGGCTGATCACGCTGCGCCGCGACGACCTCGACAAGCGCTTCCCCGGCCTGCTCGACAGCGTGATTGCCGCGGCCGACGGCGACTCCGCTTTGCCCGCGGTCGGCACGTCCGAGATGGAAGTGGACGCCTGATGCGGCGCTGACGAAATTGCCTGTCATGGAGCTCTCATGCGGATCGCCGTAGTGGCCGACATCCACGGCAACGTGCTCGCCTTGGAGGCAGTGCTCGACGATCTGAACCAGCGGGGTGGCGCCGACATCATCGTCAATCTCGGCGACTGCGTCTCCGGCCCGCTCTGGCCGCGCGAGACAATGGAACGGTTGCAGGCGCTCAACCTGCCGACGGTGCGCGGCAATCACGACCGACGCGTGGCGCAGGACACAGCCGATGAAGCCATGTGGCCGTCCGATCGCTACGCCCGGGAACGGCTGACCGCGCCGCAACGCGAGGCGTTGCTCGCCCTGCCGCTCACATTGGAGATCGTGCCCGGCGTCATAGCCTTCCACGCCCGGCCGGACCATGACGAAAAATATCTTGCCGACGCCATTGTCGATGGCCAGTTGGTGCGCGCGCCGCTCGCCGCGATCAGGCGCCGGCTGAAGCCGCTCGATCCGGCCTGCCGCCTGGTGCTGTGCGGCCACAGCCACCGCAACGAGCTGATCCGTATTCCCGACGGCCCGGTCGTCTTCAACCCCGGCAGCGTCGGCTGCCCCGCCTATGAGGATGACACGCCGCCGGCGCATGTCTCCGAGCAAGGCTCGCCGCATGCCCGCTACGGCATCGTCGAGCTGGACGTGCCCGGCCGCGCCGACCGCTTCGAGGGTATCGCCGTGGACTACGACCATGAAGCCGCCGCAAAGCAGGCCGAACAGGCGGGACGGCCGGAATGGGCACACGCGCTGCGGACCGGTTTTATGAGGGTTGAACGGAGTTCATATCCCAATCGAGCGGAGCCTATGCATGAAGCGCAAGGTTAAGCTCCCATCGGCGCTGTTCTTCGTCGCTCCATTGCTGGCGGCGGCCCTGCCGGCCATGGCCCAGGATGCGCCGGGCCCGATCGTATCGATTATCGGCGGCCTCGCGCCGGGTGATCTCCTCAACATCCGCGCCACCGCTTCAGCAAGTGGGAAGGTGGCAGCACGCCTGCCCAACGGCACGGCCGTGAAGAATTACGGCTGCAGGACCGTCAACAAGAATCCGTGGTGCAAGGTCGAGGATACGCAGGACGCCCACATAACCGGCTGGGCGCCGGCCCGCTATCTCAGCCCCACCAACCCGGCGCCGGCCCCTGAAGATGCAGCAGCGCCGGCGACGGACGCCAGCCTGCCACGGGAAGCCAACCCGCCCGAGTCTTCCGAAGAACCGCAGCCGGACATTGCAGCGCGCCTGGGTCGCAGCGAGCCGGCCGCTCCGCCAACGGCAACCGACATCAGCGCGATCGCCATGCGGGATGCCTACGCCCTCGCCTTCGCGGCCTCGGCAACCGCTCAATCCGACGCCACTGCCCCCGATGCCGCCGGTGGCATCCCCTGCGCCCGCCATGTCGGCCAGCCGATGACCCGCTGTGAAATCAGTGTAGCGCATGAGGGCGGCGACAGCGTCGTGACCGTGACCTGGCCGGACGGCGGTACCCGCCTCATCAATTTCCGCGACGGCAAGCCCGCCGGCTCCGACTCCTCCGACGAATTCCGCTTCACCCGCGAAGGCAGCCTCAACCTGATCCGCATCGGCGTTTCCGAGCGCTTCGAGATCACCGACGCGCTGGCCTTGGGTACTGATACAGGCGAATAAGGCAGTAGGGCAGTAAGGCAATAGGGAAGAGATGCCCCTACTGCCCTACTGCCCTACTGCCCTACTGCCTCATTTTCGGGGTTACATCCCGCAAAACTCTTCCCTATAAGGCCCTCCTAGCCTGATACCAGAATCGCAAGCACAACCGGCCGGGTCCTCCCGTCCCGGTTTTTCGTGCAAGCCGCTCGCCGAACGGAACCCGTAGACATGCCAAGACGCACCGACATCAAGTCGATCCTGATCATCGGGGCCGGCCCCATCGTCATCGGCCAGGCTTGCGAGTTCGACTATTCCGGCACCCAGGCCTGCAAGGCGCTGAAGGAAGAGGGTTTCCGCGTCATCCTGGTCAACTCCAACCCAGCCACCATCATGACGGATCCGGAGCTGGCCGACGCCACCTATATCGAACCGATCACGCCCGAAGTGGTGGCCAAGATCATTGCCAAGGAGCGGCCGGACGCGCTGCTGCCGACCATGGGCGGCCAGACGGCGCTCAACACCGCTTTGTCGCTGCGCCGCATGGGCGTGCTCGAGCGCTATCAAGTCGAGATGATCGGCGCCGACGCCCACGCCATCGACAAGGCCGAGGACCGCGCGCTGTTCCGCCAGGCGATGAGCAAGATCGGGCTCGAGACGCCGAAGTCGATGCTGGCCAACGCCACCGAGGTCAAGGACGCCGACCGCAAGATCCATGAGGCCGAGCGCGCCGCGCTGAAGGCGGAAAACCCGGAGAACCTCGATGCCGCGCTCGATGCGCTGGAAACCCGCTGGAACCTCGGCGAAGGCGACCGCAAGCAGCGCTATATCAGCCATGCCATGGCGATCGCCGCCCAGGCGCTCGACCATGTCGGCCTGCCGGCCATCATCCGCCCCTCCTTCACCATGGGCGGCACCGGCGGCGGCATCGCCTACAACCGTGCCGAATTCTACGACATCGTCCAGTCGGGCCTCGATGCCTCGCCCACCACCGAGGTGCTGATCGAGGAGAGCGTGCTCGGCTGGAAGGAGTATGAGATGGAGGTCGTCCGCGACAGGGCGGACAATTGCATCATCATCTGCTCGATCGAGAACCTCGATCCGATGGGCGTGCACACCGGCGATTCCATCACCGTCGCGCCGGCGCTGACCTTGACCGACAAGGAATACCAGATGATGCGCAACGCCTCGATCGCGGTGCTGCGCGAGATCGGCGTCGAGACCGGCGGCTCCAACGTGCAGTTCGCCGTCAACCCGGCCGACGGCCGGCTGGTGGTCATCGAGATGAATCCGCGCGTCTCGCGCTCGTCGGCGCTTGCCTCGAAGGCCACCGGCTTCCCGATCGCCAAGGTCGCGGCGAAGCTTGCCGTCGGCTACACGCTGGACGAGCTGGAGAACGACATCACCGGCGGCGCGACGCCCGCCTCGTTCGAGCCGACCATCGACTATGTGGTGACGAAGATCCCGCGCTTTGCTTTCGAAAAATTCCCCGGCGCCGAGCCGGTGCTGACCACCGCCATGAAGTCGGTGGGCGAAGTGATGGCCATCGGCCGCACTTTTCAGGAATCGCTGCAGAAGGCTTTGCGCGGACTGGAAACCGGTCTCACCGGATTGGATGAGATCGAGATTCCGGGCCTTGGCCACGGGAGCACCGCCGCCAGCCACACCGACGACCGCAACGCGATCCGCGCCGCGCTCGGCACGCCGACGCCGGACCGGCTGCGCATGGTGGCGCAGGCGATCCGCATGGGCACCTCGCTGGAAGACGTGCACGCCATGTGCAAGATCGACCCGTGGTTCCTCGAGCAGATCGCCGGCATCATCGCCATGGAGGAACGCGTCCGCGAGCACGGCCTGCCGCAGGATGCCGTCAATCTGCGCATGCTGAAGGCGATGGGTTTTTCCGACGCCCGCCTCGCCTCGCTAACGAAGACCGACGCGGAAGCGATTCAGAAGGCAAGGCAAAAGCTCGACGTTCATCCGGTCTACAAGCGCATCGACACCTGCGCCGCCGAATTCGCCTCGCCGACCGCCTATATGTACTCGACCTATGAAGTGCCCTTCGTCGGCGAGCCTGCCAACGAGGCGCGCGTGTCGTCGCGCAAGAAGGTCGTCATCCTCGGCGGCGGCCCGAACCGTATCGGCCAAGGCATCGAGTTCGACTATTGCTGCTGCCATGCCGCCTTCGCGCTGCGCGACGCCGGCTATGAAGCGATCATGGTCAACTGCAACCCGGAGACGGTCTCGACCGACTACGACACCTCAGACCGGCTCTATTTCGATCCGCTGACGGCGGAGGACGTGCTGGAGATCCTGCGCGCCGAGCAGGCCTCGGGCGAGCTCGTCGGCGTCATCGTCCAGTTCGGCGGCCAGACGCCGCTGAAGCTGGCCGACGCGCTGGAGAAAGCCGGCATCCCGATCCTCGGCACCTCGCCCGACATGATCGACCTGGCGGAGGACCGCGACCGCTTCCAGAAGCTCCTGCACAAGCTCAACCTCAGCCAGCCGAAGAACGGCATCGCCTATTCGGTCGAGCAGGCCCGCCTCGTCGCCGGCGAGCTCGGCTTCCCGCTGGTGGTGCGCCCATCCTATGTGCTCGGCGGCCGCGCCATGCAGATCATTCATGACGAAGGCATGCTGCAGACCTATCTGCTCGACACCGTGCCGGGCCTGGTGCCTGAGGACATCAAGCAGAAATACCCCAACGACAAGACCGGCCAGATCAACACGCTGCTCGGCAAGAACCCGCTGCTGTTCGACACCTATCTCTCCGGTGCGATCGAAGTCGATGTCGACTGCCTGTGCGACGGCAAGGATACTTTCGTCTCCGGCATTCTGGAGCATATCGAGGAAGCCGGTATCCATTCGGGCGACTCGGCGTGCTCGCTGCCGGTGCACTCGCTGCCCTCCGACCTCGTCGACGAGCTGGAGCGCCAGACGGCGGCCTTGGCGCGCGCCCTCAATGTCGGCGGCCTGATGAACGTGCAGTATGCGATCAAGGACGGCACGGTCTATGTGCTGGAGGTGAACCCCCGCGCCTCGCGCACCGTGCCCTTCGTCGCCAAGACCATCGGGCGTCCCATTGCGAAAATCGCCGCGCGCATCATGGCGGGCGAGACGCTGGAAAACGCCTTCGCCCATTACGGCGCCATGCCCGACGCGCGCAACCCGGGCCACATCGCGGTCAAGGAAGCCGTCTTCCCCTTCGCCCGCTTCCCCGGCGTCGACATCCTGCTCGGCCCGGAGATGCGCTCGACCGGCGAGGTGATGGGCCTCGACCGCGACTTTGCTTTGGCCTTCGCCAAGAGCCAGCTCGGAGCGGGTGTCGATCTCCCCCGCTCCGGCACGCTGTTCGTCTCGGTGCGCGACGAGGACAAGAAGGGCATCCTGCCGGCTGTCAAACGCCTTGCCGGCCAAGGTTTTAAAGTGCTGGCCACCTCCGGCACCGCCCGCTTCCTCGCCGAGAACGGTGTGACGGCCGAAAAGATCAACAAGGTGCTGGAAGGCCGCCCCCACATCGAGGACGCCATCCGCAACCGCCAGGTCCAGATCGTCTTCAACACGACGGACGGTCAGAAGGCCGTGTCGGACTCGAAGTCGCTGCGCAGGGCAACGCTGATGCAGAAGGTGCCGTATTACACGACGCTGTCAGGTGCGGCGGCGGTGGCGGAGGCGATTGCGGCGCTGCGGGCGGGGAGTCTGGAGGTGCGGCCGCTGCAGGAGTATTTTGGGTGAGGGTTAGCCGACAGCCAAATAGATTGGCTAAATAGCGATATCGCTTCCTTTCATCCGAATTACTTTGCTTGCACAATTGCTGTGCATGAGTTCCAAATCGGCATTCTTCCGCGCCCAAATTTTGTGTAACGTGGAAATCGAATTTTCCTAAAGGAGTCTTCGATGGCTGCGGAAAATGCATCAGACGAGCCCAAAGCGGACTTACCACCTCCCCCAAACGAATTGAATCTCTCCAAGATTGAAGAGTTGGGAACCAGCACCATACCGTCGCCAGCCGAGATGGATATTTCCTTCTTTTCACACCGCACGAGAAAATCCACTCAGCTCATCGGCAACAAGAGCTCGGGTAATCTGATAAAAGCAAAAAAAGAGTGGCTTAGCTTTGACCTAATTCAAACAGCGTACGTCACCTCAGTTAAAGTCTATTGCACTGGATACGAAGATTATCATGAGATGGAAATAAGCTTTGTAGAGATTTCAAACGGCGCCACGATCGTAGAAACGGCAAAATATGATGGTTCTTCATTTTCCTTTGAGCCGAAGAGATTCATCGGTGGATTCGGCATCAGGCCTAGTGAGCGATTCTGGAAAACTGCGAGTATAACGAGAATTGAAGTACAGGGAGTTGAGCAGAAGTTTTTCTCTTCTATTGTAAATCTATTTGAGAATCTTGCGATTGAGAAGGATAGAATTGAAAGCTCTCTCAAGTTGTACTTAGAAGAAGCCAAGATATCGTATAACAAGACGCAATATAATATAAGTAAAATTGCGGAACAAAGCAACGAGATTGAGGCAAATAATTCGGAAATAGAGGAGCTAAATTCAAATATTCAACATCTTAAACAATCAAGCGACGAAATCGACAAGAGAATTGCTATCGGCGTTTCGGTTGAAAATGAGCGAAATGAACGAGTAAAAGCAATTGAATTGAGCATAAACAAGTTGAATTCCGAAAGAGAAGAGATTAGCAGCGATATATCTAAGAAAGAAGCGTATCTTCGGGAGATTAAAAATAATATAAATTTATTTCCGACAGAAATAGCGGGATACGTTAAGCAGGGGACGAACAACATACGTCTCTATGCAGGGATATGCGTCGTTCCGCTTTTGATAATCGGATTGATAACGATCAGATTATTTGCAAATTCTGAAAAGCTTCTCAATTTCTTCCTTCAAAACCATCAGATTGGGATTGTTGAATTCTTGATTTCCCGAATTCCATACGTAGCGATATCAGCATCTGTGCTCGTGGTCTGTTACTCGATTTTATATAGGCTTATATCAGAGATCCTAAATATTAATCGGAAAAGACAAGACCTATATAAGATTAGTATTATCGCTACCGACGTCTCATACGCGTCGCAGGAGGGGATGGAACTAACAAACGACGAAAGGTACGAGCTTCGTACCCAGACGAAGATTGAGATGCTAAAAGAACACCTCAAGCACCATATGAGTGAGGACTATTTATACGCTCCCAGCAAAAATTACGCGAGTAAGATACTTTCGCTTCTTTCCCGACGCAGTAAGGCTGATAATGATGAAGTTGACCAAGCGGCAGCATAAACCATAGACGAAACCGCATCATTCCGATCAAAGGTACGTCCGAACTCCCTTGTGCAACAACCTGTCATTCAAACTTGTTCAGAATTAGCCCTCACGCCACCGCTACACACTCGATCTCAATATCGAACTCCATCGGCCATGACGCCACTGGCACAAAACTCCGTGCCGGCGGGTTGGTCGAAAAATACCGCGCATAGACCCGGTTGATGGCACTGTAGAAGCCGGAATTGACGGCGTAGATGCGCACCATCACTACCTTGTCCAGCGAGGTGCCGGCCGCTTCCAGGCAATGTTTCAGCGCCTTCAGCGACGCCTCGGTCTGGGTCTCGATGTCGCCGCGCACCATCTCGCCGGTCACCATGTCCACCGGCGGCGTCGCCGAGATGAACACGAAGCCGTTGGCCCGCACCGCCGTAGAGCACGGCAGGCCGAGCGAGCGCACCTTGGCCGACATCACAGGCACTTCGATGACTTCCTTGTCCATGGCGGTCCTCCCTTTGTTGCGCGCGAGCTTATCGCGGCAGCGAGGGAACGCCAGCCTTCCCTTCCCCCCTTGTGGGGGAAGGTGGATCGGCGCGATAGCGCCGAGACGGATGAGGGGTGTTCCAGCCTGGCAAAATCGCTCGTCCAACCCGTGTGGCTTATTGCCAGCGTCTCGCTCCGCTGGAACACCCCTCATCCGGCCGCTTCGCGGCCACCTTCTCCCGCAAGGGGAGAAGGCAAGGGCGGCCTCACTGATGCGCGACCGCCAGTTCCTTCACATGCTTCTCGTGCATCTTCAGCACCGGCAGCGTTTTCTTGGCGAATTCCTTCATCGCCGGGTCGTCGCCGGAATTGGCATAGGTGGAAAACAGCGCCACAGCGTCCTTATGCGCGTCGGCCTGCATCTTGATGTATTTGGCGTCGAATTCCTTGCCGCTCGCAGCCTTCAAGTCGTCGAGCAGCTGCTGTTCCTTAGGCTGCAGCGCGGGGCCGGCGGGCTTGATCGACGCGGTGGTCTGGCCCTGGCTCAACGCCGCCTTGAAATCCTCGCCGGCCTTGCTGTGATCCTTGATCATCTGCGCGGCGAAAGCCTTGACGTCGGCCGACGCCGATTTCTCTTGCGCCAGCTTGCTCGACTCGATTTCGAACATATTGGCATTCGGCACCGTCGTGACGAAGGTCTGGGTGTCGACCTTGTTCTCGGTCACCATCGGTCCCACGGCGTCTGAATTGTCCGACTGGGCGAACGCGGCGGGCGCGCCGGCAAGAAGCGCGACGGCGACCAGGGGCAGCAGCGTTTTCATCTCGATCTCCGATCCGAAACAGCCCCTCCGCCTTCCCCAACGCGGCACCGGCCCCAGGGTTGCCTAAGAGGTTGCCTCGAAAGGAAGCGCGCGGGCCGGGCGCCCGCATCGCCATCAGTGGCAGTGCGCGCCGGCGGTCTGCCCGGCATATTGCAGCTGCTCGTGCCAGTTCGGCCGCCCTTCGGGCGTGAAATCCATCAGGTTCCACAGGATCTCGCAGGTGCCGATGCCGCGCGGGTCCTGGCCCGGGTCCGATGGCGCGAAGTCTAGCTCCGACGACCAGAAATGCCGGATGCCGTCACTATTACGGTGAAACACCGAAAGCAGCGGTATCTGCGCGCCCTCGGCCGTTTCGGAGTTGTAGTCGCGCTTGAAAGCGTTGCCGGCCGACGAGACGAGCCGCATGTTTTTCCAGCCGCGGTCGCGGCCGAGCGCTAGCAGATTGTCGAGCGCGGTCTTCGCCACCACCGCGAAGTTAAAGCCCGCCGCTTCGAGATGGCCGATCGCGCCGTCGAACTGGTCGAGCAGCGCCGTGCAGGACGGGCATGGCTGGTCCTGCCGGGCAAGCTTCGCCGTCTCGCCGCTCGCCGCCACCTCGCGCGTCTCCTGCGGGTGGCGCGGGAACATCATCTGATAGAGGATCAGCGTATCCTTGCCCGGCGCGAACAGGTCCGACAGCTTGACTTTCGCCGTCTGGCCCTGGTCGTCCAGGGCGTCGAACACATAGTCCTGCGAAACCAAACCACCCGGCGGCAAAGCGCGCCTTGCCTCCGCCACCGCTTCCATGGCGCGGCGCAGCTCGATTTCCTTGCGCAGCAATTTTTCGCGCGCGGTGCGATATTTGGTGGATTCATTGGGAAAGGTGATCATGATCGTCTCCTGGCGCCGGCGTCCCGGCGCGGGTTGCTCTACGATCCAAGGACGGCTCGCCGCGACCTGATCCGACATTTCGGCGCACGCTTTCCGGTCACTTTTTCGCGTCGTATCTAGCCTTTGACGCCGCCAGCCGTGAGACCCGACACGATCCTGCGCTGGAAGACGAGCACCAGCACCACCAGCGGCACGGTGACGATCACCGAGGCGGCCATGATGTTGCCCCACGGAATCTCGAACTGCGAATTGCCTGACAGCAGCGCGATCGCCACCGGCACGGTGCGCTGCGTGTTGGTGGAGGTGAAGGTGAGCGCGAACAGGAACTCGTTCCACGCGCTGATGAAGGCGAGCAGCCCGGTGGTGGCTAAAGCCGGCCACATCAGCGGCAGGAAGATGCGCGTGAGGATGGTCCATGGTCCGGCGCCGTCGAGGATCGCCGCTTCCTCGATCTCGACCGGCAGGTCGCGCACGAAAGTGGTGAGCACCCAGACCGTGAACGGCAGCGTGAAGATCATATAGGACAGGATGAGCGCCAGCAGCGAATTGTAGAGATGCAGCGCCCGTATGATCTCGAACAGCCCGGCAAGTGCCGCGACCTGCGGAAACATCGAGACCGACAGCATGGCCAGCATCAGCGCCGAGCGCCCGCGGAAACGAATGCGCGCCAGCGCATAGGCCGCGGTGACGCCGAGCAGCAGCGAGACCGCGACGACCGCGCCGGAGACGATCAGCGAATTGACGAGATTGCGCAGGAAGGGACCTTCGGTCAGCACGTTGCGGTAATTGGCAAGGCTGAACGATTGCGGCCAGAGGCCCGCCTGGAACAGCTCTGTTCCCGATTTCAGGCTGGTGACGATGGCGTAGTAGAACGGAAACACCGCGACGAAGACGATCGCCAGGAGCAGCAGGTAGAAGCCGGCGCGCTTCAGCATCTTCACATCAGCGCCCTCCCTCGAAACTCAGCCGGCCGATGCGGATATAGGCGATGGTGAGCAGGCCGATGATCAGGAAAAGCAGCGTCGAGGCGGCCGAGCCATAGGCGAACTTGTCGAACTCGAACAGGTTCTCGCGCGCGAAGATCGACATTGACTTGGTCTGCACATTGTTGGGCGTCAGCACATAGATCAGGTCGAAGATGCGCAGCGCGTCGAGCGCGCGGAAGATCACCGCCACCATCACCGCCGGACGGATCAACGGCAAGGTCACCCGCCAGAAGATCTGCCACGGGTTCGCGCCGTCGAGCTTCGCCACCTCTATAATCTCGCGCGGCAGCATCTGCAGGGCCGCCAGGATCAGCAGCGCCATGAACGGCGTCGTCTTCCAGATATCGACGATCAGCACGGCGATCATCGCGGTATCGGCATTGGCGGTCCAGGCGATCTTGGTGTCGATCAGGCCGAGATTGAGAAGCGCGACATTGATGATGCCGAACTGGTCGTTGAGCATCCACTGCCACATCTTGGCCGAGACGATGGTCGGGATCGCCCAGGGAATGAGGATCGCGGCCCGCACGATGCCGCGTCCCGGGAATTCCGTGTTGAGCGCAAGCGCCACGATCATGCCCAGCACCGTCTCGCAGGCCACCGACACCACGGCAAAGCGCACCGTGTTCCACACCGCGCGCCACCAGACCGGATCGACGAGCAACCCGTCATAGAGCAGGCGGCCGCTCGGCAGGCGCAGCACCGAAAAGTAATTGTCGAAGCCCACCCATTGCCGCGCGTCGAGGTCCGCCAGCGAAGCATCGGTGAAACCGTAATAGACCGTGCGCAGGAACGGCCAGCCGGCGACGGCGGCGAGCACGAGAAGCATCGGCGCGAGGAACAGCCAGGCCGTGCGCACGCGTCGGCGCATCAGCGGCGATTGCCTTGCCGCGCTCACCAGCCCTTGCCTTTCAGCCTGGTCAGCCTCGCGCCGAGATCGGCCAGATTGTCGGCGGCGCCGCCCTGGCCGGAGATCGTGTCGTGCACGGCAGTCCAGAACTGGCTGGATGCCTCGTTGTACTTGATCCTGGCGGTAGCCGACGGCCTTGGCTGCGCGTTGAGAAAAATCTCTTTCCAGCGCGGCACGATCGGCTGCTGCCGGGCGATGTCGGCGTCGTCATAGAGCGCCGGAATGGTCGGCAGGTTGGACGTTCTGAGCGTCCGGTATTTCTGCATCTCGCGCGACGCGATGAACTTGACCAGCTCGATCGCCTCGTCTGGATGTTTCGAATATCTGGACACCGCAAGGTTCCAGCCGCCGAGCGTGGCGACCGGCCGCCCGCCTTCGCCGGCGGGCAGCGGCGCCACGTCGAACTTGCCCTTGATCGGCGAATTCTCGCTGTTGCCGAGCGCATAGGCATAGGGCCAGTTGCGCATGAAGACGGCATTGCCGGTCTGCCAGACGCCGCGCGTTTCTTCCTCCTGATAGGCGAGCACGCCCGGCGGTGCGATCGTGCCGATCCAGCCTTTGACCATGTCGAGCGCCGCGGCCGCCTTCGGATTGTCGATGGAGATTTCACCGTCCGGCTCGATGATCCGACCGCCGCCATTCGACATCACCCATTCGAGCGCGTTGCAGGTCAGCCCCTCATAGGCGTTGCCCTGGAAGACGAAGCCCCAGATGTCCTTGTTGCCGGCCGCCCGCTCCTTGTTCATCACAAGCTTGGCGGTATCGGCCAGCTCCTTCCAGGTGGTCGGAACCTTGGCGCCATATTTGTCGAGCAGATCCTTGCGGTAATAGAGCGCCGGCGCGTCAGTGAAGATCGGCAGCGCGACCAGCCTGCCGTTGACCGTCTGCGATTGGATGATCGACGGGAAATGCTCACCCACCACATCCCTTGTCGCCTCGGTCAGGTCGACCAGCTGGCTGGCAAGCTGCGGGGCCCAGATCACGTCGGTCTGGTAGACGTCGATATCGCTGCTGCCGGCGGCGAGCCAGAGTCGGTACTGGCCGAACTGGTCGGTGGTCGAGGGCGGAATGACGACGATATCGACCTTGTTGCCGCTCTTCTTCTCGTAACGATCCAGTATCTCGCGCAGCACCTTGATGCCGTTGCCGGTATCGCCCGACACGATCGACAGTTCCACGGCTCGCGCTTGAACAGCGCCCAGCAGCATGCCGGCGGCCAGGAATGCTGAAGCGAGCTTCACAGGATTGCGGACCTCCCTGCGCGACCGGCGACGCACAGGTCACGGCTCATCAAGGCCCCTGCGTTGAATGCGCGACGCCGCTTAGGGTTCCCGCGTTGTGCGTGGCCGACCGGGCCAGCAGGTCGGTGAAGCCGATCTCGGTGGCTCGCCGCGTCGGCGGCCCGTTCAGTCCGCCTCGCTTCACGCAAAGCGGACGGGCTCCGAAACCCCCGCCCCGGAGCCCGCCTGGGAGTGGCTGACGCATGCCGGCACAGCCTCCTCCGACGCCTTGCCCGCGTCGATCCGCCGATCGGCCGCCCGGCACGACGACGAATTAGCATGCCCTAACGTCAGCCTATGTGAAGGAGTTCACAATGCTGGCGCGCAGGCGATTGCAACGCCGCGCCGGGAGCCTCCAATACGGGCCGCCGCGCTTTGCGCGTCAGCCTTCCCAGTCGACCGGGATCATGCCGAGCCGCTCGTAGAGCCTAAAGGCCGCCGTGTTCTTCACCGTGTTGGTCTTGAGATCGATATGCGCGCGGGACCGTCCGCTCAGGCGTCGGGTTGCAGGCGGTGCCGCTTGCGGTCGGTGCCAAGGCCGGTCGCATCAAGCAGGCCCTTGCGCTTGGCGTCGTAGTAGTAGCCGGTCTGGTAGAGCGTGTCGGCCCGCTTGGCGTTGCCGCCCGAAACCAGCCAGGCGCCGCGCAGATACTTCACCGCGTATTTGAGATTGGTCTCGGCGTCGAACAGGCCGGCGGCCGGTCCGTCATAACCCATGCCGCGCGCCGTCGCGTGCTTGATCTGCATCAGCCCCCAATGTCCATGATTGTAGGCTTTCGGGTTGAAGGTGCTCTCGCGGTTGACGACATGGCGCACCAGTTCGACCGGCACTTCATAGATCGCCGAATATTTCTCGATCAGCCGCTCGATCTCGCCGCGCGGACCGCTGGCATGCTGCTCGGGCTGACCGGGTGCCGCCAGCAGCGCCGGGTTGTCCGGCGCCACATAAGCAACCTGTTGGACGCCCGGCATCGGGGCGACTTTTGCCGACTGGCCGGTGACCGGCATGGCCACGCCCGCGGTCCTATAGACCGCCGCTCGGCTGATGGATGCCGCTCGGCTGATGGACCCTGGGCCAGTCGGCGAGCCGCCGGCCGTCAGCACCGGCGGCGGCGGAAACTGGCCGGCCATCGGCGTCGCTCCGGCGAAAGCCGCAGGCTGAGCCAGAGCCGCGGCGGGCGCGCCGGGCTGAACAGGCGGCGGCAACAGCGCGCCTTGCGTCGCGAGCGCGCCAGGCGTCGCTGGTGCGCCTGGCGTGGTCGCCATGGCGACGACATCGCCGGCCAGCGCCGCTGTCTGCACCTGCGCGAGGCCCGAAGGCTCCGGCAGCACGGCCACGGTTTCCGGCAGGGCAAGGGTCGGCGTGTCGTCCGCGACAGCAGGGGTCGATGCCTCCGCAAGCGCGGGCGCGGCTTTCATCTGCGAGGTCGAGGTGCAACCGCTGAGACCGGCTGCTGCAACGAGCACACCTATCGCGGTGAATATGATTTTAGCTGGCAAGCCGTGCGGGTCCGGTTTGTCGGTTGTTAAGGAGTCCTTACACCAGCGATTCACACCCGGCAATCGGGACCACCAGGCGGTTTTCGGGTGGCGATAACAGGGCGGAGATGCCATATTGTTCTGGATATGTACTCGTTTTTCGCTGTTTTGCGGAAGGAAAACGCTATGAAATCCGCTTCCGAGATCACGGCCGGCCACGCAGTGTTAGAAACAGTGATCGGCTATATGGGCATCGCCTGGAGCGAGAAGGGCCTGATCCGGCTCTGTCTGCCCGAACGCAGCCGCGAAGCGGTCGAGCGCCGGCTGTTCCGCCACCCCGGTGTTTCGACCTCGACAGACCAGCCGCAATGGGTGGTCGAGCTGATCGCCTCGATCAAGGCCTACGCCGCCGGGGAGGACGTCGACTTCTCCGGCGTTCCGGTCGACCTAGACGGCGTCGATGACTTTCGCCTCGCCATCTACGATGCGGCGCGCAAGCTCGGCTTCGGCGAGACCACCACCTATGGCGACCTAGCCACACGCGCCGGCCATGCCGGGCTCGCCCGCGAGACGGGCGCTGCGCTTGGCGCCAATCCGGTGCCGCTTGTCATTCCCTGCCATCGCATCCTCGCCGCGGGCGGCAAGATCGGCGGCTTCTCCGCCCCGGGCGGCTCGACCACCAAGGAAAAGATGCTGGCCATGGAAGGCGTTCGCGTCGGCCCTCCGCCGGCCGCGCAGGCCTCGTTCGGGTTCTGAGGGCGGAGCCCTTTCACACCCTTTAATCTTGCAGGAACCGGCGGCGGAAGCGCCGCTCGAAATCCGGGCGCTTGCAGACATAGACCATGCAGGAGCTGGTGTCGGCGCTCGGCACATAGGCGCGCGCCCTCACTTCGCCCGCGTTGCAGAAGCGCTCGTCGCGCACATAGCGATCGTAAAGCGGCAGTCCCGGCACACGCGTCGACTGGTAGCGCAGAATGACGGCGCCCTGTCTGTCGATCGTCGCCTGTACCCGGTCGCAGCTCATGCGCGTCGGATCATAGCGCGACACCGCTTGCGCCTCCGCGGCCAGCAGCAGGAAGCAGGCGGCAAGCAGGAATGTCTTCATGGTCCCTCTCCTAAAGCAATCCAGGAAAAGTGCGTAGCGGTTTTCCGTCCGGAATTGCGTCAAACCGGATGCTTGGAGAGCGGTTGGCCGTTTCCGTGAAACGGCCAACCGCTCTCGTACGGCAAGCGTCTCATCCCTCCACAACGCGGGGCCGCTGTCAAAACTTCCATGCGCCGCTTGCACTCCGCTCGATCCGGCATGCGGGCGGCGTCCAAGCAACCCATCTTGTTTTCTTGCTCAAACTATCCTATATCCGCAGCATTGAATTTGGCCGATCGATCGGGCCGCGATCTTCGCGTTTGCTGACGTCTATCTCCAAAATTTCGATACCGCCGGCCGGACGTTGGTCCGGTCAAACAAAAGCAAATGTGAAGGGCATTCTACATGGCAACTGGTACGGTCAAGTGGTTCAACGCCACCAAAGGCTACGGCTTCATCCAACCTGACAATGGCGGCGCGGACGTTTTCGTCCACATCTCCGCTGTCGAACGCGCTGGGATGACGAGCCTGGCTGAAGGCCAGAAGATCAACTTCGAGATCGAGCAGGACCGCCGCACCGGCAAGTCCGCTGCTGGGTCTCTGAGCAAGGCAGCCTGATTTGGCTTAAGCATTTTGCGGCAGGCTTTACGGCCGGCGACGCGAAATGCGACTAAGTAAGGCGCGCACTGGGCGAAGGTTCGGGGCGCGCGGCAAGTCACGGATGTACTGACGGTCGCGCGAGAAGCGCGCCGGAGCGAAAAGACCCGACAAGCTGGAACAGCAGATAGCTGCCAGTCCGGACCGGACGCTCCCGATCAGGCTACCGGCACAGGAAGGCGGGCATTGCCCGCCTTTTTTGGTGTCTGAAATCTGGCGAGTTGCTGTCTGGTTTGAATGGTCCCACTGGTGGTACCATTTTAGCCCAATAATGGTACCATTGGCGCATGACCAAGCTTGAACAGATCGAAAAATCCGTCGCCGAACTAAGCCCTGAAGAGCTGAAGGCATTTGCCGCCTGGTTCGAGGCTCTGCAGGCCGATTTGTGGGACAAGCAGATCGAAGCCGACGCGAAGGCGGGCCGGCTGGACAAGCTTGCCGAACAAGCATTGGCTGACCATCGCGCGGGTCGGACGCGACCCGTGTGAACCACTTTGCCGCCCCTGCTTTTTGGGACGCCTACGACAAGCTACCTAAAGCAATCAGGACGAGGGCTGACAGCAGCTTCGCGAAGCTGCGTGCAGATCCGTTTCATCCTTCGCTCCATTTCAAGCGGGTTGGGCGTTATTGGTCAGCTCGAGTTGATCTGGGCTACCGTGCTGTTGCAGTCCGGGACTAGGACGATATGATCTGGTTTTGGATCGGCACTCACTCGGAATATGAGCGCCTTTTGAATAGCCGCTTACGGCCATGTGCATACCGAGCGGCTCGTTGGCGCGCCCATACAGGTCAGGTGCAAAGCGGCGACTGCGTGAGGAATTATCCCACCCAGTCGATCGGCACATGCCCCTCGTCCGCTTCGACCCGCTTCAGCCAGGCTGCGACGGCCGGATAGGCGTCGAGATGGAAGCCACCCATCCCGGCGGTGTGGGTATAGGCGTACAAGGCGATGTCGGCGGCGCTGTAGGCGCTGCCGGCGAAGAATTCGTTCCGCTGCAGATGCTGGTCCATAACGCCGAGCGCCTTGTTGCCGCGCTCCAGCGTCTGCGCCAATCGTTCTGGCGTCGCGTCCTTCGCCCGTTCCGGGAACGTCAGCAGCGCCTTGCGCACCGCGATGTAGGGCTCATGGCTGTATTGTTCGAAGAACAGCCATTGGTAAGCCAGCGCGCGTTCATACTTGTCGGCCGGCAGGAATCGCGTGCCTTCGGCAAGATAAAGCAGGATGGCGTTGCTCTCGGTGAGACGCCTGCCGTCGTCGAGCTCGAGCATCGGCACCATCGCGTTCGGATTCTTGGCGACGTAGTCCGGTTTGCGCGTTTCGCCGGTATGCGAGCTCACCTCGACCCGGGTGAAGGGAATGCCGAGCTTCGCCATCAACAGCCGCGGCTTGTAGCAATTGCCGCTGTCGGCCATGTCGTAAAGGATCATCCCACATACCTCGCAGGTCGCCTGACGCCCATTTCAGCACGGCTCTAACGCGCTCGGGGCGGGACCATCCAGTGATTTGTTTTCAAGAAGAACCATCAGCGGCGCTGATACGTTTTCCGGTTCTGCATCAGCGATACTGATGCAGGGGCACGACCTTGTTGCCGGCGCCGAGCAGGGCGTCGACGGAAAGCGGTTCTTCGTTGAAGATCGTGCCGGCAAGCGCCGGGCGGGCGAGATGGAAACCCTGCATGAGGTCGACGCCGCCCTCGAGCGCGACGCGCAAATGCTGGGCGTTCTCGATGCCTTCGACCAGCACTTTGGCGCCTCGCTCGTGCAGCGTCGCCACCAGCGGCCGGAAGAAGCGCTCGGCGGCGGCATGGCGGCAGAGCTCGCCAAACCAGGCGCCATCGATCTTGACGATGTCGGGCGCAAGCAGATCGATGCGCGCCTCGGTCGAGTGTCCCGTGCCGAAATCGTCGATGGCGATGCGGATGCCGTCGCGCCGCATTTCGCGCACCAGGCTGGCAAGAACGTGGTCGTCGGCTGCCTGCTCGGTGATTTCGCAGACCAGCAGGCCGGGCTCCAGCTCGAAATCGCCGAGATGCCTGGTCATCAGCCGGATCTCGGCCAGCGCTCGTCCGGGATGGTCGTTGACGTTCGGATTATAATTGAAGAACAGCGTCAATCCCTCGACGCCGATGTTGCGGTAGTTGCCGAGATGCAGCATCCGGCACATTGTTTCGACAAACAGCCGGTCCGAGGCGGGAACGCCGCCGAAGAAGATCGATGGGGCGATAGGGTCCGCGATACGCCGCGGCTCGATCAGCCCCTCGACGGCAATCGCCCTGAGCACCTTGCCTTCCGGCGCGAAGATCGGCTGATAGGCGCTCCACAGCCGGAACTTGCCATAGACGCCGAACTGGAGGCCGATCTCGTCGGCAAAAATCGCCTCGGCGACATTGCGCCGTCTGTCCGGTTGTCCGCTCATGGCGCGACCTTGCGCCCGAACGCTCTTGCCGGCCGCGCCTGCGGCGCCGGGGCTGGGCTTGCAGCGACTTGCGCCTTGCTTTCTTCGGCCGAAGGCTGCGCGACCTCGCCGAAGACGCGAAAGCTGGTGAGGGCAAGTTCCGGCCGGGCAAGCACATAGCCTTGTACCATGGAGGCGCCGGACCTTTCGGCAAGCTCCAGCTGCCAACCTTCCTCGATACCTTCGAAGACGGTGCAGATACCCTGGTCCTCGAAGCTCTGCACCATCGCGGTCAGCAACGCGAAACCTGCGCCGGACTCCATCAGACGGGTGATCCAATGCGCATCGAATTTGACGATGTCGGGCTTGAGCTCCTTGATCCGGGTGATGTCTGAATCATCGGCGCCATAGTCGTCCACCGCGATGCGGAAGCCGTTGGCCCTGAGCGCCTCGACGAAAGCGTACAGCGTTTCCTGCGAAGCCGACTTCTGCTCGGTGACCTCGCAGACGATGCGGCGCGGATCAATGCCGGCTTCGTGCAGCACCAGCCGCATGTCGCGCAGGGCCTTGTCGGCGATGTGGCGATCGGTGAAAACCGACGGATCGAAATTGACGAAGATGGACGCCTCTTGCGGCAGGCAGGCGCCGGCGTTCAGAAGATGCAGCGTGCGCGTCAACGCCTCGATATGCAGCCGGTCAGCCGCCGGGCAGGTGCCGAAAAACGTCACCGGCGACTGCGGCTCGCCATCGCGGAACGGCCGGATCAGCCCCTCGAAAGCGGCGACCGAAAGCTTGCCCTCCTTGAAGGCAAAGATCGGCTGGAACGCGCTCTGCAGGGTATAGATGCCCCAGACACCCGTGGAGGTGCCGTCATCGTGACGGATGATGTGTTCACTGACCCGAACCATTTGATTTCTCATCAGAATCTTCGGACCATGACCATCCGGCCACAACTGAGTCACACGGAACATCGGAAGTGGCATCAATTCGCAAGCGTAACGGCAAATGAAACGTCCAAGTCAGACGCCGGGGGAATGAACTCCGGTCGAAGTCCTTTCTCGTCAAGGCTGATGTCCTCGAATAGGCCCGGGAGATCGAACGGTCTTTGGACCGCCAAGAGCTAGGACCCGACAGGAAGACACTCAAATCGATCACCCTGGCTGAACTCGTCACTCGATACAAAAACGAAGTCCTACCCAAGGAAGCGTTCAGCGAGGTTCGAAACGATCCCGCTAGACAGGTTCCTCCGTTACCCTATCGCGGCGAAAACCCTGAACGTCCTTCAATCGAAGGATTTCGCATAGTACCGTGACCAAAGGCTTAAGGAGAATTCGGGATCACAGGTCGTCCGGTGACAGCGAAGTCACTTCGGAGGGAACTCGCCCCGCTCTACCACATGTTCAAGGTCGCCAAGACCGAATGGCATATCCCGACACGGAGCCGCTTGAGAACTCTATCTGTCAGAGGGCAATGCTCACGCCTCCTTGACCTCTGGCTTATCGCACAATGCTTGCGCTTGGCGCGATGATGCGACATGAGAGGCGCCGCGGCCGCTCCCTGGCCGCTTTTCTAGGAGACATCTTGTCATGGCCTTTCTTGCCGACGCTCTTTCCCGCGTTAAGCCTTCCGCGACCATCGCGGTGACGCAGAAAGCGCGCGAGCTGAAAAATGCCGGCCGTGACGTGATCGGCCTGGGCGCCGGCGAGCCGGACTTCGATACGCCCGACAACATCAAGAACGCGGCGATCGAGGCGATCCGCCGCGGCGAGACCAAATATCCGCCGGTCTCCGGCATCGTGCCGCTGCGCGAGGCGATCGCGAAAAAATTCAGGCGCGAGAACAATCTCGACTACCGGCCGGAGCAGACCATCGTCGGCACCGGCGGCAAGCAGATCCTGTTCAACGCCTTCATGGCGACGCTGAACCCGGGCGACGAGGTCATCATTCCCCGCCCCTACTGGGTGAGCTATCCCGAAATGGTGGCGATCTGCGGCGGCACGTCGGTCTTCGCCGATACTTCGATCGACAACGGTTTCAAGCTGACGGCGGAAGTGTTGGAAAAGGCGATCACGCCGAAGACCAAATGGCTGCTGATGAATTCGCCGTCCAACCCGTCGGGCGCCGCCTACACGGAGGCCGAGCTGCGCGCGCTGGCCGACGTGCTGCTCAAGCATCCCCATGTCTGGACCCTGACCGACGACATGTATGAGCACCTGACCTATGGCGACTTCGTCTTCAAGACCATCGCCGAGGTCGAGCCGAGCCTTTATAAGCGCACGCTGACCATGAACGGCGTGTCGAAAGCCTATGCCATGACCGGCTGGCGCATCGGCTACGCCGCGGGCCCGGTGGCGCTGATCAAGGCGATGGACATGATCCAGGGCCAGCAGACCTCGGGCGCCTGCACCATCGCGCAGTGGGCTTCCGTCGAGGCGCTCAACGGCCCGCAGGATTTCATCGCCAGGAACAAGGCGATCTTCCAAGGCCGGCGCGATCTCGTGGTCTCGATGCTCAACCAGGCGCGCGGCATCTCCTGCCCCTCGCCGGAAGGCGCATTCTACGTCTATCCGTCGTGCGCTGAGCTGATCGGCAAAAAGACCAAGACGGGCAAGGTGATCGATAATGACGAGGCCTTCTGCTCCGAACTGCTCGAGGCCGAAGGCGTCGCGGTGGTGTTCGGCTCGGCCTTCGGCCTCGGCCCGAACTTCCGCATCTCTTACGCCACGTCGGAGGCGCTGCTCGAGGAAGCCTGCACGCGCATCCAGCGCTTCACCGCATCGCTGATCTGATCGACGCGAACTCACCAAGCGAGGAAAACCCGGCTTCGAGCCGGGTTTTTCTTGGAGGGCGTTCAGCCGCCATATTGCTCGTCGGAAACCTGCTCCAGCCAGTCGGCGTGGACGCCGTCCAGCGCCTCCTGCATGGCGATGTGGGTCATGGCGGTTTTCCGGCCGGCGCCATGCCAGTGTTTTTCGCCCGGCGCGAAGGAAACGACATCCCCTGCCCTGATCTCCTGCACAGCGCCGCCCCAGCTTTGCGCCAGACCGGCGCCGGCGGTGACATAGAGCGTCTGTCCAAGCGGATGCGTATGCCAATGCGTGCGCGCGCCGGGCTCAAAACTGACCAGCGTGGCTCTGAGCCGCGCCGGCGCTTCCTTCTCGATGATCGGCGTCTGCAGCACCCGCCCGGTGAAATAAGTCTGAGGCGCGACCATCGTCGCCACGCCGCCGCACGCAATGATCTTCATCTGGCAATCCTTCCATTGGGGAGAACCCTGCCCTGTGTCGGCTACCACCCCAGCCGCGGCCAGAACAGGCCGGCTCGATCGCGATAGGCCTGGTAATCGCCCGCCAACGGCGTACGCGAAAATTTCTTTTCTTCGCCCAGCGCCGCAACCGCATAGAGGACGGCGATCCCGGCGACCGGCACCACCGCCCAGATCGACCAGGTCGCGATCCCCCATCCAATCCAGAAGATGATGTATGACGAGTAGAAAGGGTGGCGGATGTAGCGGTAGGGGCCACCGGTCAGCAGGCTGTGCGGATTATCGGGCGCGAAGGCGAAGTGCAGCCGCGCCTTCCGCGAGGTGACGATCGCCCACCAGAAGAGAGCAGAGCTTGCCAGTTCGACGGCGAGCCCGGCGAGCTTTGCCGGAACCGGCTGCGATTGGATCCACAGGATGGCGAGAAAGAAAAGCGTCGTAGCAATCACCGCTGCCGAAATCACCATGGCGCCTGGGAACATGGCCTGCAATTGGAAATGCGCCCGCATCGACCAGACATATTGGCCAATGGTCGCGATGCTGCAAATCGAGACAAGAAGATCGAGGAGTGGTTCCATCGTAGGGGGTTTCCGCCGGTGCTTGCCATCCAGCCGGTAGCCACGCCGGCCGTTTATTTCCAGGAACCCTCTCTTAACCACATGCTTAAAGAAGATATAGAGCCCCGGATGCGATGTTGCCCACCAGCCACATCCGAGGATCTAATCCAGCATGAGCGTCACTGACCGCCTGATCCGTACGCCGCAGGCCGATTTGCGCCTCAGCCAGTCGTCCGGTTCCGGCATGCCCATCGTCATGATCCACGGCTCGGGCAGTTCGCGCGCCGTCTTTGCACGTCAGTTCGACAGTCCGCTCGCCGATGCCCACCGGCTGATCGCTTTCGACCTTCCCGGCCATGGCGACTCCTCCGATGCTCGCGACCCGGCCGCAACCTATACGATCACCGGCCTCGCCCAGACCACAGCCCGCCTTCTCGATGCCCTGAACATCGGCCACGCCATCATCTTCGGCTGGTCCCTTGGCGGCCATGTAGCGATTGAACTTGCCAGCTTCCATCACGCGGTGAACGGTCTGGTGTTGACCGGGGCGCCGCCGGTGTCGAGGGGGCCGCTCGGCATGCTGCGTGGCTTTCATGCCAACTGGGACATGCTGCTCACCTCCAAGAAAGTTTACTCCGAACGCGACATCGAGCGCTTTGAGGCGTTTTGCTTCGGCGGCAGCGCAAGTCCGTCTTTCCGCGAGGCCATAAGGCGCACCGACGGCAGGCTGCGCTCGGGCGTGGCGTTCGGCATGTTTGCCGGCAAGGGCGCCGACCAGAAGCAGGTGGTCGAGAACGCCCCGTTCCCGGTCGCGGTGATCAATGGAGAGCATGACCCGCTCGTGCGGCTGAGCTACTTCGAGACAGTGGCCTACGCCTCGCTCTGGGAACGGTGCCATGTCATATCCGGCGCCGGCCATGCACCTTTCTGGGAAAAGCCGGACCTGTTCAATCCGCTGCTGTCACGCTTTGCCGAGAGGGTAGTGAAGCAGAGCGCAGCCATGCCGGTGCGCCGAACCGAGGCCGGCTGAGCCTTTATTGACATCTTCCGATTCCGGCTTCTGAACTACCATCATCGATGGGTGGCGCGGACGGGCCAATTGGCAGGTGCCGGCTTGGCTTCTAGCGGCTGCGGTCTTGCCCTCACAGGCTGAAAAACAGGAAATCGCGACCTGCCTAACTCAAGCTGGCGAACATTCTATTTTCCTTGCCCTCCTGTCTAACCCGTGTGACGATGGCTTTGGGAAGAGGTGAAAACCCGCCCGCGACGGCCGAACAGGCCGGCCGCCGCTCTGCACAGGGTGCGATCGGACGCAAACCGGTTTCCACTTTTGCTGATCGCTCCTTGGGAAACGCCTGAGTGGAGGTTCAGCCATGGGTACTCGCGCCGGAGGACGACGCACGGGACCGAAATGCATTGCCATAGTCGGTCCCTTCGCAAGCGGTAAGACGACACTTCTCGAAGCCATCCTCGCCCGCACGGGCGCCATCCCCCGCCAGAACCCCGTTTCGTCGGGCAACACCGTTTCCGATCATTCGCCCGAAGCCCGCGCTCACGGCATGAGCGTCGAGGCGACCTTCGCCACCACCGATTTCATGGGCGAGCAGATCACATTCGTCGACTGCCCCGGCTCCATCGAATTCGCCTTCGAGGCCGAACCCGTGCTCGCCGCCTGCGACCTCGCGGTCGTCGTCGCCGAGGCCGACGAGAAGAAGATCCCGGCGCTGCAGCTCATCATGCGCAAGCTCGACGATCTCGCCATTCCGCGCGTCCTGTTCCTCAACAAGGTCGACAAGGCGGTCGCGGGCGTGCGCGAGACGCTGAAGATGCTGCAGCCGGCAAGCACGGTACCTCTGCTGCTGCGCCAGATTCCGGTGCGCAAGGACGGCATCGTCATCGGATCGATCGATCTGGCGCTGGAACGCGCCTACATCTATCGCGAATACGCCGAAAGCCAGGTCGCCGAGATCCCGAACGATGACAAGGCGCGCGAGCTGGAGGCGCGCTTCTCCATGCTGGAGACGCTCGCCGACCATGACGATCACCTGATGGAGCAGTTGCTGGAGGAGATCGAGCCGCCGAAAGACGCGATCTTCGACGATCTCTCGGCCGATCTGCGCGCCGGCGCGGTGACGCCGGTGCTGATCGGCACGGCCGAGAAAGGCAACGGCGTGCTGCGCCTGTTGAAAGCCATTCGCCATGACGCGCCGGACGTCGAGGCGACGCGGACGCGCCTTGGCGCGCCGGACGGCCAGACGGTGGTGCAGGTGATGAAGACTATCCACACCGCGCATGGCGGCAAGCTTTCGGTATCGCGGGTGCTTTCCGGCCAATTGGCCGACGCGGCGGAGCTCTTCCTGTCCAATGGCGACACGGCGAAGGTCTCCGGCATCTACAGGATGCTCGGCAAGGACCAGATCAAGCAGACATCGGCCAAGGCCGGCGACACGGTCGCGCTCGGCAAGCTCGACAACGTCAAGACCGGCCAGACGCTGAGCTCGGTCAAGGGCGGCATCCGGCCATTGGTCACATTGGAGCCGCCGCAGCCCGTCTTTGCCTTCGCGCTTCGTCCCAAGGAGCGCAAGGACGAGGTCAAGATGTCGGCGGCGATCCAGCGGCTCGCCGAGGAAGACCCATCGCTCAGCCTGCGCCACAACCAGGACTCCGCCGAAACCGTCCTGTCGGGCCACGGCGAGATGCATCTACGCGTGGTGCGCGAGCGCCTCGAGGGCAAGAACCAGATTCCCATCGAGGGCCATGCGCCGGCGGTGCCTTACCGCGAAACTATCCGCAAATCGGCGCAGCAGCGCGGCCGCCACAAAAAGCAGTCGGGCGGCCACGGCCAATTCGGCGACGTTGTGATCGAGATCAAGCCGCTGCCGCGCGGTTCCGGCTTCCAATTCTCCGACACCATCACCGGCGGCGTGGTGCCGAAAACCTATATCCAGTCGGTGGAGACCGGCATTCGCGACTATCTCAAGACCGGCCCGCTCGGCTTCCCGGTCGTCGATGTCGCCGTCAACCTGTCGGACGGCTCCTACCATGCGGTCGATTCATCCGACATGGCCTTCCAGATGGCGGCGAAGCTCGCGATGAAGGAAGGCATGGCCGCCTGTTCGCCCGTCCTGCTCGAGCCGATCATGAAGGTCGAGATCGTCACGCCTTCCGACGCGACCTCGAAGATAATCGCGCTGATCCCGCAGCGGCGCGGCCAGATCCTCGGCTATGACGCAAGGCCGGACTGGCCGGGCTGGGATGTTGTCGAGGCGACCATGCCCCAGGCCGAAATCGGAGACCTGATCATCGAGCTGCGCTCGGCCACCGCCGGCGTCGCCAGCTACAAGGCCACTTTCGATCACATGGCCGAGCTCACCGGCAGGCTGGCCGACGAGGCAATGAACGCCAACGGCAAAGCCGCCTAAGCAATTCCAGGAAAAGCGTGGGCGGTTTTCCGTCCGGAATTGCGTAAGAACAATGAGATAGTGCGGTTCGCTGTTCCCGTGAAACGGTGAACCGCACTAGCAGGTCGGCCTGCCTGACAGACTTCTGTTGGAGATATGAAAAACGGCGTCCGGATGATCCGGACGCCGTTCCTATCGCGGACCGTTTTCCTGGGAGGCAACGGCTGGTCCGCCGCATCCGGAAAAAAGGTTCGGACGCGGCGCTTGCCTGAGCCCGGTCTTTCGAGTGATGCCCCCATCTCCCGAACCGACCAACCGCGTCCTATCGTCTACTTAAACGATAGAGTGGGTCTGCAACATGTTACCCGATGTTACATGTCACTGTTACGCGGTGGATCCAGTCGTTTTCTTGCCGGCTCGAAGGCGTGCGGGCAACAAAAAAGCCGGATCAATAAAGATCCGGCTGAGTTTGATTGGAAGTGCCGATTAAGGCTAACCTCCAGAGGGGAACACTCGAGGGCGCTAATGGGAGGAGAACGCGCCCTGGAGATGTGACTATATATGTGCTTATCATGCCCAAGAAACAAGCATCTATTTTGCAACACACGCATGCAAAAAGACGCAGGCTGTGGTCCAACCTGTTCCTGGAACCCATAGGACCAGAAAAATCGCCGATTCCGGGGCGCTTCTGGCTCTAAAGCGACTGCTTAAATGTAAAATCGAGCCGATTTTGCTCGGAAATAGCGAGTCGGTGAAATGGTGTCGATTTCGGCACGCCAAGTTTATTTTTATGGCAGGAGACGGCTAATGCGAACTTTTTCAGCAATCGCCGGCAGCGCGCTATTCCTTGTCGCGGCACCGGCGTTGTCGCCGGACTGGCGCCCTGGCTGTTGACCGATCATTATCGCAAACCGCTTTCGGCCCTGCCGGGCTTGGTGCCTGCGGGCTGGATTCTTGTGATCGGAGCGGCCACCATCCTGCTTCATGCCTTCGCCCGCTTTGCCCTCGAGGGCCTGGGCACGCCCGCTCCCGTCGCGCCGACCGAGAAGCTGGTCGTCGGCGGCATCTACCGCCATGTGCGCAACCCTATGTATGTCGCGGTGCTGGCGATCATCCTTGGCCAGGCACTGATCTTCTCGAGCTGGGCGGTACTGGTCCACGGCCTCGTCGCCGCGGCAGCGATGATCTCCTTCGTCAACCTCTATGAAGAGCCGACGCTCGCCAGCCGCTATGGCGAACAATACGAGGTCTATCGGCGCGCCGTGCCCGGCTGGCTGCCGCGGCTGACACCCTGGCGCGGATAAGCTGAGCCCCAGGACCTGTCGAGGTTCAAGTCCCGCCGGCCCCACCTGAATTTCGACACACCCAGTCTAGTAGGACCAGCTGCGTGCCTTCGCGATGATGAAGTCGCGAAAAACATGCAGCTTCGCCTGGTTCTTCATCGCATCGGGATAGGCGAAGTAGGTGTCGAAGGACGGCACCTCGGTCTCCGGCAGCAGCTGGACCAGGTTCGAGTCCTTGTTGATCACATAGTCCGGCAGCATAGCGATGCCGGCGCCGCCCTGCACCGCCCGCTTGATCGACAGGATGTCGTTGATCTGCAGGGTCGGCACCCGCTGCCCGCCCTCGAAGTCGCCGACCGTCTCCAGCCAGTTCAGCTCCGACAGATGCGAAGGCACCGGGAGGCCGAAAGTGACGATGCGGTGGTTCCTGAGCTCGGCGATCGAGGCCGGCCTGCCGAACTTGGCGATGTAGGATGGCGCCGCGTAAAGATGGAAATGCACCGTGAACAGCCGGCGCTGGATTAGGTCCGGCTGTTGCGGCTGGCGCAGCCGGATGGCGCAATCGGCCTGGCGCATGGTGAGATCGAGCTCCTCATTGGCCAGGATCAGCTGCAGGCTGATCTCGGGATAGAGCTCGATGAATTCCTGCACGCGCTCGGTCAGCCAGCCGGCGCCCAGGCCCACCGTGGTCGTCACCCTGAGCACGCCCGACGGTCGGTCCTTGGTTTCGGTCAGCCGCGTCTTGATGGTTTCCAGCTTCATCAGCACGTCATGCGCCGTGCGGAACAGCATCTCGCCCTGCTCGGTCAGCACCAGGCCGCGCGCATGGCGGTGGAACAGCGCGACGCCGACGTCATGCTCCAACGCGCTGACCTGCCGCGAAATGGCCGATTGCGACAGATGCAGTGTCTCGGCGGCATGGGTAAACGACCCAGCCTCCGCCGCTGCGTGAAATACGCGTAGCTTGTCCCAGTCCAGCGCCATGATTCCCCTCGCGTTGCCTTTGGCGTCTGAATGAAAAATCAGGCTTTTAAACGGCTTTTAGCCGATCTGTCATTCCGCCGCTTCGCGGTGGACCTCGATGCCCGCCAGATATTTTTCCGCCTCGAGCGCCGCCATGCAGCCAAGCCCGGCCGCCGTCACCGCCTGGCGGTAGATGTCGTCGGTAACGTCGCCGGCGGCGAACACGCCGGGCACGTCGGTGCGCGTCGAGTCGGGCGCCGTCCACAGATAGCCGTTCGGCTTCTGCTTCAGCTTACCGACGAAGAGCTCGACCGCAGGCGCATGGCCGATGGCGACGAACACGCCGTCGACCGGCAGCTTCGATTGCTGGCCGGTCACGACGTTGCGCAGCGTCAGGCCTTCGACGGAAGGCGGCAGCGGCGCCTTGCCCGGCCGTCCGGTGATCTCGTCCACCACCGTGTCCCAGATGACGCGGACATTGTCCTTCTTGAGCAGCCGCTCGCGCAGGATGCGCTCTGCACGGAAATCGCTGCGCCGGTGGATCACGGTGACGCTCTTGGCGAGGTTAGACAGATAAAGCGCTTCCTCGACCGCGGAATTGCCGCCGCCGACCACCGCGACGTCCTTGCTGCGGTAGAAGAAGCCGTCGCAGGTGGCGCAGGCCGAAACGCCGAAGCCCATGAAGGTCTGCTCCGACGGGATGCCCAGCCACTTGGCCTGCGCGCCGGTGGCGATGATCAGCGCATCGGCGCTGTAGACGGTGCCGGAATCACCGGTAGCGCGGAACGGCCGCACATTGAGGTCGACCTCGGTGATGATGTCGTTGATGATATCGGTGCCGACATGCTCGGCCTGCGCCAGCATCTGGCTCATCAGCCAGGGGCCCTGGATCGGATCGGCGAAACCAGGATAGTTTTCGACGTCGGTGGTGATCATCAATTGACCGCCCTGCTGCAGGCCGGCGACCAGCATGGGCTTCAGCATGGCTCGGGCGGCATAGATCGCCGCCGTGTAGCCGGCCGGGCCGGAACCGATGATAAGAACGGGCGCATGTTTGGTGTTCATGAAAGTCCCCTGCGGCGCGCAGCCGTGGTTTGTCGCGCGTAATGTAAGTGTTGCCCGTGGGACCAGCAAGGCAAGTTGGCCTTCGTCCCCGGAAAGCTTCGTCCCCCGCATATCGGGCCATATTTGCCCCGTCACCCGTGCATGTCGCCTAGAGGTGTGCGCGGCTCCGGCGTCACGACATGCATCAAAACAAGGAGAAATTCATCGCAAAGGGATGGCCTCCCAGGCGAAACCAAATTACAAAATCGCGAAAGATTCTTGCGCGAAAGCCGTCCATGCCGCTCAAAGCCGATCTCGACGCCATCGACTGGAAGATCCTGCGCGAACTGCAGGGTGACGGCCGCATGACCAATGTCGAGCTGTCAAACCGGGTCGGCATTTCGGCGCCGCCCTGCCTGCGCCGTGTCAGGCGGCTGGAAGAGGCCGGTATCATCCGAGGTTACCGCGCCCTCCTGAACGCCCCGGCGCTCGGCATGGATGTCGTCGCCTTCTGCCTGATCGGCCTGCATCATCAGGCCGATGCCGAGCTGAAGACCTTCGCCGAACGCACGCGCGGCTGGGCGATCGTGCGCGACGCCTGGATGGTTTCGGGCGAATCCGATTTCCTGCTGCATTGCGTGGCGAGCGACCTCGGCACGTTCCAGACCTTCGTCATCGAGGAACTGGCTTCGGCCCCGAATGTGGACACCGTGCGTACCGCTTTGACAATCCGCCGCGTCAAGGATGAAGGGCTGGTGGCTTTTCCAACTTAATGTGCCGGCTTCCGGAAATTCCCCCGCGGGAAAAGCACTTTAGCACCGGGTTTTGAATCAATCCGCGATCAGAGCGACCGTATCGCGGCAAGCAGTCCCACAAGGTCCGTGGCGTAGCGCAACGGCGAAACCGAAAGCCCGCTTATCGTCGAGGCCTCGCCATCGATGAGCCAGCCACGTATGAGGCCGGCACGCCGACCGGCTTCCATGTCGGCCGGCTTGTCGCCGATGATCAGCGATCGCTTCAGATCGAGGCCGAGGCGGCGGCCAGCCTCCAGCAGCATGCCCGGATTGGGCTTGCGCATCGGGTGATCGGCAACCGTGAGCAGACCCCTGCCGGCTTCGTGATAGGCGCAAGCCAGCACCATGTCGACAAACGCGTTTTGCTCAGCCAGCAGCTCGAGCACGCGCCCGTTCACTCTGGCAAACGCGTCCCAGCCGAAATAGCCGCGTGCGATGCCGGACTGGTTGGTGACGACAACGACCGGAACGCCGCGTTGGTTCGCGGCCTCGATGGCCGGCGCGATGCCGTCGCGCAGCACCATGGCCGCCGGATCGTCTGGATAGCCGGTATCGACACTGATCGTGCCGTCGCGATCGAGGAACAGCGCCGGCCGGCCGGCCGGAAAGCTCGTGGCGGTGGTCTGCTCGACCCAAAGGCCCGGCGCGGCCAGCGGAAAGCCTTCGCTTTCAGCCATTGCTGAGACGCGCTTCGACCGCCTCGCACAGATGGTGATAGAGGCACAGATGCCCCTGCTGGATGATCGGCGTCGAGGTCGACGGCACGTTGAGCAGGATGTCGGTTAGCGGCTTGAGCTTGCCGCCGGTCTCGCCGGTGAGGCTGATCACCGTCATCCCCATCGCCCGCGCCTGCTCGGCGGCGGCAAGGATGCTCGGCGAATTGCCGCTGGTGGAAATGGCGAGCAGCACCGCGCCTTCCGATCCATGCGCCTCGACCTGGCGCGAGAAGACGGTATCGAAGCCGTAGTCGTTGCCCCAGGCGGTCAGCACCGCGGCGTTGGCCGGCAGCGCGATGACGTTGTAGGCCTTGCGTTCCTTCAGGAAACGGCCGACCAGCTCGCCGGCGATGTGGATGGCGTCGCTGGCCGAGCCCCCATTGCCGCAGATCAGCAGCGCCTTGCCTTGCGAGAGCGCCGTCACCACGGTGCTCACGGCGCGTTCCATCTCGCCGGTGAGGTCGCGCTCGACCATCGCCGAGATCGCCGCCGCGGAGCGGACCAGGTAGTCGTTCAAATCGGACATGAGACCCTCAGTTTGCGGCACGCAGCTTGCCGATCGTGTTCGTCGTGCTCTTGCCGGCGACGAGGTCGACCAGCACCACGCGCCCGCCCGCCTTCTGCACCACGTCGGCGCCGACTACGGTCTCGATCGTGTAATCCGCGCCCTTGACCAGAATGTCCGGCAGAAGCGCCTCGATGAGCTTGAGCGGCGTATCTTCCTCGAAGACGACGACGGCGTCGACAGAGGCAAGCGCTGCCAGCACGCAGGCGCGGTCATGCTGGTTGTTGACGGGCCGCCCAGGCCCTTTCAGCCGGTGCACCGAGGCGTCGCTGTTGAGGCCGAGCACCAGCCGGTCGCATTGGCTGCGCGCGGCATGCAGCAGGCTGACATGGCCGGCATGCAGGATGTCGAAGCAGCCATTGGTGAAGCCGACGGTCAGCCCCTCTTCCTTCCAGGCGGCGACCATCCTCGCCGCGGCATTGCCGTCAAGAATGGCATCGGTATGAGCCGTCGGCCCATGCGAGCGGAACAGCGCGCCGGACAATTCCTCGACGTTCAGCCGAGCCGTGCCGCGCTTGCCGACGACCACGCCGCCGGCCGCATTGGCAATGACGGCGGCATGCACCCGGTCGGCGCCGGCGGCGAGCGACAATGCGAAACTTGCGATGACCGTGTCGCCGGCACCGGAGACGTCGAACACTTCGCGCGCCTGGGTGGAGATGTGACGGGCATCCTCGGCGGAAACCACGCTCATGCCCTTTTCGCTGCGCGTGGCAACGATGAACTCGAAGTCATGCGTGGCGATCAGGTCGCGCGCCGCGGTCACGATCTCCTCGTCGCCGAACACCTTGCGGCCGACCGCCTCGCCAAGTTCCTTGCGGTTCGGCGTCACCGCCGTGGCGCCGGCATAGCGCGCATAATCGCGCCCCTTCGGATCGACCAGCACCGGCTTGCCTGCGTCGCGGCAGATCGCGATCAGCTCGCCGGCGACGCCGTCGAGCAGGATGCCCTTGCCGTAGTCGGAAAGGATGACGATGTCGGCGCGGCCAAGCGCGGCCTGGAAGTGATCGATGAGCTTCGCCCGCTCGGCGGAGGTGAGCGGCTTGATCTCCTCCTCGTCGAAACGCAGCACCTGCTGGTTGAGGGCGCTGAAGCGGCTTTTCGACGAGGTCATGCGGTCCTGGCGCTGCAGGAGGCCGTCGGTGTCGACGCCGATCTCGCCGAGCATGCGCATCAGATTGTCGCCGGCCTGGTCGGCACCGATCACCGACACGGGGATCGCGGCCGCGCCCAGCGAAACGATGTTGGAGACGACATTGCCGGCGCCGCCGATGTTCAACGTCTCGCCCTTGCCATGCAGCACGGGGATTGGGGCTTCCGGCGAGATGCGCTCGATCACGCCGCTGACGAAACGGTCGAGGATGAAATCGCCCACGACCAGCACGGTAATGTCGCCGAACCGGGCGATGGTGCGATGCAAAGGTTCCGGAGAAGGCGGATTGTGCTTGATCATCTCACTCGATGTATGCCTAAAGAAGGCTGGACTTGATTAGGTTTCAGCGCCGGAATTGTGGCGCGGGTCGCTCAAAGCGATGCCGATATACCGCAATTCGGGCGAGTGCAACGGCAAGGCCGGGCGCGGACCGCAGGCGGAACAGGCTGGGCAATCAGCTCCTCTGCAAGGCGACGTGGACGCCGAGGCCAACCAGCACGGCGCCGCCCGCGCGCCGCATCAGTCGCTGCGCGCGTCCTGAACGCCGCAGCCGCGCAATCATCGCGCCGGCAAGGAAAACGCAAACGATGTCCACCGAGGAGAACATAAGGTTGACGACGGTTCCAAGCACGACGAACTGCAGCCAGACCGGGAACGCTGCCGAGGCATCGATGAATTGCGGCAGGAATGCCATGAAGAAGATCGCCGTCTTCGGATTGAGCACCTCGACGGTAACGCTTTCGAAAAAGGCGCGGCGGGCCGATTTCCGTTCGATGGCGGGCAGAGCCGTATCGCCGTTCGTCCGTTTGCGGAACATCAAAACGCCGAGCCAGATCAGATAGAGCGCGCCGACGAGCTTGACCGCAAGATAGAGCGGCTGCACCGCGTGAAACAGGACGGACAGGCCTGCGGCGGCCGCAAAGACATGCACATAGCCGCCGAGATGGATGCCGAGAGCCGCCATCAGACCCGACCATCGGCCGCGCGCCATCGTCTGCGCTGCGGCGTAGAGCATAGCGGGGCCAGGGATATAGGCGAAGACCGCGGTGGTGGCGAAAAACGCGATGAGCAGTTCGGTTGACGGCATTTGTCCCTCACGGTCAGGTCTCTGTCAGGCTACGCCTTGCTGGCCTGATCTCCATACCGGCGATACCACAGATACGGACATCTTCGAATTCTTCCAACATCATTCCGGGCGTTGGCGCTGCGCCGACCTGACGTGATTATCGGCAATCCGGCTTAAGACGGGGCGACGCGTGCTTTGTCGACAGCCCAGCTGGTCTCCCCTATAAGAGCCGGATCGTAGCAGCAGAGGCATTCATGATCATCGTCACGGGCGGCGCCGGCATGATCGGCTCCAACATCGTCGCCGCTCTCAATGCCGAGGGCCATGACGACATCGTCGTCGTCGACGATCTCACCGACGGCCACAAGATCGCCAACCTCGCCGACCTTCGCATCGCCGACTATCTCGACAAGGACGATTTCCTCGCCCGGCTCGAGGACGGCGCGCTCGGTCGCATCGAAGCCGTCTTCCATCAAGGCGCCTGCTCGACCACCACCGAATGGAACGGCAAGTTCATGATGGAGGTGAACTACGCCTATTCGAAGCGGCTGCTGCATGCCTGCCTGAAGCTGCGCGTGCCCTTCCTCTACGCCTCGTCGGCTTCGGTCTATGGCGGCGGCAGCGAATTTCGCGAGGAGCCCGCGTTCGAGCGTCCCCTCAACGTCTACGCCTATTCGAAGAAGCTCTTCGACGATTATGTCCGCCGCAATGTCTTTGACACCGATCATTCGCAAGTGGCGGGCCTGCGCTATTTCAACGTCTACGGCCCGCGCGAGGCGCATAAGGGCGCCATGGCCTCCGTCGCCTTCCATCTCTTCAACCAGGTCGAGCGCGGCGAAAACCCGAAACTCTTCGGCGCTTATGGCGGCTTCGGGCCCGGCGAACAGAGCCGCGACTTCATCCATGTCGGCGACGTCGCCGACGTCAATCTCTGGCTTTGGAAGCGCGGCGCGAGCGGCATCTTCAACTGCGGCACCGGCCGCGCCCAGCCGTTCCGGGCGATCGCCGAGACGGTGATCGACACACTGGGCAAGGGCGAGATCGAATTCATGCCCTTCCCCGACCATCTCAAGGGCAGCTACCAGAGTTTCACGCAGGCTGATATGTCCCGCTTGCGCGCGGCCGGCTACAATGGCCAATTCCGCACAGTCGAAACCGGCGTCAGGGACTATGTCGAATGGCTGAAGGCCCAACGATCCTCGTGATCGGCCCACGCTGGGTGGGCGACATGGTTATGGCGCAGTGCTTGTTTGCGGCGCTGAAGGAAAAACATCCGAATGCGGCCATCGACGTGCTGGCGCCGGCATGGGCTGCCCCGCTGGTCAAGCGCATGCCCGAGATACGCAGCCAGATCGACTTTCCGTTGATGCCGGGAGCGCTCGAATTCCGCAGCCGCAGGCGCTTCGGCCGCCTGCTGCGCGGCCGCTATGACATGGCCTATGTGCTGCCGGGCAGCTGGAAATCGGCCTTGATCCCGTTCTTTGCCCGCATCCCGCACCGCGTCGGCAATTTGCGCGAAATGCGCTACGGCCTGCTGACGGATGTCGTACCGCTGCCCGAGGCACTGAAGCGGCGCACGGCGCGCGCCTATTTCGGCCTCGCGCGCGGCGGCACGTTTCGCGCGCCGAGGCTTACCATCGACAAGGCCAACCAGGCCGATCTGCTGGCGCGCTTCGGACTGACGGCAAAAAAATTCATCGCCTTGATGCCGGGCGCGGAATTCGGCCCGGCAAAACGCTGGCCGAGCGATCACTATGCCGGGCTTGCCCGGGACATGATGGCCAAGGGCTTGGGCGTCGCGCTGCTCGGCTCGAAGAACGACGCCGACGTGACCGGCGAGATCGCAGCCCTTGCCCCAGGCGCCATCGACCTGGCCGGCAAGACTCGGCTGGAGGACGCCATCGACCTGATCGCCGCGGCGAAGCTTGCGGTCTCGAACGACAGCGGGCTGATGCATGTCGCCGCCGCCGTCGGTACGCCGATCGTCGCCGTCTACGGTTCGACTTCGCCGGAAAACACGCCGCCTCTCAGCGAGCGCTCCGAGCTGATCTGGCTGCGTCTGTCCTGCTCGCCCTGCCACAAGAAGGTCTGTCCGCTCGGGCATCTCAACTGCCTGAGGATGCTCGATGCCGCCCGAGTCGCGGCCGCGGCCGACCGCTTGCTCAACGTTTCGGCAGCGGCATGAAAGTGCTTATCGTCAAGACATCGTCGATGGGCGATGTCATTCACACATTTCCCGCCGTCGAGGACGCGGTGCGCAACCGCCCCGATATCCGCTTCGACTGGTGCGTGGAGGAGCCGTTTGCCGGTCTCGTGGCCCTGCATCCGGCGATCGGCACCATCCACAAGGTGGCGATCCGGCGCTGGCGCAAGAAGCTTTTCGACGGCGAAACCTGGCGCGAGATGGCAAGTCTGCGGCGGGCCCTGCGAGTGGGGAACTACGATCTTGTCATCGAGGCGCAAGGCTTGTTGAAGTCGGCCCTGGTCGCCATCCAGGCCGGCGCGCCGATTGCCGGCTTCGACCGGGCGAGCGCCCGCGAGCCTTCGGCAACGCTGTTTTATCAGCGCAAATACGCCGTGCCGCGCGACCTGCATGCCATCGAGCGCACCAGGCGGCTGTTCGGGCTGGCGCTTGGCTACCAGCCGGATTTGTCGGCGCTCGAATCCGGCATCGTGCCGCCGGCGGGCGGCCTGGCTGGCGTTGAAGGCAAAACCGCCTTCCTGCTGCACGGCACCAGCCGCGAGGACAAGAAGTGGCCGGTCGAGGATTGGATCGAAACCGCGCGCCGATTGGCCGACCGGCAGTTCACACCGGTTGCCACCTGGTCGAACGAGGCGGAAAAGAAAGTCGCCCAAGCGATTGCCGGTGCCGTGCCAGGGACGGTGCTGGTTCCAAAATCGCCGCTCGCGGTTATCGCCGCAATCCTCGGCCGCTCGACGCTGGTCATCGGCGCCGACACCGGCCTCACCCACCTCGCCAGCGCCTTCGGCCGGCCGACAATCGCCATCTTCCTGGCGACGGAACCCGGTCTCACCGGCCCGCGCGGCCCGTTCGCATCGACCTTGCTTGCGCCTGCCGGCAGCGGGGTGACGCCGGCTGAAGTGATCGCGGAAGCGGAACGGCTGCTGGCGCTCAGTTCAAAGGCGCCAGCGTGAGGACCTTTTCAGAATTCGCTCTGGCGAGTCGAATGGCGTGGTTTTCGAGAACCGGCCTACGCCGGCCAGCCTCATAGAGCGGAGACGCTTATGAGGGCTTCGGCTGGCGAAGGCCGGAGCGGAGCGTACTTAAGGTACATGAGCACCGGAAGCGCAGAAAACTACGCTAGACGTCATGTTCCGAGGCGGAGATCGGTGGCCCGCCCTTTCGTGCGATTAAAAGACGAGGGTTGCTCGGATGG
>NZ_JAIUHG010000032.1 GCF_020164955.1 Mesorhizobium sp. CA8
ACGGCGACAGCGCGCCGGCCGGCAACCTGGTCATCAACATCGTCGACGACGTGCCGACGGCGCATGCCGATACCGACAGCATCGCGGCCGGCCAGTTCGGCCCGGCGACCGGCAATGTGCTGACCGGCGGCACCGACGCGGGCGACGCCAACACCACCGACGGCAATGCCGACACCCAGGGCGCCGACGGCGCAACCGTGGTCGGGGTCGTTGCCGGCACGACTGCCGGTGGCGAGGACGCCAATGTCGGCACGGTCATCCAGGGCCTCTACGGCAAGCTGACGCTCAATGCCGACGGCTCCTACTCCTACACCCGCGACGCCGGCTCGCAGGGCGGCCATGACGACGTCTTCACCTACACCATCAAGGACGGCGACGGCGACCTGTCGCACACCACGCTGACCATCTCGATCGGCGACTCCACGCCAACCGACACCATCCCGGCGCCCGGCGGCGCCGACACCACCGTCTATGAAGCCGGCCTGGCGGCCCGGCCCGGCGAGTCGGCCGGCTCGAACGCGGCGGCAAACTCCGAGACAACCTCGGGCAGCATCGGCTTCACCTCGCCCGACGGCATCCAGACCGTCTCGCTCGGCGGCCATGTGCTGAGCGGCGTGCCCCAGACCTTCACCGACGCCACCGGCTCGCTGACGGCAAGCTATACCTACAATCCGGCAACCGGCATCGGCTCGATCAGCTACACCTACACGCTGCTCGACAACACTTCCGGCGACAACACCCATGCCTCCTTCGCAGTCGTCGTCACCGACACCGACGGCGACAGCGCGCCGGCCGGCAACCTGGTCATCAACATCGTCGACGACGTGCCGACGGCGCATGCCGATACCGACGCCGCCCAGTCGGGCGAGACGGTCACGGGCAATATCGAGACCGGCACCAGCACCCACGGCACCGGTGCGGCCGACACGGCGGGAGCCGACGGCATCGCCTCGATCGCCTGGACCGGTTCGGTCACCAACGCCGGCATCACGACCGTAACGGGCACCTATGGCGTGCTGACGGTGCAGGCCGATGGCAGCTACAGCTACAAGGCCTTCGCCAACACCTCCGGAACGGACGTGTTCACCTACACCATCAAGGACGGCGACGGCGACACCTCGCCCTCGACGCTGACGATCAATGTGACCAACGGCCAGCCGCAGCCGGTGGCAGCGACCGTGCAGGTCGATGAGGCGGCGCTGGACACCAGCGCTGTCGGCGACCTGGCGGCCTCGACGGTGACAGGGTCGAACCTCTCGAGCACCAATGAGACGAAGACCGGCACGCTGACGCTGGGCGATCCAAACAGCCCGCATATCACCAACATTGTCGGTGCGGTCACGCAGTCGGCAGTGGGCGGCTCTGCGGTAACCGTGCAGGGCAACTACGGCCTGCTGCAGATCGACCAGAACGGCAACTACACCTACACGCTGACCAAGCCTTATACGACAAACCCGGCCACCGACAACGGCGCCGAGGTCGAAGCCGGTAAGGACGTGTTCACCTACACGGTGACCGATGCCTTTGGCAACACCAGCACCTCGACCATCACCGTCGACATCAAGGACGACGTACCGACGGCAGTCTCGTCGGACTATGCCGTCCTCTCTAACGGCGCGGGCGCTGCAGTCTCATTCTTCCTCGATGCAGACCACAACGTAGCAAACAACTACGGCGCGGACGGCGCCGGTACAGTGCGCTTCGCGGCGTCTCTCGACGGCACAGACAGCGGCCTCACGTCTGGCGGCGCGCACATCATCTATGACGTATCGCAAGACGGCCATACCCTTACCGGTACGGCCAATGGCGTTACGGTGTTCACCGTCGCTCTCAATCCAGCGAGCTCTACCTACTCAGTGGATATGGATGGGCCGGTCGACAGCTTGTCGCAAGTCACTTTCACCAACGGATCATATGCATTCTACGGGGGAAACAGCCCTTGGGCTGGCTTTGTGCCTACAGGACAGCAAAGTAATCCGGTCAACGATGACTCGAGGGACGTGCTTTTCACTCCCCTCGGCACCGGTTCGACGATCAACGGGAACGCTAATTCCTTTGGCGTCGGTGGCGGCTTCGCCGGACAGAACATCGGCTCAGGTGAAGGCATCCGGGTTGATTTCGTTCAGGATTTGACCGGTTCCGCGATGACTGCCGGCGCTCAGATCTTCGACAGCCATTATATCGCTAACGGCACCAACTTCACCTTCGGCGATGGAACCGCAAACTCTGTCCTTCAGATTACCGCCCGTGATGATTACAACGGCCTCGGCCCAAACAACACAGGCACCGACGGTAACTATGTGGTTGGCGACGGCCATTACGATTCGATCTCGTCGATCGTAATTACGTACAATGGGCAATCGCAAACAGTCGACTTCGCGGACACCGCGGCCCATTCGTATACAATCGGCGGCAGGACCTACACGGTTCAATTCGTCGATGTGGATCCCACCGCCGCGGTTCATTATGCCGCCCAAGTAACAGGCGTGCTCGATACGAGCGTATCGATCGCCACATTCACTGCCGACGGCTATAGCAGCCTGGAACTCTCCAATATTTCACCGCTCAAAGGCAATGGCCAACCCGACACCGGGACCGACTTCGCCATTACCGGCTTTGGCTCGGCCGTGCAATCCAGCGATCCTGTCAGCTTCACCCTTCCGGTCCAGGTCGTGGACGGCGATGGTGATACGGCTGCAAGCTCGATCGGCATCACACTAACCGGTACTGCGACCCAGGATCATTCGACCGATCTCGTGGGGGCTTCCCACGTCTACACATCTACGTCGGCCCTGCCCAACATCATCGGGTCCAACTTCGATGACTCTCTCACCGGCGACAGCTCCGCGAACGCATTGTACGGCGGCGCCGGCAACGACACGATCAATGGCAATGGCGGCAATGACACGCTTATAGGCGGAGCGGGCAACGACACCCTCGTCGGTGGGGCGGGCAACGACACCCTGATCGGCGGCGCAGGGGCTGATACGCTCACCGGTGGCACTGGCGCCGATACGTTCAAGCTTGATCACCTCGAGCTGAACATCAAAGATCTCATCACCGACTACAATAAAGCTGAGGGAGACCAGATCGACCTGACCGCGTTGTTCGACAAGGCGGCCGCCGGCAACATCGCCGACTATGTCCATTACGACACCAGCACTAAGACGCTGAGCGTCGACACGGACGGTACGGGCAATGCGGCTAACTTCGTAGATGTCGCGGTGCTGCAGAACGGACCGACTACCACCGGCACGATCAACATTCTTTACGATGACTCGAACCATCAGCAGCACACGGCAACGATTTAACACTTATGCGCGGGCATGCTGTCATGCTATGCATCAGCGAACCGTGAATTGATAATTCGGAGAGGGGTTTACATGAAACATTCCGTAAGATTGCTGGCTTCGGCCGCCGCGCTGCTGGTGGCCGGGTCGACGGGTTTCGCCGCCGACATCATTGGCGAGCCGGCGGTGAATTATTGCCGCACCGTCGGCACGTCGGACCTGGTGCTGACCGACAACATGGTCGAGCTCAAGGCTCATGTGGTGAAGCTGATGGACGAATCGGTCGCCGTCGCCAACAGCCCGGAATGGATCAACTCGTCGCGTCCCGCCTTCGTCTGGGCCTCGGAAGCCAAGGTCGCCTGCGGCATGGCCTATGGCTACCTCAAGACGAACTACAAGGACGAAGACACGCTCAACAAATGCGAGTGCTTCCACGACCGCATGGTCGAGTATATGCACTGAGCTGACAGGCAAGCGAACGCCGGCTGGCGCGATGGTGGCCGACGGAGAACCGGCGAAGGCGATCGCGCTGGACCGGTCCGCCGTTTCACCGAAACGGCGAAACGGTCTATCTCTTGTTTCGGCGCAATTGCGAACGGAAGACCGCTACGCTCCTTTCCTGGAGTTGCCCTGGCGGTCGCCTTGCTTAGCCTGGGGCAAACACCTGTCCACGCCAACTGGCTGGAACGACCACAACCGCCGGGCACGCAGCCCGTGCAATGCGACGCGGCGCCCGAGCGGACGCGCGAGACATTCAAGGCATTCGCCACCTGCCAGGCCTCGCTCTACGGCCTCGAGCCGGTGCTGGCGCATGCGGTGATGGAGATCGAAAGCGGCTTCGATCCCGGCGTGCGCGGCGCCGACGGCGAGGTCGGGCTGATCCAGGTCATGCCGGCGCCGGCGCGCATGCTCGGCTTTCGCGGTTCGCTCGAGGAGCTCGGCTAGCCAGCCACCAACATCGCGTTTGGCGTCAGATATCCGGCACAAGAAAAATGCGGGACGGCGGCGAGCAAGACGTTAAGGTCAGGTAGAAGATAGACCGGGATAATAGCTGGCGGCACATGGTGGAAGCGGCATGAAATCTGAGCGGCACGAACCGCGTTTACGGCACATTGTTCTGGCGCTGGTTGCGGCACTGTCCGGATGCCAGTCCAAGAGCGGCGCGTCGGACGTGCTCGATCCGTCGGCGATCGCGGCACCCGCCGGCCAGACGGGCGCCGCCGCGGCGCCCGCCCAGCAGGCCAGTGGTCAGACCTTGAGTCCGGCCTTGGGCAGCACGACGTCGGGCGGTCCGACATCGGTCGTCGCCGCCAAGGCCCAGCTGACGCTCGGCACGGGGCCGACCAAAGTGGCCATGCTGCTGCCGCTTTCGGCGCCCGGAACCACCGGCGAGAACGGCCGGAAAATGTATGACGGCGCGCGCCTCGCGATGGCCGATCTCGGCGACAAGCTTCTGACGCTGACGATCGAGGATACGCGCGGCGACAGCGGCTACGCGAAGGACCTCGCGGTGAAGGCGATCACCTCGGGCACGGCGAAGGCGGTTATCGGGCCGTCCGAGCTTGCGGCCGCGCAGCACCTTGCCAAGCTTTCTGGCTCCAAGCGGCCGCCGGTGCTGGCGCTGGCCGACAATTTCGCCGGCGGCCCCGGCGTCTATTCCGTGCGGCTCAGCGAAGCCGACAGCGCCGCAGCGGGCGCCGCGGCAATCGCCAGCAAGGGCGCGAAGAAATTCGTGCTGCTGGTGCCGGCGGGCGCGGCCTCGAGCGCCATTGAATCCCGGGTGGCCAACGCGCTCAGCATCTATGGCGCCACGCTTGCGGTGACGCTGCCCTATTCGCCGACCGATGGCGGCGCCAAGGTGGTGTCGGACATGGGCTCGCTGGTCGAGGCGCCCGACGCCGTGGTCGTCGCCAGCGGCGGCGGCAGCCCGACGGCGGTGCTCGCAGCGCTGAAGGCGAAAGGCATTCCAGGCAAGACGGTGACGCTGATCGGCACCGACCGCTGGCTCGAGCGCCCGATGGATCCGCTCTATGAGAGCGCCTATATCGCGACGCTCGACGAGAGCGAGACCGGGCCGATCGCCGACCGTTTCAAGGCGACCTACAAGTATCAGCCGGATGTCAACGTCGCCTATGCCTACGACATGGTGGCGCTGAGTGCGGGCATCGCGAGCGCGGCCGGCCCCGACGGCTTCAACAAGCAGGTGCTGGAGAACACGACCGGCTTCCGCGGCTCGACCGGCCTGTTCCGCTTCCGCAGCGACGGCTCGAGCCAGAGGTCGATGCCGTTCTTCAGGGTGGAGAAGGGTAAGCTTAAGCTGGTAGAGAAGCAGACGGCGGGGTTTTAAATTTCATTGGATGGGCGGGTCGTTGGATCTTCTTAGAAAGCTTCTTATCCTAGCAGTCGCTGGCGCGGTGGCAGCGGGTGCCGTCGCGCTCATTGAACAGCTGGTGTTCGAGGCGCCAAGGCCAGCTATTTCCGACGAGCCGCTGCCGGCGCCGTTCGTTAAGGGGAAGCCGGTTCGGCAATGGAACCGGCACCTGACATAGCTGCGAAATGAACGGGGCGGTCAGCCCTTTGCTTGCACGTCGTACCCGGGTTTCGCTGCTCAACTGGAGGTTTTGGAAGGCATTCCCGGGGAACCCGTTTCCGTCGCAGGAGCACAGAGCGTCAACCTTTGGTTAGTGGGAAAACTGCCGGGGCATGGGCTTCCCCACGATCGTAAGAGGCGATCGCCCTGACGGTAACAATGGAAGCAACGGCAACCACTGCGCCCGCAATCACGTCGATGAGGTGGTGTCCGCCTTCTGGAAGTGTGCTGACAATCATTACGGCATTCAGGCACCCGACAGACCAGAACAGCCAGCGGTAGTCTCGAAGCGCGTAGACTACCATGATGCCGAGTGCGGTATGATAGGACGGGAAAGTGACGAGACCTTCGGCCCTGGTCACGAGTAGGTTAAATGGCTCTCCTGATCGTATCCTCATCAGCTCGGTGAAGTGCCACATTCCCGCTCGTGCCGTGAAATTGCTGAAGTCGATTGGTCTCGGCTGGAAATACGCACAGGCTCCCGCCGCCGGCACAAGCGACATCAAGGTAGCGGTCAGCGCCGACGAAACCGCCAGCAAGGCGATGAACTCGGTAAGACGAGGACGCTTTGCAAAGGCCAGCAAAAGGAGCAGAAGCGGAAGCTGCCGCGCAAGCGCGTGATAAGCGAAAACGAGCGCCCCTGCCACTATCGGCTGCCTGTTCGTGAGGTCGAGAAAGGCTCGCCAGTCGAACCCTATAGCTGCGTCTAGCGCAGCCAATGTTTGGTCCATCAGCGGCCTGTCAGTTGCAGAAGCCAGATACATGAACCAGACCGACGCAAAACTCATTGGAACGAAAAGGCAGCCATTTTTGGCGAGCGAGCGGACGGCGGCGGCACTGGCCGCGATCAATCGCCCCACCAGTGAGCTGTCTTCTTCGATTCGCCATTCCACGAGCATCATCGCGACAATGATTGCCGCGAGCACCATCATAACTTTGGCCAATTCGAACCAATTGTGCGAATCGAGAATGACGCTGGAGCGTGGGAAATAGAAGAAGTCCACAACAAAGAAAGCTAGGGTGACAGTTGCTATCGTTGCAGCCAGTCTGAACTCGCTACTGCGCACCGCGACGCCTCAGTTTGGTCAGTTGAGTTGCTCAAGTATGCCGGAACTGGTTGCAACCACCACAGCGTGATACATCTGCAAAACTATTGCACAGATCGCCGCCATCGAAATTGGCACGCCGAACGGCACGACGCCCTTGCGGTCCATATGCTGCACATAATGGCGGAACATTCCTGCCGGCAACAGGAAGGGATTCTTGACCAAAGCAGCCGTGGCGACCGCGAACACCAGCAGGAACACGGAAAATACCGCGAGATTGCTCCCGCCCACCAAAAACGGAGTTACGCTCATCAGCTTGACGTCGCCGGCGCCAATCTTGCGCAAAAGCCAGAATGGAAAAAGCGCAAGAAACAGCGCGGCGCCGCCGAAGGCGCTAATTCCCATTTCCAGCCATGAATGAGTTTGCAACGCCTGGAATTGCAAAGCTCCTAGGCCGAGGCAAAGCAGCAGCAGCACGTCACGGTTGGATATCCGCTGCGTGGTGAAATCCGTCCAGGCAATTCTTACCAGCAGCAGGATCGCCAACGCCTTGAACACAAGTGACGCGGCAAGCAAAAGGCTCATGACCGCTCTATGTTCCGCACGCTGGACGACAGCAGCTTCAGATTGTTGGCCACGGTCGGATCGTTGGGGGCCAGTTCATAGGCTTTGAGGAAGTTACTGCGCGCGTCCTGCAGCTTGCCGCGCAGCAGATAGGAATAGCCGAGATTGTTGTAATATTCCGGCGTCGCGCCGAGCAGTCGGTAAGCCCTGCCATAGGCCATGTCGGCCAGATCGAACCGCCGGATGCGGTCGCATGAGGCGGCAAGGCCCAGCCAGGCGACGCCGTCGTTCGGAGCGAGTCGAGTGGCCTTGTAGAACAAAGCGCCGGCATTGCCGTAATTTTCGGAACGGAACTGCGTCTTCGCTTCGGTGATCGCCTGGTCCGAGGCGTAGTAGTCAACGTCGCTTATCGTCTTCAGCCCGTCGAAGGTATCGCCGAAGGCCGTGTAGTCGCCTTTGGCCGGCTCGTTGGTGCGGACCACCCCGCCGGTGGTGTCGTGCGTCTGGCATCCGGCCAGGAAGATCAGCAGCAGGCTGGTCGCGACTGCGAGGCGCTTTGTCATTATGTGTCCCACGAGTCCCCGACTCTGTTTTAGAATCTAATCATATGACGCACTAGAAGAAAATGCCCTTCATGCGAATGATCACCGGCAGCATAATGATCATCAGAACCACCGGAAAAATGCAGAGGCCAAGCGGAATTGTCATCTTGACGGGCAAGGAGTTGGCACGTTCTTCCGCACGCAGAATGCGCTGATCGCGCATCTCGGCGCTGTAAACGCGCAGGGCGTCGGTGAGACTGGTGCCCAGCTCTTCCGATTGCCGGAACAGCACCGCCAAGGCCTTGGCCTCATCCAGTCCGATGCGATCGGCTAGCTCACGCAATGCTTCGCGCAACGGCTTACCCGCCCGCAATTGCAGGTTCATGATCGTAAGCTGGATGCCCAGCCATTTGTGCGTGCCCGCCAGTTCCTGGCTCACCCGCTCGACCGCCGCCTCCAGGCTCATGCCGGCATCGGCGCAGGTGATCATCATATCCATGAAATCGGGAAAAGAGCGACGGTAAACCTGCTTCTGCGAATTCTCGAAACGATCGAGCATGATGCTCGGAATGACGATGCAGCCGAGGCCGATCAGACCCGCGCCCGCAAAGGCGAAGATGCCGGGCAATCGCGGCGGCAATACCCTCGAGAGGAGGGCATACATAAGCAGAAAACCTATGGCGACGGCCCCCAGCCGGCAAAGTGTATAGATAAGCGGTGCGCTCGCGCCATAAAAACCGGCGCGAAAAAGCTTGGCTTCCAGAGCGTCAGGCTCGTTGCGCTCCTTCTCCATGGATCTGAAGTAGGCTTCGACCGGCTTTTGCGCCGCGGCTCGGACGAGGTGGTCCTGTCCCAGGATTGAGCGGCGATCCACGGACCCATCGCCGACGAGACTGTCCGTCACCAGCCTGCGCGTCTGCATCGCGGGCAGGAAAACGAGCGCGGCAAACAGGAACAAGGTCACCGCCGCCACGAAGACGGCGAGCGACACCAGAAAGGTCAGGTCGTTCGTGTTCGAAAGCAGGTTCATGGCCGCGCCTAGAAATCGAAAGTGACCATGCGATACATGATGTACGTGCCAAGCAGCGCCCAGCAACCGAATGACAAGAACACCGGCAGGATCAATGGGCTACCCCAGATTTTGCCATAATAAGAGGGCGCCACAAGCATCAGGATCAGGAACATAAAAAGAGGAAACAGCGAGATGATCCATGCCGATACCCGCCCCTCGGCCGAGAGCGCTCTGATCTTCAATCCAAGTTTCCGCCTTTCGCGCAGAACGGACGACAGGTTCGCCAGGATCTCGGTGAGGTTGCCGCCTGTTTTGGCCTGGATCGAGAGCGAAACCGACAGCAGATGAAGGCCCTCGAAGCCGACCCGCTCCGACAATTTCCGAACCGCCTGCTCCATACTGAGCCCGAAGGTGATCTCGTCGGCGACGATGCCGAATTCCGTCCCAAGCGGATCGGGCATTTCACGCGCGACGAGACCGATTGCGACCGAGGCCGGGTGGCCGGCGCGGAGCGAACGGACGATCATATCGAGCGCATCTGGCAATTGCCCAGCGAACTTCAGGATTCGCTTTTTGCAGGCTCGCCGCAGGAAAAGCAGCGGTAATGCGAACCCCACCCCCAGGAAGATGAGGAAAGCCGCCGGCGCCGAGACACCAAACAGAAACCAGACAAGCAGCGCCAGCCCAAAACCGGCGAGAAGGAACGACACCGCGAAAGTCATTGGGTTTCCGGTTATGCCGGACCGGGTGTATAGCCGGTTCAACCAGATAAGGTTGGACGCGAAGTCTCCTGAACCAGTCAGGCCGCGCTCGCGCAGCAGGCTTTGCAGGGTCTGCTCCGCCGGCGCCTCGTCGGCGAGGCGACGAAGCCGGTGGTTGACCGCGAGCAGGTGCGAACGCCGGCGCGTGAGGGAGAGGTAGAATGCCTCGCCGGCAAGGATGACCGAGGCGGCCGCGACCACATAGATGAAATAGAGCAGCGTCTGTCCCGTCAGCATTACATCGCTACCTGCGGATTGAAGGCGTCCTTGGCGAAATGGAGGCCGAGCGTCGCTGCCTCAGAGGCAAAACGGGGGCGAACGCCGGTGGCGCGAAAATCGCCGACGATCGTGCCGTCGGCGGCAACGTCGCGCCGGACATAGTGATAGATTTCCTGCAGCTGGACGACATTGCCTTCCATGCCCGTGATCTCCGAAATCGAGATCACCCGCCGGCCGCCATCGGAAAGACGCTGCGTTTGCACGATGATGTCGATGGCGGAAGCGATCTGAGCGCGAATAGAGTCGTGCGACATCGGCATGCCCGCCATGCCGACCATCTGCTCCAGTCGGGAGATGGCGTCGCGCGGCGTGTTGGCGTGGATGGTGGTCATCGAGCCTTCGTGGCCGGTGTTCATGGCCTGAAGCATGTCGAAGGCCTCCTCGCCGCGCACCTCGCCGACGATGATGCGATCCGGCCGCATGCGCAGCGCGTTCTTCACCAGCTCGCGCTGACGGATCTCGCCCTTGCCCTCGACATTGGGCGGGCGCGTTTCCAGCCGGCCGACATGCGGCTGCTGCAGTTGCAGTTCCGCCGCGTCCTCGATGGTGACCAGACGTTCTTTCGACGGGATGTAGCTCGACAATGCGTTGAGCAGCGTCGTCTTGCCGCTGCCGGTGCCGCCCGAAACCAGGATCGATTTGCGCGCCTGCACTGCGATCCGCAGCATGTCGATCATGGGCTGGCGGATCGAGTTGAACGCCATCAGGCGTTCCAGCGAATAAGGATTCTTCGAGAATTTGCGGATCGAGACGAGCGGGCCGTCAACCGAGACCGGCCGCACGGCGATGTTGACGCGCGAGCCGTCGTCCAGGCGCGCATCCGCCATGGGCGAGGATTCATCTACCCGACGCCCGATATTAGAGACGATCTTGTTGATGATCCGCAGCAGATGCGCCTCGTCGCGGAAGCGGATCGAGGTCTGCTCGATCATGCCGCGTCGCTCGATGAACACGCGCTCATGCGTGTTGATCATGATATCGGTGATCGAGTCGTCCTTGAGCAGAGGTTCGATCGGACCGAGCCCCAGCATCTCGTCGGCTGTATCACTGGTCAGTTGATCGAGCTCACGGGCATTCAAAGGCACATTCCGGCCGCGCACGAACTCGCGCACGATCGGCCGAATCTCGTTCAGGATCTCGTCCTTGGAGGCGCTTTCCAGCGCCGTCAGGTTGAAACGGTCGATGAGATGGCGATGCAGTTCGACCTTGAGGGTCAGGAAATCGTCGCCTTGCGGTTCGGCCTCGGCCGCGGGAGAAGCGGCCGCTCCATTCGGGGCGACGACGACCGGGGCTAGCGGCGTCTTCTGTTCATTCGGACCCTTGATGAAGCGACCCAACATGCCGCCCGCCCCCTTTTAATTTCCGCCGTGAAACTAAGCGTTAACCACGAGGTGCACAAGCGGCTTAGCGGACACACTGCAGGTATTACTTGCGACATAGTTAAGAAACCAAGTTTTGATAAATCGTTTTATTTTTGCCTGGCTTTAGGCCCACCGACTAAAGTCCTAAGACGTTTGGTGGCTCCCGGGAATTCCTCGCGCTAACCTCCTTAATATAAATGGATATGCCATATTCCTAATGTATTGGCCTTTGCCCTTGGATGTGGCCAATTTGTGAATGAATGGTTAAGACCGCTTGAAAAGTGAAGCGAATCAAGCTGTTGTACAAATTTAAAGAGCTCTGAACGGAGTATTGAAGGGTTAAAAGACTGTTAATCCGTTTGACCGGATTTTTAGCGGCACCTAGGATTGAACGCGACGGGGGATGCTTTGGTTTGGGGTTCATTCCTTGGCTCTGTCTCGTCGGGTTCAAACCTCCAAGGGGAGAAATTGGCATGAAGAAGCTCATGACGATGGCCCGGCAGTTCCGCGACGACGATAACGGCGCTGCCATGGTCGAATATTCGATTCTGATCGGCATCATCACCGCAGCAGTGATCACCTTCATCATCTCTGTCGGCGTCTATGTCACCAATGCGTGGAGCACACTCTGCACCAATCTGCAGACTGACACGCAGAACGCCACGGGCGTGACCTGCTAAGCTGGAATGGCCAAGCCCCGGGGGACGATCCCGGGCCTGGCCGAACTGATATTGCAAACTCGGGCTGAGCCCGAGTTTGCAAGCGCCGAGGCGGGTCGAAGGGGGTTTGGGAAATGCGCGCCAATACACTCATCATGATTGTGCTCGCCGGCATATTCGGCGTTCTTGCGGTCGTGCTTGTCAACATCTGGCTGGCGGGTCAGCGCAACGCTATGGCCAATGGCGTGCAGGCCAGCACGGTGGTGGTCGCGGCGGTGCCTTTGAAATTCGGCGACGCGCTGAGCGCCGACAAATTACGCGAAATTGCATGGCCGGCGGGAGCGGTGCCGACAGGCGCCTTCAAGACAGTCAAAGAGGCGATGGCAGGGAATGGGGCGCGCCAGGCGCTACAGTCCATCAGCGCCAATGAACCTGTTCTCGCGGCTAAGATTACCGGCCCAGGTCAGCGCGCCACGCTGTCGGCCGTGCTTGACGAGGGGATGAAAGCCGTTTCCATCAGGGTCAATGACGTGCTCGGCGTCGCGGGATTTGTTTTCCCCGGCGACAGGGTCGACGTGCTGCTAACCCGGAATGTTCGCGGTGACGACGGCGCCGATAAGAGTTTTGTCGATGTGTTGCTGCAGAGCGTCAAGGTGCTTGCCGTCGACCAGGTTGCGGATGCGACCAAGGACAATCCGACTGTCGTCAAGGCGGTGACGGTCGAGGTGAGCACGAAAGATGCGCAGAAGCTCACCTTGGCCGCGGGTGCGGGCCAATTGTCCCTGGCGTTGCGCCAGGCTGCCGGCAGCAAGGGTGAGGCGAATCAAAGGGTTACGCTGGCGGATCTAACCGCTGACACGCCTGAGGATGTCGCTAAGCGTCAGGCCGAGCTGGACAGGCAGGCTGCCGAGGAAGCGGCGCGCAAACAGGCGGACCAAAGGATTGACGGCCTCGCCAAGGCGGTTGAACGGGTCGGCAGTCAACTCGACCAGATGAGCAAGGCAAAGCCTGCGCCGGCAGTCGCCACGCCGCAACCGGTGAAGGAAGTAGTCAAATACGTGCAGCCGGAGCCGCCCAAGTTGGCGACGATCGGAGTGTTCCGGGGCGTCAAGCTCGAATCATACGAAGTGCCGCGACAAGACTGACGAGGGTCGGCGCGGCGGAGGCTGCCTGGGGCAGCAAGCGGGGAGACGGGGAATGAAGGGGATTTGGGTCAGGATAGCGGCGGCCGCGCTATCTGTGTTGGGCGTATCGGCGATCTCCGGCCATCCGGCTGCGGCGGCCGACCGCTTCATCGACGTGTCGAGCCCTTCGCTGCATCGTGTGTTCGTGCCTGTTTCCCAATCCGCCACGATCCAGGTGAACGCTACTTTGGGCGACATCGTGGTCGGCGACGAGAAGATCGCCGATGCGCAGCCGATGACCGACAAGACGCTCTACATCATCGGCAAGAGCGTCGGCACCACCACCGTCAATCTGTTTTCCGAGGACAAGCGCTCGCTCGGCGCCATCCAGATCGAGGTCGGCCAGGATGTCAGCGACATGGCGGTGGCTATCCGCCAGGTGGCGCCAAAGGCCCGCGTCGAGATCGGTTCGATCAACGGCAAGATAAGGCTCAGCGGCCATGTCAAGGACGCCGCGACACTGGCATCCATCGTGGAAGTCACCCAGCAATATGGCCCCGACGCCATTATCAACGCCGTGACCATCGATGACAGCGAACAAGTCAATCTTTCCGTACGCATCCTGGAGGCCAAACGCAGCGCCGGTCGCGATCTTGGTGTGTCGTGGAGAGGCGCAAACCGCAGCGGCAAAACTATTTGGGGAACTGGCGATGCCACGGTGGACAAGGACGGAACAGTACTTGGAACCGGCGATCTGATCAGCGGTCTGTTGTCGAATTCAAGCCCGTTCGCGGCACTGATAACCCGCGTCATCGACAGCAACGTCAAGGTCGATCTGATTATTCAAGCGCTGGAGTCGAAAGGCGTCGTTCGTACGCTGGCCGAACCAAACCTCACCACGGTCTCGGGCGAAACAGCCAGCTTCAACGCCGGCGGCGAAATACCGGTTCGAAGCGTCAACAGCCAAGGCGAAGTCGAAATCCAGTTCAAGCAGTTCGGCGTCAACCTGAACTTCACGCCGGTCGTCCTCGACGACGGCAAGATCCACATCAAGCTTGCCCCTGAGGTCAGCGACCTGACCGGCTTCACCCCGGCTGGCGATCCGATCTTCACCAATCGCAAGCTGGCGACCGTGGTCGATTTGCGCGACGGCCAGAGCTTCGCGGTCGGCGGCCTGCTCTCGAGCAAAAACACCAGGCTGCAGGACCAGGTGCCGTGGCTCGGTCAGGTGCCGATCATTGGTGCGCTGTTCCACAATTCGAGCACGCAGAAGGAAGAGACCGAGCTTGTCGTCATCGTGACGCCGCATCTCGTGCGGCCGGTGAAACCCGGCCAGCAGCTGGCGACACCTTTCGACAAGACAAGGCCGGCCAACGATCCGGAACTCATGCTGCTCGGTCAGCTCGAAGTCAACAAGGACATGATCCGCATGTACGAGCATGGCGAAGGCGTCACCGGGCCCTACGGCCACATGCTGGATGTGAAATCGAAGGACAAGCTGGTCTATGTCAAGAAATAAGCTCCTGCTCGTCCTTCTCGGCACCAGCCTGCTCGCAGGCTGCGCGGCCGACTATTTGAACAATTACGACACGATGACTTTGGCATCGGGCGACTCGCAGAAAGCCAATCAGCTCCTGCAGACGGTCGATCCCTATAACCCGGCTTCCAACAACACGAAGATCGAAGGCAATGGAGCTCGGTCGGTCGCCGTGGTGCAGAAATACAAGCTTCCGCCAGGTGGGTCCGCGCCGGCAACCAACATGACCGTCAATGTCGGCCCGTCGAGCGAGACCAGCGCAGCGAAGTAGAAGGATGCGGTTTGTCAGGCGAGCGAGGACGCCTGGCACGAATGGAACAGAGAGTAAGATCATGTTGAGGACCATTCGTGAATTCTGGAACGATCAGCGCGGCGTAGCGATGATCCTCGTTTCTATCATGTTGCCGGTGCTTATCGGATTTGCACTGCTGGCCGTCGACATGAGCCGCGCTACCGGGCTGCACAGCGATCTGCAAAAAGGGGTCGACGCGCTTGCGCTGGCCGGCGCGGCGGAACTCGATGGAAGAGCGGACAGCATCACGCGCGCCAACAACGCCATCAGCAATCTGGTCGCCAACAGAACGCTTTTCTCGACGGCTGGCAGCCACGAGATAGCGCGCGCCGACATCACCGTGACGTATCTGACCGGGATCCCTGCCAGCGACAATACGGCGCTTGGCGCCAATGGTATCGATGCAAACGGCGCTAACTGGGCCAGTATCGATCCCACGGCGGTCAGTTTGGTCGTGGTGACACTTAATGCCGCGAGCGCCGGGACCTTCGAAAGCTTCTTTCCTGTAAGCATGTCCAGCCGCAGCACGATGGATATCCGGCCGCAGGCCGTCGCGGGCTTCAAACAGTCGATATGTGAAACCGTGCCGCTCTTCATGTGCAACCCGTTCGAAACGACAACGCCGGGGACCAGCAAGACGATTCAGCAGGCCTTTGCCTCTGGCGATACCTATGGCCGTGAATTTCGCGTACTGAAGGTCGATTCTAACCCGGGCCCAGGCAATTTCGGCTTGATCGACAACAACCTGACTTCCTTGCGCGATGCCATTGCGATGGGCACGGCTGGCACCTGCTATAGCCGGGACGCGCTGACCACGAAGACCGGTGTCACTCTCGGCCAAGTGAACACCGGGCTGAACACCCGGTTCGATCTCTACAGCGGCTCACTGAACAAGAATGACAAGGACTTCAACTATCGTCCAGCGAGCAATGTCCGCAAAGGCCAGAAGACCGGCTGCAGCAAATACGACCCGGTAACCGACGGCACGGCGCTGCCTCTTCCTCCTGGAACGAACTACAACGATTCAAAGGGCATGTCTGACCCAATCACAGCCCAAAGCTTCTGGAGTACCTACTGGTCTGTCAATCACGGGACGACATATCCAAATGTCCCAAGCGCCACCAATCCGACCGGCTCCAAGACTGCTCCAGCATCGCGATATGACGTCTATAAATATGAGATCGCGAGAGGACTCGTCGGTGATAAGTCGAAGGCGCCGACAAAGGAAAGCGGAACACCATCCTGCTTTAAGGGCAGCACACCGACGCCCGATCCTGATCGCCGTCTGCTAAATATGGCAATCGTGAACTGCATAGCGAACCGGGCAAAGATCAATGGCCATATTCAGTTAAGGCCAGACGGCTACGTCAGCGTGTTCGTCAACACTCCGGTTCAGAAGCAGGACAATACGAAAGATCCCGAAGACCCATCAGCCGGCGAGAAACCGATCAGCCTGGAGATCGTCGATGTCGACGGCGCATTTGCCAACAACACTCTTGTCGACAAGGCGTTTCGGAACGAAGCGCAGCTTTACCGGTAGAGCCATGCTGATCGCGCTCAAACGAATCCTCCACCGGTTCAAGCGCGACGACGACGGGGCTGTCCTGGTCGAGATGACCCTTGTGACGCCTTTCGTGTTGCTGTTGTCGGCCGGCGTCTTCGAATTCGGCAACATCCTGAACACACGCATGCTCCTCGACGCCGGCGTCAGGGACGCGGCTCGCTATATGGCGCGATGCAGCAGCGATTGGAACACTTGCTCCGGATACGCAACAAATCTTGCCGTGAATGGAGCCATAACCGGCGGCAGTGCAAGAGTTCCAGGGTGGACCACCGGCCAGGTCACAATCACCAAATCATTGTCCATTCCGGCGATCGATCCCGCTACAGGCACTGAGTTCTATCTCAGCCCCACCAGCAACGTCGAAGTCGTGCAGGTCAGCACGACATTTCCGTACGCAAATCTCGGGCTGTGGTCCTATCTTGGCTTCGGTCAACTCAGCCTGACCGTATTCCATCAGGAGCGCATCTTCGGATGGTGATACCGCGGCGCAAGTTCTGGGCGGCGGAGTCCGGTGCCGCAATGGTCGAAGCAGCGATAGCCATGCCGCTGCTGCTGACCCTCCTGCTCGGCTTCGTGGACTTCGGCTATGCCTTCTACCAATGGAATGCGGCCGACAAGGCAGTCCAGGCCGGAGCAAGGCTCGCGCAGATTTCCGGCCCCGTTGCCAGCGGGCTTTCGCTCGAGGCAAAAACGCCCAGCAACTCGCTGGATGTCGGCAAAGTCGTTCCAGCCAACACGTACAATTATATCTGCACGGCCAACGCGGCGGGAGCGGTCTCGTGCACCTGCGGAACGGGTGCGACATGCCAGGACCTCACCGCAAGTCAGGCGGCCTTTGATTTTATTTTCAGCGGCAGCGCGGGCCGGGCTGGAATGCAATCATACCTGCCGATGCTGACGAAGTCTCAGGTTCGCATCCAGTATCAAGCTTCGGGCCTTGGCTACTGGACCCGACCCAATGGTCCCGTCCCGACCATCACGGTCAGCATCGTCAATCATCAATTCCAGTTCTTCTTCCTGGGCGGATTGCTCGGGTTCGGCAACATCACCATGCCCTCCATGCTGAGTACTGTAACGGGTGAAGATTTAAAGAGTACGTACCCATGAACGCCATCGACACCAGAGTTCTCCCGACCAAGCGAAAGCAGGTGGCGCTGTTTTCCGGCGATGCGAATTTCAAGCGCGACGTCACCACGCGCCTCGACGCGCTGGCGATCTATGACGTCAAGGTCTCGGATGCGGCGGAGTTCCTGAAGGGGCCGCCGGTCGACGGCCGGCCCGGCATCATCATCCTCGATCTCGCCAATGGCGAGCTGCTCGGCAATCCGGGGATCGTCGAGGCGCGCGCGGCCTGGGCGTCGGTGCCGCTGATCGCGATTTCCGACGAGCTCACCTCCGAGCAGACGCGCGTTCTGGTGCGCATGAACGCGTCCGACTGGCTGCACAAGCCACTCGACGCCAAGGAGCTGCTCAACGCCGTCACCTTCCACGACACCGGCAGCCAGGGCACCAAGAGCCGCATCGTCACCTTCATTGCAGCCAGCGGCGGCGCCGGCGCGACCACGCTGGCGATCTCGGCGGCCGAGTATCTGGCCTCGAAGTCGGCCGAGCGGGCGGCCTCGTCCTGCCTCGTCGATCTCGATTTCCAGAGCGCCAATTGCGGCGCCTATCTCAACCAGTTCAACCAGTTCGACCTCTCCGGCATCATCGGCCAGCCGGACCGGCTCGACGTCGAGCTGATGGACGTCATCAAATTGTCGAGGCCATCCGGCCTCACGCTCTATTCCTTCGAGCGACCGCAATTGCCGTTCGAGCCGCAGGGTTCCGACTTCGTCTTCCGGCTGCTCGACCTCGTCGCCTATCGCTTCGACGACATCGTCATCGACCTGCCCAACATCGAGACGCCGTGGCACGATTCGGTGCTGCGCACGAGCGACGAGATCTTCATCGTCTTCGAGCTCAACGTCGCTTCGCTGAGGCAAGGCAAGCGGCTCTACAAGAAGATCCGCGAATTGCGCGGCAACAAGGTCAGCATCACGCTGGTGGCCAATAAGCACAAGCGCAAATGGTTCGGCAACCACTTCTCGCGCAGCGAGCTGGAGAAGATCTTCAAGGCGCCGCACATCAAGTCGCTGGCGCTGGACAACGCGCTTCTGGCCGACGCGCTGAACCGCGCCATCCTGCCCTCCGAGGTGGACGGCCGCGCGCGCTTCAACAAGGACCTGAAACGCATGTTCAAGGAGCGGCTGGACAATGCCCAGCGCTAGAGCAATTCCAGGAAAAGTGCGAAGCGGTCGGGCTCGGCAACTTCGCTGTAGCCTTCCGTCCGGAATTGCGGCAAAGCAAATGCTTCGCGTCGCCAGGCGTCTTGCCGCGGCCGGCCTGATCGGCATCGCGCTGGCGTCGGCCTGCGGTTCGGCGGAGGCCGGATCGGGACTGCCGCCGCTGCCCGCCATGGGTCCAAGCCTGCGCAAGGCGGTCGCCTTCGAGACCGGCGAGCAGCCGGGAACGATCGTCATCCGCAAGAACGAGAAGGCGCTTTATCTGGTGACCGCACCGGGGCATGCGCTGCGCTACCAGATCAGCGTCGGCCGCGACGGCTTCGGCTGGACCGGAACGGTGAAGATCGCGTCAAAGACCGAATGGCCGCAATGGCGCCCGCCCAAGGAGATGCGCGCGCGCCGGCCGGAACTGCCGGCGATGGTGCCGGCCGGTCCCTACAATCCGCTCGGCGCCCGGGCGCTTTATCTGTCGCGCGACGGGCGCGACACGCTCTATCGCATCCATGGCACCAATGATCCCAAGGGTGTCGGTTTCGACGGCACGTCCGGATGCTTCCGGCTGACGAACACCGATGTGATCGATCTCTTCAAACGCGTCGCGGTGGGCGCAAAGGTGGTGGTTGAATGACGATGATCAGCGAGCCGGACGCTCCGGCAATCGAACTCGGTCACCGGGAAGCCGCTCCGGGAAAGCCCAGCCGGGCCAAGGCGATCGGCGTCATCGCGGCCGGCGCGTTGCTTATCACTGTGGTCAACGTGACGGCCGCGGTCTATCTCTATCGCGGCGTCAGCGACCTCAGGATGATGGAGGCGCGGCTGGAAAAGCTCGGCCAGTTCGAGCAGCGCATTAGCGCCCGCCTCGACACCGTCAACAACGGTTTCCAGAGCCGATTCGAGACGCTGGACCGCCAGTTGCAGGCGAGTTTCGGCCAGATCAACGGCAATATCGCCAGACTGGAGCAAGGCCAGCCGGTCGCAGCCAGCGAGCCGGCGTCCGGCGCGACGCAGCCGGCCATGCTCGACAACACCACGGTGGCGGATGCGTCCGCGGCCGATGGAGGCGCTGGCGCCGGAGACGGGCAGCCCGCGTTCAAGCGCAAGGTCGCGCCTCCGGGGCCTAACCCGTCCTACCAGCGCATCCAGCAGCCCGACGGCAAGGTCTATTACAAGAAGATCAACTGAGCCCGCGGGCCCTCGCCGCCGACTGAGCAAGCCGGTTACAGATCGCGCTGCAGTGAAAGGATGCGGATCGCGCGGGCTTCGGCGCGCAGCCTTACCTCGCGCAGGAAAGCGACGTGGCAATAGGCGCAGGCCGCGAGACCGAGGCACAGCACCAGGCAATTTTCGGCGTTGAAATCGAGCATCAGTGAGAAGTGCAAGCCGTTCGGTATGGTGAAGGCGGCAATGGTGCTCGCCGTTTCCGCATTGCTGCTCAGCGCCATCATCTTGCCTGCAAAGATCAAGGCAGCGTGATTGGCCAGGAAGAAGCCGGCGGACCTTTTTGCCTGGCAAATCATCCAGCAGGCGCCTGCCGCGAAGACAATGATGGCCGCATCGAGCGCCATCGATCCGCCGAGATAGACATGCGCCTGCTGCCAGAACATGGTCGAGAACGGCCGCAGTTCGAGCCAGGCGTGCCACACAGCGGGGCTGGCGGGATAGAAGCCGAGCAGCAGCGCCGCCACCCGCTCCGCTACCAGCAGAAGCAGCATCAGGGCAGGAAAGGCAAAAAGCAGGATCGGCTTGCGCATCATGTCATCCCCTCGACATCCGTTAAGCGATTCTAGGCCGCATTGGTTGCGCGACGCTTAACGCAACGCCTTGCTTTTCAAGGAATGTCGCTCATGTCTAATGTGTGATCCGGTCCAACGGTCGTGGGTGGCGCCGTGTCGGCAGGAGCTAACGGGCTCGAGCAGCATCATCGACAGCCGGCACGACCCGGCGAAGGTTCGCGCGTCAGCCCGGCGAATCCGCCCGGCCGCCCGCTGCTGGCGTCCGCCCTCGGCGGCCTCGGGCTGCTCGCAGGCATGGTGCTGATCGCCGAGGGCGGGCGCTGGCTGCCGCCTTCGATCGCGCCGGTGGAGGGCGCCGGCGATCCTAAGCCGGCCTCGCCCACCCCGATGCATGACACGCAACCGGGCCAGCCGGCACGCAAGATTGCCGAGGACCTCATCGCCCCGCCGCCGCTCGACATGTCCGGGATCGAGCGCGTCGAGCCGCGTCCCCCGCTTGGCGAACTCGGGCTTGCGCCGGCACCGAAGACGCCGATGCCGCAGGATTGGCGCGAGACGCTGCTCTTCCGTCCGGTCGCGACCTCCTCGGCGATCTTCGAAGCCATGGGACGCACGGTCGCCATCAGCGGGACGGTCGACGTCGACCCCCACAGAACCTGCACGTTCGACGACACCGCCTGGCCCTGCGGCCAGCGGGCGCGGGCCGCCTTCGACGCCTGGCTGCGCGGCCGGGCGCTCAAATGCCTCCTGCCGCCGGATGCCGACCGTTTCGCCATCGCCGCGCCCTGCGTGCTCGGCAAGCAGGATGTCGGCGCCTGGCTGGTTTCCAACGGCTGGGCGATGGTGGCTCCCACGGGTATCTACGCCAAGGCGGAAGCGGTGGCGAGAAACGCGCGGATGGGCATTTTCGGCCCGCCGCAATAGCGCCGCCGCGGGAAAGCCGGCGGCCGGTTCCGTCTCGGACCTGCGTGAAAGCGGAATGGTCAGGGCGGTTCAGCCCTTCTAAAGCCTGGACTGGCCAGGCCGGTCATCAAATGCGCCAACCGCCGGCTGCGGCAGCCTTGTGTGCCGGATCCAGCCTGCCATGGAGAAGATGTCGATTGCATCAAATTGTATGCTTCTCTGACACCGAAATCGTAACGGACCTCCTGTAGGCCATGCGTCGAACAGGAGATTGGCCCTTGACCACGAGAACACCGACCGCGCCGGTTCAAACGTGGAAGCACCTCATTTTGCTGGCCGTGCTTGGCACCGCCGCCTGCGTCGGCCTTTCGCTCGGCTTGAACTACCTGCTGCTTTTCAGCGACAGCCTCACACCCTTTGGCCGCGGGACCGTTACGGCAATCATCGTGCCGATCGTCATCGGTCTGCCGCTGTTTGCCCTGATCGGCTGGCAACAGATCGAGATTCGCCGCTACCGGCAGGAACTCACCAGGTCCGGCACCTATGACCAGCTCACCGGCTGTCTGAACGGCAAGGTGTTCACCTCGATGGTCGACAGGAGGGCGCAGAGACCGGCCGGTCCGCGCTCGGGCGCTTTTCTGGTCATCCATCCGGAGCATCTGGCATCGATCAACCTGCGCTTCGGTCTCGAATGGGGCGACGAGGCCTTGCGGCTGATCGCATCGGCGATCCGAGCCGCGGTGCGCCAGGACGATCTGATCGGCCGGATCGGAACCTCGATGTTCGGCGTCTTCCTGCCCGGCGCGAGCGAAGACGACGCCAAGGACGTCGGCGAGCGCATTCGCGGCACGGTCGGCGAAATCTATTTCGCGCCGAAAGGCGACAAGGACGTGCTTGCGATCAAAGTCGGCGGCGTCATTTTCGAGCGGGAGCTGGATTTCGAGGACATGTTCCGCTTCGCGGAGGAAGGCATGGCCGAGGCCCCGGACGAAGCCGGCCTGCGGCTCTCGCATGTCACCAACTGAGCCGGCGCGATCGCCGGAAGGGCTCATGTCGATGTTTCGGTAAGCTGGTGCTGCGAGAGAGGATTGAACTCTCGACCTCTCCCTTACCAAGGGAGTGCTCTACCACTGAGCTACCGCAGCCTGCGATGGCGGCGCTTCTGCCATATCGAACCGGCAAGCGCAAGGCCAAGAAAAACCCAAAGCGTCGCATCTGTTTCTGGCCGACGATTAAGCGGGTTTGAGGCGGCATGCGCGGATGATCCACAGCGCGAAACCGGCTCTCGCCCGCTTTCATGACATGGCGGCGCGAAAATGCTAGCCATGCGGAATCGCGGCCGGCGAGAGCGGGTCAGGATCGGACGATGAACGACAAGGCAAATCCACCGAAAAAAGGCGACGGCGCGCGCAAGGACCGGCTGGCCGAGGCGCTACGCGCCAATCTGCAGAAGCGCAAGGCGCAGACGCGGTCGCGGCGCGCCGGGGACGCCGACAAGCAGCGCGCTCGCGACGCTGACAAGCAGCGCGCCCGCGACGCGGATCAAAGGTCCGAAGGGTTGCCGGCTGCTGGAAAAATGCACAAGGACTGACCAAATCAGCCATACTGCCCGGCCAAAGTCGGTCCGGCTTCACGAAAATCCTATTTCTTGAACCAAGCCGGCCAATGGTCTAAGCCGGGCACACTCAACCGATTGAAGCGGCCTGTTTGGGCCGAGGGGACATTTTCTTATGGATCGCATCAGAATTGTCGGCGGCAACGCGCTGGCCGGCACCATTCCGATCTCGGGCGCCAAGAACGCGGCATTGCCGCTGATGATTGCCTCGCTGCTCACTGACGACACGCTGACGCTCGAAAACGTGCCGCATCTGGCCGATGTCGAGCAGTTGATCCGCATCCTCGGCAATCACGGCGTCGACTATTCCGTCAACGGCCGACGCGAAAAGCAGCAGGAAGGCTATTCGCGCACGATCAATTTTTCGGCCCGCAACATCGTCGACACCACCGCGCCTTACGAGCTGGTGTCGAAGATGCGCGCTTCCTTCTGGGTGATCGGGCCCTTGCTTGCCCGCATGGGCGAAGCCAAGGTGTCGCTGCCCGGCGGCTGCGCCATCGGCACGCGCCCGGTCGACCTGTTCCTCGAGGGCCTGCAGGTTCTGGGCGCGGAACTCGACGTCGACAATGGCTATGTCATCGCCAAGGCCAAGAACGGCCGCCTCATCGGCAATCGCTACGTCTTCCCGAAGGTCTCGGTCGGAGCCACCCACGTGCTGATGATGGCGGCCTCGCTCGCCAAGGGCGAGACGGTGCTGGAGAACGCCGCCTGCGAGCCGGAAATCGTCAATCTCGCCGAATGCCTGATCGCCATGGGCGCCAAGATCCACGGCGCCGGCACCTCAACCATCACCATCCACGGCGTCGAGGCGCTGTCGGGGGCTCGTGTGCGCGTCATTCCCGACCGCATCGAGACCGGCACCTATGCCATGGCGGTGGCGATGACAGGCGGCGACGTGATGCTCGCCGGCGCCCGTCCAGACCTGTTGCAGACCGCGCTCGACGTGCTTGTCGAGACCGGCGCCGAGATCACGCCGACCAATGAGGGCATCCGCGTCAAGCGCAATGGCTCGGGCATCGCGCCGGTCGACGTGACCACCGCCCCCTTCCCCGCCTTCCCGACCGACCTGCAGGCGCAGTTCATGGGCCTGATGACCATGGCCAAGGGCAAGTCGCGCATCACCGAGACGATCTTCGAGAACCGCTTCATGCATGTGCAGGAGCTCGCGCGCCTCGGCGCCCACATCACGCTTTCCGGCCAGACGGCGATCGTCGACGGCGTCGCCAAGCTCAAGGGCGCTCCCGTGATGGCGACCGACCTACGCGCCTCGGTGTCGCTCGTCATCGCCGGCCTTGCGGCCGAAGGCGAGACCACGGTCAACCGCGTCTATCACCTCGATCGCGGCTTCGAGAGGCTGGAAGAGAAGCTCTCCGGCTGCGGCGCGGTGATCGAGCGTATTTCGGGCTGATACGCACGGAGCAGGTGCCCGAGACAAAAGAAACCTCTCGCGTGTTGGGGCCGCCCAATTTTCGAATCGGCGCCGCCCCTCATCTGCCTGCCGGCATCTTCTCCCCGTGAACGGGAAGAAGCGCTGTCCGCAGTCTTGGCGCCCTTCCTGAAACGTTCGCGATTGGCGAAGTCGCCGGCGAAAGCGCCCTTCTCCCGGTCACTATACGAGGAGGAGTGCCCGGCAGGGCGATGAGGGCGGCGCAGAGCTGACGTGATTGCCTTTTGCTGCGTCCGTGTCGAGGTTGCACGGACCGGAAAGACCGCCTAACAGAAGGCTGAAACAAACTTTAGGTGCGCATTCCGCATGGCAGCTCTCAAGCTCATCGCGCTCGACGACCAGGATCTGAGCATCATTTCGGCGCATGTCCAGGACGCCGTGATGAAGGTCTCCGATCTCGAATATCTGCCGGCGGCCAAGCGTTTCGTGATGACCATGAACCGCTTCGTCTGGGAGGCGAAATCGGGCCTGTTCCGCCAGCACAACGAACGCCGGCAGAGCGTGCTGCATTTCGACCGCGTGCTCGGCGCCAAGACCAGCGGCATTTCGCGCGACAAGCCGGCCGAGGTGCTGTCGCTGCTGGCGGTCAGCTTCATTGCCATCAGCAAGCCGGCCGGCATCGTCGAACTGGTGTTTTCGGGCGGCGGCACCATCATGCTCGACGTCGAATGCGTCGAGGCGCGGCTTGCCGATGTCGGCGGCTCCTGGGAAGCCACCTCGCGACCCGTGCACAGAGGCTAAAGACGCAATGGCGATTACGCTCCGACAGCAGGACGCCGATTTCGAACAGCGTTTTTCGGCCTTTCTCACCACCAAGCGGGAAGTGTCGGCCGATGTCGACGACGTGGTTCGCGATATCATCGCGCGCGTGCGCGCCGAGGGCGACAAGGCGCTCATCGACTACACGCTGAAGTTCGACAAAGCCGACCTCGGCAAGCTCGGTATCGCCGTGTCGAAGGACGACATCGCCAAGGCCTATGAAGCGGCTGATCCGGCGACCGTCGAGGCGCTGAAATTCGCGCGCGACCGTATCCGTTCGCATCATGAGCGGCAGAAGCCGAAGGACGACCGCTATACGGACGCCGCCGGCGTCGAGCTTGGCTCGCGCTGGACGGCGATCGAAGCCGTCGGCCTTTACGTTCCGGGCGGCACGGCGAGCTACCCGAGTTCGGTGCTGATGAACGCCGTGCCGGCCACGGTCGCAGGCGTCGAGCGCATCGTCATCGTCGTGCCGGCCTCGGGCGGCGTCATCAATCCGCTGGTGCTGGTGGCGGCCGAGCTTGCCGGCGTTTCGGAGATCTTCCGGGTCGGCGGAGCGCAGGCCGTTGCAGCACTCGCCTATGGCACCGAGACGATCAGGCCGGTCGCCAAGATCGCCGGACCGGGCAATGCCTATGTCGCGGCGGCCAAGCGCCAAGTGTTCGGCACAGTCGGCATCGACATGATTGCCGGGCCGTCGGAAGTGCTGGTGGTGGCCGACGCAGACAACGATCCGGACTGGATCGCAGCCGACCTTTTGGCGCAGGCCGAGCATGATGTTTCGGCCCAGTCGATCCTGATCACCGACGACGCAGAGTTCGGCAAGGCGGTCGAGCAGGCGGTCGAACGCCAGCTGAAAGTCCTGCCGCGCGGCGAGACGGCCGGGGCGAGCTGGCGCGATTTCGGCGCCGTCATCCTGGTGCCGACACTCGAGGCCTCGCTGCCGCTGGTCAACAGGATCGCCGCAGAGCATGTCGAACTCGCCTTCGACGACGCCGAGGCATTCCTTTCCAGGATGCGCAACGCAGGCGCCGTCTTTATCGGCCGCCACACCCCGGAAGTGATCGGCGACTATGTCGGCGGCTCCAACCACGTTTTGCCGACGGCGCGCTCGGCGCGCTTCTCGTCGGGACTGTCGGTGCTCGATTTCGTCAAGCGCAGCTCGATCCTGAAGCTCGGCCCGGAGCAGCTCAAGGCGCTGGCGCCCGCCGCGATCGCGCTCGCCAAAGCCGAGGGGCTCGATGCCCATGCCCGCTCCGTCGCGATCAGGCTGAACATGTAGCAATGTCCGGCCATCACCAAACTCGCGATAGGCTGATCGACGTCGAGCTCGACGAATCGATTGGACGTTCGACGCCCGACGTCGAGCACGAGCGGGCCGTGGCGATCTTCGACCTCATCGAAGAGAACAGCTTTCGGCCGGTCAATGATGACGGCGCGGGTCCTTACAAGCTCAAGCTTTCGCTGGCCGAGTCGCGCCTGGTCTTTGCCGTCAGCCGCGAGAACGGCGCCGACGTCGTCACCCACATCCTGTCGCTGACGCCGCTGAGGCGCATTGTCAAGGATTATTACCTAATCTGCGAAAGCTATTACGAGGCCATCCGCTCCTCGACGCCGAGCCATATCGAGGCGATCGACATGGGCCGGCGCGGCCTGCACAATGAAGGCTCGCAGACGCTGATGGACCGGCTTGCCGGCAAGATCGAGATCGACTTCGACACGGCGCGCCGGCTGTTCACGCTGGTGTGCGTGCTGCACTGGCGGGGCTAGATCAGGATGATGTTTCGTTGAAACACCATCCTGATACAGTGCTTTATTGGAGCATGATCTTTTCCAAAAACCGGTTCCCACTTTTTGGGATCATGCTCTAGTGGCCGCCCTGCCCCACTCGATCCTGTTTTTGTGCGGCATGAACGCCGTGCGCTCGCCGATCGCGGAACAACTGGCGCGCCGCATGCTTCCCGCCACCACCTTCGTCGCTTCAGCCGGTGTGCGCGCGGGCGAGCGCGACCCGTTCGTCGATGCAGTGCTCGCCGAAGAAGGCCTGTCGCTTGGCGAGCGCCAACCCAGGACGCTGGAGGATATGGAGGACGATTATTTCGACCTGATCATCACACTGGCGCCGGAGGCGCATCATGCGGCGCTCGAGCTCACTCGCTCGCTCGCCGTCGAGGTCGAATACTGGCCGATGCCCGACCCGACCGACACAGGCGGCACCCGAGAACACATCATGGCCGCCTATCGCGATGTGCGCGAGCGGCTGAAAGCGCGCATAAGCCGACGTTTTGCGGCACCGGGGGCGGAAAGCGCCCCGGATTAAGCTTGTTCACAAGCGGATGATTATCATATAGGTTCCGCGCAAATTCCGGTTGGAGTCGGATGATTTCAGGTCTGTTCGACCTGAAATCATCCGACCCCAGATCAAGAGTAGAGCATGATGCCGTCCGAAAACCGCTTCACACTTTTCGGCGTCAGGCTCTAGGTGCCGGAACCGCAATCCAAGCAAAGGTATCGAATGCCGAAGGAAGAAGTCCTCGAGTTTCCAGGTGTGGTCACCGAACTGCTGCCCAATGCGATGTTCCGCGTGAAGCTCGAAAACGAACACGAAATTATCGCCCACACGGCCGGCCGCATGCGCAAGAACCGCATTCGCGTGCTGACCGGCGACAAGGTCCTGGTCGAGATGACGCCTTACGACCTGACCAAGGGCCGCATCACCTACCGTTTCAAGTAACAGTCCGGCGCGCACCGAGCCGGATGATTTCAGGTCTGTTCGACCTGAAATCCAGATCCGGCTCCAAATCAAAGAGTGGAGCACGATGTCGTCCGAAAACCGCTTCACACTTTTCGGCATCATGCTCCCATGAGCATCCTGCAGAAGCTCGTGCTTGCCTCGGGTTCGCCGCGCCGCATCGAACTTTTGCAGCAGGCCGGCATCGAGCCCGACCGGGTGCTGCCCGCCGATGTCGACGAGACGCCACTGCGCGCCGAGCATCCGCGCTCGCTGGCCAAGCGCCTTTCCAAGGACAAGGCCGAGAAGGCGCTGGCCTCGCTGAAAAGCGAGGAGGACTATGCGCCTGCCTTCATCCTCGCCGCCGACACGGTGGTGGCGGTCGGGCGGCGAATCCTGCCCAAGGCCGAGACGATCGACGACGCCATCAATTGCCTCGGTCTGCTTTCCGGCCGCTCGCACCGGGTCTATTCCGGCATTTGCCTGATCACGCCCAGCGGCAAGCTGCGCCAGCGGCTGGTGGAGACCAGGGTTCGCTTCAAACGGCTGCCGCGCGAGGAGATCGACGCCTATGTCGCGTCCGGCGAATGGCGGGGCAAGGCCGGCGGCTATGCCGTGCAGGGCCTAGCCGGCTCCTTCGTCGTCAAGCTGGTCGGCTCCTACACCAATGTGGTCGGCCTGCCGCTCTACGAGAGCGTGGCGCTGCTTTCCGGCGAAGGCTTCAAGGCGCACCAGAACTGGCACGCCGCGCGCTCATGAGCATAGGTTACACATGAGTTCGGGCGACAAAGTAACGCCACTGAGGCCGAAGCGGCCCTGTCCCGAATGCGGCAAACCGTCGGCGCGCGAGCACTATCCGTTCTGCTCGGCGCGCTGCAAGGACATCGACCTCAATCGCTGGCTGAAAGGCGCCTATGTAATCCCCGGCCGTGACGGGGAAGAGGAAGAGGACGACGCGGCCAAGCCAAGTCCCTCGCCCGAGGACGAGGATTGAGCGGCGGCGGCCGCTGTTATCCAGCAATTTTTCGTTGCGACAAAGTCAGCACCTAAGCTAAGTGCTTGTTTTTACTTAGGTCAGGAGCGGCATGGAGCCGCGCACTTTTCCGGGAATTGCTCTTGTTTTTTACGCAATTCCGGGGCGGAAAACCGCTGCACACTTTTCCTGGAATTGCTCTGGACAGCCAAGATACTCGTGCTATAACCCACGCGCTTTCAAGGGGCGCCGCTTGGCGCTCCTCTGAAATCCGGCGGGCGGTTCACGTTAGCCGGCGCAGGCCCAGATAGCTCAGTTGGTAGAGCAGCGGACTGAAAATCCGCGTGTCGGTGGTTCGAATCCGCCTCTGGGCACCATCAGCTTATTTGTACGGCCCGGAAACATGGGTAACAGAATGTACCTAAGACATGGGTGACAACCTCGTGCCGAACGGGTTGTCGATGGTCTGCAAGGTCCTCTGTTCCAAGTCGATATATCCCAGATCATAGTGCATGAAGCTGACGAGCCAAATGCCGTCGTCGACCTCCTTTATGCCGAGCCTCTGACCGGCGAGCAGGATAGAGGCGAGCGTTTCCCCCCTTGCCGATGCGATGGTCAGGCCGCGCCTTCTGCCTGTCGCTTGCGCATCATATGGACCATCTGAACCCGGCCAGGGCTGCAGTCGCGCTTGCGAACGACTTGAAGCCGAGCATCGGCCGTACCCGGCGAACGCGTCTCCAACTGTCGCAGATCGTGCCGCGCGATGACCACCGCTGCGCCACTCGTTCGCTGCGGCACTGTTGAGGGCGCGCTCGCGAGCGACGGCGCTGCCGCCGGGAGCGCGCCGCATTAGGGTCCAGCCTGGCTTCGGTCTTTCGATGGCCCAAAAATTTACTGAAAATTAACTTAGATTAGAGACTACTTATAAACAGACCATAAACTGACCCAAGTTGTTCTGGGTGGGGGGCAGCAAAAAATTGCTCAAGGCTCCAAGCTGGGTGATCCAGCCTGAAGCCTTTAACAGGTTGGGAATCAAACTTTCACGTTCCAAAGATTGAGGGAGGCTTTGGTTGGCCGCCGCAAGGCGAGCCGTTCTGTGGAAAGGCGGTGCGAGTATGAGTTCTACAGTAGGATTGCAAAACTACACTTCGACAAATCAGTTGGGGATCCCCTTGAGGGGGATGGAGAATGTCCACGAGCAAGCAGGCAGGCAATGCCTCCTTATCCTGGACGGAAGGGCCCTTGATCGCGAATGTCTCGGATCGGCCCTCGAGGATCACGAACTCGGCATGGCGGTCGTCGCGGTGGGTTCGATCGAAGAATGGCGAGTGAAGAAGGCATCAGCCCCTCCTCTCGCCGCCATACTCTTCAACCTTGGCGGCCGGAAGGTCACCGATCATGGCATCGCGGACGAGATCAGGCATATTTCGTCCGAATTCAAGTCAGTCCCTGTTGTCATCCTGGCCGACACCGAGGACCTTGGACAGATACTGGCGGCTCTCGAATGCGGCGCACGCGGCTATATTCCGACCTCGGTCGCGATCGACGTTTGCGTTGAGGCGATCAACCTTGCAGCGGCAGGAGGCATCTTCGTCCCGGCGAGCAGTGTCCTGTCCATGCGGCACCTGATTGATTCAGGCAACTGCGACACGCGGCCTCTGACGGGCATTTTCACGCTCAGGCAGGCTGAGGTCGCCCAGGCGCTCCGGCGTGGCAAGGCGAACAAGATCATCGCCTACGAACTGAACCTGCGCGAAAGCACCGTCAAGGTCCATATCCGAAACATCATGAAGAAGCTGAAAGCGACGAACCGCACGGAAGTTGCCTATAAGGTCAACGACCTCTTCGCGGACGGAGCTGTGGCTGAAGAGTGATCGCAAGCGGCAAGACGGCCCCTGGTCAATCCAGCGGGCCGTTTTGTTTTCCGTGGATCATCTGTTGGGAGCTGGCCGAGATCCGCGGCGATAATCTTGGTCTAACCGTCCCCGAAAAGCTGTCGCATCGCGCAAAGAGCTCGGCTCGTGCGCGCCGGCTACCCCCCAAAGTGCTAACCGATGACCTTATGGACAACGCGAAATCCTGAGCCGAACTTATAGACTTCCTGCCGGATGGAGTGGTCCGCATGTCTGAGCAAAGCCTTCGTTTTCGCGAATCCGTCCGCCTGCAGGAACGCGGCCGCGAGCTAATCCCGGGCGGCAGCCACACATACGCAAAAGGCGAGGACCAGTATCCCGTCCTGGCGCCAGGCTTCATCGAGCGTGGTTTGGGATGCCATGTCTGGGACGTCGACGGGAACGAGTACATCGAATACGGCATGGGCAACCGTTCGGTCGGGCTGGGGCATGCCTACCCGACCGTGCTCAGAGCGGTGGAGGCCGCCCTCCACGGCGGCTCCAATTTCACGCGGCCCGCCAGCATTGAGGTCGGCTGCGCCGAGACGTTCCTGGAGCTCATCGGCGCTGAGATGGTGAAGTTCTGCAAGGACGGATCGGACGCGACTTCGGGAGCCGTCCGCCTTGCCCGCGCCTACACGGGCCGCGATCTCGTTGCCTGCTGCGCCGACCACCCTTTCTTTTCGACGGACGATTGGTTCATCGGGACAACGCCGATGAATGCCGGAATTCCGGAGGCGACCCGAAACCTGACCGTCACTTTCCGCTACAACGACATCGCCTCCGTAAGGGACCTGTTCGACAGATACCCCGGCAAGCTGGCCGCCCTGATCCTCGAGCCTTCCCGCGGCGACGATCCGAAGGACGGTTTCCTGCATCAAGTCCAGGGTCTCTGTCGGGAAAAGGGCGCGCTGCTCATCCTCGACGAGATGATCACAGGGTTCAGGTGGCATGCGGCCGGGGCGCAGAAGCTCTATGGCATCGAACCGGACCTGTCGGCATTCGGCAAGGCGCTTGGGAACGGATTTTCGGTCTCCGCCCTCGCGGGTAAACGCGAATACATGCGGCTCGGCGGCCTTGAGCATACGGACCGCCCAAGGGTGTTCCTGCTGTCCACCACGCACGGCGCGGAGACCCATGCGCTTGCGGCGGCGATCGCGACCATGCGGACTTACCAGAGCGAGCCGGTCATCGAGCACCTGTACCGTCAGGGAACGAAATTAAGGGAAGGGATCGAAGAGGCCGCCAAACGGCGTGGCGTAGATGGTCACTTCAAGGTCGTCGGCCGTGCCTGCTGCCTAGCCTATGCCACGCTCAACCCCAACGGCAAACCGTCGCAGGCATATCGCTCCCTGTTCCTGCAGGAGACGATCAGGCGTGGGGTGCTTCTGCCCTCTCTCGTCGTCAGCTTCACCCACGACGACGCGGCCCTCATGAAGACTATAGAGGCCGTCGACGATGCGTTAGCGGTGTACGCGCAGGCCCTGGAGTCTGGGACGAGCCGTTTCTTGGTAGGCCGTCCCTCGCAGGTCGTCTTCCGCCGCTTCAACAATGGCGACGAACGAGCTGAAACAGTTACGGACCCGGAGAATTCTCAAACCGCGAACAATACGACCAAGAGGCAACCGGAAACACGGCTCGCGGCGACATCTTGACGCCGTGAACGCTGCCTTCTCGCTCGGCTGAGGATCAGGATCTCACCTCTGTCACCGTCCCGTAATGTAAGGCGCACTGACAAACGTAGCACGGCCAGCCGGGCTAGGGAGAGCGCGGGCTAGCTTGTCCCCTCGGACCCGCCTATCAATCCGCCGCAACGGGAACAGACCGCGGGAAGGTGTGTCTGCCCAGCCATATGACGGCTTCCTCGATCGTGTCGAAATTCTTGTGCTGCCCGGTTAGCAGCCCGAAGCCTGTCTCAAGGAACCATTTGCCTTTCGTGGAGTACGCCTCCTCGTCGATCTGGGTAAGGACGGCAACCAGATGGTTGGATTTCCACACCAGAAACCCGGATTCTCCGCCCTCGATCGTTCCGATCCGAACCTTGCTGAGCGAAAATCCAGGAGCAAGTTTCCTCACCTTGATCACATTCCCCTGAGAGCGTATCGCAAAAAGGCTCTGGCTTGCACAGCTGCGTCCGCGCTGGCCTTCTTAAATCTGTTCGCCGAATGCGACTGGCGAGTTTACTAGCAGATCCACTGCTCTTTTTTCTTACAAAATTCTGGCCTTCCGGAGCGTGAAGGCCTCTGCGAAATGCTCGGGTGCGCGGCATTCCATTCCGCGCAATCTCGCGAGCCCAACGAATGTCTCGCGATCGAACCAATCCTTCGAGCGCTGCGTCCCGAAGTGCTCGTGGAGGAGTTCGATCTTGCGTTCCAACACGTCGGCCGTGAGCGACACGTAGGCATTGGGCTGGCCAAGGTCGCCATCCCATTTTGGGATCTCATATTCGAGCACAAGATGATCGCGGAAGACGTTCCAGGTCAGTTGGTTGACCTCCCTATGGTCCTGATGGGCGTCAAACCTTGCGTGCGTTAACACCACGTCGGGATGAACCCGTGATCTCACATCTAGCAGCCACTGCTTTATCGATCGGCTATGGGCGGGGAAGTAGCTGTCTTCGAAATCCGCAATGTCGACCCTGGACGAGCGCGATCCTTCGAGGAAAGCCGCGGCCGAAGCCCTGGCTTCCGCCGACCGTTGGCCGCCCGCGCTCAGCACGCACCAGTGCACGTCCACTTTCATCCCCGACGCGATCAGGCCGAGTATCGTGCCTCCCGCGCCGATCTCTATGTCGTCCGAATGGGCGCCAAGGCAGAGGATCGATAGTTCCTCCCCGCGACGAGCGAGGCCAAGCCCCTTCATGATGCGGCCAAAACCCTGTTGCGGCTGTTCTTCTCGGCGGTGATCTTCCTGTTCCAGGGCATGTCGCCCTTTTCGACCATGTCTTCGAGCGATTGCCAATCACGCAGCGTATCCATCGAACGCCAGAATCCCTCGTGCTTGTATGCCATGAGCATGTTGTCGTCGATCAGCCGCCTGAAGGGCTCGAGAACGAGTTCCTCGCCGTCGCGCATGTAGTCGAAGATTTCGGTACGGAATACGAAGTAGCCGCCATTGATCCATATCTCGGCAGTGTCCGTCGTGCGGAACTCGCGCACGCGCCCGTCTTCCGCGATGTCGGCCAAATGGTATGTCAGTGGCGCGCGCACGGCGAGGAAACAGCCGATCTTGCCGCTTGCCTCGAATTTCGCAATCACGTCGTCGAGGTCGACATTGGTCAGGCCGTCGGAGTAGTTGGCCAGGAACATCTTCTCGTTCCTGACATGATCCCTGGCGGCCCAAAGGCGCTCTCCGATGTTGCGCCAGATGCCGGTGTCGAGCAGGGTAATGCTCCAGTCCTTGACCGCGTCACCGAGCAGTTGCACGTCCTGGCCGCCCCGAGAGACCACGCAGTCGGAAAAGGTCTGCGGCCGAGTGTTCAGGAAGAAATCCTTGATGACGTTGGCCTTGTAACCCAGGCACAGGACGAAGTCGTCATGCCCGTAATCGCTGTACCATTGCATTACGTGGCGCAGGATCGGCTGGTGGCCGAGCGGAATCATCGGCTTCGGAATGCTGTCGGAATAGTCGCGTATCCGGGTTCCACGCCCCCCGCAGAAAAGGATGACTTTCATCTCGGCAACTCCGATGGATCAATCACCATTACGAAAGGAATCGGCACCACGAACTTCGCGCCCCAGGCGGCAACGTGGTGCAACTGCTTGATGATCTCATCCTTCAAGTTCCACGGAAGGATCAAGATGTAATCCGGCTTGGCCTGTTCGATCGCCTCGATAGGTTTGATCGGGATGTGCATGCCCGGTGTGAAACGGCCGTGCTTGTAGGGATTGCGGTCGACCGTGAAGTCCAGGAAGTCAGTGCCGATGCCGCAGTAGTTGAGCAGCGTGTTGCCCTTGCCGGGCGCGCCGTAGCCGCAGATCTTCTTGCCTTCGCTTTTGGCCGAGATCAGAAACGCCAGGAGATCGCGTTTCGCGCGCTGCGCCTTGTATCCGAAGGAGGTGTAGGTCGTCATTTCCGTCAACCCGCGCCGCTTTTCGCGGTCGAGGAGTTCGGCGACACGGTCATCGGTGAGCCAGTTGCTGTCCTCGTTGGCGAGATAGACGCGGAGCGACCCGCCATGGGTGGGCAGTTCCTCTACGTCGATCAGCCGCAACTCATGGCGGGCCGCCATCAGGTCGATCGTCAGCAGTGAGAAATATGAAAAATGCTCGTGGTAAATGGTGTCGAACTGGTTGTCGGCCATCAGCCGCTCGATGTGCGGGAACTCGAGCGTGATCACGCCCTCCGGTTTGAGCAAGATTTTCATTCCCGCGACGAAGTCGTTGAGGTCGGGCACCTGCGCCAGGACGTTGTTGCCAATAATGAGATCGGCGAGCAGTCCCTCGGCCACCATCTGAAGCGCCAGCCGCACCCCGAAGAAGTCGACCCGGGTGGGCACGCCCTTCTCGACCGCCACGCGCGCGACATTGGCCGCCGGCTCGACACCGAGGACTGGAATGCCGAGCGGCAGGAAGTGCTGTAGCAGGTAACCGTCATTGCTTGCGAGTTCCACGACAAAGCTGTCCGCGCAAAGTCCAAGTCGCTTCGTAATCGCTTCGCAATAGGCTTTCGCGTGGGCCACCCAGCTTGTCGAGAAGGAAGAAAAGTAGGCGTATTCGCCGAAGATGGTCTCGGGGCTCACATACTCCTTGAGCTGGGCCAAATAGCAGCTCTCGCAGACCAGGACGTTGAGCGGGTAGTAGAGTTCCATCTGGTCAAGTTGGTCGGCCTGCGGGAAGCTCTCGCAAGGGGGCGACATGCCAAGGTCGACCAGAGTGTGGCGCAGGCGCGATCCGCAGAGCCTGCAACCGACATTCCGGCGTGCCGTCTTGGGGTCGCAAACAATTTCGGCAGCCTGAATGTTCATTCGGTACTCCTGTCGCGATGGCTCGAAAAAACGGCCGCGCGGTGGCCTGAAGGTGAACCCGCCGCGCGCCCGTGGAGAGTGCTGCTGTTTCAATGCAGGTTAGGACGGGGCGCCCCCGGGTTCGATTTCCCAATCCGTTGTCAGCCTTAATTCTTATAGAGAAACGGCAGGCGTCGATGACGCCGCCGGACCACCGAATGGCTAATGCGGTCCGCCGGGCATAACGCGATCGGAGAGGCCACCTAAGGCTTAGGTAGACCTTTCAGTCCAGACACCCGGTGCCGACAATCGAACCGCCGGTCCTTGCCCGGTCACCGAGGGTTTAGGGGCAACATGCGGTTTACCGAAACGGAGCTGAAGGGTGTCTGGCTGATCGAACCGACGCCCGTGATTGACGACCGCGGCTCGTTCACCCGTCTTTTCTGCGAGAGAGAGATGGCCGATTGCGGGCTGGTGACGCGCTTTGTCCAGCACAGCCGGGCGCGTTCGATCAGAAGGGGAACCCTCCGAGGGCTGCATTATCAGGAGGAGCCATACGCCGAGGTGAAGCTCGTCTCCTGTGTCAGAGGCGCGATTTTCGATGTGGTCGTGGACCTGCGTCCGAACTCGCCGACACGCTTCGATTGGCTGGGCTTCGAACTGACGGCTGAAACCATGAAACAGGTTTACATCCCCGCCGGCTTCGCCCACGGGCTCCAAACCCTGACGAACGACGTCGAGGTCTCCTACCTCATATCGCAGTTCTATACGCCCCACGCATCAACGGGCGTCCGCTACAACGACCCCGCCTTTTCGATAAACTGGCCCTTCATGCCGACCGCGATATCGCAAAGGGACATGAACTGGCCGCTGTTGAAGACGCCGAAGAAGTGCTAGCGCGGTTGTGATGCCGGACAGAAGCGGTTCCACACTGCTCCAGGTGGCGATGAGGATTTAAGGTTGGGATTCGCAGGCTGGGGCAATCAGATTCAAGAGTGCTTCAGTCTTGGCCGAGAGCTACGATCCGGATCGGTTGAATGACGCGCAATGGGCTCGGGTGGCCCCTCTGACGCCTGGTGGCTGAATATGGGCAAGGGCGGTCCGCACCAACAACCGGCTGTTGATAGATGGGCGGCTTGGCACCAAACTGCACGTCGGCAATCCTGCCTAAGACAAAGATCTCTACAAGGAATGCAATCTGGTCGAACGCTTCTTCAACAAGCTCAAGCAGTTTCGACGCATCGCAACCCGCCACGACAAGCTATCTGCTGACTTGATGGGCTTGGTCACACTCGGCGCGATCCATATCCTGCCGACGCAAAAGTTAATTCCTCACCACCACCAGCTAGCGAGCCGCCTCAGGCGCGGCCTCGGCCAACAGACCATGATCCAACAGCAATCTTGCCGCGGCCGCCAGTTCCATGAACGGCAGCCCCGAGCGCTCCGCCATAGAGAGAAGCGAATGCCGGCCGTCGGCGAGATTGAGCACCCAAAGCAAGGACATCGAGGTTGCCCCCGAAGACTTCTGCCCTCCCAGGGCCGCGTAGAGACCGCGCCTGCCGAGCTGCGGTTCGCCTTTGGGAGAAAGGTTCAACGGCGTCCAGTCCTCTTCTACGATGTCGATGACGTCCGTCAGGATGCGGAAGGAGTCCTCCAGGTGCTCCGGCCCGATGAAATCGAGATTATCGGCCGACGTGTGGTATTCGGGGAAAGTGCCGTGGACGCCGCGCTGGAACATGCCGACCGGAAGATTGAAGCCCGGCGAACAATACTGCCTCTCATCGTAGCCGTAAGGGGAGAAATCCATCAGCCTAGCCCCGGCTTCCCGCCCGAGCACGTGCGCCATCGCGCGGTCGATGAAGGCATCACCGCAGCGGCTGCGCTTGTATGTCGGGCTTGCGGCGTCGCCCACGCAAGACAGCACCAGACCGTGGTCGATGAGATGTACCCGGTCCTCGTTGCGGGACAGCCAAGTGATCGAGCCAATCGTGGCGGGGGCAAACAAGAAGCGGTAGCTGTAGCGTGTTTGCCTTGTCCTCAGGCTTCTCGCAAGGATCGCCAGCAGGGCTAAGCCCGAGCAATTGTCGTTGGCCAGCGAAGGATGGCAGATGTGCGCCGAGAGAAGGAATTCCCGATCCGTCCACCCGCGGTGCAGGTATTCGCCATAGGTCAGGCTGCCGTCCTCGAGGTCGGCATCGATCTCCACCCGGTAGAAACCGTCGGGCATCCGGGCCAGCCGGTCGTGAGCCATGCAGAAGCCCCAAGCCGGAGCGTAATAGGAGGTGCGGTAGGGGATCACCTGCGGCTGTTCAGGCAGCGTATGGATGTGCGCTCTCAATTGATCGAGCGGCAGGATACCGTTGAAGCGCACGCTGTAGTTGACGACATGCAGGTTGGAGCTTGCAAAATCGACGACCTTCTGCCCGTCCGGTCCCGTGATGCTAGCCGAGCGGATATTCCATTCCCTCGGAACAGTCCAGTCGAGCACCTGCGTCCCCGTGGGCACCTCGTGCCGCTCCAAATCGACATGCCGTGACAGGATATCCAGAGTCCGTCGCACGCCATCTCCGGTGATGCTCCTGCAGATTGGGAACAGCTGTTCGGCCAAGGCGTAAATTCGCTGGCCGACGCCAATGGAGGCCGGCGGTGGGCAGGTCCCGTCGGGTTTCACGTGCTCCATGCCGCCTATCCTGCCGCCGCCTCCAGTGTTCTCGAGGCTTCCGGGACCCGCATGCGCGCATCCAGTAGTCCATTGGCTAGAAGATGCCTGATATGGCCTATGCGCTGGAAGCGCGGCCCCTCGAATTCCTCGAGAGTGACATTCGACTTTCGGTAGGCCTGGTAAAGCTGCTCTGCCCCCTTGCGTGCATCCCATTGCGGCTTGAAGGCAGGAAGGGTGCGCGCAATCTTGTCGAAGCTGACGCGGTAGGACCGCTTGTCGGGTCCGGCGTCGGACGCGAATTCGAGCCGGCAGCCCGGCACGACGTCGGCGACAATTTCGGCTATGTCGCGGATCCTGTAGTTGTGCTGCGTGCATCCCACATTGAAGGCTTGGTTGTGGACTGTCTCGCGTGGCGCTTCCAGTCCGGCGATGAATGCCGTGGAAATGTCTTCGATGTGGACGATCGGCCGCCAGGGTGTCCCGTCGGACTTCAGGAGGATCCTCCCTTTCGTCACTGCCCAGGCGACGAGATTGTTCAGCACGATGTCGAAGCGGAGCCGAGGCGACAGGCCGTAGGCCGTGGCGGGCCGGAAATAGGTGGGAGAGAAGACGCCGTCGGCCAGTTCGGAAATATCCCGCTCCGAAAGCACCTTGGACCAGCCATAAGGCGTGATGGGGTTCAGATCGCCCGTTTCGTCAACCATCGCCTCTCCCGCCTGTCCGTAATTGCTGCACGATGATGCGAATAGGAATCGCGTCACGCCGGCCTCCTTGGCGGCCTTTGCAAAGCGGACGCTGCCCTTGTGGTTGATCTCGTAGGTGATGTCCGGATCGAGATCGGACAGCGGGTCGTTGGAAAGAGCCGCAAGGTGGATGACCGCATCGAACCCTTCGAGGTCGCGCGCATGCACGTCCCTGACATCTTTTTGGATGGCGGGAACGGGGGCCTGCTCGCCGCCCAAAGCAAAAGTGCAACGCCGGTATAGATCACTGTCGTAACCCGTCACCGAATGCCCCGCGCGGAGCAGCATCGGCACCATCACCGAGCCGATGTAACCTTGATGGCCGGTTACCATGACTTTCATAGCGCATCTCTTCGCAAGCTGGATATGGATTGCGCAGAGCCTACTGAGGCGGAAAGGGCCGGGCGAGAACGCCAATAGGCGGTCGGAATGCCCTGTTGGATGAAGCCTGGCCGCCGATTAGTTCTTTTGGATGGTGCGCGCCTTCTCCTTTGGGGTGTTCCCTCAGCGGGACTCTGCGCGGCGGTCCTACAGTCCGAAGGCAAACAGTGCCCGGCCGGCTGCGATCGCTATGACCTGCTGGCCGTCCACGACAAACGAGATCGGAGCTGCTCTTGTTTCTCCGCCTACCGGCATGTGCCAAAGCTCTTGTCCGGTGGCGGAGTCGAGCGCGAACAACACCCCTCCGGAGGCGCCGAAAACCAGTCCACCGGCGGTCGCGAGCAGACCGCCGTAACCTGAGTCCTTTGCCGTGGGGGAACGGAATTCCCACCTCCTCTTGCCGGTCGCGGCATCGAGCGCACGCACGGCCCGCACGGGCGGAGTGACCCACGCTGCCCCGCTTGCAACAAACAATCCCCCTTCCCCTCGTTGGACGTTGTCCGGATCGGTTTTCGTGAAGATCGATGCCCCTTCGCTGGTCGGCACGAAGACCAGCCCTTGGCCTTGGTCGAAGGCCGGATTTTGCCAGTTCGTTCCACCGCCGCCTGGCCATATGAGGCGTCCCTCCGTCGAAGCGCCCGCGGATAAGATCGGCCGGCCCGCGTGATCCAGGCCATCGGCCCAGTTCTGCTCAACAAAGTTTACGCCGGTCAGGAATTCGCCCGTGACCCTGTCGAGCACATAATAAAATCCATTCCTGTTCGCCCAGCAGATCACCTTGCGGTTGGCGCCGTTGATCGCGAGTTCGGCAAGAATAGGCGACTGGTTCGAATCCCAGTCCCGCTCATCGTGTGGCGAGAACTGGAAGTGCCATACGAGCTTCCCGGTACTCGCACGCAGCGCGATCACGCTGTTAGTGTACAAATTGTCGCCGGGGCGTACGTCGCCATTGTAGTCAGGACTCGGATTGCCCACGCCCCAGTATAAGAGATCAAGGGAAGGGTCGTAGCTGCCCGTCACCCATGTCGGGCCGCCGCCGGTTCGCCAGGCGTCGTTCTTCCACGTCTCGTGCCCCGGCTCGCCAGGACCAGGAATGGTATTGAATTTCCACAGTTGCTTGCCGCTAGCGGAATCATAGGCCGCCAGAAATCCGCGAATGCCGAACTCGCCGCCGGCAACGCCGACCACGACGGCATTGTTCGCGACCAGAGGCGCCCCGGTCATTGAGAAGCCTTCGGAGGGCTTGGCTACCTCGGTTTCCCAGATCTCCTTGCCGCGGTTGGCGTCCACAGCGACCAGGACGCCATCCAAGGTGCCCAGAAACAGCACGTTGCCGAGAACGGCAAGTCCTCTGTTTACGCGGCCACAGCACATGGGCAGGTTATCGGGTAAGGGCCGTTCGTATTTCCAGATCACCTTGCCCGATTTCGTGTCGTAGGCAACGATGCCGGCGGGAGGAACGCTGGTGAAGAGCGTTCCGCCGACGACGAGCGGTGTTGCTTCCATAAGCCGGTCGTCGGTGTCGAACTGGCTAATCCAGCGGGCACGAAGTCGGGACACATTTTCCTTGGTGATTTCGGAAAGCGGTGAATAGCGCCGACCGTCCAAAGAACCCGAATAGGTCAACCATTGGCCCGAGTTCGGAGCAAGCAGATCGTCGCCCTTCACATTGACATCAAGGTGAAACAAGGTGTCGTCGCTCGTGGCCGAAGTTTTGGCCTGAAGCGATCTGATGTAACCTACAACCCTCCAACGGTCGTCGAACAACAGATCAGCGTGGGACGCCATGGAAGTGCCGGGAATACCGTCGCGCACGACCTTGTAAATGGCCAGATCGCTGTCGCCGTGTCTGAGTGGCCGATCGAGAAGGGGAGCATGTGCCCCCGATCCGTCGTGGCAGGCCGCGCAGTTCCTTTGAAATATCTCAGCGCCGCCGGCCCGATCCTCCGGGCTGACAAAAGGATTGCTGACTGCGGCATCCAGGGAGCGCCCTTCCGTGACTGTTGTCGTCAAAACGAACCCACTCGAAGGGTTCGTCATCTGAAGAAGCTCGTGCCAGGAAAGGTCCGGAACCCCCCCTAATCCCTTGCGCGTATAGAGCTGTAATCTCCAGATCAATGAGTGCCAGATCTTTGTACTCTTCGGCCCGTCCGCCGGCTGCGGCAGGTTGTTGTAAAATACAGCGCCAACCATCACGGCTACAAAAGCAGATATAGCCACAGCGTAGATAAGCCGTGACTTCGGCCTCCTTCGGTCGGCTGAACGTTCCATTCTCTTTAATCGACAGTTTTGCCCGTTTGCCAGCTTATCGCGTATTCTTATGAGATTCATTCTCACGAGTGCGAAGAAGTCAGATCGAGACCCCATTGATCGCCGAGAGGAGCCAAGGGCAAATCCCGTCCTGTCGTCCCGATACGGTGGCCACGCCTGTTGCTTGTCAAGGCACTCTCCCAGCAAGCGGGCCTTACCCGCAAGAACGGCAAAAGGAGTACCTGTGCTGGTGCTTAACCCTAAGCCGTACGAATGGGGTTCTAGCCGCATTGCCGATACGTGCAACAAGAGTGGCAGCCTGCTGAGGAAAAGCGGGCTTGCCGAGGGCAATCCTTAGGCAGCCAGATGCTTTAGGGACCGTGTCGGGGCCCCCGTGATCAACACGCCAGCTATCGGCGCCCTGCTCGCATGCATCGACCGTACGAGTTCCTTCAGTACGTCCGTGGAGGTTCTGCCCCATCTGGCGACCAGGATGACGCCATCGAGAACCGAGCTGGCCGCCAATTTGGATCCCGAAGTGAACGACGGAAGAACTATGATGATAATGTCGTACGATTCCAATCCTTCAAGGACGGTTCGCACCGTCTCCGGGACAAGCAGCTCATTGGCGTCGGAGGACGAGCATAGAAGCATGTCGAACTGCCGGTTCGGCACAGCTACTATGTCTGGCGCAACAAGGCCCGCTGCCCGCTCGAGAGCGGCAGGGGATCCCGCCAGCAGCAGCTTGGTCAACTGCGGGTGAGCGACGTCCGCGTCGACGAGCAACACGCGCTGCCTGCACATCGAATAGAGCGAAGCGAGGTTGATTGCCGCCGAGCATTTGTCGTCGCCATCCGCCGTTGAGGTAATGCCGAGCCATTTCATCGGTCGGTCGCTGACGGCGAGGCCGATCGCAGTCTTGACCCGCCTGAGGCTATGGCTGAATGGCGAGTATGGAGCGCTTGTCACCTCTTCCATCGGACCGATGTGTCCTTTCCGGCCGAATGGCGGGAGCTCGCCAACGCATTCCAGCCCGAGCTCCTCGCGGACTTGTCGCGGCGAACGAATGGTCTTGTCGAACATGTTGCGGATGAAAGCCAGGCCCATTCCGACCATCATGCCCAAGAGAGCGCCGAAAGCCACCACCAGTTCGCGCCGCGGATAGCTGGCCGACAGCGGTCGCGAGGCGGGTGTGATGACCCGCAGGTCGGCAATCGGAAACGTCTCCTGGCTGAGCGAGCTTGTATGGGCCTGCAAGAAGTTGCGGTACATCTTGCGGTAAATGTCCGCGGTGAGATCGAGTTCTTGGAGCGTACGCTCCTGGGTCTCGCCGCCTGCATCTCCCGTATCGGTTCTATTGCCTTCGGTCAGCGCGACGCTCGCCGGTCTGGCGACACTGTAGTCGTGCCGGGCGCGGAATTCCTGGGCGATCCGCGTGGCGTTGTTCATTTGGCTCCGCAACTCCCCCAGACGCTGGTCGAGCCATACGCCATCCTCATGCGCCACCGCTCCCTTGGTCCCCAGTTGCTCGAGCACGAGGGCATTCGCGGTGGCGTTGGCTATCCTGGCGGACAGTTCGGGATCGCGGGAGCTGAAAGAGATTTCGATCGCGTAAGAGCCATCCACCCGACGCATGTCCAGTCCGCTCTGAAAAGCCTGCATCGTACGGCGGCTGCGCTCGAATTCCGCGACCTCGGACGTTGTGCTGTCAGCGCCGTCCGGAGCCGGTTTTCTATTGCCTTTGGACCCGACGGCATCTTCACCTGTTCGGAAGCCGAGCGTTTGCAGCAAGAGCGCGCCGAATCGGTCAAATCGTTCGGCCAAGGTAAGACTTTGCGGCCGATTGAACGTCGCGTCGTCCCGCAGGTTGAGGTCGTCTATAACCATCATCGCGGTCTTTTCCGACCTCATGAGAGCGATCCGACTTTCGATCTGCGCTCTGTCCAGGGACGGGTTTACTTCGCCCGACTGCTGCTGGAGGAGCTTCGAGAGGTTCGGCTCGATGAGAATTTGGGTGCTCGCCATGTAGATCCGGTCAGTGGTGACGACATAAAATCCCGCGGCAAGGATGCCCATCGCCAAGCAACTTATGATGGAGCGCGTGTACAGCCTCACGAAGGATGCGATGTCCGACAGGCTGATGAATTCGCGGTCGATGGGATCCTGCCTGTTGGACGCCGGCGGCCACTGCCCGGATGTCGTCGCGCGTCTCGAGGCAGCTGAGTCGTCGATCAATTCTGGGGAGTTCTGATATCCGTGCGACTGCCGCGCGAAGGCCTGCCTGTTCCTGCGGGCGCGGACCCTGGTGGCGGCGACGACGGCAAGAGCGATGAAGAAAACGATGCCCGGGTCCGCGGTCCCGCTCGAAATGGAAGCGGCAACCATAGCAGCCAAGGCGCATGCCTGGACGGAGGACACCACCGCTTCGGTTTCGCCATCAACGTGAGACCTCAATCCTCCAAGCCCGCGGATCACCACGGCCAGAAGCGTCGCCATCATCAGACTGCCGACTAAACCGAGTTGCGAGACAACGGCAATCGGCCAGCTGGAAGCGCGAGAGCTGCCGAACCCGACGCCCAGGCCACTGGTATCGGCAAAGGACTGGAGGCTCTTGATGTTCCAGTAAGCCCGTTCATGGCCGGAGTCTGTACTGCCCTTGTTGATGACGGTCGAGTCGATGAGCTCAATTACCGGATCGAGGATTCGTTCGTTGTAGAGGATGATTGCCATTACCGCGCAGACCCCGGCCGTCAGCAGGGTGACGATCAGGATTTCGTCAGCAGTGACGCGACCGGCCAGAAATGAACGTGCAAGGGAAAAAGCAACGGGAACGCTCAGCACGGCCAAGCCGACATATGCTGTCGACGACGTACAAAGAAGCAGCAGGACCAGCAGTAGCCCGGACAGCCAGCGGGCCAGCCGCGAGCCTGTCTTGCGCCAGTAGACATAGCAGAACGACAAGCACGCCAGGGAGACGCCGCCGAAGGCCGACGCTTCGGAATAGGCTCCGGCAATGCGGAAGAAGCCTGCCTGGACCTGGTCTGTGAGCATCGCGTAGCTAGCGCTCCGGATCACCTGCAGAAGGTCCCCGGTTCCCGCGAGCTTGCCCGCCACGTCGAGCATTCCCATGGCGACATGGAGTACGCACCAGATGAAGAAACCTCGACGGATCTCGTCCATCCTGTTCTTGTTCAGGAGCAGGATACAGAGGGCGATGACGACAAGGCCGCCAAGAATGAAATATCCGGTTTGCGAGATATTGGACGAGACCGGCTCGAGTGAGGCCTCTATGACGACACCGTGGCGCGTCTTGGACTGCACGAAAGCGCTGGTCTGTCCTGCAAACAGACGCGGGAAAAGCCACGCGCCGGCCACTGCATAAAACATAAGGCCAGAGAGAACCCAGATGGCCCGGATCTTGCCGAATACATCACCTAGGTCCTGCCAGAGCCGCCTCCTGGCGGCGACCCCCGTCACCATGAGGCCGCCGAAGAAGGTATAGACAAGCGGCGACGACCCGCCTAGCGAACTGAGCGTCATCAAGGCTGTCGAACCGAAAGCCAGCGATGCGATAAGTCCTATGATCAGAGGCGCCCGGTAGTAAATCGCGGTCAGCAGAACTGCGGCACAGACGATGAAACCGACAGGCGAGAGCTCCATCTGTCGTCAGGCCCATCCGAGCCGGCCGCAGCGCTGCGTTTCCTTCATACGGCTGGTTCCCGGCGCGTCCACGCGTATGTCACAATTTCCAGGCCGGCTACCCGCAGCAATGCCCTGGTCCGGACGCGGTTGCCGATGCCTGACTTTCGGGGAGCAATGCCTGACCGGCAAGCGGAGCAATAGGAGTAGAAGACGGCGCCAAGGATGAGCGAACTATTCTTTTGCCGTATTGCCGTACCTCCATCAAACCTATTCATCGGCTCTTGCGATCAGCAAGGGAGCCGCCTCGATGCGTTGGCGGCTCCCTTGACGAACGCTGCACGAAACGTCCTATCGAGCGCCCTCCATTCGGCCTGCTCGTCAATCACTGCGAAAGCAAAGACAGTATCTTCCGCCTGCGTGTATATCTCCGCCAAGGATACACCCACTTCATACGAAATCTGCTGCGCTCCCGGTGGGAGAGACCCGCGACTATCTGCGCCTCTGGGGGTACCGGAAGCGTGACATCGCAGTTTCGTAGCCGCGACTCTGCCTGGCGATAGAATTTGTTGAAATACTCACCCCAGGGCCAGTCGGACGCGTCCCAGGGTTTGGGTGCGCCGACGAAGTGCCAGATCGTCGGTTTGATTCCTAGTTCGCGCGGGTCCAACGCCATCATGTATTCGCTCTGATAGTTGTAGCGAAGAGGCAGAAAGTCGACGTTTCCCCGCGCGGCGTGATTAAGCGCGCTTTGATCCGACGCGATGCAGCGTTCCGGATGCTCACGCAGAAAGCTGACAGCCGACGATGCGATGGAATTCCATGCGTTTTTCGACGCATATATTACGCCGGAATTGAAATATGCAGTCGGACTACACCCCAAGCCTCTAAGATGGTCTATGTCTCTTCCCTTAGACAAACTTACCTCGTCAATGTATATTTTCATGAAATCAGGCACCGCCATTAGACCGTACTCGGGCGGCGAAATTGCCAACAGGCTGTCGAGCTCGCCGTCCACCATGGCGTCGCCGTCGATATACAGAAGACGTCCGATATCCTCTTCCAACAGTGAACCGACCCACAACCGCGCCAGCGCGATTGGGGGAACGACGTCGCGATGAAATCGGGAGAGTTCGGCCAATTGCGGGAAGCTCGCCGCCCTGATTGAAATCTTCGTCCCGGAAACAGCCGCGGCGAATTGCTGCAACCATGCCTGTTCCGCATTGACGACGAACAGACAGATAGGGGTGCCGCCTCCGGTATGGGCGTCCGCGGACAATGCTGTTGCAAAAGTCGGAAGAAAGTAGTTCTGATCAGTAATCAGAACTACTGCTGCCTTCCCGGTGGTTTTCGGGCACCGGTTTTGTTCGGGAATTGGCGGAGGTATAGTCAGATCCGACATCTGCTATCCCAATCGTTGCTTTGCAAAACGCTGAAAATACGGCTAAGGGCGCGTGCTCGCGAGAACTTGTAAAATGACCTGTCTCGCCCGTTTGAGGGAGCCTTCCATTCTGAACAGATGACCGATGGGCGGTAAAAGCATGGAGGCCGGGGCCAGCCTCCGGCCGAACTTTAAAAGCTCGACGCCGGCCGCGCGCTTGCCCCGCACCAGATGCGATACTGCCGACCAATAGGCGGCCGCCGCCAAATGGTGTCGAACCGTGCGATGAAGCGTTGATGCGTTGGGCATGGTGCCGCCTTCGTGAGCAAAGAAGCTCCTCAAGACAGTTTCGTATTCCTGCAATCTGCGGAGCGCGTCGTGCCACATGACCTGAGAGATGTTGGTCGCGTGCTCGCGCGTTATGGCCAGCGGCACAGACAGCTCCGCAACCGATCCGTGGCGGGCCAGGCGCAGCGCCATCTCCAGGTCGTCGAGCAGCGGCACGGACGGCCGATAGTGGCCGACCGCTTTCTGTACGGATGTCCGCACAAGCATTGCGTGGGCAGTCAGGTTGAATTTCATCTTCCGGCAGCATGTCTCGATCAAACGATCCCCATCCGTCAGGGTCCAGCCGTCGGCGTGCGCAGGCAGGGCAGGAAAGTCGTTCCCTACCCATGGTGCCATGTGCTTGCCCAGCACGAACGATACCTCCTGGAAACGGTCGAGGAGAGTCATCCCAAGGCGAAGGGCTCCCGGCATAAGCAAATCATCGGCACAGAGGATCATGAAGTAATCTGCACGGGCCAAATCCACGCCTTCGTTGAACGAGGCGTGGGAACCGACATTCACCTGATGGCAAACGACCTCGATCCTGTCGTCCGTCGCCGCCAGCCGATGCGCCACCTCGACGCTGTTGTCAGTGGAGGCGTTGTCGATGATGACGATCCTGACATCCTCGATCCCCTGGACAAGAACGCTTTGAACGCATTGCGGCAGGAAGTGCGCATAATTGTAGCAAGGGATGACTATGTCGACGCTAGCCATCAATCACAACCTCCGATGAGGATGCGGATCGCCAAGCTCGCCGACGTCCTCTTGAGCTTCTTCAGCATTGTTCCCACCGATGATGCTGCTCGCACGAGTGAGACCGCAACAGGCTAGCATTTCGACGCCGTCCTTGACCTTCAGACGATGGATGTAGCCCTTACTCCTGGTCCGCGACTTTCGGATGAATACCGGTTACGCATCACCTGGAGACGCCGTGGGGGCGATCGACACCTTGCGCTTCAACCGACCACGCTGGAAAGAAGGCAGGCGCCTTGCCTGTCGACCTGCTTCCTGAACTCGACGAGCCGCCCGCCGATTGCCTGTTCGTGTTTTTCCCTGGCCGCCATCAGCTGTGAAAACTGCGCGATCAGCGTTTCGACATTGAAAGTCTCGACATGGTGGCAGTACTCGCCCAGGCCCACTTCTTCCATCAGCACATCATTCTTCCTCGCGTAACTCAGCGAGATGGTCGGCCTGCTCATCATCAATGCGCAGACGATGTTGTGGAACCGTGTGGCGACGACAATGTCGGTAAGCGCCATCTGCCCCATGACGTCGCCCAGCGAATGAACCTGTTCGTGCGCCAGTCTTGAGCCGGGCCGGAGGACGTTCACGGCTGCCCGGAGCGCGTCGACGGCGACGCTGTCTTCTTCGTCACCTATAAGAAGCCGGACGTCGTGGCCGCTGTCGAGGAGGTGGACGACGAAATGCGCCAGTTTTCCGATGTAACCGGAAAGGATCGACTGGCCGCCCTCGGCAAAGCCGTACCAGCCGCGGTAGGCCATGACGCCGACACCCACCCTCAGCGCCTCGGGCAGTACCCGGGGAGACGGAATTGGCGCGGGCAGGCCGAAGGCGAGGTCTGGATAGATCGCGTCTCCACGGGTGTCGAACCCGACACTTTCCATAAATTCCCTGGATTGCAGGTCTCGGTAGGACCGGTAGTGAGCCAGACGGGCCGCAGAGGTCATAAAAAGGCGGCTTAGTCTGTTCCTAATCGGGCCGGCCCCGATGCTGACAAAGGCGATGCGCGTCCCCACGAGGCGAGCGGCAAGGCACCATTTGAAGATGTCGTACGGCATACCTGCCGGCCTTTCACCGAAATCGTCCAGAATGCCGGTGCCCGGGAAGATCATCACGTCAGACTTGCGGATGCGGCGGATCGTCTGCGCGAAATCGGCAAGTTTTCCGGGGATTTTCAGGAGGAGGCGGTTGATACTTCCGGACAGGCCCGTCGCCGGGCCATTCCGGCGGATGGGCGACGTCTCGATCGCGAATGCCTGTTTGACCACGTCGGGTTCACCGCAGACACATGACAGTTTCACCTCGGGTCTCTCTCTCCTCAGAAACCCGACCATTGCTTCGAGTGAACCTTCATTGCCGAAATTGCCGGAGCCGAAGAGCCCGAACAACGTTATTCTTCGCGGCGTTCGGCGCACCCCGTTGCGGCCGCTTGGCTGGCGGGACCCTGCGATTACGCCGGCGCTGGCCAGGTTGTCGGAGCTGTCAGCAGCGTCGTTCCTGGCACTCATTGGCTTAGTACTGGTCGCGCATAGAGTTCCGGTATCCAATCGGCGTGATCGCGTTTTGGCGACGCGAAAATATTGGTGGCAAACGGGTGATCCGGGAATGCCCGAAAGCCCCGGAAAGAAGCGCCTGGTAGACACGCACCCGCACGCGACGGGCGTCCCCGCCGAACTCGTGTTCGTAGGCGCTCTCGATCAGGAAATAAGGCATGTCGCCCGAGGCGTGCTGGACAAGTGCCCTCCGCGTGGACGGATTCGTAGATGTAGACATCGCTCACCGAAAGCCAAGGCTGTTCCCGCCAGTCCAGAGCTGCCGTTTCGGGTGCGCCGTGGGCGTTTTGCAGGGCATCCGGGTCGGTTTCCTGGATTCCCTCTTCGACCGCCCTGACAAGGCTCCTGTCCGGCGGGTTGTAATCCCCGCCTTCCACCCAGATGATGTTTCCGCTGTCCGACGAATTGGCCGTAGGCTCCCGGGCTTCTCGCGCTGAGCGGTCATCTCGTGGTACCAGCCCGGTCCCCGTCGCCATAGCCACGACAGGAAGGGACGTGCCGCACCACGAAACCGAGATTCGCGTGCCGTGCGCAATACCCAGTCCGCTTGCCTGAAATAGGCTCCGTTGGGAGGGCCGAAGTCGCCCTCGCGAAGGAAAGGGCGGTCCCCGTAGGAATTGGCGGGGCGTCAAATCGGCGATCAGCGCCCACGCGCCGTCGCCATTGATCAGAAAGGCACAGCCGACAGCGTCTTCCAGATATCGTTTGCCGGGTTCCACGAGAGGGAACGGCTGCTGGATCTGGGCGGCCATGGGCGCTTCGCAGGCGTGGCCGGCCAAGGCCGTCGCAGCCAGCAGGTAACCACAGAAGCGCAGATCCATGACAGTCCAGACCTCTATTCGGCCGCACCGCAGGCTAGTTTGCCATTCCGGCGGGATGAGCCGTTTTCGCGTTCGCGGCGAGGTGGACGGAATACTTGTCGGTGAATTCGCTGGAGGTGATCATGCCGCGAGCGATGGAATCCCTCGACATCGAGCCGTCCCTCAGCTGTTTGGAATAGACGTCTAGCCCGTACCCGTCGCTGTCTCTGTCCATGAGCAGCCGGTAGAGGAAGCCGACATAGGTACGGTCGCTCAGGCCGATGATGGAATACTTCTTCAAGAATTCCCTGGAGTGCATCAGTTCAATCATCATTTTGGGAACGTCGACCGAGCCGTCGTCCAGGGCTACTGACCACCGTTCGACATCTTCGTCGCTTGCCTTGCGCCCCAGTATCAAGCAATGGGCGAAACTCGCCTGGCGCATCGTAACGGTCACGATCTTATCGCTGTCCGCAAAATCGCAACTGCGCTGCGGCCTCGGCAGCGGCTGCGGGCCGCGAATCAAGTCCCTCGCTGCAATGTATGCGGCCTTGGGTCCTGCCGGGCTCCAGCCACGGTCCGCGGAGCCGACAAGCCGGACCAATCCCATAGACGCTTCGAAGTCGGGCGCCCAATAGGTTTCATCCAGAAGCTCATAAATATGGGCCGCTTCCACATTGTACTTGGCCTGCAGTTGGCGGAGGCGCAGCATGGCCCGCATCAGCCCTTCGGCCTGCTGCCTTTCGCCCTGCCGACTTCCATAAGGATTGTTGAATTCGGTGACCCAGATCGGCTTCCCGTAGCTGGCGAGCATCTTGAAGGCAGGCTCCGGATCCTGGCCATACATATGCCAGATCGAAATGTCCCATTTGATGCTGTCCTGTTTCATTCGTTCGAATGCCGCAGTGTGACCCCACCCTGCCGTGCCCACGGCCTTGCGGATGCCCGGGTCGACTTCGCTCATGCCGTCGGACAATCCCTTCAGGACGGCGCTGACCTTGGCCCAGCGCGGGCCGAAGTAATCCAGCACTCCGGAGCCGCCCGCTGGACCCCATTCGCAGGGGTAAGTCGTGCCGTCGTCGCGCTTCTCGCATGATTTGATGATGGCATAGTTCTCCATCTCGTTGCCAAGTTCCCAGGCGCGGATGTCATCCTTGAACCGGGATCCGAATGCGACTGCCAGAGCCCGCGCCTTGCGGTAGAGCTCGTCGGTGTTGTCTTTATCAAGATCGATATTGCCGGGGGTGATCACGGGCAGCACCTCGATGCCGTGCTTCTTGCCCTCCGCCACGAGTTCCGCCAACCTGTCTGCCGAGGGAAGGTCGGAAATGTTCACGCGGTAGGACTTCATCCCCAAGTCTTCGAGGTAGTCGAACTGACGCTCGACCGAAATGCCCGGATAGGCCGTAATCGGGTGGCCGTTGGCCCCCCAGAGGATGTCGCCGGAGGCCGACGATACCATGGCAAGCAGACAAGCCGCCCCGATCAACGCACATTTCAACATTTCAGTGCCCCGTTCTAACGAGTTCTGCAACACTATCCTCGTCGCGGGTCGCAACAATCTGTCTATATTGGGAGACCGCCCTCATCCGACTACGTCTTTCGAATGCGGTTCATCATAGCCTTTCGGCCGCGCGGCGACGCTATCCAGTAAAGAGCGACCGCTTTCGAGACCTTCTCCGGATGCGGTGTTTGCCGCCGGAGAAGCGGGTTGAGGCGCCTCTTCGGTCTCAACCGAATGTGGGATGGCCCTACCCCCTTTTGGTTTCTACTTCGAACCGCCGGCCTGTGTTTTTCTGCCTTGGGAACGGTGGGCGGACCCGGACGTCACCGTCGGCGCTTGCTCACTAGCAGCCGGCGTCCGGGACCATCATGAGCGTCAAACGCGCACTTCTGCTGAGCACGGGCGATCGTTATATCGTGATCGGCGTGAATTTTCTCACCATCGCGGCCGTTTCCCGCATCCTGACTCCCGAGGAAATCGGCATTTCGGTGATCAGCCTGGCAATCCTCGGCATCGCACTGTCGGCGCGGGAATTCGCCAGCTCGAGTTTCATGATCCAGCGCCCGGTCCTGAGCAGGGAGGACATCCGCGGCACTTTCAGCTTAATGCTCGCCCTCACGGCCGCAATTGCAGCCTTTCTGGTTGCAGCCGCTCCTATACTCGCGTCCTCCCTCCACGAACAAAAGCTGGTTCCTTATCTTCGGCTGGTATCCGTATGCCTGTTCGTTGAGTTGATCTCCATCCAAGTCATCACGCTGATGCGCCGTGAAATGGCGTTTGGAAAGGTCGCCATGATCAACGTTGCCGGGGCGGCGACGGGAGGGGTGGCGACGATCGCGCTGGCGCTAACGGGGTTCAGCTATATGAGCTTTGCCTGGGCCTGGCTGGCGAGCAGCACGGTCACCGGCATGCTGGCCATCGCGCTCCGGCCGGATTTCTGGATGTTCAGGCCGACATTCAAGCAATGGCGCGGGATAGCCGCTTTCGGCGGTTACAATGGCGCGATCGTGTTTCTTTACAGGGCGTATGAAGCCTTGCCCCTCCTGTTGCTGGGCCGTGTCCTGTCGCCACATGCGGCGGCGCTCTTCAGCCGCGGACTGACGGTGTGCCAGATACCCGACAAATTGATCCTTGGCGGAGCCATGGCAGTCGTGCTTCCTGCTTTTTCCGCCTCGGCCAGGCAGGGCGGCGATCTTAAACGATCCTATCTGCATGCCATCGAAATCATCACCGGACTTCAATGGCCTGCGCTGCTGGCCCTCGCCGCACTATCCTATCCTGTCGTGGACATCGTGCTCGGCCACCAATGGCGGGCAGTCGCACCGCTGGTGCAAGTCATCGCCCTGGCGTCCCTTTTCACCTTCAGCTTCGAGCTGAACCACCCGGTGATGATGGCGATAGGCTCGATCAGGGACATGTTCGTACGGTCGTTGATCGTCGTTCCTGTCTCAGCAGTCGTCATGACGAGCGCGGTCTTGGTTGCCGGACTTATGGGCGCGGCGTTGAGCCTGATGTTCATTGTGCCGTTCCAGGCCTTTGTGTCCTTGAGCTTCGTGCGTCGCAGGCTTTCGCTGCGGTGGGACGAGATAGCTGTCGCCGTCCGAAAGAGCGGCGTCGTTACCGCGTTTACCGTACTCGGTCCACTGGGCATGGTCGTTGCCGGCGGCTTCAGCTTCGACCTGTCGTTGGGACAGGCGATACTCGCTGGGTGTCTTGCAGCGGCCGGCTGGCTGGCCGGAGTGTTCGTGACCAGCCATCGCTTATTCGACGAAATCGTGATTGCCGGTCGAATCTTCCGTAATGCAGTTGCTCCGGCATGATTGTCGGTGCTGTTGCGAACACCTTCCCAGACGGGTGACGCAATTTGGGCTTCATGAAAAGGCGAAGCGCTTCATCCGCTGGTTTTGCCGAAATTCCGGACGGAAACCCGTTTCACATCTTTCTTGGAATTGCTGCCGCGGCCAGCAGTTCCCTCCATTGCTGCAGGAACCAAACCTTGGTTGCAGCTGACGCGATGTCGCGCAGCAAGCGGTTCGTTTGCACCTTCTCCGCGGCGCTTCGCGAAAGCGCTGTCCCCATCGCCTGCGCGATCGCGGCGGGGCTATCCGGCTGCACCTGGGAGCACACGCCCCCGACGGCCTCGGCGAGGGCGCTGCCGGTGGATACTATCGGCAACAGTCCCATATAGGCTGCCTCCAGTGCCGGCATGCCGAAACCTTCGAGAAGACTTGGCAGTACGAATGCCTCGGCATTGCCGTAGAGCCAGCGCAACTGTGCGTCGGGAACGTATCCCATGAGCCTCACACCCGGAACGGTTCCCGCAAGTTCCGCAATCTTCGCGTAGCCGTCGCCGCGCGCTCCGCACAGCACATATCCGACACCCTGGCCATGGAATCCGCCGTCTCGATACGCCTTCAGGGCGGCGATCTGGTTCTTGCGGGTTTCGAACGCGCCGACGGTGAGAAAGAACGGACCGCGCACGCCGGGGGGTGCTTCTGCCGGGCCGTCGAACAGTTCAGTGCGCAGATAGAGCGGGATTGTCTTCAGGAATCGGAAACCGGACCCGAAAAGGATCCCGAAGTTGTTTGCGGAAAAATTGCTGACGAAAACGATGCCGGGCCCGACGCGCCGAATTTTCTCGTAGGCAAGCCGGTAATTGGTGCAGGTCCGTTCGTCGTAGAGATCGCCATGCGTCAGCGGGCCGACATCGTGGCAAAGGACAATGTCGTTTTCCGTCAGGCGTGACCTCAGGACGTAGAGCGGGTCCAGGAACAGCCGGATGCCGCGTTCGTCGACCTTATCACGGATGAGGAAGATTTCTCTGTCCCGGAACCAGTTGATTTCCAGCATCATCAACCGGGCGACAATCTTGCGGACCAGGCCCTCGGGAGCGAAGGAACCCAGCCGCCAATACCGGATTCCCGCCCTGGCCGGGACGAATTCCCGGGTCAGGTCCTTGGCGATGTGATAGGCTCCGGTCCTGTTCAGGATCGACAGCGAGTTGTCGAAGAGAAGGGTGCCGGCGCAGGCAATTCCGCCCGGACCACGTAATCCGCGCGGACCGATCCGTTCGTTCATCTTGCCTTCTCCACGCCACCATCTGATAGAGTGCGATGCCGCTCCAGCTATAATTCCACTCCCGCGCATGCATAACGAGCCGCCCGGTCTCGCCGCTTTGAACATCCCGGCAAGGTTGATCCGTGCCAACCCGGTTAACCGCCGAATTCCCCGAAGTCGGCGTCGACGTGAACCATGAGCTCGAGGTATTTCCATGCGATCCATCGCCAGGAATAACTGCTGGCCCTGGTATATCCCTTGGCGACCAGCCGCTCCCGCAAATCCCGGGTGAGCATCAGCAGGCGGACGGTTTCGGCCCATGATTGGACGTCATCGGGATCGGCATAGAGAGCCGAATCCCCGCAGATCTCGGGCAAACAGGGCGAGGTCGAGGCCACGACTGGGCAGCCCGAGGCCATCGCCTCGACGGCGGGCAGTCCAAACCCCTCGATGCGTGACGGAAACAGAAAGCACAGGGCGCCTTCGAGCGCCTTCTTGAAGTCATCGTCCCCGATCCGCCCAAGGAGGACTATGTTGGCGGGCATGTCCGGGAGGTATCGCAGGATCGTCTTCTCGTCGACATCGCCTGGCATCCAGAGATCGAGACCCATCTCGTCGAGGAGCGGGGCCAGCCTGGCGAGAAGCGCCATGTTTTTGTACTCCTGGTCCCGTCTTCCGAGGCAGAGGACATACGGTCTATCTCGGTCGACTGTCAGGGACGATCTCGTTGCATCCCATCTCTTCGCATGGTCGCTGCCGTTGTAAGTGACGACGATCTTCTCGTCCGGCGCGATGCCGAACTCCACCAGATGGCTGCGCGAGAGCTGCGAGACCGTGGTAATGCGGGCGGCCCGCCTGCCGAGCGTCGGCAGGATAAGGCGGTGGGCCCACCGGAAACCCCGCCCATAGCTCGATGGCATGAGCCTTGTGTGCATATCGTGGATGCACGCGATCTGGCGCCTCAGTGCGATGGGAGCGAGGTTGCAGAAGCTCAGCAATCCTCCCGGTATATGCCAGGGCAACTGCGCCTGCACCCAGAATTGCGGGAGACGTGGCCTGCTGAATTCGGGCACGATCCGGACGGAGATGGCGTCGAGGCGGAAGGTTTCGGGAAGCGGACGCGGAACCACGAGATCGATCTCCATGTCGCGGCCAAGCGGATGTCCTTCCGAAAGGAGAGCATCGAGGGCCATGGTCACTTCGCTGGCGTAGCGGGCTACGCCGGTCGGCCGAAGCGTCGTGAAATCCCCGTTTATCGTCCAGCGCCGTGTCGGCGGTTGCCGGTCCGACCATGTCCAGGCCGTATGTCCGATCAAGGATCCGGCGTCCCCGGCAAGCGAGGTCGCGAGCGGTGTCCTGGGGCGGTGTCCATCCAATAGCTCGGCTGATCGTGCTGGTAGAGATTGCGTTGTGTCGAACTCGATTTTACCCATCTCCACCTCCCCCGGGCCTTTTCGGCGCCCGGACCAGACTAGCATCGCGGGAGGCACGAAGGGCCTCGAATGTTTGAGGTAGGCGGACTACGCATCCTCGCCTATCCGGATGATTTCCGGGTTACCGGATGACCCGATGGCCATGGTGACCTGAGGCCTTCGCAGCCCCACATTGAAGGTTCAAGGGGGGACGACATGGCGCGGCGCTGGACAATCAATGGGCGTTTTCTTTCCCAGCCGACAACAGGCGTCCAGCGCTATGCGCGCGAGGTCGTCCGTTCACTCGACGCTTTGCTCGCGGAACAGGGGCCTCTCGCGCGCGGTCTCGACGTTCGACTGCACTGCCCGCCCGGGTCGGAGGATATTCCCCTGGCTTTCATTGAACGCTTCGAGATCGGCCGCACGAGCGGCCATATCTGGGAGCAGACGCAACTCCCCTCGTCTCTCGGCGGCGGCGGACTGCTCAGCCTCTGCAACACAGGACCTCTGCTTTCCCGCAAGCATATCGTCTGCATCCATGATGCGAACGTATGGAATGCTCCGCAGAGCTACTCCCTTGCGTTCCGGAGCTTCTACCGTATTTTGCTGCCATGCCTCGGCCGGACCGCATGGGGCATTTCGACCGTTTCCAACTATTCGCTGGGGGAGTTGGTCCGCCGCGGCGTCGTCCCCGTGCACCGGGCCTTCTTAGCCCCGAACGGCCATGAGCATGTCTTGCAATGGACGCCTCAACATTCCGCGGGAACACGGCTGGCCGCCTCGCCGCAAACCATCGTCATGATCGGCAGCGCCGCACCCCACAAGAATGTGAGGCTCATCCTGAACATGGCCGAGCGCCTTGCCGCGGTCGGGCTCAGGATTGCGGTTGTCGGCATGTCGGATTCGCGCGTCTTCAGGTCGGGATCGCCCAAGGCCAATGCGCAAAACATCCACTGGCTCGGCCGCATCTCGGACGGCGAACTGGCGGCTCTCCTTGCGGATTCGCTATGCTTGGCGTTCCCCTCGCTCACCGAGGGCTTTGGCCTTCCCGCCCTCGAGGCGATGGCCGTCGGCTGCCCCGTGGTGGTGTCCGACCGAGCCAGCCTGCCCGAGGTCTGCGCAAACGCAGCGCTGTTTGTGCCGCCCGATGACCCGGAAGGATGGTTCGACCGTTTCATGCAGCTGCGCGATTGCGAGGACAAGCGCAAGCAGATGATACGCAGGGGACGAGCGAGAGCCTCGGCATATCGTTGGCGAGCGACGGCCTTGCGCTATCTCAAGGCGATGGCCGCCGCAGACGGCGCCGATACGCTAACGAAGGGTGGTCAGGGTACCCGAACTCACATGATCTCGTGAAGCGCCTGGACGGCCCCGAGCGATTCCAGGATGGCGCGATCGAAGTTCTCTTCCGAAAACCGTCCTGCGTTCCTGGCGCAGGCGCGGGGCGTCACGGCATGGCTGTTCTCTTCGAAGCGTTCGACCGCCTCCTTGAGGTGATCGACGGTCTGGGCCTTGAACAGCACGCCCGTGGGTTCGGGAGAGGACCCAAGGCGCTGCACGATGTCGACCGCCCCGCCGCGGCCGAAAGCGATCAGCGGCGTTCCGCAGGCCTGTGCCTCGGCCAAGGCTATGCCAAAGTCCTCGCAGCCGGCGAAGACCATCGCCTTTGCCCGCGCCAGGGTGTCCACATAGTCCTGCCGGGGCAGGTACCCCGCAAAGGTGACGTTGGGGCCGGCAAGCGCCCGCAGGCTGGCCGATTGCTGGCCTTCCCCGACGACGACCAGGCGCCGCGACGGCATCTCATTGAAAGCTTGGATGACGAGGTCGGTGCGCTTGTAGGGGGCGAGGAATGACGCCGAAACATAGTAGTCGTCCTTGTCCTCCACACAAGGGAGCTCTCTCAGCGAGACGGGAGGGAAGACGACGCGCGCCTCGCGTCCGTAGATGTGCTGGATCCGGGAACGGACATAATTCGAGTTGGCCAGCATAAGGTCGGGACCATGCGCGGTTCTCGTATCCCAAGTCCTCAGGCGATGGAGCATGTACCGATAGAGCATCCCCTTGGGGCCGAAGCCAAGCCGCCCTTGTTGAAGATAGGAAAACTGCTCGTCCCAGGCGTAACGAACTGGGCTGTGCACATAACAGAGATGCGGCTGGTCCGGCCTGGTGATCACGCCGCGCGAAAAGGCGGCCGAAGACGAGATCACCGCGTCATAGCCCGTCACGTCGAACTGTTCGATCAGGAAGGGACAAAAGAAGAAAAGCGAGCGATAGAATTTCTGCACCATCGGAATCCGGTTGGCCGCTGACGTATGGAATTCCACGTCCTGAAAATATTGCTCCTTCACCTCGGACGGCAAAAAATCGAAAAGCGTGAAAACTTCAGCATTGGGGAACTGCTTGCATATCTGCGCCAGTACCCGTTCACCTCCCCGGAAATTCGGGCACCAGTCATGAATGACAGCTATTCTGGCATACCTGTCGACGCGAAGCCCCGGCGCGGCCGGCACCTCCTCGATGGGCATATCGACCCTGGCCGCGAGGGCCAGATCGGAAGCGCGTTCGTGGAGCATGGTTCCCCCTTTGCATCGGCAGGCTAGCAGTCTCGATTCCTTGCGTCGGCCCGGGCAAGTTGTCCGATCGGCTACAGGCTGCTCCGGGCGCATGTTCGCCTAATACTTATGGCTGGGTCGTTCACCGGGGCTACTCCGAAAGCCGATGCCAGGAGGTAAGCCATGCTTTCTCCGTCTCCTTTTATGCAGGCTGTTTCGGCGCCCTTGCCGATTTAGGGTCGGCCTGAACCAAATACTGGACCGGCCGTGAAACTCACCGTGATCATCCCGACGCTTGGCCGCAGCGAACAAGTCGCTCGACTGCTCCGCTATTTGAGCGGCCAGACGAGACTTCCCGACGAGATCATCCTGTCGGCACCCGACGCAACGCATGTCGAACTGCCGGAAAGCTGTCCCTTCCCCGTTTCACTCGTTTTCGGTCCGAAGGGACTGGCTGCGCAGCGCAACAGCGCGCTCGCACGGGCCCTTGGGCGCTCCGACATCATCACGTTCTTCGACGACGATTTTGTCCCATCCGCCGAATATCTGGAACAGATCGAGAGAGCTTTCGCGGAAAATGACGGATGGGCGGTAGTGATGGGCATGGTGGTCCGAGACGGCGCCACGAATGCCGGCCTCACTTGGCAAGCCGCCGAGGCCGCCTTGCGGGAGGCCGAGCTGAAAAAACACCATGGACCGCCGGTGGTCGACCATATCGGTGCGTACGGATGCAACATGTCGCTCCGTTCCTCGCTTGTGGGAGATCTGCGCTTCGACGAGCGCCTCGTCCTCTATGGCTGGCAGGAAGACATCGACTTTACCAGCCAAATGAGATCCAAGGGTCGTGTGGTCTGCGTGACCTCGATCACCGGGGTCCATCTCGGTCTTAAGGCGGGGCGGGTGAGCGGAGAGCGGTTTGGCTACTCCCAGGTCGTGAACGCTATTTACCTGATCAAGAAAGGTTCCGTTCCGGCCTCTTTCGCGCTCCCCCTGATGTTCAGGAACATTGCGGCCAACCTGGCAAAGAGCCTGCTTCCGGAGCCGTATGTCGACCGGAGAGGCAGGCTCAGGGGCAACATGCTAGCGATCCTGCATGTCGCCATGGGGCGGATCGAACCCGAATACATCTTGAAAATCTGAGGCGGAAACACAATGCGGAAATGGCTTGCGACGGTGGCGGCTTCGTTGGCGGCGGCGATCGCCTTCGCCTTGCCGGCGGTGGCTGCCGAGTATCTCCTCGGACCTCAGGACAAGGTCAGGCTCAAGGTATACGAGTGGCGCGCATCGCGCGACGTGATCTTCGAATGGACCGCTCTTAACGATGATTTCGTCGTCGGCGCCGATGGCACGCTGTTCCTGCCATTTGTCGGCCAGATACGCGCACAGGGCACCTCACCGGGCGACCTCGCCCGCGCAATCGGCGACCACCTGATGCGGCAGATGGGCCTCGGCCGGCAACCGGATGTCGCGGTCGAGATCGCCCAGTACAGACCGTTCTACATCGTCGGCTACGTGGCGCAGCCCGGCGAGTTTCCCTACAGACCCGGACTGACGGTGCTACAGGCACTGGGAATCGCCGGCGGTTTGCGGATACGCGAGGATGACATTCCGAGGCTCGAGCGTGAGATCATCGCTGGCCAGGGCGATGTGGGTCTGTTGGCGCTGAGCAGCGTCACTCTGCTTGCGCGCAAAGCGCGGCTGGAAGCCGAGCGGGCCGGCAGCGATGAGATCGCCTTCCCGGCGGAACTGAAGGACAGGGCTTCGAACCCAACGGTCGCGGTGGCGATCGAGCAGGAGAGCAGGATCTTTGCCGTCCGCAAGGAAGCGATGATGACGCAACTGCGTTCGCTAAGGGAACTCAGGGACTTCCTGGAAAAGGAACTGGAGTCGCTCCAGCAGCAGCTAACCTTCCGCGACAAGCAGATTCAACTCATCCAGAAGGAACTGGAGGGCGTTTCGACCCTTGTCCAGAAGGGGCTGGCCGTTGCACCGAGGGAACTTAACCTGGAAGGGACGGTTGCCCAGATGCAGGGCGACAGACTGGCTGCCGAGACCTCGCTGTTACGGGTCAGGCAGGAGATGAGCAAGACCGATATCGAGATTCTCAATCTCAACAACCAGCACGCCAGCGGTATCGCCGAGGCTTTGCGGGAAACGCAATCGCAGCTCAATGAAGTTACCACCAAAGCGGACACCGCATCGCAGTTGCTGCACGAAACCGCGGTCACGGCTCCAGCCCTGCTCGCCCTCAAGGAACGCGCTGAAAGGGCCAAGCCGATCTTCAAGATTGTCAGGACGACGGGCAGCGGTTCGGAAGAAGTGGCCGCTGAGGAAACGACACCGATCAAGCCAGGCGACACCGTGAAGGTTGAAATTCCCCCGCCGCAGCCCGGTTTGGCTGCCCTGCCCGCAGACAGCGGCATTCAGACCGAGAAGCTTCCGGATCAGGGTACCAACTGATCAAGCTCGTATTTCAGCGACGGGGGCTCTGAAGGCTGAAGCCGCTCCAGCTGGAGGCTGTGGAAGGACGGGCAGCAAGACCAAATCCCGTGCTTGTGCGGACCCATGCAACGCCCTTTGCCACTTGCCTAGCACTTCGAGGCCGCGTATCAGTGAGCACTCGCTGGGCTCATCGAGCCCCTGACGGAACCTTCTGCCGCGGTGCGCCAATCAGCCCTGCGGATGCCGCTGGAGATGTCGGTGATCATGGGTGTAGTCGTCGTATCGGCGGCAGGCGTTCTGATGGGACTGCGGTTGAAGGCTCCTGCCCTGATCGCGGCGACAGCTCTGCTCATGATCGGCAGCTTTGCCTGGAATGGCCTTGGGCTACCGGGTTACATCACGATCGCCAAATTTCTCGTCCTGGCGTTCGCACTGGCCTGCGCCTACATCGTTGGTCTGTCGATTTCTGTGCATTGGAAACGCACCCACGTGTGAGCAGCCTCGGCCTTTGAGCAGTTCACATCTGAAGGGGATTGCAACAAGGCTTCATTTGCCCCGCCGCGCCCATGCGACATTCTATGGGGGATCACCTGGCGAAAGCTCTTTGCGTCGCAGAAATCCCCGTTCTAGGAGGCTCTGTCGACACGCATCACCGCAAAGACGGTCCTGATCAGAATCACGAGATCGAGCCAGACCGACCAGTTCCGTACATATTGAATATCCAGTGCCACGCGGCTGGGATAGTCCGTGCTGCTTCTCCCGCTCACCTGCCAGAGACCGGTAAGCCCCGGCCTCGTCCGAAGGTATTCCCCCACCTGATCGCCGTAGCGCTTGAGTTCGTCCTTCACGATAGGTCGTGGGCCCACGCAGCTCATGTCGCCGCGGATGATGTTGAAGAGTTGGGGGAGTTCGTCGAGGCTTGACTTGCGCAGGATCCACCCGAGGGATGTGACACGGGGATCGTCCCTGATCTTGTGGATCGCCTCCCACTCCGCGGTGACCTGGGGATTGGCTTCGAGATATGCCTTGAGAACTTCTTCTGAGTTCGCGACCATCGTGCGGAATTTGTAGCAATTGAACGGCCGTCCGCCGAAGCCCACTCTGCTGTGCGAGAACACAGCCGGACCTCCTGCCGTTATCCTGATCAGCAGGGCAACGACCACCATAATCGGTGCGGCCATCACAAGCGCTGCGATCGCTATTAGCAGATCCATGATCCGCTTCAAGGCGCCTCCCAAGGGAGCGTCCGTCGTTCCTGCCCTCAGGGGGGTCGACAGATCCGCCAAAACCGCCCCCGCGTTATCGGGGTCCGGCGAAGCAACGACATGCAGAACTGTCGCTCGGCTATCGGCCGGCTCAGGGAGAAATGGATGAATCCAGATCGTCGCTCCCTGATGCGGCTGCTTCTCGAAGGCGTCTGTTGTCATAGGGCGATGGCCGGGTTTGAAATTATTTCGATACTCTTCCAAGGCTGAGGCTTGCGGGCAAGAAAGGCAAAGGGGGTATCGCGACGCTCCGGGGCTATCCCCCTAATCCCAAGGAATGATCCCCCTACGCGATTTTGCGACTTTCAAAGGAGGACATTCCGATACGAGGTTCACGCTTTGCGGCGCTTGGACATCGTCAGGAGTACGCCAAGCACCGGCGTCCTGCCGGCCTGCAGTGTCCTGACAAGCTCTCGCAGAGTTTCGACATGCGTCTTGCCCCACTGCGCGATGATGAGAACGCCATCCAGGACGGATCCCACAATCAGTTCGTCGGCGCCCGAGGCGAGGGTCGGCAGGTTGACGATTACGATGTCGTATGCGGCAAGTTGGTTGGCGGCAAGGTCGCCGGCGGCAAGCTCTGCGAGGAGTGCCTTCATCTTGCCTGGTACCAGCAGATGCTTTTCATCCACGGCCGAACTTGGGAGCAGGTCGAACGGCCGCCCCGGAGCGGGGACGATGTTGAGCCGGATAGGGTCCTGGCACGGTTTGCCGTAGGCCCGCAGTGGGCCGAGCAGCCGCGAGGTCATAGTCGACCGGATGTCGGCGTCAATCACCAACGTCTTCAGGCCGGACATCGCGTAAAGCGAGGCAAGGTTGCTGGCGACTGAACTCTTCGGGCTGTCGTCGGAAACGGCGGTCAGCCCGAGGAACTTGATCGGGTGACTGGTTTCCGCGAGGGCGATTTCCGTTCGTGCCTTCCTGAGGCCGTGGCTGAATCGGGAATGCGGGTGTCTTACCACTTCGTCGAGGCGGCCGGAATCCATTCTCCAGCTGGTGGGCGGCAGTTCTCCGACGCAGTCGACGCCCAGGTTGTCCCGGATGTGGCGTGGCGACTTGATGGTCCAGTCAAACGTATGCCTTGCAAATGAAACTCCGACGCCGACCATGAGTCCGGTAACCGCCGCGAGGGCCAACAGCAGCTTCGGCCGGGGCGCGCTCGGATAGAGCGGCGCCGTCGCAGCTGTGATCACCCTTGCGTCGGCAACCGGGTACGATTGCTGGCTTACCGAATTGGTGTAAGCCTGGAGGAAGCTTTCGTACATCTTCTGGTACGTTTCAGCAGTCACCTCAAGCTCTTCCAGCGTCGGCACGGCGTCGCCCCCGCCCTTGGCTTGATGGCCGACGCTGTAGTCGTGCCGTGACCGAAACTCCTGCGCTTTCGCCATCGCCTCGTTCATCTCGGTGCGCAGTTGCCCTAGGCGTTGCTCGAGCCATGCGCCGCCTTCCTTTGCGGCGTCAGTCTTGGTTTCGATCTGCTCGCGCACGAAGGCGTCCGCGGTGGCGTTCGCGATCCTGGCTGCGCCCTCGGGATCGAGAGCGGTGAAGGATATGTCTATCGCGTAGGAGACGCCGACCCTGCGGATGTCGAGGCTGTTGCGAACGATCAACATGCTGCGCCGCCACTTCAGGTAGTCGGTCAACGGCGCGGGCGTTTCAGGTGCGCTGAGCCCGGAAAGCTCCCAAAGCGAGGTGATCCAGGCGCTTTTCCGGAGCCCGAACGTGTCAAGCAGCACGTCTCCAAACGTCCTGAATCTCTCCCGCAAACTCGGAGTCTGCGGACGGTTGAACTCGGGGTCGTCGACAAGGTTCAACTGGTCGAGGACCATCGCAGCGATCTTTTCTGACTGCATGACCGCGATCTGGCTTTCCACCTGGGCGGTATCCAGTGACAGATTCACTTCGCCGCCTTCCTGCAGGTGCTGCGGCAATTTCGGCTCGATCAGAATCTGCGCCTTGGCGGTGAAAGTCGGGGCGGTGGTCGAATTGTAGAACCAAGCCACCAGCAGTGCCGCGGCGAGGCAGACGACGATAGTCCCAACATAGCGTCGTACAAATTCGGTTATGTCGGAGAGGCCAATAAACTCCTGGCCCGCGGGACGCTCCTGATCCGTCGCCGTGGGCCACTGAGCGGGGAACATACGGTTCATTCAATTTCTCCTGCAGGCGTGCGGGAAATCCTGCGAACACGCCGTTCCCGTGCAGGCGGTCGATGGCATTCGGCCGATGTGTCCATTGAAAGCTGAGGCTCGATCCCAGGCTGCCGCCGAAGATTACGCCTGCGTCACGCAAGGTAAACGCCGCCAATTGGCGTATGGGCCCTGCGCCCTAGTGGAAGGGAGAATGCACGGCAGTTCCGCTGTCGTTCTTCGACAATGATATCTGCTGTCCACCGAGAGCGGCCGTCCACGATTGAGCGCCAGGCCCCGTGCAAGGGCATCGATGGGCGCGACTGCGTCGCGTTCTCTTTGGAGGCGTTGGAAAATGGCGAGGGCCCCAGAACGTATGTCCCGTCATCCTTTCCACGCTCAGGGGAGTTCCGCGGAGTCCCTCTCGATTTCAACCTGAATCACCCCGAGAACGCGAGTCAGACGACCGAACCGCCTTTCTTCGACATTCTTCCGAGACGGGGACCTCAATGCGGTCAGCGGCATCTTGCACCCCACCCTTTCATCAGCGCCCGAGAAGGACGCACTCTCCAGATACAAAACTCCCACGGTTGGAAAAAACATCCTTTCGGCTATCGGCGGGCGTGCTCCTATTGGATGAAGGAGCGCGAACCAGGGCGTTAGGGCTACTCGAATTCATGAAGAGGTCCGCTTCCGGCGGCATGCTACTGTGCCCGGAAATTGCGGAGTGGACCGTGAACATAGTCGGCCAAGCCAAGCCAAACACATTCGCATTCGAAACCAGTGCCCTCGTCAAGGCCACCGGCTTCCGGGAATACGATGCGCGTTGGTGGTTCGGGTATCCGGGCTCCGAGAACGAGCCCGAACTCAACCTGATGGGCGCGCAAGCGATCGGCATGGGGCTCGGCACTCTGATCCGCCGAATGGGAGTCGGTCCAGACATCGTCACCGGTCACGACTTCCGCAGCTATTCCATGGCCATCAAGATGGCGCTCATCTCCGGCCTGATGGCGGCCGGAGCGCGCGTCAAGGACATCGGCCTGGCGCTTTCTCCCATGGCTTACTTCGCCCAGTTCGCCCTCGACGCACCGTCGGTGGCCATGGTGACGGCCTCCCACAACGAGAACGGTTGGACCGGAGTGAAGATGGGGGCGCAAAGGCCTCTGACATTCGGCCCGGCAGAGATGACAGCCTTGAAAGCGCTCGTGCTGGCCGGTAAGTTCGATCTAGCGGGCGGGGGAAGCTATGAATTCGTGCCGGGGTTTCGCGAGACATATATCGAGGACCTGACCGCAGGAAAAAAGATCAGCAGAAAGCTGAGGGTGGTGGTTGCCTGCGGCAACGGCACCGCCGGCGCATTCGCGCCACAGGTGCTGGAGCGCATCGGCTGCGAGGTGATCCCACTCGACGTGGAACTCGACCACACATTTCCTCGATACAATCCCAATCCCGAGGAGTTGCTGATGCTGCATGCGATCCGGGACAAGGTTCTGGCGACGGGCGCCGATGTCGGACTCGGCTTCGACGGCGACGGCGACCGCTGCGGTGTCGTCGACAACGAGGGCAGCGAGATTTTCGCGGACAAGGTCGGCGTCATCTTGGCGCGAGACATCTCCGGGCTGTATCCGAAGTCCGTTTTCGTCGCGGACGTGAAGTCGACGGGACTTTTCATGACCGATCCCGTCCTCGCGCGAAACGGGGCAACGACGGATTACTGGAAAACCGGACACTCCCACATCAAGAGACGCGTCCTCGAACTCCATGCCATGGCTGGCTTCGAGAAGTCGGGGCATTTCTTCTTTAACCCGCCGATAGGCCGCGGCTACGACGACGGGCTCGTCACAGCGATCGCTGTCTGCGAGATGCTGGACCGCAACCCAGGCAGGACCGTTGCTGACGTTTACCGCGATCTGCCCCTGACCTTCGGCACTCCGACGATGTCGCCCCACTGCCCTGACGAGGAGAAATACGGCGTGGTCGAGAAGATTGTCGGCGAATTCGCGAAAATGAAGGGGGACGGGACCGAGTTCGCCGGCCAGCCGCTGGCTGATCTGGTGACCGTGAATGGAGTTCGTGTCGTTGCCCAAGACGGTACTTGGGGCCTGGTCAGGGCCTCGTCGAACAAACCGGAAATCGTCGTGGTGGTGGAAAGCCCCGTCTCGCCCGAACGACGTCGAGAGATGTTCGAGGCCCTCGATGCCGTCCTGCGCCGTAATCCGGAAGTCGGAGCCTACAACCAGACATTCTGAGAGCACTGGCCGATGCCGGACCGGATCGTAAGTTTTGTCATGAGCGGAGGCGTCGGATCACGGTTGTGGCCGCTCTCGCGTGAAGATAATCCTAAGCAATTTCACGACCTTTCGGGCGACGGCTCCATGCTGGCCAAGACCATCCGGCGCCTCAAGGCGCGGCCGGATGGCGAGATCCCCATCCACCTGATAGCATCCGAGCGGCACGCCGACCGCGTCATCTCGGATATCGGTCCCCTCGGCCTCAATGGCGGCCGGCTGATCTTCGAGCCTGTCGGCCGCAATACCGCCGCGGCCGTTGCGATAGCCACACTGCAGACGATTTCCGAACATGGCAGGGATGCCCTTGTGCTCGTGGTTCCCTCCGACCATGAGATTTCGACCGAAGCGCAATTCTGGCAAACCGTCGAGGCGGGCAGGCCGGCGGCAGCTTCCGGAAGCATCGTCATATTCGGCATAAGGCCGACACATCCCGAAACCGGGTATGGTTACATCGAGGTTTCGGAAGAACGCGATGGCGTGGCCGCCGTTTCGCGTTTCGTCGAAAAACCCGATGCCCAGACGGCCCGCCAATATGTGTCTTCGGGACGATTCTACTGGAACGCCGGCATTTTCCTGTTTCGCGCCGATACGATGCGGAAGGCATTTCTCGACTTAAGGCCCGACATCTGGGAAGGCGCGGAGCGCGCCGTCAAGACTGCACGGGCCGACGTCTCGGCCATTTACTTGCCCCAGGGCGCCTACTCGACCGTCCCGTCGACATCGATCGACTACGCGGTCTTGGAGCATGCGAATGACATCGCGATGGTCACGGCTTCCTTCCGCTGGAACGATCTTGGATCGTGGCAGTCGCTGCTCGAGACCAGCCCGACCGACCGGGACGGCAATGTCGTGATAGGCGACGTCATCGCCATGGATTGCGACAGCTCCTACCTTAGAAGTCAGGGCAGGCTGCTGACCGTCATCGGCATGAAGCATGTAGCGGTGGTGGCGACGCCGGATGCGGTGTTCGTTGCCCCCGTCAGCAAGAGCCAGAACGTCAAGAAGGTTGTCGAGCAGTTGGAGAAGAGCGGGCGACTCGAGACCAAGTTCACGGCGTCGGAAGATCGGGTCATCATCAGCGGAGCCTGGCGCAGGCGCGTCGAGCATTGGCTCTTCGACGAAACCCTGCCCCTGTGGTCCACGGCAGGTGTTGACGACGTGCATGGCGGCTTCCACGAGGCTCTCGGTTTCGACGCAAGGCCGTTGGACAAACCCAAGCGCATGCGCACCATGGCGCGCCAGATCTACGCTTTCGCGGTGGCGAAGGAACGCGGCTGGGCAGGACCGGCCGGCAGTCTCATCGACCACGGTATCGGCTTCCTCGCGAAATACGGCCGCACTGACCGCGGCGGCTGGGTGCGCACTCTCAATTCCAACGGCAGCGTGGCCGACCCGGCGGAGGACGCCTACGACCATTCCTGTGTGCTCCTGGCGCTTGCCCATGCTCATCGGTGCGGCCATCGGGACGCCTTGCCGCTCGCGCAGGAGACATTCTGTTTCATCGACACTCATCTCGAGGACGGCTCCCTGAGCGGCTTCCTCGAGTCGCCTGGCTGGAACGGGGTACGGAACTCGAACCCGCACATGCACATGCTGGAATCCTTCCTTGCCTGGCATGACGCCACCGGCGACCGCGCCCACCTGCGTCGGGCGGCACGCGTCATCGATCTCTTCCGCTGCCATTTTTTCGACCAGGAAAGCTGGACGCTCGGCGAACGTTTCGACGCCGATTGGCAGCCATTGCCGGGAGACGAAGGACAGTGGACCGAACCGGGGCACCATTTCGAATGGGCGTCCCTCCTCGTCGATTTCTCCCGGGCGAGCGGGCAGAAGGATCTCGTGGCCTTTGCGAGGAAGCTCTATTCGTCGGCGGTCGCCAGCGGATTGAACCGGGCCACAGGCCTGGCTTATGCAGCGGTGTCGCGGCAGGGAATGCCGCTCGACCGGCTGTCCCGAAGTTGGCCGCAATGCGAGGCGATTAAGGCGGCCATCGCCCTGGATGGCATCGGCGGGCCTGACCTGAAACCGGAGATCGAAGCGCGCGTCGCCCGTCTCTTCAGATGGCATATCGATCCCGCGCCGCTTGGCTTGTGGGTCGACAGGATTGACGAGCGCGGAAGGTCGGCGGCGACGGAAGTCCCTGCAAGCATTTTCTACCACTTGGTCACGGCGTTGATGCAATATCTGGATAAGACCGGAGGACAGGTCGAACCCTTCCCGCTGCCAATTCCGATGCGGGCAAACCGTCTCTCAGGAACGCCTGCGGCTGACTCTGAAGCTGTTCAGCGAATATCCGAACTGCTCTAACTATTTGTTTTCACGCAATTCTGGTCGGAAAACCGTCACGCCTTCTTCCTGGAATTGCTCTGAAGTGGTCCAAGCCCGCCACGACCGGCGCCTGCGCGGTTAAAAATTCCGCCAAGGTCCTGCTTCCACGAGGCGCGCACGACGTCGACAGAATGCGAAGCTGGTTCCGGCAGTTTGGTCTCTTCCCCGACCAAGGTCCTACCTCCTACGATATCAGGGCTACGGCGAATTCGGTATTCCTACCTCTGTGTGCTGACTGCAAAGCGGGCTAGTATGCCTGTAAGCTGTGCCAATATGAGAAATGAACGGCCTCTTCCAATCTCCCCGCGGAACTAATCGAGGCGTTGTGACTTGTGAGCCTATGAACCTTCTTGTCCTAACGGTTGAGACGCACCTTTGGCAAAAAACCGCGCGCCAGGGCCACTGGTGATCTCCTAAATCTGCTTGCTGCCAGGCCGGGAACGGTTACATTTTATCTTGGGGGGAAGGAGGTTGGGCGGGGTTGTAGATGACGTACCCTTCACGGCCCATTTTGCGCGGGAATGAAAAACGTTCATCGTACGTCGCAGTCAACGACGTCGATATTGCTTTGATCAAGGCGCTAGGGTTCACCCCGAAGCGCTATGCGGCAGAGTCAGTCATCGTCGGTCAAGGCGAGGTCAGCGACCGCGTATTCATAGTCGAGTCGGGCTGGGGTTGCATTTCCCATGAACTCGAGGGCGGGCAACGGCAAATCCTGGATTTTGCGCTGACAGGCGACATCGTCCTGCCCCAGTCATACGCGGGCAGTGCTCTCGAGACTTTCGTGGCCCAGACCGAACTTTCGGTGTTGGTGGCTTCGACCAAGGCATTTACCCGTGCTGCCATGAAGTCGTCACATCTTTTCTCGCTTATTCTCGAAACGCTGATGCAACACCGATCGGTCATCGCTCAACATCTTACAAATGTTGGACGACGCAGCGCCCTAGCGCGCACGGCGCACCTATTTCTCGAACTGAAGGCGCGTCTGGAACGGATCGGCTCCGTCACCCGCAACAGCTATGAATGCCCTCTCACCCAATACGATCTTGCCGACGCGCTCGGACTCACGCCGATACATGTCAATCGTATGCTGCGGGAACTGCGCGAGCGCAAATATCTCGAATTCCGCCAAGGCAATGTTCGCATGCTCGATGAACCAGGCTTGACAAAATTTGCCCGATTCGAGCGCGATTACATCGAACGTTGAGGCATATCAGCCGGTCCGAATTCCAATTCTCCATCGCCGCGCCGGGATTGGTGTCAGCAACCCGCCCCTAACGGAAGAACATCGATGACCACCGCTGCGCCGCTCGCTCGCGACGGCGCTGTTGAGGGCGCGCTCGGGAGCGGCTACCGCCGAGCTACACCACCTCGCGGGACACGACCCACGCACATCATTGGATTGCCGCAAAAATCTCCGGAAACCTAAGCGCCAAGGTAAGGTTCTGGACCCGTCAGGCAATCGTCGCCAACCTCCTAAAAAGGTTTCCTCGAGAGAGCCATCAAAGTCCACCCGAAGCCCATGCGCTCCTTGAATCGCTCCACGCGGTTGCCAAAGAGGGCGCGTACAGGCGCATTGAGCTTCCACGAGTTCACGATCCGCATCACTCCGACGCGGGCCACCGGCGAAACCGTGAAAAGTTCCTGCGACGCAAATTCGGGTTCGAGCAATTCTGCCAACTCGTGCTGATAAAGCCAGTGACGCAGCTGCCCCGGCGCAGGAGGTGGAATCGCATTGTACTTTTCGAGTACGTGACGGTTTTGCGTTGCCAGCATCAGATAACCGCCAGGCTGAAGGTGGGTGGCGAGTTTGCGGACAAAGGCTTTTTGATCGAATACGTGCGAGAGAACCTCCAGGGTGACGATCACGTCGAATGTCGATCGACCGAAGTCCAGGGCCATGAAATCTCCTGCAGTGAAAGTGATGTGTAGCCAACGCTTTGCCGCGCGACTCAGAACTTCGTCGGAAAGGTCGGTCGCCGTTACCTTGCCGTATCGTGAAAGTTCCGGCTCGAACCAGCCATTGCCGCAGCCGACATCAAGGATATCGAGGTCATTTCGGCCCAGTCTTTCGGGCCAGCGTCGTATGACCTCTGATTGACGTGCGCTTCTGGGATGCTTTTCGCGCCCCCCGATTTCAGTGTTCCATTTTGTTCCAGAACGATCTTTGCAGATCTATCGGCGCATCGCCTTGCGAAAAATTGTACGGCGTTGACATTGCCTTCTCACACGTCGCCGCCCCGTTCTCCACGGCTCTCTGGCTGCAATGAGTTTCAGTTGGGAAGCATTAGCAGACACGCGACTAAGCGGCACTTGACCCCAGAGTCATCAAAAGGGAGAGGGGCGACAGCATCGCCGCCCGGCGGCGAAAACAGTGTGTCGGGCGCACGGTGCCCGAAACGCAGAGCGGGAGCGTCGGGAACTCCTCGGCCGCGGCCCCTTCAAATGCGTGGCGCTGCAATGCGACTGCACATAGTGCCGATTTGGCGAATTAAGCGCCTTCGGCAATTATCTTTTGATAGGTCCACCCAAAAAATGTTCGGCGGCGGACCACCTCGACGCAACCTCCTCCGACGCCTCTTCCTCGGGGACTTTCGTACGCCTGCCGGCGCCCGAAACTCTTCATGGAAACGGATGATCTGCCTTCAGCAGATCGCTGGCAGAGGCAGACCTTCGCGTCGACGAAGCTCATTCAGCAAGCGCCCGGGCCAGTCCGAGCGTGCGCTCTCTACTTTTGCCGGAACGCCGTGTGCAAGGTCGCCGTCAGCGGTCCCAGAATGTAGTCCAGAGCGGTGCGTTCTTCGGTCACGATCATCACCGAGGCAGGCATGCCTGGATAGAGCTGGATCTGCGGGGCGGCGGCGAGTTCCTTTGGGTCCACCGCGATATCGGCAACGTAATAGGGAAAGCCGGTCTTGGCATCGGTGACACGGTCCGCGGAAATACGGGCGACATGACCGTGGATGACCGGAGTGGTGCGCTGCTTGTAGGAGGTGAAGCGGACCTCCGCCGTCATGTCGGCGCGCAGGCTGGCGATGTCCTCGACCTTGACCTGGGCCTGCACGATCAGCGAATCCCTGGCCGGCACGATATCGAGGATAGTCTGGCCGGGAGCGACGATCGCGCCGGTAGAGAAGACCGTAAGGTTCATCACCTGGCCGTCATAGGGAGCATGCACCACGGCGCGGTCCACTGTGGCCTGTGCGGCAAACATCTTCGGCACCAGATCGGCAAGGCTCGACTGGGTATCGATCAGCATGGCCGAGAGTTTTGCGCGGCGCTCGTTAGTGAGCTGCGCGATCTGGCTTTCGAGCTCGGCCTTGCTCTGGCGGTTTCCCGCGATCTCGCCGAGCGCCTGGTCGATCAGGCCCTGTAGGTCGGCGGCCGAGCGGTCGAGCTCCAGGATACGCGTGCGCGTCGTCAATCCGGCCTTTAGCAGCTTGTTGAGGCCGGCCTTCTCGTCGATCGTCGAGTCGAGCTGGGCGCGGAAAGACTCGACGCGCGCCTCCTTGCCGTCGATCTGTTCGTCGAGCTCGGCAATCCGCTTCTGCAGGATCTGCCTGGCGCCGGCCATCGAGGCGCGCTGGCTCTCGAGATCGGCGATCTGGTTGGCCATCGCGTCCTGCAGATAGGCCTGATGCTCGGCGGTGATGTCCTTCGGGAAGGCGACCGCCTCATGGCCGTCGATCTCTGCGCGAATGCGGGCATCGGTGGCCCGCAGCAGCGCATATTGCTGGGAATAGAGGTTGAACTCGGAGCGAGCTCGCGTGTCGTCAAGCACGACCAGCACATCGCCAGCCTTGACGACGTCGCCGTCCTTGACCCGGATTTCCCTCACCGTGCCGCCGTCGAAATGCTGGACGCTCTTACGATTGCCCTCGACCTTCACCACTGCGTCGGCAAGCACCGCGCCGTTGAGCGGCGCGATCGCGGCCCAGCCGCCGAACATGCCGAAGAAGCCGACGATAATGAGCAGGCCGATCCACACCGGCGCCCGGATCGAATCGGGGTTGGCGCCCGCCTCGTCGGCGCCGGTGAGGCGGCTATAGGTTGCGGCGATGTCGGTCATTGGGTCGCCACCGCGATGGGCGCGGCGCGCTGGTTGAGCAGCGCCACGATCTCGTTCCGCATGCCGAAGGCCTCGACCGCGCCATCCCTGAGCAGCAGGATCTTGTCGACGTTGGCCAAGGTCGAGGGCCGATGCGAGACGATGATCACCGTGCTGCCGCGGCGCTTCAGCTCCAGCGCGCATTCGGCGAGCGCGCGATCGCCATCGGCATCGAGGTTGGAACTCGGCTCATCGAGCACGATGAGGTTCGGCGTGCCGAACACCGCACGGGCAAGCGCGATGCGTTGCCGATAACCGCCGGACAGCACCGCACCGCCCTCGCCGATCTGCGTCTCGTAGCCCTGCGGCAGGCGGATGATCATCTCATGCACGCCGGCGAGCCGGGCGGCCTCGATTACCTCGCGGTCGACATCGGTCTTGAAGCGGCCGATATTAGCGGCGACTGTGTCGGAAAACAGCTCGATGTCCTGCGGCAGGTAGCCGATATGGTCGCCGAGAGCCTCGCGCCCCCATTGCGTCAGATCGGCGCCATCCAGCCTGACCGTGCCGCGGCTCGGCTGCATGATGCCGGCGAGGTGACGCGCCAGCGTCGACTTGCCGGCGCCGGAAGGGCCGACGATACCCAGCGCCTCGCCAGCCTCCAGCCGGAAAGAGACATCGCGCAGCAGCACCTTCTGCAGGTTGGGAATGGCGAAACTGAGCTGTTCGACCGCGATCTTGCCGGTGGGTTTGGGAAGGTTGAACGAACGTTCCCCTTGCGCGCCGCCGTCAAGCAGCTTCTCAACCCTTCCTAGCGCGGCACGCGCCAGGATAAGGCTGCGCCACAGCCCGACGATCTGCTCGACAGGCTGCAGCCCCCTACCCAGAAGCAGGCTCGCCGCAAACATCGAGCCTCCGGTGATCTGACGCTCGATCACCAGATAGGCGCCCAGTCCGAGGATCAGCGACTGCATGGTGAGCCGCAGGAAACGGATCAGGCCGGACATCAGCGCCGCCCGATCACTGGCCTGTCCCTGCCGGCGGAGCGCCATGCCGCGGTCGCGCCCCCAGCGACGAACAAGGCCCTCCATCATGCCCATGGCGCGGATGACCTCCGCGTTCCTCAGGCTCATCTCGGTGAAATTGTAGTTCGCCGTGGCAAGGTCGTTGGCCTGCTTCAGCGGCGTCCTCACCATGTATTCGTTGAGCACCGCCATGGCGATGAGGATCAGCGAGGAGCCGAGCGCGAAGAAGCCGAGCCAGGGATGCAGAAGGAAAATGATGCCGATATAGATGGGCGACCACGGCAGGTCGAACAGGGCATGGATGCCGCTGCCCGTGATCACCTGGCGGAACGTATCGAAATCGCGGATCGGCTGGCTTTGCGAAGCACCCTGTGACGGCGTCTCGACGGAAGCCGCCAAAATCCTCGCTGACAGCAGCCGGTCGAGCCGCGCGCTGGCCCGTGTCAGGATCGCGGCGCGCACGAGGTCGAGACCGGCGAGCGCCAGAAAGGCGGCGAGCAGCACCAGGGTGAGCATCACCAGCGTCGTCTCGCTGCCGCTGGTGACCACCCGGTCGTAGATCTGCAGCATGTAGAGCGGGGATGCGAGGTAAAGCAGATTGATCGCCAGGCTGAACGCCGCCGCGAACAGGAAATAGCGGCGGCAGGCGCGAAGCGCATCCCTCACGATTCTAGATTTGTTCTGGAGATTCACATACCCAGCGGAGAACCGCCCCCTGTCCAAACTGCGTGCCCGGAACCGATCCTACTTCCGAGCCACGCGATCCGCTCGTAAACCTTGTGTAAACCTTAATTCGTAAGCTTGAATCCTCGGCCGGCGGTGAAAGAGGGGGAGCCGCGCGTGGTTGCGGGCCCACCCTCTTTCCGTCACACGGCGAACTCGCTCGTTCCGCTGCCGACGCCGGTCAACGTGAACTCGGCCGGATTATAGGTCACGACGGTATGCCCCTGGCCGTCATCTGCGACCTTGAAGCCGTTCGCGTCGTAGGAGCCGAGCAGGTGCAGCGTGGCGCCGTGCGTGCCGTCGGTCACGGTCAGCGTGCCGCCGCTGCCGTCGGCGTTCGCCTGGTAGACGGCCGTCGTTGCCGAGCCGAACAGGATGTCGTTGAGATCCAGCTTGTCGTCGTTGGTGATGCCGCCGATCCGTCCGCTGAAGTCGAAGGAATCGTCGAGCTCCAGCGTGCCGGCCGCATTCTGCGCGAAGGTCACGTCCGTCGACGAGGCTGCGCCGAATTCCAGCTTCGACAGATTGCCGATCGTGGCATCGCCCTCGCCAGTGACCGCGCCGTGGATGGCGATATTGCCGCCATTGGCCCACAGCATGCCGGAATTCGCGACCCCGCCGGCGACGACCAGGCCGCCCGAACCGGTCGCCTCCAGCGTGCCGGAATTGGCGACCACGCTGCCGCCGGTGTCGATGACGAGGGCATTCGAGCCGGAGGCGATGATGATCCCCCTGTTGTCGAGGCCGAGCATGCCATCGCCCAGCTGACCGGCGCCCGAGATAGTGTTGTCGATATTGGTCAGGGTGACGTCCGGACCGGTGCCCGAGACGATATTGAAGGCGCTGTCGGAGAGGACGACCTGCCCGCCGCCCTGCAGCGTCACGCCATGCTGGATAACCTGCAACAGTGTTTCGCTGCCGGTCGAATTCAGCGAGATGAGGCCGCTGTTGTTGATAGTGCCGCTCAACGGCAGCAACGCGCCGTCGGCAATGGTCATCGTGCCGGGATTGTTCACCACCAGCGTCTGGTCGAAGGCGAAATTGCCGGCGCCGAGCGCGGAGGAATGCACGCCCTCCAGCGTGATCGACTGTCCGTCACCGAGCGTGATCACCGCATTGCCATTGGCATCGTCGGCCATATGCGCCTGAACGTCGGCAAAGCTCTGGAAGCCGGAATAGCCGATGAGATCGACCTGGTCAGCGGCCGCGTCGAAGCTGTGGACCGTATCGTTGCCGATCGGCTGGGAGAAGACGAACAGATCATTTCCGCTGGAACCGGTCAGCACGTCGTCGCCCGACCAGGCGAAGATCGGCGACCCCGGCGCATAGGCCTCGACATTGTCTGCGATCGACAAGCTGCCCGTGGTGCCGTCGGCATTGGTCCAGGTCATCGAGACGTCGAGTACAGCCGCGCCGGCGAAGTCGGCCGGCGTGGTGACCGTCAGTGCGTGCACGGCGTTGGACTGCACCGTCCAGGACCCGTCGGCGTTCTGCGTGGCGCCGTCGATGGTCCAGCCGGAGGGCAGATCCTTCACCGTCACGGTGACGACCTGTCCATCCGACGGATCGGTCAGCGCAAGATTGATCGGCTCGCCGGCGGTGCCTACGGGAGCAGTGAACTTGCTGCTGCTTCCGCCACCGCCATTCGTTTTGAACGTAACGCTATCCACCGCTGTATTGGAATTGTGTGCCGCGCTGTTGTCGGTGACGACAGCACTTATTTGATGGACGGAGTTGCTGACCGGGAATGGAGCCACGCCGTCAGTAAATGTATGCGCGTAGTTTCCTGTCGCTGCTCCCGCAGCCAATTCCGCAGCGGTGAAAGTGTAGATCAGAACGGGCGCTCCCCCGCCGATGCTGTCATACAATTGGATGCTCTGAATACCGCTAGTATCCGTCGCGTGGACAGTGAAGGTTGACTCCTGCTGGCTCGACGAAAGCTGGTGGCTAATCGATACACTTGGTGGTGTGACGTCGCTACCCGTAACATTGATGGTCGCGGAGGCGGTGGCGGCGTCCGTTCCACCATTGACCGTGCCGTCCCCATCCACCAACGTATAAGTCACCGTCTTGGCGATGGCGGGGCTGGTCGCATTGGAATAAAGGATATGGTCGGCCAATGCCGCGGCCGCCGCTTGCGTGGCGCTGGCGTTGAACGTGATGACGAGGTTCGACCCGTTCGTACCGCCGCTGAGCGTTCCGATGACCGTGCCGCCATAGGTCACGTTGCTGCCGCTGACGCCGATCTGGCCGGCGCCTGTGCCTTGATTCTGGATGGTCAACTGGTCGGCCGACGTGCCGTTTGCTGTGATTGCGACGGTGAGCTTGCCGCCGTTGAAGTCGGCGGAGTCGATATCTGTAATCGTCGCAGTTGGAGCGATCGCCGTGGCCGCCGACCCGGCAGTGTAGTTGATGCTTGTTGAATTGCCGACGGTTCCGCTGTTCAGATCTATAGCCGGCGCATCGTTGGTGCCGTGGATGGTGACGGTGACCACCTGGCTGGCGGTGCCGTCGGAGGAGACGGCGGTGAAGCTGTCGGT
>NZ_JAIUHG010000033.1 GCF_020164955.1 Mesorhizobium sp. CA8
ATCGGCAAGCAGCCCGCCGGCGAAGGCGCGCGCCTCCGCCAGCGTCTTGTTCATTTTCCAGCTGGTCCCGATCCAGAGCTGAGGCATCTGTGTCATTGGTCAGTTCCCTGGCGACAGCGAGCCGGAGGGGCGAGAGTGCGGCACGGTGCTGTCAATCGCCGAGGCCATCACGAATGGCTGAAAAATAACGATCGGCCCCGACCTGCCCGCCCTTCAGCGCGACCTCCAGCCCGTCGATCGCGGGTATGCTCGAATGGGCGACGCAAAGCGGCGAGCCGGGAGAGGACGGCAGCGGCATTCTCATTGTCAGCGCGTCAACGCCCATCTGTCCAAGCGCGTGGCTGGAGGTATCGCCTCCGGCGATGATCACGCGCTGCAACTTCTGCTCCACGGTCAACGCGCGCAGCAGTTCGCCCAGGCCGCGTCCAAGCTTGTGGCGGGCGCCTTCCTGGCGATCGATCTCGGCGCCGCGGTCAGCGGCGGGGCCAAGTGCGGTGTAGAGAATGACGCTGCGTCCGGCCTCAAGGCTGGCCTTGCCGGCTGCAGCCGCGCGCGCCATCGCCTTCTCGGAATGCTCCGAGACCAGCTCGACCGGGTCGACCTCAATGCCGTCGAACCCGTCGTTCATCGCATGGCGGATCTGTCGCTCCGTCGTCGGCGAGCAACTCCCCGACACCACCGCGATGCGGTCGGCCGCACCCGGGGGCGGGAATATTCCATCGCCCGGAACGGTATCGCCAGCCCATTGGCAAAGAAGCGCATATTCAATGCCGGAGGAACCGACGACGAAGTGTCTGCCTGGCGTACGGGTGCGCCATATTTCCCGGCCAGCAAGCGCTTGCGTTTCTAGGCTGTCGACATCGATAAGCACGATGTTGGTGTCCCGGAGGAGGCGGTCGAGAGCCTCCGATCGAGATGGCGATTGCAGCGTCGCCAGGTCGAGCAGCCCCGACGCAAGCTTTGTCTGCCGCGACAGATGCACCAGAAGGTCGGATTCGTCCATCGGCGTTGCCGGATGGCGGCTCATCACTGGGTGGCGGTCGATGCGGTAGTATTTGTCACGATAGGCCGCGAAGAGATGACCGAAGGCTGTGTAGCGCTTGAGCTGCGGCGCGCCGACCACCAGCGGCACGCAACCCTGTTCGAATACCGCGCGGCCGATCTCGATCGCGCGGCCGATGCTGCCGATCGTCGGGCTGGAATCGAAGGTGGAGCAGACCTTGTAGTGGCAGAGCTCGGCTTCAAGCGTTTTCAGCCAGGTGAAAGCCTCTTCCAGACGCGCATCCATCCAGGCCGGTGACTCGCTGCGGCTGGTGCCGGCGAGCCCGACGGCACGGCAATGCGCGAAGCGCGCCAGCAGTCCGGCAGCCGGCTTGCGCATGAACAGAACGGTCGGTACGCCGCCGAGCTCCAGCGCCTCCATGACGTCGGTCGAGCCGGTCAGGTCGTCGCCATAGTAGCTGAGAAGCAGCTTCCGCATGCTCACGCCGCCTTGCCGTCGGCGAATTTCTCGATCGAGTGCGCCAGTTCCGCATGGTCTTTGGCAAACTCTGTCAGCGGAATGCCCTCGACCGCTGCCTGCCATGCCTGGAGCACGGCGCGCACGCCGCCTGCTGGCCCGTCTGGATGGCTGACAATGCCGCCGCCGCATAGATAAAGCAGGTCGATCGTGCGCCCTGTACGTCGATAGGTCTCCGGTGCCTGGCCACCCCATTGGCCGGAGCAGGCCACGGGCAGCGCGCAATCCTCGGGCGAAAACATCGGCGTCGTCACCGCCTGGAATGAGCGGATGAACGAGTCGTCAGGTTCCCAGTATTTCGAGGCGATTCCATTGATCTGGAACTGGTCCACCCCGAGCAGGCGCCAGAATTGCTGCCAGACCTGGAAATCCATGCCGAGGCCCGGATGGCGGGTGAGGATGTCCCAGCCATTGCGGTGTGCGTGCAGCACCAGTCCGGAGCGTTTGCGCAGGAAAGCCATGCCGCCGAAGCCGATGGAGTTGATGTTGATGACGGCGCAATTACCGCCGGCTTCAAGCACCAGATCGTGGTTGCGCATCATTTCGTCCGGGTCGGCGTGCGATATGCCGAAAGCGTACATCACCTTCTTGCCGGTCTTCTGCTCATGATCCAGGATCAGCGGCATGATTGCCTTCACCCGCTCCGACAGCGGCGAATATGCCGGGCTCATCAGCTTCTCGTCGTCCTTGATGAAATCGACGCCGGCCTCGATCAGTTCGCCCACCGTCGCGGCCGTCTCGTGTGGTCTGAAGCCAAGCGCCGGCTTGACAATCGTGCCGATGATCGGGCGGCCTTCGACGCCGGTCAGCCTGCGGCTGCCGGAGACACCGAATCGCGGGCCGGGATGGGCGCCCCTGAATTCCTCCGGCAACTTCATGTCGACGACGCGGATGCCGGACAGTCCCCTGATCGAAAAGGTGCCGCCGATCGCAATTGTCATGAGCGCCGCCAGATCGGTGCCGATGGCGTCCAAAGGGAAGGCGATGTCGATATCGGCGCGCTTGAAGGGACCCCCGCCAGCCTCTGGTATTGAAGGTTGCGCCGCGTCCGGCAAATGCCGGATCGCAAGCACGCGCGCCGCAACCCGCGTCTTTAGCTCCTCGGTTTCGCCGGGCACAGCGACGAACGTGCCGGTCGACTGGTCGCTCGCGATCTTGGCCGCCAGCGCCTCGATGCTTCCCGAGGTTTCGATCCGGTAAGTGAGAGTGATCATGGCCGGCTACTCAGTCGAAAGGCAGGAAATGAATTCCCTGCGCGTCAAATCTGGTATAATGAGTACATAAGCATTGCAAGTATTATCATGCCCGCGCAGCGTGTGGGACCGACAGGCATTCCGGTTCTTGCGCGTGCAGTGCTAAACGGAACTGGGTCTAGGGAGTGATTCGCGCAGATGAACCGTTCGGAGCCGATCGTCCGGCGCAAGCTGTCCGATGAAGTCTTTGTCAGGTTGAAGCGCCTCATCACCAGCGGCGAGTTGCAACCGGGCGACGATATGCCGTCCGAGCGCGAGCTGATGGAGCGCTTCGAGGTCGGTCGTCCAGCAATCCGTGAGGCGATGCAGGCGCTGAGCAACATGGGCCTGGTCGCCATCTCGCATGGCGAGCGTGCCAAGGTACTGCAGCTCACCGCCAAATCGATCATCAAGCAGGTGGACGGCGCCGCGAAGATCATCCTGTCTTCGTCGAAGGACACGCTGGAGCATTTGAAGAGCGCACGCATCTTCTTCGAGCGCGGCATGGTCAAGGAAGCGGCGGAGAAGGCTACCGCCGAGGACGTGCAACAGCTCAAGGCAACGGTCGCCGAGCAACGTAGCGCGCGCGGCGATGCCGAGGCATTCATCTCCGCCGACATGAAGTTTCACACCCAAATCGCGGCGATCTCGGGCAATCCGATCTATGTCGCGGTCAGCGAGGCGATGCTCGGCTGGCTGAAGGAATACCACACGGAAATGCTGATCTGGACCGGCAAGGAAAAGTTCACGCTGACCGAGCACGAAGAGATCGTCAGCCGCATCGAGAAGGGCGACGCCGAAGGCGCCGAAAAGGCGATGATCAAGCACCTCGAACGCTCGCGCGCCCTCTACGCGATGAGCTCTGAGAAGTAACTTCGCTCAGCCCATTCTGGCTATGGCGTAAGCCGGCATGGTGATGCGCCCTGAACCCGCGCCGGGTTCAAGCGTGTGCTCACCTGCTGCGTCCCAGACGCTGACCGGGCCTGCCGCTTCGGCGAGGACGGACGAGGCGTCGACCGCGACATTGTGCGGCGTGAAATTTGCCAGCCAGGTTGTGATGGCACCAGTCGGCGAACGTCCTGCAAGCACTGCCACGCGATTCTCATCAGTTGAGCGCATCGCAATATGCGTGTGGCCAGCCAGCGCAGCGAGGCCCTGGATCGCGTGGAACATCGGACGCGGCGTTCCTTCCTGCGCGGGTTCGCCGGCGGCGGCCACCAGCCCGAACGACCCTGTGAAGCTGGAGAGCGTCAGCATCTCCAGCCCGGCCGACGCCACGCGCGCGGCATAGCCGATCGTCCAGGCGGCAGCGAACAGGCCGGCATGGCGCGGATCGCGGTTGGCCATGGCGATGCGCTGGCCGTCAAAATTGTCCTTGGTCGCGCCGCCATAGGGGTTCTGCCGCATGGCGATGGTCGAGGGCCCGATCCGATAGGGCTTCGCGCCGTAGATCGCCCGTGCCGACTGGGTGATGAATGGCAGCGCTTCCAGCGATTGCATGACGCTGAGATCGTCGGCCGCATGCACGATCGGGCAAGTGCAATGGCTGACGAAATCCAGCGCGCCGGCCGGAACCCGCTTGCGGTTGAGCTCGGTGAAATAGCTGAACATGCCGCCGCCGAGCCGGATGCCGGGGAAGGCGCGGCGGGCCGCGGCATAAACATCCTCGAGCGGCGGGCAGGCCGGCCAGGTGCTGCCGGGTGGCGTCGACTGCCGGTCGACCGAAGGCGAGACCGCGATGGCATCGAGCCGCAGGCCTGCCTTACGCACCATCTCGGCGACGCCGGAGAGTTCGACGTCGAGATCGCCGGCGCAGGCGACGACGCATTCGAGGGTCGTCTCGGCGGGGAATGCGGCTGCAAGGCCGGCATGAGCGTGCAAGGCCTCCAGGCCATGGCCACGCGTCGGATCGTAATGGAGGAGAAGCTGTTGGGGGCCTAGCTTGCTAAGCAGCGGCAGTTTGCCCAAAGCCGCCTCGACATCTTCCGGATAGATGACCACGCCGATATCGGGCAGCTTCGCTCCGGCCTCGCCAAGTTCGATGCATACCGGCTCGGCTGCGGTTGCCGCGCCAGCCATCTTGGAGCCGCCCGTTATGTGCAGGGTGATGGTCTGTCGATTTGTTTGTCCCGCCGGCAGCATATAAGGCCATGGCAGCGCCAGTGGCCGCACATAAGTCTTGTATGAGGCGTCCGACCAGTTGCGTTGGTCCTCCATCTCGAAAACGTCGCCTTCCATGCGGCATTCGGCACTGACCCCCGGCCGCACCTGATGGGTGATGGCGCGCATATCCTTGAACGGCTGCCATGGGTCGATCAGCAGCGGCAGCTCAGTGTGCACCGCGCTGCCGTCGGAGTGCTCGATCTTCACCGGGCTGCCGGCGAGGCCGGCAATCGGATGCAGGATGCAGAAGCCGCAGCGATTGGTCTCGAAATCCGTTTCGGAAAACGCGCTCACATCGAAAACGAGACGGCCATCGGCGTGTCCCTCGATTGTGGCGCGGAAATCGAGCCGGCTGCCGTCCGGTCCCTCGCAACCGGCCGAATAGCTTACCGAGAAACTGTCGTCGGCCTGCTCGACGAGCAGATCCGGCAGTGTCGGCTCATAGGTGCCCCAGTCGCGATCGCGCACAATATAGGCAATGGCGCGCAGCACCTCGATGCCGTCGTGACGGATCGTGCGTAGATTGCCGTTGACGAGATCGGCGCTGAGCGGGCCGGCGCTGAGCCGGACCGGTTCGGCTTCGACGGCGCGGGTGCCGTAGAGTAGGAATGGATCGTTGGTCATCTGAGCAGGTCGTTGATACGCACTGGTTCGCGGCTGGCGGCACCGGCATAAGCGGCCTCGACCAGAGCGAATGTCTTGAGATTGTCGGCGCCGGAGGTTGCCGGCTCCTTGCCGCTGGCCAGGCACGCGACCCAGTGCTTCTGGATGGCCAGGACGCTTTCCTGGATGTTGTGCCAGGGCCGGGACGCCCAGGGGAGCAGTTGCGGTGAGACATCGGTGACATGGGTGCCGCTCTTGCCGGTCACGGTGAGCTGATAGCCCAGCGATAGCCGGATCGTGCCTTCGCTGCCGTCAAGTTCGACCAGCGTCTCGGGGAACGGTTCGGTGGCAAGCTTCGTCGCATAGCTGCAATCAACCACGGAGGTTGCGCCGCTTTCATGGTCCATGAGTATCGTCGCGACGTCTTCGCCGGCGATGCTCGGATTGATCCGGGCGGTGCGGGCGGTGAGGCTCGACACGTCGCCCAGCAGGAAGCGGGCGATGTCGAGGATGTGGATGCCGAGATCCTCGATGATGAATCGTTTTCCTGCCGCAAGGTAGGGCTGGCCGGAAAAGACGTCATAGCCGGAGCGGAAGGAGATGCGGCCGAAGAACGGTTTGCCGATCTCGCCGCTGTCGAGTACGGCCCGCACGGCCTGGATCGGCGACTGCCAGCGGAAGTTCTCGTGCACCATCAGCGGCACGCCGGCGTCGGCGCAAACTCTGACCATAGCGATTGCATCGGCAAGCGTCGGTGCGAATGGCTTCTGGCAGATCACCGGGACGCGGTTGGCGGCCGCCAGTTCCACCAGCGGCCGGTGGCTGCCGACGGTGGTCGCGACGTCGACGAAGTCGAGCTTCTCGCCGGCAAACAGCGCGGCTGCATCAGTGTAGCGCCGTGCTACACCGAACTGATCGCCGACGATCCTGAGCCGCTCGGGATCGCGGTCGCAGATCGCGACGATCGAGGCGCCGGCGATGTCGCGCCAGCCATGCATCTGGTTGATAGCGAAAAAGCCACAGCCGATCAGCGCTCCGCGCAATGCCATGATTAGCCCGCCTTCGCCATCTGTATCAGCGTCACGCGGCTCTGCAGCCGGCGCTGCGCCTGATCGACGACGACTGCGACGATGATCACAAGACCCTTGATCACCATTTGCCAGAATGAGCTCACGCCCATCATCACCAGTCCGTCTGAGAGAATGCCGATAACGAAGGCGCCCACGATGGTGCCGCCGATCGTGCCGCGTCCGCCCGACATCGAGGTGCCTCCGAGCACGGCCGCCGCGATGGCGTTGAGCTCGAAGCTCTCGCCAGTGGCGGGGTGCGATGCCATCAGTTCCGACGAGATGATGAGGCCGACGATCGCTGCGCAAAAACCGGAGAACATGTAGACGAACATCTTCACCATATTGACGCGAACGCCTGAAATCCGCGCCGCGCGCTCGTTGCCGCCAACCGCGAAGATGTGGCGGCCGAGCGGCGTAAACCTTGCGAGATAGGCCGCACCCAGCGCGACCACGACCAGGATCCAGATCGAGACAGGGAGGCCGAGCAGCCTGCCGGCACCGAGATAGCCGAAGCCGGTGGTGCCGAGTTCCGGCTTGCCGACGAGGTTGGGGAAGGTGCGGCCATCCGATGCCAGCAACGCCAGGCCGCGCGCGACATAGAGCGTGCCGAGCGTGGCGATGAAGGGCGCGACGTTCAGCCTGGTGATCAGCAGGCCGTTGACGGCGCCGATCGCGATGCCGACCGCAAGTGTGATGAGCGCGATTTCCACGACGTTGAAATAGACCGTGTAGCCGATCTCAAGGTCTATGCCGTTGAGCACCAGATAGCCGGCGACCATGCCGCACAGGCCGACGATCGAGCCGACCGACAGGTCGATGCCACCGGTGATGATGACGAAAGTCATCCCCATGGCGAGGAAGGCGTTGAGTGCAACGTGCTTCGCCATCAGGATCAGATTGGCGGCCGAGAGAAAATTCGGCGCCGCGATCGAGAAGACCACCAGCACAGCGATCAGCGCGATGAAGGTCCGCAGCTTCATCAGCGTAAGCAGCAGCGAGCCGCTGGATGCGGAGGAGGCGGGCGCCTTGGCCGAAACGTCAGTCATGGGCGTTGTTCTCCATATTCGGGCTGGGTCCATGGCCAAGCGCCGATGCGGCGATGATCGCCGCTTCGGTCGCCTCGGCGCGATCGAACATGCCCGTCAGCTTTCCGTTACTCATCACCGCGATCCGATCCGACAGCGCCATCACCTCGTCGAGATCCGAGGTGGCGAAAAGGATGCCCAGCCCATCACGCGAAAGCTTGCGCATGGTGCGGAACACATCGGCCTTGGCGCCGACATCGATGCCGCGGCTGGGCTCGTCCATCAAAAGCACTTTCGGCCCGGTGAGCAGCGCCTTGCCAATCACCACCTTCTGCTGGTTGCCGCCCGACAGAGAGGACACTTCCTGCGCCGGATCGGCGACCTTGATCGCCAGCTCGCGCACCATCTGCGCCACCGCCTGTCGCTCGGCGCCGCCGCGGATGTGGAACAGGCTGACGAAGCGCGACAGGCTGGCCAAAGTCAGATTGCTGGCCACCGACAGGATTGACACCAGACCCTCGCGCTGCCGGTCTTCCGGGATCAGAGCCAGGCCGCGCTGGATGCGCCGTGTCGTATCGCGCTCCCGGACCTGCTTTCCGTTGATAAAGATTTTGCCGCTCGCCTGCCCGTGGCGTCCCATGATGCAGTCGAACAGCTCACTGCGTCCGGCGCCCATCAGCCCGTAGATGCCGAGGATCTCGCCGGCGCGCAAGGAGAGCGAGACGTGGTCGACGGCCAGTCCGCCGCTGACGCGCGGCAGGCAGATCTCCTCGGCGCGGAACACCTCCGCGCCGGGTTGATGGCCGCCGGCCTTTGCGAAATCCTTCGCGTCCGAGCCGATCATCTGCCGCACGATCCACTGTGTGTCGACGTTTCGCATCTCCTCCTGGCCGGTGATGCGTCCGTCGCGCAGCACGGTGATGAAGTCGCCGATGCGGATCAGCTCCTCCAGCCGGTGAGAGATATAGACGATGGCGACGCCGCGCGCCTTGAGATCGGCGATCACCTTGAACAGTATCTCCACTTCCGCCGCGCTCAGCGCCGAGGTCGGCTCGTCCATGATCAGGATGCGGGCATCGAGCGAAACCGCCTTGGCGATCTCGACCAGCTGCTGCTGACCGATACGCAAATCCTCAACCAGCATGTCCGGCCGGATCCCAGCTTCCAGCTGTTCGAGGAATTCGGCGGCGCGCCGTTCCTGCTCCTTATGGTCGATCTTGCGGAATGCGTTGGTGAGCTCGCGCGTGGCAAAAATATTTTCGGCGACCGTGAGGTTGCCGAAAAGGTTCAGTTCCTGGAACACCATGCCGATGCCGCGGCTCACGGCGTCTGCGGATGACGAGAAGGAAACCTCGTTTCCGTCGAACACGATGCGGCCTGCGGTTGGCCGCTCGACGCCGGCGATGATCTTCATCAGCGTCGACTTGCCCGCGCCGTTCTCGCCGACCAGCACGTTGACTGCGCCCTTGCGCACCCCGAAATTGGCATGCGTGACCGCCACGGTACCGGCATAGACCTTGGAGATATCCTCCAGCTTGAGGATGACGTCCTGACCCGGCGAGGAACTCACGGCTTGGGCCCGATCTCGGCCTCCGCCGGCGTCACCAGCGGCAGGTCCTGCCCGCCTTCGATCGTGTAAGCGCCGAGCACCTTGGCGGTGCGGCCCTCCAGCCCGTCGCGCGGCAACTTGGACAACACCGTCTTGTCCACATAGGCATTGAAAGCTTTGCCGAACTGGGCGAAGTCGATCTGGTTGGTGAAATCGTTGAACTGTACGAAGTCGAGGCTGTCGCGCAGGGCGGTGCCGCGCATGGCCGGCCCGATCTGCACCCGCGCATCTGCCTTGCCGTCGCCATCGACGTCGACGTCGATGGTTGCCGCGCGCGACTGTGTGTTGGCGGCGACGACCTTGCCTTCGAGGCGCACAGCGAAGGTCCACGGCGAATTCGCCTGTTTCTTCGGATTGCCGTAATTGGAACCGGCTGCGGCGGGATCGATTTTGGCGAGTGCATGGACCTGTGCGAATGGGCCTGCCTTCTGCTGCAGGTAGGGGATGACTTTCGAGGCCCAGTTATCTTCGACCATCTTGTCGGGATTGAAGGCAGAGCTGCTGGCGTTATCGCCGCCTTGCGCGGACGGCGTCGGCAGAATCTTACAGGCGCTGAGGCCGACGGCGGCTGTGAGCGCAATTAACAGCCAACTCTGCTTGGTCATGGCAATCAACAATACCCGACAGTGAAATGGAGGCGAGGGACGAACGTGCGTTCGTCCCTCGCAGCTTGCATCGCGCCAGCTCAGTTCTTGAGCGCGAAGGTCTCCAGCTTGGGAGCATTGTCGCCGTTGATCAGGACGCAGTCCATGAGCTGCTTTTCCTTCTCGGGAGACTTCTTGTTCTTGATGTAGTCATTGGCCTGCTCGACGGCCATCTGCGCCTGGGCGAAGGCCGGCTGGAGCACCGTCGCCTTGATGCCGCCTGAGGTAATGGAGTCGCGAACGTCGTTCGAACCGTCGAAGCCGACGACGATGACATCCTTGCGCCCGGCGGCTGCCAACGCCGCGTAGGCGCCCATTGCCATGGTGTCGTTGCCGGAGATCACCCCCTTGACGTTCGGGTTGGCCTGCAGGATCGATTCCATCTTGGAATAGGCCTCAGTCTGGCTCCAGTTGGCCGACTGCTGCGCCACCATCTTCAGATCTGGATAGTCGTCGATGACGTCGTGATAGCCCTTGGAGCGGATGCCGGCATTGGTGTCGGATTCCTTGCCGACCAGCTCGACATAATTACCCTTCTCGCCCATCAGCTTGACGAACTCCTGCGCCCCGAGCTGGGCGCCCTGATAGTTGTTGGAGACGATCTGTGCGACGGCAACGCCGGTGGCGTTGATCTCGCGGTCGATCAGGAAAGAGGGGACCCCCGCGTCCTTGGCCTTCTGCACGGCGGCAACGGTGGCGTCGGCGCCGGCATTGTCGAGGATGATCGCCTTGGCGCCGCGGCCGATCGCCGTGTCGATCAACTGCGATTGCTTGTTGGCGTCGTCGTCATGGACCAGCACCAGCGTCTCGTAGCCGAGTTCCTTGGCCTTCGCCTCGGCGCCGACGGCCTCCGCCTTGAAGAACGGATTGTCATGCGAAGGCGTGATGATCGCGATCAGGTCCGCCGCATAGGCGGGCATCGCCGTGCCGATAGCCAGCATGCCGGCAAAAGCCGCCAGCGTCATTCTGCGAGTGAGTTTCATGATGTCCTCCCGTGAAAAACCCTGCCTCGAAACGGTCCGAGGCGGTTGTCTGCGTTTGAATTCGTCAGGCGGGTGCAGGCTGCACCGTTCAGATTGACGACGTTCGCCGGCTTTTATCCGAACCAATCCGCGCTGCCGGCACCCCGATATTCCTCCGCTCGTCCCGCTGCGGATTCCCAGCGACCCCAAGCAGGATCAGCTAATGCCAACTGGTATGATGAGTCAACCACAAATTCAGGTGACATGTACCTGATAGAGCTGGCGATCTCAGGTGATGCGCTGAATGCTTGCGGCGATCTCCTGCGGCTCAAAAACGCGCTTCCAGTCGTCGCGCATCAGCGCCGGCTTGCCGAACTCGATCGCCTTGTTGCAGGCGTCGGAGAACACGCCCTTGGTTTCGCCGAAGATGACGGCGCCGAGCACGTTCATATGGCCAAGCAGGAAATCCAGCGCCGCCTGCCGGTCGACGCCGCGCGCCACAACCTCGTCGAGGGCCTCCTTCATGACGACGAGCAGCGAAGCGCACACCGTTTCGGAGAGCCCCGGCTCAAGCAACGCCATCTGCTCAACGGTCACGCGGTGCGAGCGCATCACCGGGGCCCAAATGATCCGGGCGATCCTTTCGCCCTTGGCGTAGTCCTCTTCCGGTCCCTGCATCAGGGCGCTCACGAAATGCTGCTTGGCCTTTACGCCACCGAAGAAGTCCTTCTTGGCCGCCATGTCGGTCTCGTCGTTGAAGATTGGCGGATGGCAGGGATGTGTGACGAAGTAGGTGAGGTCGGGACGGTTGGGCAGGTGGCCGGCGAAAGGTGCGGCTGCGTCGAGAACTATCACCATTGTGCCAGGCGAAAGCTTGCTTTCGATGCCGGCGGCAACCTTGCCGATATGTGTATCAGGAACTGCCAGGATGACGGCGTCGGCGCCGTTTAGCGCCTGGTCGACGCCCACCGTGTCGATGCCAAGGCCCGATTTCAGCCGCTCCTGACCCGTCTCGCTGATTTCGACATGGCGGATTTCATAAGGGGAACCACGAAAATTGGTGGCCAATCGATAGCCCATTTTCCCGCCCGCACCAAAAAGCGCAATCGTTGTCATCGAACCCTGCTCCTGATGTTCAGACGATCGACCGCGGCCGATTCATCATCTTCATACTGGTATGATCACTCTACCACATTTGGCAAGAGGAATCGTGTATCGCTGCCGTTATTCGGGTCGGGTCGGCGCGGCCCCAGCCGCTGCCTTCGCCGAGGTCTGCTCGCTCTCAGCGGAATCGACGGACGCGCGCCGCGCCAATGCCTGCCGACCCGCCAGGGCCAGCACGAAGATGACAACGATGCCCTGCACGATGTCCTGAACGCCAGGTGGCAGGCCGATGATCTGCATGGTGGTGACGATCAGGATGAGCAGGATGCTGGCAAAGAGCGTGCCGAGCGCGGTCGCCGCGCCCCCGAAGATCAATGTTCCGCCGAGCACAACTGCTGCGATCGATTGCAACAGATAGGGCTGGCCCATCTCGAGGAAGGCTCCGCCAATATAAGCGCCGAGCAGCAGGCCATCGAGTGAAGCCAGCACCGAGGAGATCACGAAGGCTGACGCGATCACCGGTCCGTTGCGGATTCCGGCAAGCCGCGCTGCGGCTCGGTTCTGGCCGACTGCCGAGAGGAGCTGTCCGAACACGGTGTAGCGCAGCACGAACGACGTTGTGGCTACGCCCAGGATGGCGACGATAGCCATGATCGGCACATCGCCGATGCGTCCCGTCGCAACATCCTTGAGAGCAGGGCTCACCGCAAAGCCCGGTATCGCTTTGTTCGACAGCAGCGTCGCGGTCGCAAGCACATAGCCGGTCGCGAGCGTTGCGATGATTGCTGGGATGCCAAGCACGACGACGAGCAGTGAATTGAGCGCTCCGACCGCAAGCCCAAGCACGATGGCGATGACAACGCCAATGGCGAGGTTCGCATCCTGGCCTTTGACGGTGAGCAGCGCGACGAACGCGCTGAGCGTGATCACCGACGCCACGGACAGGTCGATGTTGCCGCGCCCGGTGGTCACCACGAACATCTGGCCGATGCCGACAACCGTTAGGAACGATGCGGACAGCATGACGCCCGACAGGCTGGACAGGCTGAAGCGGCTGGTGACGAAGGAAAGCAGCAGCCACAAAAAAAGCACTCCGACCGCCGACCACACCCAGCGGTTCCGCTGCGCCCAGATGCTGAAGCCGGCTAGTGCGTTCATTGCTCGCTCCTGCGATCGGCGGTCAGGCTGCGCAGCGTCAGCAACGCGATCAGGATCAGGCCTTGCGTGGCGGCGTTGTAGTCACTGCTGACGCTCAGCGTGCCGAGCAACGCACCGATCAGCGACAGCGTCACCGCGCCGGCGACGGCGCCGACCGGCGAGATGATCCCCCCGAGAAGCGAGCAGCCGCCCATCACGACCGCGGCGACGCTGAGAAGCATGTATGAATTGCCCGAATTGATGTCGCTTGCAGTGTTGATGGCCGTCAGCGATAGGCCGGCGGCGGCAGCGAACAATCCGGCGATGAGATAGCGCACCAGCGCATAGCGCGTCGGCGACCATCCCGACCGTATCATCGCCGCGGGATTGTTGCCGAACCCGCGCAACACCACGCCAAGCGGCAACCGGTCGATGGTCAGTATGATCAGCGCCACAGCCGCGATGAGGATGATCGAAGTTGGCACGAAGCCGACCGACCAGTTGAAAAGGCTCGACAGCCAATCCGGACTCGTGCCGCCCGGCGTAGGTTGCAGGGCATAGCCTATTCCTACCCAGATGAAGGACGCGCCGAGCGTGACCACGATCGCGGGGATCTTGCGCGCTTGAATAAGCCCGCCAAGCCCGGCATAGGCAGCAACGGCCGCCGCCAACGTCAGCGCGCCAAGCCATGGCTGATCGTAGAGCAGGGTGGCGCTGAGCACACTAACCAGTCCGGCGAAGGCGCCGACGCCGAGATCGATCTCGCTGCCGCCGACGATGAGCATCTGCGCAGCGGTTACCAACACCAGCGACAATGCTGGCATCAGCAACAGATCGACCCCGAAAGTCGAGGCGACCGCCGGATTGATGGCGATCATGATGGCGAGCACTGCGGCAAGCCCAATGAATGGCGCAGCGTTGACCAGCTTGCGACCGAGCCCGGCCATTGCGGTCTGGCTTCGCGCGATGCTTGCCCGTTTATCCGTCTCCTGTACGAAGGAGGCCCCGACGATCGCCGACTCGGTGATTGCGTCGCCTCGCAATTCCTTCACGATCCGGCCGCCGGAGAACACCAACACGCGGTCGCAGGCCAGCAATTCGGCGTCTTCGGTCGTGTGCCAGACCAGCACGCGGCCGCCGCGCGCGACCTCATTGCAGAGGCGATAGAAGTCCTGCTTGGTGGCGATGTCGACGCCCCGCGTCGGATCGTCGAGCAGAACGATCGGCGTGTCGGCCACCAGAGCCCGCGCCACCAGCGCCTTCTGCTGGTTGCCGCCGCTGAGCTCGGTGATGTTGGACTGGAAGCGCCTGTCGTCGAGCCGCAGGCGGCTGGCGGCGCCCGAGCCCTTGGCGTGGTTGGCTTTGTCGGAAACGACGCCAAGCGCCGAACGACGGACAACCGCGCCGATGCTGATGTTTCCAAGCACGCTCCACAGCGGGAACACGCCTTCCTTCTGTCGATCGCCGGCGATGAAAGCCGCGTCCGCATGCCTGGTGACGGGCGCGTGTTGCTTCCGGTCGGGTTTGAAGATCGCGTGCAGCAATTCCTTCTGCCCGGAGCCTTCGAGACCTGCGAGTCCCACGATCTCGCCGCGCACGATTTCGACGTCATGGCCGAGCCCGGACGTCAGCGGCCCGGAGAGCCGCACCAGCACATCCTGCGAGGATGCGGTGGACACTGTGTGCTGGTGGACCGGATCGGTGTCGCCGCCCATCAGTTGCACAAGCCGTCCTGTCGAGGCGTCCGCGGCATGGCCCTGCCAGGCGGTGCGACCGTTGCGCAACACCATCACCTGCGTGGCGATGTCGATGATCTCCTGCAGCTTATGGCTGATGAAGATAAAGGACAGTCCGGCTTTTGCTTTTTCGCGAACAAAGGCCCTCAACTGCTTCGAGCGATCGAGATCGAGTGACGACGTCGGCTCGTCCAGCACGATGAGTTTGACGCCGGGGGTCGCCGCAGCGCGCGCTATCTCCACCATCTGTCGTTCGGCGATGGTGAGGTGTCCGACCTCGGCGTCGGCACTGATGCCGTTGCCGGGGAAGACGGCATCGAGCGCCGCGCGGGCGCGGGTGCGGTAGAGCGCACGCCAGCCCGGGCGGCTTGCCGAGTCGCCTGGGCTTTCCAGGAAAAAATTCTCGGCGACGGACAGGTTGGCGCACAGCGATAGCTCCTGGTGCACCATGCGGATGCCGCGCCGCTGCGCTTCGCCGGTGTCGTAGCCGGCGAAAGCCACCTCTGTCCCGGCAAAGGAAATCGAGCCGAGCGTCGGCCACATCGCGCCACACAGGATGCGCATCAGCGTCGATTTTCCGGCCCCGTTGCCACCGACCAGCCCGATCACGTCGCCTGCGCAGACGGTAAGATCAATTCCTGCATTGGCGAGTGTCGGTCCAAAACTCTTGGTGATCCCGCTAAGCGAAACCACACTTGGCCTGGCAAAAGCCGCATGCGTCGCTGATGCGGCGTCCTGACCGGCAAGGGCAGGGTGGGACATTCGTCCTCCGCTTTCTTCAAGGCTAGATCGGGCGCGGCCTTTCGCTGACGCCCGATCGAAGTCGCCTGACAGCCTTATTTGCTGAGCAGGTTCTGCTTGACCCAGTCCAGCGAATAACTCGGGCTGATGATCTGGCCGCCCGGCAGCTTCGAATAGTCCTTGAGGTTGCTGGCATTGACCGTTGCCACCGGCATGATCATCAGCTTGGGCGCCTTGGCACCTTTCAGCAGCGACAGGCCAAGCCAGAATGCGGCGCCGCCAATGCCCGGCGTGGTGTTCATCGACACCGTCTGGTAACCGTTCTTGGCATTCTCCTCAGCCCACCACTTGACGAAATCGGTGCCGCCGCCGCCTTCGATGATCGGCATCTTGTTCTTGTACTCGCCGCCATACTGGATGAAGGCCTGTGTGATGCCGACATCGTCGCTGCCGCCCTGGCCAAGCACCGCGTCGACATGGGGCAGGGATGGCAGGACATTGGCGATGGCCGACTGCGCCACAGAGGCCGTTGCCTGGCCGTAGACCGTGGCCACCACCTTGATGTTGGGATATTTGGCCAGCACCGACTGCTGTGCGTTGAACATGTCGTTGTCGGGCGCCGAGCCCTTCACGCCGCGTACCTGAATGACGTTGCCCTTGCCGCCGAGCATCTTGAAGACGGCCTCAGCCTGGGCTGCTTTGTAGCCCTTGAAGTCGAAATTGAGCTGGTAGTTGCATGGCGCCGAAGCAACCGAGTCGAAGGAGATGACGATTATGCCGGCCTTGCAGGCCTTCTCGATGACACCGTTGACTGCGGTCTCGGAAGCAGCATCGACGGCGAGCACATCCACCCTCTTCAGGATCAGTTCGGCAATCTGGCTGTTCTGCTGTGCCACCGACCCATCGCCGTTCATGATGATGTAATCGGCGATCTGCCCTTTGGCTTTGGCCTCCTTGGCCGAAGCCTCAAATGCTTCCACCATCTGATGGCGCCACGTATTACCATAATAGGCGTTGGCCAGCGCGATAACCGGCGCGTCGGGCGACGCCATGGCCGGCGCAACCGAAACGCTGGCAAACGCGGCGCCGGCGAGCGCCGCAACAACTGCAGACTTCATGATACTTCCTCCCAATTACACCGCCACACGGTCGGCCTTCTTACATTTCCCTACGGCGCCTCTCCCGAAGACACCATACCATCTACATGTTATACCAGCATACCTCCAAGAAGCAAGCCGGGCTGGTATCCTCGGTCGATCTGAGATGACGGCCCCGCTCAGGAGTGACGAGAGCGGCAGGCTTACTTCCGGGAACTCATCTTCCCTGTCACCGACTCAGGGATTGGTTTGTGGCCGAGTTGGCCGAGCGCCGGCAACCAGATGGGCGAAGGCGGAGGGAATGAAGCAGATTGACTTCTTCTATTCGGGAGCGGCTATGCCTATCTGTCGGTGATGCGCAGCCCAACTCGCGACGGTGGGCAAGCAAGATTGACCAATTGATGCCGATAGTTGCTGAAACCAAGCAGCTTTCGACTGGCGAAATTCTTTTGGAAATCACGATCGAAAATCTCTGACGGATCGCGGAGACGGTTCTCCTTCACGTGCAAAAGATTTCGCGCTTGGAACTCAATTCGTTACCATCCCTTAGAACATCGAGTTGAATGACAGCGAGGACCGTGGAGTAGCATGGGGTAGCAGAGTAAGCGAATTGGAGGCCAGCGATAAATCAGCGACGCGGCTCCGCAGGCCGTAGAAAGCTAGGTCGTGTTCTCATCAGTCGGCCGGCCGACTGTTGGCCGTGATCCCCAATGCCAAGGAACCACATTCCCATTGGCCGGTTCACTTTCTACGGTGAAAGGAGCACGGGCCATGGCATCCATCCGATACATTGTGACAGACGTTGACAGTTCGGTCGCTTTCTATCGCGATAAACTCGAGTTCAAGGTTGACATGCACAACCCTGGCAAGTTCGCAGCGCTCATTCGCGATGATCTCACGCTTTACCTTAGCGCTCCGGGGGCAGGCAGTGGAGGAACTGCTGGCGGTAAACCAGAGCCCGGCGGATGGAACCGGTTCATGATCGTCACGAAAGACATAGACGCCCTCATCGGCCGGCTGAACGATGCAGGCGCCAAATTCAAAGGAGAAATCAGCGAGGCGGGAGCTGGTCGCGCCAGACTTCTGGAAGATCCGTCGGGCAATCTGGTTGAACTGTTTGAGTTCAAGAAGAAATGAGAGGGCGCGCAGATCGTCGACAACGACGTTGATGTTCATGCGCTCCGCAAAGTCCGACCGAATACAGCTGTGCCGGCCCGTCAGGGGGAATATTTTGCGCTCATAAATCAACGCGTTACAATGCATAGAGAGAATCGAGTTAAGGCGAGTACGGTGAAGTAGTATCGGATAGCAGAGGACGCTCCAGCGAATCCAGGCCATCGATAGAAGTCGACAGATTCTAGGCGACCTGCAGATCTGCCGCTCTGTCGGGCATTAGCGGTGCTGAAAGCAGCTATGGGAACTTTTGCTCCGCTGGCGATTTTGGATATGCTGCAAATCAAATTGCCAGAAGGTCGTTGCTATGACGAAACATTTTGCAATCGCGCTCATGCTTGTCACAGCGACCATGATGGCGGGCCCGGCTGGCGCCGGCGAACATCGCTACCGCGTCGTCAAACAGGAGCGTTATGTTCCGGCCAGCGACGACATCATCGAGACGCTGTTCAGCGGTCCGCGCTATTACGATCAGCAGATGACCACCACGGCGGCGGGCGCCTGCGCGTATCACCGCGTCGGACCGGACGCGAATGCGGTGAACGACATCAACGATAACTATTGCGGGAAGTAGGATTCCCCGGGGCAGCGTTCCTCGGAACCAGTGTTCGATAAGCCTCGACCCTCTTTGCATTATGGTCCCTGCGAACATAACGGAGTCGCCGGGGTGGCTATAGTTGGCCGGGCGTGGCCTTCTTTGAATGCCAATCCTCTCGCGGGTCTGCGGGTCATCGCACACAGTCGATACAGATATTGTATACAATACCGAAGAAAAATGTTGACAATCGACATCAGCCGGTTTCCCTTACGCTATACGCGCAGCCTACGAGCAAAACACAAAGCGCGATAACCAAGGGGAACTGAAGCTATGATCAACCGTCGCTCGACTCTGAAATCAATGGCGCTCGGCGCCGTCTCGACCCTGGCGCTTGCCGCTCTCGGCATTTCGTCCGCGCAGGCTGAAAACAAGGAACTGAAGATCGGCTTCGTCGGCGTTACCAGCGGCCCCGCTGCCGCCTGGGGCACGTCGAACGTGCGCTCGATGCAGACCCGCGCCGCCTGGATCAACGAAACCGGTGGCGTCAAGATCGGCAACGACACCTACAACATCAACATCGTCACCTTCGACGACCAGAAGGATCCCAAGCGCGCCATCGCCGGCATGGAGAAGATGGCGCAGGAAGGCGTCCACTATGTCGTCGGCCCGAATGTCGATGACGGCGCCGCCGCGGTGCGCCCCGTCGCTGAGGCCAATGGGATCATCTATTTTCCCTACGCCTTCCCCAAGGCGCTCTACCAGAAGCCGGCCTCGAATGCGGTGCTCGGCATGATCGCCAACTACCAGTCCGGTCCGGCGATCTACAAATATCTCAAGGAAAACAAAGGGGTTAAGAAGATCGCCTTTGTCGCCGCGAACGAATCCGACCCGCTCAGCCAGCGCGACAGCGGCGTCGAAGCGGCGAAGGCACTTGGACTGGAAGTCGTCGCCCAGAACGACACCTACCAGAACGATACCCGCGACTTCACGCCGGTGCTGACGCCGATCGTCGCCTTGAAGCCCGACCTGCTCGTCCTGTCCGGCGTGGCGCCGGCCAACGCGCCGCTGCTCATCCGCGCCGCCCGCGAGCTTGGCTATGAAGGCCTGATCTCGACGGAAACCGCGCAGGACGCCAAGGTCCTGGAAGAGGGCGCCGGCGAATACGCCAATGGATTCATTTCCGTCGGCGGCGCCTCCACGCCGGAGATCGCCTCGGACGCGATGAAGGAATTCGTCGCCCGCTACACCAAGATGTTCGGCGAATACAACGACGAGTCCAACACCAAGGTCTATGCGCTCGAATACATCATCGAGACCTTGAAGGCCAATCCGGCGGCCATCAACGACGTCGCTGAATTCAAGAAGACCATGGACACTTTCTCGGCGCCCAATCCCTTCCTGAAGGGCGACGCGAAACTCAGCTATGTCGGCATGACGTCCTTCGGCCAGAAGCGCCAGCTTTCGGTGCCGATGGTGGTCAACGAATATAAGGATGGCGCTTTCCAGACCTTGTTCGTCGGCTCCGTCGACTAGCGCTACCTTCGAGCGTCATTTCCTCAAGCTTGCCGCGGGGTCCGACAGGCCGGACCCCGCGGAAGATCGAAGGTATCCATGGAACAGGTCATCGCCAACGGATTGTATCTCGGTGCCCAATACGCGCTGATCGCGCTGGGCTTGACCCTGATCTTCGCCCTGATGAACGTGCTCAATTTCGCCCACGGGCAGATGTATGTGCTGGGCGGGTTCATCACCTACACCGTCTACGGCCAGCTCGGCCTGCCTTTCGTAATGGCGCTGCTCGCCTCCGGTGTCACGCTCGCCGTCATCGGCGCGCTGATGGAGAAATTCCTCTTCCGCACCGTCATCAGGCGCAGCCATCGCGAGGAGAGCACCATGCTGCTCGCCGCCGCGACGGCCTTTTTCTTCGACGCCGTCATCCTGCTTCTGTTCGGCGAAAAGCAGCGCGGCGTTCCCAAGATCGTCAAGGGCGTCTTCAACAACGCCGGTATCATCATGCCTTACGATCGTATGGTCGTCGGCGTGCTGGCGATCGTCTTCATCGCCGCCTTCGTGCTCTACATGCAGTACAGCCGGGTCGGGCGCGCCATGCGCGCGCTTGCCCAGGATCGCGTTGCGGCCCAGCTGATGGGCGTCCGTGTCGACCGCTATTCGATGATCGGTTTCGCCATGGGCGCCATGCTCGCGGGCGTCGTCGGCGGACTGCTGGTCACCATCACCGGCGTCAATTCAGGCATCGGCGGGCCGATCTCCATCAAGGCCTTCCTGATGGTGATGATCGGCGGCGCCGGCGTCGTCGGCGGCGCGATCGCCGGCGGCTTCATTCTCGGCATGATGGAGTCGGTCGGCCTCACCGTGCTGCGCGAATATGGCGACGTCACCTACCTCGTCATCTTCGCCGCCCTGATGGTGTTCCTGTCGATCCGCCCCAACGGGCTGATGGGCAAGCCGTGGGGTTGATGGCGTCATGACCCGCAATCGCAACATGAAAATCGCATCGGTCGCGGCCTTCCTGGCGATCGTCTTCATCGCCGTGCCGGCCGCGATCTCGGCAAGCGGCCGCTTCGACCTTTATTACACGCTTACTTCGGTGGCGTTGCTGAGCATCGCCAGCGCCGGTGTCTGGCTCACCTTCTACATCGGCCGCATCAACATCGGCCAGGGCGCCTACGCGCTGATGGGCGGCTATGTCTCGGCCATACTGGTGATGAACTATGGCTGGTCGTTCTGGTTGACCTTGCCGGTGGCCGGACTTTTTTGCGCCGCTGCGAGCGTGCTCATCGGCCTGCCGATCCTGCGGCTGCGTGGCGTTTACTTCGCCATGGTCACGCTGGTGCTGACCGAGGTGGCGCGGCTGCTCGCGCTGGCGCTGCCGATCACCAACGGCGCCAAGGGCATCGTCAGCATCCCGCTGCCCGGCGCGCTGTCGGTCTTCGGCCTGATCATCATTCCGGATTTCGCCACGCTGCAGAATTCTCGGCTCGCCTTCTATCTTCTGGCGGTCACGCTGATGGTGGTCTGCTTCGGGGTCATGTACCGGCTGGTCAATTCGCGCATTGGCAAGCTGTGCCAGTCGCTGCAGCAGAATGAGGAACTGGCCTCCTCGATCGGCGTTAACATCGCTTATCTGCGCATCATCGCCTACGCCGTGTCGTCTTTCTTCGGCGGCGTGGCCGGCGCCATCTTCGCCGCCATCTCGCAATCGATCTATCCGTCGAGCTTCACGGTCACCGATTCCGTCAACTTCATGCTGAACTGTTTCCTTGGCGGCCTCGGCTACGTGTTCGGGCCGATGCTCGGCACGCTGGTGCTCTATTTCGGCTGGGACCTCTTGTTCCAGACCGGCCAGTTCCAACTGCTCATCTATTCCGGTCTGATGATCGTCCTGATGCTGGTGCTGCCCAACGGCCTGCTCAGCCTCGCGGCTTCGATCCGGAAGAAGGCTTGAGCCATGGCCGAAATGCTCGAAGTCTCGCGTCTCAGCAAGCGCTTCGGCGGTCTTGTCGCGGTCAACAACATCTCCTTCTCGGTGCGCGAGAAAGAGATCCTGTCGGTGATCGGCCCGAACGGCGCCGGCAAATCGACTTTGTTCAAGCTGATCTCGTCTTTCCTGCGGCCGACCACGGGCGAGGTGCGCCTGAAGGGCGAACGCATCTCAGGCATGGCGCCGCATATCGCCGCCCGCAAGGGTGTCGTGCGCACCTTCCAGGAGACCACCATCTTCAAGAACATGAGCGTGCGCGACAACGTCGTCATCGCGCATCACCTGCGCTCGAAAGCGAGCCTTCTCGGCTTCTTTCTCGGCACCGGCGCGGCGAAGGCCGACGAGGTGGCCTTCGGCGCCTCCGCCGACGAAATCCTGGCGCTGCTCGGCCTCTCCTCGCTTGCCAATGAGACCGCCCGCAACCTGCCGCACGGCCATTTACGAGCGCTGGGCATCGCCATCGGCCTTGCCACCGATCCTTCGATCCTGCTGCTCGACGAGCCCTTCGCCGGCATGAACCACGACGAAACGATGCGCATGGTGGCGATGGTGCGGCGCCTGCGCGATCTTGGCCTCACCATCCTGCTCGTCGAGCACGACATGCCGGCCGTGATGAAGATCTCGGACCGCATCGTGGTCCTCAATTTCGGGCAGAAGATCGCCGAGGGGACGCCGTCGGAAATCCAGGCGAACGAGAAGGTGATCGAAGCCTATCTGGGCAGCGAAGACGAGGCGATCGGCCTATGAACCAGATCCTGAACTTCGCCAATGTCGAGCTCTATTACGATCACGTCTATGCGCTGAAAGGCGTCTCGCTCGAGGTCAACGAGGGCGAGACCGTCGCGCTGATCGGCGCCAACGGCGCCGGCAAGTCGTCGATCCTTCGCGCCATCACCGGCTTGCGCAAGATCAGGTCCGGCGAGATCCACTACAGTGGCAAGCGCATCGACGGCGCTGCCCCCGACGAGATCGTCAAGATGGGCATCGCCATGGTGCCGGAAGGGCGCCGCGTCTTCCCCTTCATGTCGGTCAGGGACAACCTCCTGATGGGCGCTTTCACCCGCACCAGCAAATCCGAGATCGCCGCGTCGATGGAGATGGTTCTGGGGCGCTTTCCGCGGCTGAAGGAGCGCTTCTCGCAGGCCGCCGGCACGATGAGTGGCGGCGAACAGCAGATGCTGGTCATCGGCCGTGCGCTGATGGCGAAGCCGAAGCTTTTGCTGCTCGACGAGCCGTCGCTCGGCGTCGCGCCAAAACTCGTCCAGGACATCGCCCGCTCGATCGTCGCCATCAACCGCGACGAGAAGGTCAGCGTGCTCCTGGTCGAGCAGAATTCGCGCATGGCGCTGCGCATCTCGCAGCGCGCCTATGCGCTCACCACCGGCAGTGTCGCATTGAGCGGCAACTCCGCCGAATTGCTGACCGACGACCGGGTCAAGCGACTTTATCTCGGCGGCGAGATCTGAGGCTGATTTTCAATGCGCATACTCGTCATCAACCCCAACACGACCGCCTCGATGACCGCCAAGATCGGCGAGGCGGCGCAAAGCGTCGCCTCCGCGGGAACCGAAATCATGGCGGTCAATCCGGCCGATGGTCCACCAAGCATCGAGGGCTACTTCGATGAGGTCTTCGCCGTGCCGGGTATCATCGCCGAGATGGGTAAGGCGCCGGCAGCCGATGCCTATGTGATTGCCTGTTTCGACGACACCGGGCTCGACGCCGCTCGCTGTGCCAGCGGAGCTCCCGTCATCGGCATCGGCGAGGCCGCCTTCCATATGGCGAGCCTAATCGCAGGCAAGTTCAGCGTCGTCACCACGCTTGCCCGCTCGGTGCCGGCGATCGAGCACAATCTGGCGAAATACGGTCTCGCCTCGCGCTGCGCCAAGGTACGCTCGTCGGAGGTCGCCGTGCTCGAGCTCGAGCGTCCGGGCTCGAATGCAAGGCACAGGATATCGCAGGAGATCGCCCGCGCCATAAGCGAGGATCACGCCGAAGCCATCGTGCTCGGCTGCGCCGGCATGGCCGACCTTGCCAAGAGCCTGTCGGAAGAACATGGGGTTCCCGTGCTCGATGGCGTCGTCTGCGCCGTCACGCTGGCCGAGAGCCTGTGCAAGGTGGGCTTGAGGACATCGAAGATCGGCGGCTATGCCGCGCCGCGCGGCAAACAGTTCGCCGGCACGTTCGCACCGCTGTCGCCCACGGAAGTCGAGATCGTCTAGGCGGCTTCATGCGGCCGGCCGACCGGCCGGCGCCCGGACAGGTGGGATTGACCGCCGCGTGAGCGATACTAGATTGGACGGGCTGCCGGCGATTTGGGGGGCAGATCGGGCCATTTCGGGCCCGCGCATTGAAAGCATGTTGACGGTACTCAAGGAAGAAGACCGAGACGACAAGCCGGCTGCGCGCTGGTCGCCGATCTATTATGGGCTGAGGGACGCCATCGTCAGCCATCGTCTCGCGCCGGGCACCAAATTGCCGGAGGACGAGCTCGCCTCGATCTATTCGGTGAGCCGCACGGTGGTCCGGTCCGCGCTGCAGGCCCTTGCCCATGACCGGCTGGCGCGGCTGGAGCCCAATCGCGGAGCCTTCGTCGCGCAGCCGTCGAAGATCGAGGCCCGCGAGGTGTTCGAGGCGAGGGCGCTGATCGAACCCAAGGTGGCCGCGCTCGCCGCCAGGACGGCGGTGCCGTCCGATATCGCGCAATTGCGGTCACACCTGGAGAAGGAGCACGAGGCGCTGCATGCCGGCCGCGATAGCGACGCCATCATGCTGTCGGCGCGCTTCCACGTCGGCATCGCCGAGATCGCCGCGCATTCGGTGTTCACAAATTTCGTGCGCGACCTCGTCTCGCACTCCTCGCTGATCATCGCGCTCTATTGGAAGCGCCGTGACGCCACCTGCGAGAAGCACGCCCACCACGCGCTGGTCGACGCCATCGAGGCCGGCGACAGCGCCGACGCCGCCGCCCTGATGAACAGTCATCTGGTCGACCTGCTGTCGGGGCTGGATCTCACCGACAAGGTGGAAAAGTCCGACAGCCTGGCGGATCTGCTTCGAGCTTAGAGCGAACAGCGGTTCAGCCGGATCGCTGAACCGTTGGAGGATCAGGTTAGGCCGCGGCGGCTTGCGAATAATCCATCCGCTCGAGGTCGGCGATGAGGCCGGGTCCGGTCGGCTGCCAGCCGAGATGCGCGCGCGTCCATTCGCTCGACGCCGGCAAATCGAGGCCGGCGAACATGGCAAGCCATCCGAAATGGTCCGCTGCCTCTTCCTGAGAGAGCGAGACCGCCGGCACGTTGAGCCCGGCGCCGATCACTTCCGCGATCTTGCGCACCGGGATGCCTTCCTCGGCGACGGCGTTGTAGCGCACGCCAGCTTCCTGCTTGTCCAGCGCCAGGCGGTAGAGCTTCGCGACATCCAGCACATGCGCCGCCGACCACCGGTTGCGGCCCTCGCCAAGATAGGCCGACACGCCCTTGGCGCGCGTCTGCGCGATCAGCGGCGTGATCAGGCCCTGCTTCACCGTGTCATGCACCTGCGGCAACCGCACCACCGACACCTTGACGCCCTTCTCGGCCATCGCCGCGCCGGTGAGTTCCGAGAGGATACGTGGATTGGGATGGTCGGTGTTGAACACGTCTTCTCTCGCCGGCTGTCCGTGTTCGGCGGAGCCCATGCCCACACCCGACGTGATGATGAGCAGCCGGTCCGAGCCGGCGAGCGCGCCGCCCAGCGCTTCGATGACGCGTTTGTCCTTCTCGCAATTCGCCACGAAGTTCGAGAAATTGTGGTCGAAGGCGGTGTGGATCACCGCATCCGATTTCGCCGCGCCATCTCGCAGGCTGTCGAGGTCTTCGAGGCCGCCGCGATGGGGCTCGGCACCGGCGGCGACAAGCGACCGCGCGCCGGCTTCAGAGCGGGTCAGGCCAAGCACCTGATGGCCGGCGGCAAGAAGTTCGGGCACGATCCTGGAACCGATGAAGCCGGTCGCGCCGGTAAGGAATACACGCATGGGAGGGTCTCCTGTGGTTGTTCGGAGGCCTTATTTGCGCTATAGATCATTCTGTTAAAGTAGTGACTTTATCATGGTATAATAGCCAACAGGATCGCGATGGCGCTCGAAACGGCCAACAAGCTTGGCACCTTTTTGCGAGATCGCCGCATGCGCCTTGATCCCGCCGCCTTCGGCTTCGCCACCGGGCGCCGGCGCACACAAGGGCTGCGCCGCGAGGAGGTGGCGCAGCGCGCCAATATCAGCCCGACCTGGTATACCTGGCTGGAGCAGGGGCGGGGCGGCGCGCCGTCCGCCGACGTGCTGAACCGCATCGCGACCGGGCTGATGCTGACCGAGCCCGAACGCGAGCATTTGTTCATGCTGGGTCTCGGGCGGCTTCCGGAAGTTCGCTACAAAAGCGTGGACAGCGTAACGCCGCGCCTCCAGCGCGTCCTCGATGCCTTGGACCCCAGTCCGGCGATCATCAAGACCGCGACATGGGATGTGGTGGCCTGGAACCGTGCCGCGGCGGCAATGCTGACCGACTATTCCAAGCTGCCGCGCGAGCAGCGCAACATCCTGCGCCTGATGTTCGGCAATCCGCGCGTGCGCCATGCGCAGGACGACTGGCAGAGTGTCGCGCGTTTCGTGGTCGGATCCTTCAGGGCCGACGCCGTCCGCGCCGGCGCCGGCGCCGAGGTCACGGAACTGGTAGAGGAGCTTTCCAGGACCAGTCCCGAGTTCGCGGCACTCTGGCGCGACAATGACGTCGTTGCGGCGCATGGCGAAGGCGTGAAGCGTCTGCGGCATCCCGAAATCGGGCTGATCGAGCTGGAGTTCTCCGTCTTCGCGGTCGACGGCCGCCCGGAACTCGGCATGATCGTCTACAATCCGGTCACGCAGTCGGATGTGGAACGTATTCGATCGTTGATCGCGGCTCATCCCGCAGAATGATGGCGCTATGTGCGGTGTTCCGCCAAGGTGCGGCGGCGAAGCGGAAAACAGGTCACAAAAGCGACCCTGTTAGGATAATATCCACCGCCCGATTCCTTCGTGGAAGATGTCTATGACCTTGAATGAGCTTAGTTGGTCGCCCTCCGAAAAGAAAGTTGCCCGCGCCGCATATGACAAGGCTCTTGAGAGGGCACTGGCCAGCATCATGGCCGAATTCAAAAGACGGGCGAACGCCGCGACCACGCCCTCCGAGATGTGGGAGGTCGAGGACTATCTGAAGGAGCAACGTCGCGATTTGGATCGGACGTTCGACTATCGCTATTCGCAGCTTATCCTCGTTTTCGCCACTCTCATACGGGAAGGGTACTTGGAAGAGACCATGCTTGCCGGTTTGTCCGAGGACAAGCGGAAGGAGATACGCAGATTCCTTGCCTGGCACGCCCGGCAGTAGGTGGTGTTCGTGTCGCCGCGCAGCATCGCCGAAGCCGCTCCGCTCCTCGCTGCGGTCGAGCGGCTTTTTGCCTGGCTCAACTGCCTTCACGGGCCTTCGAAGTGTCAGCTTTGCCGCTGCCTGTCGATCGCTTCGGGGGAGCGTCGGCGCCGCCCGGCTGCCTGATGTGGTCGATGAAAGCGCGCAGCTTGGGCAGCACCTGGTGTCTTTCCGGATAATAGAGGAAAACGCCCGGCGTGGTCACCGCGAAGCGGCCGAGCAGCGCCTGCAGTCGCCCGTCGGCGATTGGCGCTTCGGCGATCGGGCTCGGCACCTGGGCCAGCCCGATACCCTGGATCGCCGCGCCGAGCAGCGACGGATAGTCGTGCGCGATGAGCGGTCCCGACACGATTGCCTCGACGGCCTTGTTGCCGTCGACAAAGGACCAGGGCGCGACCGAACCATTCGAGCGGCGCAGGCGCAGGCAGGCATGGTCGCGCAGGTCCTCGATGCGCTCGGGCGCGACGCGCCGGCGCAAGTAATCGGGACTGCCGACGACCACCATCGGAAAGGAGGGCGTCAGCCGGACCGCGATCATGTCGGGCGCGATCAGGTCGCCCATGCGGATGCCGGCGTCGAATCCTTCGGCGGCGAGATCGGCAAGTTCGCCGCTGGCGACGATCTCCAGCTCGATCTCGGGATAGGCCTGGGCAAAGGAGGCGACCATCGGCTCCAGCAGCATCGGCACCACGGCTGGCGGTACCGAAAGGCGCAACAGCCCCGCCGGCCGCTGGCCCATCCCGCGCGCGATCTCGCTTGCGGCGATCAGTTCCTCGAAGGCCGGCCGGGCGCGGGCGAAAAAGCGCTCGCCGGCTTCCGTCAGGCCGACGCTGCGCGTCGTGCGGATGAACAGCGCGGTGCCGATGCGCGCCTCGAGCGTGCGTATCGCCTGGCTGATTGCTGACGGGGTGACGGCAAGCTCGGCCGCTGCCTTGCGGAAATTGCGATGCTTGGCCACGCTCAAAAACGCTTCGACCCCATCGAGCGCGCCGTGCCTGACTGTGAAGTTCTGCTTCATGACCTATCGACATTATCGCGGATAGGCGCTCGCAGAAAGCGGTCGTATCTCTTGCGTGACCTGGAAGCTTGAAAGGAAACGGCAATGACCGATGAACTCGATCGCGTGCGCGATCACTATCGCGCGACCGGCTTGACCGATCGATTGAAGACCGCTCTGGCGGTGTTTGGGCCTGAGCAACAGCGGCTGAAGCCCGAACAGCTGGCGACCCTCGACCAATTCCATACCCGCGGGCTGGCCGCGACGGCGGAGCTCGCCAACCTGGCCGCCATCAATGCCGGCATGTCCGTGCTCGACGTCGGATCGGGCGTCGGCGGGCCTGCCCGGTTTCTTGCCGAGACCTATAGCTGCGAGGTGGTGGGCGTCGATCTCAGCGAACCTTTCGTCGAAGCCGCGCGTTACCTGACCACGCGCACCGGCCAAGACGCCAAAGTGTCGTTCGAAGCCGGCAGCGCTCTGGCGCTGCCTTTCAAAGACAGCCGTTTCGATGCCGCGCTGTTGCAGCATGTGGCGATGAACATCGCCGACCGGCCGCTGCTCTACCGCGAGATCAGGCGCGTTTTGAAGCCGGGCGGAAAATTCGCGACCTTCGACGTCGTGCTGAACGGTGGCGATCCGCTCTATCCGGTGCCCTGGGCGAAGACGCCGGGCGAGAGCTTCCTGCTGACGGCCGAGGCGACCTGCGAGGCGATCGAAGCCGCCGGCTTCGGCACGCTTATCCGCCGTGACGACACGGCTGCCGCCAAGGCCTGGTTCGCCGAGCTCCGTGCCTCAGGTCCTCCGCCTTCGCTCAATCTCGGGGTCGTCATGGGCCAGGGTTTCGCCGAATTCGCCACCAATCTCGGGCGCAATCTCATGGAGGGGCGGCTGGGCATTCTGACGGCTGTGTTTGAAGCCGTTCCGGTCAATTGAGCAATTCCAGGAAAAGCGTTCGGCGGTTAGGCGCGGCGGCTTCGCCGTAGCCTTCCGTCCGGAATTACGAAAAACCAACACTGAAGGAGGCGAAGATGTCACCAGCGATGATCTTCAACATCCACCTCGCGCTCGGCTATGTGCCGTGGCTGCTTTGTTTTGCCGCCTATATCTGGCCAAGGCTGAGATCGATGGAGCCGATAGAGGCGCAGCGCGCGATAGCAACGCTGCACAGCTTCCGCTTCTTCGGCCTCGTCTTCCTCGTCCCGGGCGTGGTCGGCCCCGACCTTGCACCTGGCTTCGCAAGCTTCGCCGCCTATGGCGATTTCGCCACCGGCCTGCTCGCCATGCTGGCGCTGGTCGCGGTGGCGAGGCCTGCGATCTTCTGGCCGTTGGTCGTTGCCTTCAACCTCGCGGGCGTGGTGGACCTTGTCGGCGACTACTATCTCGGCACCGTGCTCGATCTTCCTGGCCATGCCGGGCAGTTGGGCGCGACCTACGCGATCCCGATCCTCTACGTGCCGCTGCTTATGATCACGCATGTCGCGGCGTTCTATCTGCTGGCGCGTTCCAGGCGCCACCAGACCGCGGCGACCTAATAAACCGGTGTCGCCATATGCCTGGGCGCCGGCCATTCGCTCGTGATCTCGGGCTGCACCGGCCGCTCGAGATAGGTCGAGAGCACGACATAGCTGCGCGTCGAGGTAACGCCGGGCGTGTCGTAGAGACGGGCCAGCAGGCCCTCCAGCGCGCGCGTGTCCTCGGTGCGCACCTTGAGCAGCATGCAAGTGTCGCCGGCGACCGTGTGGATCTCCTCGACCTCCGGATATTTGGAGACCGCCATCAGCTCCGGCGTCTTGCCCCAGCCCCTTGTGTCGATGTGCACGAAGGCAAGCAGCGGCTTCTTCACCGCCCTCGGATCGATGATCGCCGATGTGGCGCGGATGGCGCCGCTGCGCTTCAGCCGCTTGACCCGCTCATGCGCCGCCGGCGGCGATAGCCCGACGCGTTCGCCGAGCTCGGCATAGCTGATGGTCGCGTCCTCGACGAGGACGCCTAATATCTTTCGGTCGATGGGGTCGACCTCCCGGGCCGGATGCTTGTTCCGCTGAATGTCATCTGTTTCTGCGTCCATATGGAAATTCTCCGTTGCTGCGGAATTTAATTCGGCCATTATGATGATATGTCGAACAGCAATCAATCAGCAATTATGACTGGGGCGCCGCGCGCGCCGATCCCCGCAGCCGCCTATCTGCTGACCGGCTGCATCGCCGTCATCGGCTCCAATTCCCTGGTTCTGGGACCGATCGCGCCCGCCGTCGCGGCATCGTTCGGGGCCAGCGTGCCGGCGGTGATGACGGCCGCCGCTGCCTTCGGCCTCGGCACGTCGGCCAGCGCGCTCTTCCTTGCCCGCTACATCGACCGGATCGGCGCGCGCCGCATGCTGCAGGGCGCATTGCTGCTGCTGGCCGTCGCGCTGGTCGCCAGCGCCCTGGCGCCGACGGTGGCGATGCTGGTGGCAGCCCAGCTCGTTGCCGGCATCGCCGCCGGCATCGCCATGCCGGCGATCTATGCCAGCTCGGCCGCGATTGCGCCGCCCGGCCGCGAGAGCGGCACCATCGGGGTGGTGCTGACCGGCTGGACGCTTTCCATGGTCGCTGGCGTCTCGCTGTCGGCCGTGATTGCCGATCTCATCCATTGGCGCGCAGTCTTCGCGGCCGTTGCGCTGCTCGCAGGAGCGGCCGTTGCCGGCCTGGCGATGAGTTCACTGCACGACACCGGGAAAAGCGGCCCCGCGCCGTCGCCGCTTGGCGCGCTCGCCGTTCCCGGCATCCTGCCGCTGCTCATTGCCTGCGGCGCCTTCATGACCGCCTTCTATGGCGTCTACGGCTATCTCGGCGATCATCTCCACCAAGCCCTTGGAGAGCCGGTCAGCGCCAACGGCCTGGCGGCGGTCGCCTACGGCCTCGGCTTCGGCGCGGCCGCTCTGCTCGACCGCGTCATCGATCGCCTCGGCGCCCGCCGCGTCATGCCTTTCGCTTATCTGCTGGTCGCCGCCGTCTATGTCGCGATCGCGTTGGCGAGCGGCGGCTTCGGCCTGCTGATCGCGACGATCGCGGCCTGGGGCCTTGCCAACCATTTCGGGCTGAACGTGCTGGTCATGCGTCTCACCGCGCTCGACCCGTCGCGGCGCGGCACCATAATGGGCCTGAACAGCGCGGTCACCTATCTCGCCGTCACCGTCGGCACGGCAGGCTTCGGCCCGCTCTACACGAGCCTCGGTTTCGCCAACTGCGCCTTGATCGCCGTGGCACTGATGCTGGTGGCGGCGGGCGCCGCGGCTTGGCGGTCAGTCGGTCACCGGTAACAGGCCTGCCTTGCTCTTCGCGTGCGGCCGGAAACCGTTTCGCACTTTCCCTGGAATTGCTCTAAGGCTGGCTCGCGAACCGGAGTCGCAGCCGATGAAGACGACGCTCGAGATCACCGCCGAGCCCTCGCCGCAGGACCTCGCTTTCCTGAGCGGAAGCCTTACCGCTTTCAACGACGCCGATGTCGGAGCGTCAGGCCGAAAGTCCCTCGCGGTTTTCGTGCGCGGGGAAACCGGCGCCCTCGTTGCCGGTATTTCCGGCTACACCGCCTGGGGCTGGCTCTACGTGCAGTGGCTGTGGGTCGACGAAAAACTGCGCGGAAAAGGCATTGCCGCGGGCATGCTCGACGCCGCCGAACGGGAGGCGATCGCGCGCGGTTGCCACGGCGCCTGGATCGACACCTTCAATCCGATCGCCGAAAAGGTCTATCGGCGCCAGGGCTACAAGCCGTTCGGCGAGCTGCCGGATTTCCCGGCCGGCCGCAGCCGCATCTTCTTGCAGAAGAAGTTGCCTTAACCCGCGAGCTTTCCGCCGCGCATCGGCGCGGGCGCGCCGGTGGTGCTCGGAAAGCTGATCGGCAGGCCGCGCTGCACGCGCACGGCGAGGAAAGCAAAACACTCTGCTTCGACCGCGTCGCCCTTCCATCCGAGCGTCTCGGCCTGCACCACTTCGACGCCGGCGCGGCTCTCGAGCATTGCCATCATCGTCGGATTGTGGCGGCCGCCGCCGCTGACCGCGAGCCGCTTCGGGCGACGCGGCAACAGATCGAGCGCCTTGCCGACGGCCGACACGGTGAAGGCCGTCAGCGTCGCCGCGCCATCCTCCGCGCCAAGCCCCTCGGCCATCGCCGCGGTAAAGTCGAAGCGGTCGAGCGATTTCGGATAGGGCTTCGTCAGGTATGGATGCTGCAGGAGCCTGGCGAGCCGTTCCTCGTCGACCTTGCCTGCGGCAGCCAGCCTGCCGTCGCGGTCCATCTCGCCGAGGCCCTTGGCCTTGATGAAATCGTTCACCGGCGCGTTCGCCGGACCCGTGTCGAAGGCGACGATTACGTCCTTGCCGTCCCACCAGGTGATGTTGCCGACGCCGCCGAGATTGAGCACGGCGGTGTCGCCGCTCGGATCGGCTTCCTTCAACAGCGCTGCGTGGTAGGCGGCAGCCAAGGGGGCGCCTTGCCCTCCGGCCGCGACATCGGCCGAGCGGAAATCATAGGCGACCTTGGCGCCGAGCAGCGAGGCCATCAGCTCGCCATCGCCCAGCTGGCGCGTGCGGCCGATGCGTCCCGGCTGCGGAGCGCGATGCAGCACCGTCTGGCCGTGGAAGCCGACGATGCCGATATCGGCCATGCTCATCCCCTGGCTCTCGACCAGATCCTTGACCGCCGCCGACTGCGCGCGCGTCAGCGCCTCCTCGGCCTCGCGGAAGATCTTAGGCTCCGGTCCCTCGAAATTCCAGGCGCGCGCCTGGCGCAGCGTTTCCTCGAGCAGGGCGCGGATCGATTGCGGGTAGGGGGCCAGCGTGTATGTGCCGGTGTCGGCGATGCGCTCGCCGTCCGTCTTGATCAGCGCCACGTCGATATTGCCGTCGAGCACCGTGCCGGTCATCAGGCCGACGGCCCAGATTGGTTCCATGGTCTTGTCCCCGAATCGCGTCCAACCACGTGTCGGACGGATCGGCCCGGCAGGCAAGTCTTTCACCGTGCCCTTTGCTGGCCGCCTTTTGCGCCAAATGGCGAAAATCGAGCAACCACGTTCTTGCCTCTTGTCGCCGGAGGCGCGAGCCTGTGGGTCGACATAGAGGTACCTCAAGGAGGAAACGCCATGGCAGCCAATGTTGCGATGATCGCCGGTGCCGGCCCCGGACTAAGCGCCTCGCTGGCGCGGCTTCTCGCCAAGGAGGGTTTGCGCGTCGTCCTTGCCGCGCGCAATGTCGGCAAACTGGCCGCGCTGGTCAAGGAAACCGGCGCGCAGGCCGTGGAAACAGACGTATCGGACGCAGCCTCCGTCGAGCGGCTCTTCGAGGCGGCCGACGAGGCCGGCCCCCTCGAAATTGCCGTCTTCAACGCCAGCGGCCGCACGCGCGGGCCGATCGCCGAGCTCGATCCCGAGGCGGTCAAGCAAGCCGTGCTTGTCGGCGCTTATGGCGGCTTCCTGGTCGGCCAGCAGGCGGCGCGCCGGCTCCTGGTGCGCGGTGCCGGCTCGATCCTGTTCACCGGCGCCACGGCAAGTCTCAAGGGCTTTTCCGGCTCGGCCGGTTTCGCCATGCCGAAATTCGGTCTGCGCGGGCTGGCGCAATCGATGGCGCGCGAGCTCGCGCCGAAGAACATCCATGTCGCGCATTTCATCATCGACGGCCAGATCGAGCCGGCCGGACAGCCGCCCGACCCCGACCGGCCGGATCGTCGCCTCTCGCCAGACGCGATCGCCGAGACGTATCTCGCCGTCCATCGCCAGCATCGCAGCGCCTGGAGCTTCGAGGTCGAGCTGAGGCCCTGGGTCGAGACGTTCTAGTTGTGTTACTGGGCGAGTCGGAACAGTAACCGCTGGCGCCGCTGACGGCCGCGGTCTCGACGCTCAACGCGCTCGGCGTTGCCTGCATCGCCATGCCCTGCAACACCGCTCACCATTGGTGCGAAAAGCCGGCGGCGAACTCTCGCGCCGAGATCGTCCTTATCCGGCGCGCTTCATAGGCGCTGCCCGCGTTTGCCATATCGAACGTCCGCTCGCCGGGTGTGCTCCAAGTCATCAAATCTTTGAGAGAATATTTCCCGCGCTCCGCTTCAGAGGAAATGCGCTTCTTTGCCCGATGAGGCAGCATTGATGATCCTGAGAACAGGGCTTCGCATTCCGCCGGGCCGAACTGATTTCAGGATTGCAAGGAACGCATCATGTCCGACGCTTCAAAGTCTCTCGTTACGTCAATCACCAGGCGCGCCGGACTTGGCGTGCTTCTCGCCACGACATTGGCCGTCATCGGCCTTGGTATGCCGTCGCCATCCTTCGCCGAGGACAAGAAGTCGATCAAAGTCGGCATCATCAGCGGCGAGGATGAGGATGTCTGGCGTGTCGTCACCGCCGAGGCGGCGAAGAAAGGGTTGACCATCGAGACCGTCGTCTTCAACGATTACACCCAGCCCAACGAGGCGCTGGAGCGCGGCGAGATCGACGCCAACGCTTTCCAGCACAAGCCCTATCTCGACAACCAGATCAAGACGCAAGGCTACCACATCGTACCGGTCGGCTATACCGGCGTCTGGCCGATCGGGCTTTATTCGAAGAAGCACGCCAAGGTCGCCGACCTCCCGGAAGGCGCGGTGATCGGCCTGCCGAACGACCCGTCCAACGAAGGGCGCGCGCTGCATGTCCTGGAACATGAAGGCCTGATCGAGCTCAAGGACGGCACCGGCATCCTGGCGACGACCGCCGACATTGCCGACAACCCGAAGAAGCTCGAGATCAAGGAACTCGACGCCGGCATCGTCGGCCGCTCGGTGGACGATCTCGACGCCGCCGTGGTCAACACCGACTGGGCGCTGAAGAGCGGCCTCGGCCCTGAAAACCGCATCGCGCAGGAGCCGGTGGCCGACAATCTCTATCGCAACTTCATCGCTGTCAAAGCGGGCAGCGAGAACGAGCCGTGGGTGAAGACGCTGGTCGCCTCCTATCAGAACGAGACCGTCAAGGCCGAGTTCGACAAGGTCTACAAGGGCACCGGGATCAGCGCCTATTGATCGGGGCCTGGCTGGCACAAATAGGCGGCCCACTGCTGAGCGGGCCGCCGTCGCGTTTGCACGGCACAGAAACGGACATAGAAATGAACCAGCATGTCACGGCCCAACGCGCCGACCCGGTCCACATCCAGCCGACCGGGCGGGAAGACGTTATCCGCCTCGCCGGCCTGAAGCGCCGCTTCGGCGCGACGCCGGCGCTCGACGGCGTCTCGCTGACTGTTCAGAAGGGCGAAATCCTCGGCATCATCGGCCGCAGCGGCGCCGGTAAGTCGACGCTGATCCGCTGCCTGAACGGGTTGGAGCGGGCCGATTCCGGCGAGGTCTTCATCGAGGGTCGCGAGATCGGCCGTCTGAGCGAGCGCGAGCTGCAGCCGCTGCGCCGCCGCATCGGCATGGTGTTCCAGCACTTCAACCTGCTGTCGGCCAAGACAGTCGAGGAGAATGTCGCGCTGCCGCTCAAGATCGAAGGCCGCCCGCGCGCCGAGCGCTTGGCGCGCGCGGCGGAACTGCTGCAGCTCGTCGGTCTGTCGGAGAAAGCCAAGGCCTATCCGGCCTCGCTGTCGGGCGGACAAAAGCAGCGTGTCGGCATCGCCAGGGCGCTTGCCGCCCGACCGGCGCTGCTCCTGTCGGACGAGGCGACCTCGGCGCTCGATCCGGAGACGACGCGCTCGATCCTGGCGCTGCTCAAGGACATCAATTCCAGGCTGGGTCTCACAATCCTGCTCATCACCCACGAGATGGAGGTGATCCGTTCGATCGCCGACCGCGTGGCGGTGATCGATGCCGGCCGCATCGTCGAGGAGGGCGCCGTCTGGCAGGTCTTCGCCAATCCGAAATCCGAGATCACCCGCAGCCTGCTCAGTAGCATCCGGCCGCAATTGCCGCCCGAGATCGCGACCCGGCTGGTTCCGGGCGAAGGTGCGGAAACGATTCTCCGGATCGATGTCGCCGGTGAGACGGCGCGCGGTGCTTTGCTTTCCGATCTTGCCGCGGCGGTGCCAGGCCAGTTCCGCCTGGTGCAAGGCGGCGTCGATCATGTCCAAGGCCAGCCCGTCGGCACGCTGTTCCTGGCCGTTGCCGGCGCTGAAGCCACGCATCTTGCGCGGGTGACGACATTCCTGAACGACCGCGGCGCGCGGGTGGAGGTGCTTGGCCATGTCGCCGGTCTTGTTTGAACTCCTGCTTCGCTCGATCTGGGAGACGGTGCTGATGACCGGCGCGTCGGCTCTCATCTCGCTGGTCTTCGGCCTGCCGCTCGGCCTTGCCTTGGTCGCCACCGACCGCGGCGGCATCGCCGAAAGCCTTTGGGTCAACCGCAGTCTCGGCGCCATCATCAACGGCTTCCGGTCGGTTCCTTTCATCATTTTGCTGGTGGCGCTGATCCCGGTGACGCGGCTGATCGTCGGCACCTCGATCGGCACATGGGCGGCAATCGTGCCATTGTCGATCGCCGCCACACCCTACTACGCCCGCATCGCCGAAGTGTCGCTGCGCGAGGTCGATCACGGCCTGATCGAGGCGGCGCGCGCCATGGGCGGCAACCGCTGGACGATCATTCGCGAGGTGCTGGTGCCGGAAGCGCTGCCGGGCATTGTGGCGGGCTTCACGGTGACGCTGGTGACGCTGGTCGGCGCTTCGGCCATGGCCGGCGCCATCGGCGCCGGCGGTCTCGGCGACCTCGCCATCCGCTATGGCTATCAGCGTTTCGAGACCAGCGTGATGGTCGCTGTGGTCGTCGTGCTCATTGTGCTCGTCTGCGGCATCCAGTGGATTGGCGACCGCCTTGTCGCTCGGCTGGACCATCGCGGATAGAGCGCGGACACGGGACGGCGGCGCGAACGGAATTTGCCGCAAAAGCCGGGAATTGAGCGCCGACTTGCTTCGTTCGCAGCGAGATTGGGTGGTGCGTTTCTTCACCCGCAATGGCGCGCATGTCATCGTGCGACGGGGTCGCTAGAGCAATTCCAGGAAAAGTGCGTAGCGGTTTTCCGTTCGGAATTGCGCCAAAACTAAAGAGAGCAATTCCGAGAAAGTGCGCAGCGGTTTTCCGTCCGGAATCGCAAAAAAACAAAGAGTTGCCGCCCAGAGGAGCCTGTCCATGGCAAGGATAATTCCGGTGCTCGATCTCGACCGCCTTGAGCAGGGCGCATCGGAACTGCGGACATTCTTGTTCGATCTGCGCACCGCCGCCCGCGATGTCGGTTTCTTCTATCTGAGCGGCCACGGCATCACCCAGCGGGAGATCGACGCAGTGCTGGGCGCCGCCCGCCGCTTCTTCGCCTTGCCGGAGGCCGACAAGCTCGACATCGAAATGGTGAAGTCGCCGCAGTTTCGCGGCTATACGCGCGCCGGCGGCGAGCTGACCAGGGGCAAGGCCGACTGGCGCGAGCAGCTCGACGTCGGCGTCGAACGCGCGACCATTCCGCAAGGGCCAGGCGTGCCGGCCTGGACGCGGCTGCAGGGCCCGAACCAGTGGCCGGCCGCGCTCCCCGATCTCAAGCCCGCGCTGCTTGCCTGGCAGGCCAAGGCGACCGATGTGGCGATCCGGCTGCTAAAGGCCTTCGCGCTGTCGCTCGACCAGCCGGAGCACGCTTTCGATCCGATCTATCGCGGCGAACCGAACCATCGCATGAAGATCGTTCGCTATCCCGGCCGCGATGCCACCGGCGACGACCAGGGCGTCGGCGCGCATAAGGATGGCGGCTTCCTCACGCTTCTGCTGCAGGACGAGAACAAGGGCCTGCAGGTCGAATATGACGGCAGCTGGGTCGATGTCGACCCGATCCCGCGAACCCTCGTCGTCAACATCGGCGAGCTGCTTGAACTCGCCTCGAACGGCTATCTCAGAGCCACCGTGCATCGCGTCGTCACGCCGCCGGCCGGCGTCGAACGGATTTCGGTGCCGTTCTTCTTCAGCGCCCGGCTTGACGCCACCGTCCCGCTGCTCGATCTGCCCGAGGAACTGGCGGCCGAAGCGCGCGGCCCGGCCAGCGACCCCGACAATCCGCTTTTCCGCAATGTCGGGACCAACGCACTGAAAAGCCGGCTGAGGTCGCATCCCGACGTGGCGCGGCGTCACTATGCCGATCTTCTGGAAAAAGCATCGGTCGCCGACTGACGATTCCTGATGATTGAGCGAGATTTTTTCGCGATTTCGCTCTTTTTTGGAATTCCGTTCGTGGAAAATACGCCGTTCAGGCCCCAAATAAAGGGCATCGCTCGGTGTTTTCCTCCCATTGCGTCGGGCGATGTTCCCCTCTGAAGGTTATGACCTTCATACTTTGGCCGGGCCGCTTTCGCGCCCGGCCTTTTTCTTATCTGCCGTCGGAATCCGCCGATCAGACCGGCGATGCGCTCCGGCCTGCATATGGATGTCGATCCCTTCACCCGCTCCGGCCCGGTCGGCGGCCGTCTGCTCGCTCGAACTTCAATTTCGTCGCCATCCATCCTGACATGAATGCGCGAACCGTTGTGCTACGGTGCTGATGATGTTCACGGCATCCGCTCGGGCCTGCCGTGAGATGAAGAGGAGAGTTCACCACGTCCAGGATCAGCCGTCGCGCCTTGCTCTTTCATTCCGGCTGCGCTGTCGTCGCCTCGACCGTCGCAGCAAACGGTCACGGCACAAAGGCGCTGAGGCGCAACCGGCAACCGTCCAGGGACCTGGTCGCCCTGATTGAGGCGCACAAGGCAACTTACGCAGCGTTCGGCAAGGTCGTCCACAAAACGGGCAGCCACAGCCGTGACCACATCGAGGCCGGCCTAGCGGAGGAGAGGGCGCTGCTGGCCATCTGCGCCTATCGGGCGGTCAAGCAAGGCGACCACTTGGCCAAGGCCCGATATCTTCTGGAGATCGAGGCGCGCGGCGAGCTCGATCTGCCAGAACACATGCAGGCTCTTCTGCGCTCTACAGTGTGAAAGGCATGAGACTTCCAGCCGCATAGACGGTCAAACCCGCCGCAATGCTGAAGGGTTTCGGGTCGATCATGCTGGCGATACTGTTCCTACCGAAGGGGCTGACGCCTTCGGTGTGATGCAGTGACTGAAATCGGCGTAGAACTAGTTCATCATCTTTGGCAATCCCGCCGCCAGCGTGTCGACGGCCAGCCGCACTTTCAGCGGCAGGTGCGGCGTCTGCAGCCAGAGCGCATGGCAGTCATAGAGGTAGTCGCGTTGCTCAGGCAGCAGGCGGACCAGTGTGCCGCCCTCGATGCGTTCACGCACCAGCCAGTATGGCAACCAGGCCAGTCCCATGCCGTCGGTTGCCGCGTCGGCGATGGCGTCGAGGTCGTCGAGCCGCAGCCGGCCGGCCGGGGCGATCTCGTCGACCGAACCCTCGTCGCGCGTAAACAGCCATGGCTGCAGCACATGGCCGAGCCGCCGGTAGACGATCGCCTGATGGCTGGCGATGTCTTCGGGCTGAAGCGGTCGGCCGAAGCTTTCGATATAGAACGGCGACGCGCAGACGATCATGCGCTGCCGCGCGACGCAGCGCGCGATGATGCCGGCCCTGTCATCCAGCGTGCCGGTGCGGATCGCCAGGTCGAAACCGTCCTCAATGAGATCGGCGAAGCGATCGCTGAGCGACAAGTCCAATTCCAGCGTCGGATAACGCCGTGCCAGCTCGATTAGGATCGGCGTGACGCAGTGGCGACCGAAATGCGCCGGCATCGTCACGCGCAGTGCGCCGCGCGGCTCGGACAACCGATCGGCTGCCAATGCATCGGCCGCTTGCGCTTCGGCCAGCACGATGCGGCAGCGCTCGTAATAGGCGCGCCCGAAATCGGTTAGGCTCTGTCGGCGCGTGGTGCGGTTGATAAGCCGCATACCGAGCCGCTCTTCGAGGAAGCGGACATGCTTGCCGACCATCGGCCCCGACAGGTCGAGCGCCGCCGCGGCGGCCGCGAACGAGCCGAGATCGACAGCCTTGACGAAGACCTCCATGCTTTCGAGGCGATCCATATTCAAAACCAATCGTTTCGACTGTTCTGCCTGTGTGCCGATTTACCGGTTCTCGATACCGCTGCATAGTCCATTCCATCGGTAGGGTTTGGAGTTTCAGGCATGGCAAGGGTTGTTCGCTTTCACAGTCACGGCGGTCCCGAGGTGCTTCGCATCGAGGATATGGATGTTCCGTCGCCGGGACCCGGCGAGGTGCGGATCCGCGTCAGGGCGCTGGGCTTGAACCGCGCCGAAACCTTGATGCGCAACGGCTCTTACATCGAGACGCCGACGCTGCCGTCGGGCCTCGGCCTCGAAGCGGCGGGGATCCTCGAGGCGGTGGGAGCCGGCGTGGAGGTCTTCGCATTGGGCGATGCGGTCAGCATCATCCCGCCGCGCTCGATGGCGCGCTGGCCGGCCTATGGCGAGCTCGTGAATTTCCCGGCCGAGCTTGTGGTGAAACATCCGCCATCGCTCTCGTTCGAAGCCGCCGCTGCGACATGGATGCAATATCTCACCGCCTATGGCGCACTGGCCGATACCGCGCGTCTCGGCCCTGACGAGCCTGTCGTCATCACCGCCGCGTCGAGCAGCGTCGGACTGGCCGCCATCCAGATCGCCAACAGAATTGGCGCGGTGCCGATCGCCGTCACCCGAACGTCGGCCAAAAAGATGGCGCTGCTCGATGCCGGCGCGGCGCATGTGGTGGCCTTGGCCGAGGAGGATATCGAAGCGAGGTTGAGGAAGATCGCACCGCAAGGCGTTCGCGTCGTCCTCGACGCGGTCGGCGGCCCGATCTTCACGCCGCTGACGGCGGCGATGGCGCGCGGCGGCATTCTCATCGAATATGGCGGCCTTAGCCCCGAGCCGACGCCGTTCCCGCTGTTCGATGTCCTGACGAAAACGTTGACGCTGCGCGGCTACCTCGTCCACGAGATCACCGGCGATCCCGCCCGGCTTGAAGCCGCCAAGGCCTTCATCCTCGACGGCCTCGCCGCAGGCGCGCTGAAGCCGGTCATCGCCGGGACGTTTCCGTTCGAGAAGATCGCCGAGGCGCACCGTTTTCTGGAAGCAGGCGAACAGTTCGGCAAGATCGTGGTGACCGTTTGAGGCTCTCTTCAGCCGGAAAAGCGACTATCCGCTTGGCAAGCGGTGCTGCGCCGGGCCAAACTGGTCGTTCCGCATGCCTGCCTCAAGGAGACTTCGAAGATGACCGCCAATGTTTTTTCCGGCTGCATGCCGGCGCTGATGACGCCTTGCACCGATGACCGACTTCCCGACTTCGACGCGCTGGTGCGCAAGGGGCGCGAGCTGATCGCCGCCGGCATGTCGGCCGTCGTCTATTGCGGCTCCATGGGCGACTGGCCGCTGCTGACCGACGCGCAGCGCATGGAAGGCGTCGAGCGCCTGGTGAAGGCCGGCGTTCCGGTGATTGTCGGCACAGGCGCGGTCAACACCGCCAGCGCCGTGGCGCACGCCGCCCACGCGCAAAAGGTCGGCGCGCGGGGCCTGATGGTCATACCGCGCGTGCTCTCGCGCGGGCCGTCGGTGACGGCGCAGCGCCATCATTTCAAGGCGATCCTTGCCGTCGCGCCCGACCTGCCGGCCGTCATCTACAACAGTCCCTATTACGGCTTTGCCACCCGCGCGGACCTCTTCTTCGCGCTGCGCGCCGAGCATCCGAACCTGGTCGGCTTCAAGGAGTTCGGCGGCCCGGCGGATTTGCGCTATGCGGCGGAAAACATCACCAGCCGCGACGATGAGGTCGCGCTGATGATCGGCGTCGACACCGCCGTCTTCCACGGCTTCGTCAATTGCGGAGCATCCGGCGCCATCACCGGCATCGGCAATGTCCTGCCCAAGGAAGTGCTGCATCTCGTGGGCCTCAGCCAGGCAGCGGCCAAGGGCGATGCCGAAGCGCGCCGGCTGGCGCAGGAATTGGACGCGGCGTTGGCCGTGCTGTCCTCTTTCGATGAGGGTCCGGACCTCGTGCTTTATTTCAAGCACATGATGGTGCTGAAGGGTAACCCCGAATACAGGCTGCACTTCAATGAGACGGATGCGCTGAGCGACAGCCAGCGTGGCTATGCCGAGCAGCAGCTCAAGCTGTTCGACACCTGGTATGCGCAGTGGTCGAGGCAGCCCGTCATGGCAAGATACGCGGCCTGAGCCGGCGATCGCGCTGACGAAATCTTCGGCGGTGCAAGCTGCACCGCCGCTCAGCCAAAGTGCCTAATAGGCCGCGGCGGAGTCCGGCATAGCCTGGAGCCGCTCGATGTCCTGACGGGGCGGGGCACCGAACAGGCGCCGATATTCGCGGCTGAACTGCGACGGGCTGTCATAGCCGACCGCGAAACCGGCCGTGCCAGCGTTGGCGCCGTCGGCCAGCATCAGCCTTCGCGCTTCCTGCAGGCGTAGCTGCTTTTGATATTCCAGTGGAGTCATGCGCGTGATCGCCTTGAAGTGAGCATGAAGCGACGACGCGCTCATGCCTGACGCCGCGGCAATCTCGTCGATCCGCAATTGCGCCTGGAAGCCGTTCCGAATCTTAGCGATCGCACGGCTCACCTGGTTCAGGTGGCTATCCACGGTTCCCATTTGACGAAGCGTTGCGCCATGCGGACCGATAAGCAGACGGTAGAGGATTTCGCGCTCTATCAGCGGGGCCAGAACATCGATGGTTTCGGGGCGATCGAGTAGCTTCACCAATCGGCTCGCGGCATCGATCAGGTCCGGGTCGCTTGGATAGACCGCAAGCACAGGCAAGTCCTTCTCGTAAGAAGCCCGCCGCTCCGTCACCAGCAGGTCGGCAAGTGCCGCGAGGTCGAAGTCGATCTTGCAGCATAGATATGGTGCGGCTGGACTGGCCTCGAGAACATGGCCGACCAGAGGCAGGTCGACCGAAACAAGAAGATAGCTCGATGCATCATAGACCACGCTCTGGTCTGCCAGCGAGACGCGCTTCGACCCTTGGGCGATTATGCAAAGCGAAGCTTCATAGACCGCCGGCACCGGCGCGCTGGACCGGTCGGCACGAATGAGCGTCAGCCGGGGGATCGCGCTGCTTGAAATGCCGGGATCCCTGGCATGCCGGGCAATCAGCCCGGCCAGTTCGGTGATTTTTTCCATGCCGCATAAATCTGCATGACGCGGAATGTTGCAAGGCTTGTCCGCCTCGTTTGGAGGATTGTGCAAACTCTTTGGACGATCACACTACCGGTCTTCGCCTGTGCGGCGCCATTTTCCATCCGGTCACCGCAAGCCAAAAAGGAACGATCATGACGGGACTGAAAGACAAAATTGTACTCATCACCGGCGCATCGAGCGGCATCGGCGAAGCGACGGTGCGAGAGCTTGCCGCGGCCGGCGCCAGACTGTTCATCGGAGCCCGGCGCGCCGAGCGTCTGAAAGCGCTGGCCGGGGAAATCGGTGAACGCGTCGCCTGGCGCGAGCTCGACGTAACGGATGCCGAGAGCTTCGAAGCTTTCGCCGACGCCGCTCATGCCCAATTCGGGCAGATCGATGCGCTGGTCAACAATGCCGGCGTCATGCCGCTGTCGCCGCTTGCCGCGCTGAAGCGCGATGAGTGGGCGCGCATGATAAACGTCAACATCTTTGGCGTGCTGAACGGGATCGCTTCGGTGCTGCCGCGCTTCATCGCGCAGAAAAACGGGCACATCGTCAATGTGGCGTCCGTCGGCGCGCATCTCGTGCTGCCCACCGCGGCGGTCTACTGTGGCATGCGGTGTGGGCGATCACCGAAGGCCTGCGGCAGGAGCACGACGACATCCGCGCCACGATCATCTCCCCCGGCGTGACCGCGACCGAGTTGGGCGACGACATCAGCGACCCGCAGGTCGCAGCGGCCTTGAAAGAGTGGCGGCAAAAGTCGCTGACGCCGGACGCCATCGCCCGCGCTATCCGCTTCGCGCTCGACCAACCCGACGGCGTCGACGTCAACGAAGTGATCGTGCGCCCGACCGCGGCCAACATGTAGAGGCTTATCCTGCTGGTCGGCTTGCGGGCGAGGAGCTCCCTGTGCCACGCAGGAGCGCGTGCAAGCTGTCGGTAGGGATCAGTTCGCCCTCAGTGCACCACCATGCGCGCCCGCTCCCGCAGTTCCCTGGGCGCGATGTCATAGTTGCTTTTGAACGGCAGCGATTGGCAATGAACAGGCCGGAGCTTGTTGCCGGCCTGTTCGCGCCCACGGTCAGGCGGCCTTGACCTTCAGTTCTTCGTCGCCGCGCACCATCCTGCTCACGCCGGCGAAGTCGAGCTTGCCGGAACCGAGCACCGGCACTTTCGCCACGACACGCACTTCGGCCGGCACCATCAGGTCCATGGCGCCGTTCGCCTTGGCGAAGGCCAGGAAGTCGGCGCGGGTGGCGTTGGGCGCTTCCGTGATCAGGATCAGCTTCTCGCCCTTGCGCGCGTCCGGCACCGCAGCGACGGCCGACAACCAGCCTTTCCAGAGTTCGCCGGCCAGCGCCTCGACCGCCGCAAGAGAGACCATCTCGCCGCCGATCTTGGCGAAGCGCTTGGCGCGGCCGCGGATCGAGATGAAGCCCGCGTCGTCCACGGTCACGACGTCGCCGGTGTCGTGCCAGCCATTGGCGAGCGGCTCGATCACGCCCGGATTCTCGGTGCGCAGATAGCCGGCCATGACGTTCGGGCCGCGCACGAAGAGCCGGCCGCCCTCGTCGACGCCGGGCACCGGCTCGAGGCGGTACTCCATGCCGGGCATGATTTTACCGACGCTCCCCGACTTGTTGTACATCGGCGTGTTGATGGCGATCACCGGCGCGGTCTCGGTCACGCCATAGCCCTCCAGGATGCGCAGGCCGAACTTCTCCATATAGGTCGTGCGCGTGGCGGCCTTGACCGGTTCCGCGCCGGCGAAGCAGTAGCGCACCGAACGGAAGTCGTACGGATGCGCCGTGCGGGCGTAGCCCGAAAGGAACGTATCGGTGCCGAAGATTATCGTGGCGTTCGAGGCATAGATCAGTTCCGGCACGATGCGGTAGTGCAATGGCGAGGGGTAGAAATAGACCGGCACGCCGGAGATCAGCGGCAGCACCGTGCCCGCCGTCATGCCGAAGGAGTGGAAGATCGGCAGCACGTTGAACACCTTGTCGCCCGAATGGAAGTCGATGCGCGAGGCGGCCTGGGCGGCATTGGCCAGGATGTTGCGATGGGTGAGCACCACGCCCTTGGGCGTGCCTTCCGAGCCCGAGGTGAACAGGATCGCTGCCGGATCGTCCGCCTTGCGCGCCACCCGCGGTGTCGTCTTGCGCAACAGGCCGAGCAGCTTGTCCTTGAGGCCGATCGTGGCCCGCAGATCGTCGAGCCACACGATGTCGACCGAGCGGCCGATCTCCTCCACCACCGGCCCGAGCTTTGCCTGTTCGACAAAGGTGCGGGAGGTGAGCACGGTCCGCACCTCGGCCGCCTTGCAGGCCGACAGGATGTTCGCTGCACCTGCGGTGAAGTTGATCATCGCCGGGACCTTGCCGGCCGACATCACGCCGAGAAGTGCCGCGCAGGCACCATTGGCATTGGGCAGCATGACGCCCAGCGTCTGCTGGCCGGCATAGAGATGCTCGAACTTCTCGCCGAGCACCGCGGCGGCCGTCAGCAGCTTGCCGTAGCTCAGCGAACCAGTGACCGGATCCTGAACGGCGAGCTCCTTCATGCCACGCTCGTTAGCCGTCTCGATGATTTTCTCCAGCACCGTCTTATCGATGTCCTGGGTGCGGAAGACGAGGTCCGACATCACCTGGTAGAGCGCGGAGCCCGCCGCGGCGCGACGCTGGCGGCCCTTCAGTTCCTCCGCGACTTCGAGCTTCACCGGTTCCAGGATGGTCACCTTGACCTTCGGGAACAGGCGATGGCGTACATGCTGCGAGGTCAGCCGCGAGAAATAGCTCTTCTCCAGCCCCTCGATGCGCACCGGCACCACCATAGAGCCCGTCTTGTCGGCAACCATGGCGGCGCCGTCATAAACCTTCATCAGGCCGCCGGTGACGGTGATGCGTCCCTCCGGGAAGATCACCAGCGGATCGCCGCCCTGCACGACCTTGATCAGCGTGCGGGTCGACATCGGCTTCGCCGGATTGAGCGGCAGCGCCCGGGCGAGCTTCATGAACGGCTTCATCCACCAGGCCTGGGCGATGGTGTAGTCGATGGCGAAGACCGGCTCCTCATCGGTCAGCGTCAGCGCCAGCGGGCCATCGAGGAAGCTGACATGGTTGAGCGCCAGGATCGGCGCCTTGCCGGCCGCCTTGAGGTTTTCGACGCCCTCGACCTCCAGCCGCAGGAAGGCGCGGAAGAGGATGGAGACGAAGTCGCGGAAGGGGTTGGTCGGCAGGTATTTCAGCATCAGCCAGGCGGCGATGGCGTTGGCCGCGACAAGGCCGAACAGAATGCCCGCAATCGAGACGCCCGCAGCCTGGATCGCGGCGACGAGGATGCCGCCGACGGTCATGAAGCCGGCATTGACGATGCTGACCGCGGCAACGACCCGGGCGCGGCGCGCTTCCGGCGACCAGGCCTGCACGGCGGCGAAGGTCGGCACCACCAGGAAGGCGGCGGCAATGGCCATGCCGGCGAGGTCGATGGCGACACGGATGGTGTTCGGGCCGGCGAAGAAGGCGGCAAGCGTCACGGCCTCCGGCGAAGGCTGCATGCTGCCGACGGTCCAGGCCAGATGCAGGCCGAACAGCGCAAGCAGCGCGGTGCCGACCGGCGCCGGCAGCAGCACCATGCGCCCTTTCGACATCCAGGCGGCGATGGCCGAGCCGATCGCAATCGAGACGGCGAACACCGCAAGATAGGCGGTGACGGCGATCTCGTTGCCGCCGAGCGAATCCTTGATCATCGCCGGCAGGATCGACAGCACGATCGCGCCGACCAGCCAGAACCACGAGGTCATCAGGCCGGCGCGCCAGATGCGCGTGTCGGTGCGCAGTTCGGCGACCTGGCGCCAGGTCGAGCGGAGGATGTTCTTGTCGATGGCGAGGTTGGGCGCGGCCGAACCGGTGGCGGGGATGTAGCGGCTGACGAACCAGCAGCCGACCGCCAGCGCCATCATGATCGGCCCGAACACCGCGACGCCGACGCCGTCGGCGGAGACAACGCCGCCGGCAATGGTGCCGCCGAGGATCGCGGCGAAGGTCGCCGACTCGATCCAGGCGTTGGCCTTGGGCAGTTCGTTGCGCTCGAGATGATCCGGCAGGATGCCGTACTTGATTGGCCCGAACAGCGCCGAGATGATGCCGAACATCAAGAGCGCCGTCATCAGCACCGGGATCGACGACAGCGCGATGCCGAGGACGGCGACGGCGGCCGCGGCGATCTCGGTGAATTTCAAGCGGCGCGCGATCAGCGCCTTGTCGAAGCGGTCTGCGATCTCGCCGCCAAGCGCCGAAAGCAGCAGGAAGGGCGTCATGAAGACAGCGCCGGCCAGCGTCACCAGCGACGCGGCCTGATCCTTCGCCAGCGTGAAGAGAATGAGGAACACCAGGGTGTTCTTCAGGAAATTGTCGTTGAAGGCCGAGAGGAATTGCGTCCAGAAGAGAGGCGCGAAGCGCCGCGACATCATCAGATGGGTGTTCATGGCAACTTCCATTGGGCAAGTCCGGCTGGCAATCCGATTGGACTGGCGGACACTTGCGCGGTTTGAAACTTGTTTATCGGAAAGCCGTTAAGCTTCGTTACTGCGATTCAATCCAATCCATTTATTTCTTCTTCTTGGTGCCTGGAATCTGTCGCCCATGATCGGCTTCCGGGCCTTCCAGGCACTCGACTGTTTGCGGACTTGATTGTCGGCGAGCATCGATATGATCCTTTCGTTTCAGGGTGAGTGTGGCTCGGCACAGGCTTGTTTCAGGTTGGATACATTTCCTTGAACATCGTTCAAGGATGCACCATAGCACATCGTGAACGCCGTTCAAGAAAAAAATGAACGGCGTTCACGTTGCCCCGAAGCGTGGTTAATAAGCGAAGAGGCAGGTATGGAAGGCAGGGCTTGTCTTCCGGCGTTCTGGGACAATCGGTTGGGGCGTTCCCCTTTCCGTCTCGGATTCGCCGGGGGGAACCTCCCTCATCTCATGGGGCGGGGAACCGCCGAGGACATCGCATCCTGCTGTCTGTCCTTGCCTCCGACAAGGGTCGTTCGTCACCGGGGCGGTGCTGGTCGGGGATCGTGGCCGCCGCGCACCGGTGTGGAAACAGGGCAGTGTGAACCCCTCAGAACGACCTCTCGCCGGTCATATCGAACCGCTCGACCGTGCAATGCTCGCCGACCACGCCCAGCACGTCGGTCGAGGGCTGGTCCGCTTCCGGCTGCTTCCATCGGATTTGGAAGGAAAACACGAAACGGTTGCCGCTGGGGTCGTGCTCCATGCTGACAAGGCGAGCCTCGTAGCCGAGCGTCCGTATCATGCCCTGGAGGTCGGGTGGGGAGTTTTTCGGCCATGAGACCGACAGGATCGCCTTGTGGTCGCGTGAAATCTTGAGGTCGACCCACTTCAAGCCCTGAAGCGTCACCAGTGTCAGCACCGTCGCGATCGCGCCGAGGCCGAACTGACCGCCGCCGAAGGCCAGCCCGATCATGGTCATGATCCACATCGTGGCGGCGGTGGTGACTCCGGTGACGAGATCGCCGCGCCGCAGGATGGCGCCGCCGCCGATGAAGCCGACACCGGTGAGCACGCCGAGCGCGAAACGCATCACGTCCATGCGCACGAAAGAGTCCGGCCCTTTGCCGGAGACATCGAGCAGCATGTTGGCCTGGATCATGGCCACACATGCCGCGAGGCCGACCAGGATTGTCGTGCGCAATCCGGCGGAGTGGCCGCGCGCTTCGCGGTTCAAGCCGATGAGAAAACCTGCGACCAGTGTCGCCAACAACCGCGCGACGAGGTCCGGCCAGGTTGGATGAAGCGGCATGTCGCAGCAAAGCGGCTCGAACATCGTCGATCAGGGCGGCCTAAGCCCCTCCGTTGCGTCCTGGAACGTTCAACTAGGCTTGGCCGCCGATGGTTCCGTGGCCGGGGGGGTTCGATCCCGGGGCGCGAACGGTCCTTCACCGGACGGCGATGCTTAGCACCGGTGCCAGCACGACGATGCCGACAAGCCCGGCGATAAAAATGATGCGGCGTGCGCGCGTGCGCAGGATGGTCTCACCCTGTCGAGCATCTTGCCCGGAATGACCCGGCCTTCCTTGTCGCGATCCTTGCTCATGAAGCGCCCCTTGCCTGGGCATGGGCGTGTCAGGGCAGGAACCGATCTGCCGGGATGCGGTTCCGCGAACCGCCCGGCTGAAAGTGTTCCCGCGACCGGATTTGGTCGGCCGCGGGAAATTTGGCTCAGCCGAATTTCGGGTCGAGGCTGCCCGACTTGTAGCGCTTGGCCATGTCGGCTAGCGGGATCGGCTTGATGTTCGGCGCGTTGCCGGCTGTGCCGAACTGCTCGAAGCGCTCCTTGCAGAGCTTCTTCATCGCCGCCATCGCCGGCGTCAGATATTTGCGCGGATCGAACTCCGACGGGTTCTCGGTCAGCACCTTGCGGATCGCGCCGGTCAGCGCCATGCGGTTGTCGGTGTCGATGTTGATCTTGCGCACGCCATGCTTGATGCCGCGCTGGATCTCTTCTACCGGCACGCCCCAGGTCGGCTTCATCTGGCCGCCATATTTGTTGATGATCTCCTGCAACTCCTCGGGTACCGAGGACGAGCCGTGCATGACCAGATGCATGTTGGGCAGGCGGCGGTGGATCTCCTCGATCACGTTCATCGCCAGCACCGCGCCATCCGGCTTGCGCGAGAATTTATAGGCGCCGTGGCTGGTGCCCATGGCGACGGCCAGCGCGTCGACATGGGTGTCGCGCACGAACTGCTCGGCCTGCACCGGATCAGTCAAAAGCTGGTCGTGGCTGATCGCGCCCTCGACGCCGTGGCCGTCTTCCTGCTCGCCGCCGCCGCTCTCCAGGGAGCCGAGCACACCGATCTCGCCTTCCACCGAAACGCCGCCCCAATGCGCCATATCGACGACACGGCGCGTGATGCCGGAATTATAGGCGTAGTCGGCCGGCGACTTGCCGTCCTCCTTCAGCGAGCCGTCCATCATCACCGAAGTGAAGCCGTACTGGATGGCGGTGACGCAGGTCGCTTCGTTGTTGCCATGGTCGAGATGCATGCAGACCGGGATGTCGGGATGGATCTCGACCAGCGCGTCGATCAGCTTGGCCAGCACCACGTCATTGGCGTAGGCGCGCGCGCCGCGGCTGGCCTGCAGGATGACCGGCGACTTGGTCTCCTCGGCCGCCTCCATGATGGCGAGCCCCTGTTCCATATTGTTCATGTTGAAGGCAGGCACGCCATAGCCATGTTCGGCGGCATGGTCGAGCAATTGTCTCAGTGTGATGCGAGCCAACGAATAGTCTCCCGTATCTGGTTCGAGCCCGTGTTTGAAAAGGCAGCCCGGGCGTCGGGCGGCCTCGTTGCTTCTGGCGGGATTTCGCATCTACCGCAACCTTTCGCAGCCTTTTCGGCCGCAATTCTTGTTGCAGTGCTGAAATCAGGCGCTTTCGGACTTAGGCGGCGATCTTTTCGCGCGCGGCGAGGATCTCGACGCAGGCTTTCGCCGCTTCCTTGCCCTTCACGGCGAAATGCTCATGGAAGAAGCGGTGATGCTCGGGGCTGTCATGGTAGTTGTGAGGCGTCAGCACGGCCGACAGCACCGGCACGCCGGTCGCGAGCTGCACATTCATCATCCCGTCGATGACCGCGCGCGCCACAAAGTCGTGGCGATAGATGCCGCCATTGACGACGAAGGCGGTGCCGAGGATCGCGGCGTAGCGACCGGTCTCTGCAAGCGTCTTGGCATGCAGCGGGATTTCGTAGGCGCCCGGCACGTCGAAGACCTCGACGGCGAAGCCGCCGAGCGCGGCAAGCTCCGCCTCGAAGGCCTGCACGCATTGGTCGACGATATCGGCATGCCAGCGCGCTCGGATGACGGCGACATGACGGACAGTAGGGTCTTTGGGGAAATGCTGATTCATGGGTCCTTCCTTCCGTTTCGAACCAGAATCAGGACGCACGACGCAAAAAACACCGCCCGCGCGAGCGGACCGTCTCCTGCGATCGTTCTCTTCCATCCGGACTGTAACCGTCGGCTCCGGAATCGCACCGGATCTGCTGACCCTTCCGATAGGCCGGAAGGCGCTCGCGGGCTTGAGCCGAGGCTCTTACCGCCGGTGGGGACTTTCACCCCGCCCTGAGAACTTTGACGCGGGTTTTATGGGAGAGCAGGGTGGTGCTGTCAATTGGCGACTAGCTAATCTGCCCCATGAGAGGGGAGATTAGCTGCGCTCGGGAAACATCGCCTTCAGCCCTTCGCGCGAGGCCTTGGCCACGCCGCGCTCGGTGATCAGCCCGGTCACCAGTCTTGCCGGCGTCACGTCGAAGGCCGGGTTGGCCGCTGGCGTCGCATCCGGCGAGACGCGCACCTGCGCGACCTTTCCGTCGGCCATCTTGCCCCATACCAGCGAAACCTCGTCGCCGGAGCGCTCCTCGATCGGGATTTCCTTCAGCCCGTCGGCCACGGTCCAGTCGATGGTGGGCGAGGGCAGCGCGACATAGAAGGGCACGTCGTTGTCGGCGGCGGCCAGCGCCTTCAGATAGGTGCCGATCTTGTTGCAGACATCGCCATTGGCGGTCGTGCGATCGGTGCCGACGATCACCATGTCGATGTCGCCATGCTGCATCAGATGGCCGCCGGCATTGTCGACGATCAGTGTGTGCGGCACGCCGTGCCCGGCCATCTCCCAGGCGGTCAGCTGGGCGCCCTGGTTGCGGGGCCTGGTCTCGTCGACATAGACATGCACTGGAATGCCGGCTTCTGTCGCCAGGTAGATCGGCGCGGTGGCGGTGCCGTAGTCGACCGTCGCCAGCCAGCCCGCATTGCAATGGGTGAGGATGTTGACGCTCTCGCCCGGCTTCTTCTTCGCCGCGATCTGCCTGATGATCGCAAGCCCGTTTTCGCCGATGGCGCGGTTCAGCCCGACATCCTCATCGGCGATCTCCGCGGCCCGCCTGTAGGCCGCTTCAGCGCGTTCCTCCGGCGCGAGCGGCTTCAGGTACCGGCGCATCTCGTCCAGTGCCCAGCGCAGATTGATAGCCGTCGGCCGTGTCTTGTGCAGCGTCTCCCATACCGTGTCGAGCGCTTCGTCCGACGGATCGTCCATCATCTGGACGGCGACGCCATAGGCTGCGGTGACGCCGATCAGCGGCGCGCCGCGCACCCACATGTCGCGGATCGCGGTGGCGATGCCGGCGACGCTTCCGATCTTTTCGATGCGGAACTCATGCGGCAGCCAGCGCTGGTCGATGATCTCGACCGAGCGCTTGTCGTCGCTGAGCCAGATGGTGCGGTAGTGGCGTTCGCCGACGTTCAAAGGCTCTTCTCCTGTTCGATCCGCGCGGCCAGATTGTTGACCTCGTCGATGCTGTGGATCTGGCGTCGGTTGACGGCGATATGGCGTCCGAAGCGCAAAGCCTTGGCCTCACATCTGGCGCGCAAATCGGCATTGGCAATGGTCTCGAAATCGGCATTGTGGGCCAGCCCAAGGATGCGCCGGTGTATCTCGATGCCGGCAAAGCCGAGCAGGTCGGTCCAGATCGAATGCAGCATGTGGTCGAGCGCCTGTTCGGAGCCGAGCAGGTCGCCCTGATCCTCGAACAGGCTACTCTGGTAGAGAATGCCGCTGCGCTCGGTCCGCCACAGATGCGAGAACTCGGCGCGGAAGGTCGCCCAGGTCTCGGCCGTGACGCCGAGCAGATAGGCGCGCATCGAGGAGCGGCTGCCCTTCTCCTCGTGGCCGCGCTGCGAGAAGAACGCCATCCAGAAATTGGCAAGAAGCATCCCGACGTCGAAGGCGATCGGGCCGTAGAAAGCGAATTCCGGATCGATCATCCGGGTCTCGCTGTCGGTCACCATGATCGAGCCGGAATGCAGATCGCCATGCAGCAGCGTCTCGGCATTGGCGGCGAAGAGATGCTTCAGCCGCTGCGCCTCGACCTTGAGATCGCGGTCGGCGCGCAGTTCGGCGACCAGTCCGTCGAGCTGCGGCGAGGTATGCCGGTTCATCTTGGCGTCGAAATAAGGGTCGGAGAACACCAGGTTCTCGGTGATGTCGCAGAGCTCGACATTGTCGGCGAACAGCGCCAGGTCGGCCTTGCGCTCCCTCGTTACCATCGACAGATCCGAGCCGCGGAACAGCGTGCGGGCCATGAACAGGCCGATGTCGCGCGCGATATTCGGCAATTCGCGGCCGTCGATCAGCGCCCGCCGCAAGATGACGTGCGGCGGCGCCAGATACTCCATCACGATCAACGCCTGGGTCTCGTCGAAATGGTAGATCGCCGGTACCGAGCCGGGCGCACGGCGCTCCTGCCTGGTCAGCGCATGATATTCAAAGAAGGAGCGTTTGAGCGGCAGCGGCCAGCTGTCGCCGACCAGCCGCACATAGGGCAGCGCCTGCTTGACCACCGCGGCACCCTTGTCGCCTTCGACGATGAAGACGAGGTTGAGATTGCCATCGCCGACCTCCTGTACCTTCCAGCGGCTGGTGTCCTTGCCGATGCGCTCCGTCAGGGCCGCGGTGTCGCCAAGGCGCTTCGGCAGCGTTTCCACCGATAATGCTTCGAACTTCCCGGTCATGCTCTCCCTCCTGCACGTGGTTTCCGACGATAGCGGAGCCACGGCGGCGGGGCCAAGCTAGGAAGCACGCTGGCAAATGTCAATCGTGTTGACAATTGCCGAATGAGCCCATAGCGTCATGATCCGGGAGGAACGGATGGGCGCAGATGCCGTGTTCCATGTGGACGGCCTGAGGAAATCCTTCGGCCAGAACGAGGTGCTTGGCGGCATCTCGCTCGACCTGTTTGCGGGCGAGGTGACCGTGCTCATGGGCGCCAACGGCGCCGGCAAATCCACCCTGGTCAAGATCGTCAGCGGCGTCTATGCGCGCGCTGCCGGCACGATGCGGCTCGCCGGCAAGGCCTTCGACCCGCAAACCCCCGCCGAAGCCATTCGCGCCGGCGTTGTCACCGTGCACCAGAACATCAATGACGGCGTCGTCGCCGACCTCGACGTCGCCACCAATCTGACGCTCGACCGGCTGAGCGGCAAAGGCGCGTCGTTGCTTTTCAAGCCTGCCAATGTCCGAGCCGAAGCCAGGGCTGTCGCCGACCGCATGGGGCTCGTCATCGACCTCAAGGCGCGCGTCAGCGACTTGTCGTTGGCGGATCGGCAGATGGTGGCCATCGCCCGCGCCATGGCGCATCGGCCCAAGGTCCTGATCCTCGACGAGCCGACCTCTTCGCTGTCGAGCGCCGAGGCCGACCGGCTGTTCTCGCTCATCGACCGGCTGCGCGGGCAGGGCGTTGCCATCCTTTATATCTCGCACCGCATGTCCGACATCAGGCGGCTGGCCGACCGCATCGTGTCGATGCGCGACGGCATCGTCTCCGGCGTCTTCGACCGGAAGCCGCTCGACTATGAGGGCGCGGTCAACGCCATGCTCGGCCGCAAGATCCATCTCGACAAGGTGGTTGCAAGAAGCTCGGCCCGAGCCGTCTTCACCGCCGAAGGCCTGCGGCTGGCGCAAGGTTCGCGGCCGATCTCGATGACGCTCGGCGCCGGGGAGGTGGTGGCGATCACCGGCCTGGTCGGCGTCGGCAAGACGGCTTTGGCGGAAACGCTGTTCGGCGTGCGCAGGCCGCTTGCCGGCACCATGCACATGGACGGCAAGCCCTACGCGCCGGGCTCGGCGCGCGAGGCGATCGCCGCCGGCGTCTTCCTGGTCGCCAAGGACCGCGCCGCGAGCGGCATCGTTGGCGGCTTCAACATCGAACGCAACATCAGCCTGCCGTTCCTCAAGCGCATGTCGGGCTTCGGCGTCATGAGGAAGCGCGCCGAGCGCATCGCCGCCCGCCGCCAGATCGACGAGCTCGGCATCGTCTGCCGCTCGGAGAAGGACGAACTCTCCGCGCTGTCCGGCGGCAACCAGCAGAAGGTGATGGTGGCGCGCTGGATGTCGCAGGCCTCGCGCCTCTTCATCCTCGACGAGCCTTTCCAGGGTGTCGACATTTCGGCGCGTCGCGACATCGCCGCCAAGCTGAGGGCAAGCGCCGACGGCCGCGCGACGCTGATCTTTGTTACCGAGCTCGACGAGGCGCTGGAGACCGCCGACCGCATCCTGGTGATGTCGGAACACACGATCGTCGGCGAGCACCGCAACGATGACATCGATCTCGACCGGCTGCTGGCGGAAGTGGCTGGCGGACCGCTTCACAGCGCGGCGTGAGATCGCAGGATGACGAGACCCGGAGTGCAGGCATGAGTTCCAGTTTGGCGGGCAAGGCAACGGCGCGGGAGCGTTCGATGACACTGCGCGACTACGCCATCCGCTACGGCTTCATCGTCCTGCTGGTCGGGCTGATTGCCTATTTCGCAGTTGCCGCCGATGGTTTTGCGTCGCCTCAGAGCGCCGTCTTCATCTTCCAGTCGGTGGCCATCACCGGCGTGCTGGCGCTCGGCGTCACCGCGACGCTCGTCGTCGGCGGCTTCGACCTGTCGATCGGCTCGGTCGCCACCAGCGCCATGATGGCGGCATCCTATGCCATGGTCGTGCTGGAGCAGAACGCGATCGTCGCCGTCATCGCTTGCCTTGTCATCGGCGTCATCGTCGGCCTGATCAATGGCTGGCTGATCGTCTATATGCGCGTGCCCGACCTGCTGGCCACGCTCGGGATGATGTTCCTGCTACTCGGCCTGCAGCGCATTCCGACGGAAGGCCGCTCGATCGCCACCGGCATGACCATGCCCGACGGCTCGGTCGCCAACGGCAAGTTTTCGGAAGCCTTCCTGGCGCTTGGCCGCCACCGCATCGACTTCTTCATTCCGAACCTGATCCCGGTCTCGGTCGTCGTGCTCGTCGTGCTCGCGGCGCTGATCTGGTTTTTCCTCGAATACACCCGTTTCGGCCGCATGATGTATGCCGTGGGCAGCAACGAGAGGGCGGCCGAACTCGCCGGCGCGCCTGTCAAGGCATACAAAATCTGGGCTTATGTCATTTCGGGAGTTTTTGCCTCGATCGGCGGGATTTTGCTCGCCGCCCGGCTTGGACGCGGCGACATCGCCTCGGGTAATAATCTGTTGCTCGACGCTGTCGCCGCCGCGCTTATCGGCTACGCGGTGCTCGGCGCCGCCAAGCCCAACGCCTTCGGCACGGCCGTCGGTGCGGTGTTCGTCGGCGTCCTGCTGCAAGGCCTCACGATGATGAACGCCCCTTACTACACGCAGGATTTCGTCAAGGGCGCGGTGCTTGTCGTCGCCCTTGTCTTCACCTTCGCCCTTTCCGGCAGGGGCAAGAGATAGTTTCGACCGGGCATTAAGACAAAACGGAGGAAAACGAAGTGAGCATCACAAGAAGACTTTTGGGAAAGGCGGCACTCGGCCTCGCCGGCGCGGCGCTGCTGATGCAGGGCACGGCATTGGCTGCGGACCGCCCGGCGCCGTTCGACAAGCCCGGCGTCAAGATCGCGCTGGTGCGCTATCTGTCGACAGGCGACTTCTTCCAGGCCTATCTCTCCGGCGTCGAGGCGCAGGCCAAGGCGCTCGGCGTCGACCTGCGCGTGCTGGACAGCCGCCAGGATGCCGCGCTCCAGGCCGACATGGTCGACCAGGCGATCGCGCTTGGCGTGCAGGGCATCATCATCCAGCACGGCCTGACGGAATCGATGAAGGACGCCGCCCAGCGCGCGGTCGATGCCGGCATCAAGGTCGTCGCCTTCGACGTCAATGTCGAGAACCCGAAGATCCCGCAGATCGAGCAGTCGGACAAAGACCTCGCCAAGCTGGCGCTCGAGCAGGCGGTCAAGGATAATGGCGAGAGCTGGAAGGCCGGCTATGTCTATGTTGCCGGCATCGCTCCGCTCGACCGCCGCAACGAGACCTGGGTGGAGGTGAAGAAGAAATATTCGGGCATCAGCGAGGTCGCGCAATTCGGTACGCTCGACAATCCGATCGCCAACTCCGTCGCCAATCAGGCGCGCTCGGTGCTGCAGGCGCATCCCGACATCAACGTGATGTTCGCCCCCTATGACGAGTTCGCCAAGGGTGTGAAGATCGCCGTCGATGAGGCCGGGCTGAACAAGAAGATCAAGATCTATTCGGCCGACATCTCGACCTCGGACATCGCCGCGATGCGCGAACCGGACAGCGCCTGGGCGGCGACCGCCGCCACCAATCCCGCGGTGGTCGGCCAGGTCTCGGTGCGCGCGCTGGCGCAGCTGCTTGCCGGGGAGGATCCCGGCCACAACGTCATCGTGCCGCCGACGCTGATCACCCAGAAGGAGCTGATCGACAAGGACATCAAGAACATGGAAGACCTGTCGGCCAAGCTGCCGCAATTCGCCCATGCCGACGTCGCGATGCCTGCCTGGATGCCGAACCCGAACGCCAAGTAAGGTTCTGGCTGTTTCTGATGAAGAGAGCGGTCCAATGGGCCGCTCTCTGTCTTTTCAGCCGGTCCGAGGCGGTCTTATCGCTGCCAGAAGGGCAGCTTGGCGATCTCCGCCTCGACCTCTTTCCTCGTCAGCCCGATGTCGTCGATCAGATGCGGATTGTCTGTCGCCATGCGCTTGAGCTCGAAGCGGAAATAGGCCTGCTTGCGGCGCTCGGCGATGAGGCTGCGCAAAGCTGAGAGGCCGTAGCGCCGGCGGCCCTTCATCTCGGCTGAGCGTGCCGCCAAAGGTGCGCAAGGCGCAAGGATATTGTTCATGGCAACCTCCATGCGGTAGAGGGTTTGAGGACCCGTGACCTGATTGAGATTGCAGTGTGCCGCAGCCGGCTGGCGGCGTAATTAAGCCCTCCCAAATAGTTCTCAAAACTTCCAAATCGTTAGAGCGTTTCACCATTTCACGGAAACGGCGAACCGCTCTATCCCTTTGTTTTTACGCAATTCGGACGGAGGGTTACGGCGAAGTCGCCGAACTTAACCGCTTCACAATTTTCCTGGAATTGCTCTATAGATCGCCGCATGCAGGGATCGCGCTTCGCTTTCGGACCGTTCGTGCTTGATCCGGGCGCCGGAACGCTGCTCCGGGGCGATGTTCCCATCGCCGCCAGTCACCGCGGGCTGAAGCTGCTGGAAGCGCTCGTCGCGCGTCCGGGCGAAATCCTGGCCAAGGCCGAGCTGATGGATGCAGCCTGGCCGGGCACCGCGGTCGAAGAAGGCAATCTCACCGTCCAGATCGCGCAGCTCAGGAAGCTGCTTGGCCCGGCGACCGGTGGCGGCGAGTGGATCGCCACGGTGCCGCGCGTCGGCTATCGCTTCACCGGTACGGTTGAACAGCCCGACGCTACGCGCAAACCCTTGCCGCTGCCCGACAAGCCGTCGATCGCTGTGCTGCCCTTCGTCAATCTGAGCAGCGATCCCGAGCAGGATTCTTTCGCCGACGGCCTGACCGAAGACCTGATCACCGATCTCTCCCGGATCCCGGGCCTCTTCGTCATCGCGCGCAACTCGGTCTTTGCCTACAAGGGCAAGGCCATGGACGTGCGCGCCATCGCCGGGGAACTCGGCGTGCGCTACCTGCTGGAGGGCAGCGCCAGGCGTGCCGCTGGGCGCGTGCGCATCAACGCGCAGCTGATTGACGCGCTGAGCGGCGAGCATCTCTGGGCGGAGCGTTTCGATCGCAGCCTTGAGGACATTTTCGCCGTTCAGGACGAGGCGACGGCCAAGATCGTCGAGGCGCTGCTCGGGCGGCTGCGCGCGCTGCCGGAGCGCAACCGGCCGAAGAACCTCGAAGCCTATGATCTCGTCGTGCGGGCGCGAAAACTGTTCGACGAGTCACCGCAAATGGCGCGCGAAGCGCATCTGATGCTGACGCGCGCGATCTCGCTCGATCCCGACTACGCGGAGGCCTATCGCTGGCTCGCCATGAACCACTGGATGGACTGGGTGCATTGGGGCGAGCCATTCGAGCCCACCCGCAGCACGGCCCTGGAACTGGCGCGCAAGGCCGTGGCGATCGACCCGAACGATGCCGGCTGCCGCTGGGTGCTGGCTAATTTGCTCGCCTATGAACGCGATTTCGAACAGGCCGAAATTGAGTTCGCGAAGGCGATCGAGCTCGATCCGAACGAGGCCGATATTTGGGCGACCCTGTCCGACATCGAGGTGCTGGCCGGGCAGGTGGACTTGAGTCTCGAACACATCCGCAAGGCGTTCCGGCTGAACCCGTTTCCGCCGAGCTGGTATTATTTGACGCTCGGCCAGGCGCAGTATGCGGCTCGCGACTACGAAGCCGCCGTCGAGACGCTGCGCCGCGACGAGACGTACCGCACCTCCTCGCGCCGCTTCCTCGCGGCAAGCCTGGCGCAGCTCGGCCGTCTCGACGAGGCGCGCACCGAGGTCGCGCTGTTCCTCGTCGGCAATCCGCATTTCTCCACGCAGCGCTGGGTCGAGACGGAGCCGTTTCGTGACGACGCGACGCTTGAGCATTTCGTCGACGGCTTCCGCAAGGCTGGCCTGCCGGAGTGACGCGGCGACATGGCCAACTGGCCGCTGCGGAGATTTCGTATCCTCAGGTCTTTTTCACCGGCCGGCGCGCGCCAGCCCATGCGCCACCAGACGGTCGATGACCTCCGGATAGCTGACGCCGCTCGCCGCCATGGCCTTGGCGTACATGCTGATGTTGGTGAAGCCGGGAATGGTGTTGAGTTCGTTGATCAGAAAATTCATGTCCGGCATCAGGAAGAAGTCGACGCGGGCCATGCCATCGCAGCCGAGCGCCCTGAACGCCCTTGCGGCCATATCGCGCATGGCATCCTCGACCTCCTGCGGCAGCTCGGCTGGCACAATCAAGGCCGCGCCATTCTCGTCGATATATTTGGCGTTGTAGTCGTAGAAACCGTGGCTCTCCGCGGGCACGATCTCGCCCGGCCGCGAGACGAAGAGTTCGCCCGCGGGGCTCTCCAGCACGCTGTATTCGATCTCGCGGCCACGGACGAATTCCTCCGCCAGCAGCTTGCGATCATGCTGGAAGGCTTCGGTCAGGGCCCGATCGAATTCCTGGCTGGCGTTGACCTTTGCGACGCCGACCGACGAGCCCTGCCGCGCCGGCTTGATGAACAGCGGCAGGCCAAGCTGGTCTTCCAGTTCGGCGAGCGAAGGCGCCGCACCTTCACCGATCGTCACCGAGCGCGCCACAGGCAGTCCGGCCGCCTTCAGCAGCCGCTTGGCAATATCCTTGTCGAGCGCCGTCGCGGAACCCAGTATGCCGCAGCCGGCGAGCGGCACGCGTGCCACCTCGGCCAGGCCTTGCACCGCGCCGTCCTCGCCATGCAGACCGTGCAGGACCGGAAACAGGATATCAATGGCGGGCAGGTCGTGGGGTGCCCCGCCGGCCGGGATCGCCAGCATCCGCCCATGGCCGCCCGGCACCAGGCAGAGCTGCGTGCCGGCCGACGGCGTCGCCAGCGCGCCATCCTCGAAGCGGCTCTGCAGCCATTGCCCTTCGCGGGTGACGAAGATCGGAACGGCATCGTATTTCGCCGGCTCCAAGGCAGCCATGACGTTGGTTGCTGAAAGCAGCGATACTTCATGCTCGGCGGAGCGCCCGCCGAAGAGCACGCCAATACGAAGTCTTTTCGCCGCCATCTGGAGCTCCACCAATGATCAGGGTTGGAGCCCCGCATGCTAAACACGAGGCGCCCTTAAACTGGCTGAGCAATACGCGAAGGATTGGTGTGGATTTTGACGGGTTCGAGCAGTTCCTCAGCAGAAGCGTGAAAAGCCTCGATCCCAAACTGCGTCAACCAGGGACATGGAGCGGCTCTTCGTTTTCACGAAACGAAGGACCGCTCCAAGGCATGCCTAAATGTTCAGCGCAACGCTGCCGCGATGTTGCCGCCGTCCACTGTCGTCACATTCGCCGTGGTGCGCTCGGCCAGCGCCTGATGCAGGAAGGCCTGCGCGACGTCGTCGGCCGTCACTTCCTGCCCGAGCAGATTGCCGGACATGTATTCCTTTTCAGACACGCCGCGCGCGCCGGAACGGCTGGCGATCATCGCATCGGTCAGAAGACCCGAGCGGATGCGGTCGGCGTTGACCGCATTGGAGCGGATGCCGTAGGCGCCGTAGTCAAGCGCATATTGCCGCGACAGGAACAATGTCGCGGCTTTCGGGATGCCGTAGGCGCCGAATTTCGGGCCGGGATTGATCGCCTGCTTGGAGGTGTTGAAGAGGAGAACGCCGCCCGTGCCCTGTTCCAGCATGATGCGCACCGCGTTCTGCGCCGCCGACTGGTGCGCGAAGAAATTGAGCTCGAAGCTTTTGCGCAGCGTCGCGTCGTCCAATTCACCGATGCGGCCTTCCCAGGCGGCGCCGGCATTCGAGACCAGGATATCGACGCCGCCATAGACCGCGACCGCCTTGTCGAAGGCAGCGCGCATTTCGGCCGGCTTGGTGATGTCGGCGCCGACGCCGATCGAGTTGTTGCCGGCCGCCTTCGCCGCTTCCGCTGCCTTGGCTGGGTCGAGATCGACAATGACGGCATGCGCGCCATTGGCCGCGAACAGTTTTGCCGTCGCGGCGCCGATGGCGCCGGCGCCGCCGGTGATCAGCACGACCTGGCCCGTCAGCGGCTTCGGCTTGTTGGAAGCGAGCTTCGCCTGCTCGAGAGACCAGTATTCGAGCGGAAAGAGGTCGGCCTTGGAGAGCGGATGGAATTTGCCGATCGCTTCGGCGCCGCGCACCGCCTCGATCCACATCTCGCCGACATCCGACGCGATCTTGGCATCCTTCAGCGTGCGGCCATGGCCGAACATGCCGAGGCCCGGCACCAGCGTCAGGCGCGGCATCGGGTCAAGCATGGTGCGCTTGACATCGTCCAGCGCGTCATTGGTCTCGAAATAGGCGGTGTAGTCCTTGACGAAGGCATCGACATGGCTGCGGATGACAGCCTTGTAGTCGCCGAGCTTGTCGGCGTCGGGCGCCGGTACCGCCATCGGTCCGGTCTTGATGCGGATCGACAGGTCCGGGGTCGATACCCCGCGCCCGGCCAACTCGGCGATCTTGGCGGAATTGATGAAGTCGACGATCGCGTCCGAGGTGCGGAAGTCGCTGATCATGCGGTCGAAGCGGCCTTCGCCGCGCGCCACGGCAACGGCGCCGCGCAGCGTCGGCGCGATGTCGCTGGGCTTGGCGAGCTTTGCCGGCAATGCTGCCTTGGCCGGCTGCGGCTTGCCGTTTTTGGCGACATAGTCCTCGGCCATGGTCACATAGTGGATCATGCGGTCGTAGGCCTGTTTGGCATCGTCGCCGAAGGTGAAGATGCCATGCTTGTCGAGGATCAGGCCCTCGACTTTTCGGTCGGCGTCGAAGATTTCCGCCGCAGCCTTGGCGAGGTCGAAGCCCGGCTTGATGTAGGGCACGTAACCCATTTTGTCGCCGAACACCTTTTTCACCAGTGCCTTGCTGTCTTCCTGGTCTACGATGGCGAGGATCGCTGTCGAATGCGTGTGGTCGACGAACTTGTGCGGCAGGAAGGCATGAAGCAGCGTTTCGACCGACGGGTTGGGCGAGGATGGATCGATGAGGTTGGAGCGCTGCAGCGCCACCATGTCCTCGTCGGAGAGCTTGTCCAGGGAGCGCGCCTTGAGCAGCGCGCCCATTTTCACCGCCGGCAGGCCTTGCGGCTCGATGACCGCCATGTCCCAGCCGCTGCCCTTGACGCAGAGCACGTCCCATTCGTCGCCGACGAGATCGGTGGCTTTGGTCTTGCAGGAGGTGTTGCCGCCGCCATGCAGCACCAGGCGCGGCTCGCCGCCGAGCAGGCGGGTCGTGTAGACGCGCAGCGCAAGGTCGCGGCCGACGCCCTTCCTGGCATAGTCGGCAACCATCTTTTCCGCGTCGGCGTCATTCCAAAGGTTTTGCATGTCGATCCGTCCGATTCCGTCTTTTCTTGCTCATGAACAGAAGGCCGCGACGTCGTGATGACAGAAGCGGCGAGGGTGATTTTCTACGAGGCCTTTTTCGTTGCCGCGCCGGCGTGCTGAAGCAGGCGCTCGGCCATATGCGCGCCGACCACCAGATGCGTGCACAGCCCGCCGGCGATGGCCGCAAGCAGCGGCTCGAACTTGCTGTCTTCCTGCACCACCATCAGTCGCTTCTCGATGGCGCGCAGCGAGGCGAGCTCGGCTGAGATGACGCGTCGGTTGTAGCTGCAGTCTAGAATCTCGCCCCTGGCGTCGATGATCTGCCCGGCGATGACGCCGGCCGCACCCTGGCTGCGCAGCGCTTCCATCTCGGCCGGCGACAGCGCGCCGCATTTCACCAGATGGCTGTCGGCGTCGACCGCGCCGACGGAATAGAGCGCCAGATCGCAATCGGCGATGCCGGCCAGCTGATCGCGGATCACCGGCTCGGCGCGCAAGCTTTTCGCCAGCTCTTCCGTCGACAGCACCAGAGGTGCGTAGAAGTTCAGGCCCTTGGCATTGAGCCGGCGCGCGATCTCCATCGTGCACTGGTCGGGCCGATAGGAATAAGGCGCGCCGAGATTGCCGCAGAGCTGCACCACCGTGACGTCCTGCAGGTCGGCAAAGGACATGATGTCAGCGATAGTGTAGACGGTGCGGCCCCAGGCGACGCCGATGCGGTCGCCCTTCTTCGCCAGTTCGAGGAAGACGCTCGCCGCCAGCACCGCGATATCGGTCGAGGGATCGGCGAGATAGGCATTTTCCGGCGCGATCCAGACAGCATCCAGGCCGAAAGCATCCTCCAGCCGCCGCGCCATGGCGTCGTCTGTGAAGAGCTGCGTCGAGGTCGAGATGTTGACGATGCCGGTCTCGCGCGCCTTGCGCAGATACATGGCGACCGAGGCGCGTGAAATGTTGAGCTGGCTCGCCACTTCATCCTGGCGAAGGCCGTGCGCATAGTAAAGCCAGGCGGCCTTGTGGATGAGCTGTTCTGCCGGTCTGATCGCCATGCCGCCTCCTCGGCTGACATTAGTCACGGCTCTCGACAAAAGTCAAATTTGCTTGCGCGCGTCGCAATCGCCTCGCGGCGCGGCTCAATCCGGATCGCCATTCTACCAAGCCGGCGCAGCATAGCATTTTCAGCCGCGGAAGGGGGATAGCGCGGCGGCGGGCCTACGGTTAGAAAGCTCGAAAAGAACATCGGGGAGAACGGGATGGCCAATCCTTACGAACAGGATCTCGCCAGGAACGCCGCCAATCACCAACCGCTGACGCCGCTCACTTATCTTGAGCGAGCGGCCAAGACCTATCCCGACCACATCGCCATTATTCACGGCAGCCAGCGCATAACCTACCGCGGCTTCTGGCGCCGCTCGCTGAAGCTCGCCTCGGCGCTTGCGAAACATGGCATCGGCAAGGGCGATACGGTGACGGTGATGCTGTCAAACACGCCGCCGATGCTGGAAGCGCATTTCGGCGTGCCGATGGTGAAGGCGGTGCTGCATTCGCTGAACACGCGCCTGGATGCCGCCGTCATCGCTTTCCAGCTCGACCATGCCGACAGCAAGGTGCTGATCGTCGACCGCGAGTTCTCAGGCGTCGTCAAGGAGGCGCTGGCCTTGGCCAAGGCCAGGCCATTGGTCATCGACTATGACGATCCGGACTATGCCGCCGATGCGCCCTATCCGAAGGGCGAGCGGATCGGCACGCTCGACTACGAAGATTTTCTCGCCGGCGGCGATGAGGCTTTTGCCTGGTCGATGCCCGACGACGAATGGGACGCCATCTCGCTCAACTACACCTCCGGCACGACGGGCAATCCGAAGGGCGTCGTCTATCATCACCGCGGCGCGGCGCTTATGGCCTACACCAACACTATCCATGCCGGCATGGCCAAGCACGCGGTCTATCTCTGGACGCTGCCGATGTTCCATTGCAACGGCTGGTGCTTTCCCTGGACCTTGGCCGTGCAGGCCGGCACCCATGTCTGCCTGCGCTGGGTGCGGGCAAAGCCGATATATGACGCCATCGCCGATCATGGCGTCACCCATCTGTGCGGCGCGCCGATCGTCATGTCGGTGCTGATCAATGCGAAGGACGAGGACAAGCGCCAGTTCGCGCAGACCGTCACCTTCAACACCGCCGCAGCACCCCCGCCGGAGGCCGTGCTTTCCGGCATGGCCGATGCCGGCTTCGCCGTCATCCATCTCTACGGCCTGACCGAGACCTACGGCCCGGCCGTCGTCAACGAATGGCACAATGAGTGGGACGCGCTGGAGAAGGGACCGAGGACGGCGAAGAAGGCGCGCCAGGGCGTGCGCTATGCCGCGCTCGAGGGCCTCACGGTGATGAACCCGGAGACGATGGTCGAAACGCCGGCCAATGGCGAGACCATCGGCGAAGTCATGTTCCGCGGCAACATCGTCATGAAGGGCTATCTGAAGAATCGCAAGGCCACCGACGAAGCCTTCGCCGGCGGCTGGTTCCACTCCGGCGATCTCGGCGTCATGCATCCCGACGGCTACATCCAGCTCAAGGACCGCTCCAAGGACATCATCATCTCGGGCGGCGAGAACATCTCCTCCATCGAGGTCGAGGATGCGCTCTACAAGCATCCCTCGGTTGCATCCTGCGGTGTGGTTGCCCGCGCCGACGAGAAATGGGGCGAGGTGCCGGTCGCCTATGTCGAGCTGAAACCCGGCAAGACCGCGACCGAGGCCGAGATCATCGAGCATTGCCGAGGGCTGCTCGCCCGCTTTAAGGTGCCGAAGGCGGTGGTGTTCGCCGAAATCCCGAAGACCTCGACGGGGAAGATCCAGAAGTTCAGGTTGCGGGAAATGGCGAAGGGGGCGTGAGCGCAGCCCCCAGGAGTCCGACAATTTTCGCCGGCCCCTGTGAGGTCGTCATCCTAGGGTGGAGCAGTCGCGACGCGACGCGCGGAAACCCTAGTATCGATTACGCTTCGCTCTTGCTCCGCCCGTGGATGACGACGTCACAGCCGCAGTATGCAACCGGCCAACATCGCTCATCGCATGCTTGTTCCTGTCACCATCTGTCCCCAAATTATACGCGTACGTCGATTTCGCGTTGACTCCGCGCTGCTTTCGTTTTACGACTGACGAAAATTGAAATTCGTCACTCATCAAACGAAAGTGTCATGTCCGAAGCTGGCAACATCGTGGCAGACCCCGCCAGACAGGAGAATGTGACCCGCATTCTCGACTGTGCCGAGCGGCTGTTCCGCCACTACGGCTACGGCAAGACCAACGTTGCCGACATCGCCCGCGAGCTTGGCATGTCGCCGGCCAACATCTACCGCTTCTTTGCTTCCAAGGTCGAAATCCACCAGGCCGTATGCGGCCGCATGCTCGGCGCCAGCTACAACATGGCCTACGAGATCATGCACCTCCCGGTCAGCGCCGAGGAACGACTGCGCCGCTACATCCATGCCCAGTACAAGATGACGCTGGAGGTCATGCTGGACCAGGAGAAGGTGCACGAGATGGTCATCGTCGCGCTGGAGCGCGACTGGTCCGTTATCGACAAGCATGTCAACAGCATCCACGACCTCTTCGCCGAGGTGATCCGCGAGGGCATCGAGGCCGGCGAGTTCAGGGAGCAGGACCCGGAGACGGCCGCGCGCTGCTTCGGCGCCGCCACCGTCATTCTGTGCCATCCGCAAATGGTGGCGCAGTGTCTTGCTAAGACCAATCGGGCAATGCCCGACGAACTTATCGACTACGCCATCAGAGCCTTGAAATAGAAGCCGTCCGCCGGGTGCGGTCGATAAATCATCTCCAGTTCGGGAGTGCTAAGGTGTCTTTGTCCAGTTCCATCCTCCCTAGTTCCATCGTTCGAAGGCTGCCGGCCGCTGGCCTCCCAACCGCCGCCGTCATCGCAGCAGTGCTCGGCCTTGCCGGCTGCAGCCAGGAAAAGGCGGAGGTCGTCCAGGAAGTCCTCCGACCGGTGAAGGTGGTCGAGATCGGCGAGGCGCAGACCACGCGTCAGCTCGATTATTCCGGCTCGGTGCGCGCCCGCACCGAGATGAATCTCGGCTTCCGCATCGCCGGCAAGGTCACCGAGCGTCTGGTCGATATCGGGCAGCATGTGAATGAGGGCGATGTGCTCGCCCGCGTCGATCCTGCCGATTACGAGCTGTCGGTCAAGAGCGCTGCGGCCAGCCTCGACGCCGCCGAGCGCCAGGTCGAGACAGTCGACCTCGCCAGGAAGCGCGCCGAGCAACTCTATGCCAAGAATTTCGCGCCGAAGTCGCAGCTCGACCAGGCGCGACTGACCTACGACCAGGCGGTGGCAACCCGCGACGCCGCCCGCTCGGCGCTGGCCCAGGCACAGAACCAGGTTAAATACGCCGATCTGAAAGCCAGCAAGAACGGCATCGTCACCGCCATCTCCGCCGATGTCGGCCAGGTGGTCGCCGCTGGCACCCCGGTCATAACGGTCGCGGTCGACGGCGAGAAGGAAGTATCGATCGCGGTGCCGGAAATGGACATCGCCGGCTTTAAGCCCGGCAAGGAGGTCAAGGCGAGCTTCTGGTCGGAGGAAGGGCTGACGCTTGACGGAAAGGTCCGCGAGGTCGCCGGCAGCGCCGATCCGCAGTCGCGCACCTTCGCTGTCCGGGTCTCGCTGCCCAACGACCCGCGCGTGCTGCTCGGCATGACCGCCAATGTCCAGGCGACCGTCGGCAGCAAGACGCAGCTCGTCTCGATCCCGCTGACGGCGATGGCCGAGAAGGACGGCAAGCAGATCGTCTGGACGGTCGATCGCGCCTCCGACACGGTGCATCCGCGTCCGATCAAGGTGGCCAATTTCACCGTCGACGGCGTTGCCGTTGCCGACGGCCTGAAACAGGGCGACGTCGTGGTCGCGGCCGGCACCCAGTTCATGACCGACAATCTGAAGGTCAAGCTTTCCGGCGACGCCCAGCAATCCGCCTCGGCGGAGAACGACGTCGCTACGACCGGCAGCCTGCACTGATGCTTGTCGCCCAAAAGTGCGAAGCGGTTTTGGGACAACGACATGCATCGAATTGAGACCTGAAGTCAGGCGCAACAGACGCCTTTCCCGCTCTCGCGGTGTCAGCCGCGAGCCGGGGGAGGCATGGGTTCCGGGCGGCGAACGCCCGATCGTGAGATGCCGGCATGTTGGCTCCCCCGCAGCAGTGCCGCGTCCAGCGCGATTTGCGAGTCTCTCTCCGCTTGAGGGGTCTCGCCGCCCGGAAGCCCACCGAACTAGAAGCGGCATGCCAAGCGAGCGTGCCTTGCCGATCAATTGGACTGGACGTGTGCCATGACCACCACCGACAGCAGCACTGAAAAGCGGCCCTTCAATCTTTCGCGTTGGGCGATCGGACATCCGAGCATCGCGCGCTTCCTGTTCGGGTTGATCATCCTTGCCGGCGTGCTCGGCCTGATGCGCATGGGCCAGAAGGAAGACCCCGACTTCACCTTCCGCGTCATGGTGGTGCAGGCGATCTGGCCGGGCGCCTCGATCCAGGACATGGAGGACCAGGTCGTCAATAAGATCGAGCGCAAGCTGCAGGAAACGCCGCATCTGGATTTCGTGCGCTCCTACACCCGCGCCGGCAGCGCGATCATCACGCTGCAGGTCAAGGGCGACACCAATGCCGAAGAGGTGAAGGACGCCTTCTACCAGGTGCGCAAGAAGGTCGGCGACATTTCCAACGAATTGCCGCAAGGCCTGCTCGGTCCCTATTTCAACGACGAGTTTGGCGACACTTTCATCACGCTGCATTCGATCAGCGGCGACGGTTTCACCTATCCGGAGCTGAAGAAATTCGCCATCCAGGCGCGCGACATGCTGTTGACGACGCCGGGCGTCGAAAAGGCCGTCATCATCGGCGACCAGCCGGAGAAGATCTATATCGACGTCTCGTCCAAGGCGCTGGCCGAGCGCGGCCTGACCATCCTTGACCTGCAGAACGCCGTGAAGGGGCAGAACGCCGTCGATCCGGCGGGCTCCGTCGACACCGGTCTGCGCTCGGTGCGCATCTCGGTCGAGGGCGACGTCACCAAGGCCGCCGACATCCGCGAGCTGAGGCTGCGCTCCGGCAACCAGGTGACGCGCCTCGGCGACATCGCCACCGTCTCTTCCGGCCTCGAGGATCCTTACGACCGCAAATACCGCTTCAACGGCCATGAGAGCGTCCAGGTCGGCGTAGTCATGGCCAAGGGCTTCAACGTCAGAGATGTCGGCAAGGACGTCGAGGCGACCTACCAGCGCTTCGAGGCAGGGCTGCCCTATGGGGTTTCGGTCGACCAGATCTCCGACCAGCCCGAGGTCGTGAAGGATGCCGTCAACGAGTTCATGGAGGCGCTCGGCGAAGCGCTGCTCATCGTGCTTGCAGTCTCGCTGCTGTCGATCGGTTGGCGCTCGGGCCTGGTGATCGCCATCGCCATCCCGCTCGTCTTGGCCGCCACCTTCGCCATCATGTACGAGATCGGCATCGACCTGCAGCGCATCTCGCTCGGCGCGCTCATCATTGCGCTCGGTCTTTTGGTCGACGACGCCATGATCGTCGTCGAGATGATGGAGCGAAAGCTGGAGGAGGGATTGGTCAAGATCGAGGCGGCGAGCTTCGCCTATACCTCGACGGCGTTCCCGATGCTCACCGGCACGCTGATCACCACGGCCGGCTTTATCCCGGTTGGCTTTGCAGCGTCGACTGCCGGCGAATATGTGCGCACGCTGTTCTACGTCGTCGGCATAGCATTGATCGTGTCGTGGTTCGTCGCGGTCTATTTCACGCCGTGGCTGGGCTACATGATCCTCAAGCAGCGCAAGCATGCCGGCACCCATCACGATGTCTTCGACACGCGCTTTTACCGGCGCCTGCGCGCGACGGTCGCCTGGGCCGTGCGCCACCGCATCATCGTTCTGGTGATGACGCTGGTCACCTTCGCCACCAGCCTCTGGGCCTTCCAGTTCATCCCGCAGAACTTCTTCCCGCAATCCTCGCGCCCGGAAATCCTGGTCGACCTGTGGCTGCCGGAAGGCACCTCGATCAAGGAGGTCGAGAACCAGGCCAAGGCGCTGGAAGCCAAGATGATGGACGATCCCGATAAGCGCTTCATCGCCACCTATATCGGCGAAGGCGCGCCGCGCTTCTTCCTGCCGCTCGACCAGCAGCTCAGGAATCCCAACTTCGCCCAGCTCCTGGTGATGGCCAAGGACGAGCCGGCGCGCGAGCGGCTGATCGTCAAGATGCGCAAGATCCTGGCGCAGGACTTCCCCTCGATCCGCGGCAAGGTCGACCGCCTCTTCCTCGGCCCGCCGACCGGCTGGCCGGTGCAGATGCGGATCATGGGCCCGGACCGCCAGGAGGTGCGCCGCATCGCCGACGAGGTGAAGGCGAGGTTCCAGGCCAATCCGCTGCTCGGCGCCATCCATGACGACTGGCTGGAGCCGGTGCCGGCGATGAAGCTGGTGATCGACCAGGATCGCGCCCGGGCGCTTGGCGTCACCTCGCAGCGCATCCGCCAGATGCTGCAGGCGACGATGTCCGGCGCCCCGCTCGACGACTTCCGCGACGGCGAGGAGACGGTCTCGATCGTCGCCCGCGAGCCGGATGCGACCCGTCACCTGCTGTCTTCGGTCGACTCGGTCTATATCCCGACCGATTTCGGCGGCTCGGTGCCGCTCTCGCAGGTGGCCAAGGTCGTGCCCGTCATGGAGCAGGGCGTCGAATGGCGGCGCGACCGCCTGCCGACGATCAGCGTGCGCGCCACGCTGCCGGATGGCGTGCAGTCGAACGACGTCGTCACCAAGATGTATAACGACATGAAGGACCTGCGCGCCGGCTTGGCGCCCGGCTACAAGATCGAGATCCAGGGCGGCGCCGAGGATTCGGCCGAAAGCCAGGCCTCGATCGCCGCCAAGGCGCCGATCATGCTCGCCATCATCGTCGTGCTGCTGATGATCCAACTGCAGCATTTCGGCAAGTCGATGCTGGTGCTGGCCACGGGTCCGCTCGGCATCATCGGCGCCGCCGCGGCGCTGCTGATCAGCGGCGCGCCCTTCGGCTTCGTCGCGATCCTCGGCGTCATCGCGCTGCTCGGCATCATCATGCGCAACTCGATCATCCTGGTCGACCAGATCGACCAGGATATCGCGGCCGGCATGGAGCGATCGGAAGCGATTGTGGGTGCTGCCGTGCGCCGCTTCCGGCCGATCATGCTGACGGCGCTCACCGCCGTGCTGGCGCTGATCCCGATCTCGCGCGCCGTCTTCTGGGGGCCGCTCGCCTACGCCATGATGGGCGGCATCCTGGTGGCGACCGTGCTCACCATCCTGGTGCTGCCGGCGGGCTACGCGCTGTTCTTCGGCCGCGCGCCGAAGAAGGCCAAGACCGATGAGCAGGCGCCCGAGCCGGAGACGGTCGAAGGCATCGAACGGCCGCAACTCGCGCTGGCCGCGGAATAGAAATAGACGTGGCGACCTGGGATCATCCGCCGTCGGTAAAAGCCGGCGGCGGATGATCGCATTGAGGGTCTGCCGGGCGAAAAATGCTCCGGGGTCGGTTCTTCGAAGAAGCGGCCGGCTGCAAAGCAGGTTGACGCGGCGATTGAAACGATTGCCCAAAAGATAACGGGCGCGCCGAGGCGCGCCCGTCTGTTTTCGGGCTGCCGTGTCAGATGACGAACACCCAGTTGGCGATCAGCATCACCGCCACGCCGGCGATCAGCGTCAGGTAAGGCAGCATGCCCGCCTTCTTGACCGAGAGGTCGGCCCCCGCCATGCCGAGGTCGGCCAGCATGTGTTCGGGGAACTTGCCTTTGTCCTGGATGTAGTGGCGGAAGCAGAACACCGGGATGATCAAGGCGGCGGTGATCAGGCCGGCCCACAGCGCCATCGGGTTCCACACCTTGGCGCCGGCGCCCATGAAGATCGCGTTGACATAGGCGAAGATGGCGCCGATGCCGAGCAGCCAGGTCGGCGCTTTCCAGGGACGATTGATGTGGCCGTTGTCGATGCGATGGATCCAGCCGGCATTGAGGTTGAGGAAGTTGAAGATGATGTAACCGCAGTTCGACACGGCGAGGATGAAGAAGAAGCTCGTCGCGTCTGCAGAGGCGATCGCCAGCACGATCAGGTTGAAGCAGAGGTCGGTCCACATGGCCCGCGTCGGCGCGCCGTGCTCGTTGACGTGGCTGAGATAACGCGGCAGCCATCCATCGACCGAACCCTGGTAGAGCGTGCGCGAGGAGCCGGCCATCGCTGTCATGATGCACAGCACCAGCGCCAGGATCATCAGCATGACCAGCAGGCTGTGGATCAGCTTGCCGCCGCCGACCATGCCGGCCAGCGCGTCGGCGACCCCCGAGCCATCGACGATCGGCGTCGCCAGCATTCCGTTCAAGCCCAGCACGCCCTGGAAGGTAAAGGGCACCAGGATGAACAAAAGCATGCAGAGCAGGCCGGAATAGAAGATCGCCTTGAAGGTGTCGGTGCCAGGGTTCTTGAATTCCGACGTGTAGCAGACCGCGGTTTCGAAGCCGTAAGTCGACCATGCGGCGATGAACATGCCGCCAAGCGCCAGCGTCCAGCCGGCGATGTTCCAGGAGCCCGGATCAGGCGCATAGGCGGCGGCCAGCGGCACCAGCGGTGAGAAATTCGCCCAGTCGATCTGGCCGGTGAAGATCGGCACGACGCCGACGATCAGCATCGGGATAATGACCAGCAGGCCGATATATTTCTGCACGCTGGCCGTGCCGAGGATGCCGCGATGCTGGATCGAGAAGATGATCAGCATCAGCACCGCGCCGATGAAGAAGGTAGCGTTGAAAGTGAAGGACACCGGGCCCAGCGTATGACCCCACAGCGACCATGTGCGGATCGCCGGCGTCGCGGCCGTGGTCACCGCGGCGATGGCGTCGGCCGGAGCCGTCCCGGCATGCGCGGCGATATAGGCGACCACTTCCGGCGAGGCGTCGGTGAAGATCGGCACCGGCGCCAGCGCGTTGAGGATATAGGCGGCAGCGATCGAGCAGCCGAGCGACAGCACCGGCGTCCAGGCGAACCAGTTGCACCACACCGAAAGCGGCGCGATGAATTTCGAATAGCGCAACCAGGCCGTGGCGCCATAGATCGACGCGCCGCCCGACTTGTTCGGGAACAGGCCGGCGATCTCGGCATAGGTGAAGGACTGCAGGAAGCCCATGATCATGGACACCGTCCAGATCAGGAAGGCGAGCTTTCCGGTCGTGCCGGCAATGCCGCCGATCGAAAACAGGACCAGTGCCGGAACGCCGCTTGCCACCCAGAAGGCGCCGCGCCAGTCGATGTGCCTGAGCAGCTTGCTTTCGGCAGGCTGCTCGAGGGCCGTGGCTATCGTGCTCATATCTTGTGTCTTCCCCTTTTGTTGTTCCCCGCCGGCGACGCTTCGGCTCTGGCGAAGCTTGCTCCCCGGCAAATCATCGAGCGACTGTCGTGTTTCCACTCAGTCGTATTTTTTTCTTAAGAGTGAAGATTGATCCGGCGCGCTTTCGCGTCAAGCGTTTTGTGATGTCATGCACACCCTGCTTGCCAGAGGTCGGCCGTCCGCCGCGGGTGGCGGCGGGCGGCGGGTCGGACATGGCCTTGGGAGCCTTATCAGGAACGTGGCTTGGTCTTCTGCGGATCGTAATGGGCGAAGGCGACGACCCGCGCCGGCAGCCGCTTGGCGTGGCCGTCGAGCTTGCCGATCTCGACCTCCGTGCCGATCTCGGCGTGGGTGACGTCGAGCCGTGCCAGCGCGATGGTCTTGCCAAGCACCGGCGAACGCATGCCGGAGGTGACGACGCCGATCTGGGCGCGGCCGACATGGACGCAGTCGCCGTGGCCGACTGCGACATTGGCATCGATGTCGAGGCCGACGAGCTTGTGTTGCGGATGCTCCTTGCGCCGGATCAGCGCGTCGCGGCCGATGAAATCGTCGGCCTTGGTCTTGAGCGGCACGGTGAAGCCAATGCCAGCCTCGAACGGATCGGTCTTGTCGGAGAATTCGTAACCGGCGAAAATCAGCCCGGCCTCCATGCGCACCATATCGAGCGCCTGCAGGCCCATCGGCTTCAGCCCGTGCTGCTGGCCGGCCTCCCAGACGGCGTCGAACACTTTTTCGGCGTCGCGCGGATGGCACCAGATCTCGTAACCGAGCTCGCCGGTATAGCCGGTGCGCGAGACGACAACGGGCACGCCATTGCCGCCGCCGATGCGCGCGACGGTGAAGCGGAACCATTCGAGCTCGCCGATCGAGGGCTGCACCGGCGAGGTCCAGACCACTTCCTTCAATATGTCGCGGCTCTTCGGGCCCTGCACGGCGATGTTGTGCATCTGGTCGGTGGAGGAGCGCACCAGCACGTTGAGACCGAGCTTTTTCGCCGTCTCGCGCAGCCATTCGCCGGAAAGATCGTCGCCTCCGACCCAGCGGAAATTATCCTTGCCGAGCCTGAGCAACGTCCCGTCGTCGATCATGCCGCCGTGCTCGTAGCACATCGCCGTATAGACGACCTGGCCGATCCCAAGCTTCTTGACGTCGCGGGTCAGCGTGTATTGCAGCAGTGCTTCGGAGTCCGGCCCGGTGACCTCGAACTTGCGCAGTGGCGACAGGTCCATAATCACGGCGGCCTGCCGGCAGGCCCAGTATTCGGCGATTGGGCCTTCCTTGGCGAAGGAATTGGCGAGCCAATAACCGCGATATTCGACGAAGTCGCGCGTGTGCTTGGCAAAGCTCGAATGAAAGGCTGTCTCGCGGGTCATTTTCGGTTCCGAATCGGGCTTCATGCGTCTGGCGATCGCTCGCGAGAATTTGTGCTGGCCGGAATAGGCGCGCACATGGATATCGGTAAGGTCCCAGCCATTGGCAGGCGTGGTGTCGTCCGGGCAGGCCGAGGAGACGCAGACGACATCGGTCAGGGCTCTCAAGAGTACATAGTCGCCGGGTCGCGACCACGGCTCGTCCGACACCATCACGCCATGCGCATCGATCGCCGTGTTGAAGAAGAAGTTGATCGCCATCCAGCCGGCGCGGGGCGTCACACCCTTGTCCGACAGCGCCTTGTTGAAATTCTCCGAGCAATTTGTGTGTCCGGGATAGCCGATGTCGTCGTAATATTTGGCGGCGCAGGCAAGCGCGAAGGCGTCGTGCCGGCCACACGTGTCCTGCACCACCTCGACCAGCGGCTCCATGTCCTGGTCGCAATATTTCGAATGCAGGCCAGGCATCGGGTAGGCCGAACCCATCAGCGTACGGGTGGTCGTCACGTCGAGCGGCAGGTCGCGGCCCATGTCCAGCTTGCGCGCTGAAAAACACTGGAAGTCGGTGCATTGCCGGCCATCGACATCGATGATCTGCAGATAGTCGCCGGCCTTGACGAAATAGGCCTCGGCGGTCGCCGACTTCACCCGAAGATCAAGCACGGGATCGGCAAGCGGATCGGGAAGCTGCGACCTCGTCTTCAGGCGGATGGTGGCGCGGCGCACCAGAACAGCCAGCGGCGTCGCGGTGTTGTGGCCGTCGACCAGCATCGGCCCGCCTGGCGCGGCGATCAGCAGCGCGCCGTCGCGCTGAATGGCAAAGCTCTGCTCGGTGCCGGCGGGCGTGGCGCCGCCGAACACACGCACGGCCTTCGGTTGGTCGAGCTCCACCTTGCGGCGCTCAAGGCTGAGACGCAGCGCCGAGAGGCTGTCGTCGCCCTCGGCAAGCAGCGCCTTGATGCCGGCGGCGTTGCTGTTCGACCGCTCGCCGAAAATGCCGGGATCGGTCGCGCCTGATTTGTCCCAGGCCAGCAGCTCGCAAGGCTGGCCGCCCTCGACATTGCTCACGCTGACGCTGTCGCCCGCCTCGACGTCGATGAGCACTGCGCCATTGCCCTGGACAGTATATCGTTCCACGCCCGGCGGCAGGCTGATCTCGCCGGGCCTCAGGATCAGGCTCGGACGCGGCGGTCCGGACAGGACGGCAGGGTAGGGCGACTGGCTCATCTCAAACCCTCCTCCGAGCGAGAAACAAGTTTGCCTGTGTGTGAAATTATTTTAGCAGCAAGAATAGCAGGGCGATGGCGTTTGGCAAGCACCGGCCCCCCTTCTCCCCTTGTGTGGGCCTGTTGCGCAGTTAGCGAGGACAGGCTCGCGGAGCGATTTGGTCGCGAGGTCTCGCTCCGTTTTGGCTTTTGGGGTGGAATTGAGGGTGGCGGTGTGGCCTCAGGCCGGATTGCAGGCGCACCTATCCTGTGATGGCGGCCCATC
>NZ_JAIUHG010000034.1 GCF_020164955.1 Mesorhizobium sp. CA8
CGACATCGTTGGCGCGAGCCACCTCGAAAGCGCAAATTTCAAGCCATGCCAAAGCTATCTTAGCGCATATGCCCTTGCGGGGGAGATGTCCGGCAGGACAGAGGGGGTGTGAAGGAACGCGGCTTTGGCGTCTTCGCTCCGATTGAGGACAGAAGGCCTCACTGAAAATTCCGCCCTTTCGGCATGACCTGTTGCGCGGCGCTCGATAGCGTCGCGACGTCCTGATGGACCGGCTGGCCACGGCTTGCGGCGGATCCAATCGGCCGTTCGGCGGGATTATGCTCGATGACCGGTCGATTGGCCGATTCCAGCAGCACGCTCAACCAGGACGTCAAATCCTCGATCCTGTCGGCGACGATGTGGATGACGTCCGATTCATGCTGCAGCTTGCCGGTGACGCGGATGAAGCGGGCGCCCATGACGATAGAGCGGAAACGGTCGAAGACGCGCGGCCAGATGATGACGTTGGCGATCGACTTCTCATCCTCCAGCGTGAGGAAGATGGCATTGCCCTTGCCGGGACGCTGGCGCACCAGAACGAGGCCGGCGACGGAGACGCGGCGGCCGTCGCGCACCGACGGCAGGCGGGCATTGGGGGTGACGCCGGCGCGATCCAGCCTTTCGCGCAGGAAGGCGACGGGATGCTCCTTCAGCGACAGGCCAAGCGAGCGGTAATCGTGCACGACATGCTCGCCGAGCGGCATTTTCGGCAGTTTCGTTTCCGGCTCCAGCTCGCGCAGGCGAAGCGAGGGCTGGTCGAACAGCGGCAGTTTCTCGGCGGCGCTCTTGCCGTCGAGCGCCCGCACCTCCCAGAGCGCGGCGCGGCGGTCGAGACCGATCGAGCGGAACGCGTCCGCCTCGGCCAGTTTTTCGATCTCGCCGACATCGAGGCCGGAGCGCAGCCAGACATCCCTGACCGAGCGATAGCCGTCGCCGCGCTGCGCGACGACTATATCCATGCGCTCTTCGGACAGGCCCTTGATCTGGCGGAAGCCAAGCCGCACCGCATGCGCCGTTTCGATGACGCCGCGCATCGAGGCGTGACGCTCGAGGATGCGTGACGGATCGAAGGCGGTGGCCTCCAGCGTGCAGTCCCAGACGGAATGGTTGATGTCGACCTCGCGTATCTCGACGCCATGATCGCGCGCGTCGCGCACGAGCTGGGCCGGCTGGTAGAAACCCATCGGCTGAGAATTCAGGATCGCGGCGCAGAACACGTCGGGAAAGAAGGTCTTGAACCAGCAGGAGGCGTAGACCAGCAGCGCGAAGGACGCGGCGTGGCTTTCGGGAAAGCCATATTCGCCAAAGCCTTCGATCTGCTTGAAGCAGCGCTCGGCGAACTCCCTGGGATAGCCTTTCTCGACCATCCCTTCGACCATTCGCGTTTCATAGTTGCCGATCGTGCCGGTTCGCTTGAAGGTCGCCATGGCGCGGCGCAGCTCGTCGGCTTCGCCCGGCCGGAAGCCGCCGGCGACAATGGCGATCTTCATCGCCTGCTCCTGGAACAAAGGCACGCCGAGCGTCTTGCCAAGAATCTCTTCCAACTCAGGCTTGGGGTATTCGGCCTTCTCCTTGCCCTGTCGTCGGCGCAGATAGGGATGCACCATGTCGCCCTGGATCGGACCGGGCCGCACGATCGCCACCTCGATGACGAGATCATAGAATTCGCGCGGCTTAAGCCGCGGCAGCATCGACATCTGAGCGCGGGATTCGATCTGGAAGACGCCCAACGTATCCGCCCGGCAGATCATGTCGTAGACGCGAGGGTGTTCCGGTGGCAGCGAGTTCAGGCCATAGGGCCGGCCGTAATCGTCCCGCGCCTGCGGATAATGATGCGTGAGCAAGGTCAGAGCGCGTTTCAGGCAGGTCAGCATGCCGAGCGCCAGCACGTCCACCTTTAGGATCTTCACCGCATCGAGATCATCCTTGTCCCATTCGACCATCTTGCGCTCCTCCATCGCCGTCTTGACGATGGGCACGACCTCGTCGAGCCGGTCCCTGGTGATGACGAAGCCGCCGACATGCTGGGAAAGATGGCGGGGAAAGCCCATGATCTCGTTGGCGCGCTCCAGCACCTGCCTGGACAGCGGATCGGTGCGGTCGAGGCCGCCGGCATTGGCTTCCCTTTCGCCAAGCTCGGAGGTCGACCAGCCCCAGATGGTGCTCGACAGCGCGCTCCTGACGTCTTCCGACAGGCCCATGGCCTTGGCAACTTCGCGCAGGGCGGAGCGGCCACGATAGCTGATGACGGCGGCGGCCAAGGCGGTGCGCTTGGCACTGTATTTCTCGTAGATATAGGCGATGACCTCGTCGCGCCTTTCATGCTCGAAATCGACGTCGATGTCGGGCGGCTCGTTGCGCTCTTCGGAGATGAAGCGCTCGAAGAGCGCATCGATCCGATCGGGGCCGACTTCGGTGATTCCGATGCAGAAGCAGATGACCGAATTGGCGGCAGAACCGCGCCCCTGGCAAAGGATGTCCTGACTGCGGGCGAATTTCACGATGTCGTAGACGGTCAGGAAATAGCGCGCGTAATTCAGGCGCTCGATCAGGGCGAGTTCTTCTTCGATGCGTTGCGTGACATGCGAAGGTACGCCGGCCGGGTAGCGCTTTGCCGCCCCTTCATAGGCCAAACGCGCGAGCTCGGCCTGCGGTCCAAGCCCGGATTCGGTCGGCTCGTCCGGATAATTGTATTCGAGGTCGCTAAGCGAGAAAGTGAGCTCCTCGGCGAAACGCAGCGTCTCCGCCAGGGCCTGCGGGTGGCGACGGAAAAGCCGCGCCATCTCCAGCGGGGGCTTCAGATGGCGCTCGGCATTGGCGGTCAGCTCCAGCCCGACCTCGGAAACCGGCGTGTTGAGGCGGATCGCGGTGAGCACGTCCTGCAGCGGCCGGCGGTCGGCTGCATGGTAGAGCACGTCATTGGTCGCCATCACCGGGACGCGCGCATGCTCGGCCATCGCCGCGGCCTGCTCGATGCGAAAACGGTCGTTGCCGCCATAATCCGGCGCCACGGCCAGCCGGAGCGCCGCGCCGAAGCGATTCTTAAGCCGGCTAATGAATGCCAAATTATCCTCCGCGCCTGCAGACAAATCGGGAAGGATCGCCAGCGACATCCGATCGCCCCATTCGAGCAGGTCGCTCAACTCGAGCAGCGTCGCGCCCTTCTCGTTCTCGTCGCGCAGATTGGCTTGCGTGAGCATGCGGCAGAGATGGCCCCAGCCCTGGCGGTCACGGGGATAGGCGAGGATGTCCGGCGTGCCGTCGCCGAACACCAGGCGGCAGCCGGGATGATAGGCCATCTTCTCCACCTTGGCCTGCTGCCAGGCGCGCACGACGCCGGCGACCGTGTTCCTGTCGGCAAGGCCGATCGAGGCAAAGCCGTAGAATTTCGCCGTGACCACCAGCTCCTCGGGCTTGGAGGCGCCGCGCAGGAAGGAGAAGTTCGACTGGATGCCGAACTCGGCATAGGGGATGACGGTCAGCGCGTTCATGCGAACACCCCATGCATGAACCAGCGTGGCGGCGCGGCCTGCGCGGCGCTGCTGTAGAGACCCTGGCGGTAGAGCCAGTAGCGGCGCCCCTCGCTGTCCTCGATGCGGTAATAGTCGCGGGTCGGCGCCTCCTCCTCGCCGGGCAGCTGGCGCCACCATTCGGCGGCGATGCGTTCCGGCCCCTCGGCGCGGGCGACGCGGTAGAGCGCGCGCCGCCAGCGGAAATTCATCGGTGGGCCTTCGGGGATCTCGGTCGCCGGCACCTCGATCGGCTCGGGCGAGCGGAACAGGCGCACCGGCCGCTCCGGCGGGTAGACGGTCATCGGCGGCGCTGTTCGGGGCGGCGCCGCCCGGCCGGCCGCCGGGGCGCGCCTTTGCGGCGCTTCGGCGAAAGGCACAGCTTTAACGGCCCGTTCCGGCAGATGGCTCTCGACGATCACCGGCTTCAGCACAGCGGCCTCGCCGAGACGGGCGCGGACGCGGTCGGCAAAGAGCGCGATGTCGGCGTCATCATCGGCCGTATCGCCGGTGAGGTCGCCCTGAGCCAAGTCGAAGGCGGCGACCGACAGCACGGACAGCCGCACGAGGTCGAAGCCGAAGCCGGCGTCGATGCTCTGCTCCAGCGCGGTGAGCCGCTCATGGAACAGCCTTTGGATCAGCCGCGGCTCGCGCATCGGGCGCGAGGTGCCGACGGCGATGCGGCTGACGGCGCCATCGACGCGGAAGAGAAGCAGCGCCAGTGTCCTTGCGCCCTCGCCACGGCGTTCGAGGTCGGTCCTCAAGGCGATCGCCAGCCGGCTCACCAGCCGCTCGATGTCGTCGGTGAGCATGACCGGCTCGGCAAGATGGCGCTCGACCGAGAGCGGCGCGACGGGAAGGCGCGGCGACACGGCCTCGTCGAGGCGGCCGAGCGCCTGGTCGAGGCGCAGAAGCAAGGTGGAGCCGAAGCGGCGGGCAAGCGGCGCGCGCGGTGCTGCCATCACCGCGCCGGCGGTGCGCAGGCCCACACTTTCCAGGCCGGCGCGGGTCTCCGGCGCGATGCGCAGCGCCGACAAGGGCAGTGGCGCCAGAAGCGCTTCTTCCTCGCCGCCGGCCACGATGCGGTCGCCATGGAAGCGCGCCGCCGCCCAGGCGGCACCCGGCGTCGAGGCCAGCCCGGCGCGGACATCGAAGCCCTGCTGGAAGAAGCGGGTGAGGATCTCGTCCTGCATGGCGCGCTCGCCGCCGAACAAATGCGTGCAGCCGGTGACGTCGAGGAACAGCCCGTCCTCGCCGTCGATCGCCACCAAAGGCGTGTAGCGGTCGCACCAGTCGGCAAGGCCTTCGAGCAGGCGGCGGTCGGCTTCCGCATCGGCCTCCACCACATCGATCGAAGGGTGCATGGCGCGGGCATCGGCAATGCCCATGCCGCGCTTCAGCTTCAGCGCCTCAGCCCGCTCGTCGAGGGCTGCGATGCGCTGGGTGTTGTTGTCGCGATGGCTGATCACCAGAGGCAGGTGATGCGAGGGCCGGGAACGCCAGGACCGACCCAGGCGCTGGCGCAGGATCCGCTCCGCGGCCAGATGCGGGAACCACAGCGACAGAATTCTCTGTTCTTTCTGCAAAAGCGTGCTCATCGGGGTTCCACTCCAGTGTGAATTGTCCGGGCAGGGCCGTGCGGCTCTTGCCGATATCGACTTTGAAGGCGGGGCGGCCGATCGAGCCGGCGAGCGGCCCGGCGACCGTCTCGCGGCTTGCCGAAGGTGCGGCCGAAACGATGAGGCGCACGGGTGCGGCGGTGGGATCGGCCTCGCCGGCCTGGCGCAGCAAAAGCAGTGGACGGCCAGCATTCCGGGCACGGGCGTGCAGCCGGCGCGTGGCGGTGAGGTCGAGAAGCCGCGGGCTGCCGCGGATCTCGAGGACGACCGCGGCGAAGGCGGTCATGCGGGCCGCTTCCTCGGCGATCCAGAGCGCGTCCAGCAGCTTCGGCGCCTCGGAAAACAGCAATTGCTCCGGCTCGATGCCGAACAGGGCGTGAAGGCCCATGGCATAGGGCAAGCCGGCCTCGTGAAAGATTTCCGCCGTGCCGACCCACAGGATCGGCAGGCCCTGCTTCTCCTTAAGGATCAGGCTTACGAGCGAGAGCGCGAAACCGGCGACGGCACCGGCATCGCGGGTCTCCAGGCCATGGATTTCGCTGAGCGCCGCCTTGGGCAGGCCGCCGCCAAGGGCGGTGTCGAGGCGATCAATACCGGTGTGCAGGAAGGCGTCCGCCGAGGCCACGGCAAGACCGTGCCGGAGGATCGTCATGTCCGATTTGGCGGTATGGGGAGATATTTGTTTTTCCGCAATTCCGGACGGAAAACCGCTTCGCACTTTTCCTGGAATTGCTCCAGCCGCGCTTCCTGCAGGCGCCTGCAGGCGCTCGGGCAGCGTTCCCTCGATCTTCGCGATCTGGCGGCGCAGGGCAAAAACAGTTTCCCGCGCCACGGCGCTTATCGCCATGACGTTCACTTCCGGCAGTTGTTCCTGTTATGTTCTTATAGATTCCAGAGGCGGCCGGAAGAGTCAAGCAGACTCGCAAGGAATTTATTCCCAATTATATACTTGAGAAAGTATGGGAATATGTCCTATGATTCGAGCCGACAGGCCGGCACTGAAAAGATTGAGGAAATCGAAGTCACTGACGAAATGGCGCGAGCGGGTGCGGATGTCCTAATCGGCAAGCCGGGCGCACTTGATATCATTGGGGATGCGGACGAGATCGCGAGGGAGATTTTTTGCGTGATGGTTCTGGCTTCGCCTTCGGGATTGGCGTCCGCCCTACGTCGATTGCCCGAGCAAGCAACGTGACTTGCCAGCCGCGCTTGCGCAATTGCTCGGCATGGTTTGCGAAGGTCCCTTTGTTCACGAAATGATAGGTTACCCTGCCATTGTCGCGCTTGGAATAAGCGAAGCCCTCCTGAATAAGGCGAGGTTTTGTCAGTTCGGTCATTGGGCCTCCGACTGGGCCGATGAATGCTTTTGCCCTCAGTGATAAGGGCTTCCCCTTTAGAGGGCCTTTGCCGACTGCGATGAGCCCGGAGTGTGTTCCATCCTCATATTGGGCGATATAGACGTAGTGTGAATGAACCAGATAGTTCCTGGTTTTCCATATTCGGCGTATCTTCGTAAAAAGAGCCGTGGTGATTTTCCGGTGCTTGGCGTTGGTCAGTGTGCTCACAACGGCGGCTTGGACAAGATCGATGCGCTGGGTAAAATTGCCGATGGCGTAATAGGAATTTGGGCCGGCGGTTTTGGCCTTCATCACAGTGCCGAGAAGCTCCGCCAATTGGCGTTCTAGGGCGGCCCACCGCGCGGTGATTAGACCAATGCCGGCGATTAGCTCCGGGTCGTATTCAAGAGGACTCAACACCTTGCCTGATACCTCCAAGGAAGACGAAGCCAAGTTCAACGAAACGCTGAAGCGGATGCTGAAGACCCCTCCCGATCATAAGACCGGGAAGGGGAAGAAGCCTGTAGCTCCAGACGGTTCTAAGGACAGTGAGGGAGCGCCAGCAGGTTATTCGGCTCCACCCCGTCAGGTTCGGTCTTAAGGTATTTCCGTCCGTTCGAACGCTGGCGCACGACAATCCACACGGACTCTCCTGTCGGCGCTACCGTCCAGTATTTTTCATTTTCGTTTTCAATGTTGTTTATCAGCGTATCGATGTCTCGATACCAGCCGCCAGCAGCTGGGCCGCCGAGTCCCTGAAGACGTCGATCTTTGTCGGCGTTGTCAGGCTTGTGACATGTTACTTGGAAAGTTCCGGCCATCATGGCCTCCTGTAGATTGCGCCACAGGACGGCTTGACGGATTCACCGATGGGTTTAGTTTGGTGATCGTTCTCATGCCTAGCCGTCCTGTGGCTTGGTTGCAGAAAGCGGCGGCGAACTTCCGATTCGCCGCCGCACTCATGAGAACATGACTTTAAGGAAGTGCAAGGCTAGTTCTGCACTATCCCTCAAGATTCACAGAGGCCTTTTCTTTCGCTTCCGTAACAACTTACGGGCTTTTTGCTTAGGCGTGATCGGCTTCACCAATCCGCCGATAGGTAAGGCGCTTGCCTTCGATCCTCGCCAACAACTGGTCGTGACGTTCCGTATCCGAAACGTTCAAGGCTGTACGGCGGTTATAGCGAAAATCGAACTCGGCAAGGTAACGATGAAGATGGGCTTCGCCGCAATGCTGGTAGGTGCCAACCATGCCGCGCTTGAAGACCGAAAACACGCTTTCGATGGTGTTCGTGTGGACGTCGCCGCGAGCGTATTCCTTGGCGGAATGCTTCACGGTGTCATGCTTGGCGAACTCTAGACCGGTGATCGGATACAGATTGCTTTCGTCGGTGTAGAGCGTCGATTTGCGGTCGGCGTTGCGGACCAGAACGTCGCGAACTTCCGCCTTGTTGGCATGTTGGACATGGAACATGCGGGACTTACCGCCGCGCTCGACCAAACCGACGATTGCGATCTTCATCGGCTTCTTGCGCTTGAGATAGGGACGGCCTTGGCGGTGCGGCGAGACATAGCCTTCTTCGCGGCGGCCAAAATAGGTTTCGTCGGCTTCAACGGTCTTGCCTTCGCCACCAATCGGACCAGACGACTTAACGTCTTCCTTCATGGCTTCGCGGATGCGGTGCGCCATAAACCAAGCGGTCTTGTAGGTAACGCCAAGCATGCGGTGCAGCTGGTGCGCCGACATGCCCTTCTTGGACGAAGCCAAGAGGAACGTCGCCAGCAGCCACTTGTTGAGCGGGATTTTGGAGCGCTCGAACACGGTGCCGACCGTGACGGTGAACTGTTCACGGCATTCCATGCAGTTGTAGAGACCGGGACGGTGAGCCTTGCCCACCATCTTCGTGATGCGATCCGCGTGAGCGTTGCCGCAATGAGGACAATTCGGGCCTTCCGGCCAACGCTGCGCCTCAAGGTGCTCGCGGGCGGCTTCGGCGTCTTGGAAGATTGGGCTATCGAGGCGCATTTGGCTAACTCCTTGGATTCATTTATCTCAAGGGGCACGTGCTTTGTCAAGTATATAATTAGGAATTTATTCCTTCGTCCTTTACCCTGAAAGCGGACGCCCAGCCGGCCCATTTGCCTCTATCGGCGCGAAAGCCTATATGCCGGGATCAAAGGACAGTTCATGGCCCGCATCTACAAGACACGCAGCTGGCACGACCAGCTTTCTCCGTCGATGGACGAGATGGAGCTTCTGGCGCTGGAGACCTACGCCCATCTGCCGGACGAGTTCCGCAAGCTCACCGGCGAGATCATCATCCAGATCGCCGAGTTCCCGACCGACGAGATCATGGACGACCTGTCGCTGGAGACGCCATTCGACCTGCTCGGCCTGTTCGAGGGGCGCGGCATCGCCGAGCGCTGGAACCCACAGACCGGCGAGGGTCCGAACCGCGTCACGCTCTACCGCCGCGCCATCCTCGACTACTGGGCCGAGAACGAGGAGACGCTGGGCGACATCGTCACCCATGTGCTGATCCACGAGATCGGACATCATTTCGGCCTGTCGGACGACGACATGGAGCGGATCGAGGAAGCCGCCGAGCAGGCAGCGCCGGGCTGAGCGCGCACCTCGTCATCCTAGGGCGAAGCAAGGAGCGAAGCGACGCGCGTAGACCCTAGGATCCATGCCATTCCATCAACACCAAGCCCGCGGTGCAGAACGGAACGCCTGCCGCCCGACACCGCAATTCCCTATATTCTGGCCCGCCGCGCCCTTCGGCAGAGGGAACGGAATGGATCCTAGGGTCTGCGCTCCGCTTCGCGTCGCTACGCCCTAGGATGACGAATGAGAGAGCCTGCTGGCCTTCCCTACCAGTCGCTGAGCTTGGTATCGGCTGTGTAGTCCTGGCCTTCGACATCCTTCACCACCGCCTGGCCGCAGCGCATCGACTTCGTCTGCTGGTCAAAGCCATAGGTCGGCGAGCCGAACAGGTGCCAGCCCTTGTTCAGCGCCGCCGTCACCTTGTGGCAGAAAGTGGCGTCGTCTGGGCCGGTGAGGAAGCGGTAGAGTTTCATGGATTGATCCTGTCGTGCCTAATCTGTCGTGCCTAATTGTCGTGATTGGGTGAAAAGCCGGGCCTGAAAAATCGTGTTTCGCCCGACATCATGCGCCGATGATCGCGGCCTTCGCCAGAAGTTTCTCGGCTTCCGCCAGATGCAGCCGCTCGACCATGCGGCCGTCCAGCGCAATCACCCCCTTGCCGGCATTTTCGCGCCGCGCGAACGCCTCCCGGATCGCGCGGGCCCTGGCCAGCGCCTCGGGCGACGGTGAAAAGGCGCGGTTCGCCGCTTCGATCTGGGCGGGGTGGATCAGCGACTTGCCGTCGAAACCCATGGCGGCGGCTTCCGCGCATTCGCCGGCAAAAGCGTCGAGGTCGCGAAAATCATTGGCGACGCCATCGATAACATCGAGGCCGCCGGCCCGCGCCGCGAGCACCAGCTGCATCAGCCAGGGCATCAGATAGCGCCGGTCGGGCGTCGCCATGATGCCGGTCGCCTTCACCAGGTCGTTCGTTCCGGTCACGAGACAATTGAGGCGAGAAGCAGGATCGCGGCCAAACTCGGCGATGGCGCCGATGTTGAGCAGCGCCCTGGGCGTTTCGACCATCGCCCATAGTTTCACGCTGTCCGGAGCGAAATTGTCGTCGAGCAGGTCGCCGGCTTCGAGGATGTCGCGCGGCGTGCCGATCTTGGGCAGAAGAATGCCGTCGGGCTCGGCCTTGGCCACCGCCAACAGGTCGTGGGTGCCCCATTCGCTGGCCAAAGGATTGATGCGCACCACCATCTCGCAGCGCCGTTCGCGCCCGGCGAGAATGCCTGCGACCTTGTCGCGCGCGGCTTTTTTGTCGGCGGACAGAACGGCGTCTTCGAGATCGATGATGACGGCGTCGCAGGCCAGGGAGCCGATCTTGGCGAGCGCCTTGTCGTTCGAGGCGGGAATGTACAGCACCGAGCGGCGCGGGCGGTAAGTGTCGACGGTCATGGCCGATCTATGCCGGGTGATGACAGATGAGGCAAGGCGGAGCCTCTCGAGGGACAGGACAATCGCATATGGCAGCGCCAGCCCCCGCTCCGTCTCGGCGCTGCGCGCCGAGCCACCTCTCCCCCACTTTGTGGGGGCGAGGAAACGCTAATCGCCGAGGGCGCGCGACCTTCGCAGGCCTGGGTTCCTCGCCCCCGCCAGAGGCGGGGGAGAGGTGGCTCGGCGAAGCCGAGACGGAGAGGGGGAGCGCCTATGCGATTGTCCTGCCTAAAAGGCGACCTGCCTGCACCAAATCTGCAAATCCTTGCTGAAAAGCTCCGGGATTCCGCCCTGCGCTCACCGCGCCCGCCGGCGAAATCGGCGCCATGCGAACACCTCACACATCCCGCTGGTCCCTGCCGCGCCGGCTCCGTAATGAAGGCTGGTGGCTCGTGGAGCCGCAAAGGCGGTGCCACGAAGCGGCCATCCTGCCTTTCGCCCCGAAGCCGCTCCACATGGTGGGAGCGGACACGCCGGGGACGATCCGGCGATAACGCTCTTTGCCAGCCTGCCATGGGCTCGGCCCAGGCATGCGCAAATGCTCGAGGCCTTTGTCGATTCATCGCCTTGCCCGGATGCAGCTCCGGACCGAAAACAATTTCGCACTTTTTCATGGAATTGCTCTAATCCTGCCGTCACCGAACCCTACGCACCGGGCCGCTGATTTCATGCCGCACAACATACTCGTCGCCGACGACGACCCGCATATCCGCGAGATCATCTGCTTCGCGCTGGAAAAGGCCGGCATGATGACGGCCGCTGTCGCCAACGGCGCAGCGGCGCTCCAGGCGGTCGAGCGCCGCGCGCCCGACCTCATCGTGCTCGACATCGGCATGCCGGAGATGGACGGGCTGGAGGTCTGCCGCAGGCTGAGGCAGAAATCCGACGTGCCGGTGCTGTTTTTGTCCGCGCGCGACGAGGAGATCGACCGGGTGCTCGGGCTGGAGATGGGCGGCGACGATTATGTGACCAAGCCGTTCAGCCCGCGCGAGCTGGTCGCCCGCGTCAACGTCATCCTGCGGCGCGCGCGTCCCGCGCCGCTCGAAGAAGAAGCGGACGAGCGTCAATTCGCGCATGGCAAGCTCATGCTCGTCCCGGCAAGCCACGAAGCGAGCTTCGACGGCAAGCCGCTCATCCTGACCGCAATCGAATTCGCTATCCTGAAAGGCTTCCTCGCCCGCCCGCAGCACGTGCTTGGCCGCGACGCAGTGATGGCCAATGCCTATGCCTCCAACATCCATGTCTCGGAACGCACGGTCGACAGCCACATCCGCAACGTGCGGGCCAAGCTGGCGGCGGTCGGCTGTCTCGACGCGATCGCGACGGTGCATGGCGTCGGCTTCCGGCTCGGCCGATGCGGTGGTTGAGCAAGGAAAGATGGCGGCCCAGGCTTGCCACCGTCGTCGTCGTCATCCTCATCCTGGTGATGGCGCTGCCGCTAGTCGGGCTGTTCTTCTTCCGGCTCTATGAGAACCAGCTGATCCGCCAGACCGAGGGCGAGCTGATCGCGCAGGGCGCGGTCGTTGCCGCTGTCTACGCCCAGGAAGTGCGCGCGGCCGGCATTTCCCAGGACAGGCTGGGTTCGCCGATCTCGGCCGATCCGGCGCGGGACAGCAATTATCCCTATGATCCGATCGAGCCGCGGCTAGACCTTGCCTCCGACGATGTCATGCCGATGCGCCCCGCGGCGCTTCCCGCCGCCCCCGACCCGGCCTTCGCGGCCATCGGCGCCCGGCTCGACGGCATTCTCGACGAAACGCAGAAAACGACGCTTGCCGGCTTCCGCCTGCTCGACCCGCGCGGCGTGGTGATTGCCGGCGGCGACGAGGTCGGCCGGTCGCTCGGCGATGTCGGGGAGGTACGGACCGCGCTTTCAGGTCATTATGCCAGCGAACTGCGCTTGCGGATCCCCGACCAGCCGGCGCCGCCGCTCTATTCGGTCAGCCGCGGCACTAGGGTGCGCGTCTTCGTCGCCATGCCGGTCGAGCTCGACGGCCGGGTCGCGGGCGTCGTCTATCTGTCGCGGACGCCGAACAACATCGTCAAGCACCTCTATGGCGAGCGCGGCAAGGTAACGTTGGCGGCGATCACGATCGTCGGCGGCACGCTCTTGATCGCGCTGGTGTTCATCCGCACCGTCAGCCGGCCGATCTACGCGCTGATCGAGCGGACGAAGCGCATCGCCGCCGGCGACCGCGAGGCGATCAGGCCGCTCGCCCATCACGGCACGCGCGAGATGGCGGCGCTGTCGGCGGCGTTCCTCGACATGGCGCAAAAACTGCAGGCGCGCTCCGACAGCATCCAGACCTTCGCCACCCATGTCTCGCATGAATTGAAATCGCCGCTGACCGCGATCCAGGGCGCGGCGGAGCTGCTCAGGGATTCCGGCGGCGCGATGGACGAGGCCGAGCGCCAGCGTTTCTCCAACAACATCGTCACCGATGCCGGGCGGCTCAATCTCCTGGTGCGCCGGCTGCTCGACCTGGCGCGCGCTGAAAATTTGGAGCCGAGCGGCGAAAGCACGACGCTTCATGCTGCATTGGCATCCTTGCCGATCGACACAAGGCTGGAAGCGCGGCTTGAAGGCGGCGGCGACATCAGGCTCGCCATCTCGGCCGAGAATCTCGGCATCGTGCTCGCCAATCTCATCGACAATTCGGCACGACATGGCGCCCGACAGGTGGCGATCCACGCCTCAGCCGATGGCAAGCGCGCGTCGGTCCGGATCGGCGACGACGGCGAGGGGATCTCGGCCGCCAACCGCGCCAGGATCTTCGAGCCGTTCTTCACCACGCGGCGCGAGTCCGGCGGCACCGGCATGGGGCTCGGCATCGTGCTGGCCCTCCTGAAAGCGCATGATGGCACGATCAGGCTGGTTGACTCCGAGCGCGGCACGCGCTTCGAGATCGATCTTCCTGCATTGATTTGAGCGTGCGAACCCCGAGCGTCGGGACCATGCTCTGGAGTCGGAGAACCAAAGCGTGCGCTACGACATCGTCATCATCGGCGGGGCCATTGTCGGGTCCTCGGTCGCCTATTATTTGCGCGAGGAGGGCTTTACCGGCTCAATCGCGCTGATCGAGCGCGATCCACAGTTCTCCTATGCGGCGACGACCTTGTCCTGTGCCTCGATCCGCCAGCAATTCTCGATCCCCGAAAACATCCGCCTGTCGCAGTTCACGCTGAAACTGTTCCGGCGGCTGAAGGAAACCTTTGGCACCGACGCCGATATCGGTTTTCGTGAGGGCGGATATCTCATCCTCGCCGGCGAGGCCGGGCTGCCGATCCTCAAGGCCAATCACGAGACGCAGGTCGCCGAGGGCGCCGACATCGTGCTGGAGGATGCCGGGCAGCTGGCGCAGCGTTTCCCGTGGCTGTCGACCGAAGGTATTTCCGCCGGCGCCTTTGGCCGCAGCGGCGAGGGCTGGTTCGACGCGCATGCCATGCTGATGCTGTTCCGCAAGGCGCTGCGCGACAAGAAGATCGATCTCGTCACCGCCTCCGTCACCGGCATCGCGCGCGACGGCAATCGTGTCGCCAGTGTAAGCCTCGACAATGGCGAGACGCTCGAAGCCGGCATTGTCGTCAACGCGGCCGGGCCGAATGCCGGCGAGGTCGCCGCCTTGGCCGGGCTGGCGCTGCCGGTCGAGCCGCGCAAGCGCAATGTCTTCGTCTTCGAAGCGCGCGACAAATTCGCCGATATGCCGCTGCTGGTGGATCCGTCCGGCATCTATGTGCGGCCCGAGGGCTCGGTCTACATCACCGGCGGCGCCGAGCCGGAGGAAGGCGATCATGCGCCCGATCCAACGGATTTCGAGGTTAACTGGCCGCTGTTCGAAGAGGTGATCTGGCCGGTCCTAGCCACCCGCATCCCGGCCTTCGAGGCGATCAAGCCGACGCGCGCCTGGGTCGGGCATTACGACTACAACACGCTCGACCAGAATGCGGTGATCGGGCCGCATCCGGAGGTCGAAAATTTCCTGTTCGCCAACGGCTTCTCCGGCCACGGCCTGCAGCAGGCGCCGGCGGTTGGGAAGTCGATCGCCGAGCTCATCGTGCATGGCGGCTACCGCACGATCGACTGTACGGCATTTGGATATGAGCGTGTGGCGGAAGGACGGGCGTTCCGGGAGCTGAACGTCATCTGACGGACGGCTGCATCGACCGAAAGCGCATTGCCGAGCGCATGGCCTCGTGCCGTGTTGTCGAATATGCACCAGACCTCGGCGGCCGATGCGCTGGCTTGGAAAAGCCGCCCGCTGATATCCAGAAGCTGACCGGCCTCGTAGTCCGAATAGTAGACGCGCGGCGCGCCATGGAATCGGAAGTAGGCGAGCTCACGCCAGCCGCCAGGCATAGAGGCAGCAGGCACGGGAGCAGGGTCGGCCGCAACGCGCCCAACATGAAAGCGGCTCAGCAAGGCCCCGGCTTCCGGCTCGAACCAACTGGCGTGACGCGGTTCGCAAACAAGGCGCCGGTCGGTCTTTGCACGCAGCGCGGCGAAGAACCTTCCGGTGGTTTGGGGATCGAACCCCAGGCTGGGCGGCAGTTGAACCAAAAGCACGGAAAGCTTGGCACCGAGGCCCCCGATCTGATCCAAAAACGCTTCCAGAAGATCATCGCAATCTCCCAGGCGGCGCTCATGCGTCATGACTCTGGGGATTTTTGCGGAAAAGCGAAAATGATCGGGGACCGCGCGCGCCCAGCGCTCATAGGTTTGCCGCCGATGCGGCTTGTGGAACGAGGAATTGATCTCGACGATCGAAAGCTGTGCCGCATAGCGTTCGAGCTGCGAGCCGGAAGCGGGAAAAAAGGTTTATGCGCTGCGGGTATGCTCCATCCGGCGGTTCCCACGACACAGCGGCTGTTCTCCATCCCCCGAATCTGGACAGGCGCGATTGCGAGTCAAGCGAGAGCCTCAGGGAGTTGGCCGAGCACCCAGATACCGCTGCAACCACCCCAACACCCGCGCCCAGCTCTCGGCATGTTCCGCTGCCGCATCCGGGAAACCCGCGAAACCGCCATGGCAGATGGTGAGCCGCGTGCCGCCGACGATCGGCTCCAGCAGATAGGCGACCGTCGTTTCTTCGCGGCCGAGCGCCGGATGGTCCCAGCCGTAGCGCCGCGTCTGCACGATCCGACGCGGCATTTCGATTTCGAGAAACTCTCCGCCGGCGGGCAGGCGCCCGCCGTCGGCGGTTCGCACCGTGACACGCCAGCTTCCGCCGACGCGCAGATCGGCGTTCCAGCCGGTCATGCGGTAGGTTTCGGGCGAACCCCACCAGCGCTCGACCTCGCTGGTTATCAGCGCCGCGCTAACCTCGTCCGGCGAGGCGGGAAGGTCGGCCGAGGCCACGACCGTGTCCGCGTTCGCCATGGCTTGCGGCAAGGACAGTTGCAGCATCGCATACGCCTCCGGCGAATCGTCTCGTATCCGAAACGAATATTCATCCCTTCGATGGCGGCCGCTCGAAACCCTTGCCGGTTTCGAGCAGGCTCTTGAGGCTGGCGAGCACCAGCGGCCAGCCCTTGGAGACGTTCGGAATCAGCCTGTGCGGGCCGTCGGCCTCATGGGTGACGGCGAGCTTCATCAATTCGCCGTCGGGCTCGATGGTGAAGGTGCAGCGCGTATAGCCGTCCTCCTTCACCTCGGGCATCCATTCGTTGCGCCATTTGATCACCAGGCGCCGTGGCGGGTCGATTTCGAGGATCTCGCCGGAGTCGGCGATACGCCCGTCGGGGAAGACCAGCTTCCAGCTCGAGCCGACCTTCCAGTCGCTCTCCTGATGGGAGCAGAGGAAGAAGTGCCGGTTGAATTCCGGATCCGTCAGCGCTTGCCAAAGTTTTTCCGGCGTCGTGCGGATATAGGTGACATAGACGAAACTGTTCTCGCTCACGGCTCTTCCCTTTCAAGGCGTTGCTTCAGGTCGCTGAGGGCAGCAAGCCGCCCCCGCTCGAACTTGCCGATCCAGCGCTCGGCGATCTCGTTGATCGGAACGGGGTTGAGGTAATGCTCCTTCTCGCGGCCCCGGCGCATGGTGGTGACGAGGTTCGCCTCCTCGAGGATCGCCAGGTGCTTGGTCACCGCCTGGCGCGTCATCTCCATGTTCTCGCAAAGCGCGTTCAGCGTCTGCCCATTCCGGGCATGGAGGCTGTCCAGCAATTGGCGGCGGGTCGGGTCGGCCAAAGCGCGAAAGACGGCATCCATGCTCATGGCTTTAATATGCAACTAGTTGGTTGCATGTCAAGCTCAAAAAGAATTGGCGACCGCAGCCATAGGGTCGCCCGGAGGTCAGCGCTTGCGGGAGAACCAGAAGGCGTCGGTCATGCGCGTCATGCCGATGCGCTCGTAGAAGCCGACGGCGTCGGGCATCGAGATCAGGCTGATGGCGACCGAAGGCCCGAGCTGCCGCTGCGCCTCGTCCATCAGGCCCCTGCCGACGCCGAGCCCTTGCGCCGAGGCGGATACGGCGAGCTCGGAGATGTAGCAGACCCAGGAAAAATCGGTGATGCCGCGCGCGACGCCGATCAGCGGCTTGCCTTCGATGTCGAGCCGCGCTGTCAGCACCAGATTGGCATTGCCGAGCATTATCTTCAGGCGCGCTTCATCGTCGACGGGCCGTGTTTCACCGAGACCGGATTCCACCAGCACGCGGCGGAATTCGGCGACATCGAGCGCGGGTTCGGTGGCGTAAAGGACTTTGGAAGGCTCAACCATGGTCGCAGACTGCACCAGCCGGCCAGGATTTCGAAGTCGTTTTTTGAAGCGTTCCAGCTTCGGCACGCATGCCATGCCCGACATTGGCCCGAGGCCCGCGCACGAACAGTTGCCTTCCATTTGCCGCCGGCTTTGTGTAAACCGTCCGGCAAAATTCCCCGCAAGCCACGAAGAAGACGGGCAAGGACCATGGATAAATTCACCAAGCTCACCGGCGTCGCCGCGCCCATGCCGATCGTCAATGTCGACACCGACATGATCATCCCCAAGGATTATCTCAAGACGATCAAGCGCACCGGGCTCGGCACCGGGCTTTTCGCCGAGATGCGCTACAATGAGGACGGCTCGGAGAATCCGGAATTCGTCCTCAACAAGCCGGCCTACCGCAAGGCGCAGATCCTGGTCGCCGGCGACAATTTCGGCTGCGGTTCGAGCCGCGAGCATGCGCCCTGGGCGCTGCTCGATTTCGGCATCCGTTGCGTGATCTCGACCTCGTTCGCCGACATCTTCTACAACAACTGCTTCAAGAACGGCATCCTGCCGATCACGGTCAGCCCGGAAGACCTCGACAAGCTGATGGACGACGCTTCGCGCGGCTCCAACGCGACGCTGTCGATCGACCTCGAGGCGAAGGAAATCCGCGGGCCGGATGGCGGCGTGGTCAAATTCGACCTCGACGATTTCAAGCGCCACTGCCTCTTGAACGGCCTCGACGATATCGGGCTGACCATGGAGAAGGCCGGCGCCATCGCGTCCTTCGAGAAGAGGAATGCCGAGCTGCGCCCCTGGGCCTGAGAGACTGCTTGGAAATCTACTCCGGCGGCCATCTGATGGCGGTTTCTGCGCTTCCGTTGCTCACGGACCAAATGTCCGCTGCGCTACGGTTCTCGAAACCGCCACCATATGACTCGCCAGAGCGAATTTCGAAGCAGTCTCTGAGCGGCGCGGCTTCAAATCGAAGGCCCGCCCCTTGCCGGCTGGGCTGGCGGCTGAATGGAGGGACAGTCATGACACGCTTGCTTCTGGCCGCCGCTGGCGCATCGGCGGCAATCCTTCTCGCCACGATCGGCGCCAATGCGCAGACCACCGCGCCCGCCACGCAGTCGGCGCCGGCGGCATCCGATCAAGGCGCGTCCGACCAGGGATCGGGCAACGACCAGGCCGCGCCGGATGACGATAAGCAGGCGCCGATCCCGTTTGAGGGCGGCCAGCTCACCATTACGCAGCCGGAGCAGGACGGCGAGAAGGTGCTGTCATATGACGGCAAGCAGCTTGCCAGCAATTACGACGTCTTCTTCGACAAGATCGTCAAGATCGGCGACGTCAACGTGGCGCTGGTCGATGTCGGCGATGGCGGCAACCAGTGCGGCCCGGCCAAGGTCATCGTCTGGAAGCCGAAGGACGGCGAGATCCAGACCACCACGGTCGAGCAGGACGAATGCGGCGCGCCGCCGGCAGCAGTCTCCGACAGCGCCATCTATTTCGTTCCCTATCTGCTGCCGGGAGAGACACGGCCGGCGCTGCAATGGTCGCCCACCGCAGGGCTGACGACATCCGGCAACCTAACCTATACGCCCGAACCCGGCACCGGCTGGAAGGATGTCGACCCGTCGAAATTGGACAACATCATCGACGCCTTCCACAATGAGGCCGTCTACAAAGCCGGACAGGCGTTACTGGGCAACGACATGCCCGACATGGCGACCAGCCTTCTGGTTGGCGGCGGCACCGAAAAGACGGCCTCAGGCGCCTTCTACGCCACCGGCTGCGTGCCGCATGACTGCGGCGGCAATGACGGCTTCATGGCCGTCGACCCGGCCAAGCAGAAAGTCTATTTCGCCCGCCGCGGCGACAATGGCGAGCCGCAGGCCTGGCCGCCGATGAAGGACTGGCCGGACGATATCAAGAAGGCGTATGACGACGCGCAGGGGTCGGGGAACTAGGCTCTTTGGCAGCGGTGCCGGCCATGAGGGTGCCAGCGAAAAACGATTGTCGCCCCGATCCTTCGCACCCCCCTCTGCCCTGCCGGGCATCTCCCCCGCAAGGGGGGAGATTGAGCGCTCGACCGCCTCGTCAATCTCCGATGCTACTCGAACAGGCGAAGCGCCGAAGCTGCTGATCTCCCCCCTTGCGGGGGAGATGGCCGGCAGGCCAGAGGGGGGTGCTGTCCCGCCAGCATCACATTGTCTGGCTCACGACTGGGTCGCCACTCCGTTTCACAATGCCCGCAACCAACGCGAGGCCACCCCCATACGCAAGCTCATCTCCACCGGCTCCCCCTTCGAGAAAACCGCGGGCTATTCGCGCGCGGTGGTGCAGGGTGACTGGTGCTTTGTCTCCGGCACGACCGGCTATGATTATGCCACCATGACCATGCCCGACACGGTCGAGGCGCAGACGCGCAATTGCCTTGCCACCATCGCCAAGGCGCTGGCCGAGGGCGGGTTCGACTTGGCCGATGTGGTGCGGGCGCATTACTACATCACCGACCAGGCCCATGTTGACGTCGTCTTCCCGATCCTCGGCGAGGCGTTCGGCGACATCCGCCCGGCGGCGACGATGATCGTGTGCCAGCTCAACAAGCCGGAGATGAAGATCGAGATCGAGGTGACCGCGCTGAGGCGCACGGCATAGGGGGGCTGTGAAGGATCTCGGCGCGCGTCCCCTTGCGCGCAGCCCGCTTGGCGTTTAGCAAGGCCGCGTTTTCTCCAGATACTATTGGGACGGTTCTCCATGGCTTCGAAAAATCTCTTCCTGCTCGCCGGCGACGGCATCGGCCCTGAGGCCATGGCCGAGGTGAAGAAGCTGATCAAGGCCATGAACGACAGGCTGGGCAGCGGCTTTGCTACCGACGAAGGACTGGTCGGCGGCTGCGCTTACGACGCGCATGGCGCGGCGATCTCCGATGCCGACATGGCTAAGGCGATGACGGCGGACGCCGTGCTGTTCGGCGCCGTCGGCGGGCCGAAATGGGATAGCGTGCCTTACGAGGTGCGCCCCGAGGCCGGGCTCTTGCGCCTGCGCAAGGACATGGAGCTGTTCGCCAATCTCAGACCGGCGATCTGCTATCCGGCTTTGGCCGCTTCCTCCTCGCTCAAGCAGGAGGTGGTCGAGGGCCTGGATATTCTCATCGTGCGCGAGCTGACCGGCGGCGTCTATTTCGGCGAGCCGAAGCAGATCATCGATCTCGGCAACGGCCAGAAGCGCGGCATCGACACCCAGGTCTACGACACGTTCGAGATCGAGCGCATTTCGGGCGTCGCCTTCGAGCTGGCGCGCACGCGCAAGAACCACGTCACCTCCATGGAAAAGCGCAACGTCATGAAATCGGGTGTGCTGTGGAACGAGGTCGTCTCGCAGACCCACAAGGCGCGCTATTCCGACGTCAAGCTCGACCATATGCTGGCCGATGCCGGCGGCATGCAGCTGGTGCGCTGGCCGAAGCAGTTCGACGTCATCGTCACCGACAATCTGTTCGGCGACATGCTCTCCGACATCGCCGCCATGCTAACCGGCTCGATCGGCATGCTGCCGTCCGCCTCGCTCGGCGCGCCGGACGCCAAGACCAAGAAGCGCAAGGCGCTCTACGAGCCGGTGCACGGCTCGGCGCCCGACATCGCCGGCAAGGGCATCGCCAACCCGATCGCCATGATCGCCTCCTTCGCCATGTGCCTGCGCTATTCCTTCGGCATGGTCGCCGAGGCCGACAGGCTGGAAGCGGCCATCGCCGCCGTGCTCGACGACGGCCTGCGCACCAAGGACATTCTTTCCCCGGGCATGAAGGAAGTCGGCACCACCGAAATGGGCGACGCCATCATCGCCAAGTTCCTGGGATGATGTATGACTGTCGACATTCGCTGGGCGAGGGTCGACATTGCGCACCCCACGCTATGGCGGAGCAAGGAGCGAAGCGACGCAGCGCAGACCATAGAATCCATTCCGTGACCTGTGAGCGTCGCAGCGGTGCAGAACGGCTCCCTGTTCTGCGTCGTCCCTATTCTTCGCGCGAGGTCACGGCATGGATCCTCGGGTCTGCGCGTCCGCTTCGCTCCCGCTCCGCCCGTGGATGACGAAGTTCGGACGCTTCGGCCAATCTCGAAGGTTGCGATTTGCCACCGAAAGAGAACGCCGGCGCTCGCCGCGGGTCGGCTTTCCGTCGCGATCCTACGCTGGCCGTTTCTTCTGCTTATTTCGCTTTGCCGGCTGGTCGGATTTCGGCCCGTCGAACTTTGGCTTGTCGAATTTCGCCTTGCCGGGTTTCTTCGCCCAGGTGTCCGGCGCCCCAGCATGCTGACGCTCGCCCGGCGCCCGCTTCTCGAATACGGGCGCGCCTTGGTCGAAAGACCGCTTGCCGCGATGCGGCTTTTTCTCCGGCCTCTGCGGCTGGTAGCCGGCGCGCGACAGGTCCGGCGTGCCGTCGATCCGCCTGACCGCGATGCTGCCTTGCAGCTTGCGGTCGGGGCCGATCGCGGCGACGAACCGGTCGGCCCAGTCGGCGGCGATCTGCACGAAGGTTTCCTCCGGCTGCATCTTGATGGCGCCGATCTCGCGCTTGGACATGCCGGCGGTGCGGCACAGCATCGGGATCAGCCAGCGCGGCTCGGCATTCTGCCGGCGGCCGACCGAGAGCGAGAACCAGACGCTGTCGCCGAAATCGTCGCGGCGGGCGGGTGCTTCTTCGCGGCGCGCGAACTTCTCCTTTGACGGCGCGAAGGGTGCGACGTCGATCAAATCCTCGGGCGCCGAGCGGCTACCGCGGCAAAGCCGTACGAAGGCGGCCGCCACCAATTCGGCGCCATGCCGCTCCAGAAGCGCCGCGGCGAAGTCGCGCTCCTCGTCCTTCACCGGCTCGCCGAAGGAAGGGTCGGCCAGGATGCGCTCGTCATCGCGCCGCAGCACCTCGTCGGCCGAGGGCGGGCTTGCCCAGGCCGCGGTCAGGCCGGCATTGGCGAGCAGCCGCTCGGCTCGCCGGCGGCCATTGGCCGGCACGATCAGCGCGCTCACTCCCTTGCGCCCGGCGCGGCCGGTGCGGCCGCTGCGATGCAGCAGCGTCTCCGGGTTGCTTGGCAGGTCGGCGTGGATGACGAGATCGAGATTGGGCAGGTCGATGCCGCGCGCGGCGACGTCCGTCGCGATGCAGACCTTCGCGCGGCCGTCGCGCATCGCCTGCAGGGCGTGGCTGCGCTCGTTCTGGCTGAGCTCGCCGGACAGCGCCACCACCGCAAAATTGCGGTTGTTGAAGCGCGCGGTGAGATGGTTGACAGCGGCACGCGTGTTGCAGAACACCATCGCGTTGCCCGCCTCGTAATAGCGCAGCACGTTGATGATGGCGTTCTCGCGATCAGCGGGCGCGACGGAGAGCGCCCGGTATTCGATGTCGAGATGCTGCTTTGCCTCGCCGCCGGCCGAGATGCGCACGGCGTCGCGCTGGTAGCTCTTCGCCAGCTTGGCGATGGAGCGCGGCACGGTGGCGGAAAACATCAGCGTGCGGCGTCCGGCGGGCGCTGTGTCGAGGATGAATTCCAGGTCCTCGCGGAAGCCGAGATCGAGCATCTCGTCGGCCTCGTCCAGCACCACGGCCTTCAGTGCCGACATGTCGAGCGCGGCGCGGGTGATGTGGTCGCGCAGCCGGCCCGGCGTGCCGACGACGATATGAGCACCGCGTTCCAGCGCGCGCCGCTCCGTGCGCATGTCCATGCCGCCGACGCAGGAGGCGATCTCAGCGCCGGTCAGCTCGTAAAGCCATTCCAGCTCGCGCCGCACCTGCAGCGCCAGCTCGCGCGTCGGTGCCACGACCAATCCGAGCGGCGCGCCGGCCTCGGCAAACCGCTCAGCGCCGCCAAGCAGGGTCGGCGCCACGGCAAGGCCGAAGGCCACGGTCTTGCCGGAGCCGGTCTGCGCCGACACCAGCGCGTCGGCCTCGCCGAGCTCAGGCCCAAGCACCGCCTTCTGCACCGGCGTCAGCGCCGAATAACCGCGCTTTTCCAGCGCCTGAGCCAGCGCAGGAACAATCGTTTCGAAACTAGACATTTTCTTCTTTCGGAATTCGGGGTTCTGCGCTCGTCATGGAGCACAAGGCCGGCACTGCGCCAGCCAAACGAAATTTGGGCCGTTCGTACTTGCTACAGCCGCCATTGTACAGAGCAGTGCGCAGCGCGGCGATTGGCGAAACCGCTGACGAGAGCGCCCCTCTCCCCGTCATTTTACGGGGAGAGGATGCCGGCAGGCAGGTGAGGGGCAGCGCGAACGCTGATGGGTAAGGCAAGGGGCCGGTCTTCAGGCCCTCGCTTCCGGATGAGCTAACCGTCGAACTCGGCGCCGCCCCTCATCCGCCCTTCGGGCACCTTTTTCCCCGTTAGTGACGGGGAGAAGGAGAGGCGCTGCGCCGATTGACTCTTTTGCCAAACCGCGTAAAAGCCCGCGTCGAATGGGATCGTTTTTTTCGATGCGCGGCCTTTTGATGGCTCTTCTTGCATTCGATACCCCCAGCCACAATGTAAAGCATTGGGCCGGGCGCTCAGACGCGTCCGTCCGTTCCAGCAAGACCCCATTCTTGGCCAAGAAAACCGGCAAAACCACCACCAAAACGGTGTGATTCCCTTGGCCTAACCACCCTCTCCCGGGTACGGCCCGGGGGACGAAACCCGCATGAGGCCGGCGGGTTTTCTCCAACAACCAAGCGGAGAGGGACAGGAGATATCAGATGAGTTTCAAGGTTGCGGTAGTCGGCGCCACGGGCAATGTGGGCCGCGAAATGCTCAACATTCTGGACGAGCGCGGCTTCCCGGTGAGCGAGGTGGTGGCGCTGGCGTCGCGGCGCAGCCAGGGCACCGAAGTGTCCTTCGGCGACCGCACGCTGAAGGTCAAGGCGCTCGACCAGTATGATTTTTTCGACACCGACATCTGCGTCATGTCGGCGGGCGGCAATGTGTCGAAGGAATGGTCGCCGAAGATCGGCAAGCAGGGCTGCGTCGTCATCGATAATTCGTCGGCCTTCCGCTACGATCAGGACGTGCCGCTGATCGTGCCGGAAGTGAACCCGGACGCGATCTCGCTGTTCACGCGCAAGAACATCATCGCCAACCCGAACTGCTCGACGGCGCAACTGGTCGTGGCGCTGAAGCCGCTGCATGACGTCGCCACCATCAAGCGCATCGTCGTCGCCACCTACCAGTCGGTGTCCGGCGCGGGCAAGGAAGGCATGGACGAGCTCTTCACCCAGACCCGCGCGGTGTTCGTCGCCGACCAGGTCGACGTCAAGAAGTTCACCAAGCGCATTGCCTTCAATGTCATCCCGCATATCGACGTGTTCCTCGACGACGGCTTCACCAAGGAAGAGTGGAAGATGGTGGCCGAGACCAAGAAGATGCTCGACCCCAAGATCAAGCTGACGGCGACCTGCGTGCGCGTGCCGGTGTTCATCGGCCATTCGGAAGCGGTCAACATCGAGTTCGAAAAGCCGATCACGGCAGACGAGGCGCGCGAGATCCTGCGCGAGGCGCCGGGATGCCAGGTGCTCGATAAGCGCGAGAACGGCGGCTATATCACGCCGCTGGAATCGGCCGGTGAGGACGCCACCTTCATCTCGCGCATCCGCGAGGATTCGACCGTCGACAACGGCCTGTCGATGTGGGTGGTCTCCGACAATCTGCGCAAGGGCGCGGCGCTGAACGCCGTGCAGATCGCCGAGCTTTTGGTCGAGCGCGGCCTGATCCAGCCCAAGAAGAAGGCGGCCTGACGGCAGTTTGTTTTCGCTCACGGGCCGCACCGCCGCTGCCGCGGCTGGCCCTGCGCTGGCGCGCCGGAAAGCCGGCGGCCTGCGGTCGCAGGCTCGGCCTTTGGCCGTTTGGTTTTCGCTCACGGGCCGTATCGCCGCTGCGCGGCTGGCCCTGCGCGGGCGCGCCGGAAGGCCGGCGGCCTGCGGTCGCAGGCTCGGCCTTCGGCCGGGGCGCTTCTTCCTTCTCCCCGTTCAACGGGGAGAAGGTGCCCGAAGGGTGGATGAGGGGGCAGCGCCGTCATGTCCAGTTCTCCTGAGATCTTACTACGGCCAGCCACGAGCTCGGACGCCGCCGCCATCGCAATCACGATGCGCGCCTCGCTGAATGCCATCGACTGGATGCCGTTGCTGCACACGCCTGAGGAGGACTTGTTCTTCATCCGCGACATCCTGCTGCCCAATCAGCAGGTGACGGTCGCCGATGCTGGCGGCCGCATCATCGGCTTCATCGCCATCGGCGGCGAGTGGGTCCGGCAGCTCTATTTCGATCCGGCCTGGACTGGACAAGGCATCGGCAGCCGGCTGCTTGCTCAAGCCACCGCCGGCATGTCTCTGGTCAAGCTCCATTGCTTCCAGGCCAATACCGGCGCGCGCCGCTTCTACGAACGCCACGGCTTTCGCGCCGAAGCCTTCGGCGACGGCTCGGCCAATGAGGAAGGCTTGCCAGATATTCTTTATGTCCTCAGGCGCTGAACCCAGGCCCATTTTCGGCCGCCAGGCCGCGCAATATCGCCAGCGCTTCCTCCGCCCGCTCCGCCGGCACGAACAGATGGTCGTGATAGAAGGCCGAGACCGGATTGACGCCCATGCCGGCCGCCGCGAGCCGCGTCGTGATGGCGGCGAGGAAGCCGACGGCTTCCAGCGAGGAGTGGATGTCGAGCGTGATCATCCGGCTGCGGAACGTGCCGGCAAGGCCGGCAGCCTTCGCCTGGCTTTCGGCCAGGATCAGCGTCGTGCCCTCGCGCTCGATGAAGCGCATGACCGGCTCCAGGCCCTCCGGCAAGGCTGTGCCGGGCGGCAAGGTCGCGAAGACATAGACTTCCGGGTAAAGCTGCGGCGTCATCGATGCCAGCAGCTTTTGCAGGTCCGTCTCGCCGCTCATGGTTTCCTTTCCCGGAATGCGCGTGGCGCTGTTCTTCTGTCTTGACGCAATTCCGGACGCGTGGCTACGGCGAAGGCGCCGAGCAACCGCTTACACTTTTCCTGAAAATTGCTTTCGGGGGACGTCCCGGAACATCTTCCCGGCCCTCGGGCTGGGGTCGCCTCACGTTCACGGATATCTTAACGGTGGCCCGGTAATCTCCATGTCGAACTGGGCCGCGATCGCCTTGATTGCAGCCACGTCTCGCGGAATCTCCAGTCCCTGCGCGGCAACCGCCGGGAAAAAGCCTTCGAGACCTCCCGGGGACAGGATGGCGATCCATTGCGCCGGCTCGACGACGACGAAAGCGTGCTCAACGCCAGCGGGAATGTGGAATATTTCTCCGGCGCTACGTTCGGAAGTTTCCCCGGCGCGCCAGAAGCGCAGCCGCCCTTGGAGAATGACGAAGATTTCGTCGGCCTCGAGATGGCGGTGGCGCGGCGGTCCGTCGCACGGACCAGCATCGGATGCAAATGCCCCGAGCTTGCCGCCGGTCTCGCGCGCCGTCAGAAGCGTTTCGTAGTGCGTACCGTTCCAATCGGTCTGAGTGCCAGGTGCTGCCCGCGTTTGCATCTTCGCCACATGGGGTTGGAGTGAAGCTTGATGGCGTCACGATAGCTACACGCTGACCTCGGGCGGTCGCCTCGTATGAACATATGAGATACGGCGGGGAACGGTTGTCAGCAAAGCCGGCTTCCGGCAAACTGCAGATCCCTTCAGGTGAGGGAGCGGTGAAACCGGCACGCATGCACGACTTTGAAGGCATGGTCGGGCAGATCTACGATGCGGCGGTCGAACCCGGCCGCTGGCCGCTGGTTCTCGAGACGCTCTCGGATTTCCTCGAAGGCGCCGCCACCAAGCTGACGTTCCAAAACGCAAGGACGTTGCGCAGCGAAGCGAGTTCGGTGCGCATGCCGCCCGAGGCGGACCTCACCTACGCGCAGTATTACTACAAGACCAATGTGTTCCTGCCGCGTATCGCCAAGCTGCGCGCCGGCGCGTTGATTCCGGTGTGGGACCTCGTGCCGCGGGAAGTCTACCAGCGCTCCGAGTTCTATAACGACTTCTGCCGACCCGGCGACATGTGCCACCCGATCGGGGTCGTGCTGGCCAACGAACCGGACATGCGCGTCGTGTTCACCTGCGGACGCGCCAGGACAGCCGGCGAGTTCGAGCCCGAGCATCTCGAGCGGCTGCGCCGCGTCGGGCCGCATCTGGTTCGCGCGGCGAGCGTGGGATTGCGCCTCTCGCGTTCGGAGATCGCCAGGAGTGCCAATGTCGAGGCGCTCGACCGCGTCGCCCAGGGCGTGCTGATCGTGGCGGCGAATGGCGACATCCTGTTCGCCAACCGGGCGGCCGAAGCGCTGCTCACCGAAGCCGACGGAATCAGGATCGAGAAATCGGCGCTGCGCGCAAATAAGCCAGCGGATGCCGCGCAATTTCGCCGGTTGATTGCCACGGCCGCGGAGCAGTCGGACACCGCAGGCGGCGTGATGGCGCTCGCGCGGCCGGCGCCGCGTCGACCGCTGAGCGTGCTGGTGGCGCCGCTGAAGATCGAGTCGACATGGTTCGTGACCGGCCGCCCCGCCGCAATCGTGTTCGTGGCCGATCCGGACAGCACCCCGCGGACCATGCTGGCCCAGTTGCGCAATCTCTATCGGCTGACCCCAGCCGAGGCCGCCGTGGCCATTGCGATCGCCCGCGGCGAAGGACTGCAAGCGGTCGCAGACGAGCTCGGCATCAGCCTGACCACGGCGCGCACCCACCTGCAGCACGTGTTCGAAAAGACGGAGACGCGGCGGCAGGCGGAGCTGGTGCGCCTCATTGCGGCGAGTGGCGTTTACGACCGGTTGGCGTAACCGTCGCGGAAAAGACTCCGGACCCTGTAGGATCGCGGCCCCATAGCGCGTCCTTGGTTCGACCTCCGCAGAGGGGTCGGTCGAGCCATCAGGAGGAAACATCCATGAGCATGTCCGAAGCCGTGCCCGTCTCGAACGGCGCCTTGTGGACCGGGCGCGCGCTCAGCGCCGCCGTCGTCCTGTTCATGATCTTCGACGGCGTCATGAAGCTGCCGCCGCTGGATGTCGTCACCCGGACGATGGCCGAACTCGGCTGGCCGGCCGACGCCAATGTCGCGCGCCTGATCGGGGTCATCGGCTGATCTCGACCGCGCTCTACGCCTTGCCGCGCACCTCGGTGCTCGGCGCCATCCTGCTCACCGCCTATATGGGCGGCGCGATTTCGACCCATGTGCGGATCGGCAACCCGCTCTTCTCGCACACTTTGTTCGGCGTCTATCTCGGTATCATCCTGTGGGGCGGGCTCTATCTGCGCGACCCGAGGGTACGCGCGTTGATCCCGTTCTCGCGATAGGGAGAGAAAAATGCTCACCACCATCCTCATTATCCTGGTCGTCATCATCGCCGCCGTGCTCATCTATGCCGCGACCCGGCCGAACCATTTCGTCGTCACCCGCTCGGCCAGCATCAAGGCGCCGGCCGAGACGATCTTCCCGCTGATCAACGATTTCCGGCGCTGGCCGGAATGGTCGCCCTTCGAAAAACTCGACCCTCAGATGCAGCGCACGCTGTCCGGCACCGACAGCGGCAAGGGCGCGGCCTATGCCTGGGAAGGCAACTCCAAAGCCGGCAAGGGCCGCATGGAGATCACGAATTCGGTGCCGTCATCCTGGTCTCGCTCAAGCTCGACTTCGAAAGGCCGTTCCGGGCCAACAACACGGTCGACTTCTCGCTCTCGCCGTCCGGCGACGGCACCACGGTTACCTGGGCAATGCGCGGCGCAAGGCCTTTCATTGCCAAGCTGATGGGCCTGTTCATGAATTTTGACACGCTGATCGGCAAGGATTTCGAGGCCGGGCTCGACAAGCTGAGGCGCCTTACCGAGCGCTGAAAAGCACGATATTTCAATGAGTTCATGCCGGCGCCATAAATCCGGCCGGCACGTAGCCGGCCAATTTTCATCATTGCGGGGATCAATTTACCTGTTTGTGAGTTTAGGGCATGGCGGCGAGGACGGCGCTTGAGAGAGGAACAGCAATGAAGAAAGCAATTACCATCCTGGTGCTGACGGTCGCCCTCGGCGCCTGCTCGCAAACGGAAAAGGGTGCTGCGATCGGCGGCCTGGGCGGTGCGGCGGTCGGAGCCGCGGTGGCCAACGATCCGGTGCAGGGCGCGGTGGTCGGCGGCGCGGTCGGCGCCGTCGCCGGCGCACTGATCGGACGTGCCAGCGAAAGCGGCAAGTGCCGGTATCGCGACCGCTACGGTCGCGTCTATGTCGCAAGGTGTCCGGCGGGATATTGAGGCTGCAAAGCCGGCAAAGAAAAACGGCGGGTCCGTGCCCGCCGTTTTTGTAAGCGAAAAGGCCGGGACTACTCGGCGGTGGCGGCTTCGGCCGGAGCGGCGGTCGCCGCGGCGGCAGCAGCAGCCGCGTCTTCCTGGGCCTTCTTCAGCAGCGCGGCGCGTTCCTGCGCCTTCTTGCCAGGCAGGGCCTTGTTCGGGTTCGAGCGGGCTTCGCGCTTGGCAAGGCCGGCTTCGTCGAGGAAGCGCAGCACGCGGTCGGTGGGCTGGGCGCCGTGCGACAGCCAGTGCTTGACGCGCTCGGCGTCAACCTTGACGCGCTCGCCATCCTTCGGCAGCAGCGGGTTCCAGGAACCCAGCGACTCGATGAAACGGCCGTCGCGCGGCGAACGGGCGTCGGCGACGACGACGTGGTAGTAGGGACGCTTCTTCGAGCCCGCACGGGCCAGTCTGATCTTCAGTGCCATTGTTTTCTCCTAAAAAGCTCTGATTTCGTTTGATTGACGTTGTCTTTGCTTGCGTATGTCGTTGCCCCAAAACCGCTGCGCAGTTTTGGGCGACACGCGCCGGGCTTCACCCGGTTTTCATCACGCCGTTGTCAGCGGCGATCTGTTCGTGATGACGGATCACTTCGCGGACGACGAAGTTCAGGAACTTCTCCGCGAAATCGGGATCGAGGTTCGCATCCTTCGCCAGCTGGCGAAGGCGGGCGATCTGCTGCTGCTCGCGCGACGGGTCCGCGGGCGGCAGGCCATGCTCGGCCTTCAGAACGCCGACCGCCTTGGTGCAGCGGAAGCGTTCGGCCAGCATATGGATAAGGGCGGCGTCGATGTTGTCGATCGAAGCGCGGTAGCCGGCCAGGATGGCGCGTGCTTCGGCCATGTCTTTCTCCTCGTTCATCGCCCCGCTCACTTCTTCTTGCCCAAACCGGGCAGTCCGCCACCGCCCGGGCCGGGAAGACCGGGAAGCTTCATGCCGCCGGGCAGGCCCGGCAGTCCGCCGCCAGGAAGTCCACCCGGCAAGCCGCCGGGAAGTCCCTTGCCGAGGCCGGCGGCCTGCGCCTGTTTCTGCAGGGCCTCGAGCTGCTTGGGATCCATCTTGGACAGGTCGGGCATGCCGCCGCCCGGCATCATGCCGCCAAGGCCCATTTTCGAGGCGAGGCCGCCCATCATGCCGCGCATGAGGCCGCCGCCTTTGCCCTTGCCGCCCATCGCCTTCATCATGTCGGCCATGCCGCGATGCATCTTCAAGAGCTTGTTGATCTCGGCAGCGTCGGTGCCGGAGCCGGCGGCGATGCGCTTCTTGCGCGAGTGCTTGAGGATATCGGGATTGGCGCGCTCGGCCTTGGTCATCGAGGAGATGATGGCGAGCTGGCGGCCGAACATCTTGTCGTCGAGGCCGGCGGCGGCCATCTGGTCCTTCATCTTGCCCATGCCGGGCATCATGCCCATGATGCCGCCCATGCCGCCCATTTTCGACATCTGCTGAAGCTGCTGGGCGAGGTCGTTCAGGTCGAACTTGCCCGACTGCATCTTCTTGGCCATCGCCGCCGCCTGCTCGGCGTCGATGGTTTCGGCGGCCTTCTCGACGAGCGAGACAATGTCGCCCATGCCGAGGATCCGGTCGGCGATGCGCTTGGGGTGGAATTCCTCCAGCCCGTCCATCTTTTCGCCGGTGCCGATGAGCTTGATCGGCTTGCCGGTGACGGCGCGCATCGAAAGCGCGGCACCGCCGCGGCCGTCGCCGTCCATGCGGGTCAGCACAAGGCCGGTGATGCCGACGCGTTCGTCGAAGCTTTTCGCCAGATTGACGGCGTCCTGGCCGGTCAGCGAGTCGGCGACCAGCAGGATCTCGTGCGGCGACGACACCTTCTTAATGTCGGCCATCTCGACCATCAGCGGCTCGTCGATATGAGTGCGGCCGGCGGTGTCGAGGATAACGACGTCATGGCCGCCGAGCCTGGCCGCCTGCACGGCGCGCTTGGCGATGTCGACCGGGCTCTGGCCGGCGATGATCGGCAGGGTGGCGACCTTGGTCTGCTCGCCGAGCTGGCGCAGCTGCTCCTGCGCGGCGGGACGCCGCGTGTCGAGCGAGGCCATCAGGACCTTCTTGTTCTGGCGCTCGGTCAGCCGCTTGGCGATCTTGGCCGAGGTGGTCGTCTTGCCGGAGCCCTGCAGGCCGACCATCATGATGACGACGGGCGCCGGCGCATTGAGGTCGATGGCGACACCCTCGGCGCCGAGCATGTCGACCAGCTCGTCATGGACGATCTTGACGACCATCTGTCCGGGCTTGATCGACTTCAGCACCGCGGCGCCGACCGCCTTCTCGCGCACCTTGTCGGTGAAGGAACGCACCACCTCCAGCGCCACGTCGGCCTCGAGCAGGGCGCGGCGCACCTCGCGCAGCGCTGCCGAGACATCCGCCTCGGACAGCGCGCCGCGGCCGGTCAGGCCGTTCAGGATGGAGCCAAGGCGCTCTTGCAGGGACTCAAACATTCTTCTTCCTTTTCTCTGGCACCTGTGGATGCCCGAGAGGTAGTGCGTTCGCGCCGGGCCGCCAAGCAAAAGCGCAAAGCCAAAAAGCACCCGGGGGCGCATCGCGCTGCCGGGTGTTGGCCTCCGGGATCTCTTTACAGCACCCGCCTCAAAGAGGCTTCGGCGTCCTGGTCGGCTTTCGCGAAAGAAAACTCGTCGCGGAATTCAGCGGCTCTAGACAGGAAATCGGCCGCGGAGTCAAGGCCAATGCATGTCGCGCAAAGGTGCGCAGCGGTTTTGCGGCAACGGCATGCATCAAAAAACTATGCCGGAATCCGGGCCAAAACACCGCGATTGACGGCGGCTTAGCCCAGGCTTTGATTGGTCGCCCCGACCCGCAGCGGCGAGCGCCGGTGCAAAAGCAGCAGAATCGTCAGAAGCGTGCTGACGATGCCGATCGCCGCGATCAGAACGGCGTCCCAACTGGTCCAGCCGGGACCTTCGAGGGGCTTCGCATTGAGCAGCGCGAAGGAATTATAGGCCTCCTGGTGCGAGATCAGCAGGAAGCCGGTCAGATTGTTGCCGAGATGGGCGCCGAAACCGGCGCCGAGATTGCCGGTGACATAGACCAGGAGCGTGAGCAACAGCGCAAAGGTGCCGATCGAGATGAAGACACTGGCATTGATGGCCAGCGTCGAGGCCGTGTTCCAATGCAGCGACGTGAACAGCAGGCCCGGCAGCACCGCCCAAACCAGAGGGCTCCTGAAGCGACAGGCGAGCGCGCGCAGCAGATAGCCGCGAAACAGCATTTCCTCCGAGGAGGTCTGCAGGAAGGCGAGCAGCGCGATCGGCAGCAGGAAAAGCAGCCAGGACGAGAAGGCGATCGGTCCGCGCGCGATCTCCGGCTGCAGCCAATAGAGCAGCACTTCGGAAAGTAGCGAGGTGATCAGCACCGCAACCAGGCCCTTGAGGAAATCGCCGCCCGCGATGCGGCGGCTGACGCCGAAAAGGGCGGCGAGGGGCTCCTCATGCAGGAAACGCATCGCCACCCAGAGGCCGATCCAGATGCCGGCAAAGGAGCTCAGCGCGCTCAAGATTCCGGTGGGCGATGCCAGGAAATCCTGCATGTATTGCCCGGTCGAGGGTCCGGGAAGGCGCCAGACGATGTAGAGATACGTACCGGCAAACAGCACCAGGGCCGTCGCCGCCATCCAGAAGGCGATGACGATCGCCGTGCCAAAGAACAGGCGCGGCAAAGTTGTCTTTTCGTTCGGTGAGCAGCGATAGCGCTCGAAGGCGGCATTTTCGATCGTCACGCGGCTCCCCTGCCGAAGGCTTTCGCCACATGGGTATTAGGAGATCGGCAGTTAGCACGCAATTACCGCCCCCACGGGTTGCCGCGTGCAGACATCAAAAGACGGCCGCCATCGCTGGCGACCGTTCTTCTCACGGCGATCAAGCCCGATCAGCGCATCACATAGACGATGCGCCGCGTGCCGGGGTCGACCAGCGCGGGCTGGTTGTTCACATAGACATAACGATACCGGTAATCGGGGATCTCGCGCAGCTCGACCGTGTCGGGCAGCGTGGCGCCGGTCACCACCTCGCCCTCCAGATAGACCGGATCGACCCGATGCGTGGTGACATAGGTGCCGACCTCGGCCGGCGGTCTGCCGATCGACTCGATGGCGTCGTCGCTCGAAACGATGGCGCCGGTGTAGCTGTTGGTGGTGTAGAGATCATCGGTCGGCGGGGCCACGACGGCGATATCGGTATTGGCCGGGCGGCGGGTCACGACGACGCGGCTGCCGCCGAACTCGCCCGTGACATAATCGGAATAGACCCAACCCTTGCCGTCGGCTTCGGCGATCGTGCACCACTTGCTGCCTTCGATGCAGCCGTTGAGCGTGGCCGATTGGCCGGCCGCCAGCACGCCGATGACCGGATATTGCGGACCGGGGCCGGCGCGGACGTTCAAGTCGGTCACCGCCTGGACGGGGGTATCGGCGAAAGCGGCGCCCGAGATCGTGAGCAGCGCACCGGCCAGCGCCGGAAACAATACGCGTGTCATAGTTCTTCTCTCCGTTTTCAACGCTCCCTCGGGCTCGGAAACGAAACAGAGGCTTATGCGTTCCGGCTAAAGTCCTTGTTCCCACTCACGAATTGTTCCAGCTCTTTTTCGGCGCACCGGTCAAAAGCTCGTGCACGAAGGCCAATTTGCGCGCCGCCACCTCGGAAATCACGAAAGGGTAGAGGTCCGGCAGGCCCATGCAGCGGTTGATGGAGTTCGACGCCTCCGACAGCACAAGCCAGCGGGCCAGGATCCTTTCAAATGGCTCCGGACCCGGGTCGGGATCGGCGGGCGCCGGCTGCAAATGCCCGCCAGTATCGCTGCGCGGCAGGTCGCCCACTCCCACGGTCTCCAGCCGGCCAAGCGGGAAGTTCAGCGAATGAACCATCTCCAGCGTGTCGGTGATGTGGAGATGGTGCGCCCAGGTCTCGGCCCAGTCTTCCCAGGGATGGGATGCGGCGTAGGCGGAGATGTGGCGCTGCTGCCAGTCCGGCGGCGCGCCGTTGGCGTAGTAAGCTTCCAGGGCCTGCTCGTAATCGGCACGCTCGTCGCCGAAGAGGGCGCGGAAGGCCGAAAGGCGCGCGGGATCGTCACGGATCAGCCGATCCCAATAATAGTGGCCGAGCTCGTGGCGGAAATGGCCAAGCAGGGTGCGGTAATTCTCGCCCATCTCGACCCGCCGCCGTTCACGCTCGGCGGAATCGGCTTCGGCAACATTGAGCGTGATCAAGCCGTTGTCATGGCCGGTCAGGATGGGCTCACCGCCCGGACCGGCGCCGATCGGGTCGGCGAGAAAGTCGAAGGCAAGGCCGGTCTCGTCTTTCGCATCGGCCTTGGGCACGACCGGCAGGCCGAAGGCGAGCAGAGAATAGACTGCGCGTTTCTTCGCCGCCTCGACCCGGATCCAGCGCCGGCGGTTGCCGTCGATGGAAAGGTCGGGAATGACCTGATTGAGGGCGCATGCGTGGCAGAAAATCCGGCCGCCCTCGGCCCGCCAGTTGCAGGCGCATTCATCGGCATTGCCGCACGGAAGAATGCCGCCCTTGCCGCTGAGCACGAAGCTCGCCTGCTCCGGGTCATAGAGCACCAGGCTGGAACAGTTCAGGCACTGGGCATTCTCGAAATAGAGGCGATGGCCGCAATTGGGGCAGTCGAGCAGCTTCATGCGTGATCAACCCATGGATCGGAGCGTGGGTGCAGGCTCCGTCTTGGAGCGGGATGACTTTTCCCTGGGATCGTCAACTCGCTCCGAGATTTTTTGTGAAGCATGCCCTAACGCTTTCCGGCTTCCGGCGTTCCGGCGCTATTTCGCCGCGAGCTGGGCAATGACGGCCGACACAGGCCAATCCGGTCCATCGCCTCGCGCAGAAGGACGGAAAGCCCGGCCGCTCGAAGGGCTTTCGGCGCGGCAAGCTCGCCGAACCGGGCCAATGATCACGACGTCGACCTCTTTCATGAGGCAAGCCCGCCACAGCTGATCGCTGATCGTAGGCAGATTGCCCTTCTTTCGCCAGTGTCGGGTGTCACGTCTCCCGCGAGGGCGGTGACAATCGGGCGTTTCGCTGGCAAATTCGCAACCGGGACGTGATTCAAGGCAACATTTAAGGGCAACCAGGAGAACGACATGGCATTTTTTGCCAAAGGAAGGATTTTTGCGGCCGCCGCGGCGGTGGTGGCGATGCTTGGGCTGGTCACAGGCGCGGAGGCCGCGGCCAGCTGTGGCAAGAACGGCGCCGGCTTCGAGGCCTGGAAGCAGGAGTTCGCCGCCGAGGCCAAGGCCAACGGCGTCGGCCAAAGGGGGCTTTCGGCGCTGGCGGGGGCGACCTACGCGACCAGGACGATCGCCGCCGACCGCGCCATCCACAAGGCTTTCAGCGGCTCGGTGGAGGCGTTCATGCAACGCCGCGGGGCGTCCGCTATCATCTCAAGAGGCCGCGCGCTGAAAAAGGCCAACGCGGCGATGTTCGCCAACATCGAGCGGACCTATGGCGTGCCGCCGGGCGTGCTGCTCGCCATCTGGGGCATGGAGACCGGTTTCGGCGCCTCGATGGGCAACCAGAACACGGTGTCGGCCATCCTGACGCTCGCCTATGACTGCCGCCGCCCCGACTATTTCACCCCGCATGCCATCGCGGCGCTGAAGCTGGTCGATCGCGGCGCGCTGAGCGCCTCCTCGGTCGGCGCCATGCATGGCGAGATCGGCCACACCCAGTTCCTGCCCGGAAACGTGCTGAAATACGGCGTCGGCAGCGGAAACCTGCGCGACCGCAACACGGCGCTCGCCTCGACCGCCAACTATCTCAAGGCGCATGGCTGGCAAGCCGGCGCGAGCTACGAGGCCAATATGGGCGCGATTGCCGGCTGGAACTCGGCAAGCGTCTATCAGCAGGCTATAGCCCGCATTGCCGAAGCGATCGACGCGGACTGATTGAGATCGTCATTCCACGAAAAAGCCCGGCCATGCGCCGGGCTTTTTTTGTTGGGCTTGGAGATTGGCGAAAGCCGGGAAAGTGGGAATCTCCCAACTTGAGGGGGAGATGGCCGGCAGGCCAGAAGGGGTCGTCTCATACAGAGCGTCGACGCTGTTTCTTGTCGCGCAGGGTGTCGGCGCTTCACGCGCAGCGACCCCCTCTGTCGCCTTCGGCGACATCTCTCCCCCTCGAGGGGGAAATCAGCAGCTTCAGCGGCGGTTCCTTGCCGCCAGTGTCCTGAGCCGCAGCCCGTTGAGCCGAATGAAACCTTCCGCGTCCTTCTGGTCGTAGGCGCCGCGATCGTCCTCGAAAGTGACCAGCGCATCGGAATAGAGCGTCTTTTCCGACTTGCGGCCGGTGACGATGACGTTGCCCTTGTAGAGCTTCAGCCGCACCGTGCCTTCGACGTCGTCCTGGCTCTTGTCGATCATCGCCTGCAGCATCACGCGCTCTGGCGAGAACCAAAAGCCGTTGTAGATGAGTTCCGCATAGCGCGGCATGAACTCGTCCTTGAGGTGGGCGGCACCCCGGTCGAGCGTGATCGATTCGATCGCGCGGTGGGCGGCGATCAGGATGGTGCCGCCGGGGGTCTCGTAGACGCCGCGCGACTTCATGCCCACAAAACGGTTCTCGACGAGATCGAGGCGGCCGATGCCGTTGTCGCGGCCGAGGTCGTTGAGCGCCGCCAGCATGGTGGCCGGCGACAGTTTCTTGCCGTTGAGCGCGACCGGGTCGCCTTTGAGGAACTCGATCTCGATCTCGGTGACGACATCGGGCGCATCCATCGGCGAGACGGTGCGCTGATGCACGAATTCCGGCGGCTCGCTCCACGGATCCTCCAGCACCTTGCCCTCGGAGGAGGAGTGCAAAAGATTGGCGTCGACCGAGAAGGGCGCGTCGCCGCGCTTGTCCTTCGGCACCGGGAGCTGGTGCTGCTCGGCGAAGTTGAGAAGGTCGGTGCGGGACTTGAACGACCAGTCGCGCCACGGCGCGATGACTTTGATGTCGGGGTTCAGCGCATAGGCGGACAATTCGAAGCGGACCTGGTCGTTGCCCTTGCCGGTTGCGCCATGCGCGATCGCGTCGGCGCCGGTTTCCTTGGCGATCTCGACCAGATGCTTGGAGATCAGCGGCCGGGCGATCGAGGTCCCGAGCAGATAGGTGCCTTCATAGACGGCGTTGGCGCGAAACATCGGGAAGACGAAGTCGGCGACGAATTCCTCACGCACGTCGACGATGCGGATGTCCTTGATGCCCATCATCTCGGCCTTGCGGCGCGCCGGCTCCAGCTCGCCGCCCTGGCCGAGATCGGCGGTGAAGGTGACGACTTCGGCGCCGAGCTCGGTCTGCAGCCACTTCAGGATGATGGAGGTGTCGAGGCCGCCGGAATAGGCGAGCACGACTTTCTTGACGTTCTTGGTCTTGGACATTTTGGCGGTTCCGCGGGAAAATGGCTTCGCGGGCGAGGTATCACGGCCTTTCCGGGCGGCGCAAGAGACGAAGGTGAGCAGGAGAAGCCAATCGCCTCGGCTGGCGCGACTGGGGCAGCCGCGCTATAAACTCGCAAACCAACACGATACCGGGCCTTCTATGTCCTTCATTCCCGACACTTCGACGCTCATCCAGTTCGCTATCGCCACCGTCATCCTGGCGATCACGCCGGGACCGGACATGACGCTGTTCGTCTCGCGAACGCTGAGCCAGGGCCGCGCCACCGGCTTCGCCTCCATGGCCGGCGCGCTTTGCGGCACGCTGATCCACACCACGCTGGTGGTGGTCGGCATATCGGCGCTGATCGTCGCTTCGCCGATGGCTTTCTTCGTCTTGAAGATCTTCGGCGCCGGCTATCTGGTATTCCTGGCCTGGCAGGCGATCGCCAAGGGCTCGGCCTTTTCGCCGGAGAAGCGAACGGGACCGCAAGTTTCGCTGTTCCGCAGCTGGGCGGCCGGGCTCGGGGTCAACCTGCTCAACCCGAAGATCATCCTGTTCTTCATGACCTTCCTGCCGCAATTCGTCTCCGCGCACGATCCGAACGCATCCGGAAAACTGTTCTTCCTCGGCGTGATGTTCATCGTGCTGTCGATCCCGGTGACGGCGCCGATGGTGCTGGCGGCGGAAAAGTTCTCCGCCGCGATGAAGGCAAGCCCGCGCGTGACGCGCGTTGTCGACTATCTGTTCGGCGGCGTGTTCTCGGCCTTCGCGCTCAAGATCCTGACCGCGCACGCGAAGTAGGCTTCCATCGCCCCTTTCCCAAGCGAGCTTCCGGTCGTCCGGTCCGGCGCCGTTTCAGAGAAAAGTCCTTGACCTGGAGTTGCTCCAGGACGGTAGCTTGGTCTGCACAGTGTAGATCAAGGGCAAGGCATGCGGATTTCAGAGGCTGCGTCCGCCAGCGGGCTCGGTATCGATACCATCCGATACTATGAAAAGGCGGGCCTGCTTCCGCCCGTCGAACGAGGAAGAGATGGCAAGCGTCGCTTTTCGGCGGTGGACGTCGATTGGCTCGTCCTGCTGTCGTCCCTGCGCGACACCGGCATGCGGATGGAAACGATGCGGTACTTTGCGCGGCTCTACCAAAGGGGCGACGAAACGATCCCAGAGCGAAAGCGAATTCTTCTGGGCCACTCCGAACAGCTCGACAAGCAACGCGGGGTCCTGGACCGTTGTGCCGAAATCCTTGCGCACAAGCTGAAGCGGTATGACGAGATCGCAGCGTCATGAGGATTGTCGTTGTCGGTGCCGAGGGTGACATCGGCAAAGCCGTGTGCGCCGAGCTGGAAAGTCGCCACGAGATCATCAGGGCAGGTCGTTCCAGTGGCGACATCCGGGTCGACATGGCGAACCGCGCATCGGTCGATGCCATGTACGCAAGTTGCGGCAAGGTGGATGCCGTCGTTTCGACAGCAGGCGACGTTCATTTCAGTCGGTTGCACGACTATACGGAAGAGAGTTTCATGCTCGGTCTCAGGCACAAGGTGCTGGGGCAGGTCAATCTGGTCCTGGCAGGACTTGATATCGTCAACGAAGCGGGATCCTTCACGTTGACGAGTGGTGTGCTGGACCGCGATCCAATCCGAACGGGGGCGGCTGCAGCGACGGCGAATGGCGCCCTTGGCGGCTTCGTCGTCGGGGCGGCAATCGAAATGCCGCGTGGTCTGCGCATCAACGTGGTGAGCCCGGGGCTTCTGGACGTTTCCGTGCCACGGTATGGAGAATGGTTTCCCGGCCACGAACCTGTTTCTTCGAAACGGGTCGGTCTTGCCTACGCGAGGAGCGTCGAGGGAGCCATCACCGGAAAGGTGATCGTTATCGGATAGGCTGCTCCGGCACGCGCCAGCGAGGTCCGGCAAGCACGCTCCCCACACTTAAGCCCGCGGATCGGGCAGCGCCTCGCGGCGCCAGCTTCCGGCCCAGCGGCCGGCGGAGAGCCAGTAGAAGATGCCGCCGACCATGCCGGCGCCGATCACGGCCAATCTGGCGTTGGTCGCTGTGACATCGAAATCGGCGTCGCCCACACTATGGACGAAGCCGAGGAAGACGAGTGCGATGACGGCGCCGCCCAGCGCGTAAAACAGCCAGTCGCGCCGGCCGAGCACTTCGGCGATCAAAATGACGACCGCCGCCGGCATGAAGGCGAAATAGGCGACGAACAGCGCCACGAAAGGCACCGAGAAATAAAGCGCCGGCGCGATCGTCGGGTGCCCCGGCTCCAGAGGGTAACCGAAATAGCCGAGGAAAAGCGCGTTGAGGAAGGCGCTTGCCGCCAGCGAGCCGACGATATAGCCGACCAGGATGACGGCGAAGCGGACGAGATAGGCGATGATGCGCCTCACGCCTCGCCGTGCCCCGCGATCATCATGGCTTCGAGCGCCAGCCGGTCGACCTTGCGCATGCGTTCGGACTCCGACTTCAGCTGGCCGCAGGCGGCGAGGATGTCGCGGCCGCGCGGCGTGCGGATCGGCGAGGCATAGCCGGCATTGTTTATGTAGTCGGCAAACTTCTGGATAGTCTCCCAGTCCGAGCACTGGTAGTTGGTGCCGGGCCAGGGGTTGAACGGGATGAGGTTGATCTTGGCGGGAATGCCTTTCAAGAGCTTCACCAGCGCCTTGGCATCGTCGAGGGAATCGTTGACGTCCTTCAGCATCACATATTCGAAGGTGATGCGCTTGGCGTTGGAGAGGCCTGGATAGGCCTTGCAGGCGGCGATCAGCTCCTTCAGCGGAAACTTCTTGTTGATCGGCACCAGCAGGTCGCGCAGGTCGTCATTGGTGGCATGCAGCGAGATCGCCAGCATCACGCCGATCTCCTCGCCGGTGCGGAAGATTTCCGGCACGACGCCGGAGGTCGACAGCGTGATGCGCCTTTTTGACAAGGAAAGCCCGTCGCCATCGGAAGCGATCAGCAGCGCCTTCTTCACCGCCTCGAAATTATAGAGCGGCTCGCCCATGCCCATCATGACGATGTTGGACACCTTGCGACCCTCGGCCGGCACAATGGCGCCGTCCGGCGTGTCGCGGTCGGGGAAGTCGCCGAGACGGTCGCGCGCGGTGAGCAACTGGGCCAGGATCTCCTCGGCGGTGAGGTTTCGCACCAGCTTCTGCGTGCCGGTGTGGCAGAAGGAGCAGGTCAGCGTGCAGCCGACCTGCGAGGAGATGCAGAGCGTGCCGCGGCCTTCCTCGGGAATGTACACGGTCTCGATCTCGACGGGGCGGCCGGCCCCGCGCGGCGGAAAGCGGAACAGCCATTTGCGCGTGCCGTCGGAAGAGATCTGCTCCTCGACGATCTCCGGCCGCGCGACGGTGAAATGCTTGTCGAGTTCCGCGCGCAATTCCTTGGAGATGTTGAACATATGCGCGAAGTCGGAAACGCCGCGCACATACATCCAGTGCCAGAGCTGCTGGGCGCGCATCTTGGCCTGGCGCTCCGGCACGATGCCGGCGCCGACAAGCGCTTCGGCGAGCTCGGCGCGGGTCAGGCCGATCAGCGACGGCTTCTCGGCCGGTGCTGCGCGGCGCAAGGCGTCACGAGCGCCTTCGGCGGTAAGATCAAGCGAAACGGTCATGGTGGCGCCAATATAAGCGATTTGCGGCCGATTTCAGCATCGGCCGCACGGGAAGCGCGGCGCATAGCACAGCTCGGCGCCGGAGTCATGCGCCCGGGCTTTCCTTCTCCCAAGCCGGCATCGATGTCGTGCGGCCCAGCCGGTCCCGCGTCCCACCACACCGGGCTGCTTTATGTCTCGACCGATGCGAAGCGATAGCTATTTCGACTGGCACGGAGGTCAACAAATTCTGACACCTGCCTGAGCCAGGGGCGTAACGCGGCCGGCTGCCCATCTGAAACTCGATCACATATTCGTGTTGACGTAATCATTCGAGCTGCGCCGGCGAACCGGAAGAGGGCGACCATGCCCCTCAACAATGGGAGTTGTTCAGATGCACTCAATCAAGCTCGCACTCATTGCCGGCCTCGCCGGTCTTTGCGCCTCGCAAGCCTTTGCCGAAGATACAATGGGCGCCATGACCATGATGAAGGGCGGGCAGGTCACCGCGATCATGCCGGACGGTCACATGGGCACAATGATGCCGGACGCCAAGATGAGCGCCGAAATGATGAAGATGGCCAAGCCGATCAAGCATTGCATGATGATGATCACCGACGCCAAGGGCAAAGCCTACATGATCGATACGTCGACCAAGAAGGCCCAGGCCGAATGTGAAAAAATGGCGATGTGACCTCGCCGATCCTGCGTGCCGACCTCCCCGCCGGCCGGTACGCCGGCGGGTTATCCGCCATCCGGTAACGTCCCCTTGAGCACCACTCCTCGACCTGACTGACATAGCGTCGGGCTCGCCCTAGCGGGTTGATCGACCCGGCGACTGTGCTAGGGCGGGTAACCATCAAGAGGACGGTCATGGCCGGCATATCCCGAAAATACCGCATGCTGCGGCGTTCCCACGCCATGTGGATGTCGCGGCGCGTCTGGCAACCGCGCCTCGTCTTCTGGGCCGGCGCCATCTCGATCGGCCTGATCAGCGTCCTGTTCGCCCTGCTCGCCGACCGGGCGCAGGCCCTGTTCCTTGCCGTGACTGGCAACGACGGCGGCTGGCGCTTCTATCTGCCACTTGTGGCGACGCCGCTCGGTTTCGTCTTTTGCGCCTGGCTTGCGCATTCCTTCTTTCCGGGGTCGCAAGGCAGCGGCATTCCGCAGGCGATTGCGGCACGTCACCTGCGCGACGAGGACGACCGCAGCCGCATCCTGTCGCTGAGGCTGGTGGTGGGAAAGATCGCGCTCACTATCGTCGGCCTCGCCTGCGGCGCCTCTATCGGCCGCGAAGGCCCGACGGTGCAGGTCGGCGCTTCGCTGATGCTGCAGGCGGCGCGATGGGGCGGCATGGCACAGGCACGCGGCCTGATCCTGGCAGGCTCCGCCGCCGGCATCGCCGCCGCCTTCAACACACCGCTTGCCGGCATCGTCTTCGCCATCGAGGAAATGGGCCGCGCTTATGAGGCGCGCACCAACGGGCTGGTGCTGACGGCGGTGATCCTGGCCGGCCTCGCTTCGCTCGGGCTGCTCGGCAACTACCCCTATTTTGGCGTCGCCAAGGATACGGTCGCCTTCGTTGCCGACTGGCCGCTGGTGCTCGCCTGCGGCATCATCGGCGGCGGTGCCGGCGCGCTGTTCTCACTGCTGGCGCTCAACGTCATGCGCCGCATCCGGCGCTGGAACGCACTGCAGCCGCTGCCACGCACTCTGGTCGTGGCGGCTATCTGCGGGCTCGCCGTGGCGGTGATCGGCGTCGCCTCCGGCGGGCTGACATTCGGCACCGGCTATGTGCAGGCGCGCGGCGCGATCGAAGGCACACCGCTGCCGGCCTTCTTTTTCGTCGAGAAATTCGCCGCTGGTCTCTTGTCGATGGTGTCGGGCATTCCCGGAGGCCTCTTCGCGCCGTCGCTGGCGGTGGGCGCCGGCCTTGGCAGCACGCTCGGCCTGGTCTTCGGCACGGCCACCGGAACCGCGGCGCTGCTCGGCATGGCCGGCTATTTCGCCGGCGTCGTGCAGGCGCCGATGACGGCCTTCGTCATCATCCTCGAAATGACCGGCAACCACGACAATGTGATCGCGCTGATGTGCGCGGCGATGCTGGGCTACGGCACGGCGAGGCTCATCTCCAACGAACCGCTCTACCATGCGCTGTCGCGCGTCTTCATCGCCGAAGCGATCCGGCGGCGGCGGGCGGAGACGAGCGAAGCGGTGAAAGTCTAGTCTAGCAGCTTCGAAGGTGGGCGATCGTCACAAGACCCAACGGAACGCGCGCCTGAGTTCGTCGGCGCCGTCTCTGTCATACCACCGGCCATGGGCAATTATGACGCGTTCCGGATGCCAGGCGAGCATCTGGTGAACGGCCGCCCGCAGAGCCCGGCGACGGCGAAAGAAGCTCAGCCGCATGTCGATGGGCGCCTTGCCGTCCGGATCGGCCGCGCCGGCGAGCCTGACGAGAAGCCTCAGAAACCAACTGTGAATCCGGCCTGGCTCGAAGTTCTCGATCAGGTCGGTGAGGACCAGCGTTCGCGTGGCGCGGTGAAACAGAACGGCTTCGGTGAGGACGCCGCCGCGCACGACCAACAGGTCGACCTCGGCCAGCCAGGGCGAGCCGCGTCCCACCAGCAGCCGGTCCACCGCGATCGGACGCTTCGCCCGCTCCCGCAGGCCGCGCACCGCCAAAACCTCCGCCTTGGGGATGGCTGCTTTCCAGTCGGGAAGCCACCAGCAGTGAAGGGAATTCGGCGCAACCAGGAAGCGGACCGGCGCCAAAAGCTCGACCGCGGACCGGAGCGCGGGCGTCAGCGCCACGGGCGAATGCAGGATCAGGTCGCCATTGCGAAGCCGTATGACCGTCATGCGAGTGGTGAAGGGAAATTCAAACGGTCCGACGCCAAAGCCGATTCGTGGCCCGTCCACGATCCACAGATCGGGAGCGACGGGTTTCAGGATATCGATCGGCTCGTAAAGTTCCAGACTGGACCGGTCAGAGGGATGTTCCTGGGGCATGGCTGCTCGCCGATAACTCGAACCGCGATCCGGTCAGCAGAAACGGTCCGGCGTCACATAGCCATATGGCGCGCCTTCGTGGGGAGGGAAGCGCGCGGCTCCACGCATCGCCAGCCACTCGCGAAGCGCGGTACGGATCGTCTCCATGCGAGCGGGCTTCATGATGGGCCTCAGAATCGGACCGGTTTATTTCCTCTTTTCGTGAAAACGGCCCGGCAACCCCAAGCCGAGATGCCGGGCCGTTGGGAAACGCCCGCGCGCAGCGCTTCCCGGGTCAAGTTCCCAGGTCACCGGCGGAGCCGGTGACCTACGGCGGCGTCTCGTTCGCGCAGGCGATCAGCGGGACGGTCGAAGCCCGCAGCCGCGCTTGCGACAGCCACAATTGACGGTGCTCCCGTGACAAGCCCTTCATCGCGTTCCGAGCCGCCGAGGTGATCTCGAATGCCCCGCAGGCGGCACACTGGAATTCCACCTTGCGCAGGGTGACCTCGGCTTCCAGGGACACGCCGGCGCAAACCGGACAGGTGGACGGATAGTATCTCCTTTCGAAGGACTGGACGTTCATCGTGTGGACCCATCCGACAGCATGCGGCAGGGGCGGGCTTTGAACTCCAACATCGGGCGCATTCTTTTCCCTTCTGCGACCGGCGGCCACGATCAGCCTCTTATCTTCGGCGCAACGCCGCGACGCGTGGCGACCTCGATCTGCTTTGCTTCCACCTCGAGCCGATCCGGTGCGGCCGATCCCATCAGCGCGTAGGCCGTGCCCCCGGACTGCCAATAGACCGTCGGCACGCGGCCGTCGGTGGCGGGCGTCGGCGGAACGGCGCCCTCGCCGTTCATCGGAGCGGCGACAAGCGTGATACGCCCGACGCTCGGCGTATCCGCCGTCACCACCAGGCTCTGCTGCCCGTCCCAAGGCTGCACCTGGACATCCTTGACCACCCATGCGGAGGGCAGCGTCGGCATGCTGACGTTGACGGCGCCAACCAGCCGCTGGATCTTGTCCTGCTTGAGCTCGACGCCCTTTTCGGGACCCGCATTGAGCTGCGCGACGCGCAGCGCATCCCGCGCGGCCAGGATGAAGGTTTCGTCGGCTGTCCTGCCGCCCTGGCGAAGCGGAACGGTCAGCGAGTTGGCCGACCACCCGATCGCGACCAGGGCGACAGCGGCGGCCTGAAGCCTGAGCATCGCGAACATCCGCCTGCGGCGAAGCGCCTGTTCCAGCTGTCTCGCCTTTTCGACGGTCGCGCCGGGCGGGAACAATCGCCGGGGCTGGGAATCGCGCAGCGCTTCCATGCGTTGCGCGTGGGCAAACACCGCCGCCGCCAGCTCGGGCTCGCGGGCAAGCCGGGCCTGCAGCTCGGATCGCTGCGACGGCGACAGCTCGCCATCCAGCAAACGGCCGATATCCTGTTCGGAAACGCGATTATCGGGCCACATCACGCCCTCCAATGATCTTCAAGTGACGGGCGGCTGCGCTGTCCATATCTTCCATGTTGTTCTTCAAGGCCGTGCGAGCCCGGCTGAGGCGGGACATCACGGTTCCCGTCGGCACGCCCAGCAGGTCGGCCGCCTCGGCATAAGTGAAGCCCAGGACGCCGACGAGATGCAGTATTTCGGCTTGGTCGGTCGGCATGCGGGCGAGGGCCCTGGTGACGTTGGACAACTCGGCGCTGTGCTCCTGCGGCGGCGGCAAGGCCGCATCCGACAGGTCGGCGATCGATGCGAGGCGCCGCCTGTCGGCATCGGCACGGCTGGCGCCGGTGAAGAAGGTGTTGCGGACAATCCTGATCAGCCAGGGCAGCAGCGGCCGGGAGGGATCGTAGCTGCCGGCCATCGAGAGCGCACGGGCGAGAGCTTCCTGCACCAGGTCATCGGCGTCGGAATCATTGCCGGTGAGCACCCTGCCGTAACGCCACAGATCCTCCAGATGCGGTATGACGTCGAACTTCGGTTTCATCCCATCTCATGCCGCCCGTCTCATGTCGCCCGCTTCAAGCCGGATTGGCGCAAGCCGGGCCTATCTTGCCTGCGCTGCCCGGCCGGAGCCGGCGTGAAAGACGGCCCAGCGGTCAGGGACAGGGGACAGGCAACCGCTGGGCCGGATGGGAGCGTGCTCCTCCCGACTGCAAGCCCTGAAAGACGCTCGTCCCCAGTGCTTGCCGCCGCTCCCTGTTTCGACGTGGCCGTGCAGATGACGGCCACTTCAAAGAGCGTTCTCCCTCTTTTGCCCCATCTACCGGTCTCGGCCGGAAACTATTCCGTTCGCCACGCAATTTTTTGAAGATAGCCGCAGGCGATCGCCGGCGCGCGGAATCGACCAGCGCCGACGCAAGGACAAAGCCGAATGCAAAGGGCCGGACCTGGCGGCCCGGCCTTTGCGTCAAATCCGGATGTCGGCTTGGCCTATTTGCACTTGGCGATGGAGGCCAGCGCGGCCGAGATGCCCTTCAGCGAGAAGACATAGGAGGTGGGGTTGCCGCGGCCGGACTTGGCCTGCACCTTCATGTCGGAGCCGGTCTTCATGGCGGCGATCAGCACCGGCTCCTCGGCGGCGTTCTCGACCCAAGCCGACTTGCCGCGGGTGAACATCGAGAAGGTCTTCTTGTCGATGGTGACGGTGGCCTTCGAGCCTTCCTGGAAATTGTAGCCGGCGATGAACTGCGGCTCGTAGGAAACCTGCTGTCCCGGACGCTGGCTGACGAAGAAGAACATGTCGCCGTGATCGAGCGAGGGGGGCTGCTTGTCGGTGGGCACGGTGAGCACATAGCAGACCTTGCCTGCCTTCGACTGATAGCTGTAGGTGCCCCAGGCATTGTGCTGGCCGATCTTCGTCGCCTGCTGAGCCAGCGCCGGCACTGCGAAGCTGGCCGCCAGGACCAGGCCGGAAATTGTAGCAATCAATCCGCGCATCGTTCTTCCCGTATTCCAAATGGTGCGGAGGCGGGCCGCGTGGCGTCCTGCCGTCGCTTCATTTTGATTTAATCAGGGTTACCAAACGGTGAATTGTCCTCGAAGAAAAGGAGCTCACCCCAGGAAACCGCCACCATCGCGCCGCCGCCTGTGGTTGTCGGCGCGTTGTCCCGGCGCGGAGTTGGAGGCCACGAAAACGGCAAGAGTTTGTCTTTTCGAACGCGCTGATTTGCGGGCGTAAGTCAGCTCTTGTCGGCCAACGCATCCCTGGCGGCCTGCCTGTGGGCAGGCGTGATGTGGGCGCTGACGGCGGTGATTGCGGCAGTCAGCACGGCGAGGTCGTCGGTGTAGCCGAGGCCGACGACGAAATCGGGAATGAAATCGAACGGCAGGACGAAATAGCCGAGCGCGCCGAGCAGGGTGGCCTTGGCGCGCAGCGGCGTGTCCCTGTCCATGGCGCAGTAATAGGCGGCAACAACTTCGTCCATGAACGGAATCTGCCGCGCCGCCTTCTTGGCGGTGCGCCAGAATTTTTCGCGGACCTCGCCTTCGCCGGCGAGCTTGTCGCCGAAGCCGAAGAAATCGAAACCGGTACGTTGCGTCATCAGCCGCTCCTTAGCGGCCATGCGCATCGTTGCACCAGCCCGCCGCGGGAAAATGTGGTGAAAGCGGGAGGCTGCTACAAGAGTTCAGCCGAAATACCGGTTCATCCGCTTTGCCAACTCGATATCCAGCGCCGTCACGCCGCCGGCGTCGTGCGTGTTCAGCGTCACTTCGACGGTCTTGTAGACATTCGACCAATCCGGGTGGTGGTCCATCTTTTCGGCCGCCAGCGCCACGCGGGTCATGAAGGCGAAGGCCTCGGAGAAGTTCTTGAAGACGAAGCTGCGCTTGATCGAAGCGCCGTCGACGGCAAGCGACCAGCCGTCGAGTTCCGCAAGCGCGGCGGCGATCGCTTCCTTGCTGAGTTTTTCCCTGTTCATGTCCGGTCCCTGTGCTAGTCGGAAGTGATCCAACCATAGCGCCGGATCGATGAGCGCAAAGCCCATAAAATCCATTCTGTTCGTTTTGCCTCGGCAACATCTGCAAGGTGCTGCCGGGGGATTTTTCGCGCTTCGACCTGATCCTCGGCATGGGCCGGGCGAATGTGCGCGACCTCAAAGCGCTGGCGCCGCAGGCCGCGCGCGACCGCATCCATCTCTATCTGGATTTTGCCGCGGGAAAGGCCGAGGACGTTCCCGATCCCTATTACGACGGCGCCGAGGCCTTCGCCTCGATCTACCGCATGATCCGCGAGGCGTCGGAAGCGCTGGCGAAGCGGCTCGAGGCCAGCGTTTCGCCGACCAGCGGCCACGCCTCCTCGACGATGTAGGGGCCGCCGCCGACCGAATCACGCGACGACATGAGGACGAAGCGGCCGACACGGAAGGGCAATGCCGCGAAATTGCCGCGCGCCGAAAGATATTGCGCGACATCAAGCGGGCTCCCATTGCGCAGGCGCGCCAGGGTTACATGCGGCGAGAACTTGCGCGGATCGGCCGGCAGGCCGAGCCGCTGGCAGATGCGGTCGATCTCGCCCTGCAGCGCCGTCAGGTCCGGCGAGGCCGACACGCCGGCCCACACCGCATGCGGCTTCTTGCCGCCGAAGGCGCCGACGCCGGAGAGCGTCATCTGGAAAGAGGGGCGGTCGACCCTGTCGAGGGCGTTGGCGATCTCGTCGGCGACATGGCCCTCGACATCGCCGATGAAACGCAGCGTCAGATGGTAGTTTTCGACATCGATCCAGCGCGCTCCGGGCAGCCCGCCGCGGAGCAGGGACAAAGAGAGTGCGGCATCACGCGGAATTTCGAGGGCGGTGAAAAGACGTGGCATGTGAAGCCTCCTGTCCTCGAATCGAAACTCTCGGCCCTAGCGAATCATCGATATAAGCGCGGGGCAAGCGGTTTGTTGTCCACAGGGTTTCCCCAGCGGAAAGCGGTGGCGTTCCGGAATCACGGCGGCCCGCCCTTATGACGGTCCACCCCCTCATGACGGGCCACCATTGTCGGCGATCGCCTTCTCGACCACGGGAAGGATGCGCTCGACCATGACATCGACCCCCTTGGGATTGGGGTGCAGGCCGTCATCGAGCTGGCGGTCGGGATGGCCGGCGACGCCGTCGAGAAAGAACGGATAGAGCGGGACACGGTATTTTTCGGCAAGCCGCGGATAGATGGCGTCGAAGGCCTTCTGGTAGTCGGCGCCGAGATTGGGCGCGGCGCGCATGCCGGCCAGAAGCACCGGAATGTTGCGCTGCTTCAGCTTGCCGAGCATGGCGTCGAGATTCTTCTCGGCGATCTCGGGCGAAAGGCCGCGCAGCATGTCGTTGGCGCCGAGCTCGAGGATCACCAGCCTTGTGCCGTCCGGCACCGACCAGTCGAGCCGCGCCAGCCCGCCGCTCGACGTGTCGCCCGACACGCCGGCATTGGCCACGGCGACATTGAGGCCCTTCGCCTTCAATGCCGCTTGCAGCCTGTCGGTGAAACCCTGGCCGGGGCCAAGGTTGAAGCCCGCCATCAGGCTGTCGCCGAAGCCGACGATGGTAAAGGTGACGGCGCGCGCCGGCGAAATGGCGCCGCAAAGCGCGAGGAAAAGGATGAGGACTGCGGCAGAACGGTGTTTGAATGCCATGCGGCGAGCCCCATATGACCGAAACAACCCAAGGAAGGAGACACAGACCGTCTCCTTTTTTTCACATATAGGGCACTTTCATTGTGACAGAAGCCGTCATCGCGCTGAGGGACGTATCGCTGACGCTCGGCGAGGGCGCGTCCTCCGTCCACGTGCTGAAGAACGTCAGCCTCGACGTCGCGGCCGGGCAAGCCACCGGCATTGTCGGCCCGTCCGGTTCCGGCAAGTCCACGCTGCTGATGGTGCTTGCCGGCCTGGAAAGGGTCGATTCGGGCACGGTCCGGATCGCCGGCGAGCTGATCAACGACAAAAGCGAGGACCAGATGGCTTCGTTTCGGGGGCGAAACATCGGCATCGTGTTCCAATCCTTCCATCTCATCCCCAACATGACGGCGCTGGAAAATGTCGCGGTGCCGCTCGAGCTTGCCGGCCATGCCGATCCGTTCGGGGTGGCCGCGCGTGAACTCGCGGCGGTCGGCCTGAGCGACCGCGTGACGCATTATCCGGGCGAGCTTTCCGGCGGTGAGCAGCAGCGCGTGGCGATCGCGCGGGCATTGGCGCCGTCGCCGCGCATCCTCATCGCCGACGAGCCGACCGGCAATCTCGACCAGGCGACGGGAAAGCAGATCGCCGATCTTCTCTTCGCCAAGGCGGCGGAACGCGGCATGACGCTGGTGCTGGTCACGCATGATCCGGCGCTTGCCGGGCGTTGCGCGCGCCAGATTTCGATGCGCTCGGGGCGAGTCGAGGACGCGCCCCAGCTGGCGAAGGTGCCGGCTTGACGCGGACATTGAAGCTCGCCATCCGCTTCTCGCTGCGCGAGATGCGCGGCGGCCTGTCCGGCTTCATGATCTTCCTGGCCTGCATTGCGCTGGGCGTCGCGGCGATCGGCGGCGTCAATTCGGTGGCGCAGGCGATCTCCGCCGGCGTCGCCGATCAAGGCCAGACGCTGCTTGGCGGCGATTTGCGCTTCCAGATCAACCAGCGCAGCGCTTCGGACGCCGAGCTCGGCTTCGTCCGGAGCCTCGGCACGGTTTCGCTCAATTCCGGCATGCGCTCGATGGCGCGGCTGGAGGACGGCTCGGACCAGGCGCTGGTCGAGGCCAAGGCCGTCGACGACGCCTATCCGCTCTACGGCGCGCTGGAAACCGATCCGGCGCTGCCGAAGGAGCAATTGTTCGGTGAAAAGTCCGGCGTGTTCGGCGCCGCCGCGCCCGACCTTTTGTTCGACCGGCTCAATCTTCACATCGGCGACAGGTTGAACCTCGGCAGCGCCATTTTCGAGTTGCGGGCGCGGTTGGTCAGCGAGCCGGATGCGGTCTCGGACGGTTTCGGTTTCGCGCCGCGGCTGATGATTTCGCGCCAGGGCCTCGCCGCATCCGGCCTGGTGCAGCCAGGCAGCTTGGTCGAGAATGCCTATAAGGTGCGGCTGCCCGACGGCACGTCCGAGGCGCGGATCAAGGATATCCAGGCTCAAGCCGCGAAGGATTTCCCGCAGGCCGGCTGGTCGATCCGCACGCGCAGCAACGCCGCCCCCGCGCTCTCCGCCAATATCGAGCGATTCTCGCAATTCCTGACGCTCGTCGGGTTGACGGCGCTGGTGGTCGGCGGCGTCGGCGTGGCGAACGCCGTGCGCGCCTATCTCGACGGCAAGCGCGGCGTCATTGCCACCTTCAAGAGCCTCGGAGCTTCGGGCGGCTTCGTCTTCACCGTCTATCTGGTGCAGATCCTGTTGATCGCAGGCTTAGGCATCGTGCTCGGGCTCATCCTTGGGGCCGTGATGCCGTTCGTGGCGAGCGCGCTTCTGCAATCCGTCATCCCCGTGCCGGCGCAAGGCGGCTTCTACCCAGGCGCGCTCGCTCTTGCCGCATTCTTCGGCCTGCTGGTGACGCTGGCCTTCGCGCTTTTGCCGCTCGGCCGTGCCCGCGACGTGCCGGCGACGGCGCTGTTCCGCGAAATGGGATTCGAGAGCCGCGGTTTGCCTCGCCTGCCATATGCGGGTGCGGCGCTGGCAATCGTCATCGCGCTGGCGGCGCTGGCGATCCTCTCGGCCAACGACCACCGCATCGCCTCGATCTTCGTCGGCGCCACGGTCTTTGCCTTCCTGGTGCTGCGGCTGGTGGCGGTGCTGGTGCAATGGGCGGCGAAAAAGAGCCGGCGCGCGCGTTCCGTGTCGCTGCGGCTGGCGCTAGGCAACATCCATCGTCCGGGCGCGCTGACGCCCTCGGTGGTGCTGTCGCTCGGCCTTGGGCTGACGCTCTTGGTGACGCTAGCGCTGATCGACGGGAATCTGCGGCGGCAGATCTCCGGCAGCCTGCCGGAGCGGGCGCCGAACTTCTTCTTCGTCGACATCCAGAGCAGCGACGTCGATGCCTTCGCCAGCCTTGTCGGCAGGGAGTCGCCGCGAGGCACGCTGGTCAAGGTGCCGATGCTGCGCGGCCGCATCATGGCGCTCAACGGCGCCGATGTCGACAAGCTGAAGATCCCAGCCGACGGCGCCTGGGTGCTGCGAGGCGACCGCGGCCTGACCTATGACGCCAAGCAGCCGGACAACGCGACGCTGACCGAAGGCGCGTGGTGGCCGCAGGATTATTCCGGCGAGCCGCTGGTGTCGTTTTCGGCCGAGGAGGGCAAGGCGATCGGGCTGAAGCTTGGCGACACCGTGACCGTCAACGTGCTCGGCCGCAACGTCACGGCCAAGATCGCCAATTTCCGCCAGGTCGAGTGGGAGACGATGGGCATCAATTTCGTCATGGTGTTCTCGCCCAACACCTTTGCCGGGGCGCCGCATGGCTGGCTGGCGACATTGACCGACAAACAAGCCACCACGGCCGACGATGCAAGGCTGCTCAATGCCGTTACCCGCGCCTTTCCCGCGGTGACGACGGTTCGCGTCAAGGACGCGCTCGACATCATCAACCGACTGGTCGCGCAGCTGGGCACGGCGATCCGCGCCGCCGCCGGCGTGGCGCTGATCGCCTCGGTGCTGGTGCTCTCCGGCGCTTTGGCCGCCGGCAACCGGGCGCGCATCCACGACGCTGTGGTGCTGAAGACGCTCGGCGCAACGCGCCGGACGCTGATTACCGCTTTCTCGCTGGAATATGCGTTGATCGGCCTTGCGACCGCACTGTTCGCGCTTGCCGCCGGCGGCATCGCCGCCTGGTTCGTGGTCGCGCATATCATGACGCTGCCGTCGCATTTCATGCCGGAAGTGGCGGTGGCGACTATCCTGGTTTCGCTGACAGTCACCGTCGGTATCGGCCTTGCCGGCACCTGGCGGGTGCTCGGCCACAAGGCGGCGCCGGTGCTGCGCAACCTCTGACCGGGAGGTTTCCGGGCGTTCACCCGGTTAAATCTTTGTGAGCCCGGTTAAATTTTTGTAAGAAAGGCGGCCGGAAGCGGCGAAAACCGGCCTTTTGCTTTCTTACAAAGCGTTACCGCTCGTTACCGTCTTGTTCTTGACGTCGAGAACGCTCATATTTTGCGCAGGCATGCTGGAGCTCCGCCAGCGGCGCCTGGTCCCAACGGGTCATCCAGAAAGGACCTGTCACCGGACGGGGCAGAAGCAACAGAGGATTTCCAATGGCTGATCCCATTCGCAACTACCAGACGTCCGCCGCCCCCGGCGCGCGCGTCGATATCGATCAGGGCCTGCGCGCCTATATGATCAAAGTCTATAACCTCATGGGGCTTGGCCTTCTGATCACCGGCCTTGCCGCCTGGGGCGCCTTCCAGCTCGCCGTCACGGGCGACGGCCAGCTGACCGCCTTCGGCCAGCTCATCTATGCAAGCGCGTTCCGCTGGGTCGTCATCCTGGCGCCGCTCGCGGCGGTGATGTTCCTGTCGTTCCGCATCCAGTCGATGAGCGTGGCGGCGGCGCAGGCCACGTTCTGGGTCTATGCCGGCCTTGTCGGCCTGTCGCTGTCGACGATCTTCCTCGTCTACACCGGCACCAGCATCACCCAGACCTTCTTCGCCACGGCCGCGGCCTTCGGCGGTCTGTCGCTCTACGGCTACACGACAAGGCGCGACCTGTCGGCGTTCGGCTCGTTCCTAATCATGGGCGTGATCGGCCTGCTGATCGCGATGCTGATCAACATCTTCCTGCAGTCGTCGGCGCTCGCCTTCGCCATCTCGGCGATCGGCGTGCTGGTCTTCGCGGGCCTGACCGCCTACGACACGCAGAAGATCAAGGAGATGTATTTCGAGGGCGACGTCGCCGACGTTGCCGGCCGCAAGGCGATCATGGGCGCGCTGCAGCTCTATCTCGACTTCATCAACCTGTTCATGTTCCTGCTGCAGTTTATGGGCGACCGCCGCTAAGGGCAGTTGCCCGGTCCCAGTGGACCAAAGACTTTGCGAAGGGCGGCCCAACGGCCGCCCTTTCTTTTTGCGCGGTCCTTTGCTGTTATCGAGGCGGGAAAGAGAACTGCACAAATTATGAGCACTGTTGCCATCAGACCCGCCACCGCGGCCGACCTCGACCGAATCACGGAGATCTATGCCGATGCGGTCACGCATGGCACAGCGAGCTACGAGTTGGAGCCGCCCAGCCGCGCCGAAATGGGCAACCGATTCGACGCTCTGGCGGCCGGCGGCTTTCCGTATCTCGTGGCCGAGAAGAACGGCGCCGTGCTCGGCTATGCCTATGCCGGGCCGTTCCGGCCGCGCCCGGCCTACCGGTTCGTCATCGAGGATTCGGTCTATGTCGCGCCGGAGGCCAAGGGACAGGGCGTGGGCTCGCTGCTGATGCAGGCGCTGATCGAGGCGGCGCGCGCGGCGGGTTTCCGCCAGATCATTGCGGTGATCGGCGACGGCCACGCGGACAGCGCTTCGGTGCGGCTGCATGAGAAGCTCGGCTTCCGCCATTCCGGGCGCCTGGAAGGCTCCGGCTACAAGCACGGACGCTGGCTGGACACGGTGTTCATGCAGCTGTCGCTGAACGGCGGCGCGACGCTGCCGCCGGATCCGGATTCCCTGCCGGAACGGAGGTTCCGGGGTTTAAGAGGAAATGAAAATTGAAGAATTGAAGAATTAGGAATTGAGGAGCTGAAGAACTGAAGAACTGAAGAATTGAAGAAGAGGCGCTCAGGGCCTGCTGGAGCCGCGGCTTTTTTTCTCGGTTATTCAATTCCCTCAGGCTTCGACGAGCTTCAGCTTGGCATCGAACACGCCGAGCACGCGGCCGAGTTCCTGGCCGCGTTTGAGGATGCGGCCACCTGCGGCGATCACGGCGAAAGCGCCTTGCCGGCGCGCCAGCTTCGGGTCCTTGACGATCTGGAACAGCGGCACTTCGCTGGCCCGGCGGAAGACGGAAAAGACAGCGCGATCCGTGAGATGGTCGATCGCATAGTCGCGCCATTCATTGGCCGCCACCATGCGTCCGTAAAGCCTGAGGATCTGGTCAAGTTCGCGCCGGTCGAATCGCACCGGCTGATCGAGGCGGGCGTTGCGCGCCTCATGCAACGGGATCAATATTCCGGATGCTTCCCCATCCTCCGTCCCGCTGCTGTGATCGGTCATGCCTCGATCCTTCGATTGAATCATGCGCCGGCCAAGGTTCGCGCTTTCATGGCGGAATTGCAAGGGCGCGATGGAATTGCCGCGGCAACTTAAGTGCGGGCGGTCGCGCGGTTTCCCAAACGTCCAGTCACGTTTGCGAAACACATGTTGGAATTGGTGATGCTCCGCCACATTCTCGCCACACATAATCCGCGCTCATGCCCCAATGTCCGACGAATTTACCGGCGTTGCCTGAGACGGTTCGGTCCGGCACCGGCTCGTAAACCCCAAGCCCCCCGCCCACGGGTCAGCGTCGGATCGAACCAACCTCGGTTTTCCTTGGAAAATCAGGTGCGACGATCCCAAAACCTAAATGACCGGCGTCAGAAGCAAGCTGACGCCGGTTTTTTATTTTCCTTCTCCCCTTGTGGAAGAAGGTGGATCGGCGCGCAGCGCCGGGACGGATGAGGGGTGTTCCAGCGGAGTGAGACGCTGGCCTTGCCTGCCGTCGCGCCCCTCCCTGTACAGCCGTTTTTGCCGAGCTGGAGCACCCTCATCCGTCGCCTTCGGCGACACCCCCGGCCGGGTCCCCGCTGCTTCGCAGCGTCCCGGCGTTCGCCGGCCTTTCATCGTGCCACCGGCACGATGAATTCGCTTCGCGAACCGGCTGCTCACCCCACAAGGGGAGAAGGGACGTGGGGGAGCTAAAGCCGGTCGGGCTTGCGGATAAAGGCGGCGCCGAGGATCGGGCCGGGCATGCCGTCCTTGCCGACCGACTGCAGCAGCACCGCGCAGCCGCCCTTCTTGGCGATCTCGGTCATCGGCAATTCGTAACGCTGCGCCTTGCCGTGCCACATGCCGGCGGTCTGGATGTCGGAAACGGCGTTCCAGTAGGTCAGGCTGCGGCCGCTGTTCTCGCCCTGGCCGATCTTCACCATCTGCGGCGGATCGAAATAGACGATCACCACATGGGCGTCGGTCGGGCCGTTGCCAGCGTCGCCCGCGTCGATCATGACGCGGTCGCTGGTGCGGCTCACCTTGATGCCTACCCGCATGCCCTCGCCGGTCCTGTCCATGCGGGCCAAGGCGCCATCGACTTCCTTGCGGTTGGCGCCGTTGACATGGCTGCGGCCATTGATGACGGCTTGCGGCGTGTAGACCGAGCGGCTGCCGAAGGCGCGCATATAGTCATATTGGCGCTCGGTGTTTTCCTTGTTGCTCAGCGTGTCCTGCCAGCCGAGATAGTCCCAGTAATTGACGTGGTAAGCGAGGGCGATGATGTCGTCCTTCCCGGCGAGCTCGGCGAAGAACTCGTCGGCCGGCGGACAGGAACTGCAGCCCTGGCTGGTGAACAGTTCGACCACGCCCAAAGGCTTGTCGGTCTGAAGCTTGCCGGTCACGGCCTTCTCAGGCTCGGCTGCCAGGGCCACGCCGCCCAACGCCGTAAGGGCCAGCGCTACTGCCGCAAGCCGCAATCGTCCTCGAAATGCCATGACTTTTCCAATTCCCACCGGTGACGCCGGCCTTGTTCTGATTGCTAAAATATGTGGCAGAAGCGCCAGTCAACGGGAAGTCACGTTGCGGTGAAATTTTTGCTGTTGCAGCCGCAGGTAAGCGCGCAATAGGAGGGGCGATTGCATTTCAAGGCGCGGTTCGATTCGGGGGCAGCATCCTCACCATGTGGCAAACTCTCCTGACCCCAGTCGATCTCTATTGCGAACGGACGGGGCCTGAACTTTGGGCGGAGCCGGCCAATGCTTTGACCAACGTGGCTTTCATTGCCGCGGGACTATGGGGCGTGTGGCAGGTGCGGCGCTACAAGACCGGTACTTTCGCCGAAATGCTGGCCTGGGGTAGTGGCGATCGGCATCGGCTCGACCTTGTTCCACACCTTCGCCAGCAAAGGCACGATCTGGGCCGACATCTTTCCGATCGCCGGCTTCACCCTGGCCTATACACTGTTCAACCTGCGGCGTTTCCTGGGCATGGACTGGGGCAAGGCGATCCTCGTCTTCGCCGCCTTCTATATCGTTGCCGGCCTGATCACCTATGCCGTGCCGGACTGGCTGCGCCAGGCCTCGAACGGCACGACGGGCTACCTGCCGCCCTTCCTGGCGCTCGCCTTCTTCGGGGCGTGGGTGTCAGCCACCGGCAACCGGGCCGGCTGGTACAATCTGACCGGATCAGCGATCTTCGTCGTCTCCGTCATCTGCCGCATGATCGACCCGCTGGTCTGCGCCAGCTTCCCGCTCGGCACGCACTTCCTCTGGCACGTCTTCAACGGCCTGATGCTGGCAATGCTGCTGGCCGCGACGGCGAGGTTTGGGAAAGCGAGGGCAGTAGGGCAGTAGGGCAGTAGGGCAGTAGGGCAGTAGGGCAGTAGGGCAGTAGGGCAGTAGGGCAGTAGGGCAGTAGGAATATCCTTCCCTACTCCCTTGCTGCCCTACTGCCTTATTCCCTTCTTAAGCAGCCAAGTCGCGCAGCACGTATTGCAAGATGCCGCCGTTCTTGAAGTAGTCGAGCTCATCCAGCGTATCGATGCGACAGATGATCGGCACGTTCTTCACCGTGCCGTCGCCGAAGGTTATTTTGGCGACCATCTTCTGACGCGGCTTGATCGTGTCCAGCCCGTCGATCTCGACCAGCTCGTCGCCCTTGAGATTGAGGGAAGCCCATGAGGTGCCCTCTTCAAAGACGAAGGGGATGACACCCATGCCGACCAGGTTGGAGCGGTGGATGCGCTCGAAGGACTGGGCGATGACCGCGCGGACACCAAGGAGATTGGTGCCCTTGGCCGCCCAGTCGCGCGAGGAGCCGTTGCCGTACTCGACGCCGGCGAAGATCACCAGCGGCACGCCCTCCTTCTTGTATTCCATCGCGGCGTCGTAGATCGACATCTCCTCCTTCGAAGGATAGTGGATCGTGTAGCCGCCTTCGCGGCCGTTCTCGCCCAGCATGTGGTTGCGGATGCGGATGTTGGCGAAGGTGCCGCGCATCATCACCTCATGATTGCCGCGGCGCGTGCCGTACTGGTTGAAGTCGGCGACACCAACGCCATGCTCGGTGAGATACTTGCCGGCCGGCGAAGCGGCCTTGATCGAGCCTGCCGGCGAAATGTGGTCGGTGGTGATCTTGTCGCCGAAGAGGCCGAGCACGCGCGCGCCCTTGATGTCGCCGACCTTGCCGAAGGCGCGGCCCATGCCGGCGAAATAGGGCGGGTTCTGCACATAGGTCGAGTGATCGTCCCAGGCATAGGTCTGGCCTTCCGGCGCCTTGACCTTCTGCCAGTAGGCGTCGCCCTTGAAGACGTCGGCATATTTGCGCGCGAACAGCTCACGGGTGACGTTCTTCTCGATGAACTCCTGGATCTCGGCCGAGGTCGGCCAGATGTCCTTGAGATAGACCGGCTTGCCGTCGCTGCCTTCGCCGAGCGGCTCGGTGGTGAGGTCCCTAGTCACCGTGCCGGCCAGCGCATGCGCCACCACCAGCGGCGGCGAAGCGAGGTAGTTCGCCTGCACGTCCGGAGAGACGCGGCCTTCGAAGTTGCGGTTGCCGGAAAGCACGGCCGCGGCGATCAGGCCCTTATCGTTGATGGTCTTCGAGATCGGCGCCGGCAGCGGGCCGGAATTGCCGATGCAGGTGGTGCAGCCGAAGCCGACCAGGTTGAAGCCGATCTGATCGAGCTCCTTCTGCAGGCCGGACTTTTCGAGATATTCGGCCACCACCTGGCTGCCGGGGGCGAGCGAGGTTTTCACCCATGGCTTCTGCTTCAGGCCGCGCCGGTTGGCGTTGCGGGCCAAGAGGCCGGCGCCGATCAGCACGCTCGGGTTAGAGGTGTTGGTGCACGACGTAATGGCGGCGATGACGACGTCGCCGTGGCCAAGATCGTAATCGGTGCCTTCGACGGCGTAGCGCTTCGAGATCTCGGCGGCCTTCTTGTATTCGGTCTCCATCGCCTTGGCGAAGCCGGCGGGGATGTCCTGCAGGGCGACGCGGCCCTCTGGGCGCTTCGGTCCGGCCATCGACGGTACGACGTCGCCGAGGTCGAGCTCGAGCAGGTCGGTGAAGACCGGATCGGCCGAGCCCGTATCACGCCACATGCCTTGCGCCTTGGAATAGGCTTCGACCAGCGCAATGCGGTTCTGCTCACGACCGGACATGGTCAGATAGCGGATGGTTTCGGAGTCGACCGGGAAGAAGCCGCAGGTGGCGCCATATTCCGGCGCCATGTTGCCGATGGTGGCCCGGTCGGCCAGCGTCATGTTGGAAAGGCCGGGGCCGAAGAACTCGACGAACTTGCCGACGACACCCTTCTTGCGCAGCATCTGGGTGACGGTGAGCACCAGGTCGGTGGCGGTGACGCCTTCCTTGAGCCTGCCGGTGAGGCGGAAGCCGATGACCTCGGGCAAAAGCATGGAGACCGGCTGGCCGAGCATCGCGGCCTCGGCCTCGATGCCGCCGACGCCCCAGCCGAGCACGCCGAGGCCGTTGATCATGGTGGTGTGCGAATCGGTGCCGACGCAGGTGTCCGGATAGGCGACGGTCTCGCCGTCTTCCGAATTGGTCCACACGACTTGGCCGAGATATTCGAGGTTGACCTGGTGGCAGATGCCGGTGCCGGGCGGCACGACGCGGAAGTTGCGGAAGGCCTGCTGGCCCCATTTCAGGAACTTGTAGCGCTCTTCGTTGCGCTCATATTCGAGCTCGACATTGCGGGCGAAGGCCATCGGCGTGCCGAACTCGTCGACGATGACGGAATGGTCGATGACGAGGTCGACAGGCACGAGCGGATTGATCTTTTCCGGGTCACCGCCGAGCGCCTTGATGCCGTCGCGCATGGCAGCCAGATCGACCACCGCAGGAACGCCGGTGAAATCCTGCATCAGCACGCGGGCCGGGCGATAGGCGATCTCGACACCGGCGGTGCCCTTGTCGGTCAGCCAGGCGGCGACCGCCTGGATCGATTCCCTGGTGACCGAGCGGCCGTCCTCGTTGCGCAGGAGATTCTCCAGCAGCACCTTCATCGAATAGGGCAGCCGGGCGATGCCGCTGAGGCCGTTCTTCTCGGCCTCGGCGAGGTCGAAATAAACATAGTCCGCGCCACCTGCGGTCAGGGTGCGGCGGCAATTGAAACTGTCGAGGGATTTCGTCACGGCGATCCGTCCTTGTCTGTTCAGCCTGAAAGGGAACGGACGCCGTTGGCATGCAATCACGCGCAAAGGTGCGGGTACGGCCATTTCCGCTGTCCGCTCCCAAGCAACCCGAGCCGTTCAAGGCGGCGCGTGCGCTGGTTCGGCGCTAGTTCTGATCCCGCGCCGACCGCTGGCACGGATGAACCGCATATAGAGAATTTCCCGGAATAGTTCTAGACAGTCGAAAGACGATTTTGCGTGAGCCGGAAACGGCCGCGGAACGGTGCTTTCAGGACGGGCAAGAATGCGGCTGATCGCCGAAAATCTAGGCGGTGAGCGCGGCGGCGAGACGGTCTTTTCCAACATCGGCTTCGCGCTGGAAAAGGGCGAGGCGCTCATCGTCACCGGGCCGAACGGCGCGGGCAAATCGACGCTGCTGAGGGTCGTCGCCGGGCTGCTGCCGGCCGCCCGGGGAAAGGTGCTTCTCGATGGTGGCAGCGAGGCTTTCCCGACGGTCGCCTCCGCCTCGCATTATCTCGGCCATCTCAACGCGATGAAGACGGCGCTCAGCGTCGAGGAGGATCTCGGCTTCTGGCGGGCGTTTCAGGGGGAGCCCGGACTGAACGTGGAAGAGGCGCTGGAGACGGTGGCGCTCGGCGGTCTCGGACATCTGCCCTTCGGTTATCTGTCGACCGGACAGAGGCGGCGGGCCTCGATCGCCAGGCTTCTGGTCAGCCGCCGGCCGGTCTGGCTGCTCGACGAGCCGACTGCCGGCTTGGACAAGGCCTCGGAGGAGCGGTTGGCGAGGCTGATGCGGGGGCATCTGCAGGATGGGGGGATCGTGGTGGCGGCGACGCATCTGCCGTTGGGGCTGGAAGGGGCGAAGGCGTTGAGGATGGGGCAGGTTCTTTGATGTCGGCACTCTACGGCGCCCCCCTCTGCCCTGCCGGGCATCTCCCCCTCAGGGGGGGAGATCAGCAGTTCAGGCGCCTTGCCGCGCTGGAGATTGGCGATGACATCCAATCTACCCCCTTGAGGGGGAGATGGCCGGCAGGCCAGAGAGGGGGGCCTGGGTGCAGGCGTCCGAAATCATGCTAGCCCTTTTCCTCCGCGATATCCGCCTCTCCATCCGCGCCGGTGGCGGGGCCTTGATCGGCGTCATCTTCTTCCTCGCCGTCATCGTCACGATTCCCTTCGGCGTCGGGCCCGACCTCAACCTCCTGTCGCGCATCGGCCCGGCAATCCTGTGGATCGCCGCTTTGCTTGCCTGCCTGCTCGGGCTCGACCGCCTGTTCCAGGCCGACCGCGAGGACGGCTCGCTCGATCTCCTGGTGCTCAACGGCGACCGCCACATGCTGGCGCTGACGGTGCTGACGAAATGCCTGGCGCATTGGACCGGCAGCGTGCTGCCGCTGGTGGTCGCGGCACCTCTGCTCGGCCTGTTCATGAATATGGAGCCGCTGGGCATCGGCGCCACGGCGCTCACATTGCTCGTCGGCACGCCGGCCATCACCTTCATCGGCGCGGCGGGCGCCGCGGTGGCGGTGGCGCTGCCGCGCGGCGGATTGCTGATCTCGGTGCTGGTGCTGCCGCTGACCATTCCGGTGCTGATCTTCGGCGTTTCGGCGAGCTATGGCGCGGTGGCCGATCCGGCGCCGTTCCTGCAGCCTTTCCTCATTCTTGCCGCGCTGACGCTGTTTCTTGCGGTGCTCGGTCCCTTGGCGGCGGCACTGGCGCTGCGGCACGGGACGGATTGAGACTATGAAAGCGTTGCCTCACTGCGGCACCGCGACAAATTGCGGATCGGCTGGTGCAAGGTTATGGAAAGACATGATCGGAACGGTTGACATGGCTACGAGCAGGGAGCGGTCGCTATGAGCGCACACGCCCTGTTCGTCACCGCCGCCTACGCCATCACGGCCGTCGTGCTGGCTGGCTTGATCGGCTGGATCCTGCTCGACCAGCGGGCGCGCAAGCGCGAGCTTGCCGCGCTGGAAGCGGCCGGGGTGCGGCGGCGCTCCGACAAGGCCGTCAAGCCATGAGCCTCGAAACCGAAGCTTCGGCGCCGCGCCGCCGCCTGTTCGTGCTTCTGCCGCTCTTGGTGTTCCTGGGGCTGGCGGGGCTGTTCCTGTCGCAACTGCTCTCGGGCCGCGACGCCTCGGAAATCCCCTCTGCGCTGATCGGCCTGCCGGCGCCGCGGACCAATCTGCCGCCGCTCGAAGGGACGAACCTGCCGGGGCTCGAGTCAAAGGACTTTGCCGGCAAGGTGACGCTGGTCAACGTGTTCGCGTCCTGGTGCGCACCGTGCCGGGAAGAGCATCCGGTGCTTCTAGGACTGTCGCAGGACAAGCGCTTCACGCTCGACGCACTGAACTATAAGGACCAGCCGGAAAACGCCCGCCGCTTTCTCGGCGATCTCGGCAATCCGTATCAGGCGATCGGCGTCGATCCAGCCGGGCGCGCGGCGATCGACTGGGGCGTCTATGGCGTGCCGGAGACTTTCGTCATCGGCAAGGACGGCAAGATTGCCTACAAGCATGTCGGGCCGCTGACGCCCGACTCCGTGAGAGCGTTGCTGTTGCCGCAGATCGAGAAGGCGCTGGCGGCGCCGGATTGATGCCCCTCATCCGGCCGCTTCGCGGCCACCTTCCCCGAGGGGAGAAGAAATTGGCGCCCGCGCTTAACTGCTCCTCGCCCCTCGGGAGAGGTCGGATTGTCCCGAATTGCTGTTCGCAATTCGGTTGGCAATCCGGGTGAGGGGGAATTCCCCCGGGCCGAAAGGCTCAGCCGTAGATCTGCTTGTGGATCTGGTAGAGCATCTCGGAACGGTCGGCGCGCAGATCGGCGAGATCGCGGCTGGACAGGTTCTCGATTTCGGCGACGAGGCGGTTGTAATGACGGCGCTTAGCCATGCGGGCGCGGGCGCGGGAGACAAGATTGTCGAACATGACAGGGTTCCTTCTTAGTTGTTCCTCCCTGACGATTGCCAGCATGACATAGGAATGGTGCGGCGCAAAAGAAAGATGTTGCAATGCACCATTGCGCTCAGCGCATAGCCGGTTAATTGCGGGCTAACAAACTATGTGCCCAGCACGGCGCGCAAGACCCGAACCGGTTCACGTTTTTCTCATCTGTCTTGTCCTACAAATTACCAGCCTCCCGTCTTGCCAGAACGGCTGCGGGCTGGCTTGATCCGCGCGTCACCTGATGCCGGGAGGAAATTGATGGCGGCCGCAGACTATTACGAAGTTCTCGATCCGCGCTTCGCGCGCCTGTTCAATGGCAACGCACAGGTGGAGAAGTTGTTCACCGGCTGCCGGTGGGCGGAAGGACCGGCCTGGTTCGCCGCCGGCCGCTACGTAGTCTGGTCCGACATCCCGAACAACCGCATGTTGCGTTATGACGAGACCGACGGCAGCGTCAGCGTGTTCCGGCAGCCGTCCGGCAATTCCAACGGCAACACCGTCGACCGGCAGGGCCGGCTGGTAAACTGCGAGCATTCCGGCCGCCGCGTCAGCCGCACCGAGCATGACGGCTCGGTCACCACCATCGCCGACAAGTGGAAAGGCAAGCGGCTGAACTCGCCCAACGACGTGGTGGTGCGCTCCGACGGCTCGATCTGGTTCACCGATCCGAGCTACGGCATCGACACCGACTATGAGGGCGACAAGGCCGAAAGCGAGATCGGCGCCTGCAATGTCTATCGCGTCGATCCGGAGACGGGCGAGGTCGAGGCCGTCATCACCGACATGGTGCGGCCGAACGGGCTCGCCTTCTCGTTGGATGAAAGCGTGCTCTATGTCGTCGACACCGGCCGCACGCATGGCGAGAAGAATCCTGCGCATATGCGCGTCTTCAATGTCGGCAAGCACGGCAAGAAGGTTTCGGGCGGCAAGGTGTTCGCCGACTGCACCGCCGGCCTGTTCGATGGGTTCCGGCTCGACTCGGACGGCCGCATCTGGACAAGTGCGGCCGACGGCATCCATTGCTACGACCCCGACGGCACGCTGATCGGCAAGGTCAAGGTGCCGGAAGTGACCGCCAACTGCGTGTTCGGCGGCAACAAGCTCAACTGTCTCTACATCGCCGGCACCACCTCGCTCTACATGGTGCGGCTGATGGTGAATGGGGCCAAGACCTATTGAGGCAAAGCAGTCTCGCGACGGCGTAAGAAGGTTCCAAGGGAGAACATCATGCCATTCGTCAACATCCGCATCGTCAAGGAAGTGATCGCCGCCGATCCGGCCGGCAAGAAGGCAGACATCGCCAAGAAGGTGACCGCGGCCATCATGGACGCTACCGGGCTTAGCAATGACGACGTCTGGGTGGTGTTCGAGGAAGTCAATGCCCGCGACTGGTATGTCGGCAAGACCGATGTCGAGACGCGGAGGAAGGGGTGACGGCTCTCCCGTCTCCCACAACAAGGGGAGAAGGGGAAGACGCGCCACTCATCGTCCGCCTATAACCCCCCCAAAACCCCATATGCGCTAAGATAGCTTTGGCATGGCTTGAAATTTGCGCTTTCGAGGTGGCTCGCGCCAACGATGTCGCAAGGC
>NZ_JAIUHG010000035.1 GCF_020164955.1 Mesorhizobium sp. CA8
ATCCGAGCAACCCTCGTCTTTTAATCGCACGAAAGGGCGGGCCACCGATCTCCGCCTCGGAACATGACGTCTAGACTCCGGTGGATAAACTCCCAGCCGTAATTGAGCGACTGCTAATGTGATAATAGCTTGAGCAGCGCGGGGTACACACCGCCAATCCCGCATCTGGCCGATGCGGTCCGCTGATATCTCCCCAGTCCCAGGCTGCACCGGCCGTCTTTTGAGGAGCCTAAGCCGCATCGCTCCTGGTGGTAGCACCGGCGATGCGAGTGAGAATTGCGGCGTCCGTCAACACCCAGGACGCCGCATGTCCCTGAGGGCGAATCCCCGACCGAGCAGCACCGTCACTGACCCCGAAATAATCCGCATCCCGGCGGATCAGCCGTGCTGATGGTGTGGTTAATTAAAGGCACGCCGCGCTCGCTGCCACGAAACCGCGCCGAGCGTCAAATTGCTGACCTCTGTTTGCGTGAAATTACTGCCATTTCCCCACGGCATGGAAACCCAATGCATGTTGCGGGCTCTTAGCGGATTTGTTCCGAAAGCACGCCAAGCGATATCGTCGCTAAGCCAATGGGTCAGTTGAATGAGCAACGGCTCGGTGCGGCAAATATTTAAGTCCGCGATTCTGGACGACCACCACAAGCGTCGGTCCGTCGCTGATTTGAAGTCGTTAGAGCGCCGGGGCCCTGAGAAACGCGAAAGCCAGTCCCAGCGAATCTTAAGGCTGCGATGATGGGATTCGAACCCACGAGAAGCTTTTGACCTCTACTCCCTTGGCAGGTAAGCCTTCGACCACTCGGCCAGCTCTCCGTAACGGCGCTGGATAGAGAAAGACGCCGGCACATCAACAAGCCGGGGCCACACCGGGGAGATTTTAGTAGAGCAGGCGCCGATTCTTTGGCGGCGGCCTTCTGGCGACTCAGAGGCCACGCGCCAATTCACGCCGATGATTATCGGATTCGACCGGCTGCAACACGTCAATGGTTAATGAGAACTTTCGGAGTGAGGCAAAATCGTGACGTTTCTGCAACACACGCAAGGCATAGAACATGGAGGGACCCCTAGCCTTAACGATCATGGTTGAACGGCGCCGGCTCATGGGTAAAGGTCACGTTCGAAGGAGCGGCGCGGTGCGCATCTTTTTCGGTAGTGGGGATGGGGCAGGGAACGCTGTCCTTCAGCAAAAAATACCCAGACCCGTTTTTTAACTTTTGACTGGAGGTCAGAAAATGAACATCAAGAGCCTTCTTCTCGGCTCAGCTGCGGCCCTGATCGCAGTTTCCGGTGCTCGCGCCGCCGACGCGGTGACCGTCGCCGAGCCGGAACCGGCCGAATACGTCAAGATCTGCGACGTCTACGGCGCCGGCTACTTCTACATCCCGGGCACCGAGACCTGCCTGCGCATCGGCGGCTATGTCCGTTACGACATCGGCGTCGGCGACGTCGGCTCGTTCGACGGCGCGAAGGCGTTCGATCATCGGGATGGCGATGAGCAGGAAACGTTCTACAAGCAGGCCCGCTTCACGCTGAAGACCTGGACTGGCCAGGAGACCGAGCTCGGCACGTTGAAGACCTACACCGAGACCCGCTTCAACTTCGGCAATCACAACGACTACGGCTTCCGCACCGGTGCCGGCACATTTAATTACGCCCACAACAAGGGCGTTTCGCTGAACTTCGCCTGGATCCAGCTCGGTGGTCTCCGCGTCGGTAAGGACGAATCGGCCTTCGATACGTTCGTCGGCTACGCCGGCAACGTCATCCAGGATACGATCGTTCCCTATGGCGATTTCGACACCAACGTCGTCCAGTACTACTTCGACGCCGGCAACGGCTTCTCGGCTGTCGTGTCGCTCGAAGAAGGCTCGGGCCTCAAGGGCACCATCGACAGCTACGTTCCGCATGTCGTCGGTGGCGTGAAGTGGACGCAGGGCTGGGGCGGCATCTCGGGTGTTGTCGCCTATGACAGCAACTACGAGCAGGTGACCGGCAAGGTTCGCGTGGACGTCACTATCAACGACCAGTTCTCACTGTTCGGCATGTTCGGCTACGGCAATGATGGCAAGCTGAACGACGATGCAACCAACGTTTTTGATGCCCACGGTCGCGGCTTCTACAAGCAGTGGGGCGGCAACTGGGCCTGGTGGGCTGGCGGCACCTACAAGTTCAACGAGAAGACCGCGTTCAATCTTCAGGTGTCGGGTGACGATGACAAGAACTACGGTGTAGCGGCGAACGTTGCCTACACGGTTGTTCCCGGCTTCACCATCACGGCCGAAGTGGACTACGATCACCTCGGTACCTTTGACTCGGCCTTCGCCAACAACAGCAATTCCCTCTACGGCAACTGGACCAATGCCGACAAGAAGAACAGCGTCGGCGGTCTCCTCCGCTTCCAGCGCGACTTCTAATCGGCGCTGTCTGTAGGAAATAGAAACCCGGCGGGCGACCGCCGGGTTTTTTTGTGAACAGAATGTCGTCAGATCAGACTGCTGCGGCGGTATTGCTATCGTTCACTGAACTGGCACAATAGAAAATTGCGGTCAGGTATCAGCTAGCTCGCCCAACGCTTCGATCAGGGGCTGGATCTCGCTTTCGTAATTCTTCCATCGCTTGACCGACGACTTGTAGATCGGCTGACGCACCTGCCAATTGCTATAGGTGTTTACTGAGCCAGCCCTGTCAAAAAAACGCAAGCAGGCATCGTCCCAGGGCAGCCCGAGGTAATCTATCAAGCGGCGCGACTGCTCCTCTTGATTTTCAATCAATGTCTCATACCGGTTTTCAAAGATGCGGCCAGGGAGGACCTTGCTCCAGTGCCGCGTCAGGCGATCGTATTCCCTGTAGTAGAGTCCTAGAGTCTGAAGATCGCCGCTGTAGCTGTGCGCTTTACTGAATTGCAGGACGAAACAGGAGATACAATTGTCGATAGCGTCACGGCGACAGTGAACGATGCGCGCGTTGGGAAACAGGATGCCGATCAGGCCGATCAGCTCGAAATTGTGGGGCATCTTGTCGACGATTCGGAGTGCGTCGGGTGCTCGCTCACGCAGATAGGCGAGGTGCTCGTCTGCCAGTGTCCTGGTCAGATCGGGGGTCATTTTGGCAATCGAATTGCCGAGGTCTGCGCCGGTACGGGCCTTGAGCCCGAGTCCATTGGCTGTTCGCGCAAGCTTGCTGAGCTCGCCGGCGCCATGAACATGAGGATGGCTGGCGCAAATCTGCTCCGTCAGCGTCGTGCCCGAGCGAGGCATGCCGATGACGAATACAGGCGCCTCTGAGGGATTGCCATAGGCGGCCATTGAAGCCACCAGCTCGGGCGTGAAGGTTTCGATCATGACATCGACCCAGCGACGATAGCTTCCTATGTCGAATATTTGGCCCCCAGCCTGATTCCCTTGCTTGAAGTGGTCTATCGCGTCCTTGTAGCGACGGAGGTCGTTGAGAACCTTTCCGGCGGCGTGATGGAGCGCTGCCGCTTCCTCCGGCATATGGCTTGGGTCCTCAAGCTCCCTTAGGATCGCCGCGAGCTCCGGCGGCTCTTCCGTGTACTTACGTGTGTGTACAAGTGCGTTATAGGCTGCTGGCACCGCAATGCGCCGTCCTATCGCCTCTTTCAGATGAAGTGCGGCTTCATCCATTCGTCCGAGGCTTGTGAGCGCGCGAGGCAGCCCGATCCGGGCCAGAGGGTGATCTCGTTCGATCTTGAGCGCCTTCTCAAAAAGCGGCAGCGCCATTTCCCCCTTGTCAAACGCATTGTAAGCATCGCCCAAGGCGCAAAGAGCTTCCACCAGGTCCGGCTTCAATGCCAAAGCCTGCTGAATGTGCCTGATTGCCGGCGTAAATTCGCTAAGCTTCAGGTAGGCCTCACCGAGGCTAAGGTGGTAATAGGGATTTCGCGGCTCCGCTGCGACCGCACGGGCAAAGTACCGCAAGGCCTTCTCGTCGTCGTATCCGATGCCGAGGGTTCCCAGGATGTAGAAAGCCAAAGGATGGTTTGGCGTGCGCGCCAGAACCTTGAGACAGAGTTCCTCGGCCTCCGGCAATTGCTCGGCTTTTTGCAGCTCAAGCGCCTGTCTCAACAGTATGTCGTCGGCCTGATTACGGGGCGGACCGACCTTCGGCTGGGCTATGGGTGATGCAGCTTTCGGCGATACCGCCCTCGCCGAAGGCTGCGTCTTGAGGTGCTTTGCCCAGGCTGGCGGCAATCGATTGGTCATCTCTCTTGGCTAGCAAAAGCGACAGCCGGAATCTAGACTCCATGCACACGAAGAATCTTGCACCCCTATAGCCGCCGCGGTAGCAAGAAACTCCATTTTTCCCGGGCCTCTGCCATGCTCCAATGTCCCCACCTACGCTGATCTTCGCCGCGGGTCCTGACTCGGTGTCATCCGTTGATCCGAAAGAGCGACAGTGCGATCGTTATTACATCCTTCGAGTTTCGGGGCTGGGACATGGTTACTAGGCGCCGTCTAGCCAGAGCAGTTCACAACGTTAAACTTACGCGCCGCGAGGACCTTGAAACTCGACTGTACTCTGAAGTTCAGAGAATGCTGAAAGAGCATGATCCAACCATCCGTTTGCCTGCCGTCCGCACTGCATCAAGGTTGGCCGCGGTTATTGCGGCTCAAATTGCTGTGCAGACTCAAGCTACCCAGCGTTCTTTTAAAACAATTGAGGAGGACCTTTCGGAATATGCGACAGATTTTGTTAGTGGTCTGATTGACGAGACCACGAAGACTTTCAATAAGCGATTAAGCAAATTCCGCGCCAGACCTCCCCAATTATCGCTTGAGGCTACAATCGAATTAGCCGATGATTGGGCTGGCCCAGTAGCAGGACCTACTGAGATAGAAAGGTACTTTGGAATTCCACGATCCACGCTCTATCGATGGCAGAAACGCAACGAGGTGGTGTCGATAAACTCTCGAACGAGCAGCAAGCCAGTTTTCCCTTTGAAGCAGTTCGTTGACGGACGCCCGCTCAGCGGGATTGCGGAAATAATTTCAATTTTCGGCGATCAGCGCACTGCTTGGCTATGGCTGGTGACGCGACGGTCCGATTTCGGCGGGCAGACCGGCCTGGATCTCCTTCTGGATCGAAAAGTCGATATGGTCACAAGCGCTGCCCGCGGCTCCACGCCATTTGAGGGTTGACGAGATCACGGCTTCGAGCTCTTGCCGCGCACCTCCACCACTCCGCTCTCGTTGCGAGGAGCTTTGGCAGGCGTAGTCAGCAGGGACGCAAGCGCCGGGGCCTGTGGCGGGCGCGGCTTGTCGAGCACCATGACACAGCCGTCGAGATCATTGGTCGCCAGATGCGCGTAACGCATAGTCATCGACAGCGTCTGGTGACCCAGCCACATCTGGACGCGCCTTATGTCAATGCCACCCTGGACGAGACGTGAAGCGCAAGTGTGACGGAGGATATGCGGCACCACCTGCTCGTCGGCGCCAAGACCGACTTCCGCCTTCGCCTCGTTCCAGATCGCGCGGTACTGCGCCTGGGTCAGCATGGCGAACGGGCCTTTCGGCCGGCGCCCTTCCGTTTTCGGCGGCAGCTTGACCACCTCCTTGACCCGTTCGGTCATCGGGATGGTGCGGCTGCGGCCAGACTTTGTGATCCAGAGGCTGCCCCGGTGTTCCTGGATGTCATTCCAGATCAGGCCGAGCGCCTCGCCGAGGCGGCAGCCGGTATCGACCAGGAAGACGGAGAGTCTGTAGGCATCCTCGCTGCGGCTCCTGATCGCGACGAACAGCCTCGCTTCCTCGTCCCTTTCGAGGAAACGAATCCGTCCCGCCCGCTCCTTCTGGCGGCGGAACTCCGGCAAGCTGTGGATATCCCCATCTTAGCTTAGACAACCTTGGTTCTTGCGACTCGTTGTACCGAAAAATCAAGTTCTGAGAAGAAAAATCGCAAAGTGCTCGAACTCTTTCTGCTGTGATCGAGGCGCGCATCGCCGGACAAACGGTGGAGGCCTTGCCTATGACAGGGCCAGTTATCCTGCGAATCCGTAAATCCAGTTGAAGTGGGTTCCGCTTATCGAGAGCAGTGTCTCCTGGTCGACGGGACAGCACCCCCGTTGCACCAATGGCCCGTGGTCCGCACCACGGCAGCGGACCGCAAAGGGCCGATCACGCCTTCCATTCTGGGGCCTTGGCGAAGATGAGGTCGCTGACCCCAGTCACATACCTGGTCAGGCGCAGCCCGGGCGGCGACTCCAGCTTCTGACGACGCCAATTTGTCGATGCAGACGGGACCGGACGCGCCACAGTCCTCGCAGCTTATCACTACTCGCCCGCGAATGGCGTATCGCCTGAGCTGGTGCAAAACGTGCAAGGGTCGGCAATCAATGGGCTATGCGCTCTTTGCCTTTGCTCTTGGCTGGCTTTGCCAAAGGTTGTCGGCCGAGCCGCTCGCCTTCTGCCAACTCTGACCGCTTCGCGGCATAGTTTGGCGCCACCGTCGGGCAATCTCTCAAGCACAAGGCGAGAACCGTCGAACATCAGGCTGGTGCCAGTTGGGCCCGCATCGGTAGGAGCACAGCAACGAAGGCCGGAGCGGCGATGGAGATATAGGCCCGCCGACGTAACGTTCGCTTTGCACATGGCCGTCATCCCTACGGTTCCGTCGGCTAGCCAAAGGCGCAAGCGGTACCGAGAGCGACGCCAATCGGCGCATTTGACGGTCCGAGAGGCGAACAAGGACGGACGAATTCGCTCAGGCCAACGGGATTCCGCCTTGCGGGCCTGGTATTTGTCTGACATAATTTACCATGTTCTAATGTTGCAGTGAGTAAATGGGGCTCTGAGATGGCGAAGGAATCTTCGAGTGCCGCTTCTTCGGCAAATAAAGCGGATGCAAGTCTGATAGGTAATGCAGAGGGAAACGGGCTGAACTTTATGGCCCCCCAAGGGCGCGAGGGCGGGCCTGGCGGTGACGCTCCAGGTGTCGATAAGATACGCGATCTTTTGTTCGGCAATCAGATGCAGGACTATGATCGGCGCTTCTCCAAGCTTGAGGAACGGTTCCTGCAGCGATTCAAGGATGTCGAATCCGAAACTAAGCGCAATCTTGAAACCTACGAGTCGAATGCCAAGAAACAGGTCGACTCGCTGGCGACGCAGTTGCGCAACGAAAAGGATGCGCGCGCCGAGGCCGACAAGGAGATCGACCGCAATCTTCGCGATCAAAACCAGGCGCTCGAAAAGCAGGTGCGCGCCTTGTCGGATCAATTGAGCGAGCTCGAGCGCGAATTCGCGGATCGCATGAGCAGAAGCGACCATTTGCTGCGCGAGGAAATTAAGCAGAAGAACGAAAGCGCTCAAATGCTGATGGAGAAGATCTTTTCCGATCTCAGCAACGTCAAGACCGACCGGAATCTTCTGGCCGGCCTGTTCGTCGAGGTCGCGAAATGTCTCAACCAGGATCCCGTCGGCAGCAAGGGCAATTCGGAGCGTGGCTGGAAAGTGAGTTGATCGGAACTTGACGTCGAGCGTCGAACCAATCAGCCTATCTCAAAGACAAGCTTCGAACGATACCGGTATTGATCGCGAGGCTTTGGCCCGCCTTTTGGTGGAAATTGCCCGGAACGTCGATCCGGACAACCATGCCCTTTACGAAGGCGTTCCAGCCGCCGACCATCGGCTGGAAATGCTCCGCCAGTTGCTGGTTGGCGGCGAAATCTCGGAGCTGTCACGCGTTACGCACCTGCTCGACGAACCCGAGCAGCTTGCCACAGCAGTGGGCAACGTTCTGCCCGAAGCAACTGCGCGCGCGTCCCATGCGCAACTGGGCGAGGCCCTTGCTCCGGCTGTCGAGAGGGCCGCGCAGCGGTCCATCCAGAAGAACCCGAACACGCTGACGGATATATTGTATCCGGTGTTTCTGCCCGCCATTCGCAAGTCGATCGGCGAAAAGATCGACCAGACTTTCCAGTCGTTGAATGAGTCTTTAAGGCATATATTCACATGGCATGGGTTGAAGTGGAGGTTTGAAGCCTGGCGAACGGGGACAAGCTTCTCGGCAGTTGTTCTCAAGCATTCTCTTGTCTATCGCGTCGAACATGTCTTTCTCATCAGCCGCGCTTCCGGGCTCCTGATTGCACATGTAACTTCCCAAGACGCAACCAGCGAAGACCCTCAACTGATTTCCTCGATGCTGAGCGCGATCCAGGATTTTGTGAAGGATTCTTTCAAAGAGAAGGAAAACAGCGGCCTCGACACCATCCGGTTCGGGGAACTTCGCCTCTGGTCGGAAGTCGGACAGTTCGCGACACTGGTTGCGGTGATCCGGGGAAATCCTCCGGAGGAACTGCATGAAGTCATCCGCGATGTACTGCTTCGCATCCATCAAGAATCCTCGCGAGCCCTGGAGCGGTTCGACGGCGACAGTTCCCAGTTGCCCGGCGTGGAGACGCAGTTGCAGACCTGCGTCGAACTGCAGCACAGGGATTCGAAAGAGGGATTTCCCTGGCTGGTGCTGACGGCGGTCCTGCTGGTTTTGATCGTGGCGGGCGGCTGGTCCTTTCTGTCCTGGCAATCCGCACATCGCTGGCAGACCTACCTGTCGCGGCTGGCAGCCCAGCCCGGCATCGTCATTTCGGACCAAGAAATCCGTGGCGGCGACTTCTATGTCGCCGGCCTGAGAGACCCGCTCGCCGCGGACCCGCGGTCGCTGCTGCCGGGAACGGAGGTCGATCCCGCCCGCGTTCATTCAAACTGGCAGTTCTATCAGAGCCTCGAGCCGCAATTCGTGCTGAAGCGGCTATCGGCGTCGCTGGCGCCACCGGATTCGGTACGACTCTCGGTCGTCGATGGTCGCATCGTCGCCGAGGGCGACGCGACCACCACGTGGATCGACCGGGCGAGGGCCGCTGCCCAGCAGCTTTCGGCAGGCGGCCCGGTCTTCGACATTTCCGGGGTCCGCGATGTGAGCGCCGAGGAGCGCTGGCAGGCCTACGTGTCGCAACTGGAGACCCAGCCTGGCATCATCGTCGCCGATCACAACGTGCGCGACGGCCAATTCTACATTACAGGTCTGAGAGACCCGCTTGCCGCCGACCCAAGGTCGCTGTTGGCGGGAACGCAGGTCGATCCCGCGCGTGTTCATGCAAGCTGGCAATTCTACCAGAGCCTTGAGCCGCAGTTCGTGCTTAAACGGCTGACGGCCTCGCTTGCTCCGCCGGATTCGGTGCGGCTTTCAGTCGTCAATGATCGCATCGTTGCCGCGGGCGTAGCCACCACCGCGTGGATCAACCGGGCGCGCGCGGCCGCCCAGCAGCTTTCAGCCGGCGGCCCGGTCTTCGACATTTCCGGGGTCCGTGATGTGAGCCCCGAGGAGCGCTGGCAGGCCTATGTGTCGCGCCTGGAGGCGCAGCCCGGCATCGTCGTCGCCCAACAGAATGTGCGCGATGGCCAATTCTATATTGCCGGCCTGAGAGACCCGCTTGCCGTCGACCCGCAGTCGCTGCTGTCCGGGACGCAGGTCGATCCCGCGCGCGTTCATGCCAGTTGGCAATTCTATCAAAGCCTTGAGCCGCAGTTCGTCTTGAAGCGGTTAACGGCGTCGCTTTATCCGATGGATAAAGTGCGACTTTCAATCGTCAAAGGTCGCATCGTTGCCGAGGGTGAGGCTCCCGACACCTGGATAGATCGGGCGCGCGTAGCGGCAAGACAGCTTTCAGAAGGCGGGCCGGAGTTCGACATCTCCAAGGTTCGTGATGTGAGCCCCGATGCACGCGCGGCGGAGCATTGGCAGTATTATGTGTCGCGACTTGAGGCCGAACCGGGAATCATCGTCGCTCAGCAATCGGCGAGGGGCGGAGATTTCTACATTTCCGGTCTGAGAGATCCTCTTGCCGTCGACCCAAAAGCTCTGCTGTCCGGAACACAGGTCGATCCCGCTCGCGTTCATTCACAGTGGCAATTCTATCAGAGTCTTGATCCGAAGTTCGTGGTGAAGCGGCTGACGGCGTCGCTGTCCCCGCCGAAATCGGTTCGGCTCTCGATCGTCCAGGGTCGCATCGTCGTTGTGGGCGAGGCACCTGCCGGCTGGATCAGCCGGGCGCGGGCCGCCGCCGACCAACTTTCGGCGGACGGAGTGGTTCTGGACCTCTCGCAGCTGAGCGAGCTAAACCTTGCAGAGCTTAATCAGTTGAGAGAGGCCATCCAGACGACCGATATTTTCTTCTCTTCCGGTAGAGTTGTCCCGGGACCGGAGCAGACGCCGGTGCTCGACAGACTGGCTGATCAGCTGAAGGAATTCGCAGAAAATGCCCACAAGGCAGGCGTGACGGCGCGGTTCATGTTGACCGGCCATTCGGACACAACGGGTCGCGAGACGGCCAACGCGTCGATCAGCGCCGCCCGCGCCGAGACAGTTCGCGCGCTTCTCAACAAGCGCGGCGTTACTCCGGAACTCCTGCAGGTTCGGGGCGCCGGCACCTTCGAGCCTGCGGTGCCCGAAAATGAAAATAGCCGAACTGGGAACTCCACCAATCGCCGGGTTTCGGTTACGGTGAACCTGGAGTAGCGCGGAGCCCAGGATGCTGCAAAAAAAGATCTGCATGTTGGGCGGGTTCGCCGTCGGCAAGACGAGCCTGGTGCGCAGGTTCGTCCAAAGCATCTTCTCGGAAAACTACCTGACCACGGTCGGCGTCAAGATCGACAAGAAGAGCGTCGCGTTTCCGGACAAGACAGTCGATCTGATCTTGTGGGATCTGGCCGGCGAAGACGATATCGGCTCGTTCCGCGTCAGCTATGTGCGAGGCGCGACCGGGCTCGTGCTGGTCGCCGATGGAACCCGGCCAGCCACTCTTGCCGTGGCGCTCACGCTGCGCGAACGGTGCGAGGCCGAATTCGGCGCCATGCCGTTCATATTGCTGTTCAACAAATCCGATCTGACCGATCGGTGGGCGATATCGGAGGGCGAGATCGACGAACTCAAGCAACGTGGATGGCAGATCTATCTGACGAGCGCGCTTTCGGGCGAACATGTCGACGATGCGTTTCGTCAGCTTGCTTCGATGGTCGCCAACTAGACCATGTCCAGTTTGCCGAAAGAAGTCAGAAGCTGGATATACGACTTCTTCTCGAATGAGCGCTTCGCAGCGTATCTCATGATCGATACCCGGCAATGCATAGAAGCCAAGGGCGGCAATCTCGACTTTTACGGGCTCTCGTCGCTTCGCATCGGCGAGCCCGTTGCCCAGCAGCTTGAATTCATGGAAGGGCTGCTGCCTTGCCCCGAGCTTCCATTCCATATGCCCATGATGGAACTGCCCGGCGGGCATGTCGCGGACCTTCACTTCTTTGGCGATGGCGACTCGGTGTGGCTGGTCTTTCTCGACGCCACGCCCGAACGCGACCACCAGCAGCGGCTTCAGCAGAAGGCATACGAAATGACGCTTCTGCAGGAGAGGGAGCGTCAACTCAATGCGAAGCTACAATCGACGAACGAGGCATTGAGGGAGAGCCAGGAGGGTTTGTCGCGCGAGTACCGGCGCGCCGAATCCCTGCTCCTTAACATTCTTCCGGCCTCGATCGCGGAGCGGCTGAAGGCGGACGAGCAAATTGCAGACAACCACGCGGAGGTCAGTGTGCTTTTTGCCGACATCGTCGGTTTTACGGAAAGAGCGCGGAGCGTCGGAGCCACGACGACGCTCGCTATCTTGAATTACTTCTTCAGGGCTGCGGATCTGCTCTCGGAACAGCATGGCTGCGAAAAGATCAAGACCATCGGCGATTGCGTCATGGCGGTCGCTGGCCTGCCCGTCGCGCGACCAGATCACGCGCACGCCCTTGCACATTATGCGCTCGAGCTGCGGGAGGCGGCCAGGCGCGAGCGCTTTGCAGGAGAACCGCTAAGCCTTAGAATTGGAATCCACTCAGGGCCAATCGTCGCGGGCGTCATCGGCAGAAGGCGGTTCGTCTATGACCTGTGGGGCGACACCGTCAATCTCGCCGCGCGCATTCAAAAGGCCGCAGAGCCCGATGAAATCCGTGTTTCAGATACAACCCACGAATTGCTTGGACCCGATTTTGCTTGCGACCCGCTCGGGGAAACGGAATTGCGTGGCACGGGTCGTGTGCGAATGTGGCGGCTCCGCGGCTGATTTGCCGTGCTGCGAGGGCGCAATCCAAATCAACTGGTCAGCAGTCGGACGCCACAAGCTCCTGTCCTAAAGCATGTCTCCTGGGACTGCTCCAGGCAGTGCCAAAGGGAGCCGGCACGCAATCGCTTCTATCACCGCATAATGCGATAGACGGTAGCATCACCCTCCACGCCTCGAAGAGGCGCGTCAAAGGCTTCGACATGATGGCCAGCGAGCATGTCGCTAACCCCCGGCGCGGAATGGAGGGCCTCGGAAATGCAGACCTGTCCGGCTTGCGCCAAGGACTGCACGCGCGCGGCCACATTCACGGTCTGGCCAAAATAGTCGAGGTTGTCGTTGAGCGTCACGGCGATGGACGGTCCACAGTGGGCACCGATTTTGAGGATGATTCCCGGCCCGTCATGGTCGCTGTTGAAACGATCTATTTCTTCAAAGATGTGGAGTGCTGCCGAAATCGCATCCGACGGCTGCGAAAACGCAGCCATCACCGCATCTCCAATCGTCTTGACCACCGCTCCGGAATGTTGCTGAACCGCCGCGTTGACCAGAGCAAAATGCTCGCGGACCAATGCATAGGCGTTGAGGTCACCCAGGCGCTCATACATGGCGGTCGAACCCTTGAGGTCGGTGAACAGGAAGGTGATCTGCCGGATGCCGAGCCCCTCCTTCTCGTCGACACGTTCGGACCGGAAGAGCTGGCGGAAGGTTTGCCGCGCAAGCAGCGCTCCGCCGGAGACATAAGGGTCGAAATCGAGCGCCGGCTTGGTGGTCAGCGCGACCAGCTCGGGCGGCCAGTTGATGGCAAGCAATGAACCTCGCACCGGCCCCCTGTTCGCCACCTCAATGACAATCGGACCAGGCGGCACGCCAGGCAACGCCGGCAAGAAGCGTTTGCCGTCATAATCGATCTTCAGAAGCGTCGGCGCCAACACCGGATCGCCTGATATCGGCAAAGCGAATGCGGCTTGCGTCTGCACGTTGACGCCCGCAAGAGCGCCCGGTCCCAGGTCGGCGCGTAGCACTGTGATAGTCCCGGGCGGCAGAAACGTCATGCCCCGAACGAAGCCGCGCAGAACGTCAACAAAGCGAACGTCTTGCCCGGGTAATCGCCCGTCATGTCCGAAGTACAGCTTCCAGTGAAAATCCTCGACAGGCAGCGTCTCGGGATCATGGTGCGGCAGGCGCCGCAGCTTCGGCGATATCGAGAAGGTGACCTCGATGAAATCGTCGAGGTCGGTGTCGCCCGACACGTCGCACAGGCCACAGACGTAGTGGGTCTTCAGCGTGCGCAGGGCGCCGAAACTGTCGAGCACCATCCCGGACTGGGGACAAAGCACATCCCAGCTCATGTCGAATAGTCCACAGCGGGCGGCGTGAAGGAAGAGGTCGATTGCTTCAGGCTCGGCGATTGCGCGGTCGCGAGCAAAGGCCAGCGGATTGATACGATAGAGCGAGTGGTCGTCGGCGCTCCTGATCAGCGTCTCAAACTTCGAGATGACGCGCGGGCTCCAGGCGCGCGCCTGCTCCACCTTGGTCATTTTGCTTTCGAGTAGACGATCGTTGATTACCGTCACGCCGGATCCTCAACCTTGCCTCGCGACAGCCTACTAAAAAACCAGCGCGATGCGAATGGATTGAATCCCTTAGATGCACGACAGTCGGCCTGGATCAGGATGACGTTTCAGCGAACCGCCAGCCTGATCTAACTCCTGGTGGAGCATGATCTTTCCGAAAACCGGTTCCCACTTTTCGGAGGAGGTTGAAAATAAAAGTACCCCTGCCGCGCGGGCGCCGCGCCGCGCTGTGGCCGACAGGTGTCACAGCTTTCCTATTCCGTTGTGCTGGCTTTTTTCCTACGCCGGTTCGTGTGCGACTGCGCGACGGCCAGTTTCAACTCGGGTGTGATCTCCACAGGCGCATTCTCTGCCCCATGTGGGCTCTGCAGCCCCTCGACGTGAACGGTCGGAAATGGGAGTTCGATGCCCTGCTCCTTGAAGGCCTGGCGGAGGCGTAAAAAGAATCTCCCTTTCATAGCGAAGGCACCTCCCGGTCTGGTTGTGACCTTGACCCTCAATACGATGCCATACTCACCGAACTCCTGTACGCCCTGCATCTTGATCGGTTCGATCACCCAGTTTTTGAATTCTGGATCTTCCGCCAGCTCCAGGCCTATCCGCTTGATCAGCTTGCGAGCGAACTCGATGTCGGTGTCATAGCCGACGGTGATGTTGAATTTGTCGGTAACCCAGTCACGGCTCTGGTTCTGGACGGCTCCGAGTTCACCGAACGGTATTGTAAACAGCGGGCCCCGATGGTGGCGCAGCTTCACCGAGCGCAGCGAAAAGCTCTCCACCGTACCCCTGTAGCTGCCCGATGAAATGTATTCGCCGACACGAAATGCATCGTCGAGCAGATAGAACACGCCCGAAATGACGTCCTTGACCAGGGTTTGCGCCCCAAATCCCACGGCGACGCCAACGACGCCGGCGCCGGCGATCAGCGGGCCGATCTGGATACCGACCGAGGCGAGCATCATCAGCACCGCCATGACGACGATCACTGCCAGCAGAATGTTCTGGATGATCGGCAAGAGCGTGCGCAGCCGCGCCTGCTGCGGATCGACGACCGGCATGTCCTCGTCGCCGATCACCGCGTGCCGCGTTTCGATGCCCAGCTTTCTCTCGATCAAGGCCTTGATGATCGACCAGCCGAGATCGGCGGCAAGCGCAATGACAATGATATTGATCAAGCCGCGCAATATGAGCGTGGTCGTCGTGTTGCTGTCCTGCATCGACTGCATATCCAGACCCCAGACACGCGCGAGAACGTAAGCCGCCGCCAGGATCAAGATCATCCGAATTCCGCGATCGATCACAGCGATCGTCACCGCCGGGATCGTAGGCCGGCCAGCCTCTTCGGAACCCGGCCGCAGGACGAAATTGACCCCTCGCTGCGTCAGCACGATTGTGAAAGGCAGGACGAATGCGGCCAAGGTAAACCAGAACCACGTGTACAGGCCGGCGGTGCGCTCCAGGAACAGAGCGATGAAATAGGCAGTCAACAACCATGTCACTGCCGTGCGACTGTGCCCATCGTTCCGCCGTGTTCTTGGCCGACGCCAAACGGCAAGCAGAAGGAGCAACAGCAGTACGAACTCGGCGCCCAACGAAAGAACCACCATTCCGTCCCGATCGATGCCGAGACCAGGCAGGAGGTTGAACGCGGCGGCGAAGAAGGCGAAGACGCCGGCGATCCGGGATAGCCAATAGGACCAATGGTCAGCCGCTTCGTTGGTGACCGGCAATGCACGAACCTCAACGGCATTCTCGACCTTCATGAAGGACGGGACCAGCATGGCTATGACGTATGTGCGAACAGCCCATGTAACGACTGCCGCTATGAGAAATGTCAGCACGATCTCGCGGATAAGCATTGGCCAGTCGAACAGCATGAACGCGCCGGCGCTGCCCAGCGCGAACGACACGATCAACAGGCTGGAATAAAGCGTGCGACCGCCAATCTTCTTGGCTCGTCCGAGGGGCGTATCCTTCGATTGCGCGATTATCCAAAGACGAAATGGACGGGTGAGCTTGTACGTGGCCCAGGTGAGCGCCAGGCCGGCGGCAATGAACACCGCGATTAGCAAGAATATACCGGCCGACCCCCTGCTGGACATATCCTGCATGGTCTTTGCCCGAACATGCGCGAACTGACCTGGCAGCAGGGGCAAAGTTTGCACAATTCTCTCGATGTGATGCTTGATCCGATCGAGCGTCGAGGATGCCATCGTACTCATCTGGTCCGGTGCGGCCGCGGCATCAGATGATGCGCTGGCGGGTGAAGCTCCTGCCGCGGCAGAGGCTGCCGTTGAACCGGCGTCCTGATTTCGTTGTTCAGCCACCCATGCCTTCACCGATGGATCGTCAAGAAGATCGAACAGCTGTTTGACCTTTTCGGGTGGGACGGTCGCCGGCGCCTGCGCCTGCGCCGGACCGGCCAACAAGAGGGCGAGCACCGCAAGAACGATCGGACGGGCAATCAGGACCAACATCGCCGTCAAATTTCCGACACGTCTTGCCAGATGCCCTGGTTTCCTGGCTCCCAATCGTCCATTCATGAGTGGCATCGTGCTGTTAGCCCTCCGGCCAGATCGGCAATCAACGACATCCATGTCCGTTGTTGCCTTACCTTGAAGAAACCGATGTCGCGGTTCAAGACGCCATCGTTGCGGGCCCGCGACGGGACCTGGCGGCACATTTCACTCAGGACGTCCATGTCGTGGTTGTGCACGCCAAAGATATGCAGCCTTCCATGGAGCTGCTTTCACGCGAAGCGCCCGCTCCTACGGCATGCATCTGCCGCTACAACGCTTTGGCAAAGTGATACAGGTTTCTTCCCGGCCACATGGCAAGCGGGCAACTGAGTGGACTTCCTGGCTTCAGCCATGGCCCCCCCAGTAATACGAATTGAAAATTGCGCCCTCATGTTTCACAACAGGTCGCTTAGGCCTCAGGATGGCTTCCCCAACCGCCCGTTTCCCAAGGCGAGAATTCGAAAAGACGTTCAGAAATGATCCAGAACGCACAAGACGCTCGAATTCTCATGTACAGCCACGACACGTTCGGGCTCGGCCACCTGCAGCGCTGTCGGACCATCGCGCATTCGCTGGTCGAGGATTTCCGCGGACTTCAGGTGCTGATCATTTCGGGCGCCCCTATTGCCGGCGCCTTCGACTATCGCGCCCGTGTCGACTTCGTGAAGATCCCCAGCGTCATCAAGTTGCGCAACGGCGAGTACACCTCGCTGGAAAAGGATATCGATCTGCAAGAAACGCTCAGGATGCGCCAGTCGATCATTCGCCACACGGCCGAGACCTTCCGGCCGGATATCTTCATCGTCGACAAGGAACCCCTCGGCCTGCGCGGTGAGATCGAGGACACGCTGTCCTACCTCAAGACGCGGGGTACCACCCTGGTGCTTGGCCTGCGCGAGGTGATGGATGCGCCGCATCTGCTCGCAGCAGAGTGGGCACGCAGGGATGTGATGCGCAAGATAGGCCTATTCTACGACAAGGTCTGGGCTTATGGCCCGCCGGATTTCTACGATCCGTTGACCGGTTTGGATGTGCCGCCGGCTGTCAGGGCAAAAATGCGGTTCGTCGGTTTCCTGCAACGGAGCCTGCAGCGGGTCGAGTTGCCCGGCCACCGGCCCGAGGGTGAGTATACCCTCGTTACCACAGGCGGCGGCGGTGACGGCGCGGAACTGATCCACGACGTCATCGATGCCTATCAGCAGAACCCGCAATTGCAGCATAGGGCGCTGATCGTGCTTGGGCCCTACATGCCGGCGCGCAAGCGCAACAAGCTGCTTAACAAGGGGGCCAAGATCCCCTACATCAAGATGATCGAGTTCGACAACCGCATGGAAGACCTGATTGCCGGGGCCAAGGCGGTAGTGGCGATGGGCGGTTACAACACCTATTGCGAGATACTGTCTTTCGACAAACCGGCGCTGATCGTCCCGCGTACCGAGCCTCGGGAGGAACAGCTGATCCGCGCTCGGCGCGCAGCCGAACTCGGCCTCATCGAGATGCTTTTGCCGGAAGAAGCCAAGGATTCCCAGCGATTTGCCGATGCTCTGGTGGCGCTGCCGGACCGGCCCCGCCCATCCCAGAGCAATCCGCATCTGAGGCTGGAAGGGCTTCCCCATATTTCCGAAATCGTCGCGGAACTGCTCGACCGGCGGGCCACTCCACACCTTTCGGTCATTGAAGGAATGAACTGAGTTGCAACACCGCAAGATCGTCGTGGTTCTGAAGGGCTATCCAAGGCTGTCGGAAACCTTCATCGCGCAGGAACTGCTCGGTCTTGAGCGCGCGGGGTTCGACCTGATACTCGTCGCGCTCAGGCGGCCGACCGACGAAAAACGCCACCCGGTGCATGACGAGATCAAAGCGCCCGTCCGTTACCTGCCGGAATATCTGCATGAAGAGCCACTGCGCGTGCTTCGCTCGCTGTTTGCCTATGTGCTGCGGCCGGGTTTCTGGCGCGCGCTCGGATCGCTGGCTGCCGATGTATCCCGCGACTTAACGCGCAATCGCGTGCGCCGCTTCGGGCAAGCGCTCGTGCTGGCGGCCGAATGGCCGCAAGACGCGGGATGGTTGCATGCACATTTCGCGCATACGCCGGCGTCGGTGACGCGCTATGCCAGCCAGCTTCGTGGCCAGCCCTGGAGCTGCTCGGCCCATGCCAAGGACATCTGGACTTCGGCGGACTGGGATCTGGCCGGCAAGCTTTCCTCGGCACGCTGGACCGTCACTTGCACGAAAACCGGCTTCGACCGTCTTAAGGAACTCGCCAACGGCAAATCGTGCGTGCATCTGAGCTATCATGGGCTCGATCTTGATCGCTTCGGCAGTTTCGGCGGGGCGCGAAAGCAGCCTGACGGCTCGGCGCCGGACGAACCGGTCATCATTCTCAGCGTCGGGCGCGCCGTCGAGAAGAAAGGTTACGATACCTTGCTGGAGGCCCTTGCCCTCTTGCCTGGCGATTTGGCGTGGCGTTTCGAGCATATCGGCGGCGGCGAGGAACTGGAGCGGCTCAAGGCGCTGGCGCGAAAGCTCGGCCTGGATGGCCGCGTCTCCTGGAAAGGCGCGCTTGCGCAGAATGAGGTGCTTGAGCACTACCGGAGCGCCGACATATTCGCCCTGGCCTGCAGGATCACTGCAAATGGTGACCGGGACGGTCTTCCGAATGTCCTGGTGGAGGCGGCCAGCCAGCGGCTTGCCTGCTTGTCGACCGATATTTCCGGCGTGCCGGAGCTTTTGTCGCCAGATGAGACCGGCCTGCTGGTTCCGACGGAAAACCCGATTGCCCTGGCACAGGCGCTGGAGCGCCTGATCCGTGATCCCGTGCTGCGCGGTCGCCTCGGCGACGCCGCGGAACGGCGCGTGCGAAGCAATTTCGATCATATGGCAAGCATTAGACATCTCAAGCAACTGTTCCAACAGGAGTGGCAGGCTGCCGAATGAAGCGGCTGAGAGTCTTCTTGTATGTCCAGCACCTGCTCGGCATCGGCCATCTTGCGCGCTCCAGTCGCATCGCGGCGGCACTGGTCGATGACGGGTTTGACGTAACCGTCGTGACCGGTGGAGCGCCGATCCCGGGGTTTCCGGAATTGGGGGTGAAATCTGTACCCCTGCCGCCTGTCACCTCCGGTGATGAAGGATTTTCCGGACTTGTCGACCTGCATGGCAAACCCATCGACGATGAGTTCAAGAAGCGGCGTTCAGAGATGCTGGTGCAGGCGTTTCGTGATTGCAGGCCTGATATCGTCATCATCGAGGCCTTTCCATTTGGGCGCCGGCAGATGCGTTTCGAACTCTTGCCGCTGATCGAGGCCATCGAAGCGACGTCGCCCAGACCGCTGCTGGCGACGTCCGTCCGTGATATCCTTCAGGAACGCGTCAAGCCGGGCCGAAACGAGGAAACGGTCGACCTCATCAGCAGGCATTTCGACCTCGTTATGGTCCACGGCGATCCTGCTTTCGCAACCATCGACAAGACATTTCCACTGGCCGGGGCAATCGAGGCGGAGGTCACCTACACAGGGCTCGTTGCCGCGCCGCCACCGCCCGCGGCCACCGAGCGCTTCGACGTTCTGGTGTCGGTTGGCGGCGGGGCTGCCGGAAGGGGCCTTGTCAGTTCCACCATCGCAGCGGCGCGGGATGCAAACAACGGTTGGAAATGGTGTTTGATCACCGGCCCAAACCTGCCGAAAGATGACTTTGACGCGATCGCACGCGATGCCACGCCGGGCCTGTCCATCTTCCGCTTCCGCCAAGATTTTGCCAGCCTGCTGACCGGCACCCGCCTGTCGGTTTCGCAGGCGGGTTATAATACGGTCTGCGATGTCCTGCGCGCGGGTTGTCGCTCCCTGCTTGTTCCATTTGCAGCGGGCGGGGAAACCGAACAAACGGTTCGCGCCAAGATGCTCGAAGAACTCGGCGTTGCATCGGTCTTGATGGAAAAGGAGCTGACGCCTGGCGGTTTGGCGCAAGCGATCGAACAGGCGCTTGTGGCACCGCCGCCGTCCGCGCATCGTATCGATCTGGAAGGGGCGCGTCGTTCGGCGCAAATCCTGCGCGAGCGGCATCGAACATGGACCCAAAAATTGGAACCGGGTTTGGGAAAGGTTCGCGATCGAACAGACAATATACGGTAGAGCGACGCTCTTGGGGCGAAAGGTACTAAACAGTTCCAATCAGCATGAAGCGCGTATATTTTTTTGTCGGCAGTTCACCCGAGAACCGCACCTCCCGCAGCGCCGCCATCCCTTCGAAGGCTGAAAGTGAAGCCACGCAGTTGATGTGCGTTGGCTCGCTGAAATAGTCATTCGATTGCAGCAGCACACTGGTGCCCCGCGCGAGCAGGGCAAGCCAGGCGCGCAGATCGGTTATGTGTTCGCAGCTCGTATTGATCACCAAATCGGGCCGCCCGGCCGCGTAGTCGAGTGCGTACATATCGGCCGTCAGCGCCTGGAACCGGTCGCCGGCTTCCCGGTTGAGGGTCCGGGCGACTGGCGCGACCTCGGGATCGATGTCGATGCTATCGACTGCCGCAATATCGAAGCGGACGTCGTTGAAAAGCATTGCCGGCAATATGCCGTACCATCCACCCAGAACCCAAATGCGCTCGAACCGGCCGCCGCGGCTTTCGAACAGCCTGTCGAGCGCCCACATCTTGCATGCGACCTGTTTGTGATTGAAGGCGTTGGCGATGTCGGCCTGCGGATGTTTGGCGATGACGCGCGCTAGCCCCGCCACGAGAGGGTGGTTGACATAGGCAGCAATTCCCCGCGTGAGGTCCAGGGCTTGCTCGTGCCCGTCCATGCCGGCATTGCGTGGCTGCGTGACATCCATCATATTCGTCTTGTATTTGGGGATTTCGGGCGACACAACGCAATCTTGGCCCGCCAGCCGCTTCGCAAGCTTCGAACGTGTCGCCGGCGATGATTGCCGATGCGACGTTCACCAGCTGATGTTTCTATTTGTTCCTTAAACTGAAGGTCCGCAGTCGCATATGGAACCCAGCCTAGCTCGCTATATCTGGACGCACACCAAGAAGCAGCAGCTCTGGATATTGGTTATCGTCTTGCTTTCGATGATCCCATATTTCATGTCCTTTGACCTGCCGAAGCTGATCGTCAACGGCCCGATCCAAGGCAAGGGCTTCGATCAACCGGGCGCGACCCAGCCATTCATGAGGCTACACTATAACCTGCCGTTCATCGGAGAGGTCCAGTTCTTTCCTGGCTTTCAGCTCGACCGCACGACGACGCTGTTTGCCCTGAGCCTCGTGTTCCTCCTGCTGGTCGTCATCAACGGCCTTTTCAAATTCTACATCAACACATACAAGGGCCGCCTCGGCGAACGCATGTTGCGGCGTATCCGCTTCGATCTGGTCGATCGTGTGCTGCGGTTTCCGCCGCGTTATTTCAAGCGCGTGAAATCCGCCGAGGTGGCGACCATGGTGAAGGATGAGGTGGAGCCGCTGGGCGGTTTCATCGGCGATGCTTTCCTGCAGCCGGTGCTGCTCGGCGGTCAGGCGGTGACGGCTATGCTGTTCATCGTGGTCCAGAACTTCTGGCTCGGAATGATCGCGGCCGTAATCGTGTTGATCCAGATCGTGCTCATCCCGCGAATGCGGCGGCGGCTGATCGTGCTCGGGCGCAAACGGCAGTTGACGGCGCGCGCGCTTTCGGGCCGCGTCGGCGAAATCGTCGACGGCATCGGCGCGGTTCACGTCCACGATACATCAAACTACGAGCGCGCCGACATAGCTGCCCGGCTCGGGCTCATTTTCAAGATCCGCTTCGATCTTTACCAATGGAAATTCATGGTGAAGTTCCTCAACAATTTTCTCGCGCAGATCACGCCGTTTCTGTTCTACATGGTCGGCGGGTATCTGGTCATCCAGGGGCGGCTGGACGTTGGCCAGCTCGTGGCCGTGATCGGAGCCTACAAGGACCTGCCCGGACCGATGAAGGAACTGATCGACTGGGATCAGGACCGGCAGGATGTCCAGGTCAAATACCAGCAGGTCGTTGAGCAGTTCACGGTCGAGGGTCTCATTGCGCCGCGAATCGGGGCACTGACGATCGACGATCCAGGCCCGATGACCAACCCCCTGTCGGCTATCGGTCTGTCCATGGCAGACGATGGCGGTGCAATGCTCCTCGATCGTATCTCTCTCCAGGTCAAGCCGGGGGAGACGGTGGCGCTGGTCAGCACCTCAACAGGTGGAGCGGAGGCGCTCGCAGAGGCCTTCGCGCGGCTGAACTGGCCGGAAAGCGGAAGGGTCGCTTCGGGTGCCGACGACCTGCTTGAACTGCCAGAAGCAGTGACCGGCCGGCGCATGTCCTATGCCTCGTCGGATGTTTTCCTGTTCCAGGCAAGCCTCCGCGACAACCTGCTCTACGGGTTGAAGCACGCGCCGCTGACGTCGGTGACCTATGAGGGTGCCGCGGCGGACCAGCACCGCTGGAACATCCACGAGGCGCGCCGGTCGGGCAACCCGGACCTTGATATCCACAGCGACTGGATTGACTATGCTTCCGCCGGCGCTACCGGCCGGCACGACCTCTTTGAAGCCGTGCGCCGGGTGCTCGACGCGGTTGTTCTGTCGCGCGACGTTCTGGATCTAGGTTTGCGTTCTTCGGCCGATCTCACGCGTCACACGGAACTGGCGGGACGGATCGTCGAACTGCGCGCGGCGCTGCGAACCCGGCTGGAACACGAAGGATTGAGCGAACTGGTGGTTCCTTTCGAACCGGGCGCCTACAACAAGGAAGCAACGATCGGCCAGAACCTGCTCTTCGGCGCTGCCGCCGGCCCGGAACTGGCCGACAGGGCTCTGGCGGCAAATCCCTATTTTGCGTCCGTGCTGAGGCAAGCCGGCCTCGATCGCACGCTCTACGAAATGGGCTTGGAGATCGCCGAACAAGCGATCGAGCTGTTCGCCGACCTTCCGCCCGATCACCAGTTCTTTCAGCAACTTGCCTTCATGAGCGCCGAGGAGATACCCGCATACGAAACCTTGCTGCAACGGCTCAAGAACCGTCCCTACGAGACGGTCTCGGAGAACGACCGCGCCATGATCGTCACCCTGAGCTTTGCCTATATCGAGCCTCGGCATCGCTTCGGCCTGCTGAGCGACGAATTGATGAACAAGATCGTCGCCGCACGCAACCAGTTCTATGAAAACCTGCCGCCCGAGCTGGAAAACGCGGTCGAACGGTACGATCCTGCTAAATACATTGCCGCGGCTGCCGTCATGGACAATGTCCTGTTCGGGCGACTGGGCAGCAACCATCCCGACGCGCCGGACCGCATACGCTCCATCGTCTATGACATTCTTGATGAATTGGGGCTTTATGCCGAACTGCTGGATGTCGGTTTGGACTTCAACGTCGGTGCCGGCGGCAGGCGGCTGACCGGTGGGCAGCGACAGAAGCTCGATGTTGCCCGGGCCCTGCTCAAGCGGCCCGATTTTCTTATTCTCAACCGGCCGCTGTTGGCCCTCGACCAGCGCGTACAGGAGAAGGTGATGCAAAACGTGCTCGAGGAAGCCAGACGCGACGGCCGTTCGCCGGCAATTGTGTGGGTCGTGACGAATCCGGCAATGGCGATGATGTTCGATCGCGTTGTCGTCTTCGACGCGGGTCGTTTGGTGGAAGACGGAACACACGAGACGCTTTTGGCAGCAGGCGGTATTTTCAAGGAACTGCTGTCATAGAGCATTGGACATTCAGGTGGGATCATTCCGCCGGCGGGAACTTGCTGCAAGGTCAAGGGGGTCCGCTTTCCGGCTGGTTGGGCTCGCCACCTCAAGTGGTTCGTATCGCCACCCGGAAACGGAATTGATTTCATCTGGGCGTCGGTTGTTCTAGTCTGGCAGACGTGAATTTTGGGAGGTTTGCGACAATGCTGCTCAAGGATGAGGTTGGGATGCTGCAACGCGTTCCCTTGTTCTCCGGCATAGAGTTGGCAAAGCTCAAGCTTCTCGCGTTCACATCCGATCGCGTAAGCTATAGCGCCGGCCAGATCCTTTTCAGGCAGGGCGACGAGGGAGACGCCGCCTATGTCATCCTTTCAGGCAAGGCGGATATTCTGGTCGATTCCGACAGCGGAACAATAAAAGTTGCCGAACTGCTGCCAAATTCGATCGTTGGCGAGATCGCAATATTGTGCAACAGCTCCCGCACGGCCACCGTCAGAGCCGCAAGTCCGGTGGAAGCCCTGAGAATTCGCAAGGATCATTTCCTGAGGCTTATGAAGGAGTTCCCGGAAATGACCATCGAGCTGGTGCGGGTCCTCGCCGATCGCCTGAGCCATACGACCGCGGACCTGATCGACGCACGGAGCGCCAAGTAAGCAGTGACGCACACTTAGTTCCCCGCCGTCGCTCCGGCTAGCAAGGGCGACTGGACCGCGAAGGAGCAGCATGGAGGACGACGTTTTCCTGGTCAGGTTTTGGGGGGTGCGCGGCAGCATTTCGGTATCGGGGTCAGAATTCTGTCGCTATGGCGGCAACACGATCTGCATTGAGATGCGATGCGGCGAGCATACGCTTCTGTTCGACGCGGGCTCTGGCCTGCGGCCTGCCGGCGGAGCGCTTCGGGCGTCGGGCGTGACCGATTTCGACCTGTTTTTCACCCATTGCCACTACGATCATATCATCGGCCTGCCGGCTTTTAAGCCGATCTATGACCGCAGCGTCAAAGTCAGGCTCTGGTCCGGGCATCTTGCAGGGCGCATGACGACCCGGCAGATGGTCGATGAATTCATGCGGCCGCCGTGGTTTCCGGTGACGCTCGATATCTGCAAGGCAAGCATCGACTGCCGCGATTTCGCATCCGGGGACGTGCTTCGGCCGCGCGAAGGGGTGGTGGTCCGAACCGGCAGTCTTAACCATCCGGGCGGCTGCATAGGCTACCGGGTCGAATGGAGCGGCCGCGTTGTGGCGGTCATCACCGACACCGAGCACGAGCCGGGCAAGCTCGATCAGGCGGTGCTCGGCCTGATCGAAGATGCTGACCTCGTCATTTACGATTGCGCCTATACCGAGGAGGAAATGGAGCGGTACCGCGGCAACGGGCACTCGACATGGGAACAGGGCGTCAAGCTCTGCGAGGCGGCCGGTGCGCGGGAGCTCGCGATGATTCACCACGATCCGGCGCGCACCGACGAGCAACTAGACGAGATCGAGAAACTGGCCAAGGACAGGTTTGCCGGGGCTTTTGCCGCGCGGGACGGCCAGACGCTCGAATTTCCAGTCTTATCGCACAAAGCGCGCTGAGCTATTTCCTTTGCTGGCGCCGCGCGCGATCAATGTCCTGATCGGAAGCCATGCGCAGGCTTCAGTCTGTGCGGTGACCGTGAACAGCCGTTCAAGGAAAAGCCAGGCCGATCCATTGTGTACGAGATGGTGGGTGAGCAGGCCGACCGGCTCGCCGCCGTCGAATGCGTGCCGCAATTGCGCGATGATGGTCTGAACCAATATGCCGTGATCGCGGCAACCGCGCGTGCCATGCCAGTCCATGATGTCAACATTGCTGTTGATGACCGCCAGCGAAGCCGGCTTGGGCGGCCCATAGACCGACAATGCCGTAAAACCTATCGATCCAAGCTCGGATACCACGCCGGCGTCGATCCTGTTCCAGGGCGGCACAAGCATCGGAACGGCACGTGCGCCGTGCAGGCCGATTATGCGCGACCGCCCGCGAGCCATATCATCGAGCACCGCCTCGCGTGGCCGATGCGGGCCGAGCTCCTGCTTTTTCTGGCCCTCCGGCGCATGATTTCGGTGCGCCCAGCCATGGATGATGACTGTGGCATGCAGCGCCTCGTCAAGCCGGGTGACCAGCTTCCCATCAGTCAGGGCCGGAATGACGGCTAGACTGACCGGAATTGTGAATTCATCGGTGAGGTCGAGCAGCCGATCGAGCGCAGGCGTCGGATCCACGGCGTCATCGTCGCGCAGCCAGAACTCTGCCTTGCGGTCCGCCCGTTGCCAGCGCGCCAGTTCTTCCACCAAGGGTTGCCAGATTCGATCCGATGTCATGAAACCGGGATCTTCGCGAGAAGTTCGGCCAGACGCGCTGCCGCGGCACCGAGGGAGCGTTCTTCGAGGACGAAACGTCTGGCTTCAGCCGCAATGATGGTTCTTTGGTCGTTACGGGCCAGAAGTCTTTCAATGGCTGAAGCGAACGCCGTCACATCGCCCGGCGGAGTGAGGAACCCGGTCAGGCCATCCCGCACGACCTCCGGCACGCCGGCGATGTCCTGAGCCACCACCGGAAGGCCGGCGGCCTGCGCTTCAAGATAGGCTACGCCATAGGCCTCGCCGAAGCCCGGCCAGACGTAAATTCCTCCGCTGTAGAGGACATCCGGCACGGCGGCAGGCTCAATCGCGCCGAGCCATTCGATACGGCCGGCGGGCAAGCCGGCGAATTGCGCCTTGATCTCGTCACGGGCAGGCCCGTCCCCCACGACCGACATGGTCCAGGGCAGGTGACCGATCGAACCGAGCGCTTGCGCCAGCATGCGATAGCTTTCGAGTTTGTCGCCCGGGCGCATCATGGCGACGGTAACGAGGCGCGTCGGACAGCCCCGTGCCGGCGTTTCCCGGAATCCCGATGTATCGATGAATGGCGAAAGCATGCCGAAAGTGGCGCCAGGTACCGCATCCGCCAGTCCCTGGCGGTCCCTTTGCGTGAAGCATATGTTCAGCGCCGCCTGTTCGACGGCTCGCGCCACCAACGCTTGCGTATCAGTCCACAAACCGGCGTTGCGCCGCCTCGAATAGGAGGCTTCCGCTGTAACATAGGGGACAGCAAAGGCCGCCGCCAGGTCGGGCCCGATCAGGTCGGGCGCCTTGTAATAGGGATGATAAGTGAACCAGAGATCGGGCTTGCCGTCGCGATTCCAAAGCCTTGTCATCCGCGCTGCTTCCTCCCGGGCCTCGATCTTGAGCGCATCGAAACTTTTCGGCTCCGGTTCGCGTAGATAGAAGCGCAATTCAGATGCCAGTTCGACGCTATGCCCCATGCGTTCCAGCGCCTTGATCAGCGTCCGTGCCATCTGGCGGTCACCGGAGGCAACGGGATCATTGGGTGACTTCAGCGGTGCGTAGAAGGCAATTCGCATCGCCGGACCCTATCATCGGAAAGCCGGCGCAAGTCAATTTCCAAGCATGATCGACTTCACCCTTCAAGCAGTGGAATGTACTATCTGATGCCGATGGAAACAGCTGCCGCGCCCCACCCGTTTGTCGCTTCCCTGCCGGTCTTCGCAAAGTTCGGAAGCGTCGCCGATATCGACAATTATCGGCCTCTCCCCGATGACTGGGCGCTGGCCACCGCCGACATCGTCGGCTCGACCAAGGCGATCGAGGCTGGGCACTATAAAACCGTCAATATGGCCGGCGCCAGCGTCATTTCGGCGCTGCTCAATGCGCTGGGTCGGCAAGATTTTCCCTTTGTCTTCGGCGGCGACGGCGCGCTCGTGGCGTTTCCCGGCTCGGCGCTGGAGATCACCCGCAACGCGCTTGCCGCTGTCCAGAGATGGGTGGCGGACGAACTGGGCCTGGCCCTGCGTGCCGCAATCGTGCCGATAAGGGATATAAGAGCGCAAGGACTCGACGTTCGCGTGGCGAGGTTCCAGGCCTCCGAAGCGGTCTTCTATGCCATGTTCGCCGGCGGTGGCGGCAGCTGGGCGGAAGCCGAGATGAAAGCGGGGCGCTACCGGATCGATCCCGCGCCGCCCGGCGCGCGGCCGGATCTGACCGGCCTCTCCTGCCGCTGGAACCCGATCGAAGCCCGGCATGGCGAAATCGTCTCGATCATAGCCATACCGCGGGCGTCGCGCGACTTACGCGGGTTTCAGTTGCTGGTTTCCGACATCATCGCCCTTGCCGGCAGGCAGGAACGCGATGGTCACCCCGTACCGGCGGACGGGCCGGCCTACAGTTTGCTGCCCGCCGGGCTCGATATCGAGGCGCGGGCCACGGCGCCGGCTGGAAGGCGATGGCTGACGAAGCTGTGGGTAGTGTTCCTCATGACGCTTACGGCTGTCACCGATAGATTTGGCTGGACGATCGGCAGTTTCGACCCGAAGGTCTACAAACGCGACGTGGCGAGCAATTCGGATTTTCGGAAGTTCGACGACGGCTTGAAGATGACCATCGACGTGGACGCGGACGTCTTGCAACGGATCGAGAACCGGCTGAAACAGGCGGAAGAGGCGGGCGCCTGCACCTTTGGCCTGCACCGCCAGAAATCGGCCTTGATGACATGCCTCGTCGCTTCGCCGCTCCAGCGCGATCACCTTCATTTCATCGATGGCGCGGCCGGCGGCTATGCGATGGCTGCCGCAAGCCTGAAGGCGAAGGCGCCGGTTTGATGACGGCTTGCGGAAACCGATCTTCCGCAATATGCCTCGGCCATGGTCTGTGGAGCCTAATGAGCCTCGCCATGGAACGGACAGCCTGTCCGAATTGACGGGAAGCAGATTTTTGGACGCCTCACGATCGATATATGACCAACTTCTAAACCGGATTTCGACACGCGCCGCGCAAGTCGGCGTGATCGGACTGGGCTATGTCGGATTGCCGCTGGCGGTTGCGGTTGCACGCGCCGGCTTCCCGGTTTCGGGCTTCGACATCGAAGCCCACAAGGTCGAGAGCCTGAACAACGGCCAGTCCTACATCGAGGCGGTGACGTCGACAACCCTTGCCGGCCAGGTGGCGAGCGGACGGTTCCGCGCCACTGCGGATTTTGCGGAACTGGCCGTCTGCGAGGTCATCATCATCTGCGTTCCGACACCGCTGACGAAAAACCGTGAGCCGGATCTCTCCTTTGTCAGGACCACGGCAGGCACCATCGCCAAGCATATGCGTCCCGGCCAGCTCGTCGTGCTGGAATCGACCACCTATCCCGGCACCACCGACGACGTGATCAAGCCCATACTGGAAGAAACCGGCTTGCGGTCGAAGATAGACTTCTTCCTCGGCTTCTCGCCCGAACGCGAGGATCCCGGCAACCGCAGCTTTGAAGTCGCGACGATCCCTAAGGTCGTGGCAGGTGACGGGATTGAAGCGGCGACGCTCGTGCAGTCTTTCTACCATAGGGTGGTCAAGACCGTCGTTCCGGTTTCCACCACCGCGACCGCCGAGGCGGTCAAACTGACGGAGAACATCTTCCGCTCGGTCAACATAGCTCTCGTCAACGAGTTGAAAGTCGTGCTCGGGGCGATGGGCATCGACATCTGGGAAGTCATTGAGGCGGCAAAGAGCAAGCCCTTCGGCTACATGCCGTTCTATCCTGGCCCCGGACTTGGCGGGCACTGCGTTCCGATAGATCCCTTCTACCTGACGTGGAAGGCGCGCGAATACGAACTGCCGACCCGCTTCATCGAGCTGGCGGCAGAGATCAACACGGCCATGCCGCGTCATGTGGTCGATGAACTGGCGAAGGCACTGGACCGGCGCTGCGGCAAGGCGCTCAGCCGCTCGCGCATTCTCATCGTCGGGCTCGCCTATAAGAAGAATGTGCCCGATATCCGCGAAAGCCCTTCATTGCGGCTCATTGAACTCATCGAGGATTGGGGCGGCAAGGCGGAATTCCACGATCCGCATGTTACCGAGATACCGACCACACGGGAGCATATGGCGATCAAGGGGCGCCGCTCGATCGAATTGACCGAGGCGACCCTGAAGGCTTTCGATGCTGTCGTCGTTGCAACCGACCACGACGCAATCGACTATCAGACGATCGCTGATCACGCCCCTCTGATCGTCGACACGCGCAATGTTTTTGGCCGCCTCGGGCTGGACCGGGAGACGGTGGTGAAGGCCTGATGGCATCTGAGCCGGCGAATTTCTTGCGCGGTATCAGGATCGTAGTTGCGTTCCGCCGGCTGCCTCGCCACATAACGGCACGAAACACAGATGCCTTTACGCCTTCCCTTTGCCGCAAGGATGGTCATCGGGGAAATTCTTCGCCGCTTTTGCCCCGACGACGGCCTTGTTGACTTCGGGTGTCTTATCGTTGGTCGTTGGAACTGCAGATCAGAGTCTTCGACGGATTTCGAGATAGAATGAGCACATCGTACGCAGAAATTTCCACCACTCTCATGGATAAGGTTGCCGATTGGCTGAACCAATCGGCGCTGGCGGGCAACGACCTGGAAACATTGGTAAATGGCTTTTGCGAACGGCTGGCTGCTGCCGGCCTGCCGCTGAAGCGGGTGCATTTGAGCTTCTCGATGCTTCATCCGCTTTATGACGCGCTTGGCTTCACCTGGGTTCGCGGCCAAGGCATGGAAGTGGAAGGCTTCCGCAAGGAGGCCGGCGTGCCGTCTGAAAGATTCCTGACCAGCCCATACTACCATCTGCTCAGCAATAAGCTCGATCATCTGCGACGCCGGCTCGACCCGCCTGTGGTGTCGGAGTTTCCTGTTTTCGACGACCTCCAGCTTATGGGCATAACCGACTACATGGCTTTCGTCCATCCCTTCAGCGGCAACACCAGTCAGGGCATGATGGGGTCCTGGTCCACCGACAGCGCCGCGGGCTTCAGCGACAGCATGATTTCGGCGCTGCTGCGCATCCAGAGCCATCTCGCTATCGCCACCAAGATGGCGGTACTCACTAAGCTCGCCGACAACATGATCACCACCTATCTCGGCGGCGACGCTGGCAGGCGCGTGCTTGACGGCCAGATCAAGCGCGGCGAGGGCGATACAATCCGGGCCGCATTGGTAATGGGAGATATGCGCGGATCGTCGAGGCTTGCCGAGACCTCCGGCCGGGAAATCTATATCGATACGCTGAACCAGTTTTTTGACGCCGTTGCCGCACCTTTCAATCGCAATGGCGGGCAGATCATGAGTTTCATTGGTGATGGCTTCATTGCCGTCTACCCTTGCGAAAGGCACCGTTCGCAGTCCGAGATCGCCTGCCAGGCTGCGCTTTCGGCCGCGCATAAGGCCAGCGCGCGTATGATGGATCTCAACCTGCGCAGAAAGGAGCAGGGGTTGTCCGACATCAAATTTGGTATCGGGCTGCATGTCGGCAATGTGATGTTCGGCAATGTCGGGCTTACCGACCGGCTCACATTCTCTGTCTTCGGCTCGGCTGTGAACGAGGTCCAGCGCCTCCAGACCCTGACCAAGAAATATCCGCACAGCGTTCTGGCCAGCAAAGACTTCGCCGCCTATTGCGGCGCCCACAGCTGGCTGACGCTCGGCCACGAGGAACTGGCTGGCATCAAGCAGAAGCTGACGGTGCTTTCACCCGATCTGTCGGGAGCTCTCGCACTCGATGAAGACAGTGCCCCGGAGCCGATTCAGGTCCGAAGATCGGACGCCGAGCAGGTCATGCTGCTTCATCGCGACGCCGCGCGCATGGCGGCGGGCGACCGGAGTAAGCTCCAGTAACCGCCACCTATCTGGGCCGATCGGCTGTTGTAGCCAGTTCGGTCGTCCCGCCCCTGACGACCGCTTCGAATCCAAGTTGCTCTGCGCTGGCAATGCGCTAGTCTCGCTTTCGGAGCTGCCAGAGTGGGGCTGGTGTAAGAATGAATTCGGCTGTCGATCTGCTGCGGATCGAAGACGTTGGCATCGCTTTTCCCATCATGGGGGGGCCGTTGCATGCCGTCAGGCGCGCAAATCTTCGCGTCCTGCCCGGTAAGGTTACCGCGCTTGTGGGGGAGTCAGGTTCCGGAAAATCGGTTCTCAGCCAGGCCGTGATGGGCATTTTGCCGAACACAGCCCATGTTCGTGGCCGGATCCTGTTTTCCGATCCTGAAAAGCCCGGCACGACGCAGGATATTCTCAAGATGTTGCGTGACGGGCCCGAAATCCGCGCGTTGAGAGGCAGCCGCATCGGCAAGATCTTTCAGGAGCCGATGACATCGCTGTCGCCGCTGCACACGATCGGCAACCAGGTCAGCGAATCCCTGCAGATTCATACGCCCATGGCCCGGGCAGAGCGCAGGGCGCGGACCGAGGAAATGCTCAGCCTTGTCGGCTTCCCCAATCCCAAGCGCGCCTATGACATGTATCCCTTCGAACTTTCGGGCGGATTGCGTCAGCGCGCCATGATCGCCATGGCGCTTATCTGCCGGCCCGCCCTGTTGATCGCCGATGAGCCGACGACGGCGTTGGACGTCACCATCCAGGCGCAAATCCTGCAATTGCTGCGCGGGCTTCAGACCAAGCTGAACATGGCGATGCTGCTGATCACGCACGACCTCGGCGTGGTCGCGAATGTCGCCGACGAGGTGGTGGTCATCTACCATGGCGAGATCATGGAAGCGGGGCCCGTCGAGGCGATATTCCGCCGGCCAGGCCACCCTTACCTTAAGGGGCTCATGGCAGCCGTTCCGCATTTCGACCTGAAGCCTGGCGAAAGGCTAAAGGCGCTGCGCGAGGTGCCGGTGAATGTCGGAAACCTACTCGGCAAGCAGACCGCGCCGGCATCGAAGGGGCCGGACGACATCCTGCTGTCCGTCAAGGATCTGAAAAAGACCTTCACCGTCCGCAAGTCCGGATGGTTCGGCGGGGATCATCAACCCTCTGTTCGCGCCGTGGACGGCGTGAGCTTCGATATCAGGCGGGGTGAGTGCCTGGGTCTGGTCGGCGAAAGCGGCTCCGGCAAAACCACCGTCAGCAAGATCCTCATGCGGGCTGTCACCCCTAGCGGCGGCTCTGTGATCTTCAACGGCCGCGATGGACCGATCGACGTCCTCAAAGGCGAGGGAGGCGCCCTCCACACGCTGCGCGCGAAAATCCAGATGGTCTTTCAGGATCCGGTTTCGTCGCTTTCACCTCGCATGACGGTGGAGAACATCTTGAGCGAGCCGCTGGAAATCCATCAACGTGGCAATGCCGCGTCCCGACTCGCCACGGTCAAGAGCCTAATGCAGGCGATCGGGCTCGATCCGCGCTTCATCAAGCGTTATCCACATAGTTTCTCCGGCGGGCAGCGTCAACGTATCGGCATCGCGCGCGCGTTGGCGCTGGGGCCCGAACTGCTGATCTGCGACGAGCCGGTTTCGGCGCTCGATGTCTCTGTCCAGGCCCAGATCCTGAACCTTCTGAAAGACCTGCAGAGGGAGTTGGGCCTTACCTACCTGTTCATATCCCATAACCTGGCGGTGGTGGATTACATGGCAGACCGCATCGCAGTGATGTGCGGCGGGCGTATCGTCGAGCTTGCGCCGCGCAAAATTCTGCTAAGGAAACCCGTCCACCCCTACACGCGCTCACTGCTCGCCGCGGTACCCTTCCCCGATCTCGACAGGCCGATGGATTTCAAGACGCTGAAGCTCAGCGGCGCTTCCGACACCAGCGCCTGGGGACCGCAATTTCGCGATGAGGGCGAAGCGGACGTGCTGTCGCCGCTCGACCTTGGCGGCGGCCATCTCGTTCTGGCCCGACGCTCGGCCGATGCGAGCGAGCTACGCCATTGATCAGCCGGCGCGCCATCCTTGGGCTCATGGCTTCGGCGTTTGTGCCGAGCACGTTGCACGCCGGCGATCTGGAGCCGGAATTTCTTCAGCCGCTGCTGAAGGCCCTGGCGCTGCCGGCACTCGCCGAACGCCTGCCCAAGAGGCCGCGCGTGGTGAACCTCGCTGCGATCGGCCGGCAGCCCGGCCAGTATGGCGGCACGCTGCGCACGATCATCGGCAGCCAGAAAGATATCCGGATGATGACCATCTACGGATATACTCGCCTGGTCGGCTATGACGAAAAGCTCAACCTGCAACCCGACATTCTCGAAAGCTTCGACGTGGCGGACGATCGCGTCTTCACTTTCAAGATACGGGAAGGACATAAATGGTCTAACGGCAGCTTGCTGACGCCGGAGGACTTTCGCTATTGCTGGGAAGATGTCTGGCTGAACGATGAGCTTACGCAAGGCGGGCTTCCCCCGACCCTGTTGGCGGACGGCAAGCCGCCACGCTTCGAGATCGTCGATCCGCTGACGGTCCGCTATAGCTGGGATGCGCCTAATCCCGACTTCCTCCCCAAGCTGGCTGGCGCTTCGCCGCTCTCGCTTGTTCTGCCGGCCGCCTATCTCAAGCAGTTCCACAAGAAATACCAGGACGCATTCCGGCTTGCCGGCCTGATGGAGGAGAACAGGGCCAAGAAATGGACGCTCCTGCATATCCGCATGTCGCGCCAGTATCGCCCGGAGAATCCTGAACTGCCGACGCTCGATCCCTGGCAGAACCGGACCAAGCCGCCGGCCGAGCAGTTCATCTTCGAGCGGAACCCGTTCTTTCATCGAATAGACGAGAATGGCCGGCAACTGCCCTATGTTGACCGGGTGGTCATGAATGTCAGCTCGTCGGCGATCATTTCCGCCAAGACCGGTGCAGGCGAGAGCGACCTGCAATGCATGGGAATTGACTTTTCCGATTATTCATTCCTGAAGGATGCGGAGAAGCGTTATCCGGTCAAGATGCATCTGTGGAAACGCACGCAGGGTTCGCGGCTGGCGCTACTGCCCAATCTGAATTGTGCCGACCAGGTGTGGCGCGGCCTTTTTCGCGACGTGCGCGTGCGTCGCGCACTTTCGCTTGCTGTGGATAGGCGCGAGATCAATTTGGCGGTGTTCTACGGATTGGCGCAGGAAAGTGCCGATACGGTCCTGCCGGAGAGCCCGCTTTACCGGCCGGAACTCGCGAAAGCCTGGGTCGCCCATGACCCCGAGCAGGCCAATGCGCTGCTCGATGAGGTCGGGCTTCAGAGGCGTGACGATGACGGCCTCCGGATACTTCCCGATGGACGCCCGGCGCAAATCATTGTGGAAACGGCTGGCGAAAGCACGCTGGAAACCGACGCGCTCGAACTCATCACCGATCACTGGCGCCAGATCGGTATCGCCCTGTTCGTCCGGACTTCGCAGCGCGACATCTTCCGCAGCCGCGCGCTTGGCGGCGAGATCATGATCTCGATATGGTCGGGCATCGACAATGGCGTGCCGACAGCCGACATGAACCCGTCCCAGTTGGCTCCCACCATGGACGACCAACTGCAATGGCCGCTGTGGGGTTCTCACTACCTGTCCCATGGGACGCTCGGCGAGGCGCCAGATCTTCCGCCTGTCGTCGAGTTGATGGCTTTGCTCAAGCGCTGGAACGCTTCGACCGGAGCCGCTGAGCGCACCGAAATCTGGCATTCAATGTTGTCGATCTACACCGATCAGGTGTTTTCGATCGGCACGGTGAACGGAACGCATCAGCCTATTCTGGCGTCCTCGCGGCTGCGCAATCTGCCTGACAAGGCGCTCTACGGCTATGACCCGACCGCCTATTTCGGTGTCTATATGCCTGACACATTCTGGCTTGGAGAGTCCTAAGCGTGCTTCGATATATTGTCTGGCGCATTGCTGTGATGGTTCCAACGCTGCTGATCATATCGGCGCTGGTGTTCACGATCATCGAACTTCCCCCAGGCGACTATTTCGACAGCTATGTTGCAGAGCTTCGGGCTCAGGGCGAAGCGGTGGATTCCGATCGCATCCAGATGATGCGCAAGGAGTATGGTTTCGACAAGCCGCCGGTCATTCGCTACTTCTACTGGGTCGGCGGGATGCTGCATGGCGATTTCGGCTATTCGTTCGAGTACGAGCTGCCGGTTCGCGACGTCATCGGGGACCGAATGTGGCTGACAGTGCTGGTTTCCTTCGTCACGATCATCGTCACCTGGCTCATCGCCTTTCCGATCGGCATGTACTCAGCCACCCATCAATACAGCTGGGGCGACTACGGTCTGACTTTCCTCGGCCTTCTCGGCCTTGCCATTCCGAATTTCATGCTGGCGCTGATCCTGATGTATTTCGCCAACATCTGGTTCGGCACGTCCATCGGACATCTCATGGACCAGCAATATCTCGGCGAGCCGATGAGCTGGGCCAAGGCGAAGTCGATCCTCGCCCATCTCTGGATCCCGGTCTTGATCATCGGCACCGGTGGCACGGCAAGCATGATCCGGCGGCTGCGCGCCAATCTGCTCGATGAGCTTCACAAGCAATATGTCGTGACCGCGCGCGCCAAGGGCCTTCATCCCTTCAAGGCGCTGGTCAAATATCCGCTGCGCATGGCGCTCAATTTCTTCATTTCAGACATAGGCTCCATCCTGCCGGCCATCATCTCCGGCGCCGAAATCACCGCGATCGTGCTGTCCTTGGAAACGACCGGGCCGATGCTGATCAGGGCGCTGCAAAGCCAGGATATGTATCTGGCAGGATCGTTCCTGATGTTCCTGGCCTTCCTGACGGTCATCGGTGTCCTGATTTCCGACCTGGCGCTGGCGCTGCTTGATCCGCGAATTCGTTTGCAGGGCGGCAGCACCAAATGAACACGCAATCGCCGCTGCCCGCGCCGGGAGCTCCACTGCAACACTACGTTTCCATTGCGCCCTTTGACCTGCAGTCAGTCGAGGCGATGACGCCTGAGCAGTCGAAAGTCTTCCAGGCGTCGCAGTTACGGCTGATGTGGTGGAAATTCCGACGGCACCGGCTTGCCCTCATATCCGGCATATTCCTCGCAGCGCTTTATCTTGGGATACTGATCTGCGAGTTCCTGGCGCCTTACAATCTGCACACGCGCAACATGGACTACATCTATTCGCCACCGCAGCGGGTGCACCTGTTCCACGACGGCCAGTTTATCGGGCCGTTCGTATATGGCCGCCAAATGAGGCTGGATATGGAAACCCTCAAGCGGAACTATATGGACAGGCAGGATGATATTCAGCGGATTCGTTTCTTCTGCAAGGGCGACAGGTACCTATTCTGGGGCTTGATCGAAGGTGACAGGCATCTTGTCTGCCCTGCCGAAAACGGCCAGCTCTTTCTGGCCGGCACCGACAGGCTGGGGCGCGATGTGCTCTCGCGCATCATTTACGGCGCACGCATTTCACTGACAATCGGCCTCGTCGGCATCGGTTTCAGCTTCGTCCTTGGCATCGTCATCGGCGGACTGGCCGGCTATCATGGCGGTATGTTCGACCTGATAGTTCAACGGATAATCGAGGTCCTACAATCGATTCCCAGCATTCCATTATGGCTGGCTCTGGCGGCGATCATGCCGATAACCTGGAGTCCGATCCTGATCTATTTCGGCATCACCGTCATCCTCGGGCTGCTCCACTGGACCGGGCTGGCGCGGGCCGTGCGTTCAAAGCTTCTGGCCTTGCGCGAGGAGGATTACGTTCTGGCGGCGCAATTGATGGGCGCCAGCAGCAGCCGCATCATCCGGCGGCACCTCATTCCCGGCTTCATGTCGCATCTGATCGCCACGGCGACGATCTCCATCCCCGGCATGATCCTGGGCGAGACGGCGCTGAGCTTCCTCGGGCTCGGTCTGAGGGCGCCGATAACCAGTTGGGGCATCCTGCTCACCGAGGCGCGCAGCGTTAGCGTGATCGCGTTCTATCCATGGCTGCTTTTGCCGATCCTCCCCGTCATTCTCGTCATCCTGGCGTTCAACTTCCTCGGCGACGGCTTGCGGGACGCCGCAGACCCCTACAAGTGACATCGCGTTGCGCCTTGCGCCGGCTACCGACTCCACCGGGCATGATCCTTCTCGGCAGCCTTTTCGGTTGTTGCAGTGTTCATCATTCGGCTCTATATGCCGCGAGGTCCGATCGGGGTTTACTACATCGCCCTCGGGTTTCAGCCGCGGATCGTTCCGGTGCCGTGCGTGCCGATCTCTTAGCTGGTTCGGGACACACACCAAATGAGTCGGCTCGAGAGTTTCATCCGCAGGCTTACCGCACAGCGCGACATTCTCGATCAAGTCTGCGCGCGGGTGGCGACCATCGAGGGCCCCGTCCTCGAGCTCGGTCTCGGCAATGGCCGGACCTTTCATCATCTGAGCGAGCGCCTGCCCGGACGCCGGATCGTTGCGTTCGACCGCGCACTGGCCGCCCACTCCAGCTCAATTCCCGAAGCTGAAAACCTCGTGCTCGGCGAAATACGCGAGACGGCGATCAGGTTCATCGGCATCGACGCCGCCCTCGTTCACGCCGACATCGGCACCGGCTATGAAGATCGCGACGCAGTGACCGCTACCTGGCTTCCCGACCTGATCGCGCGCCTGCTTCGCGTCGGCGGCATCGCCGTCAGTGGCACGCCGCTCGATCACCCGCACTTGCAACGCCTCCCGGCGCCGCCCTCGGTGCCCGCCGATCGTTATTTTATTTATGTGCGGGTGTGAGAGGCAGAGACGACCCAAGTTCAGGGGATCGTATATACTGCTATCTCCCGCTCAATGCCGCGCAGCGAGACCTCGTGCGGCACTGGCGTCAGCGCCTTCCTGTGCAGTAGATCGGCGGTAAGATTGTCGTCGACCACCGCATGAGTGGCGAAGATCGCCTGTGCGTTAGCAAGGTTCTGGACCCGCGAAGCAATGTTGACCGTCTGGCCGAAATAGTCCTGTCGCTCGTTCATGGACACGGCGATGCAGGGACCGGCATGGATTCCGATCTTGAGCAGCAGATCCTCGCGCCCGCTCTTGTCGTTGAGCGCACGCATGGCGTCGCGCATCCTGAGGGCTGCGGCAATCGCACGGTCAGGCGTCGCGAACGTCGCCATCACCGCATCACCGATCGTCTTCACCACCGCGCCAGCTTCAGCCGCGACGATCTCGTGCAGAACCTGGAAATGCGCGCGCACGAGATCGAAGGCCGAAAGGTCGCCCACCCGCTCGTAAAGCGCGGTCGATCCGCGTAGGTCGGTGAACAGGAAGGTCAGGCTGGTGATCTTCAGGCGCTGGTTGATGTCGAGCGTATCCGTGCGATAGAGATCGCGGAACGTCTGATTGGTGAGCAGGCGCTTGGCTGTGAGGAAGGGCCGGCGTTTGCCCAGCAGATCGTGCAAGCCCTGGCCGGCGATGAAGACCGTCGGCAGCACGCGTGTGTCGGTCCTGTTCTCAAGCGAAATGCGCAACGGCCCAGGTTGCATCTCCAGCGTCTGGCTCTGGACGTGGTCGCGGTCGAACACCAACGAAAGGCTTCGGCGCTCCTTTGTCGGCTCACCCTTCACGTCGATGAACTGCACCGAATGGGTAACCGGCTCGAAGACGATGATGAAATCGGACGGAAGCTGTACTGTCAGAACCGCCTTTTCACCGGGCGCAAGCTCGATGTCCTCCAGCGAGATATCTTCCATGATTTTCGCGAAGTCTTCATCGGGTAGATCGACGCCGGACGCCCAATAGATCTGCCGGAAATATTCCAGCGACGGCAGCTCATGCGGATTGTGGGCGGCGATTCTGCGTATGCGGGGACTGACGGTGAATGTCACCTCGACCATCTCGTCGAGGGTCGGCGAATAGCCCGTGGCGCAAAGCGCGCATGTGTACTCGTCCTTCTGCACGGTTTTCAGCGTGGCGTTGGTGTCGAGCACGCCGCCGCAGCCCGGGCACAGGACATTCCAGGAGATGTCGAAGACGCCCACCCGCGCCGCGTGGAGAAAGGCGCCGATGGCGCGCTCCTCGTCGAGGCCATGCTTGCTGGCGAAGGCCGGCACATTGATACGGCAAAGCTCGCGGTCCTCGCCCTCCGCGATGGTCCGCTTGATCGCGTCGATCGCCATCGGATCGACATCGCTAGATTGCCGCAGAAGCGAGAACAGATCCTGAGCTTCGTTCATGGTAAAGGCTCCGGAAAAATGCGCCCGGGGGCGTGTTGACCGGACCGCGCTTGGTCCGAATGACGCATTTTACTTCGAAACGGACCGTACGGCCAATTCGAATAGACAAGCACGGCGACGGTCGATTTCCGTTCGACGGATTTTCTCCGACTCCAACCGGCACTATGATGGCGCATGGGCATCGATGTTTTGGGGCTCTCTCCCATGCCAAAATCCGACAATCCGCCATTTCCAGGGGCCCTGCGCCTTTTCTCCGCGGCTGTCATCATCGTCCTGATCGTGGGCGCCGGGCTGTTTTTCGCGCCCGCCCTGGTCAAGCCGCGCTGGCCCTGGCCCGTCACGCCGTTCAGCGCCCGCTTCCTCGGCGGCTTCTATACCGCCGAAATGGCGGTGATGGCGGCGCTCTTGTTCTGGAATCGCTGGTCGCCCGGCAGGCTGGTGCTGGTCATGGCCTTCATCTTCACAGTCATCGTGTCAGCGGCTTCGTTCATCAATCTGGGCTATTTCAACTTCGAACGAAAAGCGGCCTGGCTCTGGTTCCTGGTCTATCTTGTCTCGGCCGCGGTATCCGGGCTGTTCCTGTGGCGGGCCAGGGCCCGTCCTGCGGCAAAAGGAGTGGCCTTAACCCCCGCATGGCGCGGCTACATGTCAACGGAAACGACGATCCTTGGGCTATACGGCGTCGGCATGTTGCTGTTTCCCCGGGTGGTCAGCAGCAGCTGGCCGTGGCCGGTCGATCCCTTCCACGCTCAGGTCTACAGCGCCATCTTCCTCGCCGGCGCCGGCGGCGTGTATCTCCTCTGGAAAAACGCTCCGCGTGAGGAACTGCTGGTTCTCGGGCTGGCGCAATTTCTGGTTGGCCTGCTTGCCATCCTCGGCCTCATCGTCACCGACGCTACGGTGCACCGGATCGACTGGACGGCAATTGAGACATTGTGCTGGCTCGCCCTTTTCGGCTGGATCGGTTTCAGCGGCGCCTTCAAACTCTACGCCGCTTTCCGGTATTTTAGCCCGCAATCGGCATTATAGATTACGGACATGACTGGATTTTCGGGTGGCGTCCGGTGCATCGTGCCGGACCGATTGCCTTCGTCGGAAACGCTATGACCAGCACGACCCCGCCATCGTCCGAGAAGATCCAGCCGCTGCTTCGATCCGTCCGGCCAAGCGATGCGGAGGCGCTTTGCGCTATCTTTAACATGCCAGGCTTCCGCCAGGGCACTCTCAGGATGCCCTTCGAGAGGGTGGAGCAGGTGGAGCGGCGCATCGCCAAGTCCGGCCAGGAAACCACCTGGATCGTCGCGGAGCTCGACGGCAAGGTCGTCGGCCATGGCAACCTGGTCGTGCAGGATTCGCCGCGCCGCTCGCATATCGGCGAGATCAATGTCGGCCTTGATGATGCCTTTGTCGGCAAGGGCATCGGCTCTGCCATCCTCGGCGCGCTGCTTGACGTGGCCGATAACTGGCGGGCCTTGAAGCGGGTCGAATTGACCGTCTATGCCGACAACGAACCGGCCGTCCGTCTCTACACGAGCCACGGCTTCGAGGTCGAAGGTCGGCATGTGAAGGCCGGCTTTACCGACGGGCAGTACCACGACCTGCTGAGCATGGCCCGACTGCGGTTCTAAGATGCCCTGTTTCCCTTGGCGTTTGCACCACATGCGGCTAGACGGGACCAATGACCGCTGTCGCTGATCCAACCCCTACGCCTCCGATGGAAATTCTGGCTGTGTTGTCGCTGGTCTGCCCAGAAGTCGTGCGCGACGTCGAGCAGAACTGGAATGCACCGGTTTCCGATTACGCTCGCCATCTGTGGCGGCCGGTGGCGAGGCCTGTATCGGGCCCGGCGATCGCCGCCCGCTCGATCCTGCGCAACGTCCTGCGACAGCGCCTCGATGCAATCATGCAGCCTGAGGAGGTCGCCAAGGTCCTCGAAGAGTTCGAGCACAGACCGGTCCTTCAATCCGGCCTGCACTGCCTCCTCCTAATGGATCGGATTACCTTCGATGCCCTGCTGCTTGCCTGGCTCGGCGCGGTAGAAAACGGGTTGTCGGCCTTTTTCGGCTTCATGGGAACAACGATGACCATGGAGACCATTGGCCGGGAGGGGCCGGGATGGCTCGATGTCGGCGACGACAAGGTCAACCTGTTTGGCTTGGGGCGCCACAAACTGTGCCGCAAGAGCGTCTGCGTGGCCGGTCCTGTCTCCCTCAACAAGCGCGCGCTTGAAGCGGTTGGCGATGAAACGGATGGAAGCCGCTGGCGGGGCACACTGCTTGCGAGCCAGGACAAGGTGTTTGGAACCGCGGCCGATGCGCTGACGGCCCTCAATGAGGATCTGGTCGCCAACTGGGATCGTTCCGGCGTGGCCGTTCCCGTCTTCATCGATGATCGGCTCGCCGCGGCAGCCATAGCGCGGCATCTGGAACATGACGGCAGTCTTCTTTCCAGGCTGCTCACTCAGCCCGCAAGACGCCAGCGTCTCGACCATGCCTTGCAGGAGGCCGTGTCGAGTCCATTTGGCAGATTCCTGCCCAATGCCACGGACTATTTCTGGGGCATCCGCGAAGAGCGCGTGCGCAGGCTCGTCCTCGAAAACGGGCACCTGATCGAGCCCGACAGGCCGCGTGGTCTTTCCGTCCCGTTCGAGCGACCGCACCTCAGGCAGGCGCTGCTGGAGGGCGTGCTGCTGCCGAACCTATTCCTGATGTTCCTTGTCCTTGCCATATTGCCACGGGTGAGGGTCGTGGGCGGCCTGAGACAGATTGGCTATGTGGCGCTTTTCCACTTGATCCTGCTGGCCGCGCTGGACGAAAACGCACCGGAAGAGCGCGATCTGGCCGCGGAGCTGCAGATTCGGGAAAATGCCTGGGGCACGCGGGTCATCGATGAAAAGATTTCGGTCCGCGAGCAACTGGCCGGCCTGCCGGAAGGGGCGCTCTTTTCGGACCTGCTTCGGCAATACCGATTGCGGACATTTGCCGAGACGACCGACGACCTGAAACTGGTTCGCGAAAACGCCCGATGGCGCAAGATCGGCAAGGTAGCGATCAAGGCGACCTGAGGCAGTCGACGGGGGCCTGTCGGTGGGCCGGCCGCTTCATCCGAGCACGGCCTCGATAATGGCGACAAAGTTATCGAGCGAGCGATCCCCACGAATCTCGATGCGCGGCAGGTCGATGGGATCGCAATCGAGGTCGGCCGGCCCGTGTCTACCGCCGAAGCCGGCTTGATAGCCGCACTCCCTGGCCAGCCGGCCAAGCCGTCGGTCGGTGACAGAGTAGGGTGCCGCGAACGTCGCGATTGGCCGACCGGTCCATCGTTCGACGAACATGCGAGAGCGAAGGAGCTCGGCGGCCAGGTCGGAAGTCGACAGACCATCGATCGCGCGATGCGTCGCCAGATGGCTTCCGAAGAATGCACCTTCGCCGGCGAGGCGTCGCACCGTCCCGGCGTCCATAAGCGGCGTCGGCGGACCACTGACGGCGTCCCACAGTGCGCTTTCACCCACCAGGTCCGTCACCAGGAACACTTCCGCGGTCAGGTCGTTCGCGCGCAAGATCGGCCATGCCTGGTCGGCAAAGTTCTGGAAACCATCATCAAATGTGATGAGCACCGGGCGGCCAACGAAAGGCTGACGGTTGGCGATGAACCGTTCCAGTTGCTCGGAATTGATCGCGTGAAAGCCATTGGCGCGCAGCCATGCCATCTGGCTGGCGAATGCGGCGGGCGTGCACCGAAAACGGGCGAGCGTGGCCGGACCGTCGTCGGCGACGCTGTGATACATGAGGACAGGGATGCGCTGCCGCCGCTCGCTGCGTGCGACGTCGCGGCGCAAGGCCCGCGCCCCGCCCCAGACGATATTTCGCGCGACTCCTATTCCGACGGGCGCGCGGATTGGCGCATGTTCGATCATTGGTTCCGTCGCCACGTCGCTTGGCGACAGACGGCGGAAACGGTCTATGCGATAGAGCTCGGTCTCAATCGATTGCTCGAGGACGAGGCCTTCCGTCCCTGCGAGCGTCTCCGAGATCGCTTGCGCACCGAAGGTGTTCCAGTCGAAGCCGGTCCTCTGAGGATTGTCACGCAGCACGAAGGCGTGTGCGGTGATCAAGCTGCCGCCAGGCGCCAACGCCTCAACGACTTTTTTGGCGAAGCGTTGCAACTCGGCGAGATCATCCAGGTAGTAGAGCACTTCCGAACAGAAGATCAGATTCATTTCATCCGGCAGCGTATCCGCCATGAAATCCAATACGCCGAACTCGATATTAGGCTGATCGCCGCACCGCGCGCGCGCGCGCTCGATAGCTATGGCGGAGATGTCAGTTGCGGTCAGATGGTTCACTCGCGGCGCCAACTGCCGCGTGAAGTGGCCCTCCGCGCAAGCCAGCTCAAGCGCCCGTCCGATGGGACCGGCAGGCAGAATTTCGAGCTGCCGCTCATATTTTTCCTGCTCATAGGGCGAACCGTAGTTCCAGGGATCCTCGGTCGCGAAATAGCGATTCCAGAACGACGTGCGATCATCGTCTTGCCCATCCTTGGCCCGTGCGCGCCGCGACGCTGGAGGAGGCTCCCTAACTTCGGCGCTCGACCGAATCAGCTCCCGCGCCTGGGCGGCCAATTGCGCGAGTTTGCCGAAGTGGCTGTCCCGAACAGGCCGGCGTACAGGCCGCTCAGCGGGCACGAAATTGAGCGCCAATTCGAACCAATGACGTCTTGTCACGGTCCCGAGTGCGCCGAACTGGACGCGCGCCGCGATCTGGCCGTCCATCATCAGATAGGCATAGATCTGATCGATTCCTTCCGGAAGTTCGGTCGAGGACGGATTTCGAGCGTTGACGCGAAGTCCGAGTGTCCGCCCCAGTTTGCGCGGCGCGGCAAGGTCATCGAAGTCGAGAAGCGTTTGCTCAAGGTGATACTGGACGCGGCGACCCGCTCCGGGATCGCGGCAGAGCTTGCCGAGTTCGGTGGTCAACTCGGTGATGGCCCCGCCGAACCTATTCCACCTGGCTGCCATTTGCGCCGGCACGGACAGGCTTCCCTCCATAAGGCCATCGAAGACCACTTTGGCGATCTCACGCGCCCGCTTGCGTCCTGCCGGGAGCGCGCGAAGGGACCGCGGGTTGACCGAGAGCGAGCCTCGGCTGCAATCCGACGCAGCGTTCCACAACGCAAACCACGCGAGTGCTTCGGCAGCGGTGCCGCCGTTGACCTCGATCGCCCCACTGGCATGAGCCGATGCGGGGTGTTTGACCCTGGGATCAGGAGAAAAGCCGCGGGCGATAACGATTTCCGCATCTGCCAGCATCTGCGTCGAATTGCGAGAGAGCGCGTTCAGGCTGATCCGATAATAAGCGAGCGGCTCGTCGACCATCACCCAATTTTTGCCGAGACGTGCGAGGCGCTGCCATAGATCCCAGACCTCGCAGGTGCGCAGCGACGCATCGAAACCGCCCAACTTAACGATAGTCTCCCGGTCTACCAGCAGCGCGTGCGTGCGGGTGGCACATCGGCGGGCGAATGTTTCGAAGGGCTGGACAGCAACCTCCGGCGAGATGCTCGCCGGGGTGAGCGCGCCGTCGGGCATCACGCGCCGGGAACCGCAATAGGCGGCCACCGCATCGGGAGCGGTTTTCAGCGCGGCCAGCATTTTCGCAAGGAAGCTGGCGTCCACCCAATCGTCCGCGTCCAGAAACATGAGCCATTGGCCGCGCGCTGTCGAAATCCCGCTGTTGCGTGCGCGGGCGGGGCTCTTGGCGGAAGAGGTCAACGTCCGAAACCGGGCATCGCGCTCTACATATGCGGCGATGATCGCGGGAGTGCGGTCCGTGGAGGCGTCGTCGACGATGGTCGCTTCCCAATCGGCCATTTCCTGTTCGAGCAGGCTATCGAGCGCGCGCGGCAGCGTCGCCTCCGCATTGTGCGCAGGTACCACGATTGAAACCAGGGGTTTATGTGCCACGCCGTCTTCCCCGCCTGTTTGGAAGGGAGAACAAGGGTCCCGAAAAATAGCCGGCGATTACCTGGTTCATCGAGCTTCTGGTTTGTTCGGCAAGAGTCGGCGACTGTCTAAAACGGAATAACGGCATCGGATGGCAGCACCGCTATGTCAAGCTCGAGGTGGATTGGAGGCAGGCAAAAGAGACTTGAGGACAGGCTTTTGGCAAGCGCTCATGCCGACCGCCCAGTGCCCGCAATCGATGCGCCGCGGCGAGACAAATTGCGCAGCCGCTTGCTGGCCGGCCGCGATCGGTCCATCCTTGTGAGCACCCTGGCCGTAAGGCGCGTAGCGAGATCACGCCGTCACGGCCGCAAGTGAGGCCTTGTTCCATGAACTGCCTGGGCTGCGGTTTCGAGGTTGAGCGCGGTTTCGCCTTCTGTCCGAAGTGTGGCAAGCGCCAGCCCGTGCCATGCGCCAGTTGTGGCTACCTTTGCGCACCTGATTTCGAGTTCTGTCCAAAATGTGGGGCCAGCGTTCGTGCGTCCGCAAAGGCCGTCGAGCGTCCCGCAACGACAGCAAGCCGGACCATTGTGCCGCCTTCTCGAACTCCGTCGCTGCTTGCGAACATTGAAAGCGAAGATGGTCTGCATCCCCCCTCTGACGCCGATCGCCGAACGGTGACGGTTCTGTTCGCGGACCTTTGCGGCTTCACGACGCTCAGCGAGCAGCTCGACCCAGAGGTCATGCAAGTGCTGCAGAACGACTTGTTCAAGGAATTGACGGCGGCCGTGCGAAACTTTGGTGGTTTCGTCGACAAATTCATCGGCGACGCGCTGCTCGCCTTGTTCGGGGCGCCGGTCGCGCATGAGGACGATCCGGAGCGTGCGCTTCGCGCCGCTCTCGACATGATCGCCCGGACGGCGCGGCTCAGCGAAAGCACCTCCCACTCCGGCTCGCCTCTGCTGCTCCACGTCGGCATAAATACCGGTCCGGTCGTTACTGGAGGATTGGGCATCGGCACCGCCAAATCCTATTCGGTAACTGGCGACACGGTGAATACGGCGCAACGCCTGCAATCGCTGGCCGCACCGGGTGAGGTGCTGGTCGGCGAGCTCACCCACCGGCTGACCCGGCATGCGTTCTCATATGAGTCGCTGGGCGATGTCGTGCTGCGCGGCAAGGCTGGCAGCGTGCTCGTCCATCGACTGGATGCACCGCTTGCGGATCCGCGTGCAGCGCGTGGGCTCGAGGCGCTCGGCCTGAGCGCGCCGATAATAGGTCGCGGTGCGGAGCTCAATAGAATGCTGGCGAGCCTTGACCAGGCGTGCGGCGGCTCGGCTCAGCTTGTCCGCCTCGTGGGAGAAGCGGGTATCGGTAAATCGCGGTTGGTGAAGGAGTTCGTCGCCCGCGTCGGCGACGAGGATCGTTTTCGCAACGTGGCCGTGCGGCAGGCCACGTGCTCACCGCTGGGGGAACAATCATTTGGCGCCTTGGGCGCCGTGGTGCGCAGCGCTGCCGGGATGATGCAAAATGACAATGGGGAGGAAATGCGGGGCAAGCTTGCAGGCTTGCTCGCCGATCTTGGCCTGCAGGGCGAGGAGGCGAAGCGGCTGATGCCTTTGCTCTACCATGTCCTTGGCCTTGGAGACCCCGATGCCGCGTTGCAGCACGTCGAGCCCGAGCAGTTGCGTCGGCAAATTCTCTACGCAGTCCGCACAATCATCGAACGGCGGCTTGCTTTATCGCCGCTGTTGATTGTCGTCGAAGACCTGCACTGGGCCGACGCCGCGTCGCTCGAGGCACTGCGTTTCGTGATGGACAGGTTGGAACGCACGCGGTTGATGTTGCTGGTCACGCATCGTCCGGCGCCGGACCACGACCAGCTCGACTCAACTCGGGTCAGCCACACAGCGCTCAGGCTTTCGCCGCTCAGCAACGATGACGGACGCCGCCTGCTGGCGGCGCTTTTCGGCGAGAGCTGGGTAAGCTCCACAGGCAGCCTTGTCGCCCAGATCCTCGAGCGTGCGGGCGGCAACCCGCTTTTTGTCGAGGAGATCGTGCGCGGCCTCATCGATCGCGGTGTCTTGGTGCGCAAGGGCCAGCGATGGCGGACTGCGGCAGGCGAAATCGCAACCGGCATTCCTGCCACTATCCAGGCAATGTTGCTTGCCCGCGTCGACCGGTTACCCCCGGAGGTGCGGCGGTTAGCCCAGGAAGCAGCGGTAATCGGGCCGCGCTTCGATGCCACGCTCCTGAAAGCCGTGGCGGTCGACCCCGGCCGGCTGGAGGCCGGCTGCGAACTGCTTTGCGATGCGGAAATCATCGAGGAAGTTGCCGGATCGGGCTCGGTGTCGTCGCAAAGCTACCGCTTTACGCAAACATTGCTGCAGGACGTGATCTACCAGAACCTTCTCCTGCAACGCCGCACCGACATCCACGGGCGGGTCGGTGCTGCCCTGGAGAAACTGTGCGGCGACAAGCCGGAACGGCTCGAGGATTTGACCGCCCTCGGTCATCATTTCGCACAGAGCGCCGAGCGGGAGAGGGGCGCGCACTACCTGCAGGCGGCGGGCGATCGCGCTCGCATGATATACGCCAACGACGACGCCCTTCGTTTCTACGAGCGAGCACTGATTGCGTTGGGCGAGACAGGGCAAACACCGCTCAAACTGGCAATCGCAGAGCGCATTGCCGATTTGAGCGGCCCGTTAGGCCGCCGCGACCTCGCACACCAGCACTACGAGACGGTGCTGCAGGCATATCGCACGTCGGCCGATCGAGTCGCTTCGGCGCGAGTTTTGCGTAAGATCGGTCGGCTGCTCTGGGACGTCGGCAAGCGGGACAACGCGGAATCGCGCTACGCCGAAGCGGCAGCGCTGCTCGATGGAGCGGATGCCCCGGTCGAGCAGGCGCATCTCTGGCAAGAACGTGGCCGACAGGCGTTCCGCAGCGGAGACAACGCTCTCGCGGCAAAATGGGCGGACGCGGCGCTCGATTGCGTACGCACGCTGACAACCGAGCATGTGTCGGAGATAGGGCGTGATGCCACTCTGGTGACTGCCGAGGCGCTCAATACCAAGGCTGTTGCGTTGGCGCGCCTTGGACGAGACCGCGAAGCCGTTGGCCAAGTCGAGCGTAGCATCGAACTGGCCGAAGCTGCCGGTCTACTGGCCACGGCTTGCCGCGGCTACACCAATCTCGGCGTGCTTTACACGACCATCGACCCGACAAAGGCGATGGAGGTCTGTCGGCGCGGTCTTGATGTGGCGCGCCGTATTGGTGATTTGGGATACCAAGCGCGCCTGCTCGCCAATCTGGCGGTCGCCTGCTGTACCTTCACGGATCGCTGTCCGACGGAGGGCGTGCCCGCTGCGGAGAAGGCCATCGAGATCGACCGGGCACTCGACCAGCGCGAGCACCTGCCGGTGCCGTTGATCGTGCTTGGGCAGATCCACCAGTGCAACGGCCGTCCGGAACTGGCGATTGGCTTGTTCCATGAGGCGCTGGACGTAGCTCGTGAAACGGGCGAGCCGCAACTGCTGTTTCCGTGCTATGATGGCCTTGCGACGCTCAATCTCGACCTCGACAATCTGGCCGAGGCTGAACGCTACTTTTCCCTGGCGCAGGGAATTTGCGCCCAGCACGGGCTCGACCCGGAAGGGCTTGTGGTGCTGCCTTTTCTCGACTAGCCGGGACGGAGGTTGGAAAATGGCCGCGCAGAGTGACTTGGTACCACTTCAACCGGGCGACCGTGCGCCGAACGTGGTACTCGACGCCATAACCCAGGAAGGCAAGATCGCGCTCGACGATTTTCGCGGACAAAAACCGGTGCTGGTCGGCCTTTTCCGAGGTCTGCATTGCGCGTTCTGCCGGCGCCATATCGCCGCTCAGGCGCGGCTTGATCCGGAGCTGCGCGAAAAGGGTGTCGGGAGCCTGACGGTGGTCAACACGCCGATCGAGCGGGCGCGACTCTATTTCCGCTACCACCCGATGCCGAATCTGCTTGCGGCTTCCGACCCTGAACGCGCTTCGCATCGTGCCTTTGGACTGCCCAATCTCGAATTCACCCAAGACGAGACCAACTGGCCGTACAAGGTCTCGATGGCAGCGGCAAAGAAAATGCGGGTCGACATACCAGGCGAGTTGCCCGGTCCCATGGATCCTTTTGCGGCCAGCGAATTCCTCGACAATAAGGACCACTACGAAGTGACCGAAGCCGACGAGCAGATGATGGCGACGGGACACGGACAACTGATCGGTCAGTTCCTACTGGACCGGCAGGGGATCGTCCGCTGGAGTTTCACGGAAGTTCCAGAGGGTGGGCGATACATGTTTGCGGCGCCAACCCCGCGGGAACTGATGTCGGCCGTGTCCCAAGTCGCCCAATAGACTTACGAACGAGGTAAACATGACACCGAACAAAAAGCGGCAATGCTTTCTGTCGTCTTTTGGACGTAGCCGAAGCTGTACTTTATACAGTTGCGAGGCCACGCGGAACAACGCGGAAAGGCTTCTGATATCTGCCCACGAAAAAGTTAATTAAATCAACGTTTCTTGCACATCCTCCGGGCCCAAAATATCCGCATAACCCGTTGTTATCGCCTTTTTCTTTGAGAGTTGCCCACAACGTGGACTCGAACCCCCTCTAGTTTGAAGAACCTCGAAGCGTTTTTACGCATTTCAAGGACATCGAATCGAGCCAGTCATCGCGAGTGCTGAACTTGAGCGACCGTTGTCGCGTTTCGGCGAAATGGCACTTCTGACATTAGTCTGATCAAGTTTCGGTGCATGGCTGCTTTGCGTCCAATGTCGGCCATTCAAGCAGAGCTTTGCCTCCGCCGGAAGCGGACATTGCAGGGTGACAATTCCGGAGGTCATCGTACGCCAGAGGCAGACGAAGCGAAATCGAATCCGCCACCCTCAGTGCGCTTGGTTCGGCGCCTCCCAGCTACTGGGCGCCGGGGTCCATTCGGGCAGCGCCGCCAAGCTGCGGTTGAATTGCTCCGGGTCCGGGTAGAGATGGCTGCGTGTCACAGCGACAGCTAAGGCGGGCTCAGGCAGGCACCACCCAGTCGGTGAAGAGTTCGACATAGTGATCGTAGTCGCGACTCTTCGCGCCACAGGAAATGCGGAAATCGATCTGTTCCTCGCCGAAGCGGGCCTTGGGCTCTGAGCCGATCAGCCGAACTGTGGCGCCCGCATGGTGTCACTGCCAGTCGAAAAGCTGTGGGGCCAGCCACTTGCTTGCCAGAGATGGTAGACAGGAGATTGTCAACGCGCTCTCGGTGCGCGCCCGCTCGATGAGCTCTCCTGCATCACGAATGCGGTCGAAGCCCTCCGATACCGCCGTATGATAGATCCGTCCCCACGAGCTCAAGGTAAGCATCCTGCCGCGCGCCAGCCGGTTCAGTGGGGAGGGCGCCCCATCGATCGGCATGCTCAAGTTGCTCAGATGATCGCGCCACGCGCGCCGCTCGGGAGATGTTGGTTGCACTTCCTGCCGCACCGGTCGTCTCGCAAACCAATCCGTCGGAATCTTGGCCGGCCTACCACTCGGCGAATGAGCCGTCCTGGTGGCGCCAGACCGGATTGCGCCAGCGATGTCCCTCTCTGGCGCGCTCCTTGACATAGTCCTCGTCGATCTCGACGCCCAGTCCGGGTCCATCGGGAATGGCGACATAGCCATCCTGGTAGCGGAACACGTCCTTGTTGGCGGCGTAGTCGAGCAGGTCATTGCCGGCATTGTAGTGGATGCCGAGGCTCTGCTCCTGGATGAAGCAGTTGTAACTCACGGCGTCGAGCTGCAGGCATGCGGCCAGCGCGATCGGCCCGAGCGGACAGTGCGGCGCCACAGCCACGTCATAGGCTTCGGCCATCGCCGCGATCTTGCGGCATTCGGTGATGCCGCCGGCATGCGAGAGATCCGGCTGGATGATGTCGACGACCGCTTCCTCGAACACCGACTTGAAGTCCCACCGGCTGTAGAGCCGTTCGCCGAGCGCGATCGGCGTCGAGCCTAGCGCGGCGATCTCCTTCAGCGCCTCGCGGTTTTCGCTAAGCACCGGCTCTTCGATGAACATCAGCCGGTATGGCTCCAGCTCCTTCACCAGGATGCGGGCCATCGGCCGGTGCACGCGGCCGTGGAAATCGACGGCGATGCCGATATTCGCCCCGACTGCTTCGCGCACCATGGCAACGCGCTCTATAGTCGCGTCTATCCTGTCGTGGCTGTCGACGATCTGCAGTTCCTCGGTGCCGTTCATCTTGAGCGCCTGGAAGCCGCGCGCCACCATATCCCTAGCGCCGGCCGCCACTTCCGCCGGCCGGTCGCCGCCGATCCAAGAGTAGACCTTGATCGTCTCGCGCAGCCTGCCGCCGAGCAATTCATGCACCGGCACGCCGAGCGCCTTGCCCTTGATGTCCCACAGCGCTTGGTCGATGCCGGCAATGGCGCTCATCAGGATCGGCCCGCCGCGATAAAAGCCGCCGCGATGCATCACCGTCCAATGATCCTCGACCAAACGCGGATCCTTGCCGATCAGATAGTCGGCCAGTTCCTTGACCGCCGCTTCGACCGTCAGCGCCTTGCCTTCGACCACCGGCTCGCCCCAGCCGCTGATGCCGGCATCGGTCTCGATCTTGAGGAACAGCCAGCGCGGCGGAACGATATAGGTGGTCAGAGCGGTGATCTTCATGCGGCCGGCCGGTCTCAGTTGTTTTTCAGTTTCTTGGCGCTGACGAGGTCGCGCGCGGCAAGATCGAGTATCTTGTTCGCCGCGTTGCGCGCGGCGACGGCGTCGCGCATGCGCAAGGCCTCGACCACTTCGCCATGCGCCGCCGCCGCTTCCCTGCGCCTGATCGGCGAGATCGTTGCGGTGGCTTCCAGCGAAAACAACAGCGCCGTGTCGATCAGCTTGCCGATCTGGCGGAAGATCGGGTTGTGGCTCGCGCCATAGACGATCTGGTGGAAGACGATGTCGGAGCGCGAGAACTGCGTCAGGTCCTCGCCGGCACCCGCCATGCCTTGCCAGGCCAGTTCGAGATCGGCGATCTCCTGCAGCGTCGCGCGCGTTGCCGCGAGTTCGGCGACCAGCGGCTCGATGGCGCGGCGGGTTTCCAGGATCGCGTCGAACAGCTTGTCGTCCAGCGCATGCGGCGCATGCCAGGCCAGCACCTGCGGGTCGATGATGTTCCAGTTGTCCTGGTCGCACACCACCGTGCCGACGCGTGGCCGGGACAGCACCAGCCCCTTGGCCGCCAGCACTTTCAGCGCTTCGCGGATGACCGTGCGGCTGACGCCATATTCGATGCCGAGGTCGTTCTCGGTCGGCAGCGACGATCCGGCCGGGTAGCGCCCGGAGAATATGTCGGAGGCGATCGCCTTGGTCACGTCGGGCATGACGCGCGGCCGGCGCGCCGTCTGGCGCGTTTCCGTGTCCTCGTCAGCCTTCTTCGGTGTTTCGTTCACCTCAGCCCCTCCTCCAAGGCAGCGAACCCTTCGGTTTGCGCGCAATTGGTCCGGCCTTAGCGGATGCGAGTGATTTGCGCCAGCGACTACTTATCAGACTATCTATCTCATTTATCATACCAGATCAATTGACGGGTATGATAAAATTGATTACACACGACCATATCCGGGCGGGCGCCCGGCTGTTTGCTGGGAGGTAATCATGCGACTTTTGAAAACCGCGCTCGTCGCGGGTGCTCTCGCCGTCTTGTCGGTCACGACGATCGCGTCGGCCTACGCTCAGGGCACCAAGATCGGCTTCATCGTCAAACAGCCGGAGGAGCCCTGGTTCCAGGACGAATGGAAGTTCGCCGACCAAGCCGCCAAGGAAAAGGGTTTTACTCTCGTCAAGATCGGCGCCGAGGACGGCGAGAAGCTGATGTCGGCGATCGACAATCTGGGCGCTCAAGGAGCGCAAGGCTTCGTCGTCTGCACGCCGGACGTGAAGCTCGGCCCCGGCATCGTCGCCAAGGCCGCCGCCAACAATCTCAAGCTGATGACGGTCGACGACCGCCTCGTCGGCGCCGACGGTAAGCCGCTGGAGGATGTGCCGCATATGGGCATCTCCGCCACCAAGATCGGCGAGGCCGTGGGTCAGGCCATCGTCGAGGAGATGAAGGCGCGCGGCTGGAAGATGGACGAGGTCGGCGCGATCCGCGTTTCGTACGACCAACTGCCGACCGCCGTCGACCGCGTCGAAGGCGCGATCTCGGTGCTGAAGGCCGCCGGCTTCAAGGCCGAAAACATCTTCGACGCGCCGCAGGCCAAGACCGACACGGAAGCCGCGCTCAATGCCGCGACCGTGGTACTCAACGCCCATGCCGACATCAAGAAGTGGATTGCCTTCGGCCTCAATGACGAGGCGGTGCTGGGCGCCGTGCGCGCTTCCGAAAGCGTCGGCATTCCGGCGGACGGCATGATCGGCGTCGGCATCGGCGGCGCGGAATCGGCGATCAACGAGTTCAAGAAGCCCGCCGCCACCGGCTTCGTCGGCACGGTGATCATCTCGCCCAAGCGCCACGGCTACGAGACGGCGCTCGGCATGTATGACTGGATCGCCAACAACAAGGAGCCGGCGAAGCTGACGCTGACCGCTGGCGCACTGGCCAAGCGCGACGACTACCAGAAGGTGCGCAAGGACCTCGGCATCGAATAGTCCTCCCTGTACAAACAGGCGGCGCTTGATGCCGCCGCCTGTTTGGCTTGCTCAAGAAGGATCGAAGCCCCGTGTCCTTTCTCGAATTCTCCAACATCACCAAGACGTATCCGGGCGTCAAAGCCTTGTCGGATGTGTCGTTCGGCGTCGAAAAGGGTGCCGTGCACGGATTGATGGGCGAGAACGGCGCCGGCAAATCCACCCTCATCAAGATCCTGTCCGGCGACCAGCATGCCGATGCCGGCGAGATAAGCATCGACGGCAAGGTCCAGGCCTATGCCTCGACCAGGAATGCCTTCGACAATGGCGTCATCGTCATCCACCAGGAATTGCAGCTGGTGCCCGAGCTGAGCGTCGCCGAGAATCTCAGCCTCGGACGCTTTCCGGCAAGCGCCGGCGTGATCGCCCGCCGCCGCATGCTCGACGATGTCGGCGCCAAGCTGAAATCGGCCGGCATCGATATCGACATGCGCCGCAAGGTCAAGACGCTCTCGATCGGCGAGCGCCAGATGGTCGAGATCGCCAAGGCGGTGATGCTCGACGCCCGGGTGATCGCGCTCGACGAGCCGACCTCGTCGCTGTCCTCGCGCGAAAGCGAGATCCTGTTTAAGCTGATCGGCCGGCTGCGCGGCGAAGGCAAGGTCATCATCTATGTCTCGCACCGCCTGGACGAGGTGTTCCGGCTCTGCGACAGCCTGACGGTGCTGCGCGACGGCAAGCTTGCCGCGCATCATCAATCGCTGAAGGATGTCACCCGCGATCAGGTCGTGGCCGAAATGGTCGGCCGCGAGATTTCCGACATCTGGGGTTTTCGGCCGCGCAGGACGGGAGAGGTTCGCCTCAAGGTCGACAATCTGAGCGGCGCCAGGCTGCGCACGCCGGCAAGCTTCGAAGCCCGCGCCGGCGAGATCGTCGGCTTCTTCGGCCTCATCGGCGCCGGGCGCTCGGAGCTGATGCGGCTGGTCTTCGGCGCCGACCCGCGTTCGGGCGGCACGATCACGGTCGACGGCAAGGCGGTTGCCGCCGCCAGCCCGCATGACGCGATCAGGGCCGGCATCGTGCTGTGCTCGGAAGACCGCAAGCATGACGGCACCATCCAGGGCCGCTCAATCGAGGAGAACATCAATATCTCGTCCAGGCGCCATCACACGCGCTTCGGCGTGCTTAGCCGGACCAGCGAGATCACGACGGCCGAAACCTTCATCAAGAAGCTCAAGGTGCGCACGCCGTCGCGCAAGCAGGACATCGTCAATCTCTCCGGCGGCAACCAGCAGAAAGTCATCCTCGGTCGCTGGCTGTCGGAGCAGAATATCCGCGTGCTCATCGTCGACGAGCCGACGCGCGGCATCGATGTCGGCGCCAAATCGGAGATCTACGAGTTGCTCTACCAACTGGCCGAGGAGGGCATGGCGATCGTCATCGTCTCCTCCGAGCTGCCGGAAGTGATGGGCATTTGCGACCGCATCCTGGTGATGTGCGGCGGGCGCATCAGCGCCGAGCTCGCGCGCGATCAATTCGCCGAAAAGGCGATCCTGGCCGCGGCGCTCCCCGACAAGAAAACCCCCGACGCGATCGCATCCTGAGGACTTCTAATGACCAGTCGGCTGAAGAAGATCTTGCTTGGCGAACAAGGCCTCGTCGTCATCTTCATCGTCGCCTTCGCGCTGGTGTCGCTGCTGGTGCCGAACTTCCTCACCGACCGCAACATGCTCGGCCTGCTTCAGTCCGTGGTCACCGTCGGCATCGTCGCCTGCACGATGATGTTCTGCCTCGCGGCGCGCGACTTCGACCTGTCGGTCGGCTCCATTGTCGCTTTTGCCGGCATGGTCGCTGTGATGGCCTCGAACGCAACCGGCTCGATCCTGCTTGGCCTCATCGCGGCCATCACCTGCGGCGCCATCGTCGGCTGGGTCAATGGCGTCGTCATCGCCAAATTCCGCATCAATGCCCTGATCACCACTCTGGCCACCATGCAGATCGTGCGCGGTTTCGCGCTGATCTCGTCGGACGGCCGCGCCGTGGGCATCAACAGCCCGGATTTCTACCAGCTGGCCCTCTCGAAGCTGCTCGGCATACCGACGCCGATCTGGGTGCTGGCGGTGCTCTTCGCCATTTTCGGCTTTGTGCTTAACAGCACCGTCTTCGGCAAGAACACGCTCGCCATCGGCGGCAATCCGGAGGCTTCGCGCCTTGCCGGCGTCAACGTCGACCGGACACGCATCTGGATTTTCACGCTGCAGGGCGTGGTCTGCGGCATCGCTGGCATCCTGCTTGCCTCGCGCATCACCTCCGGCCAGCCCAACGCCGCGGTGGGCTTGGAGCTTTCGGTGATCTCGGCCTGCGTGCTCGGCGGCGTCTCGCTTGCCGGCGGCAGGGCGACGATGCCGGGCGTCATCGTCGGCGTGCTGATCATGGGCATCGCCGAGAACGCCATGAACCTGCTCAATATCCCGGCCTTCTACCAATACATCGTCAGAGGCGTGATCCTGCTCCTGGCCGTGCTCCTCGACAATCTGCGTTCTTCGGCATTGGGGCGGCGCTGATGGGACGCCTCTTCGGAAAACGCATCTTCCTCACCGGCGCTGCGCAAGGCATCGGCTATGCCATCGCCGAGGCCTGTCTGCGCGAGGAGGCCGAGCTGTTCCTGGTCGACCTCGACGCGAGCCTGCTCGCCGAAAGTGCCGGCCGTTTGGGTAAGGTCGCGCATGCCGCAGCCGATATCGCCGACGCCAAGGCAATCGAGGCCGCCATGGCGGCGGCGACGAAAGCCATCGGTCCGGTCAACACCGTCATCAACAACGCCGGTATCAACGTCTTTTCGACGCCGCTCGAAGCCACCGAGGACGACTGGACGCGCAATCTCGACGTCAATGTGAAAGGCGCCTGGCACTGCGCCAAGGCGGCGCTGCCGGGGATGATCGGGCAGGGCGGCGGCGTGATCCTTAACATCGCCTCCACGCACGCCTTTACCATCATCCCGCACACCTTTCCCTATCCGGTCGCCAAGCATGCTCTGCTTGGCCTGACTAAATCGCTGGCGATCGAATATGCCGGCAACAATATCCGCGTGAACGCGCTGGCGCCCGGGTATGTCGCCACCCAGAAGGTCGTCGATTACTGGAACAGCTTCGACGATCCGGAGGTTGCGCGGGCCAAGACGCTGGCGCTGCATCCGGGCGGGCGGATCGCCACGCCGGAAGAGATCGCAATGGCGGCGATCTTTCTCGCCTCCGACGAATGCCCCTTCATCAACGCCGCCTGCCTCGTCGCGGATGGCGGCCTGAGCGTGCTTCACCACCCCTGACACAAAGCCATAGATCGGAGGAAACAATGGCAAATGATGTCTTCGCAAAATCCCTGCTGACGCGCCGGCAGGCGCTTGCGCTTGGCGCAAGTGCCGCACTGGCGGGCGCCCTGCCGCGCGGCGCCTTTGCCGCGGGCGAGAAGGTGACGCTCTGGCACGGCTGGACCGGCGCCGACAACACCACCGCGCTCAACGGCGTCATCGACACCTTCAACAAGGGCGGCAAGGGCGTCACGGTCGAGCCGACCGGCTATGACTGGGACACGTTGTTTTCCAAATGGGTGGTCTCCTCGGCCGGCGGACGCGCGCCGGACCTGGTGCTCTTCCACATCACCGAACTGCCGGAGTTCGCCACGCGCAAGGTCATCCGCCCGATCGACGACATCGTCGCCTCGTCCGGTCTCGACCTGTCGCAGGTTCCCGATGCCGGCCGCACCGGGGTGACCTTCGACGGAAAGGTCTATGCCGTGCCGCTCGACGTGCATCCGCTCGGCTTCTACTACAACGTCGATATGGTGCAGGAGGCGGGCCTCGATCCGGCCAAGCCGCCGAAGACCGGCGAGGAATTCCTCGAATGGGCAAAGAAGCTGACGGTCAAGGACGGCAGCGGCAAGGTCACGCGTTACGGCTTCGAATTGCCGAACACCTGGGCGACGGCGCGCTGGATCTGGTTCAGCCTGATGTACCAGTTCGGCGGCACTTTCCTTGACGACAAGGGCCTGGCGGCGGTCGACAGCGAGGCCTCGCAGAACGCGTTGCAATATCTCGTCGACCTGATCAACGTGCATGGCGTGACCAATCCCGAGGTCGGCGGCAACAAGGGCGAAGATGCTTTCGCTTCGAAGCAGGTCGCGATGAAGTTCATCGGCCCCTGGGAGGTCAATCTGCGCATGGCGCAGAAGATGAATTTCATGACCGCCCAATTGCCGGTGTTTGGCCAGAAGGCAGCCGTCTGGGCGAACTCGCATTGCATGGCGGTATCGAAGCAGAAAAACGACGACAAACTTGCCGCCGATGGCACTTTCATGAAGTGGTTCTCCGACAACTTCGCAGCACCCGCCACCACCGTCGGCATCATCCCGCAGAGCAAGGCGGTGCGTGAAAGCGCCGCCTTCACCGGCACCGAGCAGTACAAATATTTCAAGTCCTTCGTCGACGACCTGCCCAACATCGTCTACGAGCCGCTGATCCCGCAATATCTCTCGGTCTTCTCCTTCGACAAGCCGACGCCGCTGGTCACCAACCTGCAGGCCGCGCTCAGCGGCTCCAAGCCGGTGCCCGACGCCTTGAAGGCGATGAAGGAAGGTCTCGACGCGCAGCTGAAGAAGGGCTGATGACATCGCTGGCATCACAACCGGCAGGCCGCTCCAGGGCCCGCCGCGCATCGGCGCAGGAGGGAGGGGCGGTGCGCAGCGGCATGACGCTTGCCGCCTATCTCTTCCTGTCGCCCTATCTGGCGCTGTTCATCGCCTTCATGCTTTTGCCGACGCTGGCCGCCATGGGCATCAGCTTCATGCGCTGGGATATCCTCGGCGCGCCCGAATTCATCGGGCTCGACAATTACCGGCAGATCTTCGCTGATCCGCTGTTCCTGACCGCGATCAGGAACACCTTCTACTTTGTCTTCCTGACGGCGATCCCGATGGTCGTGCTCGGCCTGGCTTTGGCCATGCTGCTCGACCAGAAGCTCAAGGGAACCACTTTCGTGAGGACTGTGGTGTTCCTTCCCTATGTCGTCATGGTCTCGACGGTCGGCATCCTGTGGGGCTGGCTGTTCGACAAGGGCACCGGCCTGGTCAATTATTACCTCACCACTATCGGCATCGAGCCGATCGCCTGGCTCAAGGACCCGCACTGGTCGATGCCGGCTTTGGCCATCACCGCCATTTGGTGGACCGTCAATACCAATATGATCATCTTCCTGGCCGCGCTGCAGGACATTTCCGAGGAATTGCATGATGCCGCCACCCTCGACGGCGCCGGCCCCTGGCAGCGTTTCGTCTACATCACCTTGCCTTTGCTGCGGCCGGCCATGGCGCTGGTCACCGCGCTCACCATCATCAATGGCTGGCGCGTCTTCGGCCAGGCCTATGTAATGACGCAAGGCGGGCCGGAGGCGAGCACCTTCGTCATCGTACAGTATATCTATCTCACCGCGTTCCAGAATTTTGAGATGGGTCCGGCCGCCGCCGCCGGTGTGGTGCTGCTCCTTATCACGCTGGTCTTTTCGCTCGCCCAGATGAAGCTGATGAAGGCAATCTGATGCAGGACCAACGCTCCAATCGCGCCGGAAAATCGCTTGGCGGGCGCACGCTCGCCTATGTGCTGATGATCGTCGTGACAGCGCTCTGGGGCGCGCCGATCTTGTGGATGCTGGTCACGTCGATCAAGCCGGAAAGCGAGATCTACGCTTATCCGCCCGCCTGGATCCCGGATGCGCCGACGCTGGAAGCCTATGGCGCGCTGTTCCAGCGCTTCCCCATGCTGACCTGGTTCCGCAACTCGGCCGTTGTCGGCATTCTCACCACCGTGCTGACCTTGGCCGTCGATGCCTTGGCAGCCTATCCGCTGGCGCGCATGCAATTCCCCGGTCGCCGCGTCATCATGGGCGTGATCTTCGCGACCTTCCTGCTGCCCTATGAACTCCTCTTCGTGCCGCTGTTCCTTGGCCTGAACAGCTACGGGCTGGTCGACAGCATCTTCAGCCTGACCGTGCCGGCATCGGCCAACGCCTTCGGCGTCTTCCTGCTCACCCAGTTCTTCCAGGCCGTGCCGCGGGAACTCGAAGACGCCGCAATCATGGATGGCTGCGGCCGTTTCGGCTTCTTCTGGCGCATCCTCTTGCCGCTCACAAAACCGGGCCTTGCCACGGTGGCGATCTTCACCTTCGTCGCCAGCTGGAACAATTTCTTCTGGCCGCTGATCGCCACCAATTCCGACGAGACGCGCACGCTTCCCGTCGGCCTGGCGACATTGGTCGGCGGCGCCGGCATGTCGATGAAGCAGAGCGTATTGATGGCGTCCGCCGTCGTGGCGACGCTGCCGACGGCACTCTTCTTCCTCGCCTTGCAGCGGCACTTCGTGCGCGGCATCGCCGCAACCGGCATCAAGGGCTGACCATGGCCGATATCGAGATCGCCAGCGACCGTCTTCGCTGCGTGCTCTCGACGCAAGGCGGGTTGATCTGGCGGCTGGAGGCCAAGTCTGGCGATGCCTGGCATCCGCTGCTGCGCCCGCCGCCTGAAGGTTCGGACCGCAATCCGCTGAAGGCCGGCTGTTTTCCGCTCGTCCCGTTCGGCAACAGGGTCGAGGGCAATCGCCTTCTGTTCGATCGGACCGAGTATCGTCTGAAACCCAACACGCCTTGGGACAAGCACTACCTGCATGGTGATGGCTGGCTTGGCAACTGGACCGTCGAGGATCGCTGCGACGCCGAGGCATCGCTGTCGTTCGAATTTCAGGGAGAACCTTATCGCTATCGCGCCACGCAACGCTTCAAATGCGAAGGGGTGAGCTTCAGGGCGATCCTTGGCGTGACCAATCTCGGCGAGCGGCCGATGCCGTTTGGGCTCGGCTGGCATCCCTTTTTCCCGCTGACGCCGGCAACAACCCTCCAGGCGCCGGCCGTCGCTTATTGGACGGAGAAGGCCGGCTGGCTCCCGGACGCCCGCATCGCCATTCCCGAGAACCTGGATTCAGCCAAGCCAAAACGCTGCCACGGCAATGGATCAACAACGGTTTTGACGGTTGGAACGGCGCCGCCTCCATCGTTTGGCCCGAACGGCATTTGCGGCTGTGCATCGAGACCGCTCCGACGCTGTCGCGCTATTTCCTTTTCGTCTCCGACACGACGTTCGATCCGCACTACCGCGAGGACTTCTTCTGCTTCGAGCCGATGAGCCACTCGGCCAACGGCCACAACCTGCCGGAACTGGGTGGCCTGACGGTTCTGGCGCCGGGGCAGGGGATTGAGATTTCCATGGCACTGTCGTGCAGCGCGACAGAGGATGCGGCATGACCAGCGTCACGGAAGTCTTCCACTCGCGCGACAAACTTGGCGAGGTTCCGGTGTGGGATGTGGCCGAGCAGGCGCTCTATTGGGTCGATATCGAGGGCAAGCGGCTGCGCCAGGGCTGTCTGTGCCATTTTGACCAGCCACGAGGAGGTACAGTTCGGCCGGGATGCGGAGCGACCGCGCCGGAAGCCTGGGCAGATGAAGCTTTGGATCGACCTTAATGCTAGGCAGCTTGCTCTTCGCCGACCTTGCGATCACTTTCCGCTAAGGCATCGTTGCTGCCTGATGGGCCGTCATGGCGGCCATGTCCATGTTCAGGTGGCCCATGATCCAGATTGAGCCCAAAACCACCAGCGCCACGATCAGGACGCCGAAGGCGAGGGCGAGGACATTGTTGGTATTGTCGGGGCCTGTGGTGAGGTGCAGGAAGAAGACGAGGTGCACGCCCATCTGCGCGATGGCGAG
>NZ_JAIUHG010000036.1 GCF_020164955.1 Mesorhizobium sp. CA8
CCTACTGCCCTACTGCCCTACTGCCCTACTGCCCTACTGCCCTACTGCCCTACTGCCCTACTGCCCTACTGCCCTACCTGATCACCTTCACCACCGTCCTGTCCGACAGCAACGGAAGGAGCCTCGCCATGGTCCGCGCCGTCACTGCCACGCAGCCTTGCGTCGGCGTGAAGCCCGGCCGTGCCAGATGGAAGAAGATCGCGCTGCCGCGCCCGCGCCGGCGCGGCGCGATGTTCCAGTCGAGCACCAGGCAGACATCGTAGAGCCGGTCGTCGCGCTTCATCCGCTCATGGCTCGCGCCATAGGGGATCTTCACCGGACGGTTGTAGTTGCGGTCGTCCGGCACCTCGCACCAGCCGAGATCCGGGCCGATCGGCGCCATCGGCAGCCTCGTCCTGCGCCCGCCCGCAAAGTTATCGCCCCGGAAATAGCCCGACAGGATGCGCATCGACGCCAGCGGCGTCGCGCCGTCCCCTTCATGCTTATTGGCGGAGATGCCGCTGCGCCCCAGCGCGCAGGGAAACACCGCTTTGCCGGCTTGGAGGAAGCCTTGCGCGGGGTTGCCGGGGCGCGCGCGCACCACCAAAACGCTCAAGCCTTTCGGCAAAAATGCGCCCGCCGCATTGCGCGCACGTTTTTTCTTGTATGATTGGGTCACGGAACAAATCACTGTGATCGGCTGTTGCGCCGGTGAGCTTCCGCATAAATGGGGGGAGGTCAACTGAATATTCTTTTTAAAACAACGGATTGATCCATGACATCACGCACCATCCTGATCGTCGATGATGACGACGACTTGCGCGCCACCCTGGTTGAGCAGCTGGCGCTCTACGAAGAATTCGACGTCCAGCAGGAATCGACCGCCGCAAAAGGCGTTGCCGCGGCGCGCAGCGGCGTCGTCGACCTGCTCATCATGGATGTCGGCCTGCCCGATATGGATGGCCGCGAGGCGGTGAAGATCCTGCGCAAGGGCGGCTACAAGGCGCCGATCATCATGCTGACCGGCCACGACACCGATTCCGACACGATCCTGGGTCTCGAGGCAGGCGCCAATGATTATGTGACCAAACCTTTCCGTTTCGCCGTGCTGCTCGCGCGCATCCGCGCCCAGCTTCGCCAGCACGAGCAGAGCGAGGACGCGACCTTCTCGGTCGGCCCCTACACGTTCAAGCCCAGCCAGAAGCTGCTGATTGATCCGCGCGGCGCCAAGGTGCGGCTGACAGAGAAGGAAGCCTCGATCATCAAATACCTCTACCGCGCCGATCAGAAGGTGGTGACGCGCGATGTGCTGTTGGAAGAGGTCTGGGGCTACAATTCCGGCGTCACCACGCACACGCTGGAGACCCATGTCTACCGGTTGCGCCAGAAGATCGAGCGCGATCCTTCCAATGCCGAAATTCTTGTGACAGAAAGCGGCGGCTACAAGCTGGTTCCTTAAGCATTTCATGATCTAGAGCAATTCCAGAAAAAGTGTGAAACGGTTGGGCTTGGCGGCTTCGCCGTAGCCTTCCGTCCGGAATTGAGCCAAAAGAGATAGAGCGGTCGGGCGGGACCGCTTCGGGTACGATCCTGGTGCTGGAGGGTGATGGATCGGCTCGTTGCACGCATCGCACGATGCACGGTGGAGCGTTTTCTCGCGAGCCCAGGAGGGCGCGCCGCTCCAAAGGAGGGACTGGACTGACCGCTCGGGGACACAGCTAGGATGGCGCTGGATGACGACATCCGCATCCTGTCCGGCGTGAAGCTTTTCCAGGGCTTCACGCAGGAACAGTTGCGCCTGCTCGCCTTCGGCGCCGAGACCACCGTGCTCCAGGCCGACCATAAGCTCTACCGCGAGGACGACGTCGCCGACTCCGCCTATATCGTGGTCAGCGGTTTGATCACGCTCTATCGGGAGCTAGGCGGCAAACGCGTGCCGATCGGTACGGCAGGCCCGGGCACCATGCTGAGCGAATTGGCGCTGATCGCCGATACCAACCGGCTGACCAGTGCCTCGGCCGCGGTCGATTCGGAAGTGATCCGATTGAGCCGCAAGATGTTCCACCGAATCCTGGAAGAATATCCGGAGATCGCGATGCTGTTGCATGAACGCATCCTAGAGGAATTCCAGCAGATGATCGCCCGCATCGAGGAACTGGCGCCGCGGTTTTCGGAATAGAAGCGCCGTAGGACCCTCTGCCGATTGAGGGCGCTCAATCCAATTCAAATTTCGCAATCACCGGCACATGGTCCGACGGCTTCTCCCAGCCGCGCGCCGCCTGCAGGATCTCGTAGCCGGCAAAGCTCGGCACCAGATTGGGGGACGACCAGATATGGTCGAGGCGGCGGCCGCGGTTCGACGCCTGCCAATCTTTCGCGCGGTAGCTCCACCAGGTGTAGAGTTTCTGCTCGACCGGCACGTTGAGCCGCATCAGGTCGACCCAGCCGCCGGCCTTGCGCATCGCCTCGAAATTTGTCGTCTCGACCGGCGTGTGGCTGACGACGTTGAGCAACTGCTTGTGCGACCAGACGTCGTGCTCCTGCGGCGCGATGTTGAGGTCGCCGACCAGGATCGAGGCAGACGATTCGTCCCCAGTCGCCGGTACCGAGTTCATCTCATAGACGAAATCGAGCTTGTGGCGGAATTTGCGGTTGATCTCCGGATCCGGCTCGTCGCCGCCGGCCGGCACGTAGAAATTATGCACCAGCACCGACTTGCCGCCCGCCTGCACCCTGACCGACAGATGCCGGCTGTCGTCGATCTCACAGAACCGCCGCTTCTCGACCAGCTCGATCGGGCGGCGCGCGACGGTGGCGACGCCGTGATAGCCCTTCTGGCCGTGGAACAGGATGTGCTCGTAGCCCGCCTTGCGGAACGCTTTTTCCGGGAAGAGCTCGTCGGGGACCTTGGTTTCCTGCAGGCACAGCACGTCGGGCGCGTGCTCCTTCAACAGCCGCTCGACGATCGGCATGCGCAGGCGCACGGAGTTGATGTTCCAGGTGGCGATTGTGAAGGGCATTCAGGCGGGTCCGGCAAGAGATCACCGATCTAGTGCCAGCCGCGCGCGGTAAAGACAAGCTCGGCGGCAATCTTCGAGGTCAACGCTGCCTCTCATTGCCCTGCCGGGCAGGCTCCCGCGCAAAACGGGCAGAAAGAAGCGGTTTCAACGTCGGCGATTGGCGAAAGCGGTGACGACGACTGGGGTCCCTTCTCCCCGTTTTACGCCGTTTAAGGGGAGAAGATGGCGGCAGCCAGATGAGAGGCGGCGCCAGCGTGACGGGAAGACTCCAACGGCGCCGCCCTACCGCGTCTTCGTATTCAGCTCTCTGTTCGCCGTGTAGTCGATCGCGAAAGTGTCGGCCGGGAAGCTGCCGCCTTCCTTGACATTGAAGATCATCACCGTCGTGTCTTTCCCTTGAGCGTCGGTGATCGTCCACTGGCGCAGCTCGTAGGTCTTCGGATCGAACATCATGGTGATCGTCGCATTGCCGAAGACCGACTTGTCGGAAAGCTTGATGGTGGTGAGGTCGTCCTCTTCCTTGACGGCCTTGACGCGCCCGCCGGAGAGATCGATCCGGTCGTCGAGCAAAAGCTTCAGTGGCGTCTTCGACAGCGGGTAGAGGTCGGAGGTGTTGAGCTTCTTGTTCAGGATCACTACCGACTTGCCGTCGGAGATGACGCGGAAGTTCGAGGAGCCGTCATAGTTGAAGCGGATCTTGCCCGGACGCTCGAGGAAGAACTTGCCGCCGGTCTGCTCGCCTTTCGGCCCGAATTGGACGAACTCGCCGCTCATCGACTTCACCGAGGAGAAATGGTCGGCGATCTTCTGTGCCGCCGGCGGCACGGCGGCCTGCGCGGCGGCCACGAGCTGATAGCCCGGCACGAGGTTGAGAGCGGCGGCTCCGCCAAGCATCAGGCCGAGGCCAAGGACCTGGCGGCGGGTGAGGGCGAATTCGATCTGGGTCTTCATGCCGGTCACTTCCTGTGATTCGTGTCGCTGCTGCTTCTGGACCCCCACTAGGGCCTAAGTTTGGCGGGTAGACGAGAGCTCGCATTGAACGCGCCAGACGATTTCCGGTTGCCTGCTGACCTGGATCGGTGTCTCGCCGCGGTAGGGTTTGTCGAGATTCAGGTCAGGCCGAGTCGAAAATGGTGGGTTCCGAGAACCGGAGCGGAGCGTACTTTTCGTACGTGAGCACCGGAAGCGCAGGAAGCCGGCATTTGCAGGCCGGCCTCACCTGAATATCGATAAGCCCTAGAATTTGTCCTCTTCCGTCGGCACCAGAATCTCGCGTTTGCCGGCGTGGTTGGCCGGGCCGACAATGCCTTCCTTCTCCATCTTCTCGATGATCGAGGCGGCGCGGTTATAGCCGATGCCGAGCCGGCGCTGGATGTAGCTGGTCGAGGCCTTGCCGTCGCGCAGCACCACCGCCACCGCCTGGTCGTAGGGATCGTCAGAATCCTCGAAATTGCCGCCGCCACCGCCGCCGGAACCGCCCTTGCCCGACGGGCCGTCCTCGTCCTCTTCCTCGTCGTCCTCGGTGATGGCGTCGAGATATTCCGGCACGCCCTGCAGCTTCAGATGCCCGACGACCTTCTCGACCTCGTCGTCGGATACGAACGGGCCGTGGACGCGCTGGATGCGGCCGCCGCCTGCCATGTAGAGCATGTCGCCCATGCCGAGCAGCTGCTCGGCGCCCTGCTCGCCAAGGATGGTGCGGCTGTCGATCTTCGACGTCACCTGGAAGGAGATGCGGGTCGGGAAATTGGCCTTGATGGTGCCGGTGATGACGTCGACCGACGGGCGCTGCGTCGCCATGATGACATGGATGCCGGCGGCGCGCGCCATCTGCGCCAGGCGCTGCACCGCCCCTTCGATGTCCTTGCCGGCCACCATCATCAGGTCGGCCATCTCGTCGATGATGACCACGATATAGGGCATCGGCTCGAGATCGAGATCCTCGGTCTCGTAGATCGCCTCGCCGGTCTGGCGGTCGAAGCCGGTCTGCACCGTGCGCGAGATCTTTTCGCCCTTCTTCTCCGCCTGCTGAACGCGCGCGTTGAAGCCGTCAATGTTGCGCACGCCGACCTTGGACATCTTGCGGTAGCGGTCTTCCATCTCGCGCACGGTCCATTTCAGCGCGACGACCGCCTTCTTGGGATCGGTGACCACCGGCGTCAGAAGATGCGGGATGCCGTCATAGACCGAGAGTTCGAGCATCTTCGGATCGATCATGATCAGCCGGCATTCCTGCGGCGTCAGCCGGTAGAGCAGGGACAGGATCATGGTGTTGATGGCGACCGATTTGCCCGAGCCGGTGGTGCCGGCGACCAGCACGTGCGGCATCTTGGCGATGTCGACGATGACGGCCTCGCCATTGATCGTCTTGCCGAGCGCCAGCGCCAGCTTCGCCTTGGTCGTCTCGAAATCGCGGCTGGCCATGATCTCCCTGAGATAGACCGTCTCGCGCTTGGCGTTGGGCAGTTCGATGCCGATGGCGTTGCGTCCCGGCACGACGGCGACGCGGCAGGCGATCGCGCTCATCGAGCGGGCGATATCGTCGGAAAGCCCGATGACGCGCGAGGATTTGATGCCGGGCGCGGGTTCCAGCTCGTAGAGCGTCACGACCGGGCCTGGCCGGACATGGATGATCTCGCCCTTGACGCCGAAATCCTCCAGCACGCCTTCGAGCAGCCGTGCGTTCTGCTCCAGCGCGTCCTTCGACAGGCTTGGATCCTTGGCGATGTTCTTCGGCTCGGACAGGAAATGCAGCGACGGCATCTCGAATGTGTCGGAGCAGATCAGCGAGGTCTGCGCCTCGCGCTGGACGCGGGCGCCCGGCACCGGTCGCGCCGCCGGCGCCTCGACGCGGGTCGCGGCATCCGAGCGGAAGTTCCGCACCTTGGCCGGCGCGCCGCGGCGCTGGACAGGCGCCTCGTCGTCGAAATCGTCGAGATCGACGTTCTCGCCCTGTTCGTCGTCGAATATATCCTGGTCGGCCGGATCGACCGACGCGCTGCGGTCATTGACCATGGCGGCGAAGAATTCCGGCTCGACGCGGGCGCGGCCGCCCGGGCTCATCCTACTTTCGGCGAACTCGGCCGATTCCACCCGCTCTGCAGCGCGCCGCCAGGCGCTGGCCTTGGGCTCCATCGGCGGCTCGAACTCGTCGCGCTCGCGCCTGCGCCGCTCGGCGCGGCGGTGCAGGAAGGCGCGGAACGACAGCCACCAATGGGTGACGGCGCCGAGCGCGAGTATCCCCTCGTCGCCTTCGTCCTCATCCTCGTCGAACAGCATCTCGTCCTGCTCGCGCGGATCGGGTTGGGCGGCGCGCTCCATGACGGCAAAGCCGTTCCTGCGTGCGATCAGCGCCGAACCGTAGGCGAACAGCCACAAGGTGGGCGCGGCGAGGATGACCGCTATGATCGTCGCGAAAAGGCCTTTCGGATAACCGCCGACCGCGATGCCCGGGATCTTCAGCACCATGTCGCCGAAGACGCCGCCGAGGCCGGTCGGCAGCGGCCAGGTGTTGGGCGGCGTCACGCAGCCGGCGATGGCCGCGGCAAGCAATGCGAAACCGAACCAGGCGAAGCCGCGCTTCGGCAATTTGTCGACGCCGCGCGCGGAAAACAAAAGAAAGCCCCAGATCACCGCCGGCACCAGCCCCGCGACGGCGGCGAGGCCGAAGAACTGCATGGCAAGATCGGAGAACACCGCGCCGGCATAGCCCATGGCATTGGTGACGACGTTGCTGGTGGCATGCGAGAAGCTCGGATCGGCCACGTTCCATGTGGCCAACGCGGCGATGCCGAAAGCAGTGAACAGGAACAGCCCGGCGCCGACCAGCCGCCCGACCTGCCGCCGCGCGAAAGCCTGGATGCCGTGCCCCGTATCGGTCAGCGCGAGCGGTGCTGAGGCGCCTGAACGCATGCTCTTCCCCGTAATCGTTGCCTGGCCGGGCGCATGGCGCATTCCGGCAGATTCGAACGTGAGACTATCGGGGGGAAGGTTAAGGCCGCATTAACCATGGCCCTTTACCGGCCTTGGTCGCCGACAAAGATGGCAGGCCTCGCGGCCCGCCACCCTTTGCCTGAAACGGCTAAGCGATCGGGCCCGTCAGGACCCGACCCATCCGGTGATCACTTGTGGCCTGCATACATGTTCAGGTTTGCGCAGAATTCGGCGTGAGGCTTGCTCATCGCCGCGTCCTGGCACTCCTTCATCATCATGTCCTGCTTGTCCTTCGGCGTCGAAGCCCAGGCCGCCTTGAAGCCGGCTTCCGGCTTCATGGTCTTCATGCTGGAATCGGTGAAGAACGGGGCCATGTTGGACGGCTCATCGAGAGCACCGGCGAGTGCAACGCCGCTGATCATCGAAAGAGCCATTGCTCCCAGGACGATGTTCTTGATGTTCATCAGGTGGTTTCCTTCCCTATTGTTTTGACGGACGCCTTGATGACGCTCGCTATCCCAATACGGAATCTGCCGGGCCGATGTTTCATGCCGACGGATCAAGTGAATGTGATCGAAATGGCTTGGCGAGCCGCCCGACAAAAAAGGAGGCCCGGAAGCATGTTCCGGGCCTCAAGGCGTGAGCCCTTTTCGAGAGCGTCACGACGGGATCTTGGGAGGAATTCCGGGCCGGCGGGAGGAGGATCCGCCGGCCCTCGGCGCAATCCCAAACGGTTTCCCGTCCAAAATTGCGCCAAAGCAAAGAGCGGAGCCGGCCTTACGGCACCACTTCGCCATGCTGGGTGACGTCGAGACCTTCGACCTCTTCCTGGGTCGACGGACGCAGGCCGACCAGCGCCTTGACGATGTAAAGGATCACGAAGGTGGCGATCGCCGTCCACAGGATGGTGAAGGCAATGCCGTAGAGCTGCTTGGCGACCGAGGCGTCCTTGCCGAGCGCGTTGATCGCCGGATCGGCGAGCGCGCCGGTGAGCAGCGCGCCGACGATGCCGCCGACGCCGTGGACGCCGAAAGCGTCGAGCGAGTCGTCATAGCCGAACGCATGCTTGAGCTTGACCGCCGACAGGTAGCAGACCACGCCGGCGATGATGCCGACGATGAAGGCGCCGGTCGGGTTGACGAAGCCCGAAGCCGGCGTCACCGCGACGAGGCCGGCGACGGCGCCCGAGATGATGCCGAGCACCGAAGGCTTCTTGGCGACGATCCATTCGGCGAACATCCAGGCCAGCGCCGCGGCGGCGGTGGCGACCTGCGTGTTCATCATGGCCGCGCCCGCAAGCCCGTCGGCCGCCAGTTCCGAACCGGCGTTGAAGCCGAACCAGCCGACCCACAGCAGCGAGGCGCCGATCACCGAATAGACCAGGTTGTGCGGCGCCATGTTGGTCGTGCCGTAGCCCTCGCGCTTGCCGAGAACCAGCGCGCAGACCAGGCCGGCGACACCGGCGTTGATGTGGACGACCGTGCCGCCGGCGAAGTCGAGCACGCCGGCAGAGCCGAGGAAGCCGCCGCCCCACACCCAATGCGCGATCGGCGCATAGACGAAGACCAGCCACAGGCCCATGAAGATCAGGAGCGCCGAGAACTTCATGCGCTCGGCGAAGGCGCCGGCGATCAGCGCCGGCGTGATGATGGCGAAAGTCATCTGGAACATCGAGAAGACGAATTCAGGAATGTTCGCCACGCCCGGCGCCCACAGCGTCGAGACGGTGATGCCGTGATGGAAGAATTTCGAGAAGCCGCCGAGATAAGCGTTCGTGGCGCCGCCGTCGGAGAAGGCGAGCGAATAGCCGAACATGAACCACAGCACCGTCACCAGGCAGGTGATGGCGAAGCTCTGCATGATGGTGGCGAGCACGTTCTTCTTGCGCACCATGCCGCCGTAGAACAGCGCCAGGCCCGGGATGGTCATCATCAACACCAGCGCCGTCGAGGTCAGCATCCAGGCGGTGTTGCCGGTGTCGAGCGCGGCCGCCGGCGCGGCGGGCGCCGCGGCGGTGGCTGCCGGGGCGGCCTCCTGCGCGATGGCGGCGACGGTGCTCATGGCCACGAGCGCGAGCGAAGCGGCCGCGCGTCCCGTCGTCTTCAAGGTGGAAGGAATATTCATTGAACTCTCCGTTGGAATGGATGGTCGCCGCTTAGAGCGCGTCGGTGTCTGTTTCGCCGGTGCGGATGCGCACTGCCTGGTCGATGCCGAAGACGAAAATCTTGCCGTCGCCGATCTGGCCGGTCTTGGCGGCCGCAGTGATGGCTTCGACGGCCTTGTCGACCATGTCGGCGGCGACCGCGACCTCGATCTTGATCTTGGGCAGGAAGCTGACCGCGTATTCCGCGCCGCGATAGATTTCGGTATGCCCCTTCTGACGCCCGTAGCCTTTGACTTCGGTGACGGTCAGGCCCTGGATGCCGACGGCGGTGAGCGCTTCGCGCACCTCGTCGAGCTTGAACGGCTTGATGATTGCCATCACGATTTTCATAAGGTTTCACCCTTTGCTGTTGCGGTCCCCCGCGTTTGCACACCTTCACCGATCCCGAGGAGCCGGAGAGTGCCCGACAGGATTCAAGCTCCGTGCCAGTTGCCGAAGCAGGGTGTTAACCTCTTGTAAACAAAGAGAATGGGCGACCGCTGCACATCATTCGCGCACAGGCTGGTCGGCGTCACTGCATAAAAAGTAGGCAGAAAATCAAAAATGCGCGCTTATCAGGCAGACCATTGAAGCCGGCTCAGCGCTTCAGCCGGATGAGGCCTTCCTGGGCGACCGAGGCGATCAGCGTTCCGTCGCGCGCGAACAGCGAGCCCCGGGTGAAGCCGCGCGATCCTTGCGTCGACGGGCTGTCCTGATTGTAGAGGATCCAGTCGTCCAGCGAATGGCTGCGGTGGAACCACATGGCGTGGTCGAGGCTGGCGGCATGGATGTCGCGGTCGAAGATGGCGCGGCCGTGCGCGAAGGTCGAGGTATCGAGCAGCGTCATGTCGGAGAGATAGGCAAGCACCGCCGCCTGTGTCGCGCGGTCATCCGGCACCGGGCCGGTGGTGCGGATCCAGATGTTCTGCTGCGGCTCCAGCTTCTCGCGGCTCGTATAGTGCTTCAGCATCACCGGCTTCATCTCGATCGGCCGGTCGCGCTCCCAGTAGCGCCTGATACCTTCCGGCACCGCCTCGCCGAATTTGCCGAGCAGCTCGCGCTGGGTGAGCAGCGTGTCGGGCGCCGGCACGTCGCGCGGCATCGGCAGCTGATGCTCGAGCCCGACCTCATCCTGCTGGAAGGACGCCTCCAGTGAAAAGATCGCCTGCCCATGCTGGATCGCCACCACCCGGCGCGTGGTGAAGGAGCCACCGTCGCGGATGCGGTCGACCTCGTAGACGATCGGCAGCTTGGTGTCGCCCGGCCGCATGAAGTAGCCGTGCAGCGAATGCACGTGGCGCTCCGGCTCGACGGTTCGCTGTGCGGCGACCAGCGCCTGGGCGATGGTCTGGCCGCCGAAGACGCGCTGCCAGTCGACCTTGGGGCTGCGACCACGATACAGATTGTGTTCGAGCTGCTCGAGGTCGAGAATGTCGAGAAGCTCGTCCATGGCCGCGGTCATGTTTGAAATCCTTCAAGGATGTGCCATGGCCGGTTTCGGACAGGACGCGCAGGCAGTCAAGGCCGCAAACAGCAGCCGGCTGAAGCCGCGAAAGGATGATGCCATGGTCGACCGCAAGCCGAATGGAGCGGAGGCGAACGGGAGCCGCGAGGCGCCGCTCGACGTGCTCATTGCCGGTGCAGGCTATGTCGGCCTCACGGCGGCCGTGTCGCTGAAGCAGGCGCGGCCGGGGCTCGCCATCGCCATCGTCGATGCCGCCCCCGCCGGCGTCTGGCAGAAAGACGGCCGCGCCTCGGCCATTGCCGCCGCCGCCAGCCGCATGCTGCAACTGCTCGGCGTCTGGGAAGAGATTGCGCCGGAAGCGCAGGCGATCACCGAAATGATCATCACCGATTCGCGCGCCGCCGACCCGGTGCGTCCCGTGTTTTTGACCTTCGACGGCGAGGTGGCGCCCGGCGAACCTTTCGCCCACATGGTCGCCAACCGCGACCTCAACGGCGCGCTGCGCCGGCGCGCCGAAAAGCTTGGCATCGACATCATCGAAGGCATGGCGGTCAACGCCTTCGACGCGAATGGCGCCGGCATCACCGTGCATCTGGCCGACGGCGCGACGCTGAAGGCGCGGCTGGTGGTCGCCGCCGACGGCGTCAATTCGAAATTGCGCGACATGGCCGGCATTAAGACGGTGAAGTGGGAATACGGCCAGTCCGGCATCGTCTGCACGGTGGCGCATGAGCGCCCGCACAACGGCCGCGCCGAGGAGCATTTCCTCCCCGCGGGTCCCTTCGCCACGCTGCCGCTGAAGCCGGACAAGGACGGCACCAACCGCTCGTCGATCGTCTGGGTGGAGCGAACGGAAGATGCCAAGGCGCTGGTCGAGGGCGACGAGTTCGTCTTCGAGCACGATCTGGAGCAGCGCTTCGGCCTGAAGCTGGGCGAGATCCGCGTTGCCGACAAGCCGCGCGCCTGGCCGCTCGGCCTGACGCTCGCCCGCGCCTTTGTCGCGCCGCGCATCGCGCTCGCCGGCGATGCCGCGCACGGCATCCACCCGATCGCCGGCCAAGGCCTCAACCTCGGCTTCAAGGACGTGGCGGCGCTCGCCGAAGTGGTGGTCGAGGCCGACCGGCTCGGCCAGGATATCGGCGCCCTTGATGTGCTCGAGCGCTATCAGCAATGGCGTCGCTTCGACACGCTGCAGATGGGCGTCACCACCGACGTCTTGAACCGTCTCTTCTCCAACGACATCGGCCCGCTGCGCGCCGCGCGCGATCTCGGCCTTGGCCTCGTCGAGCGCATGCCGAGGCTGAAAGAGTTCTTCATCCGCCAGGCCTCGGGCCTGTCCGGCGACACGCCAAGGCTGCTGAAGGGCGAGGCGATCTAGCGATCGCGACGCGGTAGGGTTTGTCGAGATTCAGGTCAGGCCGAGTCGAAAATGGTGGCTTCCGAGAACCGGAGCGGAGCGTACTTAACGTACGTGAGCACCGGAAGCGCAGGAAGCCGGCATTGCAGGCCGGCCTCACCTGAACATCGGCAAACCCTTAATTCACCTCGAACCCCAGCTTCTGCCGCAACCTCAGCATACGCTGGTCGGCGATCCTAAGGCTCTGCCCGCCGCCTTGCGCGACGCGGTTCAGCATCCTGAGCAGGTCGTCCCGCTCATGCGGATCGAGGCGCTCGCGCGGGAACGGCGCCAGCTTGTCAATGACGATCGTCGTGTCGTCGATCTGCGCGGCGGCCCATTTGGCGTAGACGACCGCCTCGTCGGTCTTCTTCTGGCTGTCCGCGATCTGCGCGATCACCTCGCGAATGAGCGCCTCGCGCTGCGGCAAGACCGGACCGTGCTCCGCGACGATCGCGGTGATCAGCGTCGCCGCCGCCACCACCGGATCGTCGATCGCCGTCAGCGGTGAGAGCGCGGCCTGATTGCGCAATTTCTTGCGACGGATGTTGCCCTGGACGCGCCCGACGACATCGGCGACCTCGCGCGCGGCGTCGCTCATATATTTCAGCCGGTACCACCAAATGGCGGCCGCGCCGAGCACGCCAAGCAAAGCGATCAGGAAAGGCATGCCGAATTCCCCCGAAATCGCGGCGACGATAAGAGAAGCGCGGCGTCGCTTCAACAAGCAACGGTTGCGTCCGTGAAGAAACCCTGAAGATGTTTCCCGCAAGAGACAGCTTCAACCGGCGCCCATGCTGACCGGCGGCTATGACCCCGGCACGTCGTAGATCGCCCTGATCTCTACCGTACCGAGCTCCGCAAGCGGGATCTTGGCCGCAATGTCGAGCGCTTCGTCGAGATCGCCGGCCTCGATCATGACGAAGCCGAGCAGTTGCTCCTTGGTCTCGGCGAAGGGGCCGTCGGTCACCAGCACCTTGCCATTGCGCCGCCGCAGCGATTTCGACGTCTTCACCGACTGCAGCGCCTGCGCGATGACCAGCTTGCCTTGCCGGTCGAGCTCCCGGTCATAGCCGAGCGAGTCGGCATCGAGCTTGGCCATCCGCTCGGGGGTCATCGCGTAGAGGTCCTTTTCCTCGCCATAGACCAGCAGGACATATTTCATTTCGAGCTTCCTTTCGTTGACGCGTTATAGGAGGCGACGGTGTCGGTTTTGCCTGCCGTCGCCGCATGGTCGAGCAGGCATGTCGCGACGCCGATGATGGCGATGGCCGCCGCCAGCCGGCCGAAGCCGAGCACCGGCGGATTCAACCAGAATTCTTCAAGTCGCCTCCCATTTCGCTCGGGCTTTCCCCAGATCGCAAGAAACAGATTGTCCATCTTAACCTCCATCGGCCGGGAGCGGCCGCCCGCAGGACGGCCGGGCAGGCGGTAAGTCGACATTTTTGCACGCGCTTTTTGAGAATTTTCGGAGCGCCTCGCGCGAGCACAATCATGCCGGGCCATGGATGGTCTTCCGGCCCGCCCGCGCTATAGTCTTCGGGAACGTCGGCGCTCGCCGGCACAAACCCCGACAAGGCAGGAGGACTCCATGGACCGCACCGCAAACGCCGTCTGGAAAGGCAATCTGAAAGAGGGCAAAGGCACGCTCGACACGCAGAGCGGCACCTTGAAGGGCACGCCCTATTCGTTCAAGGCGCGCTTCGAGGACGAGAGCGGCAAATCCGGCACCAATCCGGAAGAGCTTATCGCCGCGGCGCATGCGGGCTGCTACGCCATGCAGCTGTCGCACTTCCTCGCCGAAAACGGCACGCCGGCCGCCGAGCTCGAGGCCAAGGCAGTGGTGACGCTGGTCCCCGGCACCGGCATCACCGGCAGCGCCATCACCCTGGTCGGCAAGGTGCCGGGCATCGACGCGGCGAAGTTCAAGGAACTCGCCGAGAAGGCCAAGGCCGAATGCCCGGTGTCGAAGGCGCTGGGAGCGATCAAAGTGTCGCTGGATGCAAGGCTGGGGTGAGAAGCTTCTCCGCGGAGGCTGGTGATCCTTCGCGCCCCCCTCTGCCCTACTGGGCATCTCCCCCTCAAGGGGGGAGATCAGATGTCGCGTCGGCTTTCGCCAATCGCCGACGGTGAAAGAAGGGCGCCGGCGCCGGACCTGCTAATCTCCCCCCTCGAGGGGGAGACGTCCGGCAGGACAGAGGGGGGTGCCTCGCGCCAATCTTTCCAGCGAGCTAGCCGCCCAGCGCCTCGATCTTCGCGCGCAACGCAGCGACCTCTTCTTCCAGTGCCTTAACGCGAGCCTCAAGCCCGGAATCCGAAGATGTCGCCGCCGGCTGCCAGAGCGCCGCCGTCGCAGCCGCCTCCACCGGGCCGCTCAAGAGATGCACATAGCGCTCCTCGCGCTGGCCGGGCGCGCGTTCGAGCAGCTGGATCAGCGGCGGCCGGCGGCCGATCATGAGGTCGAGATTGTCGCGCAGCTCCTCGATCGAAGCAAAGCGCGCCATGCGTTCCGAACGGGCGAGCAATTCATGCGCCGTCTGCGCGCCGCGCAACAGCAGCAGCCCGATCACCGCGATCTGCGGCGTGGTCAGCGAAAAGCGCTGCGCCATCAGATGTTCGTAACGCTCGACGCGCGAAGCGAAGGCCTGGCGCACGAGGCCTTTCTGCTCGAGCGTGCTCAAGGCCCGCCGGACCTCCGTCAGCTCCAGTGCCATCACCGGCTCACGCGCCGTCTTCTGGTTGGCGGCCTGATGCGCGCCGTTGAGCGTCAGCGGATAGACGTCCGGCGTCAGCTCCTTCTTCTCGATCAGGGAACCCAGCACACGCGCTTCGACGGGGGACAGGATGGGGAGATCTTCACTCATCGTTGGCTATCCTTTTCGACGCTGGGGGGACAGCGCACCCCTCTGTCGGGCAGGCCGGAGGGGGGTGTGAAGGAACGCTGCGATCGACGTGGTTGCGAGCGAACCCTCCAACTCTAAACGCGCCGCTCCACCATCATCTTCTTGATCTCGGCGATCGCCTTGGCGGGGTTAAGCCCCTTCGGGCAGGTCTGCGCGCAATTCATGATGGTGTGGCAGCGATAGAGCCGGAACGGGTCTTCGAGATTGTCGAGCCGTTCGCCCGTCGCCTCGTCGCGGCTGTCGATCAGCCAGCGATAGGCCTGCAGCAACGTGGCCGGGCCGAGATAGCGGTCGCCGTTCCACCAGTAGCTCGGGCAGGACGTCGAGCAGCAGGCGCACAGGATGCATTCGTAGAGCCCGTCGAGCTTCTCGCGGTCCTCATGGCTCTGCAGCCATTCCTTGGCGGGCGTCGGCGAGACCGTCTTCAGCCACGGCTCGATCGAGGCGTGCTGGGCGTAGAAATTGGTGAGGTCGGGCACTAGGTCCTTGATCACCGGCATATGCGGCAGCGGGTAGATCTTCACCGCGCCGGAAATGTCCTCGGCGCCTTTGGTGCAGGCCAGCGTGTTGGAGCCGTCGATGTTCATGGCGCAGGAGCCGCAAATGCCTTCGCGGCAGGAGCGACGCAGCGTCAGCGTCGGATCGATCTTGTTCTTGATCCACAACAGCGCGTCGAGCACCATCGGCCCGCAATCGTCCATGTCGACGAAATAGGTGTCCATGCGCGGATTTGCGTCATCGTCCGGCGACCAGCGGTATACGCGGTATTCGCGCAGGTTCGTCGCGCCTTCCGGCTTTGGCCAGGTCTTGCCCTGCTGGACCTTCGAGTTCCTGGGAAGCGTGAGTTCAACCATTACCTGCGGTCCTTTCGGATGACGAGCTTCAGCCCGGACCAGATTTCGTTCACGGCGGCGACCTTGACGTCGACCAGGTCGCGCTTCAGCGCCTCGGCGCGGATCACGCCCTCGGTGACGTCGGTCGGCACTTTCGATGCCTTCTTCGGCCAGGAAACCCAGACCATGCCGTCGCGCTTGATCGCGGTCTCGATGCCGGCCAGGCCGTCCTCGATCTCGGCGCGCTGCCGGACGAAGGCGTGCACGGCATCGTATTTCTGACGGCCCGAGATCGCCGACCACTCGGCGAGTCGGTCGACGCCGGCAAAGGAAACCGCCTCGGTCAGTTCATTGAGCTCCGGCGGCAACGCGATGAAAGCGGCGACCATGCCGTCCTTCAGGCCGAGCTTTGCCGGAAGAGGCGTGCCGGAATATCCGGTGGCCGCGAGCGCCATGATCAGTACACCCGCGCCTTCGGCGCGATCTTGGCCAGGCTGATGCCGCCGTCCTTTTCCGCCAGCAACGGCTCGGTGTGCACCGGCCGATAGGTGAGCGTCACCTTGCCGTCCTCGCTCAAATGGGCAAGCGTATGCTTGCGCCAGTTGGCGTCGTCGCGCTTGTCGAAATCCTCGCGCGCATGTGCGCCGCGGCTCTCCTTGCGCGCCTCGGCGCCGTAGACCGTGGTGATGGCGTTGGCCATCAGGTTTTCAAGCTCCAGCGTCTCGACGAGGTCGGAATTCCAGATCATCGAGCGGTCGGTGACCTTGATGTCCTTGAGCTCGCCCCAGAGTTCCGAAACGCGCTTGCAGCCGTTCTCGAGCGATTCCTGCGTGCGGAACACCGCGGCGTCTTCCTGCATGGCGCGCTGCATCTTCTCCCGGAGCACAGCCGTCGGCGTCGAGCCGTTGGCGTGGCGCAGGCGGTCGAAGCGCTCCATGATCTTCTCGACCGAAGCTTCGTTGGGCGACGGGATCGCCGACTTGCGGTCGATCACCTGGCCGGCGCGGATGGCCGCCGCGCGGCCGAACACGACGAGGTCGATCAGCGAGTTCGAGCCAAGCCGGTTGGCGCCATGCACCGATGCGCAGCCGGCCTCGCCGACCGCCATCAGGCCCGGCGACACGCGGTCCGGATTGTCGAAGGTCGGATTGAGCACCTCGCCCCAGTAGTTGGTCGGCACGCCGCCCATATTGTAGTGGACCGTCGGCAGCACCGGGATCGGCTCCTTGGTGAGGTCGACGCCGGCGAAGATCTTGGCCGATTCCGATATGCCCGGCAGCCTTTCATGCAGCACCGCCGGATCGAGATGGTCGAGATGCAGGAAGATGTGGTCCTTGTTCTTGCCGACGCCGCGACCCTCGCGGATCTCCAGCGTCATGCAGCGCGAGACCACGTCGCGCGAGGCAAGGTCCTTTGCCGACGGCGCGTAGCGCTCCATGAAGCGCTCGCCCTCGGAATTGACGAGATAGCCGCCTTCGCCGCGCGCGCCTTCGGTGATCAGGCAGCCGGCGCCGTAAATGCCGGTCGGATGGAACTGCACGAACTCCATGTCCTGCAGCGGCAGCCCGGCCCTGGCCGCCATGCCGCCGCCGTCGCCGGTGCAGGTATGCGCCGAGGTGGCGGAGAAATAGGCGCGGCCATAGCCGCCCGTCGCCAGCACCACCATCTTGGCCGAGAAGCGGTGGATGGTGCCATCGTCGAGGTTCCAGGCCACCACGCCGGTGCAGGTGCCGTCCGGCTCCATGATCAGGTCGAGCGCGAAATACTCGATGAAGAACTGCGCATTGTTCTTCAGCGACTGGCCGTAGAGCGTATGCAGGATGGCGTGGCCGGTGCGGTCGGCGGCCGCGCAGGTGCGCTGCACCGGCGGACCGTCGCCATAATTCATCATATGGCCGCCGAACGGCCGCTGATAGATCTTGCCTTCCTCGGTGCGCGAGAACGGCACGCCATAATGCTCGAGCTCGTAGACGGCGGCCGGCGCCTCGCGCACCATGTATTCCATAGCGTCGACATCGCCCAGCCAGTCCGAGCCCTTGACGGTGTCGTACATGTGCCATTGCCAGGAGTCCGGCCCCATGTTCGACAGCGAGGCGGCGATGCCGCCTTGCGCCGCGACGGTGTGCGAGCGCGTTGGGAAAACCTTGGTGATGCAAGCCGTGCGCAGCCCCTGCTCGGCCATGCCGAGCGTGGCGCGCAGGCCGGCGCCGCCGGCGCCGACGATCACCACGTCGAATTTGTGGTCGACGAAAGTGTAGGCGGAAGCCGTGCTGGCTGTATTTGCGTTGGCCAAGACGTCAGCCTCCGAATGCGAGTTTGAGCAGGGCAAATAGCGAAGCGACGCCGACTGCCACGCAGAAGAACGTGTTGAGCGCGATCAGCGCCAGCTTCATGCCCTCGCCATGCACGTAATCCTCGATGATCACCTGCATGCCGATGCGCATGTGGTAGAGAGGCGAGATCAGCACCAGCCCGAGCATGACCACCACGAACGGGTTCGCAAGCGCCGCCCGCACATCCGCGTAGTCATGGCCGTTGACCGCGATCAGGAAGCCGACGAAGAACAGGATCAAAGGAATATTGGCGATGGCGGTCAGCCGCTGCCGCCAGAAATGCCCGGTGCCCTCGCGCGCCGAACCGAGGCCGCGGACTCTCGCCAGCGGCGTGCGCATGTCCGAATTGTTGGCGGCCATCAGAATGCTCCCCGCGCCATATAGCCGGCGATCCAGATCAGAAGCGTGAGCACGATCGAACCGGCGAGCGTCGCCCAGGCGATCCTGGACGCGGTGTGTTTTTCCAGTCCTGCGCCGGTGTCCCAGATAAGATGGCGCAGCCCGCCCAGCATGTGGTGCATCAGCGCCCAGGTGTAGCCGAACAGAACCAGCCTGCCGAGCCAGGAGCCGAAGGCCCAGTTGACCCAGTCGAAGGCGGGCTGCGAGCTCGCAGCGGCGATCAGCCACGCTGCCACCAGCAGCGTTCCGAAATAAAGCGCGCCGCCGGTGATGCGATGGATGATCGACATCGTCATCGTGATCGGCGGCCGGTAGATCGTCAGATGCGGCGAGAGCGGCCGTTCACGTCTGGCAACTGTGTGGGTGGCTGGTGATTTGCTCATGGCTCCCCCAGATCGGCATCCTGGAGCCGCGATGGGAATGCGGCCTTTGCCGCCCTCATATATGGCTCCGGACAGCCGGTTTCTAATGCGCTTTTTGCACCGCGTCAAAGCCGGAAAATCGTTTTGGAAACATCATTTAGTCTGACAAATTGGCCTTGGCGCGCTTCAATCGATTAGCGGCTGTTTCGACGCCGGCGCAGCATTCGTTGCAGTGCAACAAGATCGCGCGCCGGGTGGGTTGAGATTCAGGTCAGGCCGAGCCGAAAACGACAGGTTCCGAGAACCGGAGCGGAGCGGGTACGTGAGCACCGGAGCCACAGGAAGCTGCCGTTTGCAGGCCGGCCTCACCTGAAGATCAGCCCACCCGCTATCTCCGACAAGTCTGCGGGGTGGACCCTCTCTTCATCACCAGCGCTTCGCGTCCGTCGATCACGATTGCGTCATGCGTCGCCGCTTCCTGGTAACGGCTGCTCTGGTTGGCGGGCGAGGCCGCGAATTCCTCGGTCGAGCCATCGGGGCGGACCACGCGCAACGACGAGCCGAGATTCTGGATGGTGATCATGCCGCCATTGCCGCATCTGTAGCTGGCCGTGCCTACGCCGGATCGCGGCACGGTAAGGTCGGTGACGATCTTGGTCGCGGGCGCAGGCGTCTTGGCCGTCGCAGGTGCCGGCGCGGTTGTCGCTGTCGGGGCCGGTGCAGGTATCGGGGGCGTTGCAGCTGCCGTTCGCGCCACGGGTGCGGCGGAGGGCGAGGCCGAAGCAGGCGAAGCGGCGGTCGGCGGAGCGGCATTCGCCGCCTTCGGCGCGCCGTCCTGCGGCACGCAGGCCGCAGCCGCAAGAAGCAGCGGGATGGTGATCGACACCCGAACCATGTGGCCAAAGCTCATGCGCTGCCCTTTCGTGTGCGGCACGCTACAGCAATTCCAGGAAAAGTGTGAACGGTTGGGTTGGGCGCTTTCGCTCTAGCCTTCCGTCAGGAATTGCGTCGAAACAAAGAGAGAGGCGGTTGCCTTTCCGTGAAACGGTGGACCGCTGTAGCCACGCGGCGCCGCAAGATCAAGTTGACCCGGAGTCAGCCCTGCGCCACGCCGCCCCGCCGCCGGGAAAGCCCGCCCTCGAATTAACCATGTTCCTTAAGAAGCGACGCCGAAAACCTCCCGCCTCTTAACAAAGGTTAAGAAAAGGTTAATTTCCGATTCGAACCGGAATCAGGCGCGATCCGTCGCGCCGATCAAGGGAGAGCGACATGCGTTCGAATTCAGTGCGGGCAGGCGTTGCCGCCGCGGCGTTCGCGGGGCTGGTGACGGCAATCGCCGCGCCGGCGGAAGCCGGCTTGCGCCACCATGACCGTGTCTATGCCGATTCCTTCGGCAATCTCGTCATCGACAGCGCCGCCGGCTACAAGCGCATCATCGTCGGCGAAGGCAAGCTCGCGAAGGAATTTTCCGAATACACCGGCGGCCAGCCGGGTGTGACCTATGACGATGCGGACGAGGCCAGCGCGCCCGGCTGCTACCAGCCGCCGGTGCTGGTCAAGGGGCGCTCCTATATGTACGGGCTTTCCGACGGCGAGATGCCCAATCTCAACCCTTGCCGTTGACGACCGTCGGCGTTTGGCGCCGCCGCAGCGCGCCTGACACGCGCCTGGTGTCATGGGGACGGCAACCGCGCGGCACCCCAGCAGCCTCGCGACAACAAGGTTGATCATCAGGCTGAAGTCGGCGCTACCCACATCCTCCTTCGTCGGACGTTCCGCGTCAGACCGCCTCAGCCGACGGCGAGCGGCTCGGCAGCGAAGGCGGTTTCAGGTCTCTCATAGGAAAGCCGCACGCTGTCCCGGCCGTTCTTCTTGGCCTTGTAGAGCGCCTCGTCGGCGCGCCGCATCAGCGGCATCAGCCCTTCCCTGCCGGAGCGGGCGGCGACGCCGAAGCTCGCGGTCACCCTGACGCCGGGCGGCAGGCTCTCGATCGCGCCGGCCGAATAGAAGGCGCGGATCGCTTCGGCAAAGAGCCTTGCCGCCCCCAGGTCGCTGAGCGGCAGAAGCACGGCGAACTCTTCGCCGCCGATGCGGCCGGCGGCCCCGCGCGCGCCGGTGGCGGAGCGCAGCTTGGCGGCGAAGTCGGCGATCACCCGGTCGCCGGCCTCATGCCCATGCTGGTCGTTCAGCGCCTTGAAGTGATCGAGATCGGCAAGCACCAGCGCGACGGGAAAGCCGGCCTTGCCGCACTGGTCGAGCAAGAGGGTCGCCCTCTCCTCGAAGCCGCGGCGGTTGAGGATGCCGGAGAGCGGGTCGGTATGGGTCTCGGCCTTCAAGGTCTTCATCACGTCGAGCGCCGCCGCCGTGAACAGGCTAAGCGCGATCAGCAGCGACAAAAGCGCGTGCGAAAGCAGCGCCGTCGTCCAGTAGGACGAGCCGTAGAAGCCGTCATAGCCGGGGAACGGCCCGTGCGCGATGACGACGATCAGCGTGCGCGCAATGAAGTTCAGCCCGGAAAGCAGCGACAGCGCGAGCAGGATCTTTTCGGTCGGACCGTTGCGGCGCACCGTTCTCAGTTCCGCGGCGACCAGCAGGCTGAGCGCGCCGAAACCGAAATTCATGACAAGCACGCGCCAGGTGAGGTCCGGCTGGACGAACATGAACCAGATGAAGGCGGCGAGCCCGCCTCCGGTCATGATTGCGATAGCGACATAGGGCACGCGCCGCCCGTAGCGCGCGATGATCGCGCTCGAGAGGCAGCAGGCCGCGATCGTGAAGCAGATGTTGGAAACGAGCTTGGTCAGCGCCACGCCGATCGGAAGCGTGAAATATTGCAGCAGGAAACCCGGCGCCGACAGGCAGTAGCTCGCGCCAAGCGCGGCCAGATAGGGTCGATGGCCCTGATAGGACCACAGCACGAGAAACGCAGCGCCGAGCGCCAGCGCTATCGTCGGATTGAGCAGCGCTATGAGCAGACCGGTGTCCAAAGGACTGCGACTTTTCCCAACTTACCCAGCGGGAGATACTAGGACGCAAGCCCAAACAAGCGGTTAAGTCTCGATAGATACATCGCATGCCTCGCGGAACCGGCCTGCTGGTGCGGCGTTGTCCGGCCAGACAGGAGACGCCAGACGGGAGACGATCGAGATGGCGGGCACGATCACTTTGACGAACCACGATGAAATCCGCTCCTGGGCGGCGGCGCGCGCCGGCTTCCCGGCCATCGTCGACGTCTCGCCCGAGGCGGGAACGCAGCCCATGCTGCGGCTGGTTTTTGGGCAGCAGGCCTATGAAGACACCGACCGCCCGGAGCGTCCGATCAACGCCGGCGGCTACGAGCTCGTGGAGTGGGACGAGTGGTTCAGGATTTTCGACGAGCGGCAGTTGGCCTTGGTCGTCGCCGCCGACGAGCCCGGCCGGCGCGAGGAGTTTCACGAGATCATTCGCAGATAGAGCGCTGAAAGCAAAAGGCCCGGACGTCCTGTCCGAGCCTTTGTTGAGAGACGCAGTCGGCTGTTACTTCCAGTCGCGGATGTCGACGAAATGACCGGCGATCGCGGCGGCCGCCGCCATGGCCGGCGACACCAGATGGGTGCGGCCCTTGAAGCCCTGCCGGCCCTCGAAATTGCGGTTCGAGGTCGAAGCGCAGCGTTCATGCGGCTTCAGCCGGTCGTCATTCATGGCCAGGCACATCGAGCAGCCAGGTTCGCGCCAGTCGAAGCCGGCGGCGACGAAGATCTTGTCGAGCCCTTCGGCCTCCGCCTGTTCCTTGACCAGGCCCGAGCCCGGCACGATCATGGCGTTGACGCGCGGATTGACCTTCTTGCCCTCGACCACCTTGGCGGCGGCGCGCAGGTCCTCGATGCGGCCATTGGTGCAGGAGCCGATGAAGACGCGGTCGAGCGCGATGTCGGTGATCTTGGTTCCAGGCGTCAGCCCCATATAGTCGAGCGCCCGGATCTTCGAGGTACGCTTGTTTTCGTCCGCAATCTCTTGCGGATCGGGCACGATGCCCTGCACCGAGACGACGTCCTCGGGCGAGGAGCCCCAGGAGACGATCGGCGGCAGTTTTTGCGCGTCGAGCACGACGACCTTGTCGAAATGCGCGCCTTCGTCGGACTGCAGCGTCTTCCAATAGGCGAGCGCTGCATCCCAGGCGGCGCCCTTCGGGGCGCGCGGCTTGTCCTTGACATAGGCGAAGGTCGTCTCGTCCGGCGCGATCAGGCCGGCGCGGGCACCGCCTTCGATCGACATGTTGCAGATCGTCATGCGGCCTTCCATCGACAGCGAGCGGATCGCCTCACCCGCATATTCGATGACATAGCCGGTGCCGCCCGCCGTGCCGATCTCGCCGATGATGGCGAGGATGATGTCCTTGGCGGTGACGCCTTCCGGCAGCTGGCCGTCGACGCGCACCAGCATGTTCTTGGCCTTGCGCTGGATCAGCGTTTGCGTGGCCAGCACATGCTCGACCTCAGACGTGCCGATGCCATGCGCCAATGCGCCGAACGCGCCATGCGTGGAGGTGTGGCTGTCGCCGCAGACGATGGTCATGCCCGGCAGCGTGAAGCCTTGCTCCGGCCCGATGATGTGGACGATGCCCTGGCGGATATCGTTCTCGGAATAATATTCGATGCCGAAATCCTTGGCATTCTTGGCCAGCGCCTCGACCTGGATGCGGCTCTCCTCGTTCTTGATGCCGAACTTGCGCTCGGGCGAGGTCGGCACGTTGTGGTCGACCACGGCCAGCGTCTTTTCCGGATGGCGGACCTTGCGGTTGCTCATGCGCAGGCCCTCGAAGGCCTGCGGGCTGGTGACCTCGTGCACGAGGTGGCGGTCGATATAGAGCAGGCAGGTGCCGTCGTCCTGACGGTCGACCGTGTGGTCGTCGAAGATCTTGTCGTAGAGGGTGCGCGGTGCGCTCATGTGCGTAAATCCGTCGATATGAGAATGGGAAAAGGACGCCGGCAATCCGGCGCGACGACTGCGATCGGTCGGTTCAGCGAAGTCGGCTGGTGAGCGCGCCGCAGACCCGCGCGGAAAAGCGCGACGGCAGGCGCTTTCTGTCCTGCAGCACGAAACCCTTATAGGCCGGATCGCTGAAAAGCTTTTCCATGGCGCGGTAGATAGCAATGTTTTGGCTTTTCGGCAATTAGCGGCCGGAACCTGGTTCCTCGCCCCACGAAGTGGGGAGAGGTGGCCCAAGCTTATTCAAACCACCTCGAACACAAACGTCTTCACCAGCGCTTCCGGATCGCCGATGGCATAGCAGCGGAACCACGGGCTCTCCTCGACCAGGCGCCATTTCCTCACCTCTGACAGCTCGTCGAACACTGCCTGGAAGCCGCCGCTCTCGAAAACCTGGTCGCGCACGGTGAAGATGGCGTGGCCGCCGCTCTTGGTGATGCGCACCAGTTCGCGCAGGCCGGAAGCCGGCGCGTGGCCGATGGTGAAGACGCCGGTCGAGAAGAAGGCGCGGAAATGCCGGTCGGGCCAGGGTAGCGGGCCGCCGAGCATCGCCTTCTTCAGCTCGCTATAGGCCGGCTTGCCATTGGCCTGGCGGCTGCCGGCGATCTTCAGCATGTCGTCCGAGAGGTCGAGCCCGGCTATATCGCCATAGCCCAAAGCCTTCAGCGACGACCCCGACAGGCCGGTGCCGCAGCCGGCGTCGAGCAACGGACCTTCGCCCACCGGCACGTGCCGCGCCACCCAGGCGGTGATGAGGAAAGGCAAAAGGTAGCCCAGCGAGGCGGTCTCGCTGTCGTAAGTCGCCGCCCAGTCGGCATAGGCCTTTGCGAGCCCTTCCGGCGAGTCGGCCGAATAGACGGAATCCAGCGCCGCATTGGCTTTGTCGAAATTCATGGGCGTCTCCTCCGCCGGATGCACATGACCCAAGCTAGAGCAATTCCAGGAAAAGTGGGAACCGGTTTTCCGTCCGGAATTGCGTCAAAAACGAAGAGGCAGCGCGGACTTTTGCTGCCGGCTATTCCTGATGCTGGCGGCGCAGCCGCTGTTCCAGCGCCCGCAGCGCCAGCGATAGGCCGACGGTGAGGATCAGATAGATATAGGCGACGATCGAATAGGTCTCGAAGAAGCGGAACGAGCCCGCGGCATAAACCTTGCCCATCTGGGTGATGTCGGCGACGCCGAGCACCGAGACAAGCGAGGAATCCTTGACCATGGCGACGAAGTCGTTGCCGAGCGGCGGCAGGATGGTGCGGATCGCCTGTGGAAAGACGATCAGCCGGAAACGCTGGACTCGGCTAAGCCCAAGCGCCTTGGCCGCCTCGATCTGGCCCTTCTCGACCGATTGGATGCCGGCGCGGAACACTTCCGAGATGAAGGCCGAGTAGCCGATGGTCAAAGCCATGACGGCGCGCCAGAGCAGCGAGACGTCGCGCACCAGCAGCTCGCCCATCAGGCCGGCGCTCTGCAGTGGCGCGGTCAGCGCATTCCAGGCGGCGACGAAGGCCGGCGCGCCGGCAAAGGCGATCCAGAACAACAGCACCAGGATCGGCACGCCGCGGATGATCTCGACATAGAAACGCGCGATCTGGCGCAGCCACTGCGATCCCGACAGCGCCATCAGCGCGATGCCGAGCCCGAGCGCGGAGGCAAGCGCGAACGCGACCGCCGTCACGAAGATGGTGATGCCGATGCCCTTGGTGACGGTGGCGAAGACTTGCGCATAGAGGTCGCTGGACGCGATGGCGACAGCGGCGGCCAATGCCAGCACGAGCGCAGCGGCCAGCCACCAGGGGAATTCGGGTTTGGAGGTGGATGCGAGCGCTGCCATCAGGCGATGCCATCGCGGCTATTTTTGCGATGGCAGCGCTCTACGAGATCCCCCTCCGTCCTTCCGGACATCTCCCCCTCAAGGGGGGAGATTGGCAGCGTCGGCCTCACCGCCCATCCTGCAGCGTTGGAGATTAGCGAAAGCTGGCGCGACGTCGGATCTCCCCCCTTGAGGGGGAGATGGCCGGCAGGCCAGAGAGGGGGGCCTTGGCGCAAGGTCAGCGCAATTTCCTGCAAACCCACTGCGCGCAACAAGACGAGCTCACTGCCCCATTTTGTAATCGAGGAACCACTTCTTGTTGAGCTTGTCGAACGTGCCGTCGGCCTTCAGCGAAGCGATGGCGGCATTGACCGGCTTCACCAGGTCCGAGCCCTTCGGGAAGATGAAGCCAAAGTCCTCGGTGCCGAGCGGCCCGCCGATCAGCTTCAGCTTGCCTTCGGAAGCATCGACATAGCCCTGGCCGGCGGTGCCGTCGGTGAGCACCACGTCGACGTCGCCCGATTTCAGCGCCTGCACGGTCGCGCCGAACGTTTCGAACAGCTTTATGCGCGGATTCTGCTCGTTGCCGTCGAGCACGCTGTAGACAGCGGTGTAGAAGGGCGTGGTGCCCGGCTGGGCGCCGATCAGGCCGTCCTTGAAGGCGGCGAAGCTCTTTGCGTCGGTGAAGCGGCTTTCGTCGCCGCGCACCAGCATGAACTGCTCCGAGCGCATATAGGGATCGGAGAAGTCGACCTTCTCCTTGCGGTCGTCCTTGATGGTGATGCCGGTCATGCCGATGTTGTACTGGTTGTCGGAAACCGCCTGGATCATCGCGTCCCAGGAGGTGTTCTGGTATTCGACCTTGAAGTTCAGCCGCTTGGCGATCTCGTCCATCGCGTCATATTCCCAGCCGATCTGCTTGCCGGTCTTCTTGTCGATGAACTGCAGCGGCGGATAGGCGTTTTCCGTCACCACCACGACCTTTTTGCCGCCGAGATCGGGCAGGTTGTCGGCGAGCGCCGCGACGGGCGCGAGAAGCCAGGCCACCATGGCGGCCAGCAGCAGTTTCGACTTGGTCATGACAAGCTCCCCGAATGTGATTTGGCCGCGCGATGTTCGCGCGCCAAGAGAAAACCGGCGCCGACTTTAGCTTGCCGCAAGCGCCTTGCAAGCCGCTCCGCACTGCCACGGCGCGTGAATGTGAATTCCGATGCTCTTCGGCGAAGGTTTTCGGGACGACGGTTACGGCGATCAGTCCCGATCGGCCGTGGCCTCGCGCAACCCGGCGACCAGTCGTGTCAGGGTGCCGTGCAGGGCTTTCAGCTCGGTCCGCTCCAGCGGCATGCCGCAGCTGAGCCCCTCCTGCACGTCCTTCATCTTCGCCCGCAGCGCCTCACCCTTGGGGGTCGGCTCGACCAGCACGCGGCGCTCGTCGGCGCTATCGCGGCGGCGCGTCACCAGGCCGCCCGCTTCCATCCGCTTAATCAGCGGCGTCAGCGTAGCCGAATCGAGCCCCAGCGCTGCGCCGAGTTCTCCGATCGTGCTCGGCGAATGCTGCCATAGCGCCAGCATCGCCAGATATTGCGGATAGGTGACGCCGAGCGGATCGAGCAGCGGCCGGTAAAGCTTGGTCATCAGCCCGCTTGCCGAATAGAGCGCGAAGCAGAGCTGCTGGTCGAGGCGCGGCACTTCGATCGCCCCGGCGTCTTGCGCCGGGGTTTGCTTGGTCCTTGTTTCGGTCTTCGTTGTCATGCAGCCTTTGCCGAGAGCGCCACGTCGATATTGCCCCGGATGGCGTTGGAATAGGGGCAGATCTTGTGCGCTTCCGATACAAGCGCCTCGGCGCCCGCCTGATCAAGCCCCTTGATCTCCGCCTCCAGCGAAACGCCGAGCCTGAAGCCGCCCTGGCCGTTCGGATAAAGACTGACGGTGGAGGTGACGGAAGCGTCCTGCAGCGGCAGCTTCTGCTGGCGGGCGACAAAACGCACCGCGCTCTCGAAACAGGCCGCATAGCCGACGGCGAAAAGCTGCTCGGGATTGGTGGCGCCGCCCTCGCCGCCAAGTTCCCTCGGCATCGCCAGATCGACCTTGAGCAGGCCGTCGCTGGTTTCGCCGTGACCGTTGCGGCCGCCGGTGACATGAGCCTGGGCGGTGTAGAGTGCAGACATTTTCAATCTCCATTATATCGTACGCTATTATTTAGTGTACAAGATAATTGTCCGTCAACCCGCCGGATCGGTTTTCTGGAGGCGCGCGATCACAGCTCGGTGAAAACGAAAAAGGCGGCCGAAGCCGCCTTTCCGAAACCTGTCTCGCAAAAACCTTATTCGGCCGAAGCGGCCTCGGCGGCAGCCTTTTTCTCGGCGGCTTCCTTGGCGGCCGTCTCGGCGGCCAGCGCCTGGGCGGCGGCGACCTTTTCGGCCTCGATGCGGGCGCGTTCGGCGTTCAGCGCATCGCGCTCTTCATCGTTCAGCTTGCGGGCGCGCACGCCGGTGTTTTCCGAAATACGGGCCGACTTGCCGCGACGGTCGCGCAGGTAATAGAGCTTGGCGCGGCGAACCTTGCCGCGGCGCACGATCTCGACGCCCTCGACCATCGGCGAGTAGACCGGGAAAACCCGCTCCACGCCTTCGCCGTAGGAAATCTTGCGTACGGTGAAATTCTCCTGGAAGCCCGAGCCGGCGCGGGCGATGACGACGCCCTCATAGGCCTGGACGCGGGTGCGGGTGCCTTCGGTGACGCGTACCTGGACGCGCACGGTGTCGCCCGGCTGGAATTCGGGCAGCTTGCGCTTGGCTTCGATCTTGGCGGCCTGTTCGGCCTCGAGCTGACGGATGAGATCCATCTCAAATATCCACTTCTTGTTCTTCCGACAGTCAGAGCGTCCTCAGCTCGCCTTGCAGTTCAAATGACCGCTCGGCTATGCCCTTTGTCGAAACATCGGGCAGGGACGGCTACACCGCACTTGTTGACGGGTCCAGAAGATCGTTCTTCCGGTTCGGGCGGGCACATACAGCCATTTTGCCGCTTTGTCACGCCCTAATGCATGTCGCCCGGAACTGTGCGCGGTTCCGGGACGACGACATGTACCGAAACAAGAGCTTTGAGGGTTCTTGCGTCCATGGCCCCACATTTACTGCGGCCGTGCCGGGTTGCGCGCGGCTTGCAAGCTTCTTAAGCGGGGAAAATGACTTTTTTCGATGCCGCCTTGCTCTTTCTCTCGGGTTTTGTCTCCGGCGCGGTCAATGCCGTCGCCGGCGGCGGCACCTTCGTCACCTTCGGCGCCATGAGCTTGGTCGGCGTGCCGCCGATCGTCGCCAATGCCACCTCCTCGGTGACGCAGTTTCCCGGCTACATCACCTCGACGCTCGCTTATCTCGACGACATCAGGCATTTCTGGCGCCAGGCGTTGCTGCTCTGCGTCATCTCCGCCTTCGGCGCGCTGGCCGGCTCACTCATCCTGCTTGCGCTCTCCAATCCGTCTTTCCGCGCCCTGGTGCCTTGGCTGCTGATCGCCGCGACCGCGCTCTTCGCGGCCGGGCCATGGCTGAAACCGGCGCCCAAACCTGGCGCCGAAGCCAAGGTCGGCTCATTCGCCGGATCGCTGGCCCAGTTCGCGACGTCCGTCTATGGCGGCTTCTTCGGCGCCGGCATGGGCGTGATGATGCTCGCCACTCTCGGCCTGACGCAGGCCGGCGACTACCACCGGCTCAACGCGCTGAAAAACATGCTGGCTGTGGTCATCGCCGCCATCGCCATCCTGGTTTTCGTTTCGGGCGGCGTCGTCGCCTGGCCGCAGGCGATCGTCATGATCCCGGGCGGGGCGCTCGGCGGCTATGCCGGCGTCTGGATGGCCAAGCGCGTGCCGCAAGGCCTTGTGCGCGGCTTCGTCGTCGCCGTCGGCCTGTTCTTGGCCTTGTACTATTTCACCAAGGGCTGAGCGCGCAGCAAGTCAGGCCGCCGCTCCCGCGTCAGCTTCTCGGCCTCGGCGCGCCGCCATTCGGCAATCTTCTTGTGGTTGCCGGAGATCAGCACGTCCGGAATCGGCCTGCCTTCGAACTCCTGCGGCCGCGTATAGTGCGGATGCTCGAGCAGCCCGTTCTCGAAACTTTCTTCCTCGCCCGAGACGGCATTGCCCATGACGCCCGGCAGCAGCCGCACCACGGCATCGAGCAGCACAAGTGCTGCCGGCTCGCCGCCCGACAGGATGAAATCGCCGATCGAGACCTCTTCCAGTTCTCGCGCCTCGATCAGCCGCTGGTCGACTCCTTCGAAGCGACCGCACAGGATGACCGCGCCCGGCCCGGCGGCGAGCTCGCGCACACGCGCCTGCGTCAGCGGGTTGCCGCGCGGGCTCATCAACAGGCGCGGGCGCGGATCACCCGAAGGCGCGGCGTGGTCGATCGCCTTGGCCAGCACATCGGCGCGCATCACCATGCCGGCACCGCCGCCGGCCGGCGTGTCGTCGACGGTGCGATGCCTGTCGGTGGCGAAATCGCGGATCTGGATCGCTTCGAGCGACCACGTGCCGGCCTCCAGCGCCCGGCCGGCGATCGAAAGCCCAAGCGCGCCCGGAAACATCTCCGGGTAGAGCGTCAGCACCGAGGCGGCAAAGCTCAACGGTTGCCCCCGGCATCCTTCGGCCCGCGCGGCCTGCCCTTAGGATCGAAGCCGGAACGACCAGGAGCCGCCCCATCTTCCTCATCCTCGACCAGCCCCGCCGCCAGCGGGTTGACCTCGACAAAACCGTCGGCGATCGAGACATGCGGAACCGCGGCCTGCGTGAACGGGATCAGCACGCCCTTGCGGCCGGCAAGAGTGACATCGAGTATGTCGCCGCCGCCGAAATTGTGCACGGCGACGATCTTGCCGATGACACCCGTATCGTCCTTGACATCGAGGCCGATGAGATCGGCGTGATAGAACTCGTCTTCCTCGCCTTCATCGGGCAGCACCGAGCGGTCGACGAAAAGCTCGGTGCCGGCAAGCGCCTCGGCGGCGTTGCGGTCACCGACGCCTTTGAAACGCACCACCACCACAGTCCCGGCAGGCCTGATATCGGTGATCTGGAAGGCGCGGCCGTCCCTGGCATAAAGCGGGCCGTAATCGGCCAGCGCCATTGGATCGCCGGTGAAGGTCTTCACCCGCAATTCGCCCTTTAGGCCGTGCGCGGCACCGATCACGGCCATCTGTACGGGATTTTCGAGCTTCGACATCGGCGGCGCTTCCTTTGCCCTGCTCTAATACCCTCAAGCCGTCATTTCAATGACGGCCTCTTCACCGCTTCCTAACCCGCACGTTCGAAACTGCCAAAAAACGGAAAAAGCCCATGCAGGAATTCCTCATCCCGGCCAAACCCGACCTTCAGGCGGCGCGCGAGACCTGGCTGAAGGCGCTGGCGCATGAGCGCCGTTTGTCGCCGGAGACCGTCGAGGCCTATGAGCGCGACACGCGTCAATTCCTGCATTTTTTAACCGGACATTGCGGCGGCGCGCCGGGTATCTCCGACATCGCCGACCTGCGGCCGGCCGATTTGCGCGGCTTCCTCGCCGCGCGGCGCAATGAAGGCGCCGGCGCCCGCACGCTGGGGCGCGGCCTAGCCAGCATCCGCTCGTTGCTGCGCTTTCTCGAAAAACGCGGGATGGTCAACGCGGCTGGGGCGGCGGCACTGCGCGCGCCGCGCCAGCCGAAGTCATTGCCCAAGCCGCTGACGGCAAGCGACGCGAAACAAGTCGTGGCCGTGGAAGGCCAGCTCGCGGAAGAGCCATGGATCGCCGCCCGCAACGCCGCCGTGCTGACGCTGCTTTACGGCTCCGGCCTTCGCATCTCCGAAGCGCTCGGCCTGACCGGCGCCGATCTGGCCACGGAAGCCGACACCGTGCTGCGCGTCACCGGCAAGGGCGGCAAGACGCGGCTGGTGCCTGTGCTGCCGGTGGCCCGCAGGGCAGTCGCCGAATACCGCCGGCTCTGCCCGTTCCATATCGGTCCCGAGGGCCTGCTGTTTCGCGGTGCCCGCGGCGGCCCGCTCAACCCGGCCATCGTCCAGCGCGAGATGGCGAAGCTCCGCTCAGCGCTCAACCTGCCCGACACCGCGACCCCGCACGCCCTGCGGCATTCCTTCGCTACCCATCTGCTCGGCCGCGGCGGAGACCTGCGCACCATCCAGGAGCTGCTCGGCCACGCCAGCCTGTCGACCACGCAGATCTACACCGGCGTCGACACCGCGAGGCTGCTCGACATCTATGAGAAGGCACATCCAAGGGCGTGAAACCGCCGCGAAGCCACGCGGCTCACCGGACCGGAGACAATTTCAGTCTCTCGATTAACCGTTTTGCCGCTTTTCAGCGCTAAGACGCTTCTTCATGAAACGCGTCATCGCCATTGCCGACCGCGCGGCCCTTGTCTCGTTGAAGCTGCTTGCAGCGCTCAACGTGTTGTTCTTTTTGTCTTTCCTCGTCGTTCTACTGCTCGCCGGCCGGGCCCATGCCGAGGCGCCCAATTGCGCCGGCACCGATCTTTTGACCGCGCTGGAGAAGAACGATCCCGTCGCCTTCGAGAAGGTCGAGACCGAAGCGGCGGCCGTTCCCAACGGCAAGGGCCTATTGTGGAAGCTGGAGAAGCCCGGCGAAAAACCGTCCTACCTGTTCGGCACCATGCACATGACCGATACGCGCGTCACCACGCTGCCGGCCGCCGCGCAAAAGGCCTATGACGGCGCCGGCACCATCGTCATCGAGACCACCGACGCGATGGACAAGGCCAAGATGATGGCCGCCATGGCCAGCGAACCCGGCCTGATGATGTTCACCGACAACACCACCTTGTCGTCGCTCTTGTCGCCGGACGACGCGGCGGCGCTGAACAAGGGGCTCGACGCGCGCGGCATTCCGCCGGCGACGGTCGCCAAGATGAAGCCGTGGATCCTGTCGGCGATGATGGCGTTGCCGGCCTGCGAAGTGGCGCGCCAGAGCGCCGGCGAACCCGTGCTGGACGTCAAACTGGCTTCGGAGGCCAAGGCTTCGGGAAAAGACGTCGAAGGGCTCGAGACCGCCGTCGATCAGCTGCGCGCCATGGCTTCGCTGCCGCTCGAATTCCACATGAAGAGCCTGGTCGAGACGATGAAGCTCGGCGACAAGGTGAACGACGTCAACGAAACGATGATTGTGCTCTACCAGCGCGGCGAGGTCGGCATGTTCTGGCCGCTGTTCCGCGCCGTGCTGCCGGAGACGGCGGACGACAAGGCCGGCTATGCCGCCTTCGAGCAGACCATGATCACCAGCCGCAACAAGGTGATGGCCGCGCATGCCGGGCCGATTTTGGCCAAGGGCAATGTCTTCATGGCCATCGGCGCCATGCATCTGCCCGGTCCGGAAGGACTGGTCGAGGATTTTCGCAAGGCAGGGTATAGTGTTACCGCCGTCAACTGAGTCGTCTGGCGGCTGGCGGACCTGAAAACGCCGGTTTTTCAGCGCTTTCCGTCCGTTCGCGTGAAACCCGATGCGGGCTCAGCGCGTTGATGGCTGTTATTTTGATGACTTTCATCCAAGGAGGACACGTTTCATGGCGAACCCTAACGATCCCTACACCCCTTCGAGCACGCCTCCCACATCGCGTGGCGGTGGTGGCGGCAGCGGGTGGCTGATCGCCCTTGTTGTCATTATCCTGGCCATTGTTGCGTATTATGTCTTCGGCAGAAGCGGCGGCGAGCACGCCCCGGCGACTTCCGAGCCGCCTGCAGCCAGCACGCCCGCTCCGGCGCCTGCAACGCCTGAACCAGCGCCGGCAACTCCGGCTCCTGCGCCTACGCCCACTCCGGCGCCAGCCCCAGCTCCTGCACCCTCGCCGGCCCCGACTCCGGCTCCGGCGCCAGCTCCGGCTCAGTGATCGGGCTGCACCTAACAACAAACGGCCCGCCGAAAGGCGGGCCGTTTCGTTTGCGAGCTGCGTTCGCCGCCTATCGCGCGGTCAGATATGAATCGGCTTGAAGAACGTCGCCAGCGCCGCTTCCTTCACCGCTTCCGACATCGTCGGATGCGCGTGGCAGGTCCGCGCCAGGTCTTCGGACGAACCGCCGAATTCCATCAGCACCGCCGCCTCGTGGATCATCTCGCCGGCGCCGAAGCCGACGATATGGACGCCGAGCACGCGGTCGCTCGCCTTGTCGGCCAAGATCTTCACGAAGCCGTCGGTGTGCAGCATGGCGCGCGCGCGGCCATTGGCGCTGAACGGGAATTTCCCGGCCTTGTAGTCGATGCCGGCCTTCTTCAGCTCTTCCTCGGTCTTGCCGACCGAAGCGATTTCCGGGCTGGTGTAGACGACGCTCGGGATGACGTCGTAGTTCACATGGCCGGCCTGGCCGGCGATCGTCTCGGCCACCGCGACGCCTTCGTCCTCGGCCTTGTGCGCCAGCATCGGCCCGGCGATCACGTCGCCGATGGCATAGATGCCGGGAACATTGGTCCTGAGATGCCCGTCGGTCTTGACCCGGCCGCGCTCGTCGACCTCGACGCCCGCTTCCTTCAGCCCCAGGCTGTCGGCATAGGGCCGCCGCCCGGTGGCAACCAGCACCACATCAGCCTCGATGGTTTCCGCCGCGCCGCCCTTGACCGGTTCGAAGGTGACGGTAGCGCCCTTCTTGCCCTTGGCGACGCCGGTGACCTTGGCGCCGAGTTTGAACTCGAAACCCTGCTTGGACAGGAGCCGCTGGAACTGCTTCGACACCTCGCCGTCCATGCCGCCGAGGATGTTGTCGAGGAACTCGACCACCGTGACCTTGGCGCCGAGCCGGGCCCACACCGAGCCGAGCTCCAGCCCGATGACGCCGCCACCGACCATCACCAAGCTGGCCGGCACCTTGGCCAGCGACAGCGCGCCGGTGGAGGAGACGATCACCTTCTCGTCGAAATCGACCTTGACGCCGGGAATGCCGGCGACATCGGAACCGGTGGCGATGACGATGTTCTTGGTCTCGATTTCCTCGACCTTGCCGTCCTCGCCGGTCACCGAAACCTTGCCGGCGGAAACCACCTTGCCGGTGCCGCGAAAGGAATCGATCTTGTTCTTCTTGAACAGGAAGGCGACGCCGTTGACGTTGGACGCGACCGTCGCGTCCTTATGCGCCATCATCTTCTTCAGATTGAGCTTCGGCGACGGCAGCTCGATGCCGAGCGTATCGAAAGCATGGCCGGCCTCGGCGAACATCTCGGAAGCATAGAGCAATGCCTTCGAGGGAATGCAGCCGATGTTGAGGCAGGTGCCGCCGAAGGTGGCGTTCTTCTCGACCACAGCCGTCTTCAGCCCAAGCTGCGCAGCCTTGATGGCGCAGACATAGCCGCCCGGTCCCGATCCGATGATTACGACGTCATAAGCCATGATGGTTCCTTCTGGTCTGGCCCTTAGCGGCCGCCGCTCACATTCAGGATCGCGCCCGTTATATAGGAGGCCGCGTCCGACATTAGATAGAGAACCGCGCTGGCGACTTCGTCGGCCGTTCCCGCGCGTTTCATCGGCAGCAAATCCTGCATCCGCGCCACACGGTCGGGCTGGCCGCCCGAGGCGTGGATTTCGGTCTCGGTGATGCCGGGGCTGACCGCGTTGACGCGAATGCCCTCCAGCACGACTTCGCGCGCGAGCCCGATGGTCATGGTGTCGATCGCGCCCTTCGAGGCGGCATAGTCGACATATTCGCCGGGCGATCCCAGCCTGGCCGCCGCCGAGGACAAGTTGACGATGGCGCCGCCCCTGCCGCCATGCCGCGTCGACATGCGCTTCACCGCCTCGCGGGCGCAAAGAAAGGAGCCGACGACATTGATGCGCATCATGCGCTCCAGCCGCGCCATGCTCATCTCGTCGACCCGCGCTTTGACGTCGACGATCCCGGCATTGTTGACGAAGGCGTCGAGCTGGCCAAAGGCCCGGTCGACGGCTTCGAACATCGCCAGGACATCGGCCTCGTTGCCGACATCGCCCTTGACGGCGAAAGCCTCACTGCCTGCGGCCTTGAGCTCGGCAACAAGCGTGTCCGCCGCCGCCTGGTTGGAAACGTAGTTGACCGCCACGCGGTAGCCGGCCTGGTTCGCCTGCCGGCAGATGGCGGCGCCGATGCCGCGGCTGCCGCCGGTGACCAGCAGCGTCTTCCTGTCCGCGCTCATTCCTGGCAGCCTTTCAGCACGAAAATGTCCCATGGCACTTTGGAGAAGCCGGCAGGGCCATAGGCGGCCGACATTTCGAGCGACGGCCCGAGATCGGGAAAGATCAGGCTTTTCGGCGCGTCGGCGCCTTCGGCCGGCAGCAGGCCAACGCCGCCCTTTTCGTCGGCGCTGTAGATGACGCCTTCCCAGACCGTGCAGGCGGCAAGCTCATCGCCGGTGACGTCGCCGGCCGGGCATTTGTACATCAGCGAGCCATGCGGCCGCGCGGCGCTGCCTTCAGTCCACATCGCGATGCCGTCGAGCACGACATTGTTGTCGAGGATCATGCGGAAATTGTTGGTGATCGTCGCCGAGCTGCCGGCCGGCGCGAAGTCGATGTCGGCGCCACTCCGGGCCTCGCCATAGACGGCAAGCTGGATAGGGCAGGCGGCCTGGGCGCCGGAAGCCGACAACAAAACCGCCGATCTAGCCATCCACCGGATTATGGGTGAGGCAAGTATCCTCATCGATCGGCCTCGTTACGGCCATCGGCGTTTTCGAGCACTTCGAAGTCGGTCATCAGGAGCAGTGGTTCGCCGGATGCGTCCAACCCCCAGAAAGACCGATACGCGCCGTCGCCATAGCCAGTGTCGAACATGGCTACATTGATCGGGTTGCCTTCAATCGGACTGTCGATACAAAACCTGTCGATAGTGCACGCGACGTCGGCGAGATAGTCGTCAAGTTCCTCTTGGTCAGACATTATCGTGAGGAACGACTTGTCCATAAACGACGCAACCGCGTCATCAACGATAAATTCAAACTCATAGCCCGATGGACGGTCTCGAGCAAAGGTGGCCAATTCCCAACGCACCGGCAAGCCAGAGCCGAAACGCAATGCCGCCACGGCAATCTTGGTCCGAACCTGAAGCAATATGACCGGGTAGCGCCCCGGCTTTACCTTGCGGCTAAATGGCGGCCGTCCCAGTCCGGTGATGAGCGGGTCGCAGGCAACGATTTCGCCGGTGGGCAATTCAAGCTCACCGATCGTGGTGACGGTGATCTTCCGTTCCGCCATCTCGGCAGAGCTGAGAGCGAAGACGCCGAGGTTGCTGCTGATCTCGGAGGCCTCCCAATCGGCGGGCGAAGCGACCACGGGCAAGTCGGAGAAAAGCCAGACACGTCCACGCCGAAGGAATCGGCGTAAGGCATCTGACCGACCACTCATTGCGGATCGGCTCCGATCACAGATCGAGCACCAGCCGCTCGGGATCCTCCAGGCTTTCCTTGACGCGCACCAGGAAGGTCACTGCTTCCTTGCCGTCGACGATGCGGTGGTCGTAGCTGAGCGCCAGATACATCATCGGGCGGATGACGATCTGCCCGCCGACGACCACCGGCCGCTCCTGGATCTTATGCATGCCGAGAATGCCCGACTGCGGCGCGTTCAGGATCGGCGTCGACATCAGCGACCCGTAAACACCACCGTTAGAAATCGTGAACGTCCCGCCTTGCATATCCGCCACTGACAGCTTGCCGTCGCGCGCGGCGAGGCCCAGCCGGCCGATCTCCTTCTCGATCTCGGCGATGGACATCTGGTCGGCATCGCGCACCACCGGCACCACCAGGCCCTTGTCGGTGCCGACAGCGACGCCGACATGGGCAAAATTCTTGTAGATGATATCGGTGCCGTCGATCTCGGCATTGACCGCCGGGATCTCCTTCAGCGCATGCGTCACCGCCTTGGTGAAGAAGCCCATGAAGCCGAGCTTCACGCCATGCTTCTTTTCGAAGACGTCCTTGTATTTGGCCCTCAGCGCCATCACCGCGCTCATATCCACCTCGTTGAAGGTGGTGAGCATGGCGGCGGTGGACTGCGCTTCCTTCAGGCGGCGCGCGATGGTCTGGCGCAACTTGGTCATGCGCACGCGCTCCTCGCGCGGCGCATCCTCGGCCGTGGACGGCGCACGGGCCGCGACGGGCGCCGGAGCCGGAGCCGGAGCTGCCTTCGGCGTCTCGGCCGGCTGCGACGGCGCGCCCTTGGCAATGGCGTCGAGCACATCGCCCTTCAGCACCTGGCCGCGCTTGCCGGAACCGGACAGCTGGTCGACCGAGAGATTGTGTTCCGCGATCAGTTTGGCCGCAGCCGGCGCCGGCGGCATGGTGCGCGGCTCGACCGGACCGGCGTCGCCGGCCATCTTGGCGGTTTCGGCCGCGGCCTGCTTGGTGGTGGACGCGGCGTCCGGGCTGGAAGCCTGCGCCACCGCCTGCGGCTTGGTGGCGGGAGCGGCGGCCGCGCCGCCCGCCGAAATCGAGCCGAGCAGCGCGCCGACATTGACCGTCTCGCCTTCCTTGACCGCGATCTCGGCCAGCGTTCCGGCGCCGGCTGCAGGCACTTCCACCGTCACCTTGTCAGTTTCGAGCTCGACCAGGGGCTCGTCGGCGGCGATCGCGTCGCCGACCTTCTTGAACCACTTGCCGACAGTCGCCTCGGTGACGGATTCGCCGAGAGTGGGGACGCGGATTTCGGTAGCCATTGTGCCTGTCCGTTGTCTTCTTGAGGTCTGTTTTCGTCCGGTCTGCTTACCCGCCCAGCGCCCTTATTCGCCGAGCGCGTCATCGAGCAGCGCGGCCAGCTGGCTGAGATGCTTCGACATCAACCCTGTCGCCGGCGAGGCCGAGGCCGGCCGGCCGGTGTAGCGCACCCGCTGATGCTTGGCGTCGATATGCGCCAGCACCCATTCGAGATACGGATCGATGAACGACCAGGCGCCCATGTTCTTGGGCTCCTCCTGGCACCACACCATCTCGGCATTGCGGAAACGCGACAGCTCGGTGATCAGCGCCTTGGCCGGGAACGGATAGAGCTGTTCGACGCGCAGCAGGTAGATGTCGTTGATGCCGCGCTTCTCGCGCTCCTCGTAGAGGTCGTAATAGACCTTGCCCGAGCACAGCACGACGCGACGGATCTTGGAGTCCTTCACCAGCTTGATCGGCTGGTCGGCCAAGAGCTGCGCATCGTCCCAAAGCAGTCGGTGGAACGAGCTTTCGCCGGACATCTCCGACAGCGTCGACACCGCGCGCTTGTGGCGCAGCAGCGACTTCGGCGTCATCAGGATCAGCGGCTTGCGGAAGTCGCGCTTCAGCTGTCGGCGCAGGATATGGAAATAATTGGCCGGCGTGGTGACGTTGGCGACCTGCATGTTGTCTTCCGCGCAGAGCTGCAGGAAGCGCTCCAGCCGCGCCGACGAGTGCTCCGGCCCCTGGCCCTCATAGCCATGCGGCAGCAGGCAGACGAGACCCGACATGCGGAGCCACTTGCGCTCGCCCGATGAGATGAACTGGTCAAACACCACCTGGGCGCCATTGGCGAAGTCGCCGAACTGCGCTTCCCACAGCGTCAGTGCCTTGGGCTCGGCCAGGCTGTAGCCGTATTCGAAGCCGAGCACCGCCTCTTCCGAGAGCATCGAGTTGATGACCTCATAGCCGGCCTGCGCCGCCGAGAGATTGTTCAGCGGGATATAGCGGGTCTCGTCGCGCTGGTCGTAAAGCACCGAATGGCGCTGCGAGAAGGTGCCGCGTTCCGAATCTTGGCCGGAAAGCCGGATCGGATTGCCATCGAGCAGGATGGCGCCGAAGGCCAGCGCCTCGGCCGTCGACCAGTCGATGCCTTCGCCCGACTCGATCGCCTGGCGGCGGTTTTCGAGGAAGCGCAGGATGGTCTTGTGCGCCTCGAAATCCTTCGGCACCTCGGTCAGCTTCTTGCCGATCTCCTTCAGCGTGCGCACCGGCACGGCGGTCTTGCCGCGCCGCTGTTCGTCCTGGTTATCGGCGGTCCGCAGGCCCGACCAGGCGCCGTCCAGCCAGTCGGCCTTGTTGGGCTTGTAGTGCTGGCCGACTTCCCATTCGGCTTCGAGGTGCGCCCGCCAGTCGGCCCGCATCTTGTCGACCTCGGCCTGGGTGACGTGGCCTTCGGCGATCAGCCGGTCGGCATAGATCTGCACCACCGTCTTATGGTTGCGGATATTGCGGTACATGATCGGCTGGGTGAAGGACGGCTCGTCGCCCTCATTGTGGCCGAAGCGGCGGTAGCAGAACATGTCCACCACCACCGGCTTGTGGAACTTCATGCGGAACTCGGTCGCGACCTTCGCGGCATGCACCACCGCTTCCGGATCGTCGCCGTTGACGTGGAAGATCGGCGCCTCGATCATCTTGGCCACATCCGACGGATAGGGCGAAGAGCGCGAGAAGCGCGGATTGGTGGTGAAGCCGATCTGGTTGTTGATGATGAAATGCAGCGTGCCTGCGACGCGATGGCCGCGCAGCCCCGACAGGCCGAGGATTTCGGCGATCACGCCCTGGCCGGCGAAGGCGGCGTCGCCATGCAGCAAGAGCGGCATGACCTTGGCGCGTTCCGACAGCGGCACGATCTCGCCGCGCTCGCGGCCGGACAACTGATCCTGCTTGGCGCGCGCCTTGCCCATCACGACGGGGTCGACGATTTCCAGATGCGAGGGATTGGCCGTCAGCGACAGATGCACCTTGTTGCCGTCGAACTCGCGGTCTGACGAGGCGCCGAGATGGTACTTCACGTCGCCCGAGCCCTCGACCTCGTCGGGAGCCGCCGAGCCGCCCTTGAATTCGTGGAAGATGGCGCGGTGCGGCTTGGCCATCACTTGGGAAAGCACGTTGAGGCGGCCGCGATGCGCCATGCCGAGCACGATTTCCTTGAGGCCGAGCTGGCCGCCGCGCTTGACGATCTGCTCAAGCGCCGGGATTAGCGACTCGCCGCCGTCGAGGCCGAAACGCTTGGTGCCCTTGTACTTGACGTCGATATATTGCTCGAAGCCCTCGGCCTCGATCAGCTTCGACAGGATCGCCTTCTTGCCGGTGGCGGTGAAGGTGATCTCCTTGTCGGCGCCTTCGATGCGCGCCTGGATCCAAGCCTTCTCTTCCGGATCGGAGATGTGCATGAAATCGACGCCGAGCGTCGAGCAATAGGTGCGGGTCAGGATGTCCAGCATCTGCCGGATGGTGCCGAATTCGAGCCCCAGCACATTGTCGAGGAAGATCGGCCGGTCGTAATCGGCTTCGGTGAAGCCGTAATTCTCCGGCGACAGCTCGTTATAATCCTCGAGCGGCTTGGCGATGCCGAGCGGGTCGAGATTGGCGTGCAGGTGGCCGCGCATGCGGTAGGCGCGGATCATCATGATGGCGCGCACGGAATCGCGCGTCGCCTGGTGCACGTCGGCGTCGGAAAGCACGGCGCCGTTGACGACGGCCTTTTCCTTGACCTTCTTTTCGACCGCCTTTTCAACCAAATCCCAATTGCCGTCGAGCGCCGAGACCAGCTCGCCGTTGGCCGTGAGCGGCCAGGAAGGCTTCGCCCAGGAGGCACCCTTGGCGTTTTTGCGCACGTCGCCCGCGTCGTCCTTCAGCGCGGCGAAGAAATCCTGCCACTCCGGGTCGACCGAAGCCGGATCGTCCTCATAGGCGGCATAGAGCGCGTCGATATAGCCGGCATTGCCGCCATAGAGGAATGAGGTGAGCGAGAATTGGTCGTTGGCCTGATCTTGTCTTGCCATTTTGTCTGCGGAGCCTGGCTCCGTCTCCTTAGTTGGAGGGGCGTAAGGGAATAGGGGAGTAGGGCAGTAGGGAAAGCGGCAATTGGTGCCGCGTATCCCGCTTTTCCTATCCCCTACTCCCTTACTGCCTTAACCCTTGATCGCCTCGACCAGCGTCGTGCCGAGCCGCGCCGGCGACGGCGAAACCTTGATGCCGGCCGATTCCATCGCCGCGATCTTGTCTTCCGCGCCGCCCTTGCCGCCCGAGATTACCGCGCCCGCATGGCCCATGGTGCGGCCGGCCGGCGCCGTGCGCCCGGCGATGAAGCCCGCCATCGGTTTCTTGCGGCCGCGCTTGGCTTCGTCCTTGAGGAACTGCGCGGCGTCTTCCTCGGCCGAGCCGCCGATCTCGCCGATCATGATGATCGACTTGGTCTCGTCGTCGGCGAGGAACATCTCCAGCACATCGATGAATTCGGTGCCCTTGACCGGGTCGCCGCCGATGCCGACCGCCGTGGTCTGGCCGAGGCCGACATTGGTGGTCTGGAAGACTGCCTCATAGGTAAGTGTTCCCGAGCGCGAAACAACGCCGACCGAGCCCTTGCGGAAGATGTTGCCGGGCATGATGCCGATCTTGCATTCATCGGGCGTCAGCACGCCCGGGCAGTTCGGGCCGATTAGCCGCGAGGTGGAGCGGTCGAGCCGCGCCTTGACCTTGACCATATCCATCACCGGGATGCCTTCGGTGATGCAGACGATGAGCGGGATCTCGGCCTCGATCGCCTCGATGATGGCCTCGCCCGCGCCCGCCGGCGGCACATAGATGACGGAGGCGTTGGCGCCGGTCTTGGCCTTGCCCTCGGCTACCGTGGCGAAGATCGGCAGGCTTTCGCCCTTCGAACCGGTCCAGGTCTCGCCACCCTTCTTCGGATGGATGCCGCCCACCATCTTGGTGCCGTGATAGGCCAGCGCCTGCTCGGTGTGGAACGTGCCGGTCTTGCCGGTCAGACCCTGAACCAGCACCTTGGTGTTCTTGTCGACGAGAATGGACATCGCGGCCCTTTTCTAAAAACCGTTGATCGAGGAAGGCGAGACGCGCTGGTAGAGGCCGCTCACCATGTCTTGCCATGCATCGCTGCCGGCGGGCTTGAACTGAAGTTTCATGCGGTAGGTATCGGCGCCGTCAAAACCGTATGTCACGCTGGCGGCGCCGCGCGGCGATGAGCGTTCCAGCATCAGCTCGCTGCCGTTCCACGTGCCGGTAGCCGGCGACATCGGCACGAATCCCATCGAGTCGAACTGATGCATGGTGACGAGGCCGCTCTGCTGGTCGAAACCGAACACATTATGCGCGCCGAACGAGACGGTGCCGTCGCGGCGCTGGCGATAGCGCTGCACCACGAACAGACCGCCGAACTCGGCCTCCGCCTGCACTTCCGCAGTCGCCGCGCCGGCATCGGTCCATTGCGTTGCCGCAATCTCTTCCTCGCCGCGCCACGCGCCGACCAGCGCCTGCAAGCGTTGGTGACCGTCCGAGAGGGAAGAGAAGGGCGACGCGTTCATGGCTCACAGCCGCTTCAGGTCGGTGACGGTGAGATCGCTCCGGGCATTGCCGGTGTTCAAGGTCGTCGCCGGCTCGAACATCAGCACCACCGGCTCCTTCGTCAGCGAACGCGGCCGGTGCTCGACGCCGCGTGGCACGACGATGAAGTCGCCCTCGCCGAGCTCGACCGGCCCGTCGCGGAAATCGATGGCGATCCGGCCGCGCAACACCAGGAAGGCCTCGTCCTCATTGTCATGCGCATGCCAGTCGAAGACTTCGCCGAACTTGGCGACCTTGGCTTGGGCATCGTTGACGTCGCCGGCGACATGCGGATCGAAGACCTTGGTGATCGTCCGATCCGCCGCCTCGACCAGGTTTATCTTGCGCGGAGGCATCCGCTTTAGCCCTTCACCGCCTTGACGATCTTCTTGGCCGCATCGTCGAGATCGTCGGCCGAGACGACGTTGAGGCCGCTGTCGTTGATGATCTTCTTGCCGAGCTCGGCATTGGTGCCTTCCAGCCGCACGACCAGCGGCACTTTCAGGCCCACTTCCTTGACCGCCGCGATCACGCCTTCGGCGATGACATCGCATTTCATGATGCCGCCGAAGATGTTGATCAGGATGCCTTCGACCGCCGGATCCTTGGTGATGATCTTGAACGCCGCCGTGACCTTTTCCTTGGAGGCGCCGCCGCCGACGTCGAGGAAGTTAGCCGGCTCAGCACCGTAGAGCTTGATGATGTCCATCGTCGCCATGGCAAGGCCGGCGCCGTTGACCATGCAGCCGATATTGCCGTCGAGCGCGACATAGGCGAGGTCGTATTTCGACGCCTCGATCTCCTTCTCGTCCTCCTCGGTCGTGTCGCGCAATTCCATCACGTCCGGGTGGCGGAACAGCGCATTGTTGTCGAACGACACCTTTGCATCGAGCACGCGCAGATGCCCGTCCTTCATGACGATGAGCGGATTGACCTCGAGCAGGCTCATGTCCTTCTCGACGAAGGCCTTATAGAGGATCGGGAACAGCGAAGCGCCGTCCTTGGCCGCATCGCCGTCGAGCTTCAGCGCGGCGTTGAGCTTCTTGACGTCATCCGCCGTCACGCCTTTTTCCGGGTCGATGGCGACGGTGAGGATCTTTTCGGGCGTGTCATGCGCGACCGTCTCGATGTCCATGCCGCCCTCGGTGGAGACAACGAAGGCGATACGGCCGACCGAGCGGTCGACCAGGATCGACAGATAGAGCTCGCGGGCAATGTCGGCGCCGTCCTCGATATAGAGGCGGTTGACCTGCTTGCCGGCCGGACCGGTCTGCTTGGTGACCAGCGTGTGGCCGAGCATCTCGTTGGCATTGGCGACGACTTCCGCCGCCGACTTCGCCAGCCGCACGCCGCCCTTGGCGTCGGGGCCGAGTTCCTTGAATTTGCCCTTGCCGCGGCCGCCGGCATGGATCTGGCTCTTCACGACATAGAGCGGGCCAGGCAGCGCCTTGGCGGCGGCTTCCGCCTCGCTGGCCTTGAACACCGGAACGCCGCTTGCGACCGGCGCGCCGAACGTCTTCAGCAGCGCCTTGGCCTGATACTCATGGATGTTCATGCGCTTGGTCTCCGGGGAGGGTTGCTTGCCGCGAGATTACTTGCCGGCGAGATGCGGGGCGATCTTGGTGCAGGCCTCGGTCAGGCCCTGCACGGCCGCGACCGAATTGTCGAACATCTTCTGCTCGGCCTTGGACAGGTCGATCTCAATGACGCGCTCGACGCCACCGGCGCCGATCACCACCGGAACGCCGACATAGGTGTTCTTCACGCCATACTGGCCCGAGAGATGCGCAGCACACGGAAGCACGCGCTTCTTGTCCTTGAGGTAGGATTCGGCCATCGCGATCGCGGAAGCCGCCGGCGCGTAATAAGCCGAACCGGTCTTAAGCAGGCCGACGATCTCGGCGCCGCCGTCTCGGGTGCGCTGCACGATCTGGTCGAGCTTCTCCTTCGAGGTCCAGCCCATCTTGACGAGGTCGGGCAGCGGGATGCCGGCCACAGTCGAATAGCGGATCATCGGCACCATCGAATCGCCGTGGCCGCCGAGCACGAAGGCGGTGACGTCCTCGACCGAGACCTTGAACTCCTCGGCCAGGAAGTAGCGGAAGCGGGCGCTGTCGAGCACGCCGGCCATGCCGACGACATGGCTGGTGGGGAGGCCAGAGAACTTCTGCAGTGCCCACACCATCGCGTCGAGCGGGTTGGTGATGCAGATGACGAAGGCCTTCGGCGCATATTTCTTCAGCCCGGCGCCGACCTGTTCCATCACCTTGAGGTTGATGCCGAGAAGGTCGTCGCGGCTCATACCGGGCTTGCGCGGCACGCCGGCGGTGACGATACACACATCCGCGCCCTCGATGCCGGCATAGTCGTTGACGCCGGTCAGCCGGGAATCGAAGCCGTCGACCGGCGAAGACTGCGCGATGTCGAGACCCTTGCCCTGCGGAATACCCTCGGCGATGTCGAACAGCACCACGTCGCCGAGATCCTTGAGGCCGATCATATGGGCGAGCGTGCCGCCGATCATGCCCGAGCCGATGAGCGCTATCTTGTTGCGTGCCATGTGAGGATGTTTTCCTTTGTCTGTGACGAAGTCGTGACGGGCCGGGGAGACCGAAAGGATGCGGGAAACCGCTAGATTTGGCCGCACCGAATAGCGCCGGCCAAAAAAAAATTCAAACGATTATTTCGACCTCAGTGTTTTCAATCGGTTAGATGCTTCGGGAATTACGTAAACGTCAAAATTCATGAGCCGACTGAGGAGAATTTACACAATGAACGCCGAAATCCGAAGGCTTCATCCCGGCGATGACGCGGTTGTGATGCGCGTTGCCGAGGAGGTGTTCGACCAGCCGGTGCAACCGGACCGTCTCGCTGCCTATCTCAACTCGCCAGGCCATTTCATGATCGTTGCCATGGTCGACGGCATTGTCGTCGGCCAATGCGCCGCTGTCATTCATCGCCATCCCGACAAGGTGAGCGAGCTTTACGTCGACGAGGTCGGCGTGGCGCCGCCTTCCCGTGCGGCAAGGCAGCGCCCGAAGGATGCTCGATGCCATGTTCAAAATCGGCCGCGCCCACGGCTGCGAGGAAGCCTGGGTCGGCACCGAGCCGGACAATCTTCCGGCGCGGGCGCTTTATGAGACGCGAAACGAGCCGCACGGGAAGGCGGAGGACTTCGTGATGTATGTGTACGGGCTTTCGAAGTTGGTCGAAACGCCCCCGCCCTCATCATCCTAGGGCGAAGCAAGAGCGAAGCGACGCGCGCAGACCTTAGGATCCATGCCATGATGCTAAACCCTTGGAACAGTTCAGAATTCTGCTCCGCCGTTTTCCATGTTCGGACATCACGGAATGATCCTCGGGCAAGCCCGAGGATCACGAAGGTGAGGAGGCTACCCCTTAGCCTGCCTTGCCTCGGCGGCCGGCGCGTCCGCATTCCGCCGCTCCGCCCAGCCATCCAGCCAATCGCGGCTCTGCATCTCGACCAGGCGCGAGGCTGTGCGCTCGAATTCGAACACTTCCGTGCCGCGCTTGGCCGTATAGAGCCGTTCGGGCGGCGCCGCGGCGCTCATCACCAGCCGCATGCGGTGGTCGTAGAGCGTGTCGATCAAAAGGATGAAGCGCTTGGCCTCGTTGCGCTTGCCTTCGCCAAGCACCGGCACATGGTCGATGAAAACGGTCGAGAAACGACCGGCGATCGCCAGATAGTCGCGCGCGCCGAGCGGCTTTTCGCAGAGGTCGGCAAAGGAAAAGCGCGCCGCGTCGCCGGCGGCGCGCGGCACGACAAGCTGGCGGCCTTTCAGCGTCAGCGTCACCTCGCCGGTCGGCTGGCCATGCGTCATCGCCTTCCAGGCCTCGTCGAGCGCGCGCTCGGCCCCGGCGTCGTCCGGCGTGACATAGACCGGCTGGCGGTTGAGCTTTTCCTGCCGGTAGTCCTTTTCGGCATCCAGCGCCATCACATGTGCATTGCGCTCGAGCAACGAGATGAACGGCAGGAAGAGCTGGCGGTTCAACCCGTCGCGATAAAGGTTCTCCGGCGTCACATTGGAGGTGGCGACCAGCACCACGCCATTGGCGAACAGCGCCGAGAACAGGCGCGACAGGATCATCGCGTCGGCGATGTCGGTGACGGAGAACTCGTCGAAGCACAGCACCCAGGCTTCATCGGCGAGCGCCCGCGCCACCGGCGGGATCGGGTCGTCTTCCTTGACCGCGCCTTCCTTGCGCGCCTGCCGGTGCTTCTGGATGCGGTCCTGCACATCGGCCATGAAGTCGTTGAAATGCACGCGGCGCTTACGCCGGACCGGCAACAGCTCGAAGAACATGTCCATCAGCATGGTCTTGCCGCGACCGACGCCGCCATGGATGTAGAGGCCTTTGACCGGCTCGCGCGGCTGACGCTTGGCCGCGAACAGCCAGCCCAGCGCGCTCGATTTATGCGCCAGCCTTTTGGCCGAAATCTCGTCGATCAACCGGTCGAGCGCGGCGACGATCCGCTCCTGCGCCGGGTCGCGCCCGACCGCCCCGCTCTGGACGAGATGGTCGTAGCGCTGCCTGACGGTCGCGTGGGTCTGGATACCGTCGCGCAGATGCATGGGTCCGGTCTTTTGCATTTTTTGCGCGGAACGCCTGAGGAAGGGCCAGAGTGTGTTGAGATTCAGGTCAGGCCGAGTCGAAAGTGACGGGTTCCGAGAACCGGAGCGGAGCGTACTTGAAGTACGTGAGCACCGGCCTTCGCCGGCCATAGCCTTAATTTAACTGCCACGCCACTCCTAAGTGCTTCGGCCGGCGAAGGCCGGAAGCGCAGGAAGCCGGCATTTGCAGGCCGGCCTCACCTGAATATCAGCACACCCTCGCGTTATCTTGTAAGCGAGATGGGTTGCCCGTTGGAAGTCTGGCCGTCGAACTTTTCGCCGCCGGACGAATAGAGCCTGGCCAGCGTGCCGCCATTTTCGTCGTAAAGCGTCAGCTGCTTGCCGGCGACATTCCAAGACTTGATGCCGTCGATCGGCGCCGGGCAGTGCAGCGGACCGGCGCGGTAGCCGGCGCCGAACTTGGTCTGCGGCGTCGCCACCTTGCAGCTCTGCCCGGAGACATTGACGTTCCACACGCCGGCGACGCTGGCCGCGGTGAGATCGGTGGCGCCGGCAGGCGCCGCGCCGTCCGGCGGCAGCGAGGCGACCTGGGTGTTCTTCGGCGCGGTCGGGAATTGCGACGGATCGGTGGTGCCGGGGGAAGCGGGCGGCGGCAGCTGGTTCTGCGTCACGGTCCCGGACGGCGCCGGCGTCAGCGGCGCCGGCTGCTGGTCGTCCATCGACGAGAAGCGCGAAGTCGAGCAGCCGCTCGCAACCAGCGCGGCCAGCGATACGGCTACAAGGCCGCTCTTCGAAAAGAGGCGGGACCGCGAAAAGGAGCGGGTCATCGAAAAATTCATCAAAACCTCCGTCGGATCCGGCCGGGGGGAGCCATCCGCGTAATCTTCGCTTCACCAAGACGGCGAAGGTGGCAGAATTTCAACCCGATATGGTTAAAATAGGGTTTTCGAGTCGGCTGTTGTAAATTTGTCGCAGCAACCGGTCGGCATCGGGGTGACGCTCGATGCGGCTATCCAAGCTGTTGAAATATCGCCATTAAATCCGGGCGCTCGGCACGAACACATAGCCGTCCGGGCCGACAATGTAGCATTCGCGCAGGCCGTGCGACTTGTCGATCGAGCCGGCCAGCACGATGTGGCCGAGCGCCGCCGCCTTTTTCTCGACCGCATCCGGATCGGCGCCGTAAAGGCGCAGCTCTATGCCGGCGCCGCGCGTCTCGGCGCCCGAAGTGACCCCGGTCATCGGATTGTCGAGATAGGAGTGGTCGGCATGCAGCATCAAGACCGAGCCCAAAAGCTCAATCGCCGCGAAATCCTCGTCGGCATAGATGATCCGGGCGCCGAGCACGTCGCGGCAGAAAGCCTCCATCGCCGCCATGTCGGTGACCAGAAGGTTGACGCCGATTCCAAGCGGCAGCGAGCGGCCGAAATCCTCGGCCTTCATCCACGGTGTCTTGGTTCGCTTCATCGCCATGACGGTTCACCCTCGCCCCCGATCCTATTTGAACCGAGCCTCGCCCGTTGGCATTCGCCGGCAAAATGCTTGCGCCAGGCGGGCGCGTCCTTATCTCAGGAAAGACCGAGCCGGCGGGAGAGTGAATGGCCGCGAGAAAAAGAACCGCCAACCGCTATTACAGCGGCCCGCCCAGCGATCATTTCGACGGCGCCTTGTTCTTCAACCCCGGCGGCAAGCCGCCCGGGCGCTTCAGCGATCTCCTCAAATGGCAGTTCAGCGGCAAGCGGGCGAAATGGCCGGCCGCCTGGCCAAGCCCCCATCCGCCGGCAAAACCGGACGGACGGGTGGATGGCGGCGCGCTGAGGCTCACTATGGTCGGTCATGCCTCGCTTCTCATCCAGACTGCCGGGTTGAACATCCTGACCGATCCGGTGTGGTCGGAGCGCGCCTCGCCCTTCACCTTTGCCGGCCCGAGAAGGGTCAATGCGCCGGGCATTGCCTTTGCCGACCTGCCGCCGATCGATCTGGTCCTGGTCAGCCACAATCACTATGACCATCTCGACCTCATCACGCTGACGCGGCTGAAGGAGAGCCACGACCCGCTGGTGATCACGCCGCTCGGCAACGACGCCGTCATCGGCCGCGCCGTGCCCGGCATGCGGCTCGGCGTGCATGATTGGGGCGACCGGGTCGACATCGGCGCGGCCGCCATCCATGTCGAGCCGGCGCATCACTGGTCGGCGCGCGGCGGACGCGACCGGCGTATGGCGCTGTGGGCGGGCTTCGTCATCGAAACAGCTGCCGGCAACATCTATTTCGCCGGCGACACCGGCTTCCATGACGGCATCAACTACCGGCTGATGGCGCAAAAGCATGGCGGCTTCCGCCTCGCCATCCTGCCGATCGGCGCCTATGAGCCGCGCTGGTTCATGGCGCCGCAGCACCAGAACCCGCAGGAGGCCATGCAGGGCATGAAGCTGTGCAACGCCGCCTTCGCCGCCGGCTGCCATTGGGGGACCTTCCATCTTACCGACGAGCCGATCGACGAACCGGCGCAGAAACTGGCCGACTCGCTGGCCGCCGAAGACCTGCCGCGGGAGCGTTTCCGCGCCATGCGACCCGGTGAAGTCTGGGATATACCGGCCATCTACAAAGGAACCCAAACCCGCCAAACGCGTTGATCCGCCGACGCAATTCGCCGGAGCTTCCCATGATCAGGTGGATCATCATTCTTCTCATCATTGCCGCCGCCGCGAGCCTGCTCGGCATGCCGGCGCTTGCAGGTGCGGCCGCTACCGGTGCGCGCATCCTCATAGGCATCGTGCTGATCATCTTCCTGCTGATCGTGCTCGGTGTCTTCGCTGTCACGTAGGCGCGACCGTTAGGTCGTCGCAGCGCGGCACTTTCGCCGTGACCCGAGAATATAGCCGGACTGGTAATTCCCGCCCGTTTCCGCCATATAGCGCCCAAACGGATTGGCCAAACGGATTGGAATGACCGGTTAGATGGCAGGCACCGCCCCCTTCGCCAAGATGAACGGCATCGGCAACGAGATAATCATTGCCGATATGCGCGGCCGCGCCGACAAGGTGACGGCGGCGGCCGCGATCGCCCTCAATGGTGACGCGGCGACCAAGTTCGACCAGATCATGGCGATTCACGATGCGCGCACGCCGGGCACCGCCTATTATATCGACATCCTGAACTCGGACGGTACCAGCGCGCAGGCCTGCGGCAACGGCACGCGCTGCGTCGTGCAGGCTCTGGCTGCCGAGACCGGACAGAAGCGCTTCACCTTCGAGACCCGCGCCGGCATTTTGAATGCCGAGGAGCATGCCGACGGCCTGATCTCGGTCGACATGGGCAAGCCGCGCTTCGGCTGGCAGGAAATCCCGCTGGCGGAAGAGTTCCGCGACACCCGCATGATTGAGCTGCAGATCGGCCCGATCGACGCGCCGGTGCTGCATTCGCCTTCGGCGGTGTCGATGGGCAACCCGCACGTGATCTTTTGGGTCGACAATGACGTCTGGTCCTACGAGCTCGACCGTTTCGGCCCGCTGCTCGAAAACCATCCGATCTTCCCGGAGCGCGCCAACATCACCATCGCTCAGGTGACTTCACCTGAAACGATGATCATCCGCACCTGGGAGCGCGGCGCCGGCCTCACCAAGGCCTGCGGCTCGGCCGCTTGCGCCGCCGTGGTCGCTGCGGCCCGCACCAGGCGCACCGGCCGCAGCGTCTCGCTGCTGGCGCCCGGCGGCGGCAAGCTCAATGTCGAATGGCGCGACGACGATCACGTCATCCTGACCGGTGCTGCCGAATGGGAATTTTCCGGCAGCTTCGACCCCTCGACCGGCGCCTGGGCCCGCGACACCGAAAGCGCCGCCTGATGTCCGCCCTTGGAAAAGGCTTGGAATCCCAAGCCTCCACCACGACAGGTGTCGACGTCGTCACCTTCGGCTGCCGCCTCAATACCTATGAATCGGAAGTGATGCGCCGCGAAGCCGAAAACGCCGGCCTGGGCGCGCTTCAGGGCGGTGCCGTCATCTTCAACACCTGCGCCGTCACGGCGGAAGCGGTGCGCCAGGCCAAGCAGGCGATCCGCAAGGCGCGCCGCGAGAACCCTTCAGCGCGCATCATCGTCACCGGCTGCGCGGCGCAGACCGAGTCGCAGAATTTCGCCGCCATGGACGAGGTCGACCTCGTGCTCGGCAATGAGGAGAAGCTGAAGGCCAACTCCTATCGCGCGCTGCCCGATTTCGGCGTCAACGATACCGAGAAGGCGCGCGTCAACGACATTTTTTCGGTGCGCGAGACGGCAAGCCACATGGTCGATGCCATCGAGGGCCGGGCGCGCGCCTTCGTGCAGGTGCAGAATGGCTGCGACCATCGCTGCACCTTCTGCATCATCCCTTACGGCCGCGGCAATTCGCGCTCCGTGCCGATGGGCGCCGTGGTCGAGCAGGTCAAGCGTCTGGCCGGCAACGGCTATGCCGAGATCGTTTTGACCGGCGTCGACATGACCAGTTTCGGCGCCGACCTGCCGGGCGCGCCAAAACTGGGAAAACTGGTGAAGACGATCCTTCGCCAGGTGCCGGATGTGAAGCGGCTGAGATTGTCCTCGATCGATTCAATCGAGGCCGACGACGACCTGCTGGACGCGATCGCCACCGAGCCGAGGCTGATGCCGCATCTGCACCTGTCGCTGCAATCGGGCGACGACATGATCCTGAAGCGCATGAAGCGTCGTCATTTGCGCGAGCAGTCGATCCGCTTTTGCGAGGACGTGCGCAAGCTGCGTCCCGGCATCGTCTTTGGCGCCGACATCATCGCCGGCTTCCCGACCGAAACCGAGGACATGTTTAAGAATTCGGAGAAGATCGTCGAGGAATGCGGCCTGACGCATCTCCACGTCTTCCCGTTCTCGCCGCGCGAGGGCACGCCCGCCGCGCGCATGCCGCAAGTCCGCCGCGAGGTGGTGAAGGCGCGCGCCGCAAGGCTGCGCGCCGCCGGCGAGGCCGCCTATCGCCGGCACCTGTCGTCGCTGCCGGGCACGCGGCAGTCGATCCTGATCGAGCGCGACGGGCTCGGCCGCACCGAAGGGTTTACGCTGGCCGCAATCGACACGGGCGCGCCCGGCGAGATCGTCGACGCCACCATCACCGGCCATGATGGCGCCCGACTGATTGCGGCGCCCTCTGCCGCGCAAGCCGCCTGAGACTGCGAGACGCATGGCTGGTTTTTTCAAGAAGATATTTTCGTTCGGCAAGAAAGAAGTTGTCGAGGAGCGCGTCGACGAAACGGCTCCGCTGGCGCCGATCAAATGGGACGCGCTGGACACGCTGAAGACCGAGGCCGAGGAGGCCGCGCCGGAGGTTTCGGCGCGTGAGCAGGAGCCTGCATCCTACCCTCCCCTCGATGGGGAGGGTCGCCACCAATTAGCGGGGCGGGGTGACAGCGCCGACGTGCGTCACCCTCGAGCTGCGCTCGGGACCTCCCCCATCGGGGGGGAGGTAGAGCCCACCCCTCAACCTCTCCCCGACGAGCCGAAGCCCGAACCTGCTCCGACCATTCCGCCGACGCCCGAGCCGATCGTTCCCGCCGAGCCGGAACCGCTGCCGCAGCCCGAGCCGGAAGAAGAGCCGCAACCGGTGCCCGAGAAACCGGAGCCGCCGAGCCCTGAGGAAGTGCCGCCGGTACAACCCGAGCCTTTACCCGCGCCGGCGCCCGAACCTGCTCCGCAGGAAGTGCCCGCACCTCCGCCGGCCCAGCCGGACATCGAGCCTTCGCGTCCGGAACCGCAGCCTGAGCAGCCACCGGTCGAAGTGCCGACGCCGCCTGCCGAAGCCCCGGTCGAGCCGCCGGCGCCCATCGAGGTTCCGCCAGCGGCGCCGCCTCCCATCGAGCCATCCTCGCAAGCCGGCGCCGCCCCTCATCCGCCTGCCGGCATCTTCTCCCCGTATAGGGACGGGGAGAAGGACGAAGCTGCATCGCCCCACCCTCCCCTTGATGGGGAGGGTCGCCACGAAGTGGCGGGGCGGGGTGATGGAGTTGACGCGGGTCACCTCCACCCCCGAGCTGCGCTCGGGACCTTCCCCATGGAAGGGGGGGTGGAGTCCGCGCCCGTTCCGCAGCTTGCCCCCGCCGCCGGCAAGGTGACGGTCTCAAAAAGGGTCGAGCAGAAAGCCGAGCCGCAAAAGGCGCCGGAGCCGGCGCCGCGGCGCTCCTGGTTCCAGCGCATGCGCGAAGGGCTTGCCCGCTCCTCGCGCGAGCTCACCGGCAACATCGCCGGCGTCTTCACCAAGCGAAAGCTGGACGAGAACACGCTGCAGGACCTGGAGGACGTGCTGATCCGCGCCGATCTCGGCCTGGAGACCGCGCTTCGCGTCACCGATTCGCTTGCTTCCAGCCGCTACGGCCGCGACGTTTCCGACTCTGAAGTCCGCGCCGTGATGGCGGCGGAAGTGGAAAAGGTGCTGACGCCGGTCGCAAGACCGCTCGAGCTCGATCTCAGCCACAAGCCGCATGTCATCCTGGTCGTCGGCGTCAACGGCACCGGCAAGACCACCACCATCGGCAAGCTCGCCGCCAAGCTCACCGATGGCGGCCTGAAGGTGATGCTGGCCGCCGGCGACACGTTCCGCGCCGCCGCGATCGAGCAGCTCAAGATCTGGGGCGAGCGCACGAAATCGCCCGTCATTGCCACCAAGCTCGGCGCCGATGCGGCGGGCCTCGCCTATGACGCCTTCGAGAAAGCCAAGGAGGCCGGCTCCGACGTGCTGATCATCGACACGGCCGGCCGTCTGCAGAACAAGACCGAGCTGATGGCCGAGCTGGAAAAAATCGTGCGCGTGCTGGGCAAGCTCGATCCGGAAGCCCCGCACACGGTGCTGCAGACGGTCGACGCCACCACCGGCCAGAATGCGCTGAATCAGGTCGAGATATTCCGCAACGTCGCCGGCGTCAACGGGCTGGTGATGACCAAGCTGGACGGCACGGCGCGCGGCGGTATTCTGGTGGCGATAGCCGCCAAGCACCGGCTGCCGGTCTATTTCATCGGCGTCGGCGAGCAGGTCGACGACCTCGAACCGTTTTCCGCCAGCGAGTTTGCGAGAGCGATCGCCGGCGTCGCCTGAACAAAGGCGTGATCTTGAAAGGCCGCCTGCTTTTCGGCCAGATCATGCGCAAGAAGGACTTTTATGAACATCCTCGAACGCGACCCGTCCGATCCACGCCGCAAGCCGATGAATCCCGGCTTGAAGTTCCTGCTCGAACTGGGTCCGGGCCTGGTGTTCTTCTTCACCACCATCCGCGGCGAGTGGCTGGCCGAGAAATTCCCGGTGCTCGCCCATCTCGGCGAGCCGATCCTGATCGCCACCGCCTTCTTCATGGTGGCGACCGCGCTTTCGCTCGGCGCCTCCTGGCTGCTCACGCGCAGCCTGCCGCTGATGCCGCTGGTCTCGGCGATCGTCGTCTTCGTCTTCGGCGCGCTGGCGCTTTACCTGCAGGACAAGACCTTCGCCTTCATGAAGCCGACGATCATTAATTCGCTGTTCGGCGTCACGCTGCTCGGCGGCCTGCTGTTCGGCCGGTCGCTGCTTGGCTACGTCTTCGATTCCGCCTTCCAGCTCGATGCCGAGGGCTGGCGCAAGCTGACCTTCCGCTGGGGCCTGTTCTTCCTGTTCCTCGCCGTGCTCAATGAGGTCGTGTGGCGCAACTTTTCCGAGGCGACCTGGCTTTATTTCAAGGTCTGGGGCACGATCCCGATCACCTTGCTGTTCACCTTCAGCCAGATGCCGCTGATCATGCGCCACTCGCTGGAAGAAAAAGCCAAGCAAGAGAAGGCCGGGAATTAAAGCAATTCCAGGAAAAGCGTGCAGCGGCTTCCGTCCGGAATTGCGCCAGAATGAGGGGGCAGCATGGAATTCCTCACCACGCATGACGAGCTGAGGACGATCTACAAGACGCCCCGGCCGACCGACGGCTCGATCCGCAAAGAGCTCAAAGCCCTCGACGGCCATTGCCGCTCCTTCATCGGCAAGAGCCCCTTCGTGCTGATCGGCTCCTCCGACGGCGCCGGCAATGCCGACGTGACGCCGAAAGGCGACAAGCCCGGCTTCACCGCCATCCTCGACAACAACACCATCGCCATCCCCGACCGTCCAGGCAACAACCGGCTGGACACGCTGGAAAACATCATCCGCAATCCGTCGGTCGGGCTGCTCTTCCTCATTCCCGGCATGAACGAGACCCTGCGCGTCAATGGCGACGCCCGCATCACCCTCGATCCCGCCTTGCGCGAACGCCTGGCCGTCGACGGCAAGGAGCCGCAGAGCGTGATCGTGGTGACGGTGAAGGCCGCCTATATGCACTGCGCCAAGGCCTTCATGCGCTCCGATCTGTGGAAGCCGGAAACCTGGTACGACCGCGCGACCTTGCCGACGCTCGGCCAGATCATCCGCGACCAGCTGGCGCTCAGCGAAAGCGCCGGCGAGATCGACCGCGAGCTGGACGACGATTACCGCCAGACCATGTGGTAGGCTTGCCGGACGACTCAACCCTTCGTCCGGCTCTCCCTTGATCGAGATCATCGCCATTTCAGGCAGCCTGCGCGCCGCCTCGACCAACTCGGCCCTACTCGCGGCATTGGCCGCCAACGCGCCCGCGGGCTGCCGTGTCCAGGTCTATGATGGCCTCGGCCGGCTGCCGATCTTCAACCCCGACGATGAGGGCGAGCGCACGCCGCCCGAAGCGGCAGCGCTGATCGACGCTGTCACCCGCGCAGACGGCGTCATCGTCTCCTGCCCGGAATATGCGCATGGCGTGCCCGGCGGCATGAAGAACGCGCTGGACTGGCTGGTCTCGCGCGACGCGGCGGTGGGCAAGCCGGCAATGCTGGTCCATGCCTCGCCCCGCTCGCTCTATGCGCGGGCAGCGCTTGCCGAGATCATGCGGACGATGTCCTTCGCGATGTATGAGGAGACGGCGCTGGAGATCGCGCTGCTGGGCAAGAAGCCGGCGGAGGTGGCGGCAATCCTCAGCGAGGACACGAACCGGCAGGCGATGCGCGAGGCGGTGCGGGGTTTTGGGCATAGGCGCTAAGATAGGTATTGCGGCGCGGAATCGGTTGTGATTCTACGCTGGAGATGACACACGAATCGCTT
>NZ_JAIUHG010000037.1 GCF_020164955.1 Mesorhizobium sp. CA8
GTGGATCCGGTCGCTCCGGTTGAGCCCGTGGCACCAGTTGCTCCAGTGGCGCCGGTATCGCCCGTCGCGCCGGTTGCCCCGGTCGAGCCCGTGGCACCAGTTGCTCCGGTCGCACCGGTCGCACCCGTGGATCCGGTCGCTCCAGTCGAACCTGTTGCACCAGTGGCCCCGGTAGCTCCGGTCGAACCTGTTGCACCAGTCGAGCCAGTTGCTCCGGTATCGCCCGTCGCACCGGTGGCGCCGGTCGCACCGGTGGCGCCGGTCGCCCCGGTCGAGCCGGTGGCACCAGTTGCTCCAGTGGCGCCGGTACCGCCCGTTGCACCCGTGGATCCGGTAGCTCCGGTTGCGCCTGTTGCACCAGTCGAGCCAGTTGCTCCGGTATCACCCGTCGCCCCGGTAGCTCCGGTCGAGCCTGTTGCACCAGTAGAGCCAGTCGCTCCAGTTGCTCCGGTATCGCCCGTCGCACCTGTGGCTCCGGTTGCTCCCGTAGAGCCGGTTGCTCCAGTCGCTCCGGTCGAGCCGGTGGCACCAGTTGCTCCAGTGGCGCCGGTATCACCCGTCGCACCCGTAGCTCCGGTTGCCCCGGTCGAGCCAGTCGCTCCAGTATCGCCCGTCGCGCCTGTGGCTCCGGTTGCTCCCGTCGAGCCCGTGGCACCAGTTGCTCCAGTGGCGCCGGTATCGCCCGTCGCACCTGTGGCCCCGGTTGCTCCTGTCGAACCCGTTGCTCCAGTAGAGCCTGTCGCTCCGGTCGCGCCGGTCGAGCCTGTGGCTCCGCTTGCTCCCGTCGAACCTGTGGCGCCCGTAGAGCCAGTCGCCCCCGTCGCGCCGGTGGAACCCGTCGCGCCCGAGGCACCTGTCGGACCGGTGGCTCCGGTGGCGCCCGTAGCACCTGTTGCACCCGTCGCGCCCGTGGCTCCGGTAGCTCCGGTCGCCCCCGTCGCCCCCGTTGGACCTGCCGGGCCTGTCGCACCTGGGGCACCGCTGGACGTGACGGTCAGAAGGCCCCCGGTAAAGTGGTTGCCATCATTTCCTGAGCCACCGGGGCTGTTGATAGCCGTCGTCGTAAAAGTATAGGTTGGAGGATTGGTGGCAGGAACAACAGGCGTAAGTGTGCCGTATAGATGAAATCCGGAATCGTAGATAAGGTACGTATGAGTGGCGTCTGGGACAGTTATCGTTATCGAGAAGTTTGGTGCTGCTGAATTAGCCGCTGACGGAAGATTGAAACTGCCAACGACTGTGTCGTCTGTGGTAGCTACCGTACTATTAGTATCAATAAGGTAGTATGTATTGATATTTTTGCTGGACCCAGAATCTATAGTGCCGTTGAGCGTCAGGTCGCCCGCAGCAAGGACCCCGGCATATTGCGCCAATCCGTTCGAGGTCAGCGGCGGCAAGGGAGTGGACGCGCTGGCGGACAGCTCCCAGGCGCCGCCCAAGGCGGCCGCGCCAACCGGCGCACTGGATGCGCGAATATCCGCCCCGACCGCTGCTTCCAGCGCCGCAACGAAAATCTGGCCCGAACTGCCCGCCGCCGTTCGACAGCTCCACAGCCGCAGCTCGCCCTCGGCAGTGAGCGCCCTGCCTATTGCGGTGAAATCCGCGACGGCATCTTTCAGCGTGGCGGTGGACCACTCTCCCGCGGTGAATTGAACCCGTCCCGGCGCGCCATGCGCCATGATATGAATCGCATCCAGTGCTTCCTGCCCCGCGAGCTCAGCCGCGATCTGCTGCGCCGCCGGGCGGCGGGCATCGAGCACGACCGCCCGAACCTCAGGCCTAAGATTGCCGAGAACGGTGTCGAGATCGGAGATTGAGGGGTCCAGAAACAGAATTTCAGAGGCACGGGCCATGACTGGCTCCTGTTGGCTTTGAATTCAATTCAATGGAAAATCGCGCGTTGGCGCGGCCAGCGAGCGCTCGCAAAAAGGGGCTTGGGAACAGTCATCTTCCAGATGGACCCACGGCGCCGCCAGGATGCCCGACAGCGGGGGTTTCTACACGGAGGAAGCTGACGGCCTCAAAATTCCCGCCACCGTCAAACGTGCCAATAGCGAGCGATCGGGCGGTGCTTGGGATTTTCACGGTGAGCGCAACGGCCAGGCTTTGCTTGACGGCCTTAGGAAGGACAACCTGGCCAACGATCGCGCTCTTGGCGGTATCGAGAATGAAATAGGTTTCATTCTCGGTTATATCGCCGATGGGCAAGACGCCCCGAATGGTAACTTCCATTACCGCAAAGCCTGCCGTGTAGCTCATCACAGTCCTCCTGATTGGCCGGCGGCTGCGCCGCCGCATTTACTGTTTCGTACCTTGATGTTTCAGTCGGTGCCGCGGGCCCGCGATCGAACCAGGTGGCTCGGGCTCGCGGATCCTGAAAATCGGCCAATTCCAAGGAGTGATTTCACTCGTTGGAGCGCATCAGCGAACGACCGACTGACGGCTGTTCGCAAGTCGTTGGGAGCTGAGAGATTCGGATCAATTGGGGGTGCAGCCAGACGGATTGCCGCATCGGTACAGCGTCGCTGGGCGGGGGGTATCACTCGAACCACCGTGGACTCCATCACGCGCATCGCAATCTTTCGACTACGACTAGTGAGGGAACCGACCCGCTTGCGAGGGGATACTTAATTGGAAGCCACCAAGGAATGACAACATCCTGGTCAACCACGATGCTGCGCCCTCACGCATCAAGTGGCTGTACTCCCGAACCCAAGCTTCGCAGACATTCGCACCGACGGTCTCCCGCACGGCCGCGATTACCCTCTCCTTAATTAGATATTAGTAAATTCGAAAATTATAAACTTGTAAATAGCTTCGTTAATAAATTACGAATTGCACGAGAGCAGCAACAGCCATGCCGTCAACCTAGCAATGCAGTCCCAAGCCCAAACGTTGTGGGAAATCCGGCGTTTAGATCGAGCCGCTCCCGTGCAACCAAAAAAATGCGGCAAGGTCGGAACACGGCCCGCGGACCAGCTGGTGCCGGTCAGCTCAGTTGGCTCGACCGGAAGTTGCAGCGGGCCTGTCCAGAGCGCGATGCCGCCGCAGGATGTCTCAAGAGCCGCACGGAGGAGCGAGAGTGGAGCAGATCGGGCAAAACCGGTCCAGCGCTTTTACGAAATCATCCAAACGACCGAAGCAGCAGCTCGGGCGTTTCGTAAGGATATGGATGGTTGCGCATCCGAATAAACCGCTGTCTCATATGGCACCGCGAGACAATCACCAAAGCCTCTGCTCACAATGTTCCGTGGAGTCCAGAGTCAGCGAATGAGTACCGCAAAACGTCTCTGCCTGAATATGATCGTCAAGAACGAGATGGCCAATCTTGAGCGCTGTCTCGGCGCGGTTGCCGATCACATTGACTGCTGGGTGATTGGCGACACCGGCTCGGCCGATGGGACGCAGGATTTCATCCGCTCTTTCTTTGCCGCCCGCAACATACCCGGCGAGTTGCATGAGTTCCCGTTCCACAATTTCGAGCAGGCGCGCAACGCGGCCCTCGAGCATGCCTACGCCTCGAGCCTCGGCTACGACTACTTGCTTTTCGACGACGCCGACATGGAGCTCGTCGTTGAGGATCACCGGTTTCGAGAGCAGCTCGATGCGCCGGGCTACCGGCTCCTCCAAAAATCGGAGTCTGGCCTCGCCTACTGGAACACGCGTCTGGTGAGGCGCACATCGGGCGCGCGCTATCACGGTGTGACCCACGAATACATAGACGTGCCTGATGGCGTGCACGAACTGCGGGGTATCTGGTACAAGGACCATGCCACAGGTTCGAACCGCGTTGACAAGTTCGAGCGTGACATAAAGCTCCTATTGGGAGCTCTGGACAAGGATCCGGAAAACCATCGCTACTGGTTCTACTTGGCGCAATCTTACCGGGACGCCGGGCGGACGCCGGAGGCGGCGGTGGCGTATGCCAAACGCGCCGCAATGGGCGGCTGGGACGAGGAGGCATGGAACGCCCGTCTCCAGGAGGCTCGCTGCCTAAAAAAGATGGGCGACGATGCCGGTTTCATCCAACAGGCCCTCGCCGCGTTCAACGAGCGCCCGCAGCGCGCCGAGCCGCTCTATGACCTTGCCCACCACTATCGCGAGAAGGGCATGAACGACGCGAGCGTGCTGTTTTCGGAAGCCGGACTGGCAATCAAGCGACCCGAGCAGGACATCCTGTTCCTCGAGGACTTTGTCTACACCGCAGGACTGTGGGAGGAGTATTCGATTGCCGCGAACTACGCCCGCGATCCGGCGCGCAAGGACCGCGGTTTCGCGGCTTGCAACTGGCTTGCGCTTAATCGGGAAATCGGAGACGGGCCGAGAGACTTGGCGCGATCCAATCTTTATTTTTACATGCGGCAGGCGAATGAGATCATGCCATCCTTTAAGGCGCGACGGATCGGTTTTGCCGCGCCAGTGGGTTATGTGGCAACCAACCCTTCGGTAGCGCGCCTGGGCGATGGAATCGTGCTGCTGCAGCCGACCGTCAACTGCACGCTGACGAATGGCGGCCAATACGCAACGCCCGCGGGCGCGCCGATCACCACGCGCAATTTCCTCCTGCGCCTCGACAGCGATCTCGTCACGAAGGACGCAAGCGAAGTGCTGCAGCCGTCCGATCTGCCGTCGCCCCCCTACGATCGGGTGCTCGGTTTTGCGGACATGCGGCTGTTCGCCTGGCGCGACAAGCTTTGGGGAATTGCTTGCGTGCGGCAGCTCGCGCCGGATGGATCGTGCGAGCAGGTACTGGCGAGAATCGAAGACACTGGCCTCGGATCGCATATCCTTACCGACTGGCGCGTCATTCACCCGGCCGGCCAACGGCAGCACGAGAAGAACTGGATGCCGCTGGTCGAGCCCATTTCTGACGGCAGCGACCGGTTCCGTTTTGTCTCTCTGTGCGGTCCCACGAAGATACTGGACGAGAACGGGCGTACGGTTTCGGAGCAGGAGCCGATGATCGCCGCGCCACAGTTCAGCGGCAGCTCGCAGGCGGTTGTGTTCGACGGCGGCTGGCTGGCGCTGCTATACGAGGCACGTGCCGGGCCAAACGAGGGCCTGCGTTATCACCAGCACCGCTTCGTCTGGTTCGACGATGCCCACCGGCTGGCCAAAGTTTCGCGGCCCTTCTACTTCCATGACAAGGGCCCGGAGTTCGCTGCCGGGCTCGCCTGGCATCCAGACGCCAAGCGACTCATGATCTCCTACGGCGCAGGCGACAGCGAGTCTTGGATTGCGACCGTGCAGGCCGACCAGGTCACCGTATTGCTCGACGACGTTGCGGAGCTGGCTTCGGGGGTGAGCGTTGCCGGTGCTGGCGTCAAGCCGTCGCCATCCCTCAACTCGCCTGGCGCCGGAAATTCCGGCCAGATCGGGTTTGACAGCGGCAGCGGAGGCGCGAACGGCGCCGGCGCACCCGTCGAGCCGACGTCTTTCGCGTTCCGCGGGACAACAGAGGAATTCTTCCACAAGTTCGCGCCATTCCTGCAAGCGGTCGACTCGCCGGCGGAACGGCAAAGGCAATCGCGGGATTTCGATCGGCGCATACTGCCGTTCATCAGCGATGGCGCGGCTCTGCCGCAGATCCACTGCTTCTACGAGGTGCTGTCCGACAAGGTCGAGCACGGCACTCTGGTCGCCGCCATCACCTCGATGAGGGCGGCCGGCCATCCGGTGCGCGTGTGGAGTTATTCTCCGAAGAGGTTGGAGTTCCTGCTGCCGCATGGCGTTGAGGTCAGTGCCGCCGAAGACGTCATGCCTCGCGCTATGTTCGAGCGCATCGTCTCCAGTTCCGAGATCAGGTACTTCAGCGATATCTTTCGCTATGCCGTGCTCTACGAGCATGGCGGGCTATGGATGGATTCCGACGTCGTCATGCTGCGGCCGTTTCCCTTCAGTGGCGATCATTTCTTCAATCTGCAATGGCGTGGATCGCACAAGGGTCATTTTGTTTGTGGCAACGTTATCTACGCCAAGCCCTACAGCCGACACCTCAGGGCGCTTTATGAAATGTCCATCGAGCGCTTCCACGCGGCAGCGGGGAAGGAATTCGGTGACATCGGACCAAAACTGCTGTCCGACTACATCGCCTCGGATGCCGGCTCCGAGTTGCACGGCCAGGTCTTCAGCCCGATGTTCTTCAACTCGATCGACTGGACAGAGACGGACAGATTTGGAAAGCCGATCGCGGAACTGGCAGACTATTTGAACGACGATCGCGTTTTCGGCATCCACCTTTGGACGGCGCGCAACGAAGCCCGGACCAGCGGCGGTGGGCAGCCCTTGATCTCGCAGCTAATCACACCTGCTGATGGTTTCCCGGCACTCACAAATCTCGCCGACCGCTTCAACACTGACAAAAACCGGCATATCGGCAACCGTCATGCATACGCCAGGATCTACGATCGCCTGCTGTCGAGCCGCCGGCTATCCTTGCGGAGGCTTATGGAGATAGGGCTGTGTCGCGTGATGTCGGAGGGCCAGACCGAGACGCCTTCCGTTGCGCTGTGGCAGAGCTATTTTCCTTTCTGCGAGGTGATCGGCGTTGACCTGACGGATTTTTCGCGGCTCAACAACGAAAGGTTCAAATCCTTCGTTTGCGATCAGTCCAAGGCGGAGGATCTTCGCGGAGTGGCCGCGAAGCTCGCACCTGCCTCATTCGACGCGATAATCGACGACGGCAGTCACGCATCCTTCGACGAACAACTGACACTGCGCGAGTTCTTTCCGCTGCTTCGAGATGGCGGCTGGTATTTCATCGAGGACCTCGACTGGCAGCCGCCTGGCGAAGACATCACCAAGATCACGCCGACCAAGACATTGTTGCAGGAAATCAAGGACTGCGGGACCGCACGGTCGGTTGATCCGCTGGGTGTCAGCGCGTTTGCCGGCCAATTTGCCGAAATCCTGTTCTTCGACAGCCACTATGAGCTCGACCGGGCGCAATTGCTCGGCGGGCTCGTAGCCGTCCGCAAGCGCGCAAGTCTGGATTTTGGACATAACAACGTCGCACGGGTTGGGAAGGCGTCGTGAAAGTCGCAGTCTACACCATCGCGTTGAACGAAGCAGCCAACGCGGAACGCTGGGCCAATTCCGCCGCCGACGCGGACTATCGGATAGTCGCCGACACCGGTAGCACCGACGATACAGTGGAACGGCTGACCGCTGCTGGGGTCACGGTGCACAAGATAGCAATCCGCCCCTGGCGCTTCGACGATGCCCGCAATGCCGCCATGGCGCTGCTCCCCGACGACGTCGACGTGTGCTGTACGATGGACATGGATCGGTTTCTCGAAGCCGGCTGGCGACAGAAGCTCGAGGCCGCCTGGACCCCCGAGACCACGGCCCTTTATTGCCAGACCATATACAGATCCAGTGTCGACGACCCGACGCCGCTGCGAGGGTGGTCGACGAAGAATTTTCATCACCGATGGGGATATCGCTTCAGGCGACCGGTCCACGAGGCACTCGTCTTCGCCGGGGAGAAGGAGGTGACGGCGAACAGCAGCGACATTGTGATGTACGAGGTGCAGGATCTATCCAAGCCGACGCGCAGCAACTACCTGCCGCTGATGCAAGTAGCGCACAAGGAAGATCCCGAAGACGCGCAGATTTGTTTCTGGCTTGGACGGGACTTGATGTGGGCCGGCCAACAGGAGCGGGCGGTCGAACTGCTTGAGCGCTATCTAGCCCTGCCGACAAGCAGATGGGACGAAGAACGATCCGAGGCCATGCGCTATATCGCCCGCATGCAACCGGAGCAAAGGTTGGCTTGGCTGGACAAAGCCCGGATGGAAGCGCCGCACCGGCGTGAGATCTGGCTTGACCTTGCCGAGGAGCTTCATGGCAAGGGCGACTGGCTCAATCTGTTCTGGGCCTGCAGCAACGGCATCGAGAGGACGCGCCGCACTGGAAGCTATCTGGATGACGCGAGTTGCTGGGGTTTTCGATTATACGATCTGGGGGCGATTGCATCGTGGCGCCTGAATGCGATGGACCGTGCTGTCGAATGGGGGCAGTTGGCGCTGCAACTTGACCCAGGCAACGAGCGACTTAAGAGTAACTTCGATTTCTTCGTTCGGCGGCGCAAAGAGGATCGAGAAAGCGACCTTAGCTCATCTCTTGGCCCGGAGAGCCAGATGAACTCATCGGAGACCGGAATAGGTTAACCGAGGTGGAAGACATCTCACCTGGGCACCTCATGTATTGATGCGCACCGACTCTTCGGGCTGTTCGTTGCTGATCACAAGCGGTGGGAGGCAGATATATGCCTTCAGCGAAGGCATGACTCCGTTCATCAGGCAGTCAATTCCCGTGTTGCTTAATCTGAGGCCAAATCCGGCAAAATCCACGATCATGGGGCGTATCGGCAAGCACCAGTCGAGCAATGCACGCGCCCCACGGGGGGAAATCGAGTAACAAACGAGCCCCAGAAGATAGCGTGCGCGAAGAAGGCGGGGTTCGGTTTGTGCTTCTTGGAAATTTTGGATGTTACCCATCACTTCACCGGAAAAAAATTCGAGCCTTGCACCGGTTCCTCCTGGAAGGGCGTCTAGCCAAGCATAGCACCGCAAACTTGCGCTCCACAGGATGAAGTCCCAATCAGCTTTGACGGAGGCCACAAGCGAGTGCATTTCAACTTCAAAGTGACGCGAAAAAATCGCGTCGTCCTCTGCGATGGTGATAGGCTGATCTCGTTGCACTGCCTCCTTCCACAACGCGATGTGAGACACGGCGCAGCCCAGGCTGCCAGCCGTGTATTCCAGATCCTGTGATATGATGTTTTCCTCGACAAGCCGACCGCGATCCAAGCTGCGTCCATCCGCACCGGCAAATCTCTCCACATTTTTCAGATGGGCGTTCACTGTGCGAAATTTTGCCAGTCGATCCAAGCTGCGATCGAGATTGATCACGCGTACGCGGTCCATGATCGACTGCTCACCCCTGCCTCTTGAAGATCCTCGATGCTATTCCAGTTTCGGCTTGTCCGATATCGGGAATAGCAATGTTAAGGCGAGATCTTGTTCGGATACTTGGCTCGGTGGCCGGCAGTTTGGTTATAGCGGCCTCCACCGCTAAAGACGCCTTTCGAAAGGTCCCCTATGCGATGGTGGCAAACGGGCTTCATGACAGTCGGTCTCCTACCCTCCTCACCGCCCCGATCGAACTCGCTGGCGATTGGGGGCATATGCTTCCGCGCACCGCGGAACAGGTCGTTGAGCGCATGCGTCATGCCTGCCTTGATGGTGTCCGTCTTCTTTCCGACCGCCAGCCGGCGCGGCTTCGCGTCGACGAGCACACTTCAGGACAGCCTGCCATCTGGCTTCATCCGGACGGCAGCAGCATGGCGTGGATCATCGTCGATATCGGCGAACGCGACTGGTCGAAGCTGGCCTATCAGTTCGGGCATGAGCTCGGCCATGTCTTTGCGAACAGTTGGCAGGCCGACGCCAAGTTGGCGCCCCCATGCCAATGGTTGGAAGAAGCGATCGTGGAGGCTTTCTCACTGCGTGGCCTAGGGCATCTGGCGAAGGGCTGGAAACAAAACCCGCCCTTCGCCGGCGATAACGCCTTCGGCGATGCCATTGCCGAATACCGCCAGAACATCATCAAACGCTATGAGGCACTCGCCGACACGCAGGGCCTCACCCGCGACCCCGCAGCATGGTTTGCCGGTCACCGAAGCGAGATCGAAATTCCGGGTCTTAATCCATTCGCACAAGCGATGTCCTTGACCGTTCTAAAAGAATACGAGCAGGTTTCAGAATCCATCGAGGCAATTGCCGCCCTCAACCGCTGGCCTGGCCGCAGCGGCGTTCCGGCCGGCGAATATCTCCAGCAATGGAAAGACAGCTGTGCCGAGTTGCATGCCTCACCTCACTTGCCGGTCCGCTTAGGCGAGCTTTTGGGAATACCGCCTGGCACCAAGTGAGGAGCATGCCGGGATACTGAGACCAATCGTGGGTAGCGGATTGGTGCGCTTTGGGCTTGGGCGACTGCTGGAAGCGCGCCAAGCCGCACTCCCTGATTTGCCCCCAAGCCGTGATGCTCGCCGCCGCGGTCTGTGGCTGCACGACATGCCGCGATGACGCCAGGCTTGTTTACCGCCGGCTCTGCCCTCTGGTCGCTGGCAAGCCAGGCGGCGCGTCGCGATGGAGATGCGCATCGAAGATGGCGAGCTTAAGCCCATATGTGAGGCGAGTTTGCGTGTTGCAGGCGTCGCAGATGAAGACCTTGGCGCTCTTGATCCACGATCCTTTTCGGACCACCGCAGTTTCACACCCGGGGCAATGGAAAGTTAGATCAGTCTCGAACAGTTCGCGTGCAAGTGTCATCGTTTCGCCTCCGCCGCTGGAGGTGAAGCAAAATTTATGCCGAGCTTGGTGTTCGAGGCTGATACACGTCATCCGTTCACATGGCGGAAACATCAGTGACTGCTGATAAAATTGCTTAGCCGGCGGTATGCCCAACAAGCCTGCGTCGGTCAGGCCCGGCTCGTGGTCTACCCCGCTACCGGCCGGGCCGCCCGCGCCAAACATCGCATCCGCTACTGCTTCTCAAGCGTCACAGCGGGGCTGGCGGCCGACGTGGTCAGTTCGGATAGCTTGGGCGAGCCGGGCCACGACGGGCAGGGCTTTCCCAGCAGAGAAACGGCCCCAATTCCAACTTGGGGCTGATCTGGCCGATCAATGGCGGCGAGCGCCACGAAGGTCTTTAGAAGCGTTATCTCGACCGTTGGCTGGCTGTCTTTTAAGGGCCTGTGCGCCCGGCTGGTCAACGCGCGGTTTTTGGTATGTCAGGCCGATAAGCAGCCCGAAGTACCCCACCTGCAAAAGCAGTGCTGCTGCTGCGGTCCAAACGCCGGCAAACCACACTAATCCGGTAGCAGTGAAAACCCACGCTGCCACGGCGCTGAGTGTCGCGACCATCCCAACGAAAAACTGCGGAAAATACATCTCCTGCACATTCCCCAACGGAAGAGCACGTCGTATTTCATTATTTTATAAAATACGCAAGTATCTTCGCTACCCACTTGGCTGCCCCTTTGGGCTCGCAGCCGCGACACCGATCGACACAAGACGGTGCGCGTCTGGAGCTGTCGCATCATAGAGCGGTCCCAGAGACCGGGCCGGCAACGCTCGCGAGAGCGGCAACCTTGTCGATCATGGCTAGAACCGCCTGCGGTTTGCTTTGATGCACCATATGTCCGGCGTCCAGGACGATATCCAGCAGTGAGTGGCTTATCTCGGTTTGTAGCCGCAGCGCCTCGGCCTTGGCGTCGAACAGCTGATCGCCGGCGCCGGCAATTATCCCGACAGGAACGGCGATCTCTGCGTACCGGCGATTTGGGAACAGTGCCGAGGCCAGCATCAGGAAGGATTCCGCAGAGATGGACCACAGCTGCGATGGCCGGCTCGCCAATCCCCTTGTCGTTGCCGCGAAAGGCGTCGCGATCGTTGCCGGGTGGAAAATCTTCTTCATCGCCCAGCGCCAGTTCAGCCTGACCAGCGAAGGCAGTATGGCGTGACGCAACACGGTCCCGATCAGGGGCGCCGCCGGCAGCGCGGAGATGGCAAGCGCCAGCCTTGGCGGCGGGTAATGATAGCCAGCGACAACGACCACACCGGCGACGGATCGGGGATGCCGGCGCGCCATCTCGAGCGCTACGGCGGCCCCCCAGGAATGGCCGACAACGATGTAGCGCTCGACGCCGAGTTTTTCGGCCGCGGCCTGGATGAGATCGGCCTGGGCGCCAGCGGTCCAAGGCCCGCCCGCCGGGCGTGGGCTCAGGCCGAAGCCCGGCCTGTCGAAGGCAAGCACGCGATATCTGGCAGCGGCTTCGCCGAAGATGCCGCTTGTCGTGAAATCCTCCGCCGAAGCGCCGTTGCCGTGCAGGAGCAGCAATGATTGCCCATGGCCCGCCTCCAAGAAATGCAGCTTCGTTCCGCGGAGATGGATGAAGCGCCCGAGCGGCCGTCCGGCCAATGCCCGTCTCGCCAGGAGATTGTTGTAGAGCGCCAGCCCAGTCGTCGCCGCCGCAAGCAACAGAAGCAGTTTTCGCCTGGACTTTGCCGTCATGGGAGCAGTCGGGTCGCTGCTCGCCGCGATCAGGCCGACCCTTTCTGAGGCAGCTTTGTCTCTTCCTCGACCTGATCCCGCAGGGTCTGCTCGGGTTCCTTGTTCTCAGCCCCGGACGGCTGCTTTTGCCGGGCGAGCTCGCGATCCACAATTTTGCGCGAGCCTTCCGCGGGATCTTCTTGCGGCGAATCCCTGTCAGTCCCTGTATGCCGGCCGGTCCGGTCGCTGCTTGGGGCCGGTCGCGCGGGACCGTCGTTTTGATGGGGCTTCGTCATCGGATACCTCTGCTGACCAAGTGTCTGCGGCTTGCGGGAAGCAGCTCCAAACCTCTGCGGCCCGCCTTTGTTCCGCGAGCGGCCGGGACGCGTCGCGCAGCCGCCGCTGGCTCCGCAAGCAGGCGGAACCGGTAGCTGCTTCTGAAACAAATGTTGTTGAGGCCGGATTGCTGCGCTCCTAGGAATGCGGCGCGCGCCCGGTTGCGTTGCGTCCGCTCGCGACGGAGGAATAATGTCTAGCGATTCCCCACTCAGCTTGTTGGAATTCGAAGCGCTCAAGCAGGCTGCTTCGAAGCTGTCGAAGGATCACGGCGGAACACTCGACAGCTGGGTTGCCTCGCTGTTCGAAGCCCTGCGCGAGGGAGAAACCTGCCCGAAGGCGCTTCTGGACGCGGTGGTCGCGAGGCTGGAGAAGGAGAGCCGCTAGCCAGCCGGCTTCGGGCGGCCCTCTGCGTCGCCCGAAGTCTCGGGCTCGGCGGCTTCCAGGGCATCGACAACCGGCGCCAGTGAATTCCCCTCATCGGGACTGGATTCCACCTCTCCGGTTCCCGCGGCGGTTTATCGAGAGCGCGTTGGATCGCGTCCTCGATATTGCCGACCTCCTGCTCGCGCACCTCGCGACCGTAGCCGGCGGCGTCGGCATCCTGCTCGAATTGCTGCGCCAACATCGCAACGCTGACCTCGGTATCGGCAGGCAAGTTGCCGACATTCTCCTCCAGCCAGCTGCGCAGGAATTCCTTCGTCGCGTTCATGGAGCGCCTCCTCGCAGCGAGATAACCGGACCGTGGCGCCGAGGTTCCCGCAACGCCGAAACCGCGAGGGACGAATGGATCGATGGATGATCGCTCGGCATGAGCGACATCACGGCTGGCGGCGCGCCGCGCGATCCGTATCGGCTGGGCCGCAGCCACGGCCCTGCTCTCGGCGACCCGGCATGGCGAGGAAGGCCCCACCTCGAAGTTCGTCACGGTGGGCTTCTGGATCTTCCTCTTGCCCATCATCATCATGTTCTCGGTTTTCTTTGCCCCTTACGCTGTCCTCTCCAAGGCGACATAGCGGTCATTCCATCTTCGAATTCAGGTCTGGCGTAACGACGCTGTCAAAAGCAGATGCTTCAGCGATTGAGCACGATGTAGATACATAGATAGATAGATAGATAGATAGATCAGCTTCATTGCCGAGGTTTTCTATGAGCGAGCAAAATCGATGTTCCTGGCGCGAGCGCATGACGATCCTCGGCGATGTCGAGGCGGCATCCTTTCTTCCGTGGATCGAGCGTCATGCCGCCAAGCTCGGGCTCGCGCAGGCAGTATTCGTTGCCGGTCCCGACCGCCTTGAACTCGACATTGCCGGTCCGGCCGAACTCATCGACATGATGGAAATGGGGTGCTCTCTTGGACCAATCGATGTCTGGGTCGAGACCATCCGCCGGGCGCCGATCGAGAGCGAATCGGACTAGGTTTCTGGGCCTGCGGCCCTCTGCCTGCCGAGGTGTCATGCACCTTTTTTAGGCATTATTGCCAGTGAGGAAATGTTGTGCAAACGTAACCCGGCGTATTAGCATATCCTTGACCGCGAAGCTTGGCTCAGGAAGATGCTGGTGCCGTTTTGAAAGTTGATGCATGCCGCCTTATCCCACCGGCTCATGGATGCCTGTTGCCCTCTCCGCCGACTTGCCGGCGGGAACCGTAATGCCGGCGCCATCTCCGGCCGGACCGGTTGCCCTTTGGCGAACCCGCTCCGGCCGTGCGGCGGCCTTCGCCGACAGATGCCCCCATCGCGGCATGCGCCTTTCCCACGGCTTCGTACGCGGTGAGACCCTGGCCTGCATCTATCACGGCTGGAGCTACGCCAACGCGGGAAACTGCCAGCGCATTCCGGCCCATCCGGCATTGACGCCGCCGGACACGATTCGTGTCGCGACGCAGCACGTCGAGGATGGCGGCGGCATCATATGGATTTCGGTTGGCGAACCCGCCGCCGGGCCGCCGCGGTTCGAGGGCCTTGCGCCGCTCCGCTCCATGGTGGTGGAAGCGGGCATCGTGGCGCTGGAGGCGGCCGCGGGCACGAAGGCCGCTGGAGGTCTGCTCGACTACACCCACGATGGCCGGGCCGTCCGGCTGCTGCTTGCTCCCGATGGGCAGGCGCGCACGCTGATGCATGTTTTGGTGGACGAAAACAGCAATCCGGACGAGCGTATCGCCGCGTCGAGGGCCGCCGAGGCGCTGCGGCGGGCGGCCGAGGATATTGCACGCGCCAGGATCGTCCGATGACCCGCAACACGATGATCGACGGATGGTACCCTGTCAGCCTTGCTAGCCAGCTCGATGCGCATGGGCGCAGGACGGCCCTGATGGGCGAGCCGATCGCGGTGAGGCGCGGCGAAGACGGAAACGCGCAGGTCACGGGCGGCAACGGACGTGACCTGCCGGCCTGCATCCGCTATGGCCATGTGTGGTCATCGCTCGGCGATCCACAAAAGCCGCTGTTTGCGATCCCCGAGGCAGATCAGCCGGGCCGCCGGCTCGTCGAAGTCGGGGTGGTGCGCGTGCGCTGCTCGCCATTGCGTGCGGTGGAGAACTTCCTGGACATCGCGCATTTTCCTTTCGTGCATACCGACATACTGGGGGCCGAGCCGCATACGGAGGTGCAGAACTACAAGGTCGATATCCGAGAGGACGAAGACGAGGTTTGGGCCACTCAGGTGAAGTTCTACCAGCCGCAGGCCGCCAAGTCGGCGGAAGGTGGCATCACCACGGAATATATGTACCGCGTGCCCGCGCCGACCTGCTCGGTGCTCTACAAGACCTGCCCGCCTCGCCCGGCGGAATGGGATGTCATCACGCTTTTCGTGCAGCCACTTGCCGAAGACCTGTGCGACGTCTGGCCATGGATGGCGCTGTTCGATGACGAAACACCGATGACCGACCTGATCCATTTCCAGCAGACGATCTTCGTTCAGGACCGGTCGATCCTCGAAAACCAGATTCCGAGGCTGCTGCCGCTCGATCCCGGCATGGAGATTCCCACGCGCGCCGACCTTACCTCGGTTGCCTACCGGCGCTGGCTGAAACGCCACGGCTACACCTACGGCGCGCAACTGGTGGCGCAATGAAGCTCTACGACTACGCGCTGTCGCCGAGCTGCTACAAGGTGCGCCTCATGGCTGCGCTGATCGGTGTGACGCTCGACATCCGCCCTGTCGACTTCCATCCCGGTTGCGAGCATCGCGGTCCTGAGCTCATGGCGCTCAATCCGGCGGGTTCGATCCCGATCCTGGAGGATGGCGACCTCGTGCTGACCGAATCCTCGGCCATGCTGGTCTATCTCGCCGCGAAGGCGGCACCCCAATGGCTGGGCAATGATACGGCCGGGCGGACGGCGCGCGTCCAGCAATGGCTGTCCTTCTCGCACCGGCTGACCGCGAGCCTTGGGGCGGCGCGCTTGCACGAGATGCTGCTGCGTCCGGGCAATATCGCCGCCCTTCGGGAGCAGGGAATAGCGGCTCTGCGGGAGCTGGAAGCCGGCCTCGTCGAACAGCATATCCGCGGCCAGCGCTTCCTCGCATCGGATCGACCGACGATCGCCGACGTTGCCTGCTTTCCCTATGTTGCGCTGGCGCCGGACGGCGGCGTTTCGCTCGACCCCTATCCCGCGATCCGGCTCTGGTCACGGGCGGTCCGCAGTCTCGAGGGCTTCATCGAGATGCCGGGCATCCACCGGCTGCACGAACTGACACCCGCGCCCGTTCTCAAAGTCGGCGAGGCCTGACGTGGCGGGCTATTTGCTGAAGGGCTGCGCTGCGGTCATCGTGGACGAGGGCAACGGTCCCGACATCCGACGCAATGTCGATATCTTGACCGACGGCCCGGCAATACGGGCCATCGGCGCAGGCCTCGACAAGGCAGACCTGCCCGTTGGAACAATCACGCAGGACGCCGCTGGCTGGTTCGTCTATCCCGGCCTCGTCAACACCCATCACCACTTCTTTCAATGCTTCGTGCGCAACCGGGCCGATCTGGACTGGACGAAGCTGTCGGTCATCGAATGGCTCGACCGCATCTATCCCATTTTCTCGCGGCTGACTGAGGAATGCTTCTACCACGCATCGGTCACGGCGATGGCCGAGCTGATAAAGCACGGCTGCACGACGGCATTCGACCATCAGTATTGCTTTCCGCGGCAGGCGGGCAAGCGGCTGATCGACCGGCAGTTCCAAGCAGCCGAACTGCTCGGCATGCGCTTCCATGCCGGACGTGGCGGCAACACGCTGCCCAAATCGGAAGGCTCGACCATCCCCGACGCCATGCTGGAAACGACCGACGAATTCATCGCGGACTGCGCCCGGCTGATCGACGCCTACCATGATGCCGGCCCCTTCGGCATGCGGCAGGTCGTGGTCGCGCCTTGCCAGCCAGTCAACTGCTATCGCGACACCTTCGTGGAATCGGTGGCGCTGGCGCGCGACCGCGGGGTGCGCATGCATACCCATGTCGGCGAGGGCGAAAGCCCGGTAATCGAGGCCCGTCACGGCATGCGCACGGTGGACTATTGCGCGGATATCGGCTTCTGCGGGCCGGATACCTTCTATGCCCATTGCTGGGAACTGACCCACGACGAGCTGCGCAAGATGGCCGCGAGCGGCACTGGCATCGCGCATTGCCCCGAACCGGTCTATCTCGTCGGCGCCGAAATCACCGACATTCCGGCGATGTCGGCCTTCGGACTCAGTGTGGGTCTGGGCTGCGACGGCGCCGCCTCAAACGACAATTCCAACCTGATGCACTGCATCCATTCCGCCTACATGCTGCAGTGCCTGTCGGCGTCGACGCGCGATCATCCGGTGCCGCCGCCGGCCGATTTTCTCGGCTATGCGACGACCGGAGGCGCGGCATTGCTCGGGCGCGGCGACATCGGCAGGCTGGCGCCCCGCATGGCCGCCGACCTTTTCGCCATCGACACGCGGCGCATGGACTATGTCGGCACGCGGCACGATCCGCTGAGCCTGCTGGCCAAGGTGGGCATCGGCGCGCCGACCGACATGACCATGATCAACGGCCGCATCGTCTGGGCCAAAGGCGAATTCCCGGGGCTCGACGAGGCCAGGCTGTTTGCGCAAGCCGAGGCGGCGCTTGCGACGGTGGAATTTTAGAAACCAAAACAAGGGGAACCGACATGCTGATAAATCTTACCCGCAGAACGTTGCTGAAAGGCGCGGCCGCCTCTGGGCTCGTCGTGGCGGTGGGCGGCCGCGCGCTTGCCGCCGACGAACCTCTGGGCATCGTGCTCGTGGTCCCGTCGCCGGTCGGCGATGTCGGCTGGGGCCGTGCGCTCGCCGACGGGCTTGAGCCTGTGAAGGCAGCCTACGGCGACAAGGTGAAGGTGACCATCATCGAGAACATACAGGAAGGACCCGATGCCGACCGGATCATGAACAAGGCGGTCGCCGACGGGAACAAGTTCCTGGTCGCCGGCTCCTTCGGCTATCAGAACGGCGCCCTGCAGATCGCACGCCGCAATCCCGACGTAACCGTGCTGCACGCTTCCGGTTTCCAGGTGGCGCCGAACTTCTCGCCCTTCGCGGCCCAATATTCCCAGGGTACCTACCTTATGGGCATGGCGGCAGCCGCGCTTTCGAAGACTGGCAAGCTCGGCTCGGTCTCTGCCTTCGCCATTCCCGAGCTGATCACCTCCATCAACGCTTTCACGCTGGGAGCGCAGGCGGTGAAGCCCGATGTCGAGGTTTCGGTCGTATGGGTGAACTCCTGGTTCGATCCGGCCAAGGAGCAGGAGGCCGCCAAGGCGCTGCTAGCGCAGAAATGCGACGTGATCTTCTCCAACGCGCAGGACACGCCCTCCGTCGTCTCGGCCTGCGAAGAGGCCGGCGTTCCCGCCTTCAACCTCAACTCGTCAATGAAGAAATACGCGCCCAAAACCTATCTCGGCTGCGTGGCGACCGACTGGTCGCCCTTCTTCAAGGCCTCGGTCGACGCCCACATCGCCGGCACCTTCAAGGGCGCAAACGCTTTCCTGGGTGTCGGCGACAAGGTGGTCGAGGTCGTTGACTGGAACCCGGGAATCCCGGCCGACATGATGGCCAGGATCAAGGGCGTTGAAGCCAAGATCGCCGACGGCAGCTTTTCGCCCTTTACCGGTCCGATCGTCAAAGCCGACGGCAGCGAGGGCGTGCCCGCCGGCAAGACGATGACCGGGGCCGAGATCGTTGCCATGGATTGGCACGTCAAGGGTGTCACCACGCCGCTGCCCAAGTGACCGTGACCGTCCCGCTCCTGTCGCTGCGCGGCATCTCCAAGAGCTACGGCCAGATTCATGCCAATCGAGACATCGATCTGGATGTGGCTCCACGCTCGATCCATGCGATCCTCGGGGAAAACGGAGCGGGCAAGTCGACGCTGATGAAGCTGATCTACGGCGTCGAGCAGCCGGACGCCGGAATGGCGACCTGGAAAGAAGCCCCCCTGGCCCTCGCTTCCCCCGCGGATGCGAGGCGCAAGGGGATCGGCATGGTCTTCCAGCATTTCTCCTTGTTCGAAACACTGACGGTGGTGGAGAACATTCGCCTGGTCGTGCCCAAGGGCAAATCGGATCTCGCGGAACGTATCCGCGCGCTCGGCCGCGACTTCGGACTCGAGGTCGATCCGCTTGCCCATGTGCACGCGCTCTCGGTGGGAGAACGGCAGCGGGTGGAGATCATTCGCTGCCTGATGACCGAACCCCAGCTCCTGATCCTCGACGAACCGACCTCCGTCCTGCCGCCGCAATCGGTGGACAAGCTGTTCGAGACTTTGCGGCGGCTGCGCGACGGCGGCGTTTCGATCCTGTTCATCTCGCACAAGCTGGAGGAGATCCGGGCGGTCTGCGACCGAGCGACCATCCTGCGCGGCGGGCGCGTCACCGGCCATGTGGACCCGCGCGACCATGACGCGCACGACCTCGCCCGCATGATGATCGGCCGCGACATGCCGCAGCCCATGCCGGCGTTAGCGCATTCCGGCGGCGAAAAGCGCCTCGAAATCATCGGCCTGGACCATCAGCCTCACGATCCCTTCGCCGTGCCGCTTTGCGACGTCAACCTGACGGTGCGTGCCGGTGAGATCCTCGGCATAGCGGGCATATCGGGCAACGGGCAGAGCGAACTCGCGGCGCTGATCTCGGGCGAAACGGTGCTGCCGCGCGCAAAGTCCGATTGCATCTGCATGATGGGAAAGGATGTCGGCGCGCTCGATGCGGCTGCCCGCCGTCGGCTGGGCTTCGCCTTCGTTCCGGAGGAACGGCTCGGCCGCGGCGCGGTGCCGGAAATGTCGCTCGTGCTCAACAGCCTTCTGACCGCCCATCCGTTCGGCCTGCTGAAACGCGGCCTTGTCGACACAGCCCGGGCGAAGGCTTTCACCGAGAACTGCATCCGGCAATACGACGTGCGCACGCCCGGTTCCGAAGCGGAGGCCGGCGCGCTTTCAGGCGGCAATCTGCAAAAGTTCATCGTCGGCCGCGAGATCATGCTGTCCCCGAAATTGTTGTTGGTGGCGCAACCCACCTGGGGCGTCGACATCGGCGCGGCCTCCGCCATTCGCCGGCGCCTTGTCGCCCTGCGCAACGAAGGCATGGGCATCCTCGTCATCTCGGAGGAGCTGGAGGAACTGTTCGAACTCTGCGATTCGATCCAGGTGATCCATCAGGGCTGGCTGAGCCCGCCGCTGGTGACGCGCGACACCAGACCCGAGGAGATCGGCCGTTACATGATCGGCGCGCATTCAACGGCCAGGAAGGTCCCGGCATGAGCGCTCTTTCCAGGCCGTTCCTTCCGGTTCTGGTTCGCCGGGAGCATGCCTCGCTTCCCGTCAAACTGATCGCCCCGCCCGTCGCGCTCGCCCTGGCGACGCTGCTTAATCTTGGCCTCTACATCCTGATGGGCCGCGATCCGGTAGCCGTTTTCCACGCGATGCTTCTGGAGCCTTTCCTGTCCTGGGCCTCGTTCTCGGAAGTCCTGTTGAAGACGGGGCCGCTCCTGCTGATCGCGCAGGGGCTTGCGATCGGCTTTCGCGCAAAGGTCTTCAACATCGGCGCCGAGGGCCAATTCATCCTCGGCGCGATCTTCGCATCGGCCATTCCCATCTGGTTCCCGCAGGCTACGGGCCAGTGGATCTGGCCCTCCATGCTCGTCATCGGCGCGCTGGGTGGCGCGCTGTGGGCGTCGCTCACGGCCTTCTGGCGCGTGAAGCTCAACGCAAACGAGATCCTCGTATCGCTGATGCTGGCGCTCGTTGCCGCGCAATTGCTCAACTACCTGCTTCTTGGCCCCTGGAAAGACCCAAACGGCTTCAACTTCCCGCAATCGGTGATGTTCCAGTACGACGCGATGGTGCCGATCCTGATCCCCGGCACCCGCGTCAACGTCTCGCTGCTTGTCGCCTGCGCCTTCTCCCTCGGCGCCTGGGTGTTCATGCAGAGGAGTTTCGCGGGTTACAAGCTGCAGGTCGGCGGCCTCGCGCCGCGCGCCGCCGGATACGCCGGCTTCAACGAAGGACGCGCGATCTGGCTTTCGCTCCTCGTCGGTGGCTTCGCGGCAGGCCTCGCCGGAGCGGCCGAGGTGGCCGGGCCGCTCGGACAGTTGCAGCGCTCCATCTCGACCGGCTACGGCTATGCCGCCATCATCGTCGCCTATCTCGGTGGCCTTCACCCGGTCGGCATCCTCTTTTCCGCGTTGCTCATGGCGGCCCTCTATATCGGTGGCGATAACGCCATGGTCTCGGCAAATCTGCCGGTCGCTGCGGTCAGGGCCTTCCAGGGCAGCCTGCTGCTTGCTTATCTTGTCGCCATCGCCTTCGTCCGCTATCGGCTCGAATGGCGCCATGCCGCCCACGGAAGCACGCCATGAACGCCGTGGAATTCGTCCTCGCCGGGATGCTGGCGGCGGCTACGCCGTTCCTTCTGGCGGCGCTCGGCGAACTGGTGGCCGAGCGCGCCGGGATCCTCAATCTCGGTGTGGAGGGCCTGATGGCCCTCGGCGCAGTCATCGCCTTCATCATCGTCTATCAAGGCGGCGGGCATCTCCTGGGTTTCCTCGCCGCTGGTCTCGCCAGCGCCGCTCTTTCCCTTGTCTTCGCCGTCGTGGCGCTGGGATTCCGCGCGAACCAGGTTGCGACGGGCCTCGCCATAGGCATCCTCGGCCAGGGCCTGTCGGCGCTGTTCGGCAAGAGCTTTGAGAGCCTCACGGTCAAAGGGCTTCCGAAGCTCTCATTGCCCTGGCTTTCAGATATCCCGGTCATCGGCGGCTTGTTCACCCAAGACATTGTCGTGTGGCTTTCGCTTGCTGCGACCGTCGCCATTTGGGCGATGTTCGCCTACACCAAGACCGGCCTCGTCATCCGCGCCGTCGGCGAGAATCCCAAGGCGGCCCGTGCGCTCGGCTATCCGGTAATCGCTGTGCGCTTCGCCGCGGTCGCTTTCGGCGGCGCGCTGGCGGGTTTCGCCGGTGCCTACGCGGCCGTGGTCTACACGCCGCTCTGGGCCGATGGCATGATCGCCGGGCGCGGCTGGATAGCGATCGCGCTCGTCGTCTTCGGTACTTGGCTTACCAGCCGTATCTTCCTTGGTGCTTGCCTCTTCGGCGCCGTGTCCCTCGCAAGCCTCGCGGCCCAGACAACTGGGCTCGACGTTTCCTCGCAACTTCTATCGAGCCTGCCTTATCTTGTGACAATCATCGTGCTGGGCGTCATTTCTTCCAACCGGCGTCTGCTCAAGCTCAACGGCGTGGCTTCGCTGGGAGAGCCTTTCGAACAATAGTGCCGCCAGGGCGCGCAATAACCCGACATCTGAGCTCAGGTCGCGCCATACCTGGGGCATGAAGGGCTGCACGCAATCCTCAGTCCATACCTTAAAATGCTGAGCTGATCCCATCCCGCAGGTCAAGGCGATCACGGAAGAGCTGTGCGGGCATGCCTTCTCCGCCTCGTCGATCTCGGCCATCAACAAGCGGCTGGACGAAAGCCTGAAGGCCTTTGCCGAGCGCCCGCTTCAAGAGCCCTTGGCCTACCTCACCACCGTAAGGCGGGATGCGGGACAGCCCCGGCGAAGGGCGCCATATAACTCCGATGTGCGTCGCGGCTGCCCAATGCAGACGCTTAGTGACAGCATGGCGAATGTCGTGAGTGGGGCCGAATGCTGACCGGCGGTTTTCAGGGCCGGAATGGCGAAAGCGAACACTTAAGCTGCATGTGCTTTGCCGAGCCCTCACCATTGCGGTAGTCTGCAAACATGCTTAATCGCTAATCGACCATTTCGCTGAGGGGCGAGACTTCATGGAGATGCAGCAGGTCCGCTATTTCTTGGCCCTGTCTAACACGTTGAATTTCACGAGAGCGGCCGAGGAATGCAACGTCACTCAGCCGGCTCTTACGCGTGCAATCAAGACACTTGAAGAGGAACTAGGTGGAGAGCTCCTCAGGCGCGAGCGTCAGCACTCGCACCTCACGGAACTCGGGCGCCGCATGCTGCCGTTGCTGCAACAGTGCTATGATGCAGCCACTTCCGCCAAGTCACTAGCCAAGGCGGTGCAAAGCAGTGACGTTGCGCCGCTCAACGTCACCATTTCCAACAGCATCAATATTGCGCTGTTGGTTTCACCGTTCACCGAACTCTTTCGGGCCTATCCCGGTGTGCATCTCAAGATCCACCGCGGCTCGCCGGCAGCTGTGATAGAGGCGCTGAAAGGCGGCGAAGTGGAGTTGGCGATCGCCGGTCCGCTCGGACAGGCCTGGGATCGCCTGGACGTGTGGCCGCTGTTCCAGGAAGGAATCGAGCTCGCGGTAAATTCAGATCACCCGCTCGCCCGGCGAAACGAGGCTGATGTCGCGCTGGCGCAGCTCGCCGCTGAACCCGTGCTCAGTCGGATCGACTGGGAGACGAGCGAGGAACTCGCGCGTTGTCTTTCCGCCAAGGGATATACGCCCAGGACTGCGCATGAAGTCGAGACCGACCAGGATCTCCTTGCGCTGCTGGAGGCCAATGCCGGAGTGGGCTTTGTCACGCTTACGGCACCGCGATCCCCGACCACACGCCGGCTTAAGCTTCGCGATCTGGACGTCTCGCGGGTCGTTTCGGTCTATGCGGTTGCGGGCCGGCAGCGCTCGCCTGTCGCGACGACTTTGCTTAATCTGCTACGGGCGGCCGACTGGTCATCCTTCGGCGTCAGCGAGCCCGCCTGAGCGCCGCGATCAGGTCGTTGATGTCCATGCGACGGCGGTAGTCTGGATCGACGAAGCGATCCGTGATGATTCCGTCAGTTCGGACAACGAAGGTGGCTGGAATGGGCATAAACCAGCTGGAGTTGCCCTGATAGTTGGGGATGTCGAGCCCCAGTCCCATAAGCCGCTCCATTTCGGCACCGACCCAGATCGCGAGGTTGAGCGACAACGCATACCCGTTGTCCATGTCGATCAGGAACGGGAACTGTGCTCCGACCGAAGCCTTCATCGCCTTGGCGAACCTGCGCCGCTCCGGCATGATGGCAATCGCCTGTCCGCCCAATTCCGCGATCTCGCGCTGCACCTCGACAATCCCGATGGCGTTCAAGCGGCAATAAGGGCACCAGTGACCGCGCTGAAAGGTGATGACGGCTGGCCCCTTGGCCAGGATTTCCGCGAGGCTGACAAGCCTGCCATCGTCGTCAGGCAGCAGGAATGGCGGCATGACATCGCCGGATTTTGGCGCCGCCGCTCCGGCACCCTGTTTCTCCAGGCGTTCGACCAGTCGATCTACAGCGTCCGCGAACTCCGAGTTTAGGCGGCGGACCGCCGCGGCAACCACCGCCAGCCGTTCATTGAGAGGCGCATCAAGTTCGATGGCTGCCTGGACGGACTGCTCGAATGTCATTGCCTGGTCGGCGGCCATGTCAGCACTTTCATACGTCGCACACAGCCTACCACCGTAACCCCTCGGCAGTTGCCATGCTTTTCCTGCATGGATTTGATGCCCCACCTGCATCGACACATGCCAGGTCTGTGTCCTACTTCGCTGGCCCGAGGCGAGGCGTTACATCATGTTCCTGATATCCGCCGTGAAGGTCGGGAAAGCGCAGACCATTTCAGACAGCTCTCGTGCCGTGATGCCGTGCTTCATCGCGAGCGCAAATATGTGGATCAGCTCTTCGCCGGCATGGCCGACCAGGTGAGCCCCAAGGATCCTGTCTGTCGTTTCCTCGACGATGATCTTCGACCATGCGACCGGCTCGGCATAAGTCCTGGCCGAAAGCCAGCCTTGCATGTCGTTCGACTGGACGTTGATGATGAAGCCGTGTTCCCTCGCCTTGGCCTCGGTCAAACCGACGGTTGCCACTACCGGAATGCTGTAGAGAGAGGCGGGTATGTGACTGTAGTCGGGCCGGTGTTTCGGGCCGTCGACGATATTGCGGCCGACGATGCCGCCCTCGTAGGTCGCTATCGGCGAAAGCTGCGGAGAATTCCACACTGCATCGCCGCAGACATAGACGTCCGGATTGGAACGGGACCTCAGATAATCGTCGATCTCGATGCGGCCTTCGCGATGCACGATGACACCGGCGCCGAGATCGAGGCCCTCGACATTGGCCACGCGCCCGGCGCAATTAACGGCTCGATCAGCGTCAACACTGCATTCCACGCCATCCTTCGCGAAGCTCACCCGCAGTCGCCCGTCGGCCTCTTCGATCTTCTTGACCCAGGCCTTGGTATGGATGCTGATGCCCAGCCGCTCGCTCTCGGCACGGATTTGGGCGACGGCATCCTCGTCGAAGCCTCCGAGGAGTTGCGGCAGCGCCTCGAGGATGGTGACTTCGACGCCGGCGCGCGCATAGACGTGGCCGAGTTCGAAAGCGATAACGCCGCCGCCAATGAACACGACAGCGCGGGGCAACACAGGATCGCTCAGAACATCGTCGGAAATGGTCAGAAATTCCGAACCTGGGATCGACAGCGGGCGCGGCTTCGAGCCGGTGGCGATGACGATGTTTCTGGCCTCGATCTCTCGGGTGCCGACGCGAATGGCGTTGCTCGCGACAAAGGCGGCCTCGCCGTGGATGACGTCGACGCCGCGCTTGGCCATCAGTCCGGACAGTCGGGATGGAATGTCCCGGATGATGTCCTTTTCCCGCTCGATCAAGGCTCGCCAATCGAGCCTCGGCGGATCGATCTTGATTGCATGGGTGCCGGCTCTTCCGATCTCGTCGATCGCGTGGGCCGCCGCAACCAGCACCTTCTTCGGCGTGCAGCCGCGATTGGGACAGGTTCCACCGAGATCGCGAGCCTCGATCATGGCGACGGAGAGTCCGGCGGCGCGCGTCGCGACCGTGGCGCCCATTCCGGCATTGCCGCCGCCCAGGATCACGACGTCATACTTTTCCATCGCATCGCCTCCGCCGCGCTCAGTGAAGCTTGATCCGCGGTTTGACGCGCCTGACGATCATCTCGCCGATCGAAGCAAGCGTTGTCTTCGCGAAGCCGTGAACCGCCCTGAGATGCATCTTGTGCAGCGAGCGGTAGACGAGCCTCGCAACGAGACCTTCGATCTTCAGTCCGCCGATCAGGCTGCCGAACGCACCGTAGTCGGCGAGTGAGACGAGGGAACCATAGTCGCGGTAGCGATATGCCGGCGGGGCCCGCCCTGCGAGACGTGCTGCAATCACCTTGGCCATGTGGTCTGCCTGCTGATGGGCCGTCTGGGCTCGGGGCGGCAAGGCGCTTTCCTCACCCGGCAGCATGCAGTTCGCGCAGTCGCCAATCGCGAACACATTCTCGTCTGCGACCGTCCGCAAGGTTTCATCGACGATCAGGCGGTTGATGCGGTCGGTTTCGAGTCCATCGAGGCTTTTCAGGAAAGCGGGCGCCTTGATACCGGCCGCCCAGACGACCAATTCGGCAGGCACAAAGAGCTTTTCGCCGAGCCGGATGCCGTCTTCGGTCACCTCAGTGACCTTGATCCCGCAGCGTATCTGCACGCCCAACTTGATCAGCAAGCGTGCCGTGGCGCGCGCCATCTGCTCGGGCAGGGCAGGCAGAATCCGCGGCCCTGCTTCGACGATGGTGATGCGGATCAGCCGTTCGAAATCGATGTTGTCGAGATTGTGCGACGCAATTTCCCGCATCGACTTGTGCAGTTCCGCCGCCAGTTCGACGCCGGTGGCGCCAGCGCCGACGATGACGCAATGAAGCTGACCAGGCGAAAGCGGCTCATATTGCGCGTTGGCGCGCAGGCATGCGTCGATCATCCGCTTGTTGAATCGGGCGGCCTGCTCCGCGGTGTCGAGCGAAATGGCATGGTGAGCGGCGCCCGGCGTGCCGAAATCATTGCTGACACTGCCGACGGCCATGACCAGCGTGTCGTAGCCCAGGACACGTGCCGGGATGACCTGGCGGCCGTCATCGTCGAAGCTGGGCGCGACGAAGACCTGGCGCTTGGCACGATCGATGCCGACGACCTCGCCAATGCGGTATCGGTAGCCGTGGCGGCTGGCATGGGCGATGTACTCAACCGCGTCGTGCGAGGCGCTCAAGGCGCCGGACGCTACCTCATGCAGAAGCGGCTTCCAGATATGGATGCGGCTCCGGTCGACAAGCGTGACGGAAAGCCGCCGGCTGCCGAACTTGCGGCCAAGGCGCGTCGCCAGCTCCAAGCCGCCCGCGCCGCCGCCCACAATGACCACGCGATGCAGTGACTTGTCCGCATGCGAGGGAGTCTCCGGGATCGTGCGGAACAGCGCAGCATTGTTGGCGAGCACGGCTTCCGGGATCAACCGCATGCCGGGGGTGACGATCTGCATCGGTGGTCTCCCTATCTTCCTCGGCGCGGCGCATCACTCTTGGGATTCATGGATGACGATGCCTTGCAGCATGTCGACCTCGCATTCCCAGGGCTTGTCGGCGAGGACGCGCTGCCCATGCTCGTATCCTGCCTGCCAGCGCGTGCGGATGCCCGAGCGGGTGAAGTCGATGTCCTTGGTGTGGTCCTCGCCGTCCAGACGCGGCGAAAGCAGGCGCACGAGGTGCATCACCGACGGGCAGCCATAGGAGGCGAGTTCCTTGAACATCGGATCCTCGCGGCGCTCCTCCGGCACGAGCCTTCCCATTTCGCGCACGACATGCCGCAATCGATGCAGTTGCTCCTGCCGCGCAACGTGGCTCCGGCCGCGGCTGGCGTATTGAAGGTCCTTCTGCCGCCCCATGACCTGCCAGATCGATTTCGGCTCGGTGGCGCGGGGCTGCCACATGTTGACCGCGAAGATCAGCGCGTCTCGCCTGGGTCGCTCATCCAGCACGACCTCGATGGGCGTGTTCGAATAGATGCCGCCGTCCCAATACGGCTCGCCGTCGATGCAGACCGCCGGAAACGCTGGCGGCAAGGCGCCCGATGCCATGATGTGCGCCGCCGACAAGATCATCTCGCGCGTGTCGAAATATTTGAGCTCGCTGGTGTTGACGTTGACCGCGCCGACCGTCAGCCGTGTGTGGCGGCCATTGAGGTAGTCGAAGTCGACCAGATTGTTCAGCGTCCTTTTGAGCGGATCTGTGGTGTAATAGGATGCGTTCTCGACACCGACCTCGCGGTTCACTCCAAACATGGCGCTCGGGTTCGGTTCGAAAAATCCTGGGATGCCGCGCATCACCGTGCCCATATTGGCAAAGATGTTGCTCGGAACCATCATGCGGAAAAACTCGTCAAATGGGCTGCTCCGGCTCACACCATCCCAGAATTCCTGAAGCCTGGGCAGACGATCGCCGGGCTCGTTTCCGGCAATTAGCGCGGCGTTGATGGCGCCGATGGAGGTGCCTATGACCCAATCCGGTTCGATATTGCCTTCGACCAGCGCCTGGTACACGCCGGCCTGATAGGCGCCGAGCGCGCCGCCACCTTGAAGGACAAGGACGGTCTGACGCTTGACTTCGCCCCGATGGCCGATCGCCGGTCCTGCTTCCGGGGCGGATAGGTTTTGCGTGATCTTGTTCATCACCTTCGCTCCTTGTGCGGGTCTAGTGAGCGGTCCAACCGCCTTCGATCGGCATGACGGCGCCGGTGATCGAGGCCGCGTCGTCCGAAGCCAGGAAAAGGCAGAGCGCGGCAACCTGCTCGACCGTGACGAAGTGCTTGGTCGGCTGCGCAGCCAGCAGAACATCCTTGATGACCTGCTGCTCGGTGATCCCGCGCGCCTTGGCCGTGTCGGGTATCTGCTTCTCGACGAGCGGCGTGAGCACGTAGCCGGGGCAAACGGCGTTGACTGTGATGCCCTGTTCGGCAACCTCCAGCGCGACGGCCTTGGTCAGGCCGGCGAGACCGTGCTTGGCCGCGACATAGGCGGACTTATAGGGAGAGGCGACGAGCGCGTGCGCCGAGGCCACGTTGATGATGCGACCCCATTTGCGCGCCTTCATCGCCTGCAAGGCGCGCCGGATCGTATAGAACGAGGACATCAGATCGATGGCCACGACCGCTTCCCATTTCTCGATCGGGAAGTCATCGATCGGCGCGACATGCTGAATGCCGGCGTTGTTGACCAGTATGTCGACGGCGCCGAACTCGGCGATGGCCTTGTCCATCATCGCCGTGATCGCGTCGCCCTTGCTCATGTCAGCATCGTCGTATCGAACGGCGACCCGATGATCGGCCGCGAGCTTTGTCCGCAGGCGTTCGATCTCGGCTGCGTCGCCGAAGCCGTTCAGAACGATGTTGCAGCCCTTGGCCGCGAAGGCTTCGGCAATCCCTTGCCCGATGCCGCTGGTCGAACCGGTGATGAGCGCTGTCTTGCCATTGAGCATCGTCTTGTCCTTCTGATTGAGCCCCACACGCAACAGGGTGCGTGCCGGCTCTGGATGTGACGACAAATATGACGAACCTCCGCAAGCTGCGGAAATGCCGTTGAGACATGGATTCGATAGCCGACGGTCAGACCGTTGGCCTCAAGCCCCGCATGTCGATCGAGCGATCGGGTTGTTTGACGCGAGGGCAGCTAGTAAGATTGCCTGGCAACGCGGGTCGTGCGCCATGCGCGCGCCCAAGGGGAAGCGTGCAGTGGAGATCAGCCAGGTCCGATATTTCTTGGCCGTTGCCAAGGAGCTGAATTTCACCAGGGCAGCCGAGCAGTGCAATGTCACGCAGCCCGCGCTGTCGCGCGCGATCAAACTCCTGGAAGATGAATTCGGCGGACCGCTTTTCCACCGTGAGCGCCGCTTCACTCACCTTACCGAGCTCGGCCGCATGGTGGAGACCTATCTCGAGGGCGTCTTCGAGAACTCACGCCAGGCAAAGCAGATTGCCGAGCAATATGTGACCCTGAAGAAGATGCCCCTCAAGGTCGGCATCATGAGCACGATCGCTCCGGACGAGATCATCGAGCTCATCGCGGCTGTGCGCGCGCACCACCCAGGCGTCGAGTTGCATCTTTGCGATGCGGACGCGGTGAGCCTCAGGAAAAGGCTGCTCGAGGGCGAGCTTGAGGCTGCCATCTACGCGTTGCCTTCAGACGCTCCCGACGAAGAAGTACACTCCCTGCCGCTGTTCCAGGAGCAGATGGTGATGGCTGTTCACCTGACCCATCGCCTTGCCAACCAGCGCGTGGTGCGGGTGAAGGATATGAGCAACGAAAGCTACATCCACCGCAACAATTGCGAGTTCGCCGGCTACGCCGATGCCATCCTTGCCGAGCAAGGCGTGACGGTCAGTCCGGTCTACTGGAGTGATCGTGACGACTGGACATTGGCGATGATCGCTGCCGGCCTTGGCTTCGGCTTCATGCCCGAGCATACCGTCAAGCATCCTGGCGTGGTGCCTCTGCCGATCACGGAGCCGGAATTCTGGCGCGAGGTCAATCTCGTCACGGTGCGCGGCCGCAGGCATTCGCCCGCGGTCGGCGCATTGGTGCGAGAGGCCACACAGAAGAAATGGTTCGGCGAGCGGGTGAAGGCGCTGTCCGCCGCCGAGTAGGTTTGCCGGGACAGGCAGCATGCGTTTCATGCCCCCTGGATATCCGGCTACCTCCCCGTCCGTCAGTTCTTCTTGACGGTTGAGGTCACAGACTGGATGACTTCGGTCGCCATCTTGAACTGCGCGGGACGATCCGTGATTCCATGCCGCCTAGCGATCCAGTCGAAATCACTGTAGGCGGCGTAAACCGAACCGTCGGCGGTCTGATAGACCAGCACGCGCACAGGCCAGTCGAGCCCGGCCTCGGGATTGGACGTGATGAAGGTCGTGCCGAGCGCCGGATTGCCGAACATGACGAGTCGCGACGGCCTGACGTCGTTGCCGGCATTCTTGCCAAGCTGTGCCTGGTCGATGACGCCGAAGAACTTGATGCCTTTCTTGAGCACGTCCTTCTTGATGCGAGCGACGGTTTCGGCAACGGAATAGTCGCTCTTTACGGTGACGACGCCATCCGAAGCGGCGGCCGGGACGGCAATCGCCATCAGCATGGCGGCGCCTGCAAACAGAGCTTTGAGAAAGTTGGTCATGTCGGTCTCCTTGGTTGGATAGCTTAGTTTCGATTTCAGGTCTCAGTCCTTCGACGTTTGCAGCACGCGCGCGATCGCGATCGCGCTGGCGAGAACCGCGGCCAGCACGATCACGCATGCGGTCCAGCCGACACGGTCGTAGATCTGTCCGATAAGGAAGCTGCCGGCGAGCCCGCCCGCGTAGTAGGAGGCGAGATAGATCCCGCTCGCAGCAGCGCGATCGCGCGACGCGGTGCGGCTGACATGTCCCGTGGCTATCGCCTGCGCCAGGAAAGTGCCGACGGCAACAAACGCCATCCCGGCGAGGACGATGGGAAGGCTGGGTGCGAGGAGCAGAAGCAAGCCGACGATCGCCAGCGCAAGTGTCGCGCCGATCCCTCCCCTGGGGCCAAGGCTCGCTGCGATTCGGCCAGCAAGCGGGGTCGTCAGCATCGATGGCAGGAAGACGAAATAGACGACGCCCAAGGCCATCGGCGTCAACGCCAGGGGCACCGCGACGAGCTGAAAATTCACATAGGTGAACGTGCCGATAAAGACGAACAGGATCAAAAAACCGATCTCAAAACAGGCGCGCAGCTCGAGGTTCCGCAACGGGGCTTTCCAGGCGGCGCGGGAAGGCTGGCCGTCCAGGTCGGCGCGCATCATTGCCGAGGTCTTTTGCAGCGTGAACCAGACAAGGGCGGCGCCGAGCAGATTAAGCGCAGCGAAGGTCAGGAAGTTGGTGGAGACGCCGAACGCATCGGCCACCGCCGCCGACATCAACCGGCCGAAAAAGTTACTGGCAACATTCCCCGTCACATAGGCCGCAAGCGCGCTCGTCGTCTGCCGCGCCGAAAAATGCTCCGCCAGGTAGGCCATGGTGAGCGTGAACGCAGTCGACATGCAAAGGCCTTGCACCACGCGCAGCAGTGCGAAGACCACAATATTGTCTGTCTGCGACAGCAGCGTCGTCGGGATCGCCAGGATGGCCAGGCTGATCCAGATGCCGTTGCGGCGATCAATACCGCGCCCGAAAAGCGCGACGGCGATACCAGCCACCGCCATACCGAAGGTGCTGGCATTGACGGCGAAGCCCATGGTGGCGCGGCTAACGCCGAATTTCACCACCAGCGAAGGCAGAATGGCTTGGGTGGCGAACAGGTCGACGAGCGTCAGGAACGCAATCAGCGCGATCAGGCCGAAGCGCCAGCTATCCGCGGCCACCATGCGAAGCCGCATCGGTTGGGAATGTTCACTGGTCGTCATGACGGGCTCCGTTGCCACGTCCTCAGGCATCGCCCGAGGACGCGTTTTTTGGTTTCCGATGCCGGGATATCTTCACCGCGACGAGCGGCTTACATCATGTGATCGTCGTGCATCGCGGGAGGCAGCACGTCGGCGGAATAGAGGACGGCCGGGACCTTGCCGTTGTTCTTCCACCAGTGGGCAAGCTGGCCGAACTCGGCGGTCACGTCGCCGGCCGGATGCTCGATGCCGACCTTGCAGGTGCTGGCGTATTCAGTGATCGAGCCTTCGACGACGATAATGTTGGCAGGGCGGACATTGTGCTCATGCCACGGCACGACGCCGCCGGGCTGAACGACGAGCTTGCGAAGGCGCAGCATGTTGCCTTTCCAGGCGTCGCCCTTGCTGCTTAGATCGATTGCGGAAAGCACCGTGTCGGTCACGCCGACCGGCTTGCTGGGATGTTCCTGGATATCGGTGGTGGCGGCCTGGCCGGCGGGGCAGTCGCCTGCGAAAGCCGGGGCCGCGGAAAATGCAGCGGTCGCGGACAGCATCCCCAGCGCGAACGCAAGGTGGAGTTTCTTGGTAGCCATCTGGTATTTCTCCTTTGTCGGTGCCCAATCGCGGGAAGCGGGGCATGACGAGGAGAGTGACCGGAGCGTCCTCGAAAGAGAAATGCTGACTGGCTCTTAAATCGATACCTGAAAACTATCGTGGATCATCATACCGCCGCGGGAGCTCGTGCCACGACATAGATCATGGCGTCGGTTCTTTTCTTCGACTTGCTATGCAGCCGTTTTCTTACCGACAGATCGATGCCGCTTTCCGGCCAGCTATGCGCCTTGACGCTGTTGACGAAGGTTGATGTGGCCGGCGAGAACCGGCGACCAGCCACAACGACAAGCGATACCTCCCGCCAAACCTCCGGATCTATGACGGGCCTGATCTGCAATCCCGGGATCACGGCGCTGAATTCCGGGATGAAGCAGATGCCCAGCCCACCGGAGACCATGTTTTGAATCCAGTCTTCGCGTTCGCTGGCGTAGGATATCCTGAGCTTCACGCCACGTTCATTGCAAAGGCCCGCAAGATAGTCGCGATATTCGCAGTTCAGGCGCCTGAGATAGTTCTCGCCGTCGAGCTCCGAGATGGCGACATTGTCGTTTCGGGCCAGCCGGTGCCCATTGGGAAACGCAAGCACGAACCGCTCGCGATAGAGAGGCGTAACATCGAACCTTTCCGGAAAACTGTCGCTCGACGCCATGATGGCGACATCGATCTCACCCGCTTCCAGAAGTTGCGACAGGGACGCCGGCACTCCCTCGACAAGCTGCAGCTGAATGCCCTGCTGGCGCCGGTTGAAATCCGTCAGCAGGCCGGTAAATCGACGCGGACCGATCGTGCACATCACACCAACCTTGAGATTTGCATTCTCTAGGCAAAGAAATCTCGACGCCTCCTGGCGCACGCCGGTCACCTCATCGAGAATTTGCTGAAATCTGGGGCGGAGCAAAGCGCCTAAATCGGTGAGGTGTGTCAGGTTCCGCTCGCGGCGAAACAGCAGACCGCCGACCTCATCCTCGAGCTGCTGGATGGCGCGCGAGAGCGCCGGCTGTGTAACGTTGCACTTCTCGCCCGCGCGCGTGAAATTCCGGGTCTCGCAGACGGCCAGGAAATAGCGGATGTGATGGATGTCCATGCGTATCGTCCCTCGGCTGCACAAATGCATTTGCCGGCTCGAAGATTGCCGCAATGAACCGGATCACGCCAATGCGCGGCGGCTATGAAGTCGATAGCGTTTCGTCATGCGACGATGGCGGGCCAAGGCCCGCCATCCAACTGTCCGATTGTGGCTGATGCCGAGGGGTATCAGCTGTGATGGCCCAGGGCAAAGAGCTGGGCGCAGAACTGCGCGTGCGGCTTGCTCATGGCGGCGTCGTTGCATTCCTTCATCATTGCGCCCTGCATCGACTTGGGGGGCGCCTTCCACGCCGTCTCGAAATCGGCGCTCGACTTCATCGTCTTCATGCCGGAATCGGTGAAGAAGGGCTGCATGGTGGAGGGCTCGTCGAGCGCGTCGGCGAAGGCCACGCTACCAAGAACGGAAAGGGCAAAGGCGCCGAGGCAGATAGCTTTGAGATTCATTTCAAGTCCTTCTCTGGTTAGGTAGTCGTCCTGTCGACTACCGTTTGATTGCATTGACAGCAATTCAGAATTACTGGGTTCCTCCTTGCTGGTGGTGAACCTTGCCGCAATCGCCTGACAACTCGCCAATGCCATCTGCGTATGAAGACTATGCCGCTTCTGCATCCCGCAGATGCTTTCCGGGCGCACTCGTTAGTTGGCTCCGCGCAAAGCAAGCACGTTGGCGCAGAATTGTGCGTGGGGCTTGCGCATCGCCGGGTCGTTGCACGCCTTTGTCATCTTGACCCGGTCATGCTTTGACAGAGCAAGCCAGGCTTTCTTGAACCCGGCCATCGGTTTCATCGTCTTCATCGTGGCGTCTGCATAGAAGGTCGGCAATGCAGCGAGGTCGCTGAACGGATCAGCCGACGCCCGGCCCGCGCCAAGACAACCAGCAAGCACAGCCCCACACGCAGGTTGTCTCATCATCATTCATCTCCCTTGCAGGCGCGGCTCCGGCAATGCTGCCAGCCTGACCGGGATGAAGATTGCGGCACGTGAGGCCCGGCAGCCAATGCAAGCTGCCTATGGACTTCATGCCACCTTGGCATTTCGGCTGAACAAGAAGATGCGGCAGTCTCTCTCCAATCGCCCTTGCTGGCGACCTTGGGATGGAGACCAGGCCATGCTTGCCCAGTCCGCAGTGAGCACAGTCCAATCGATCACGTCAGCGACGGATCTTATCACGTCAGTGACGGATCCTAATGTCGAGGGCCGGACGATCGACATCGTCCTGGCAAATGACGCGCATGCCGCTTTCGTCTGGGGTGTGCTCGATCGGCTGCTGGACGAGCCGAACTGCAGCGTGAGCGGCATTACCGCGTCGGGCTTTGCAGCGATGCAGGCGGCGGTCTTTGCTTATGGGCTGACCGTCGGCGGAAGGCGCGGCGCGCGGACGGCGCTCGCCAACTTCTGGCGGCGTGTCAGCCATGCCTCGATGTTGGCCATCGACAGAACGAGCCTGCTTCGATCGATGCTGGAACAGTCAATCGAGCTCAAGACTATCCGTGACGACGATTGCCCGGGGAAGCTGCGCGTGGCGGCCGTCAACGCTCGCACAGATGCGGTGAAGATATTCTCGGGCGAACAGTTGTCGGTCGAGGCGATCGTGGCGGCAGCCACTGTTCCGTTCCTTTCCGCGGCCATTGAGATCGACGGCGATCTCTATTGGGGCGACGGCGACATCTCGCAATTGCCGCCTGCGGCATCGATGGGAGTCTGCCATCGTGTGATGGTCACCGGCAAGCGGTCGATATTCATGGCGCGGTGTCCGGATCGCAGCCTCGGCGCCACCCAATGCGTACCCGGATGCGCCCCGGTTCACAGCATCTTCGACAGCCACTATCGAGCTGGCACTCCGCTGCTTGTGAGGCCCTGGATCGACTGGGGCGAGCTGACTGACATTCGCGACAGGGGACGGCAATGTGCCGAAGACTGGCTTGCCGCTGATCTTTCCAGCACCGACGAGCGCCCGGTTAACGACTGCAGGACCCAATACATCTAGGCGCATCCCTCCCGCCTAGCCGCGCCTGCTTCGCATACTCCCGAATGCAGGCGCCAGGCCCTCCGGTTCCCGGCCGGAGGGCCTTTTCGCGCCGCCCTCCAGCACATAGTGGCCCGCTTATCAATTCCATGCCGAGACAGCATTTCAGCTCGGCAGGGCGATCGTGGAAACTGATCTGCAGACGGGCCTCAGGGCCGGTCTTTCCGTCGAAACGCCAACCAGGAGACAAGCCTGTGATCAACACCAAGACCCTTATCGGCTCGGCCCTCGCGGCCGCCACCTCGCTCGCCGCCACGGCGGCATATAGCGGCCCCGCCGCCAAGCCCGGCTTCGCCTTCGAGAAGTGCTACGGCGTCGTCAAGGCCGGCCAGAATGACTGCCAGACCGCGACGCATTCATGCGCCGGCACTTCGACCGCCGACAACCAGCCTGACTCCTGGCTCTACGTGCCGGCCGGCAGCTGCGCGAAGATTTCCGGGGGCAGCGACAAGCCCAAGGCCTAGCCGACTTTCCACCTCGAGCAATCAGACCAGAAGGAGGAGACCGATGTCCGGCATGTTTTCACCACTCGCAATCCCCGCATCGGCGGGTATCGGTCTTCGCTCGCCTCACATCGCGGAGATGCTGACACGGCGTCCCTCCGCGGGCTGGCTCGAGGTCCACGCCGAGAACTATATGGGTGACGGCGCCGGCGTCCAAGCGTTGGAAAAGCTGCGCCAGATGTACCCGCTGTCAGTGCATGGCGTCGGTCTGTCGCTGGGCAGCGCGCAAGGCCTGGATCGCGATCATCTCGAAAGGCTGCGCAAGGTCTGCGAGCGCTTTGAGCCCGATCTGGTTTCCGAGCACCTTGCCTGGAGCGTCGCCGACGGGGCCTACCTCAACGATCTCCTGCCGCTGCGCTATGACGAAGAGGCGCTGGCGATCGTTGCCCGCAACGTCGAGACGGTTCAGGACACGCTGAAGCGACGTGTGCTGATCGAGAACCTGTCGGCCTATCTGGCTTTCGCGGACTCGTTGATGAACGAGGCCGAGTTCCTGGCGGCGCTCGTGGCGCGGACCGGCTGCGGTCTGCTGCTCGACGTCAACAATGTCCAGGTCTCCGCGCACAACCTGCAATATGACGCCAAGGCTTTCATCGACGCGTTGCCTGCGGAGGCTATAGGCGAAATCCACCTTGCCGGCCATGCGACCAACCGGGTCGGGACCGACACCGTGCTGATCGACGATCACGGCTCGCGCGTGCCGCCGATCGTGTGGACGCTCTATCGACATGCCATCGAACGGCTCGGGCCGCGCCCGACATTGATCGAGTGGGACACCGACGTTCCCGTTCTCGATGTGCTGCTTGGCGAAGCGATGTGGGCCGACATGCTGACCGCATCGATCATGTTCAACCGCAGGCAAGCCGCGCGGCGCGAGCAAACAACAGAGGCCCGAGCGACGCCGATCCGAATCCCGATCGAAGGCGAAACGACGACCAGCATGCCCGTCCTTGCAGCGTTCGCGGCTGCCAGGGCCGCGAGACCATCCATCTCCCTGGCGCTGCCTCCGCTCGAGGAGGAATACCATGCTGCCGCTTGAACACCTGCAGACCACCATGGCGCGCGCGGTGCTGGCCGTGGACCCAATGATCGGCGCGAGATTGCTGACCGCGGGCAATGCCGATCCGCTGGCCCGCCTCAGCATCTACCAGAACAACACACGCAGCTCGCTGACAGCGGTGCTGATGGCGGTCTTTCCGGTCACGGTTCGCCTGGTCGACGAACGTTTCTTCCGCTACGCTGCGAGCGAGTTCATTCGTCGCCATCCGCCGACGGAATCGCGGCTGGCAGGCTATGGCGCCGGCTTCCCGCGCTTCCTCAAGTCGGCCGACACGCTGTCCGACATGCCGATCGTTGCCGAAACGGCGCGGCTCGAATGGGCCATAGCCGAAGCGCTCGATGCACCTTCGTCGCAGCCCCGCAGCCTCGCCGAATACGACAGTACAGAGCTCGGTCCGTCGCCAGATATCGTGTTGCAGCCTTCGCTGCGGCTGATCATTTCCCACTGGTCGATCCTTTCGGTATGGACTGCGCATCAGCAGGAAGGACCCGTCGACCGGAACAGCGCCTGGACAAGGCGCCCCGAACGCGTGGCGCTGTGGCGAGCGGGAGACAGCATCCGGCTCGTTCAGCTCGATCGTGCGAACTTTGCTTTCCTGCACTCCCTGAAGCATGGCCTCGGCCTTGAACACGCCGCCGACCGCGCTCTCGCGCTCGATCCAGGCTTCGATCTCGTATCCGCGCTCGTGCGCCTTTTCGGCGACGGGCTCGTCACCGCTATGCGAGCCGCAGCGAACTCCCACTCAAACTCATGGAGACAGTCATGATCGCAGTATCAGATCATTCCCCATCCGGCGTGGCCGGCCTTGTCGGCCTCTACAGGCGCGTCATCAAGCTGCCCGAACACGTTCCATTTTCGCTGGTCCAACTCGCCGCGCGCGTGGCGGTGGCGCATGTCTTCTGGCAATCGGCCCAGAGCAAGCTCGCCTCGTGGCCAGTGACGCTGCAGTTGTTCGCAAACGAATACAACCTGCCGTTCATCGATCCCTCGATAGCGGCGCCATTGGCGACAACGGCCGAAATCACAGGCTCCGTGTTGATCTTTTTTGGACTGTTCTCGCGCCTTGCGGCCCTGATGCTGCTCGGCGTCGTCTCCGTCATCCAGATCTTCGTCTATCCAGAGAACTGGGCCGAACACCTGTTGTGGGCCTCGTTGCTGCTCCTCGTGCTGACGCGCGGCGCCGGCATGTTCTCGCTCGACTATATCGCTGAGCGAAACCTCTCGGCATCCGCCAGGTGAACATCCCGACCTATGGCAAAGCACGATGCGCATCTTCATCGTTCATGCTCACCCTGAGCCCAACAGCTTCAACGGCGCCCTGACCCGCGCGGCTGAGCAAGCGCACGCATCCGTCTCCGCGTGACCATCGTCACCGGGGAGCTGCTTTGCGAACACATTGCCGAAGCGCTGGAGCAGCGATACAGGACGCCTACTTCAACAGCGCCACCGTCCTGTCGACAGCGCTGGGAAAGCCGTTCAGCGAGAGCGGCAGGTTGGTCTCCTTGCCGCCGTCCGCAACCACCTTGACCTTGAGGCTTTTGCCTTCGCGAAGGGTCGCCAAGGTCTCGGCGTCAAAGCTCAGATCCACGATGCAGCCGCCGGGCAAGCAGGTGCGGAAGCGCAGCGGCGGCAGGGTCGGGCCGTCGTCGACCTGCAGCGTCACGCCCTGGTCCAGCGCCAGGCCGAACGGCAGCACCAGCGTTCCCTGGACGGCCTCGCCGGCCGGGCGCAACTCCATCGCCAGCACACGCTGGCGCGACTGGCTGTCGGTCTGCTCCTGCGACAGCGCGCAGACCTTCACGCCGGCGCCGTTCTGGCTGGCAAGATTGCAGGACACGGTCCAGTCGCCATGCCCTTCCCTGAGCGAGGTCGCGCCTCCCGGCAGGGCCGCGGTTTCTTGCGCGAATGCGGTGGCAAGCGAGAGCAGGCTTGCGGCGATCAGCGTGGCATATCCAATTTGTCTGTTTCGTTTCATCTCGTTTCCATCTCTCAAAAGTCGGACCACCCAGAAGGCGAACTACAGAGAATGCGCACATTCGCGCATTCTATTGCTCAACCAGGCTTTGCCCGGTGCCTCGCCGACGCCGCTACCAGCGCACGCTGAAGCCGAGCTTGCCGCTGATGACATTGCTGTCGCCGAAGCTCGCCAGGCTGGTCTTGGCCAGCGCCTCGCCATAGACCGAGTATTTGCCGTCGCCGAAGTCGAGCGAGCCGCCGAGGCCGACACCGCCCCAGAACTTCTGGTTTTGGCTGGAAAGCTTCACGCCCGAGACATCGACATCGGTTCCGTCGAGGAAGTCGTAGTAGAGGTTGGCGATGCCGTAGACATGCGCCCGGCTCACCTGCCCGGCGCTGTCGGCCCACTGGTCCTCATAGTCGGCCGAGATGCCGAGGCGGCCGACCAGGCTGTCGCCGCTGCCGGGCGACACGATCGCGCCGAACCGATCGGTGAACGTGTCGAAGTCGACCGCCGAGTAGGACAGCTGCGCCTGCGGGGTCAGCGACCAGTTGGAGCGCAGCGCGATCTTCTGCCCGCTCTCGATGCTCAGCGCATAGCCGAAGCCCTTGTTGCCGTCGGCAAGCCTGCCCAGCACGGCCGAGTTGATGTCGCTGTCATACCAGGTCGCCTGGGCCTGGCTGTCGACATAGAAGCCGCTGTTGCCGAGCCAGGTCAGCGTGCCGCCGACACCGTAGCCGGTGGCCGAGATGGAGCCGGTGCCGAAGGTCGACGACACGTCCGACGAGACGGTGCCGTAATGGACGGTGATGCCGCCCAGCAGCATGCCGGCCTCGCTCTCATGCAGCAGCCCGTCGACGCCGGCATTGAGCTTCCAGGTTGTCACGTCGTAGTCGGTGCCGGTGGTCGAGGTCTTGGGCTCGAACTTGCCATGGGCGGCATCGATACGCGCCCAGATGGCGTTGCCGTCGACAGGACCCTGGCCGGGCACGTCCGCGCCCTGCGGCGTCGCGCCCTCGCCCCAGGCCCGGTTGCCGATGCGCTGCTGCAACGTGCCCAGTTCGTTGAAGCTCTGCAGCACGCCGGCATAGGCCTCGTAGAGCGGCGTGCTGGGCGCATAAAGCGGGCCGGTCTGGTTGATCAGCGTGGAGCGCAGATACCAGTCGCCGTCGGCCGGCGTGCTCACCCCGTTCTTGTAGAGCCGATAGGCGTAGGCGCCGCCGACCACGGCCTGGTCGCCCTCAAAGACATAGTCGCCGGCGAGCGTGAAGGTGCCGGCCGAGCTGCCGTCGATGTCGACGATCTTGATGCCCTCGCTGGTCTGCGCGCCCGCGCCGCCGACATTGCTGACCGCCAGGATGCCGGTGCCCGACGTGCCGCCATGCACGACCAGCCTGTCGGTCGCAGAAGCATCGCCGTCCAGCGCGGCATTGATGAGGATTTTTCCGCCATTGCCGACATAGTCGCCGCTGACCGTGAGCACCGTGCCGGGTGCCGCAGCACCGAGCCGCACCGCGCCGCTGTTGTTGAGCGAGGCGACCGTCTGGTCGAAGCCGGCAAGGTCAAGCGTGCCGCCCGACTGGACGGTGAAGGCGGAGGTCGCGTTGAAGGCTCCGGCCTTGCCCGCCGCCAGGGTTCCGTCCTGCACCGTCGTCGCCCCGACATAGGAGCTGTTGCCGGAAAGGATCAGGGTGCCGTAATCGACCTTGGTCAGCCCGGCATTTCCAACCAGATCCGATGCGATGGTCGCCTTGTAGCCAGCGCTGCCGCTGGTGCCGTCACCGACATTGATGATTGCCGGTCCGCCGGTCAGCGTGATGGTATCGCCCTGGATGCGATAACCGTCGGCGGCGAACTGCATGCCGTTGACGGTGACCGCGCCGTTGCCGTTGTCCACCGTCACGGTCCCGGGCGTGCCCTGGAACACGGCGAACTGGCCGTTGCTCCACGGCGCATTGACCTCGCCGCCTGGCGTCGTCCAGTTGTTGCCGGAGCCGGCCACCTGCCAGGTGCCATTGCCGCCGTCGACGACGCTGTTGTTCTTGGGGCCGGCATCGCCGTCCCAGAAGGTCAGCAGCTGCCCGGCCGTGTTGATGAGGTTGACCTGGTTGGCGATCGATGTCTGCACCGAATAGTCGGGTGACGTCAGGGCGAGCCCGTTGTCGATCAGCGAACCATTGTAGTTGAACACGCGATAGACACCGGGTCCGAAGCTGCCGCCGGCGGTCGCCGTGATGTTGAGCGTGCCGTCGAGCGTCAGATTGCCGCCGACATTGACGACGTCGTTCAGCGCGCCGCCGGGCGCGTTGGCCTGCCCGAAATTATACGCAAGGCTGGTGCCGCCGCTGAGCGTCAAATTGCCGTTGATGGTCAGCGCGCCGGCGGAATTGCCGCTGCCGCCAGGGCTCAGCGTGCTGCCATCCGCCATGGTGACATCGCCGCCGATGATGCCGGTGCCGCCGAGCGTCGCCCCGCCTGCCACCGCGGTCAGGCCGGTGGCGCCGGCCTGGTTGCCATTGACGAGCAAAGTGCCGCTGTTGACGTTGGTTTGCCCGCCATAGCTGTTGGCGGCGGTCAGGATCGTGGTGCCGGTGCCGATCTGGTTCAGGCCGCCGGTGCCGGAGATGACGCCGCCGAAGGTGATGGCATCCGAACGGTCGAAGGCCAGCGTGCCGTTGTCGACGACATTGCCGGCAAGGCTGCCGAGGGCGCCGCCATTGCCGACCTGCAGCGTGCCGGCGGCGATCGTGGTGCCGCCGGTATGGGCGGCATTGCTCGTCAGCACCAGCGTGCCGGTGCCGTCCTTGGTCAGCGCGCCGGCGCCGGTGATGCCGCCGCTCAGGGTGGTTGTCGTGGCTGCATCGGTGAGGAACGTGCCGGCGCCGGCGAGCGTGACGGCGCGAGCGCTCGTGACGTCCGCGGTGGTGTTGAGCGTGCCGCCGTCGAAGCTCAGGCCGCCCGCGGCAGCGCCGAGATTGGCATCCTGGGAGATCCGCACGGTACCGCCGTTGACCGCGGTGCCGCCGCTGTAGCTGTTGGTTCCCGAGAGAACCAGCGTGCCGAGGTCGTCCTTGACCAGTTGGGTGCCGCCGGTGAGGTTGGAGGCGATGGTCGCCACAAAGGTTGCGCTGGCCGCGGTGCCGTCGCCGACACGGATGGTCGACTGCGGCCCGACCAAAGCGATGTCATCGCCCTGGATCAGGTAGCCGTCCGTGGCGAACTGCATGCCCGCGGCGCTGACCTGTCCCAGGCCGTTGTCGACGGTGACGGTGCCGGCCGCCCCGGCGAAGATGGCGAAGGCGTTGTCCTGGTAGGGCGCGTTGATCGCACCGGTCGCTTCGGTCCAGTCGTCATTGCCGGCCGAGTTCTGCCAGGTGCCGTTGCCGCCGTTGACAGCGCCGTCGTTCTTCGGTCCGGCGTCGCCGTCCCAGAAGTTGAGCAGCAGGCCGGCGGTGTTGACCAGGTTGACCTGGTTGGCGACCGAGGTCTGGACGAAGAAGTCCGGCGACGGGATCGTGCCGACATCGAGACCGTTGTCGGTCAGCGTGCCGCCATAGCTGATGACCCGGTAGATGCCGGGGCTGAAGGTGCCGCCGGGCGCGACAGCAACATTGATGGTGCCGTCGAGCGTCAGGTTGCCTGCGACCACCGTCAGGTCGTTGAGGGCGCCGCCGACGACATTGGCCTGGCCGAAATCGTAATTGAGGCTCGATCCGCCGCTCAGCCCAAGAGCGCCGTTGATGGTGAGCGTGCCGGCTGCCCCGGCCGCACCCGGGTTGATCGAGCCGCCATCCGCCACGCTGACGTCGCCGCCGATCGTGCCGGTGCCGCCGAGCGTGCCGCCGGCATCGACCGAGGTCGGGCCGGTGGCCGCCGACTGGTCGCCATTGACGAAGAGCGTGCCGCCGTCGACCACCGTCGCGCCGGTGTAGCTGTTGTTGGCGGTGAGCGTCGTTGAGCCGCTGCCGAACTGTCTGATGCCGCCGCTGCCGCTGATGGTGCCGCCGAAGGTGACGGCATCCGACCGGTCGAAGGCCAGAGTGCCGTTGTCCACGACGTCGCCGAGGATCGAGCCCGATGTGCCGTCATTGCCGAGCTGCAGCGTGCCGGCGGCAATCGTCGTGCCGCCGCTGTAGGTGCTGTCGCCCGTCAGTATGGTGGTGCCGGTGCCGATCTGGTTCAGGTTACCCGTGCCGGAAATCACGCCGCCGAATGACAGAGTATCGGAACGGTCGAAAGCCAGCGTGCCGTTGTCGCTGACATTGCCGGCGAGACTGCCGGCGGTGCCGCCATTGCCGACCTGCAGCGTGCCGGCCGTAATCGTCGTGCCTCCGCTGTGCGTGGCATCGCTGGCCAGCACCAGCGTGCCGGCACCGGCCTTGGTCAGCGCGCCTGCGCCGCTCACGGTGTTGGTCAGCGTCAGCTTGGTCGCGCTGTCGGTGTCGAAGGTGCCGCCTGCGGCATTGAGGGTTACGGCGCGGGCAGAAGTGAAGGTGTCGGTGGTGTGCAGCGTGCCGCCGTTCAGCGAAAGACCGCCGGAAGCGGCACCAAGACTGCCATTGCTGCCGACCTGCAGCGTGCCGCTGTTGATCGCCGTGCCGCCGCTGTAGCTGTTGGTCCCGGACAGCACCAGCGTGCCGAGGTCGGTCTTCACCAACTGGCTGGCGCCGATGAGGTTGGAGGTGATCGTCGCCACATAGCTTGCGCCGGCCGCAGTGCCGTCGCCGACGCGGATCGTCGATTGCGGCCCGACCAGGCCGATGTCGCCGCCCTGCACGAGGTAGCCGCCGGTGGCGAATTGCATGCCCGCCGCCTGCACCTGGCCGTTGGTGTTGTCGACCGTGACCGTCCCGGCAGCACCCTGGAAGATGGCGAAGCTGGCGTTGGCGAAGGGCGCGGCGAAGGTGCCGCTGGCATCGGTCCAGTTCTGGTCGCCGGCGGCCCGCCAAGTGCCGTTGCCGCCATTGACGATGCTGTTGGAATGGGGACCAGCATCGCCATCCCAGTAGCTGAGCTGCAGCCCGGCCGAGTTGACGAGGTTGACCTGGTTGGCCACGGAAGTCTGCACGAAATAGTTCGGGTCCGTGACATTGAGCCCGTTGTCGGTCAACGAGCCGTTGTAGCTGATGATGCGGTAGGTGCCGGGTCCGAAATTGCCGCCCGGGCTCTGCGTCACGTTGAGCGTGCCGTCGAGAGTGAGATTGCCGCCGACATTGATCAGGTCGTTGAGCGCGCCGCCGACGACGTTCGCCTGGCCGAAGTTGACGTTGAGGTTGGAGTTCCCCAGCGCGAGATTGCCGTTGATGCTCAGCGTGCCTGGAGCGTTGCCGACCCCGCCGGGGCTTAGCGTGCCGCCGTCGGCGACGGTGACGCTGCCGCCGATCGTGCCGGTGCCGCCCAGCGTTGCCCCGCTCGCGACATTGGTCTGGCCGGTAGCGCCCGACTGGTTGCCGTTAATCAGCAACGTCCCGGCATTGACGTTGGTGGCCCCGCCATAGCTGTTGTTGCCGGTGAGCGTGGTCACGCCGGTGCCGAGCTTGTTGACCGAACCGGTGCCGGAGATGGCCCCGTCGAAGGCGTAGGTGTTGTTCAGGTTGAAGGCGAGCGTGCCGTTGTTGGTCACGCTGGGCGTCGCCAGCGCGCCGGCGACGGCGCCGGTGCCGATCTGCAGCGTGCCGGCCGATATCGTCGTGCCGGCGCTGTAGCTGTGGTTGCCGGTCAGCGTCAGCGTGCCGGCGCCTTGCTTGGCGAGGGTCTCGAAATTGCTGACATTGGCGCCGTCCAGCGTGCGCCCGGCCGCCGTGTTCACCTGCAGCGTATCGCCCGGGCCGGTCTCGCCGCCTGTGCCGGCGTCGACGCCGGCGCCAGTGAATACGGCAGTGTCGTTGAGCACCAGCGTGTCATTGCCGGCGCCGAGGTTCAGCGCTGCTGCGCCGGTGGCGAGCGTGCCGCTCACATTGACGGTGTCGTTGCCGGCGCCGAGATCGCCATTGGCCCTCAGCGTGCCGCCATTGTTGATATTGATTGTGCTCGCGCCGGCGTCGCCGGTGAAGGTCGAGGTGGCGCCGGCCGCGGCGCCGACTGTGCCATTGACGGTAAGCGTACCGGTGCCGTTCATCGCCACGGTTGCCGTGGTCAGGCCGCCATTCACCTGCAGCGTGCCGGCGTCGACCCTGGTCGCGCCCACATTGTTGCCGGCCGCGGTCAGCACCGTGGTGCCGGTGCCGATCTGCGCGATCGTGCCTATGCCGGTGCCAGGCGGGTTCGGCGTGATCGTGCCGGTGAAGTTGAAGCTATCGCTGCGGTTGAACGATAGAGTCGACGTCGCACTGGCGATGATCACGTTGCCGGCCCCGGCGTTACCGCTGGTGCCGCCATTGCCGATCATCAGATTGCCGTCGTTGATGGTGGTGTTGCCGGTGAAGGTGTTGTTGCCGGTCAGGACCCAGGTGCCGGGGCCGCTCTTGCCGAGCGTGGTCGCGCCGCCCGGGCCGTCGGTGATCAGCCCGCCCATGGTGTTGAGGCCGGTGTTGGTCCCGCCAAGCCCGATCGTGCGCGGGCCGCTGCCCGAATAGGTCACGGCGCCGGTGTTGGTGAAATTGACGGCACCAGTGCCAGAGGATTCGATCGACGTCGAGCCGGCGGCGAGCGTGAACAGGCGGTCGGTCGAGTCGCCAGTGCCGGTATAGCGCAGGGTTGCACCGTTGCCGAGCACGAGGTTGGAGGCGGCATTCGACGACGCGCCAAGGGAGCTGGCGACGCCGCCGTTCGAAAGCTTGCTGACACCCAGCACACCGCCGGTGATGCTGGTGACGCCGGTATAGGTGCTGGCGGGATTGTTGAGAATCCAGGTGCCGGCGCCGCTCTTGGTCAGCGAGGTCTTGCCGGTGCCGTTGTCGGCCAGAAGCGCTGCCAGGCTGTTGTTGCCGGTGTTGGCGCCGGTCAGCGTCACCGTCTGGGCGGTGTTCGGGCTGGAAAATGCAATCGCCCCGGTATTGGTGAAGGCGATAGCGCCGGTGCCGGAAGCATCGAGAGCACTCGTGGCCGACGGACCGAGCGTGAACAGCCGGTCGGTGCTGCCGCCAGCGCCCACATATTGCAGCGTGCCGCCGTTGAGCACGAGATTGGAGGCCGTATTGCTCGAAGCGCCGATCGCGCTGTTGACGCCGCCGTTGACGAGGCAACTCACGGCAAGCGTGCCGCCGGTGATAGTGGTGGCGCCGGTGTAACTGCTGCTGCAGCCGGTTAGGGTCTGCACGCCGCTGCCGCTCTTCGTCAGCCCCCCCGTGCCGCTGATCGCGCCGGCATAGATGCCGCCACCGCCGGCCACAGTTAGCGTGCCGCTGCCCAGCGTGACATTGCCCCCCGTGGTGCCGCCGCCGCCCAACGACCTTACAGAGAGGTTCAAGTTGTTGACGTCCAGCGTGGCGCCGGCGGTGTTGTTCAAATTGATGGCGGCCGTGCCGAAGGCGGTGTTCGAACCTGCCCGAAGGATGCCTTGCGCCACCAGGATATCGCCGCTGAGTGTATTGTTGCCGGAGAGCACCAGCGTGCCGGGACCGCTCTTGTTCCATGCCCCGCCGCCGGTCACCTGACCCGTCAATTCCAACGTCGTGCCGGCATTGGCCACCGCAAAGGTGCTGCGGGCGCCGCCGCCACTCGTGTCGGTGAAGCCGCGATCGATAGTGACGCTCGGCCCGGTATAGGTGAGGGCACCGTAGCCTGTGAGAACGAGATTGGCAGGATTGCTCGTCGAAGCGCCGATGCCGCTCGCCTGCCCGCCATTGGCCAGACAATCGGTCGTGAGTGAGCCGCTAATGGTGGTGCCACCGGTATAGGTGTTGTTGCATCCGGACATCGTCTGGGTGTTACCGACCAGCAGCCCGCCGGTGCCGCTGACGACGCCGCCGAACGTCCCGGTGTTGCTGAGGAGCGTGAGGGTCTGCGAGCCGAGCAGCACGCTCCCGCCGCCGCCGGCGCCATTGGCAAGCGCCCCGACGGTGACCGGGAACCCGCTCACATCCAGCGTCGCGCCCAGATTGACGGTCATCAGGCTGGTGTTCAAGCCGAGCGCCTGCGCCGAGCCTGCGACCAGCGTGCCGGCATTCACCACATTGCCACCGGTGTAGGTGTTCGTGCCGGACAGGATGAGCGTCCCGGCGCCGTTCTTGACCAGCGCGCCCGAGCCGCCCGGACCAACTCCGGTGCCGCTGACGGTCAGGCTGGTGCCTGCATTTGCCACGTCGAAACCGCCGCCGCCCGCGCCAAGCGTGAATCCCCGGTCGGTGCTGGTTGTCGCGCCCGTGTACTGCAGCGTGCCGGCGCCGGAAAGCAGAAGGTTGCTCGAGGCATTGCTGGATTTACCGATACCGCTCACCGCGCCGCCATTGGCCAGCGTGCCGACGGAGAGAACGCCGCCCGTGATCGAGGTGGGCCCGACATAGTCGTTGGCGCCATTGGCCAGCGTCAGCGTGCCGGGGCCTGCCTTCGTCAGACCCGCATCGTCGGGGCTGGTGACGAGGCCCGAAAACGTCAGGTTCGTTGCCGCATTGGCGACCGTAATGGTTCGCGAGGGACCGCCATTGACCAGCGTGAAGCCGCGATCCGTCGTCGCCGTCGCGCCGGTATAGTTCAGAGTGCCGCTCTGCAGCACTAGGTTGGAAGAAGCGCTGCCCGAGGCGCCGATATTGCTCGCCGATCCGCCGTTGCCGATCGTGGCAACGGACAGCGTGCCGCCGCCCAGCGTGGTGGCGCCGGTATAGGTGTTGGCGCCGCTCAGCGTAGCTTGCGCGGTGCCCGCCTTGGTGAAACCGACGGCACCGCCATTGTCGACGATGGTCGAGCCAATGGTGAAATTGCTGCCGGCGCCGCCATTTTGCAGCAGGCCGAGCGTGCCGCCCCCCGCCGGGCCGGTGAGCGAGCCGCCGGTGATCGTCATCGAACTGTTGCCGACCGACGGCGCAACGAGGATTGTGCCGTTGACGCCCAGCGTGTTGCTGGCGCCGACCGTGACCGTGGAGTTTGCGGCCGCGGTGTATTTGAGGCCGCCGAGTTGCACATTGCCCGCGACGGTGCCGAAATAGGGCGTGTTGGTGGCGCCGCCGGCGTCGCTCACGACATTGCCATTCGCCCAAAGAGCGGCGTTGTCCTGGTTCACATAGGCTGTGAATGCCTGGATGTTGCCGCCAGACACCTGGGCATAATCGATACTGCTTCCGGTGCCGACGGTCGCCCAGCCGAGCGTGCCGTCGGCATTGCTGGTGGTGATGGCGCCGTTGGCCGGCAGCACGAAATTGACCAGCCCTCCGGTGCTCGCCATAGCCCCCAGATTGAGCGTGGCGCTGCCGCCCGCGCCCGAGGTGACGCTGATCGTGCTGCTGCCGGCGGTGGCCGTCATGCCGTTGAACGTCTGGGTATTTGCCTGGCCTGCGGCACCGGTCATCGAGAAGGTGCCGCCGCTCATGTTGAGCGTGGAGGAAGCCGAGACGATGTTGCTCAACGGCGCGCCCGCCCCGGCGAAGTTCAGCGCCAATGTGCCGCCATTGACGGTCGTAGCGCCGGTATAGGTGTTGGTCCCCGACAGCGTCAGCGTGCCGGTGCCGCGCTTGATCAGCGATCCCGTGCCGGTGATGGCGCCGGCATAGCTCGTGGTTGTCGAGCCGTTGATGGTAGCGTTGTTGGCGCCGAGCGCCACCGCGCCGCCGGTGCCGGCGAGCGAGGAGAAGGCAAGGTCGAACCCGCCGAGATCGAGCGTACCGCCATTGACGATCGCGTTGGGCGCCGAGCCGAAAGCCTGGGCGTTGCCAGCCCGCAACGTACCACTCTGAACCGTGACGCTTTGCGGTGTGGTGGTGTTGGCGCCAGAAAAGGTGTTGGCCGCGGTGAGCACCCACACATCGGAGGCGCCACCGTTCATCACCAGGTTGCCGACGCCCGAGATTACACCGGAGAACGTGTTGTTGCCGGCAAAGCTGCCACCCAAGGTAAGGGTGCCGTTCTGAAGCGTCGTTGCACCGCTCAGCGTCAGGGCTCCCGTGCCGTCATTGCTGATGCGGCCACTGCCATTGACCTGCATTGTGCGGTTGCTGCTGGCACCCGAACCGATGTAACTCAGCGTCCCACTGTTGAAGGTAATTGCAGGATTGGTGCCGAGAGCGGTGGCGACTCCGAGCGAGCTGTTAGTGCCCGTGTCGGCAAGGACGCTGGCGCGCACGGTCACGCCATTGATGTTGATCACACCGGTATAGGTGTTGCTGCCGCCCAGGGTGATGGTACGCGTCGGACTGGATCCGGCACCACTGCTGGTGAAAGTAATCCCAACGCCACCACCGCTGATCACTCCCGAAAGTACGAGATCGGCGGTTTGTGCGTTGAAAATGCCAGCGTCGGAAGCCGCCATGTTGCCGGTCAGCGTCAATGTGCCGGTGCCCGCGTTGGTGATCGCGGGATATCCGTAGAAGTTCCGCAGCAAAATGAAATCGCGGTTGGAGCTGGCCCCTCCGCCGATGTAGTTGAAATTGGCACCACCATTGCCACCGGATGCAAGGACTATCGCAACGCCGGCTGTTCCCTTTCCCACCGCGCTTGCAACGCCGTAGTCGGCGATCGAACTGACGCTGAACGCGTTGCCAAACTGCCCGGCGGAAAATGTCGTCTGCCCGGTGTAATCGTTGGCGTCATTGGTCAGCGTCACATCCGCCACACTGCCGTTCACCGAGAGGCCGCCAGCGCCGGTAAAACGCGCCGAACCAACCCCCGCGCCTCCGATCGTTGCCGTGCCGCTGCTCAGAGTGACCACGCGTGTTGCAGCCAAAGCCCCACTGCTTAGCAGCGTGGTGTTGTTGGCAAGCGTAATGCCATTGCCGGCCGCGCCGAGTGCCACATCGCCATTAACGCTCAGCGTGCCTGCATTCACTGCGATGCCACCCGAGAAGGTGTTGGCGCCGTTCAGCACCAGCGCGCCAGCGCCGGCCTTCGTCAGACCAGCCGTCCCGGCAATCACATTGTTGAATGTGGCGCTGTCTGTGTTGCTAGGGTCGAGTGCGATGCCGGCGCTACCGTTAACGGTGATCGTCGGCGAGATTCCTCCCAGCGTCAGCGTACTGCCCGAGAACGTATAGGCGGTATTGGGAGAATTGAGATCGTCGAAGATCAGACTGTGGACGGTGATCGGGGCCGCGAGATTGACCGCGCCGACAGCCGTCCCGCCGAAGAAGGCGTCGTCGAGGTTGCCGTTGTTCCAGGTTGTATAGGGGCCGCTGAGGCCGTCGCTGTTCGGGCTCCAGAATGACGAAGTCGTGTCCCAGGTACCGCTGCCGCCGCGGCCGGCCGTGGTTTGGCTCGGATCCCAATAGCGGCTCGCGGCGCCGGCCTGGCCCGTTGCCAGCGCCATCACCATCGTCGCGGTTGCCAATTGCGCCAGATGCGGCGCGCAGCTCGCCACATGGCCTTTCCATTTGGTCATCCGCCCGCCGCGCATCAGCCGCGGGCCGTACGCGGCGGCGCGGGGCGCGGTTGCCGGCGAGCGCTTTCCGCGCTTCAGGGTCTCAGCTGAACTATCCTGGAGCAGGCTCATTGTTCCCCCTTGGCGCCAGCCTGGCGGGTCTCGCGACGAGTGGTCGCGATCTGGCGCGCACATGCGATTGCAATTGAAGATTCGGACCGAAGCCGGCTGCCGCGGATGAAACCGCCGGGATCACGCGATAGTCGCTGTCCGGCAAAGCTTGAGCTGAAAAGCGCATGCGACGGCAGCAACCGGTGCCTGTGAGATTTGAATGATTCCGGTGCTGCGTAATCTGCCCCGCCCCCGAAGGCATCCGCCGGAAACCCGATGGGCTTGGGGCAAAATTGGCAATCCAGGGTTCTGCGGAACGCCGTTGCATCGCGTCAATGGTCGAGATCGCAAGCAGCCGGCCGAAAGGACGGTGCCTGTGCATCGAGCATGCCTGCAGCTCCTCGGAAATCGGCGGCGACAGGCGCGTGCTGCAACCCGCAATGTCGGGCAAAGCTCGGCATGTCCCCCGTCCTCCTCGGCACGTTTCGGCCCGCGAAGGCGCTTGGCGATGGTCGCCTGCCCATGCATCAGCCGTATGAAACCCAGCATGGTTTCAATTGATCTCAACAAGACATGATTCGAAGACTTACGTATTTCAAGAATCTGCTGTGATATTCGAAAAAGTCGACAAGACTTGGCAGCGGTTAACACCTTGTTACTTTAGATGTCGCTTTAGTAAGTCAGCAGTAACTTAGCCGGCGAGATGCCTAGGTCCGCTCTACGCTCGGGACCTGAAAGTAAACGCTCCCGCTTGCGCCTGCATCGGCGTTATTTCCCGATGCTTCTTCATCATCGTGGTGAGGTGGCTTTGGCTGGCAAAGCCGCACTGATGTGCGACATCGGCGATCGACAGCCGTCCGTCGCTCAGCAGTTTCTCGGCATGATCCAGCCGCAGATCGAGAACATATTGATGGGGTGACTTCCCGAACGTTCTGGAGAAGGCGCGCGCAAAGTGAGAGGTTGAGAGCCCGCACACCGCCGCCATCTCGGCGACCGAGACCTTGCGGGAAAAATTCTCCGTCAAGAAGGACCGCAGGTTTCGCACGCAGCGAGCTGAGAGCCCGCCTTGAATGTTCTGCCGTGGCTGCCAGGCAGCCTGGAACCCGGACCGGGTTTCCTGAAGGTCGTCGTCGCGCCGCAAGTCGCCTCCAATGCCCAACCCGCGCTTGAGCAACCAGAGCGGGTGCAATTGGTTCCTTTCGACAAAAAAATCGTGATCCGAGGTGGATCTCGATCTGCCGAAATCACCCGACGCCTTCCGAGTCATGATTAGGTTGCCGGCCAGACCAATGCAATCAAGGGATGTCCCAGGTGCAATCAGTTGGCCTGATTTTTCACCAATCCCTGATTTTCACCAATCCATGTGAAGTCCATAAGAAAGGTGGAATGGGCCTAACCAGCTCTTCACCATGCCGACAACTGCTACGGAACCTTCACGATCGCAGCGGACTTTTGGGGTTTGTTGTGAAATCTAATGAAGAGGCCCGGCATGAAAGTCACCGCAGCAGGCATCGACCGCATCAAGATCGGCAATGCGGATGCAAGTGGCCAAGGCGCGCATTTTGTCGTTTGGCTTTATCTTCAGGTCGACGAAGGCGGCACACAGACGGGACAGGAACTGGTTGTGTCGGTGCCGTACGATGCGCAAATGACGTTCGATGATCTCGCTACCCAGGCTTTTGAGAAGGCGCACGCTATGCTTCGCGCCTGCTGCGAGATTGATGAGACCATGTGGTGGAAGCAGTTCAACCGCAGCCTGGCCCCTCTGCCCGAATGGACGCCTGGCGCCCAGTAGGCGGTAGGCGCCGAACCAAGCATCGAGGCTGGCTGGATGCCCGAACGCTGACATGCGGATAGGCGTCCACTTCGCATCGTCTTCTTCGGGCGCACGGCGACCTCCAGCATGTCACCTGAAGTGTCCGCTTCCGGGCGGAGGCAAAGTTTGCTCAATGGCTGACATGAGGCGCAGAGCTGCTGTTCACTTCAAGATCCAGGCCTGGCCTGCAGACAACGCCATAAGTGAACTAGCGGCGTCGGAACCCCTTCAGGAGAGGCGCCGTCGCGCGCGCAGCAATTGGCGATAGCCGCGCTCGACCATCTTCAAGCCGTCGCGCACTAAGCGATGCGTCTGATAGCGAAAAGCCGAGTCGTGCCAGTCGGCGGCGCCGACCAGTCGCCGACCGAACAAGGCGGTCGCGACTTCAAAATGGGATGCCCGCTCTTGCCGGCCATCGAGGCATCGCAGCATGTGAGCACGGCGCCGCCGCTGGGTTGCGGTCAAGAGTGCGTCGGGAAGGTACTGCCTGTGGATCGAGCGGATGAACCGCTCGATGGCTTGCAGCCGATCATGCGCCATGTCGTCCAGCGGTATGATGCCGCTGCCCTCCCGCGTTTGCACATCCGGCGGAACCTCGACAAGGTTCACGACCCCAGGGTTGATCTCCGGTGCAGACGCTAAATCCGAAGTTCGTATCGCATGCACATCAATAAGTTGCAATCGATGACCCGAAAAACCAAAAGTTGACA
>NZ_JAIUHG010000038.1 GCF_020164955.1 Mesorhizobium sp. CA8
CTCCGTCGTCACGACCTTGCCGGGCACCGCGCCTTCGACATTGCCGCCGCGCTCCACCGCAAGATCGACGATCACCGCGGCGTCGTTGCCGTAAGGATCCATGATGGCGATGACAGCGGCGCCCGACTTGTAGCCCTTCAGCTCCGCATCCGTCGGCCGGCGCACTTTCAGCACGACATCGGCCTTTTTGGCGTCGGCCGCCGTGCCGCTCACGCCGCCGGCGGCGGCGAAGTCCTGGTCGGGAATGCGGGAACCGAGGCCAGCGCCCTTCTCGACGATCACATCGAAACCGAGACCGGCCAGGCGCTTGACCGTCTCCGGCGAGCCCGCGACGCGGCTCGTTCGGGTCAAGCTCACGAGGGATGAATACGATGTCCACCACTGTTGTCCCTGAGTTGATGACATGTAAGGCAAGGCTTCAGGAACCGTTCGCCAGGCGAAGCGTCTCCCGGTTTTGCGGCTGCCGCCGATCAAATCGGCGACAGCCGCCCTCTCGCCTCGGGAGGCATTACCGGCTCGCGGTGAGAAGAATCCGCAAGTCAATGAAAGCCGTCGCACCCCGCCTATTCGGCAGCAACCCCGTAGGGGATATTGCGCCCGCCATAGCGCCGCACACGGATGTTGGCCTGCTCCGCATGTCCCACGAACCCCTCGAGCATGCAAAGCCTTGAGCATACTCGCCGATAAGCGCGGCGGCTTGGGCAGTGAGTACTCGCTGGTAGGAGTGGGTCTTCAGGAACTTGCCAACCCAGAGCCCGCCGGTATAGCGCCCGGCCTTCTTTGTTGGCAGCGTATGGTTGGTTCCGATCACTTTGTCGCGATTTGCCACATTGGTCCGCGGCCCGAGGAACAGCGCGCCATAGCAGCGCATATTTTCCAAGAACCAGTCATCCCGATCGGTCATCACCTGAACGTGCTCGGAGGCAATGTGGTCTGCCACCGACAACATCTCTTGATAGCTGTCGCAGACGATGATCTCGCCATAATCATCCCAACTTTTGCGCGCGGTCTCCTGGGTCGGAAGGACTTTGAGCAGTCGCTCAATCTCGAGCATCGTCTGACGAGCAAGCCGCTCAGAATTGGTCACTAGCACGGCGGGTGAATTGTAGCCGTGCTCGGCCTGGCCGAGCAGGTCGGTCGCGCAAAGCTCGGCGTCCACGGTCTCGTCGGCTTTCACCATCGTCTCTGTCGGGCCGGCAAATAGGTCGATACCCACACGGCCAAAAAGCTGGCGCTTGGCCTCGGCCACATACGCGTTGCCTGGACCGACGATCATGTGCACCGGCCGCATTGTTTCCGTGCCAATGGCCATCGCGCCGACCGCTTGGATGCCGCCCAGCACATAGATTTCATGCGCGCCGCCGAGCTTCATGGCGGCGATGACGGCTGGATTGGGCTTACCCTTGAAAGGCGGTGTCGCCGCAACAATACGGGGAACACCCGCGACGCTCGCCGTGGCAACCGACATATGCGCCGATGCGACCATTGGAAACTTTCCGCCAGGCACGTAGCAGCCGACAGACTGCACGGGGATGTTGCGATGACCCAGGATAACGCCGGGCATCGTCTCCACCTCTACGTCCCTCATCGAGTCGCGCTGGACTTGCGCGAAGTTGCGCACCTGCTGCTGAGCGAATTTGATATCCTGCATATCGCGCGTGGTGACCTGCGCCATCAATGCTTCGATGTCGGTCTCGGGCAGCAGGCGCGCCATGATGTTTTCTGGGCCTTGCGATCCTACCGCGCTGGCGCGAAGGTCGTTGTCTCCGACGTGTGCGTGCCGATTTCCCGGCTGGCGGAATGTGTGCGCGAGACAAAGAACGATATCCAGCGCTCAAAACTCATCGCGCCGATCGTCGGGCACGTTGGGGACGGTAATTTCCACGCCTCCGTTCTCGTGATGGTGGATGATGCCGAGGAGGTCGCACGGACCAGGGCCTTCCTGGGGCGGCTCACCGAGCGCTCCCTCGCCATGGACGGCACCTGCACCGGCGAACACGGTATCGGCGAGGGCAAGAAGCATTTCATGGTTGCCGAGCATGGCCAGAACGCGGTCGATCTGATGGCCGCGATCCAGCACGCCATTGATCCGAACGGGATTATGAATCCGGGCAAGATCATCTGAAAAGCGCCAAAGGGGTGGCTGTCACCGGATCAGTTACGAAGGCAACGCTGCGCGGTCGCGCCGAGGCGCTGTTTAGGATCAAACGAACGGCCGGGAATCGCTCGGCACTGGTCATTCGCCACTATTCAGACAAGGTCCCCAGATGGCGCGACCGCGACCTCCAGCGTGGTCGCCGGTAATGTCCGCTATAGGGCGGTGGCAAGCCTGACTTCAACTGCCGACATTGGGCGCAAAGCTGCCATTCAGAACGTGGAGCCCTTGGGGTGTCGTGCTGACCGGCGCTATCAGGAAGTCACACGCGCCAGAAAGTCGCTGCCACCGAAATTGTCCAAAAGCCGAATCTAGTGTCCCGCTTTGTCCATAAGCGCGCGCAACTCGGGCTGAGACGTGACCCAGAAAGTTCGAAAAGCTTCCAGGAACCCCAGGCGAATTGGATGCCCTTTGGATTGGCTAGGTCAACCTTTTGGTTGCTTGCGCTCGTGGTATTTTCCCGGCATCGTTCACGCTTGCGATATAAAACTGATGACACGCGGCTTGACCTTTTATCAGGAGCGAATAGTTGAGCGATCAAAATGAAGTCATGGCGGCTGATCTGGTCGGGCTGACGGCCGACATTGTCTCTGCCTATGTGAGCCAAAATCCCCTCCCTGCCACCGGGTTGCCAGACCTTATCGCGTCGATTCATTCGTCGCTAACAGGCCTTGGTTCGCCGAATGTGGCCGGGCCATCTAAACGGGAGCCCGCCATCAATCCTAAGCGGTCAGTAACGCCGGACTACATTATCTGCCTGGAGGACGGGAAGAAATTCAAGTCGATGAAACGGCATCTCGCGGTACACTACGGCCTCACTCCAAACGAATACCGCGAAAAGTGGGGATTGAAGCCAGATTACCCGATGGTGGCGCCGAATTATGCGGCCCAACGATCAACGCTCGCGAAGGCCGTCGGGCTCGGACGCAAACCGCAGCCGACGCCAGCCAAGAAAACTCCGAGCAGGCATAAGGCTAAAGCCAAGGTATGACAGCAGACGTTTGTAGGACGTTTGCCCACACCATGTGGTGAAATGTGCGGGTGACGTTCCGTCAAGACGCATATTTGGCTGTAGCGTACACACCTTACTTGGCCGGCGCTTTCAATTCAGGCAAACCCTCCACCAGTCGGGCCCCTTGAGCCGCCGTGAATTATTAGCACACAGCTGACTATGTGTTGCCGGCTACGTTATTCATAGCTTACTACAAATTTTGAGCGATAAAATTAAGGGCGACGGTCATGTCGCCTAAAACTGACGGTATATCTCTGTCACACGGAACCGTTCGCCTACACGCTTGCACTGGACGATGATGTCGATGGACACCCTGAGAAGGCTGCGGATGTCGTCATGCTCAACGTTGCGACCGCCCTCGGATTCCTTGATCAACAGAGCCAATTGCTCGAAGGCCAGCGTCGCCGAGTGGGCATGCACGGTCGTAATCGACCCTGGGTGGCCAGAATTCACGTTTCGGATGTAATAGAACGCGCTTCCGTCGCGGAGTTCCTGAAGCAGGATTCGATCCGGGCGCATGCGAAGGCACGCTTCCAGCAGCTCTTTCGGCCCGGCCAATGACAGCCCCTGCTCTCCTTTGGAATAGAAGAGGCGGACGTGGTTATGTTGCGGGATGACGAGTTCAGGTGTGTCCTCAATGGAGATAATGCGCTCGTGCTCGGGAATGTGCCGGATCAAGGCCTTTGACAGCGTCGTCTTTGCCGATCCCGTCGCCCCCGAGATCACGATATTTTTCCTCGCAATCACTGCCTCGCGCAGGAAATCCTTGTAGCAGCCCGCGTCATAAAGGGCTTTCAGCTTCTGGTCACTTGCGGCGTCTTCCTGTCCCGCAGCCTTGACTTCGCTGAAGAACCCACTTCCTTCCAGATCATCGAGGGTAAGGTTCAATGACGAGGGTTTTCGGATTGTGAGGCTCACCGTCCCCTTCGTTGTCGCCGGCGGGATGACGATCTGGATGCGCTCTTCGCCTGGAAGCGTCGCGGAAAGGATTGGCCGCCTCTCGTCGATCGACTGGTTGGAGAAAGTCGCCACTGCGCGGGCAAGACGCATCAGTTTCTCGAAGGTCAGTTCCGGCATGTCATGGGTGCGCCACCCATTGGTACCTTCCGTCAACATCTGACCAGGCCGATTCATGATCACTTCGAATAGAGACCCATTGGCCAGGAATGGCGCCAATGGTGAGAGGAGTTCGCGAACGACTGCCGCGTCGGTTCCCTCGACCATTGTCTCTTGCTACTTCGTTGTGAGGGTCGACCGCGGGCTGAAATCCCCCAGCACCGCGCGATCGTAAATGCGGTTTCTAGGCTCCGTCACGCGGAGCCTATAGACATTGGAAAAGTCGAGATCGCGCGCCACGAAAATCGAGGCGAGTTCGCCCTGGTGCTTGTTCAGTGTCGGTGGAATGTTGATCGACTGCTCGACCGCAATGGCCGCGGCCTGCTGGCCCGCGCTCGTCGTGTTCTGCGCCTCGACACCGCTGTCTTGCAGCCGGCTGCTGGCGTAGCTGGTCGCATCACCGACGACGGAAAGAAGGAGTGCGCTGCCGAATCGCTCCCACCAATGGGTGTCGACATAGCCGTCGACGCCGGCGCGGCCGAGGGCGTCCGTCGCAGGCGATGCGAGCGTGACGATCACGCCTTTTGCCGTCTTTGCCCGATTCCAGAGCACGAAGAGACGTTTCTGCCCGCGCTGAAGGCCGCCACGGTATTCGCCGATGACCTGGGTTCCCTTCTCCATCAGCACGACCCGGCCATTGTCAGAGAGGACGTCGCGGTTGATCACACAGCTTGCGAAGCCGGGCTGATCCGACGCCATGGCGGTCTCGAGGACGCAAGGTATCGAGGTTCCCATGGCGACGATGTAATTGCGGTTGCCGAGCGTGCCGGCTCGCGAGCCCTCGAGCCGGGTCGGCCGCAGGAGGCCGTCAAACCGCTGTTGATCGGCGTTGGCCGCATTCTGTCCCATCATATTTCCGTCGAGCGGCAGGTAGTTGCCCTCTGTCGCTGCTGCAGAGCCTCCGGCATCCCGGCTCGATGTCGCGTTTTTCTGCCCGCCGCTGTAAGCCATGACAGGCGCACGCCGCGCCGAGTCGAGCAGCGGATCTTCTTCCTTGGCCTGCTCGGTCACTACAGGGGTCGGCAGCTTCACTTCCGGGCGGGCAACGACCGGTTCCACTTGCTCCTTGGCCGGCTCGAAACTCGTCGCCTGGCGAATGACCACCCGCTCCGGCTTCGTCATGTCCGACGGCGTCTTTTCTCCGCTCATAGACCACAATGCGAAGGCAACGAAGGCGACGACGGCCAGCGCTACGGCGCCCCGCTTCAGGGTGGGATTGTTGTCGATCCGCCTGGCCGCGACAGTTTCAGCCCGCTCGCCCGGGATCCTGCTTTCGTTTTCCTGAGCCATGCCCACCTCCTATCGCGCTGCGCTGGCGTCGCTCCGCACGACGCGTTCGACCGATGGCGAGGTCGTGTTGGTGTCCGGATCGATGCCGACGCGGTCATAGGCCTCGTTGAAGACGCAAAGCACATCCCCTCCCCTGCGCAGGATGAACTTGCGGCTGATCGCGTGGACCAGGACCAGGTTCCCGTCGACGGATTTGGGCACTAGGCTCTCGCTGCCGTCCGAGTTCTCGATATAGATGGCGGGCATCTCCTGATTGCCGACGAAGGCGAACGTCGTCACCTTGCCATTGTCGTAGACCGTCTCCGGTTCCAGTGCCTGGGAGCCTTGTGCCGAATAGCGCCAGTTCCGTGGGCCATAGGCTTCGTGGAGGGCCAGCACATTGTCGGCCTCTTTCGCCTGCGCCGCGACGGCTCGCGCCGCCGCAGCCTGTCGCCGTCGTTCGGCCTCGTCAGCCGGATAGCGATACTTGACGTAGAAATAGGTATTCTGGCCGACCACCACCGTTCCGTCCCTTACCGTCAGCTCCATCTGGTAGCTGCGGGTTGAGCCGTCACGCCGGGTGGTCACGACGGAGATATTGGTGACTGGCTGGTTTTCCCGCGGCTTGAGAAACAGGATGTTGCCGGCCGGCGCGACCTCCCATGCGACGCTGTTTCCGAGCGCGACATGGGCGATCTCCTCATCGGCCGAGAATTCAACCTGCACCGAGGAGCGCAGCGAGCCGACGATGCGGGTGATGTTGTAGGGCTGGTAGTCGACAAAGCGCACACGGCTGTCCTGCGATGCGCCGCGAGGAATTTCGAGGGCAAGCGCGGCGGATGGGGTGGCGGCCAGAAGAAGAGTGGCGATTGCGATTGTGCGCATCAGTTGATGGCCTCCGGATCGGCCCGGTATTCGCTGACCACGAAGCCGAGAGGGTTCACCAGCCGATCCGTCGACGACATCGGCGCGTTGACGTAGGAGAAGGTTAGGGTAGCGACCCAATGGGTTGTCCGAACCTCCTCGCCGCGCGTGATCGTGCGCATGTAGCGGACGGATACGACATTCGAATTGATCAGTGAGATCGACGCAATGCTGATGCGCACAGTGGCGCCGCGCCCGTAGGTGTTCTGCGGCGAATCTGGGTTGCTGCCACGATAGTACGTGGAAAATCGCGTCTGCTCGGGCTGTGTCGACAGCAAGGCGACGGTGCGATAATTCTCCTCCGCCTCGCTCCAGACATAGCCTTCCCGCGCACGCACATATTTGGCGGCAAAGTATTTGGTGACGGCTTCGTCATAGGTGCCCGCGGTCGACGTCAGCGCCGAGACGACATCGACAATGCCTGTCGAATTGTCCACCCGCACGACAAACGGTTCCACCGTCTTCAGCGGGGTCAAGGCCGCGACGGCGAAGATCGAAACGCCGGCAAGGACGCCGGCAACGATTGCCACGGACCAGGCGATACGCGCCGAGCGTTCGACCTGAACCATGCGGTCCTGATCGAAGCGTCTCGCCTTCTCGAAATATGCCTTGAGTTCGTCCCCGGAGACCATGGGTCACGCTCCGCAAGGACGATTGGATGCAGCGATGTCAAAACGGGCTAAGGCGGCCGGCGCCCTGCCCTCTTCGACATAGGCTGCGGCCGCCTGTTGGGAGATCGACGGCTGTGCGCTCGAACGCTTCTCAGTGAGATTCTTATTGTCCTCCCATTCCCACATCGAACGATTGAGCGGCCGGCGCGAATAGCCGTCGCATTTGGGGAGCGGATAGGATAGCGATGCGCAGCCACTTAAGATCGCCGCCATGCAAACCAGCGGGAAAATTCGGATCATTCCGGAAGGCCTTTTTCTTGTTGGTGCGAAAAGCGTCATGAGCCGGCGCGTTTCGAGGTGAAGGTTCGGCCGGCCGCGCCGAAGCCGCGGCCGGCGGCACGGACGATATGGGATGCCGTCCAGGCGAGTGTGCTTTCGTGGGCGTCGCGTGCCGCACCGTAGCCATAGGTCAACGACGCGCCGCCGGCGGCGAGCGCCGAAGCGATGTTGGGAAGCTGATAGAAGACATAGAGGGCGGCGAGGCAGATGGCGCAAAGCGCGATCGGCCGCATGAGCACGTCGCTGTATCCCTCGATCGCCGTGAACGTGGTGTCGATGCAGGTGATCAGCAGCGAGCCAACGGCGACGACCAGGACCTGCAGGATTACGAAGTTCACAAGCTGCCCGATCCAGGCCTCGGTAAAGCGGCGCGTCGCCTGGAACATGGCGACCGCCACAAAGATCGGGCCGATCGCCAGCACGATGGCGAGCGCCAGCCGGGCATAGAGCGAGACGATGTAGCCGATCGCTGCGACGATGAAGCTCGCACCGATCACCATCATGCCGGCGACGCCTGTCACGATGTCGACGGGCCAGGAAGCTCGGGACCAGATGTCGGTGGCGGAGGCCTGCCCCTTGTCGAGCAGACTGTCGAAGGTGGAAGCGCTCGGCGCCGTGCCTGTATTCAGAGCCTGAGAGATTTCGCGCGGGAGCACGTCGAAGAAGATGTTTGTGACATAGGTCTGGTATTCGCCGGCGTTCTTCACCAGCATCACGATGATGGCGAGCTTGATCGCCCGGTAAGCGAAATCCAGGATCGGTTCCTGGACCGAGCCTCGGAGAATGAGATAGCCGTAGAGCACGATATAGAGGGTGACTGCCGCCGTGAGAGGCCCCGAAACCCATTCGGAGATGTTGGAGGTGCCATCGGAGATGAAAGTCTCCAAGGGCGCCTTGAACTGCTCATCGACGAAGGCGAACACCTCATACATTGTCAGCCTCCCAACGACTGCCGCATCCGCTGAAGCCGCAGCTTGCCGTCGGCGGCTTCGGCGTTCCTGCAGTTCGTCGTGTCTCTGAGCTCACCCGGATTGTTGCGACACTTTGTGAGGGTGCTGGAAAGAAGCGCTTCGTCCGCCACCAGTTCGTCGACGGTGTAGCTTAGTTCGGTCTGCTCCGAGCACGCCGCCAGACCAACTATCGCCGCCAGGAGAAGCAGCCTCCTCATTGCAGCGCCGCCTTGATCGAGTCCATGCGCTGGCGCCAGTCCTCGGCCTTGCGCTGCTCATCGACTTGAGCCTGCGCCTGCTGCACCATGCGCAGGCCCTCCATGCGGAGCACGTCGGTTTGGAGGAAGGCCGTTTCGGCCTGGAGCCGCGCCTGCAGGTCGGCGATGTCCTTGGCGTCGGCTGCCGTCGATATCTTCTCGCGCAACTGATCGATGCCGTCGATGCGCTTGGTCGCGGCGTCATAGATCTGCTGGCCGAGGCTCATCTGGCCGGCATTCTTGTTCTGGATGCGGGAGAGCTCCTTTGCGTAGAAGTCGTCGGCGCTGGTCCGATAGGTGGAATTGTCTTCAAGGAATTTCGAGGCTGAGTCACCGAACACGCCGGCGCCCTCGCCCTTGAATAGCCCCTGGATCGCGTTGAAGTCCGCTGGCAAGGCTTTTCGGATTGAAGGATCATTGAGGACGCTCGCGACATCCGCCATATCGGTGAGTTTGTTGAGCGAGCCGTAGAGCTGCTGCGCCTGTTCGATCTGCTGGTGGAGCGCATCGAGCTGCGACTTGAGCTGCGTGATGCTCTCGATCTGCTTGGCGATCGCCGTCTGGTCGATCACCGGTATCCCCTGCCCCGCCGCTCCGCTCGCGGACAGCAATAGCGCCGCGGCAATCGCCGCGCCGTGAAGTCGGTAGGAAGCCATCAGCCCGCACTCCTTCTCTGGTGGAAAATGGGAAGCCAGTCCTCGCCCCGGTCGCCAACTTCCGCGCGGATCGCCTCGGCAAGCTCGACATTGGCGGTGCGGCCGGAAAGGATGGCGAGTTCGTCATCGAAGCCCCTGAGGTTCAACTCGGCGACGACGCTGTTGTGGCCTTGCTTCAGCACGAACCGCCGGCTTTCGACCGAGAGTTCGCGAGCGATCAGTTCGTACTCGCGCTCCGTCAGCTTGAAGCCGTCGACATAGTCAGCTTGATTGCCGCGGGCGTTCGGCAGGAAGATCTGCGTCGGGCACTGCTCGATGATTGTGTGTGCGATTGGTGAAACGAGCGCATCGCGGGGGCTTTGCGTGGCAAAGAGCATCAGGCCGTTTTGCTTGCGGATCGTCTTCAGCTTGTTTTGCGCGAGATCCCTGAACCCCTCGTCCTGCAGCGCCTTCCAGAACTCGTCGATGACGATGATGATCCGCCTGCCGTCGATCAGCTGCTCGACGCGGTGGAAGAGATAGGCCATCAGCGGCGTGCGGATTTCTTCATTGTCGAGAAAGTCGGTCATGTCGTAGCCTACGAATCTGCCGCCGGCGCCGAAATCACCGAAGCCAATGTCCTCGATCAGATTGTCAAACACCCAACCCAGCGGCCCTCCCCTCTCCCACCGGCGCAGCCTGGCCGCGATCCCCTCCGGGTCGGTGTTGTTGAGAAAGGTCCTGAGCGCGCCGATCGTGCGGCGCTCGACCGGCAGGTCGGCAAGGCCGTCGATGGCGGAAGCAATGTCGCGAAGCTCGGTCACGGTCAGTTCCCGTGTTGTCGAGCCGACAAGCTTGCCGACCCAGCGCGTCAGGAACACCTTGTTCTCGGGCGTCAGCTCGAGCGCCTTCAGGGGCGCGCAACCGGTCGGAACACCATTCTTGAGGGGCAGATAGGCGCCGCCGGCGGCGCGCACGTAAAGATCGGCGCCCCGGTCCTTGTCAAAGAACACCACGTGCGGATCGTGCTTCTCGAGCTGCGACAGCATGAAGTTCAAAAGCACGGTCTTGCCGGCGCCAGACGGCCCGCAAACAAAGGTGTTGCCGAGATCGCCATAATGAAAATTGAAGTAGTACGGCGACCCTGATGCCGTCTTGAGCAGGGCAACGGCCGGCCCCCATTCATTGCCGTCCTTCTGGCCGATCGGATAGGAGTGGAAGGGTGACAAGGCGGCGAAGTTCCGCGACGTGATCGCGCCGGACCGAGCGCGGTAGCGGAAGTTGCCGGGCAACTGCGCCCACCAGGCAGCCTCGAGGCCAAGATCCTCGCGCGCGACGACCGCGCCGCCGCTGGTCAGGCTGGCGCGCGCCTTGGCGAGATTGTCGGTCAGTTCCTTCACCGAGGAGGCGAAGACGGAAAGCGTCAGATGATGCTCGCCGAGCGCGAACCGATTGGACTCCAGATTGTCCATCGCCTCGTCCAGCTCATCGATCTGCGAGGCCGCCTTGTCGCCGCTGCTGACCATCTGGTTCTGCTTGCGGCCCATGATGACGCGGGCGTCCGCCTTCGAAGCGAAGGAGAACGACTGCGTGAGGATAATTTCGAAGGGGCTGGTGAGCGCAGCGTCGAGCATGCCGGTCCTGGTGCGCGCCGGATATTCCTTGAAACTCAGTATGCCCGCATAGCGGCTGGCGGCTTCGTGCCGGATCTCGATCGTCTCGCGGCCGACGATGATCCGGTCGGAGTAGATCGCCGACGCGATCCGACCCTCAGTCAGCGGAACCGATTCTCGCCGGCCGCCTACGATCTGGTGCAGCACCTCACTCGGCTCTGAGAACAACAGGCCGCCGGATTCGTAAAGCGACAGCAGGCGTGGCTCGAAGCGCTTCAGCGCCGCCGTGACTTCGGCGACCTTGTCGTGAAGCTGCTTCAGCGCTTCCTCGTCCAGTTCCGTCGACGTCCGGCGGGCGCGACGCAGGCGCGACAGCAGCTTTGCCGCCTTGTCTGCCGGATCGCGGGCCGGGGACCAGAGGATGGTCAGATAGAGGTCGTTACGGAACAGATCCTCGTCCACCATGCGCGCCCGATACTTGTCGTTGAGCGTCGCCGAGAACGGTGTGGTGAACATTCCTTCGGGATAGCTGTTGTCGCGACGGCGAATGAGATGGGTCCACACGGCAAGCCGCTCGTCGGCGATGTTCCGGTAGAGTGTGTTGAGGTCGCGATGAAGGGAATTGAGGTCGAGAACATCCGCGGTCTCGAACGAGACGCCTTCGAGCGCGACCATCACCATCAGCGCCCGCGAATTGAGCGCGATGGTCTGATGGTCGACATGGCGAAAATACGGGATGAAGGTCTGCGGATCGAGTTCGCGAGACCTGAGCGTGGCCAGGCTAGGCAAGATCGAGGTCCCTTTCGTCGAAGCGTCGGGCGAGTCTCAGCGGTGTCAGTGTCGCGCCGCCCCAATAGGCGCTGTTCCGGGACCGGCCACGCGTCTCCACCCAGGCCAGCAGGATGCGAAACATGTTGTGGTCGTGTTTGACGACAGCGCGGAACAACAGGTGGAAGGCCACGCCGACGAGCGCGTAGGCGATCGAGCCGGCAAGGATGTAGAGGATGGTGGTGAGCATGATGTTCACGCCCATGGCTTCCATCGTCACGCCGGCGATCATCGCCGGCCGGGTGCAGGCGATGAACAGCGTGTCTTCCTCGAGCGTCGGCCGCGCACTCGCCATGGCGTCAGCCTCCGACGATGGTGTTGACGAGCTCGGTGGCGCCGAAGATACCGCCGATGCCGATGATCCAGAACCCTGCTCGTCTCAGATCCATGTAGCCGAACATCCAGGCGATGCAGATCACGATCACCGCGATGGTAGCCAGCAGCTTGGCGATGTTGCCGGTCAGCATGTCGACGATGTTCTGCAGTACGGTTTCGATGCCGGCGGCTTGCGCGAACGCGGGCTCGATCACGGTCGTGACGATGGCCGCGGCTAGGACAGCGGAGGCGGCGGTCGATCGGATACGGGAATGGGAGGTCATTCACTCTGCTCCATTTGACTGTTCTGAAACACCAGGACGGGAGATCGCCGCCGCGCATTGAAGACATCCCAAGAGGGAGCCGAGGCTGCCTGGTCGGCTCGCGGATCGTGTGTCTGCTGTTTGGCCGCGACTTCGATGGCAGGAGGCTCACTATCCCCCCTCCCCTGCCCGCCATCTCCGATTTCGAGCGTCGCAAGGGATCCGCTCAGCCGCCTCGCCTCTTTCCTGACCTGCTCGTCGTACTTGACCATGTCGCCAACGGTGGGATCGCCTCGCCCATACCAGGATTGCAGCATCACCTGCCCCGCCCGCTTCGGATTGGCGCCGGCGTTAACGGCGAGCCGGTAGTATCCATCGAGGAGCGTCGCGGTGGCCCGAAGGTTGCGGCACGGATCGAAGGCGTCGGAGATCGACAGCTTCAGTTTTCGAAGCTCTTCCATGCCGATGCCACCGAGGCCGAGCTGGATGTCCTGCCCCTCAGCCGCCAGCGACGTGGCAATCTCGATCGCCTCCGCTTTCGTGGACGGATGCTTCGAAAGTGGCGGACCGCTGTTGATCCGGATGGCCAGCGGCTCGAACCGGCTTTCCAGGCTGACGACGCCCGCCAGCGTCTGGGCAGCGACTATGGGTGCGCAGGTCTGCGCAAGATCGGCGAAGAGAACTGGCATGGTCAGTACCAGACCCTTTGCTTTCCGACGCCGTCGATGGTCACATCGACAAAATGGGGCTGCGCTCGGACGTTGGGCCGGGACGTAACCTTGGCCATGCACTGAAAGCGGCCGTCCTGCCTTTGCCATCGCGGCGCCAGCACGGAAGTGTGATCGCCGTCGTCGTCATTGCGCCCGAATGAGCAGAAGCGCTTGTCAACGGGCTGGACAGAGGTCGAGACGCATGTGGCGACACGTTCGCCTGATCCGAAAGAGCTGGTGAGCGTATAGCACTCGTTGCAGTAATACGGATCGTAGCCTGGGCGCGAACTCTGGAACCCAACGCCGCTGCATGTGGGAAACGAGTGGCCCTTGGCGAGCCAACGCCAGAGCTTGTTGATAGGCGGTCGGCACTCAGCGTATTGCGTCGCGCCGCCTGGATTGGAAAGGCACAGGATAACCTGGCATCCCCATTCATCAGCTCGCGCTTTACTGTCGAAAACGAGATAGAATGACGCTAGGCTGGATGCAGCGACGATTGCCCGTATGAGCGAGTTTCTCATGATCACCACCTTTCACGCGCGCAACGCTGGTCGGGACCGATCTGCGATTCCGATTCGTTATACTATCGAATATCTGATAGTTTAATCGATGACAAGCGCACGTAACGCGGAATGGCAGGACCAGCGGTTTTCGGCCCTCGCCCTGCAGGAGGTTTTTGACAATCCGGTCGAGGGAGAAACGCCGCAATCGCGGCTGAAGCAGCTCGGCATGATGACGGTGCTCTATATGATGCACCAAAGGGGCGAGAAGCTAACCCTTGCGAACATCAAAGAGGTAACCGGTATGACGCGCAACACAGTGAAGGAATCGGTTGATCCGCTGGTTGCGCGTGGCGTCCTCCAGGAAACGATCGTGAAAAATTCGGTGGGGCGAGGAACGGCATGGCAGTACGAGTTCGCCCCGGAAATCCTTGAGCGCCTTAAGCGCTCTTGAGCGCCGGTGTGGCAGGGCCAATCATCTGCCGCCGCGTGCTCGCTGCCCCGTGGGTGCAAGTGACGCCCGCCGGCGGTGCTTGCCGGCCTATGATCGACTTGACCGTCCACCAGCTCAACTCGAACGCGCTATCGTTGAGGCAAGGCTAACGGAAATCAGCAGGGGGGCGTTCACGATTGGTTCAGGGAACATTTTAGCTAAGTTGAATGTTTCATTTCAATGACGAAATTGTCCGATCTCGGGCCATCGATATCCGGGAAGCGAACTGACAAGCTCAGGGCGCGCGACTATGTGACCAGCTATGTGTGTCCGGTCTGTGGTCAGGTGGTTGATATGACCGACCTCAGACAGCTCGTATGGCACCGGCAGTCCAAGCATGAGGCGCTGGTTATAGACGAATAGCCGGTCTGTTCGATGTTCTTGCTCATTGGAAAGAAGAGGCCGAATCGTCTCGGCAACCGGCCTCTAAAAGCCCGCAGCGCCAAAGTCTTGGGGATACGCCTGTTCCGGAGAGCCAGCTGCTGGGCCCACAGGGCGGCAAAGTGTTCGAGCTGGCCGATATCGAAGCGGCAGCGCGTAAGAAGGCGTATGGCGGAAGCCAACCTGGTCTGTCCGCTAGCGGTTGAAGCCGTGATGCCGTCGCGCTGATCCCTCCCCTCCCTCGCGAGAAAGTCGCCGCGCAGCGACTGGGATCTACGCTCCGTTAAGGTCGAGAGTGTGCTAGTTCGGACGGATGGCTGGCTTCCTATAGCCATTGCCGGCGGGTCTGCGGTTGTCCCGTGCAATCCACTTCCGGCGGCAAAGCATAGGGCGCGCCGAGACACCAGCCAGGGCTCAACTTAGGACCGCCTTACAGCGCGGTGGTTCGCTTCCTGAGGACGCTATCCTCGGCCAGAGGCTATGCCCTGCTGCGGGCCTCTCGTCAGTACCCAAATTCCTCGGAATGCGGCGACAGGTGGCAGGGCAGCCAGGGTTCCTTCCCCGCATTTTTTCACCCAGCAGTCACAGCCGGCGCCTCGACGTAAGGCGCATTTGCCTTAGCGTGGCAGGATTCGAACGGCTCCTGCCCGAGTTGCACGTGTACAACTGTGTGCCTTCTTGTAGGAGCACATGCAGATTCAGACCAGCTGCCCGCTACTTGCCGCGCTCATCGACCCGGCGTGGTGTAGGAACTGGCGGGATGGCGAGGAACCATCGCAAAGTGGCATGAAGCGCCGACCGCCTTCTTGGCGGGCCGCCTGAACTGTTGCTTTGTGGCCGGGGCAACTTTGCGCATGCGGCTGAACGACGTCTAGAGGCTGCCGTTGCGGGGTAAATCCTCGGATCGTCATGGTCGATGACGCGGGCAACATTTTGAGGCGGAATTGCTCTCACCCGACGGCAATCCGCCCGCCTACGTTTAGCTTCGGACTGCCCGCTGCGAAGTTGACGGCGGCTCGGGTTTCTTGTTTTCGGGACTAGCAAGCACTGCTCTGCCGGAAGGTCGCTACGCGAGTTGCACGTGTACAACCAGCGTTCCATCGGGCGACCGCCAAGCGCCACTTTCGTTGTCGCGAACAAATCCGCATACGAAGCTGGCCAAATCGGCAAATGATCTTGCAAAGGTATCTCGCTTCCTCTGGCAAAGGGCAGATGGGTCCTGCACCGAGCAAACCAATCCCATACAGTTGCACATGTATAGCACCGCTGAGCCGCCCGCCGAAACACGGGCCGGTTCTAAGGCATTTCTCGGCTCAAGCCCAAGTGATGAGGGGGCGACCTATCGAAAAGTTGCACGCGTACAACCAATCAGAGCAGCGGCGACGGCCGGCAGGATACAGCGCGAAGCTCTTCCGTGCGGGGATGGCTCGAAATGGGCTACTAAGAGTAAACCCCAGGTTCTGCCAACTTACGAGGTCGATCTGCGGCGAGGAAAAGTTGCCCGCGTGCGACTGCCAAGGAGGCGGACGACAGCTTGGCCATGGTTATCCAGTGATACGTCTCTTCAGCCGCGGCATTGCCAAGGGGTGCCGCTCGTAGTCTCGTAACGTGGAGTCTGCGGCGAGAGATCTCGACGCCGAGGGTGCTTAGCGCCGGCAACGCTTGTTAATCGGGCCCGTCCAAGGAGTTGGCCGTGTTGCCGGCTCGGGGTGACTAGCAGTCGCAAGCAGTTGAGCAGCGGAAGGCGTGCCGCACACTCACAAAGCTCCTTGTGGCAAGCCGGCGACAACATTCGCGCGTGACGGCCTGCCCTAAATAGCCAGCAATGAAGTATGGCCGCACCCGTGCGGGCGTTATTATCAGCAAATTGCAAGCTCAAAGAGACTCATCTAGCACTGCGCCTCGTTAACCTTTTGGTAACCAAAAAGCGTTTGTCGGCAGTTCAGAATCAGTCCATCCTGATCAGCGCATTTCCTTCGCCCTTTGGCCAAAATGCGCAGATCGAGAGAGGGCCGATGTTGGAGAAAGTCAGCCAGAGCAGTCCACCAGGCGAAAGCCTCCGCGAACTCATTGCCGCGGACGCCACAGAACTGTCGAGGCAGTTGCAGGCGCACCAGGCGAGGATATTTCCGCCGACCTCGCAGAAGGGCATGCGCCTGTTCACCCCAGGCGAGGCCGCGGACTTCATTGGGATCCATGAAGGGTATCTGCGCCAGATCGTATCAGAGGGACACGGTCCGCAGCCGCAGGCGAACGGACGGCGCTTGTATTCGGTGGAAGACATCGACCGCCTTCGCCAGGTGCTTGACGAACAGAACTCAAAGGGACCAGGGAAATACATCCGTCATCGCCGGGGAGGGGAGAAGCTTCAGATCCTCTCCGTGATGAATTTCAAGGGCGGCAGTGCCAAGACCACTACCGCCGCCCACCTTGCTCAGTTTCTTTCCCTGCGCGGCTATCGGGTGCTGGCCATCGACCTCGATCCGCAGGCGAGCCTGTCGGCGATGTTCGGCCATCAACCCGAACTGGATGTCGGGGCCAACGAGACCATCTATGGGGCGATCCGATACGATGAGGATTGTCGCAGCATCCTCGAGATTGTGCGCTCGACCTATACGCCCAACCTGCACCTTATCCCTGGCAATCTCGAACTGATGGAGTTCGAGCATGAGACGCCGAAGGTGCTGGCCAGCCGGCAGCCAGGCACGATGTTCTTCGCCCGGCTTGGGGAATGCTTGGCCGAGATCGAAAGCGCCTATGACGTCGTCGTCATCGACTGCCCGCCGCAACTAGGCTTTCTGACGCTGTCTGCCTTGTGCGCGGCCACGGCCGTCATCATCACCGTGCATCCGCAGATGCTGGACGTAATGTCGATGTCCCAGTTCTTGCTCATGACTTCGGATTTGCTGAGCGTCGTAGAGAACGCAGGCGGCAACACGGACTATGACTGGATGCGCTACCTGGTTACCCGGTTCGAGCCGAACGATGGTCCGCAAAGCCAGATGTCCGGCTTCATGCGATCGATTTTTGGCAATCGCGTCCTTGAAAACGCCATGCTCAAGTCGACAGCGATTTCCGATGCCGGGCTGACTAAGCAGACCCTTTACGAAGTCGAGCGCGGACAATTCACGCGCGGTACCTATGATCGTGCCCTGGAGAGCCTGACCCTTGTCAATGGTGAGATCGAGGAGTTGATCCGCAAGACATGGGGGCGGAAGTAATCATGGCCCGCAAGAACCTCTTCGAAGTGTCCGAAGCCAACAATGAGCAGTCCCCACCGGACGCCGCCGCCAGAACGGCGTTGGTGAGGCCGCTGATGGGCTTGGACAGACCTCTCAAGCCTGGTCGGCCGGTCGGAGCCATCTCGCAGTCGCTCGAGAGCATCAACTCGCGCGCACAGCGGGCTGAGGAAATCGAGCGTCGACTGTCGGAAGGCCAAGCGGTCGTTGAACTCGATCCCAACCTGATAGACCAGTCGATCGTAGTTGACCGCCTTGGTGTAAGCGATGAGGCGCAAGCGGGCCTGGTGGCTCAGATCCGCGAGCACGGACAACAGGTACCTATTTTGGTGCGGCCACATCCCAACGATGACGGCCGCTATCAGATAGCCTACGGTCACCGAAGACTACGCGCGATCAGACAACTCGGTCGGATGGTCCGTGCAGTCGTCAGGAATCTGACGGATGAGCAACTCGTTATCAGCCAGGGCCAGGAGAACAACAGCCGTAGCGACCTTTCGTACATCGAGCGGTGCTATTTCGCGGCCAAGCTCGAGGCTAAGGGTTTTTCACGCGACATCATCATGGCGTCGCTGGGCGTCGATAAAGCCGCACTCTCCAGGATGATTGCGTTGGTTGCCCGCCTGCCGGCGGAGATCATCGAAGCCATAGGCACCGCCGAGTCGTTCGGGCGCCAGAAATGGGCAGAACTCGCCGACCTGCTCGAGGAAAAGGGCAAGCGCGCCAAGGCGCTGAAGGCTATCCAGGAGCCTGGATTTGCCGAGCGCACCAGCGACGAACGCTTCCAGGCTATTCACGAGCTTATCAGGACCGCCGCAAGGAAGCCCGACCGGACGGTATGGACAGCCGCCAATGGATCGCGACTGGTCAACATCAATGACAGCGAAACGAAGATGACGTTCGCTTTCGACAAGCGCATCGAACCGGAATTCGCAAGCTTCGTGCGGGATCGCCTGCAGGCGCTCTATGATGAATTCCGCCAAAAGATAACGGACTAAGGAGCACTTAACCGCAAAAGAAAAAGGCCCCCAAGCGACTTACGTCGTGGAAGCCTCTCTCGTCTTGTAGCGAAGCGAGAATCGCATCTCCACGAATCACTGTCAAGAGTCGTAACCGTCGTTTTGGCGTGCGGATTTCTTTTGCCTTACGACAGGTGAAGGAAAATGCAGACTTATATTGCTACGACGCCCTTTGGGCGGCGGCCAATGTCGCTTGGCCAAATTTCAAGCCAGGCGAAGGCCAGGACGATAAATAGGGAGGCAAGCGTCCAGAAATGGCAGGTGTTTCAACACATCCGCGAAGCGCGGGACCTAGTCGGCGCTACGGACAGGGCGCTCGCCATTCTGAACGCTCTGCTGTCATTTCATCCCGAAACAACGCTCACCGGCGACGGAGAGCTCGTTGTGTGGCCGTCCAACGAGCAACTGATGGCCCGCGCCAACGGCATGCCGGCAACGACGCTGCGTCGCCATCTGGCGGTCTTGGTCGATTGCGGCCTGATCATTCGCCGCGACAGCCCCAACGGCAAGCGCTTCGCGCGCAAGGGCAGGGGAGGGGAGATCGAGCAGGCCTATGGCTTCGATCTGGCGCCGATCGTGGCACGCGCGGACGAGTTCAGGGATCTCGCTGAAGCGGTCCAGGCCGAGAAGAAGGCCTCTCGCGTTGCCAGGGAGCGCCTCACGCTGCTGCGCCGCGACATCGTCAAGATGATCGACGCCGGCATCGAGGAGAAGGTGCCCGGCAATTGGGGCCGCGTGCTGCAGGCATACCAGGTGATTGTCAGCCGGCTGCCGCGCACGGCCTCCCGCGAGCTCGTCGAGAGCGTCGGCGACGAGCTCGATGACCTTTGGGCTGAAATCCGTGACACACTGGAATCATTTGCGAAAACACAAAATCCGGACGCCAATGAGTCCCATTCCGGCGCGCACATACAGAATTCAAATCCAGACTCCCCCTCTGATTTTGAAAACAGCTCAGGAAAATATGAAGAAGCGGCAACGTTTGTGGAAACCGAGAACGTACGCAGCCTGCCGAAACGGGATTTGCCCTTGGGCATCGTGCTGGATGCCTGCCCGAACCTGCGCGAGCTGGCCCAGGGCGGCCAGATCCGCCACTGGCGTGATTTTCTGGCCGCGGCGGAGGCCGCCCGGCCGATGCTCGGCGTCAGCCCCAGCGCCTGGAAGGATGCGCTCAAGGTGCTGGGCGAGCAGCAGGCCGCGATTACGCTCGCCGCGATCTACCAGCGCAGCGCGCAGATCAACAACGCCGGCGGTTATCTGCGCAGCCTGACAGAGCGCGCCAGGGACGGAAAATTCTCGACCTGGCCTATGGTAATGGCGCTGCTCAGGGCCAAGCTGGATAACGGCAAGCCGGAGGAATCTGCCGGGAAGGGGCATGGCGCGCCGCAAGCGAGCCGTCCGCCGAGCGGCGAAGGTCTTCAGGTGTCGGACGCCCTGCGCCGCAGCCTGGAAAAGCCGAAATGGTGATGTGTTGCGCGGAAAGGTCGATGCAAGGAACCTTGGTTTACGGCAACGCTTCATGGATAGGGCCGGGCAGGGGCCCGTGAGCCGCCTCGACGCAATGAAGCAGGAGCTTTGCATCATGCTTCGTCAAGCAGCGCCCGGCCCAGATCCTGCAGGGGCATCGCTTCGATTCCATGCTGGAGCGGAAAACGCTCCGATCCCGGAAAGACGACGATGCGCCGCTCCGGAGCAAGGTCCTCGCAGGCCTGATGGAAGCCTTTTTCCACCTTTGGCGTAAGGCTTCGCTTGATTTCGATGGCCCAGAGGCGTTGGCCCGGCAATGTGAGCAGCAGGTCGATCTCCGCGCCCGCGGCCGTTCGGTAGAAATTGCTCAGCGTGCCGGCGGGGGCGGTCGCGGTAAGGGTTTCGATCACGAAGCCTTCCCAGGAGGCGCCGGCCACCGGATGTCCAAGCACGTCTTCCTGTGTCGCAAGTCCAAGCAGCGCATGGGTGATGCCGCTGTCGCGGACATAGACGCGCGGGGATTTGACCAGGCGCTTGCCCACATTGGCGTGCCAGGGTTCCAGCCGGCGAACCAGGAGGAGATCGACGAGCAGGTCGAGATAGGACGCGACTGTCTTGCCGTCGACGCCGAGCGCGCGGGCGAACTCGGCGGCGTTGAGCAGGCCGGCCTGGTGGTGCGCCAGCATGGTCCAGAAACGGCGCAGCGTCTCGGCCGGGATGCGCGGGCCGAGGAGGGGGACGTCACGCTCCAGATAGGTGCGGATGAAATCCTGCCGCCACCGCTGACTGGCCCGGTCGGTGGCGGCCAGGAAGCTGTCGGGGAAGCCGCCGCGCACCCAAAGCGGACCAAGGTCGGCGGCGCCGACTTCGAGACCGTCGATCGGCCGCATTTCGAGATAGGCGATGCGGCCGGCAAGGGTCTCGCCTGACTGCTTCAGGAGGTCGATCGATGCCGATCCCAGGAGCAGGAAGCGCCCGGCTTTCCGACCGGCGCGCCGGCCGCGGTCGATCAGCCCGCGCAGGTTCTGGAACAGGTTCGGCAGCCGGTGGACCTCATCCAGGATGACAAGCTTATTCTCATGCTCGCTCAGATAAAGCTCCGGTTCGGCGAGCCGGGCGCGGTCGGCATCGGATTCAAGGTCGAGGTAGATCGAAGGCCGCCTTTCGGCTATTTCGAGCGCGAGCGTGGTCTTGCCGACCTGACGCGGCCCGAGCAGCGCAACGGCGGGCATGCTGTCCAGCAATAGGGTGAGTTCGGTCGTGATGCGGCGCTCGATCATCCTTGCAATTATGGAGTGCAGTTCCAGATTTGCAAGGAAAAACGCACCAATGCGGGGCGCTAGAGTCCGCTCGCCTTGGTGAGATTGACCCGGAACCGATCGCGCCGGCGCTGGTACTTGCGGGTCATCTCGGCGCTGCTATGGCCGAGATGCTTCTGCACATAGCGCTCGTCGACCTCGGCCGAGGAGGCGAGGCCAGATCGTAACGAGTGTCCGGCAAACAGGTTTTCCCGCTGACCTTCCGGCAGATCGCCGCGCACACCGGCGGCCAGCGCGGTCCGCTTGACCAGGCGGGCGACCTCCTGGTCATTGAGCCGATCGGCGCCGACCGTCTTACCCTGGCCGGTGACGCGCCGGAAGAGGGGACCGTGGGCGACGCGCGCGAGCTTCAGCCAGGTCCCCAGCGCCACGACCGGGCATGTGGCGTCTGTCGAGCCGCGGCCGACCTCGACTTCGCGCCAGCCGGTCTTGCCGCGCAGGGTGACGAGCAGGCCCTTGCCGGGAAAAAACTCGACCCAGCCGCGGCCGTCCTCGGTCTGGTCGCGGCCGCAATCCAGGCCGACGACTTCTGAGCGGCGCAGGCCGCCGGCGAAGCCGAGCAGCAGCATCGCCCTATCGCGCAGTCCGCGGAGGGTGCCGCGCTCCAGCGTCTCCAGCATGGCGATCAGATCCTCCGGCAGGATCGCCTCCTTCTGCCGCGGTGGGGACGCGTGTGTGTTGCGGATACCGGCCATGACGGTGGCGATGTGGCGGTCCTTCCTGTCGAGCGGCTGGCCGCGTTGCGCATAGTTCCAGGTCAGCGAGGACAGCCGGCGCTCGATCGTCGACACGGATTTTTTGTCCCCCGTGGCCGCGCCTGCAGTGGTGCCGGAGGCGAGCGCGGTGATGTACAGCCCGACCATCTGCGGATCGGGCGGCAGCGTCGAAAAGCCCTGGCGGCGGCACCAGCTCGCAAAATGCTTCCAGTCGGCGGAGTAGGCGCGGCGGGTGTTGGCCGAGCTCGCCGCCTCGACATAGTCGCGGGCGCGGCCGGCGAGTGCGTCGAGATGCGCCGGCAGGCGGGGATTGGCGACGGCGGTAAGCGGGGAGGGAGCTTCGGCCGACAGTTCTTCCGGCGTCGTGCCCATCGCCATGACGAGGTCGACGATGTCGGGCAGGTCGCCGGCGATCGGCGCGTCGGGCTCGGCCGACACCCTGGCGTCCGGAATGTCATCTGCCGGCCCCGTGCTGTGGGGCGCTCCGGAGCCTCGCTCGGCGTGATTTTTGGGCTTTTGCTCGACGAAAACGGCCATTTCTTATATAAAGAGCAAAACGAATGATAAGGCAACATTATCATTCGTTTTAGATGGATGACAGGCTGTGCGTTTCGGCGTGAAAATTATGGCGCAAAGCGCACGGGCACTTTACCCTCGAAAGCATGATTCGCCTCGATCCCCTAACTGCCAGTCCATTGCCCGCCAACCCCGCCGCGCCGCCGGCCGTCCCAGCCTGGGCACTGGCAAACTACGGCGCGTCGAACGACATCGACGCCGCCTTCCGGGTCGGCGCCGCCCTGGCTTCGCTCGACACGCTTGCCCGCGCGCAACCCGCCTGGGCCGGCGCCTGGCGCCAGCGGATGGCGCTCAAATGCGCCGCCGCTGGCATGCGGCTCGCCGGCCGCGCCGAGGACGAAGCCGCACTGCGCGACGCCTGGCTTCTACGCGCGGATGGCGCCGATCCCGGCCCCGCCGGCGCCATTTTGGGCGCCTGGCGCCAGCTGGTGCTGCAGCCGCCGGCGGTCAGCGCCGATCGGCTGGCAAAAGTGGCCGAGATGCTCGGGCTCGCCTGGGGCAATGAGGCTCTCACCGACCTCTGCACGCAGATCGAGGAACTGGCGGGCTCCCAACGCCCGGCGCCGTTCGCCGCCGCGACGATCGCCGCCCGCGTCGTCGCCATGCGGCCCGATGCCGAGCTGTTTGCCTGGTGGCTGGCCGACCTGGTGCTGGCGCGGGGCTTGCGCTGGCCGCGGCCGTTGCCGCTGATGATAGCCCGGGCTTTTGGCCCGGTCTTCCGCGCCGAGGCCGGCGGCGGCATGCGCATCCGACCCGGGCAAAAGGGTTTTGAGCGCGCGGTCTGCGTCGCGCTGGTTCAGGGAGCGGCCGAGGCTTGTCGGTTGGCGGCCGAGTTGTCGCGCCGCGCCGAAAGGCTTCTGGCGGTGGCGCCAAAACTGCGCGCGAAGGGCGCCGGCGACGTGATCTTTCTGCTGCTCAGCGAAGACGCCGTTTCCGGCTCGCTGACCACGAAAAGCTTGTCGCGCTTTGCGTCACGGCGGCTATTCGAGCGGCTGCTGCAACTGGATGCCGTTCGCGAGCTTTCCGGCCGAACCGCCTTCCGGCTGTTTGGGCTGTAGCGATGAGCCAAGCCTCCGTCCGCCGCAAGCCGAACAACCAGTCCGCGTTGCTGGACACGGAACTCGAGCATTTGCCGCCGGAGCTGCGCTGGCGCGAGTGGATGGGCCGCGTCGAAGCGGTGATCTTTGCCGCCGGCGAGCCTGTGCCGCGCGAGGTGCTCGCGCGCGTCGTCGGCAAAAGCTGCAATCTCGATTTGGTCATCGACGACATCCGCGCCGAGCTCGCCGGCCGCCCCTACGAGCTGGTAGCGGTCGCCGGCGGCTGGCAGCACCGGACCAAGAAAGCCTTTGGCGACGTCATCCACGCCGCATTCGGCACGGCCGCGGGGGAGGGGACAAAGGAACTGTCGCAGTCGGAGGCGCTGGTGTTGATGTGCATCGCGTATTTCCAGCCGATCACCCGCGGCGAGCTGTCTTCGTTCTTCGGCAAGGAGGTGTCGCGCGATCTGATCGGCGTGCTGCGCGCGCAGGAGCTGATCGCCTCGGGGCCGCGCAGTCCGCAGCCGGGCGCGCCCTACACCTATGTGACGACGAAAAATTTCCTGTCGCAGTTCGGGCTCGACACGCTGCGCCAGCTGCCTGATTTCGAGGCGCTCGAGGACGCGGGGCTGCTGTCGAAGGAGAAGCTGCTGGCCGGCGACATCATGCCCGAGTTTTCGTCCAGCTATTGAAACGCCGATCCAGAGATCGAGAATGACTGTCCGGCGTGTAGCAACCGCCAGCAGTTGCGTGCTCGAATGTATGGGCGTTTTTCGGACAGGGCAGTTCAGGGCAGAGGCGCTCGAAAGTCTCGAGACAGCGAGCGCTCAATCTCATCGGCAGAGTCGGCCTGCGCGAGATGACCGGCAGGGGCGGGCGTGGTGATTTGAGCGCCATGAGGTGGCGACCGACTAACCGCCGCTAGCGGCGGGGGATCCGATGACGCCTCTTGCCTCCGTTAATGATGCGAGATGCATTATGGCCGTCGCGGCCGTCAGCCTTCTTTTTTCTCCACCTTTTTCTTGTCGGCTTTCTTGATCATGTCCTTGATGCCCTCGCTCACCTTCATGCGCCTGGCATCCTCCGCCGTGTAGGCGATATCGAGTGTGTCGCGGGGATTCCAGCGGCTGTAGTCGGGCTGCGCCAGCCCATAGTGTCGCCGCAGGTCGGCGGCGAGGTCGAGGGCGTAGAGGCCGACGCGGCCGTACTGGTAGCGCCTTTCCTCCCAGACTTCTTCCCAGTTCGGCGGCCCCGAGTGCTCGGTGAAGGCGGAGATCGTGCTGTCGGCGGCAGCGATCTCGTTGGGCAAGGACAGGGTCCGGTACATCAAGGCCGCGTCCATGGTTTTCCAGTCGAGGTCGGCCGGGAATTCCAGTCCAGGGGCGTCGACCTGCGGGGTCAGTTCGCCGTCGACGTACTCGCCCTGGTCATGGATCACGTCCACGCAGTGCAGCACGAACGGATCCAGCGTGCAGACGACCCTAGTCGCCACATAGGTGGCGTGCCTGGCGCGCTCCTCATGGGAGTCCCTGCCAACGGTCAGCCGATGGTTGAAATAGGCAACCGCAATGGTGCCGATGGTCGTCGCCACGGCGGTCATGATGGCAAGCGGCCAGCCCGTCAGCACGGAAACGGAAGCGCCGCCGGGCGTACCGCCTGTCGACTGCGCGGCCGCGTGTATCGACGACAGCCCTGCCGCGAGGATGAGCGTTGTTGCGGGGACGATGACCATCCAGCTAACCCTGACCATGTTCCTCATGAGGAATGCGCCCGTCTAGCCGGCCGTCTCAGTCTGAGGACGAGGTAAGCGAGCATCCCCGCGGAGATGCCAAGCATGGCGAACTCAACACCCGTCTCGAACGACCATGCGAGCGCGCCGAGCGGTACCGCCGACGAGCTTGGGGCCAGCCCCGGAGTCATGAACGCCGCCGCCAGCCATGTAGCAGCCGCCGCTACGAAGAGAGCGAGGGCTGTCGCCAGGACGAAGCCCAGCGTCCCGAGCAGGACCCCTGGCCGCATGCGCTGTGCGAGGTAGGCGGACACTATGATGCTGGCCACGGCGACGGCTAGGTTGAACGCGACGTAATGGTTCATCAGTGCGGCTTCGAATTCCTGCATTGCTTACCCCCTCCGATTCTGGCCGACGCGCTAGGTGTCTAGCATGTCCCAGTCATCGCCCATGACCCATCGGAGCGCTGACAGCTTGCCGTTGACCATTCCCCACTCGAAGTCGACGGGCCAAGGTGATCCAGGCGACCTCTTCCTCTGTTTTCCGGGCGGCTTCCAGTGCGCCTTTCCAGATGCTGTCAACAATGACCCGGCTGTTACGGCTATGGGGTTCGGCGGTTTCCCATTCCGACTTCGTGACCACCTTCGTGTCTCCGCGCTCCACTTGGACACGCAGGTTCCAGTGGCGGTTGTACCAGACTTGGCGCTCCAGCAAGCGCGCGGTCTCAAGGATTTCCGATAACCGCCGCGGCTCATCCGTCCACGATAGCTCTTCGTCTACGAACTCGAGATAGTCAGCGTGCTCAGACTTAAGAAGGTCGCTCAGCGACGTCCAGTAAGTCGAGTGAGGCCCGTCGAAGAGCGAGGCGATGTCTGGATGGGGGTCGCGCTGGTCGCCGTCCGGGTCGCTGAAGTCGCGGGTATTGTGGGATACGAACGCGACGCGCTGCCCCTTCGCCGTGGCAGTCCTCGCCAAGTCGGCGTAGGTCTCAATGAGGATCGCGTCGCCGACCGAGTTCTTGGAACAGTGGTACGGCGCCAGCCCGGCGATCGCGCGTTCCGTGACCCGTTGCTTGATAGCTTTGGTGGTCGCCTTGCTCAATCCGTGCGTCAGCAGCCCTTCTATCCATTCGATGGAGTCGTTGACGGCCTCGCCCTTCATGGCAATGCGCTGGTCGACCTCGTTCAGGGAGTGCAGTGTCTCCTTCTTGTAGTCGTCCTCGGCGAAGCGGTCGACCGCTTCGCGGACCAAGCGGAAATGGGCTTGCAGGCTGCGACGCGCGTCCTCGGCGACACGGGCCTTGTTGCGAGCGAACTCTGTTTTGACCACGTCCGGCACGAAGAAGTCTATCTGTCGCCCGTCGAACAGCTCCTTCGCTGCAAGGATCAAGGACTGCTGTCTGTAGTCCTTGGCGAGATCAAGCCACACGCACGTGTCGACCAATATTCTGAGCATCGTCCACGCCCCCCAAAAAGCGATCAGCGTCGCGGTTCGATCCAACGCGTGTAGCGCCTGCGCAGGGCGCCGTAGTCAGGCTGCTGCACTTCTCTCGGCCTGACCACCTCCTGCGGCGCGACGGTGTATTCGATGCCTGACTTTCCACTGCAGGCGAGCTGCAGGTTGCGGATGAACAGGCTGACGTCGCCGAAATAGTTCGGGTAAGTGGAGACCAGCTTGTCGATCTTGTCCACCTCAACGAGGACGACCTTCTCCTGGCTTTCCCCGGCCTCGATCGCCCTTTCGGCGATCTCGAGGGCGCCCGTTGCGGAGAAGGTCCCCGTGTACGTCTCGATCTTGACTGTGTGATCCGGCCTGTACCGCAGGAGGTAGTAGCGGCCGCGGTCATGGCTAAAATTCTCGGCGAAGTGGGTGGCCGCCTTGATGTTCTCGAGCGTGCTCACGGCGCCGAGCCGTGCATTGAGGTCCTTCAGCTCCTTGATGCGCTCTGCCCGATCCGGAACCCCGGTCGGAAGCGGGCTTCGCTCCACTTGGGCGAACTCGGCGGAAGCCAGCTCGAACAGACGGAGCCAGTCGCCGTCTCCCTTATGATGCTTCAGGTCCTGATTGCGGTAGAGACTGACGGCCTCGATGGCGGTCGCCCACGAGTGCTGAAGGCGCGTCCTAACCTGCAGTTCTATGCGCCGACCGGCAAAGGACTCGTCCTCCTTTCTTGCGGGCGTGAATTCCATGGAGAGATGGTGGCTGCGGTAGCCATCGCCCTTGGGTTTCTGGATGTAGTCCCATTCCTTGCGAATGACATGCGGGGAGCGCTCGCGGACGCGTTCGACGAGCCGGTTTACCCCATCGATGTCGTTCAGGATCGCCCGGCACCCGCCGAGATCCTGCATCTGGTCGAGCCGGATCGTCGTATCGGCGAGCTTACGCCTGATGGACGACATCCGCTTTGGCCGTGCGGCCATGTCTCCGCGGATGGAGGTCTGCCGCATGGCAATCCGCACTGAAGCGCGGATGCTGCGCATGGGGTAGATGTGGGAGTCACGCCAAGAGTTCGCTACCGAGAATATGCCGATGGCTTCAGCATTGTTTTGTGGAGTGAAGTACACTGGACCAGCCAGGCTTTTCCCGGCTGCCCGCACGTCATCCATGCTGTATTCGAGCCGCGGATACTGCGACATGGGCCGAATCATTTATGGTTGAATCCACTCGACTGTACGGTTTTCTATCCTGCAGTCCAGCGTGGCGCAGAAGTCGTTCAAGGTTGATGGGGAAAGCGTGACATTCACCGCCGAAGACGCCGCTGAACTCAATCGGCTGATTGGCCGCGGGCTGAACAACCTGACGGCAATGGCCGTGATGGATGGAAAGCTCGACGAGGGATTCGAAGTCGCCCAGGCGGAGATAGGGCGGAAAGCGCAGAAATGGGGCAAGGGGCGTAAGAACATCCCGAAGGCTCTCGTGCCGGGATGGGATTGCGATCCCGCCAGGATCTATCTAGCCTATGACGGCAACGACCCCGACGACCGTCCCGCCAGCAACTTCGCTCTTATCGAGGCTGATATGGCGGACATCCATCCCAAGCTGACCTACCAGGCGACCAGGGACAAAGACCCCTGGCACGTACGGTATAAATCTAAGAGCATCGAGATCGGGTATCGCTGGGTTCACGGGCTGCGCGTGTCTCCGCCTGTCATCGCAGAGCGCGAGGGAGAAATAGTCATCGTCGGCGGCATGCATCGCTACCATCTGGCGCATCATTACGGGGCCAAACGGATGCCGTTCTACGTACCGAAGTCAGAGCTGGCCAAGGTCCTCGAGCTGCTCCCCGATGCGACACTGCGCTTGGAGGAGTGACACTCCCTCGGGGCCGTTGATCGGTCCTGTGTAACGGTTCCGGCTACTTTACGAAGTTATCTAACTTGACGAACTTGCGTCTTGTAACCAAATTGGTGACAGCAAGAAGGAGGTTGTCACCATGGCCGCTTCAAAACGAACCAATCATGGCGAAACCGCGTCCCATGCGGGAGTAGCCACAATGAGTTTCACGACGAAACTGCCGGCACAGGCGGATTTCAAGAAGGTGCTGCTCGAACGCTACCACGAAGCCATCGCGCGCAGTCGCAAGATCGGCCATCGCGTTTCATTCCGGGTTGACGTCGATCCAACTGCCGGCGCACAGACGATATCGCCGGTCGAGGAACAACCTGTCGCTTTGGACGATGCGTTTCCCGTCGAGGATACAGCTAAGCCGGATGCCGAACTTGAGGCGGCCCTTGCGGCGGCGCGTGTGCGCGGCCGCAAGCGTGTCGCCGAGATTGTCGCCGGCGAGGACATGCTGAGCGCAGATGCCTTTGCCAGGCTGCTCGGCACGTCGCGGGTGACGGTCAATGCAAAGCGGCAGAGCGGCCAGGTCTTGGGGATCGACGGCGCCAAGCGCGGCTTTCGCTTTCCTGGCTGGCAACTCGACCAGGACGGACGGCCGTTCGGCGCATTGCCCGCGCTCCACGCGGCATTGGGCAACAGCGCCTTGGCGGTCTACCGGTTTTTGGTATCGCGTCACGGCGCGCTCGATGGACGGACAGGTCTTCGCGCTCTTCAGCAAGGTGACGATGCCTTGGTGCTGGCCGCCGCGGAAGGTATGGCCAGAGGCGACTTCGACTGAATGCCTGGCGCTCCACCTCCACCCGATTTCGAGCGAGCAGAGCTTGAAATCGAGACCATACCGCCGGGCCGCACATTTGGGCGGATCTACTGGGGTGCATATCCCGATCCCCTCGGGTACGGAAAGTCGCCAAGCCGTTTCAGCGATCCGCGGCGCCGCGTCGACGCAAATCGCTTTGGTGTCTTCTACCTCGGCGACTCGTTGAAGGTGTGCTTCCTCGAGGCCGTGCTTCGCGATCGACGCGAGGGACTTGTAGACGACCTTCCGATCGACGAGGTGGAGCTGACCCAACGGCGCTATGCGGAAGTTGCGACCACGGCGGAGCTTCGCCTGGTCGACCTCAGGGGCGACAATGCCGTCAGGATGGGGGTGCCGACCGATGTCGTTCGGGCACAGCGGCAGAATTTGGCGCGCCGGTGGTCGGTGGCGTTTCATGAGCACCCGGCTCAGCTTGACGGGGTCATCTATCCATCCCGCCTCAACGGCGCGACCAATCTCGCGGTCTACGATCGGGCAGTAGGAAAACTGCGGCCGACCCGCGTGACGACGCTCCTGGGCGCGCTTGGGTTGGCTCAAGTTTTGGAGAACTTCAATGTCGGGTTGGCGTGAGCGGGGCAGCACGCGCAATGTCTGGGCGATTTCTAGAATCCAACGACGCGCCTATGCGGTCGCTGATATACGGCCAGCGTGAGACAATCGTAAGTGTTGCTGAATGATTCAAATAAGAAAACGTGGGCCTCACCGTTCCGATCTGAAAAGACGATCTCCGCCGAGCCGAGCGGCCCTGCCTTGCTGGGTCGACAATAGGAAGCGATGCCGGCCTGAAGGTGATCGACAGACAGACTTTCAAACATCTTGCGATAGGCAGGCGATTCGATGACGTAACGGACCGCTTCTCCGCCGCTCCGTTTAGGAAAGTTGGGATTCGCACCGATTAGGCCAATCATGGGCAGGTTGCTGTGGGCGCTTTCGATAAAGCGCCAGAAAGTGGTTGTGAAGGTGTTGCCAAAGCACGCTTTTAGCGAACGCACCGTATCCAAGTCTGGAGAAGAATCATTGGCCGCGACGAGAAATCTCGTCTGAAGAAAAAGGAGTTGGCCGGCGGCATAGTTGGCCTCGGCCTCGATTTGCGCATGGCAGCTTGGCGTGACGGTCTGCTCATGATCGCCAAGCATAAGGTCGGCGTGCCAAGGCAAAAGGCTGTGGCCAACCTCGTGTGCTTCATTCCAACGCTGCTTCGCGTCCGGCTGTGATCTGTCCAGCAGGATCCGTCGGCGGTCAGGCAGATAGAGCGCGCGGAGATCAAACTTCCTAACTGCTTCCAGCAGTAGGCCGGGGCGCTTAAGAACTTGCGCCCCGGCAATCGTCAGTTTGCTGATTTTCTCCCGAAGGAAGCCGTCATCTGTAGTGGAGTAGTAGGCACGGTCGAGCTTCAGCAGATCGCGGACGTCCTGGAGCCGCAAAGGCGGTTCCGGATTGCCAAGTCCGCGTAGGACTTTGTTGACCTGGCTCTCGATGTCAGATGCCGTTCCGCGGCTGAGGATGATATTACGCATCGGATCCTATTGTCTGGCCAGATAGGCGACGAACTCCTCGAGCGCCTTTTTCTCATCGCGTGACAGCTTTTGTGGCGACTCGCCCGAACGCGCCGCGAAGCGAAGAGCGTGCTCTTGCATTTCTGGTTGCGCGGATGTGTTCCCGGACAATTGTTGTAGTGCTTTGTTCGGCAGGTCAAATGCTTGTGCGAGCCGATAGACGGCCCTTGGTTCGGGGCGGAAATGCGCATCTCGCTCTATCCGCACGATGTCGGCGACATCGATCTCCGAGCGTTCGGCGAGTTTCTCTATCGTCAGCCCCTTACGTCGGCGCAGGCTCTCTATCAGAGAACCAAACGCCAGACGGACGGCATCTATCGATTCGGACGCTACTGACGCTTCAGCCTCAGGGGCAGGGTCTCGGGCAAGGGCCCCGGCAGCGATTTCGTGGTCGCCTTCCAGTTTGACTCTGCGTTCGAACCACTCCTTTGTGATTGCTAGTTTCATGGGTTTTCCTAACCCGAGAGCGCATCAGCCTGGCTTGATGTCATCTCGAAGTATCTAAGATTTTCGTACGTGCCATCGATACCAAGATCGGTCATGCCGCAATTTGCGTAGAAGGTCTCCGATTGGGGCAGAGAGTGCAAACCGATGCGGCCATGGAAGCCTAGGTCTCGGCTGTGTTCTATGGCGGCTCGGATCATGGTGATTCCAACACCTCGATACCGCGGCTTCGAAGCGATGTTCGGGCGGTTCCAAGGTGCGGTCTCAACATAATCGACATAGGCAAGATGCTTGCCGGCCTGCTCCGGAAGTCGGCAGAGGCTGCGAGCGGAATTCATCTGCATGAGGCCTTGCAGTTGGCCCTCACACATGATTGCAAATGTTTGGAAGGCGAGCAGTCCGTTGATGCGGTCCACCTTGTCTCGCCAGTTCCAATGCCAGCTCTGAGGCCAAGTCTGTCGTGGCTGACCTTGGTCGATGAGTTGGCGGATATGGTTGATGATCTGGGGTATCCAGTCCGTCTCAACCGCTCTCAGATGAAGTTCATCGATGCGGTCCAGGAGCTCAGCGGCCACCGGTTTTCCGGTTCGCTGGTCGTTGAGGAAGACTGGATATGAAGCCATTTAGAGCACCATAAGTTCCGCCTTCTCCTTCTTGGTTTCATCCTCGAAGAAGAGTTTTCCACCTTGTTGAAGGCGCACGTCGACCAGCTGATACAGCCTAAGCGCTTGGCGAAGCACTGCCGTCTTTGACAAGTCCTTCTTGTCACAGAGATCCTGCAGCACCTGCATTTCGGCATCGGTGAGGTTGAGTGTCATTGTCTTTTTCATGGGGCACTCCCGGGATTGCGAACTCCCCAAGATTGGATTTTTTAGCGAAATAGTCAACAGAAAAAATTCAACAAGCGGCTATTGATTAGCTAAAAAATAGCTACTATTTATGGATCAGGCATGGCGGTGGTCGCTGTTGCCAAAATGGAGTCCTCGCAATGTCAGACCATATTTCCCCTCAGGGGCACCGTGCTTTCGACATCAAGATCGACGGCAGCCCGTTTGTGTTCCATGACTCGATCGTCACCGGAGATCAGATCCTTCAGAAGGCAAAGCTTTTTCCCACGGATGAGCATCTTCTCTTCCAAGAGCTCGCGGATGGGCAGCTCGAAGAGATCCGGCCCGACGAGAGCGTCGACCTTCAGCGCGAAGGCCGCGAGCAGTTCATCACCTTCAAGAGCGATCGCTCGTTTCGTTTTGTCCTTGATGGCCGCAAGTTCGAATGGGGCCTTCCCTTCATCACTGGCTTGCAGTTGAAACGGCTGGCTGGCGTCGATCCTCAGTCCTATGGCGTCTGGCTTGCTCAGCAGGTCGGCGACGACCGTCTGATCGGCAACACGGAAAAGGTCGATCTGCAGGGGAACGGAACCGAGCGCTTCTTCACCGGCGTTGACACGACTACCGAAGGCGCGGGAGCAGCAGTGCTCCCGCCCGAGGATCGTGAGTACCTGACCTCGCAGGCCATCGCTTTCGAGGAGCACGTCGAAGGCACTACAAAGGCAGTCGTGCTGAAAGCCTGGAGTCTGCCTGAGCGGCGTTTCGATGTCGGCACGGCCGACATCCTTATTCTCCTGCCCCCGGCCTATCCCGACTGTGCACCCGACATGTTCTACCTGACGCCCTGGGTTCGTCTTGTGGCGAACCAGCGCTATCCAAACGCAGCGGACCAGCCTCACATGTTTGCAGGCAAGCGTTGGCAGCGCTGGTCGAGGCACAACAGCGCCTGGCGCGCGGGGATCGATGGAATCTGGACCATGCTGCGTCGCATCGAGCGTGCGCTGGAGATCGCGGCATGATGACCGCTGACCTCATCTTAAGGGAACATCACCTCTCGACGTTGCAAGCCGAGTTGCTGCGTGCCGACGGAACAGAGCACGCTGCGTATGTGATCTTCGGAATCTCTCGAATTGGTGCGGACCCATTCACGCACAAGCCTCGCTTGCGCGTGATGGTCAAGGACGTGCTCGCCGTTAATGACAACGAGATTAAGTCGTCGGACCACCAGCATATCTCCTGGAGTACCGAACGTTTCGTTCAACTGCTCGCGCGCGCTGAACGGGAGGGCCTTCAACTCGGCATTGCCCATTCGCATCCGGCGGGATCAAAGCGCTTCTCCGCGCAGGACGACGCAAATGAAGCCGAACTCGTTCGTTTGAGCCAGAACCGCAATGGTGCCGATGCCATCTTGCCGAGCCTGCTCTTTACAGGAGACGGGTTTGCAGCGGGGCGCGTGTGGCTTTCGCCGACTTCGTTTATCAACCTCGGCTCAGCGAGAACGGTTAGCAGTAGCTGGCGAACGATCTCCTTCGACCAGGAAGGCTCGGTGGACAATCGGGCGCTTGCGCGACAAGAACTGGCTCTTGGGCCGGAGTTCAATCAGGTGATGCGCCATCTGCGCGTCGGGGTGGTCGGTGCTGGCGGCACTGGCAGCCCGTTGCTCCAACAGATTGCCCGCATGGGTGCCGGTTACATCGCGATCTTCGATCCCGACCACGTCGAGCATTCCAATCTCAACAGGCTCTATGGCGCGACGATGATGGATGCGGATCAAGGTAGCAAGAAGGTCGACGTTGCTCGGCGCGAGATTGACCGTATGGGCCTTGGCACCAGGGTCGCGACCTTCGATACCTGGATCGGGGGCACCGGATGTCGCGATGCATTGAAATCGATGGATCTGATCTTCGGCTGCACCGATGATCATGACGGCCGCTCGTTGCTAAATCGCCTCGCCTACTACTATTTGATCCCGGTCATCGACCTTGGTCTGGCCTTGCGTGTCACCGAGCGCCACGGGTTGACTTGCCTTGAGGCCGATGGCCGCGCAACAGTTCTTGAGCCCGGCTGCGCATGCCTTTTGTGCCGGCGTGTCGTTGATGCCGGCGTTGCGGCCGAAGAAGCGCTTCGAAGAAACGATCCGGTAGAATATGAGCGTCGCAAGGTGGAAGCCTATGTGCGCGGCGAAGGCAATCCGTCTCCAGCTGTGATCTCGTTTACGACTTCGGTCGCGACGATGGCCGTTGAAGAGATGATCCAGCGGATGAACCAGTTCCGCGGTGTCGACGGCGCCATCGCCAATCGGGTTCGCAAGTTCAACATGGCAGAAGACTTTCGGCCCGGTGCAAAAAAGGAGCCCTGTCGCGTCTGCGGGTCTGATCGCGTCCATGGCATCGGAGATGTTCAACCGTTTCTGGGGAGGGCAGGGTGATGCTGCGCAAGATTCTCGCCGCCTGCCTTGTTCGGCTGCATCTCGTCGAAAGACCGGACTTTTTTGTCGTCACTAGCATAGACATGCCCGCACCAAATGAGCTCAAGCCGGGCAAAGCCATCGTCGTTGGCCCGAGGCAAACGCCCAAATGGATGACGTTTCAATGTCCCTCGGGCTGCGGCACGCCACTTCTTCTTTCGCTCAATCCGAAACGTCGGCCTCGCTGGGCCGTAGCGTCTGACTGGTTGGCCAGGCCCACCCTGACCCCATCTATCCGGCGGACCGACGGGTGCCGGTGTCATTTCTGGATTCGAAAAGGTCGTGTAGAATGGTGTAAAGACAGCGGAAAAATCTTGCCGGAAAATTAGCAATTCTTGTTCCATACTTGGCCGGGCCGAGCTAGTCTCAACCAGATTCGGCCGAGTTGGGGGAGCAAATGCTTGCAGCAATGCCGTCGGAAACGAGCAGGCGACTCGAACTATTCCGGTTGGCACTGTCGCTGATAGACCGCGGCAAAAGCGAAATACCATCTCCGCTTTCAGTTCATTTTGACGATGTATTGCACCAAGCGAGAAAACTTTCTGATGATCCGAATGCGATCTCTCCAGGCATAAAGCCGCAAGCTGTGCAGCTTGCAAACGAGCTGCGCGTCTATGTGGGCCTGCGGGATGCCCTTACGGGGATCAACTCGATCGGGGATGTCAGTCAAGCCATTGCGCGTCAGGTGCTCCGGAATCTGGAGCCTGGAATTGCATCCCAAGACTGACCTTGCTCTGCTGACTGAAAGCTTATCGCAGCTCGCAAAGACTCCATACTTTAACCGAGCGATCGAAAAGCACGTTCAGGCGCTCATTGATGTTATTCGACACGTTGTCGGCGCCTCTCCTCCTTACGATGATGAGATCCTGAGATCTTTTGCGGATAAGGTGTGGACATGCCACCGGTATCTCCAGGGCTCCACAACGAAGGAGGCGCCCTATGAGATCGAATATTGTATGCGCCATGCGATTGGGGACTGGCTCCCGGATCCATGTCTGGTCACGACCGCGCTGACGGATGAAAAGGATTTCCACCTCAAACCCGGTGATCCGTGGGAATTCGTTTCAGCCGCCTTGGATCGATATGACGGGATCGTGCCTGAGGAAAAACTGATTTTCATTGGCGTGCCACGCATTTACAAGCACATGCCTCTATTCTGCGCGGCGCTCTATCATGAATTGGGCCATTTCGTAGACCTGACCCGCAACGTTACGGACACGACCCTCCTGCTTAAGCCTGCCCCGGAGGGCCTCACGGAGATTGTCCGCAATTATCGGCGGGAACATTTCGCCGACCTATTCGCCGCCTGCTATGTCGGCTCGGCAATTGTCGACAGTCTTGACGCGACCAATCCTCTCGGGCCCCGAACCTTTACCCATCCTCCAACGGTAGAACGTATCGACTTCATAAACGGCTTCCTGAAAGACGAGAAGTTGGACGATCTCGACATGTTCCAGGAGGCGCTTTCGAAGCTCGGCCTGCCGCCATTGCGGCAGAGATTCAAGGTACCATCTATTGAGAGCGCTTTTGACGACATCCGCCCCCATGTAGTCGAGGAGGCCGCAGAGCTGCACGGCCTCATGGCCGCTGGGTGGTCCTACCTTGGAAAGATCAAGTCTGGCGCTGGTCCACAGTGGACCGCCACAGGCAGCTCGTTGGAGGTGATTCGTATCGTGAACGATCTTACTGAAAAATCGATCCGAAACCACTCGATCCGTCACCTGTGGTCCTCGGGCTCAACATGATAAGAAGCGACATTCTGGGAAGGCTGGGGAAGGTTGGTCCAACCGGGCTTTGGATTGATCCGCTGTTGGATGAGGGTCAGATCGGTGAGGTAACTGTCGACCTTAGGCTCGGATACGACTTTCTCGTATCGATCGTGACACGGCGCCCTTTCATCGGGATTGTTCGCGATGATGAGCGCTTCAGGTCAATCCCATCTTATTTTCAGCCGACCCGCCGCGAGCTCGGCGACCGCTTCATTCTCTATCCCGATCAAGTCGTGCTGGCGACGACGCTGGAGTACATCGCACTTCCAAGCGACTGCTACGCCGACATTTTTACTCGAAGCAGCTTTACTCGCCTGGGCATTGGCCTCAGCACGATGGTTCATCCGGGGTTCCGGGGGTGCTTTTCGGTTGAACTGTTCAACCATGGAAATAATCCGATAGAACTGGTTGTCGGGGCAAAGATGTTCCAAATGCGACTTACCAAGCTGGCCGATGAAATGAAGTATGGTGGGATTGAGCGAAAATATTTTGGGAATGTCAGGCCAACACCCTCGCGCGCAGCCGATGACAATGATTTGCAACGCCTTTCCAATTTGTCGATCAGTCATAGACGCGAGTAAGAGCGCAATCGCAAACGCCAGTTCCCGTCTACCCGACCTCTCTTAGCCTCTTCAATCCAGCGTCCAAGAACTTTTTGACGAGCTCGTCACTCGCGGACATGAGATCGTCACCTCCATGCCTTTGGAGTTCCTCCGCAGCCTCAACGAATTCGACCACCAAGTCTTGTAAATCCTCAGGCGATTTGTCCAGACGTTTGAGCATCTTCAAACTGTTGTGGGCGTATCCGAGAAAGGTCCGGTTTCTTTCCACGATCTGCGCGAGCATTTCAGGCGTAATTTGCTCGCTTGGTGACACGAATTGCCCGTCTTTCCAGTCCACATATAGGGACGCATTTTTGGCATCGTTTGAGGTCTTGTGAAACTCCATCTGGAGCTTCTCGAACTCCTTCCGCGCTGTTTCCCAGTCTCCGCGTGCGTTGGCATCTTTCTCTGCTTTCGACCCGCTGAGCATGTAGGCATTGCTTTTGTTCTTGGAGGAGTGGCGTTTAAGCGCTCCTAGAATCCTGTTCTGATCAACTTCAAGTCCCGACAGCAAACTAGTTGCCCACCAGCCCATGTTCTCGATTTTTGAGCATTCTTCGAGAGAAATTTGATGGAGACAGAGCGCTCGTGCCGTTGCGCCGGCTTTTGCCAAGAGTTCTGCCTCGAAGTACAGCTTCTCGGCGTTATCGAACGTCAATTCCGCGCCGCGCACAAGGACGCTCAGGAACGCACGATCTATCGTTGGAAGAGCTTCGACCATCTCAGGATATCACGCGGCTGTTATACACTGCGATCCAGGCATCGTGCTCAGCTTTGAGATTTTCAACAAGGGCATTCACCGTCAAATCATTGATTGCCTGGGGCCTTCCATGAGCGAACGCGTTTCTGCGTTCGTGGATGTCCTTAAGTAGATCTGCAACTCCGGGAAACCCATTGACGCGAAGGTCGTCGAAATAATTCGTCCCGAAGAATATCTTGTAGAGGTCGAAGAGGCGGGTCCCAATTCCAGAGTAACGCCGAAGCTCGTCGTCTAAGACACGTTGTGGGAGGGCACGCATGGCAGTTCGGTGAAGCCTCTCGATACGAGTTTCGAAGTAGCTCCAGAACAGCAGCACCAGCGCCGCCCGAGCGGATGGGCGCTCAGCATCGGCAAGGTGTGAAAACCGTTCAAATTCAGCGACCGGACGCTCCCACTCACGCTGCAGCATCTGCAGATAAATGTGGTCCTCATAGCGACCTTCGGCACCAGCGAAGGCCGGATGGATGATCATCTGTTGGCCCTTTATCCTCGTGATCTGAGGCGAGGTGTCGAATGGGTCGGCACCACAAGCCGGGCAGGGTGCATCAATCTTCCTAATGCCTGCGCAGTCCCCGCTGCATGACACGTAGCCCGACCAGAGGCTTGCCCATGATTTGCCAGGTAACTCGTCGAACCACATCGGATGACCGCATCGTGCCGTTTGTCAAACTAGACGCCATTCTGGTCACGATCAGCGTCGAGCAATCAAGCTGACGTTTCGCAAAAAGGCAGTAAAACGCCGCAAATTCCATTTTTTGGGCGCCGTGCCGGGCTTCCAGGGCCTTCTTCCAGTTGTTGCTTGATCTATCGGCAGAATGGTGTCGGAGATTGCGAGGCCTGAACGTCTCATGATGCAACGCGGATGAGACTTCCCATATATAAACCTGCGGTTCTTGCCGGCGCCTCCGGCGGAAACGACGCACTGCGACGACCGACTATGGGCCGGATCGGATATCGAATCCTTATGATCACATCCTTCGCCGAATTCCTCGAGCAGCTTCAGGAAAAAGAGGCTGCCATCCTCGCCGGACAATCCGTGACCCATGGTCCGACGATCGGCGATATGTACGAAGGCCTGACCCGCGAACTTCTTGAGCGCGCTATCCCAGAACAGCTAAACGTCCGCTTGGTGGATGGCTTTGTGCTCGGCGTTGATGGAAAACTCAGTCACCAGACCGATGCGATGCTGGTAATGGGCGAGAAGGGGCAACGGATACCTAAGACCGATCAGTGGATCTGGCCGATCGAAGACGTTCTGGCCGTCTTCGAGGTCAAGAAGAGCCTTTTCGGAAACCAGCTTGTCGATAGCATCGAGAAGATGCGCATCGTCTCGCTCCAGCAGAAAGAGCTGATGGCCTCAGAGCGAAAGCGGGTGAAACTCGGCCCGTCCAAGGACGCCTTCGCACGTCTCATGGGGCGTTTTCCATCGGTGGGAGAGCTGGAAGACTTCCAAGGGGCAGGGGGTGAGATCCTGCGGACCATTGCCCACGAGCAGTTGGCGCCGGTTAGGATCGTTTTCGGCTATGAAGGGTACGCAGACGAGACAGGTCTTCGGAAAGGTTTTCTGGACGCTCTCCGGGACGCGCCAGGAGGCATCGCAGGGCCTGCGGTACTCCCCAACCTCATTGTTTGTCGCAAGAACGCCATCCTCAAGATGAATGGCCATCCGTTCGTCTCGCCGGTCGGCGATGACGGCCGGTGGAACTTATTCGGCTCCACCCGCGCAGCGCCTTTCGCCCTCTTGCTGGAACTCATTTGGACGCGCCTCGGGAACGAGTTTAACGCACAATTTCCTATCGATGACAGCCTGACCAAGGAGGTCATCGCCCCGCTTCTGGCTGGTGAAGTCGTGACAGACGGATCAGTCCGCGGCTGGATGTTCCATTATAGCATGTTGAGCAAGAAGCAGCTCGCTGACACAACGGCCGATCAGTGGGAGCCTTTTGCGGTTACGCTTGAAGAATACGTGATCTTCGGTATGGCCATGAACGGCGGCGGGCTGGATCTCAATGATCAAAGCCTACAAGAAGGGGCGGCGCAATCGGGGCTTAATCTCAAGGCATTCGCGGATCGCCTGGTTGCGGCGCGGCTGTTTTCGTGGGTCGCTCCGGATGTCGCGCACCCGGTGAACGACACCATCCACACTTCAGTGACACCCGATGGCAATTTCTGGCTATCGGACAATCAAAAGCTGTTGGGGTTGTGGAGCCAGCAGTACGTGCCGAAGCCAAAAAAGTAGTTTCATGAAGTTCTAAGATAGGGTGCTCATTTGCGTCTCGATGCACCCAGTCTTGCATTTCGCCCTGATCCCGAGGCGGCAGCCTCCCCGTTCGCCTTTTGTGCTTCGAAAGTCGCATAAAGGGCAGTGTGGAACTGGTGTGATGTCCGGAATTATTCGGCAGTTCAGGCGGTTTACCAGTCCGGAATTAAGGGCCGCCGGGTGTTCGGCCTATGTGATTGAGAACAATGGAATTTTCAAGCAGAGGCCAGGAGTTCCCGATCCATAGGTCGGGTTTACCAATAGCCTCAATGACAGCTGATTCTGGACTGGTGCTAAGTGATAGGATTGGCGTGGAATTTAAGCACCCTTATTGGTCAACCCACTTCCGTCGGCAACGGATTGGTCAACCCGAGACCCCAGGATTGGTAAACCGAAGCGGCAGCCCTATCGACCAAGGTTCAGCTCTGTACTCCCCAATCCGTTGAGACAGATGGCGTCAGAATCTCGGCGTAGTCAATGTGCGCGCATAACAGCGACGTCCTGACTTAATTCCGGACTGCGACAGATAATTCTGGACGCCACATCTTGTTCCGGCCCCTAGCTCGCCGACCATTGGTGTGCCTGCTCCTCCGACGGGTCGGCTCTCCGGACGCTGGCAGGACGGAGTCGGCCAAAGATCGGCCATGCGATGCCGGCATGGATACCTCCACCGAGGTATTGCAGCGCGGCTTGAAGCCGGCGATACGGCTCCAGCCCGGGCAGACCTCGCGGACCGTTGAAGGGAAGGATGCGGGCAAGGGGCGGGTCATGCACCTGGAACGGCCAGGAGCAGGCGGTGCAGCTGTCGATCGGCATGGTGGTGGAGATTTCAAATTGCGCGGCCGATATCCGCAGCGCTGGACCGGGCGCCATGATGGTTGCCGCGCCCTTCAGTTGCCCGAACCATTCCCGTTTATGTCGCTCGTACAACCGAGAGGACCAGCGCAAGGGATCAAGCGAGGTAGCACGATGATCGAAATTCTACCTGCTGCCTCCAAGGACCAACGGGACGGAAGGACAAACTCGGTTCTTCGCTTGCTGCGGTTTTTCGCCCGTTTGCTCGGCACCATCGTCGTCGGAAGCGTGCTGGCCTTATTTTACTGCGTGTGGCACCTGACCTTCCTTGCGCTCTGCATGTTCCGCCCTGTCGTCACCTCCTTGTCCTTGCCGGGCTTGTCATGGTTCCGCTCTCGATCGCGGCTTTCGTGAAGCCCGAAGCTGCGAATGGGATGCCTGGGCCTTTCTCCTGATGGCGATCGGCTTCATCGGCTTTGCTACGGCTGGTTCACACCACCGGGCGAGGTCGATCCGTTTGAACGCCATCGCCGCCGAGACTGGCCCTGACGATCTCCGCGACCTTCCTTCATGACGCTCACGGCTTGACGAACGATTGGCCTTGGCCGCCTCGTTAATCTCCTTGCGCCGGAAATAGATCGCGCGCCCTCAACGGATCGGACTGTGGCCCTGCACGATAATGATCTGCTCGTCCTTGCGCATGGATTGGGCTGGCCGGCGCCGGCAGCCTGGCAAAACTCGCCAACCAACGATCGTCGCCAGCAAGATCTGCGCCGTCGCCGAAGCGCTGCTGCTGGCGGAAAGAGGCGGCGCCGACCCGGCGCGCGTGCGCGAGGCGCTGCTCGGCGGCTTTGCCGACTCGACGGTGTTCCGCCAGCACGGGCGGCGCATGATTGAGGCCGATTTTAGTGCCCGGCGGTCCAGCCAAATATCAGATCAAGGATACCGGCATCGCCCTAGTGCTGGCAGCCTCCTTGGGGCTGACCTTGCCGGTCGCAACCGAGGTCGACCGGATTTTCCGCGGCCTCGTCGACAGTGGCGGGAGCAACCTCGACCATAGCGCAGCAATCCTCGAGCTGCGGCGCATGAACCCTCGATAGGTGCCAGACGGGCAATTGGGAGGTTCAGTGGCTCCCGCAGCTATGCCTGCTCATGATGGCTTCCAGCCATTTGGATCCCATTGAAGCGCATCGCCAGGCGCCACATCTCGGCGGATGCGTCGGCTCTCTGCTTCAGGGCGTCGACCTTGACCCTAGGCCGGGCGACCCATTTCGCTCCTTTGCATGCCCGTCCATAGCGATGCTCTCGCTAATAGCCGACGAACCCACTCAAGTTGAGGAAGAACCCATTACAAAATCCAAGTCTCATGATCAAATTAACTCCTTATTCTCAGCACAACGCCTGAAATCATTGGTGTCCGATCGTTATAATTAAATGGAAAGCGACGATTCAAGCGAAGATCGGCGGTGACGACCGCCGGAAGCTTGACGGTGATGGTTTGTAAGTCGCCATCGGGTTCACGGATCCGCCATACCACTCAATGCCGCCTGTTCATTTCGCTCTGCCGCTGCGATCGAGCAAAGCAAATTGAAAAAATAGCGCTTAGCAAGTAGGACGCTTTCTTGTAGCGATCTGTCTTGAGCAAGTGACGCAGCAATGGCGCTGGACAGCACGCAACCCGTTCCGCGCGTCCCACGCTGCAGGCGAGGGGCTTCGAACTGAACCGCGGCGTGGTTCGGCTGCACTGAGAGACTTCGACTTATTTCATCTCTTTCGACCTAACCTTTGTCGAGCTTCGAAAGTCGGGCCGAACGGGGAATTCTCACAGGCGGTTACGGTTGCCCTGGAAGTCGCGTGTCACGTGCAGAGCTCTCTTCAGCCGCTGACAACCCGGAAGCGGCCACTGTGCCGGCCGAACTTCAGGCTGACTGTTTCGTCGGGCTATGGAGTCCAGGACAAGGGGCTGCTGAAAGACGGGGATCTGTCCGAGGCGAGAGACCTCCTTCGACGCCTGCTCGATCGCCAGGACGCCTTCGCGCTTCCGCAAGGCCGCAGCAACGACCGGCACCATTTGCAATATGCCGACGCCGACTTCGCCGGGCGCTACCACCAGAATGCCTTTCCGAAAACGCGCAGTGCGATTTCGCTTTCGACAAAAGGGCTTTGATAGTGTTCCTGCAGCTCGCCGAGGCCATGGTTTGTTCAAGCTTGGGCACCGCGTGCGGACGATCTGCGAGGCTGCGCAAGACGCTTCCCACTGCTCCGCGATGCCACCAAGACCGTCTTCGCCGCCGTCGCATCACCCCCATTGCTTGCCATGGCGCCCGCTGAAGAACCAGAGCTGACGCATGAGGAACCTCCCTTCTGGGGTCAGGGGAAGCGGGACTCTAGCGACCAAGCATCGGCACGTAATCGCGTTCCGTCGCGCCGGTGTAGAGCTGGCGCGGGCGGCCGATCTTCTGGTGCGGGTCCTCGATCATTTCCTTCCACTGGGCGATCCAGCCGACGGTGCGCGCGACCGCGAACAGCACGGTGAACATGGTGGGGGGGAAGCCGAGCGCCTTCAGCGTTATGCCGGAATAGAAGTCGACATTCGGATAGAGCTTCTTTTCGATGAAGTACTCGTCGGTCAACGCGATCTTCTCCAACTCCATCGCGATGTCGAGCAGCGGATCGTCCTTGATGCCGAATTCGCCCAACACCTCATGCGCGGTCTTCTGCATGATCTTGGCGCGCGGATCGTAGTTCTTGTACACGCGATGGCCGAAGCCCATCAGCCGGAACGGGTCGTTCTTGTCCTTGGCGCGGGCAATGAATTCCGGAATGTGATCGACATGGCCGATCTCGCCCAGCATGTTCAGCGCCGCTTCGTTGGCGCCGCCATGCGCCGGACCCCACAGGCAAGCGATGCCGGCGGCGATGCAGGCGAAGGGGTTGGCGCCGGAAGAGCCGGCGAGGCGAACCGTCGAGGTCGAGGCGTTCTGCTCGTGGTCGGCATGGAGGATGAAGATGCGCTCCATCGCGCGCGCCAGCACCGGATTGATCTTGTACTCCTCGCAGGGCACGGCAAAGCACATGTGCAGGAAATTGGCCGCGAAGCCGAGATCGTTCTTCGGATAAATGAAGGGCTGGCCGATATGGTATTTGTAGGCCATCGCCGCGATCGTCGGCATCTTGGCGATCAGGCGCATCGAGGCGACCATGCGCTGATACGGGTCCGAGATGTCGGTCGAGTCGTGGTAGAAGGCCGACAACGCGCCAACCACGCCGCACATCACGGCCATCGGATGAGCGTCGCGGCGGAAGCCGGTGAAGAAGCGCGACATCTGCTCGTGCACCGTCGTGTGGCGCGTCACGCGATAGTCGAAATCCTCCTTCTGCGCCTTGGTCGGAAGTTCGCCGTAGAGCAGCAGGTAGCAGACCTCGAGGAAGTCGCCATGCTCGGCGAGCTGGTCGATCGGATAGCCGCGATGCAAGAGGATGCCGGAATCGCCATCGATGAACGTGATCGCCGACTGGCAACTCGCAGTCGAGGTGAAGCCGGGATCGTAGGTGAACGCCCCCGTTTCCGTATAGAGGCCCCCTATGTCTATGACGTCCGGCCCCATTGTGCCCTGATGGACCTCAAGCGAGTATTTGTGACCGCTCAACTCAAGGCTCAAATTCCCTGGTTTCAAAGCTGTGGCCGCATTGAAGTTCATTGGCATTCCACCTTGCTCGGTTTCATTTTTTCGGCGCTAAGGTGCATGGCTGGCTGCGATCGCTGTTGAAGCGATCGCTTTTTCGACCGCTTCAGATCGTCACGCGGCGAATTGATTCATCGTGTTGTGAGTCCCACCCGCTTTGAGCGCCGCCTCGCCGGCGAAATACTCTTTGTGGTCGTCCCCAAGATCGGAGCCCGCCATGTTCTGGTGCTTGACGCAGGCGATACCCTGCCGGATTTCCTTGCGCTGAACATTGGTCACGTATCCCAACATGCCCTGGTCGCCGAAATATTCCTTGGCGAGATTGTCAGTCGACAATGCGGCGGTGTGGTAGGTCGGCAGGGTGATGAGATGGTGGAAAATCCCGGCGCGCGCTGCCGCATCGCGCTGGAAAGTGCGAATCTTCTCGTCTGCTTCCCGAGCGAGTTCGGAATTGTCGTACTCGGCGCTCATCAGCCTTGCACGCTCATAACCAGTCACGTCCTTGTCCTGGTCAAGCCATGTGTCGAAGACCTGCTGCCTGAAGTTCAGCGTCCAATTAAAAGATGGCGAGTTGTTGTAGACCAGCTTGGCAGCGGGCATGGTCTGGCGGATGCGATCGACCATGCCGGCAATCTGCTCGATGTGCGGCTTCTCGGTCTCGATCCAAAGCAGGTCCGCACCATTCTGCAGCGCATTGATGCAGTCCAGAACACATCTGTCCTGGCCGGTACCTTCTCGGAATTGAAAAAGGTTGGATCGCAGGCGCTTTGGCCGCAGAACCTTCGAGCCTCGCGTGATGAGAACATCGCCGTTTGAGAAATTACCCTCCGCAACTTCCTCGCAATCGAGGAAGGAGTTGTAGACGTCACCAATGTCACCTTCAGCGGCGCTGAAGGCGATCTGCTTGGTGAGGCCAGCGCCGAGCGAGTCGGTGCGGGCGACGATTATCCCGTCGTCGACCCCAAGCTCCAGAAACGCGTAGCGACAGGCACGGATCTTGGCGACAAAATCCTCATGCGGGACCGTGACCTTGCCGTCCTGATGACCGCATTGTTTTTCGTCCGAGACCTGGTTTTCGATCTGAAGGGCGCACGCGCCGGCCTCGATCATCTTCTTGGCCAAAAGATAGGTCGCTTCAGCATTCCCAAAACCGGCATCAATATCCGCAATAATGGGAATGACATGGGTCTGATAGTTATCGATCGCTTCAAGCAACTGGCGCTCGCGATCGGCGTCGCCGCTCTCCCTCGCCTGGTCGACGTCGCGGAACATCATGCCAAGCTCGCGAGCATCAGCCTGACGCAGGAAAGTGTACAGCTCGTTAATCAACGCCGCGACACTGGTCTTTTCGTGCATTGACTGATCCGGCAGCGGCCCAAATTCCGAGCGGAGCGCCGCGACCATCCAGCCAGACAGATAGAGGTATCGGCGTTCAGTCGTGCCAAAGTGCTTCTTGATTGATATGACCTTTTGCTGACCAATGAAACCATGCCAGCAGCCGAGGGATTGAGTGTACTTGCTGGCATCCCGATCATAGGCTGCCATGTCATTTCGCATGATTTTTGCAGTGTACTTGGCAATATCGAGGCCGGTGCTGAACCTGTTCTGCAACCGCATCCGAGCGACCGCTTCAACGGATATGCCGGTCCAGTTTTTATTGGCGCTGATTGTGCTGCTCGCCTCGTTAGCGATGGTACGGTACAACATTGTGCTTCTCCAAGTCTAATAGCGGTTTCAGCGGCGAGCAGAGTGCAAGTAGCAGCCGGCCACCATCCCCAAATGTCGGACAGCCACATTCAAGAGACGCCCGGTCAGCCCCCGGAACTATGGCGAAGAGCGTGATGAGCGTTCGTCTCGGCAGCAGGTCCGTACAATCTGTCATCCGAACGAAAATGGAGCTGATCGTCACTCGCCGCCCATCGACCTGGACCGTCGGTTCTTCCGCGTTTTCCGCCCATTCCTCGTAGGCTTCCAAGGCATCATGAAACGCCATGTGCAGCCCGATTGGCGCGTGTCCATCGTGAAGCGGTGGTAGAAATTGCGATATTTCGCAAGGGTCGCCACTGGGAAGGCAGCATGAGCACCCATCAATCTTTTCCATAAACGACGGCCTCCGATCACTCACGCGACGAGCGCCATCAGACAGCGAGGCTGGCGTGACGTAGGATTTTGCTTTTCTGTAAAACTAGCTCACCAAAGCACTCAGGCCGGCAGATGCCACCTCCAGGAATGCCTCTTCGTCTGGACCCTCACGACAAGGAACGGTCATCCCGTTCCATCGTGTCGACGACGCAGCCAGGACCGGTGGATTCCGCTTCGCGATCATAACTCTGAATTTGTTCACTTCAGCCATCGACGTGTCCTCAATCCCGGCATATTGCGGGCCCTACCTGCCCCAGGCAATCACCTGCGGTGCTAAGTAACCGAAATCATTCGTATATGGGGAACCTGCGAACCAGCGCACCAACCTCCTCGCAAACCTCCCGCTCGATCGCCGCGTTGCCGTCTTCTCCGTTGGCCGACAGCCCGTCGATGACCTTCATCGCCAGTTGGCCCACCAGGCGGAACTCCTCGGCATGAAAGCCGCGTGTCGTGCAGGCGGGCGTCCCGAGCCTGATGCCCGACGTGACAGTGGGACTTTGCGGATCGAATGGAATGCCGTTTTTGTTGCAGGTAATGTTGGCGCGACCAAGGGCTGCCTCCACGGTCTTTCCGGTAAGCCGCTTGCGGCGCAGGTCGACAAGCATCAGATGCGTGTCGGTTCCACCCGATACCATGTCGACGCCGCTCGCCGCGATTGTTGCCGCCATTGTTTTAGCGTTGGCGACGACGTTGGTCGCATAGGTCTTGAACGCAGGCGTCAGCGCCTCGCCGAATGCAACCGCCTTCGCGGCGATGACATGCATCAACGGTCCGCCCTGCAGGCCGGGGAACACCGACGAGTTGATCTTCTTGCCTATCTCCTCGTCGTTGGACAGCACCATGCCGCCGCGCGGACCCCGCAGCGTCTTGTGCGTGGTGGTGGTAACAACATGCGCGTACTTCAGTGGATTGGGATGGGCGCCGCCGGCGACAAGACCAGCGAAATGCGCCATGTCGACGAACAGCTTGGCGCCGACCTCGTCGCAGATGCCGCGAAATACCTGAAAGTCGATGATGCGGGGGTAGGCCGAGCCGCCGGCAAGTATGACTTTGGGACGGTACTTGATTGCAAGGTCGCGGACCTCGTCATAGTCAATCCGCTGGTCTTGCGGCCTCACGCCGTAGGAGACGACATTGAACCATTTGCCGGACTGGTTGACCGGAGAGCCATGCGTCAGGTGCCCGCCGGCAGCGAGATTGAGCCCCATGAACGTGTCGCCGGGCTGCATCAGCGCCATGAACACCGACTGGTTTGCCTGACTGCCGGAATTGGGCTGGACGTTGGCATAGGAGCAGTTGAACAGCGCCTTGGCGCGATCGCGTGCTAAGTCTTCGATCTCGTCGACGTACTGACAGCCGCCGTAGTAGCGCCGGCCGGGATAGCCCTCGGCATACTTGTTCGTCAGTACCGAGCCTTGCGCCTCAAGCACCGCCTTCGAGACGATGTTTTCTGAAGCGATCAATTCGATCCCGTCGCACTGCCTGTGCAATTCGCGATTCATTGCAGCACTGACGGCCGGATCGGTCTCCGCCACGCCTGCGTAGAAGAACTGGCCCAAGCTGCCGAGACCCGGTCTTGTGGGAACGTTCATGAGGACCCTCCTTTTCAGGCGCGGCAGCGCCGTCCCTAGTTTCTAGCCGGTCCATCCAAGGCCGGTGGATATGCAGTTGATCGACAGTAGAAGCGCATTGATCGCCCGCTTCGGACTTGGTGCCGCAACGTCTTGTGATCGGACCTCGTGCAGAAGCTTGACCTGAAGCCGGTGGATGTCGTCCATCTGCGGGCGAACACGGTCGAAGTAACGCTTGAACGCCGGGAAGCGAGTCGACAGATCGACGCGCCCGGTGATCTCGCCGATCATCCTGCGCGTCAGCTCATACTCGGCGGTGATCTTCCTGTGGATGCGCTCGCCGGTTTCGGGTTCGATGACAAGCCCGGCGTAGAGCCGACCGATTTCCATGTCGGTCTGGTAAAGCATCTTGTCGACCTCATCGACAATGAGGCGGAAGAAGCGCGAGCGTTCGAACATCTGCTTCAGCAGTTCGACCCCGTGATCGCCGCGCACTGCAATAAAGGAATTGAGCGCGCTGCCAATCCCATACCAGCCAGTCAGCAGATGGCGATTCTGGCTCCAGGCGAAGACCCATGGGATCGCGCGAAGATCGGTGATGCTGCTGGCGCCAAACCGGCGCGGCGGCCGCGAGCCGATTTTCAGCAGTGCAAGTTCCTCGACCGGGCTTGCCTGGTTGAAGTAGTCAATGAAGCCGGGCTCGTTGATGAGGCTGGCATAAGAGGCCTGAGACATGCCGGTCAGCGCCTCGAGTGCCTCTTCGAACTCCGGATTGTCCTTCAGTTCGACCTCGTCGGCCGACTTGATGCTATGGGCAAGCACGCTGGCCGCCAAAATCTCGAGTTGATAGAGTCCGGTCCCGCGATTGGCGAATTTGGACGACACCACCTCGCCTTGCTCGGTAACGCGCATGACGCTGCCGACCGTTTGCGCCGGTTGTGCGGCGATCGCCCTACCTGTCGGCGCTCCGCCACGGCTGACGGATCCACCGCGGCCATGAAAGAAGCTGATCTTGATCCTGTTTTTCTGGCCCGTCCGGGTGAGTCGCTTCTGCGCCTTGTTCAGTTCCCAGTTGGAAGCGAGGAACCCTCCATCCTTGTTGGAATCCGAATAGCCGAGCATGATTTCCTGGCGGTTGCCAAAATCGCGAATAGAACGGCGAACGATCGACGTAACGAGCAACTGGTCAATGATTTCAGGAGCGGCCCGCAAGTCGTCGATCGTCTCGAAAAGCGGTACGACTTTGAGCCTGATTGTGCCCGAGCCGTCGAGCGCGGTTGCCAAACCGCAATACTGAGCGACGAGGTAGACGGCAAGGATGTCTTCGGCCGACTGCGTCATTGACAGGACGAAAGCCCCGATCGAGGTGCTGCCGGTGTCTGCAACGGCATCGCGAATGACGTCGAACAGATCAAGCAGTTCGCGGGCTTCCCCGGAAAGCCGGTCACGCTTTATCTTGAGCCTCTCGCCCGCAAGAAGACCTTGGCGGATGCGCGCCGACCATTGCGGGGTGCCCGGTCGGAGCGCAGTCGATCGCGCTGGGGCGGCCGCAGCAAATAACTCGGCCAAGACCCGGTTCACCATCGTCGAGTTCTGGCGAATATCGAGCGAGACAGTGCGAAAGCCAAAGCTGTCGAGCTGCTGCAACAGGGGCTGAACGAACCGCTTGGCAATCAGGGTACCGCCAATCTGATCGAGCACCTTCGATAGCGAAAGCAGATCCTTTCTGAAGGCCTCCTCGTTCGGGTAGGCGGCGCCGCTCCCTTGACCACGCAGCGCCTCAAGCCTGCGCAGCATGGCGGCGGCAAACTGCCGAAGCGGCTCGTCGGGATTCCTCGCCGCGAGATCTTGCCCCTCGCCGCTTCTTTCGAGCGCGACCGCCAGCGCCGGCCCAAAATCTTCTGGGATCTCGACGACGTTCGAGCTCGCGCTCAGCACCGTGACCAGATGCCGGACCCGTCCGAGATACCACTCGATCGCGGCACTGCGGCATTCAGACAGAGCAAATGCGGTGGTCTTCGCCGTCACATAAGGATTGCCGTCTCGATCACCACCGATCCATGAACCGTAGCGCATGAACGACGGCGCCCTGAGATCATGCTGTGGATAATGGCGCCGCAATGCGCTTTCGAGCGTCTCGTAAAGCTGCGGCGTCGCCTCGAAGATCACTTCCCGAAAGAAATGCAGCCCCCAAGCGATCTCGCGCTCGACCGACGGCCTTTCCAGTCGCAGCTCGCCGGTCATCCACAATATCTCGATCTCGCTCTTGAGATCGCGGATCAGCAGGTCGCGCTCGCGCGGCGCCCATCTTTGCTGTTCCAGCTCGGTCAGCTTGCGGTAGATGCGGCGGTGGACTTCGAGCACCGTAACGCGCTTCGCCTCGGTGGGATGCGCCGTCATCGTGGGACCGACGCAAAGATCGGCCAGGACCTCCCGAACCGCTTCGGCCGAGTAGCCGCGCGCCGCTATCTGGCCAATGACATTGGAAAATGATCCGACGACCTCGTCGGAACCGCCGGCCTGTTCAAGCTCGCGACGTGATCGCATTGCGGTGAGTTCGCGCGCAATGGCCAGTAGTTGAAACCAGATCCCAGTAGCCTGAAGGGCGGCAATCCGCCGCTCCTTGGGTAGCGTGCCAAGATCGACCAGTCCGTTGAGCACTTCCGCTATATCAGGCTCGCGGTCATTGACGACAGACAGCAACAGCCGAAATAGGAGGCTTCTCGCATCCTCTCGGAAACTAATTGGCCGGCTTTCTTGCAAGGCATCACTCTGTCCCTCGTATGAGTGATGGGAGTGTTTCTGGAGTAGACTCATGTTCATGCCTTTGGCCCGGGGGAATACTTAATGGTATTCCGGTTATGAATTCATTTTAATTCATGAATTCATTTTAATGCTGTGTTCCAATGCAAGCGACATCTTTGAATGACACTTTTTTGCCTCCGAGAGAACGCCCGAATGGGTAGGTTCAGCATTCATTCCGGGTAGGCTAGCGCAAGGGCTGTTTGGTCGGCAGGCGCCTCGCGTCACAAAATGCCTTGACAGAAATCGGGAGAAGAAAATAAGAAGGGCAATGCAGCGGGCTAGCTGCATTGGAATTGGGGTATTTGAAGCCCCCGACAGGCGCGATGGCGCCGTCGGGGGCTTTTTGTTTTTGCGCACGAGGAGGAGAAAATCGTGATGAAGAAGACTCCGTTTTACGAAAGGGGCCTTGAGCATGGGGCCAAAATGACCGAGCTATTCGGCTACTTCTTACCTTGGGAGTACAGCGTCGGACGTTCCCGGGAGCACGTGGCTACTCGCGAGAGCGTTTCACTATGTGATCTGGATTACATGGGAGAATTTGTGATTGAAGGATCCGATGCGCTTCGGTTTATCCAGATGCTCGCCACGAACGATTACTCTAAGAAGACGATCGGCTCCGTGCAGTACACCGCAATGTGTGACGAAGACGGTCAGATGATCGACGACTGTACGATCTGGTGCTTGGATAAGACCAAGTACATGATCATCAGCGGTTCGGAAGACGACTACACCTGGATTTCCAAACAGGCGAAGTCGTACAACGTGACCACCACCAACGTGACCGACAAGCATACAACGCTTGCTCTGCAGGGGCCGAAGGCTAGTCGCGTCCTGCAGTCACTGGTCGATATCGACCTGTCGACCATAGGCTACTATCGCTTCAGGCCAGCAAAAATTTCGGCGATCGAGTGCATCATCGCGCGCATGGGCTACACGGGTGAAGCCGGTTTCGAGCTCCATTTCGCTTCCAGTGAAGGACCGGCCATCTGGAATCTGGTCATGAAGGCTGGGGCACCCTACGAGATTGTTCCATGTGGCCAAGCCGCTTTGGAGAGCCTGCGTCAGGAAGCCGGATATCTTTTGGTCGGCAAGGATCATGATCGTCGCACTAACCCCCTCGAAGCCGGCATCGGCTTTGCGGTAAAATTTGGAAAAGAAGATTTCATAGGCAAGGCCGCCTTGCGGAGAATCGCGCGCGACGGGGTAACCCGGCGGATGGTGTGGCTCGACATTCCGTCCGGCGACGTGGCGGAAACCGGCGACAAAATTGTTGTCGGTGACCGAGAGATCGGATTAGTCACCAGCGGATCCTTCTCGCCGACCAGAAAGCGCGGAACCGCCATGGCTTATGTCAATCCGCCCCACGCGGTTCCGAGCCTGGACGTTGCCGTTGTCTTGAAGAATGGCAATCGAGCGGATGCGAAGCTGTCTGTGATGCCGCTGTATGATCCAGGCGACACCCGAACCAAGAGTTTCGCCTAACCTAGCGTTGAAAGCTTCCCCAATGCAGCTGGGGAAGCTTTCAGCAGCGCAGTTTTTGTTGATCCCTCGCCGCATACTAGACCGACAGGTGGGGCCTTTGTGAGTTTAGGGCTAGGCATTTCGGTCAGCCTCATCTTGGTGACAGCTGCAGGTCGAGGGATATCGACCGCAAATTTGCTTCACCAGAACAGGCCGAAGCGCTTAGTGCTCGCGCCTGGTTGCGCCGGGCCGATGACGATCACGCGTTTGACGGCGAATAGGGCCGCCTCCGTTCCCGAGCGGTGAGTCAGCGGCCGTCGCCTCTTTGAACCGTTGCGATCCGGCGCTGCCGGATCGAAAACCATTCCAGAGGGAAACATGTCCGAATTCAAGACCGACATTGAGATAGCTCGAGCAGCCAGGAAAAAACCGATCCAGGAGATCGGCGCCAAGATCGGCATCCCGTACGAGCACCTTTTGCCCTACGGCCACGACAAGGCGAAGGTCTCGGCCGAGTTCATCAAGTCGGTGAAGGGCAACAAGAACGGCAAGCTGATCCTTGT
>NZ_JAIUHG010000039.1 GCF_020164955.1 Mesorhizobium sp. CA8
GGCTGGACAGAGGGGGGTGGGCGGGAACTCGGCCTTTGCCCAAGTTCCCATTCTCTCGCGAACTCTCATCCGCGCGAGTGTGTCACGATTCCAAATAAGTGTCCGCCCAGTTCGATACCGCCCAGCGCGGGTTGTTGGCGATGTTGCCGACCGTATCGCGGGCGACGGAGATGAAGCTCCACTCGGCGACGTTGATCAGCGGCAAATCGGCCGCGACCTTCTTCTGGAATTCCTTGTAGAGCTCCGTGCGGGCCGACGGATCGAGTGTCTCCGATGCTTTCGCGATCAGCGCGTCGAGGTCGGCGTTCTTGTAGCCGCCCTGGTTGGAGAAGGGCACGCCGTCGGGAATGCCGCTCTGCACTAGGATGGTGGTCGAGATCGCCGGGTCGCCACGGAACACCGGCGGGCCGACGGCGAGATCGAAAGCGTGGTCGGTATAGACGGCCTTGATGTGCGCGGCGGAGTCGTTGTTGACGATCTCGGCGTCGATGCCGATCGCGGCGAGCGCCTGGCGCAGGTAATCGCCGAACTGCTTCGTCTCGTTGAAGTAGGGCGCCGGCAGCAGCTTCAGGGCAAAGCGCTTGCCGTCGTCTGCGCGCTTGTAGCCGGCTTCGTCCAGCAGCGCATTGGCCTTGGCGATATCGAAGGGATAGGTCGGCACGTCGGCGGTGTAGAATTGCGGATCGTTCTTCGGCACCGGGCCGGTTGCGGTCGCGGCGTAGCCGAGAAAGATCGTTTTGACGACGAAATCCTTGTCGATGGCATGCGCGATCGCCTGCCGCACTTTCAGATCGGCCAGCTCCTTGCGGCGGTGGTTGATCTCGACGACGAGCTGGTAGGTCAGCCCCTCATAGCCTTTGGTGATGACCTTCAGGCCGGGCACCTTGGAGATGCGGTCGAGGTCGGCGAGCGGCACGGCGGAGAAGGCGGCGAGCTGGATCTCTTCCGCCTCGAGCGCCGCGGCGGCGGACGTGCGATCAGGGAGCACCTGGTAGACGATCTCGTCGAGATAAGGCTCGTCCTTGCCCCAATAGGCGTCGTTCCGGGTCAGCCGGTAATATTGGCCGGCCTTGTATTCGGCGAATTTGAACGGACCGGTGCCGACGGGCGCGTTATTGGCCGGGTTCTCCTCGATCTTGCCCACCTCATAGAGGTGCTTCGGCACGACGCTCGACAGCGCCGGCAGTGCGTTGCGGATCAGCTGGAACGGCGTCGGCTTGGCGAATTTGAAGATTGCGGTGAGCTCGTCCGGCGTGTCGATGGCCTCCAGGTCCTTGAATACGGTGCGGCCGAGATTTTGCAGCGGCTTCCAGATCTGCAGCGCCGAGAAGGCGACGTCGGCCGAGGTGAAGGGCTTGCCGTCATGCCATTTGACGCCGTCGCGCAATTTGAAGGTCACCGACAGGCCGTCGGCAGCGCCTTCCCATGAAAGCGCGAGCCGCGGCTGCAGCCCGTCCTTGCCATCGAAGGCGGCTTCGGCCAGCGTCTCGACGATCTTGCTGGAAATGAAGAAGACGCCGTTGGAGGCGACGATCGCCGGGTTGAGGTTGCGCGGTTCGGAATCCGCGGCGACGATCAGCCGGCCGCCCTTCTTGGGCGTCTGCGCAAGGCCGATGGTGGGCAATGCGGTGGAGGCCAGCAGCAGCGCCGAGCCGGCCAGCAGGCCGCGGCGTGAAATCGTCAATTCGGACATCGCTCAAACTCCCCTCTTCGCGCCTTAGCAGGCGCTGCAATCCGGTGATTATGGCCCTTGGCAAAGGTTTCGCCAGAGACGGATTTGGCGCATCATGGCTTGGCTTTGAAATTTCCGTCCGCTGGACCAGCCAGCCGAAAGAGGCTCTCACGCTCTTATCTGGCAGGACCAGATTTCAGAGAAGCGTGATCGGGATTTGGACAGAAACCGCCTTTGGCGCAAAGCGATCAATTCTGGCTGGACCAGAGTGGCCAAAAAGATGCAGATTTGGCCACAGCCATACATCATGACGTTCGGCGCTCCTGAGGCCGATGAAAACAAGGAGAGGCAGATGAACATCGCTCCGGGCAAAGCCGAGGTCAGCAATGTCCCGTTCGATCAGGCGCGGGTGGATCGGCTGATGGAAGAGGCCGGCATCGACGTGCTCTTCGCCACCTCCAAGCACAACACGCAATATCTGCTCGGCGGCTACAGGTTCATCTTCTTCGCGGCGATGGATGCGATCGGTCACAGCCGCTATTTGCCGATCGTCCTTTACGAAAAGGGCGGGCCGGAACATGCAGCCTATATCGGCAACAAGATGGAAGGCGGCGAACATCAGAATCATCCGTTCTGGACGCCGACCTTGCATGCCGCCTGCTGGGGCACGCTCGATGCCGCCAATCTGGCGGTGGAGCATCTCAAACAGATCGGCAAGCAAGCCGCCCGCATCGGCATCGAGCCGGCCTTCCTGCCGTCGGATGCCTACACGCTGATCCGCAAGGCGCTGCCGGATGCAAAGCTGATCGACGCGACCGACATGCTGGAGCGTATGCGCGCCATCAAGACCGAGGCGGAACTCGAACAACTGCGCATCGCTTCCGAGCTGATCACCGATTCCATGCTGGCGACGATTGGCTGGGCGCGCGAGGGCACGAGCAAGACCGACATCATCGAGCGGCTGAGGCGCGAGGAGACTAGTCGCGGCGCGCATTTCGAATATTGCCTGCTGACGCTGGGTTCCAGCCACAACCGCGCCGCGTCCAGCCAGGCGTGGAAGAAGGGCGAAGTGATGTCGATCGATTCCGGCGGCAACTACCACGGCTATATCGGCGACCTCTGCCGGATGGGTGTGCTTGGCGAGCCGGATGCCGAGCTCGAGGATCTTCTGGCCGAAGTCGAAGCGGTGCAGCAGGCGGCGTTTTCCAAGGTCAAGGCCGGCATACTGGGCGGAGACATGATCGCGCATGCGGAGAGCGTGCTGAAGGCTTCGAAGGTCGCGGCCTACACGGATTTCTTCGCTCACGGCATGGGGCTGATCACGCATGAGGCGCCGTTCCTGATGACCAATCACCCGGTCGCCTATGAGGGCACCTATGCAGCCAAGCCGCTGGAAAAGAACATGGTGCTGTCGGTAGAGACGACCATGCTTCACCCGTCGCGCGGCTTCATCAAGCTGGAGGACACGGTGGCGGTAACCGACGCCGGCTATGTGATGTTCGGGGATCGCGGGCGCGGGTGGAATCGGGGCGGGATTTCTTAAGGAGAAGGTCGGCGCTGCCCTCATCCGCCCTTCGGGCACCTTCTCCCCGTAGAAGGGGGAGAAGGAAAGACCGTTACTGACCCGCCGGCAGCAGCCTGAAATCCGGCAGGTCGCGCAGCGCCAGCTCCGGTCCGGCCGGCGAATAGACGACGAAGAGCTGCATCGGCTGGTCGCCGGTGTTCAGCGTCGAATGGAAGCGGCTTTCCGGCACGTAGATGGTGCAGCCGGGGCCGACTTTCGCCACCACCGGATTGCCGTTCTCGTCCTCGACCATCTGCTCGCCATTGCCGGAGATGACGAAGATGATCTCTTCGGCGCCCGGATGGTTGTGGCGGGTATGCCCTTTGCGGGGCGGCAGGTCGACGACGCCACCGGAAAAGCTCTCCGCGCCGTTCACTTCCGGCGCGACCGTGAGCGACAGCTTGCCCCAATCAAAGCCGAAGGCGCTGACATCCTTCGGGTAGACGAACACCTTGCTCTTATCGGCCATTGCCTCATGCCTTCCTTTTCGTTTTTGTCGGAGCATCGGATTTTCCCTAGACCGGCTTCCACTTTTGGGTCCGATGCTCCAGCGAAACCGCCTTGAAATCCGCCGTCTGCCTGGCGATCGCCGCTTCGGCCGGCAGCCGTTCCATCGAGCTTGCGCCATAGAAGCCGTGCAGCCCCTCGCAGCGCTCGAGGATGTAGCGCGCGTCTTCCGGCATCGAGATCGGCCCGCCATGGCAAAGCAGGATAATGTCCTTGCGCACCGAGCGCGCCGCATCGGCAATGGCGTCGATCTCCTTCACGCAGGCGTCGAGCGTTTTCGCCGAGGTGGCGCCGATCGAGCCGCCGGTCGTCACACCCATATGGGCGACAACGATGTCGGCTCCAGCTTTCGTCATGGCGCGCGCCTCGTCGGGGTTGAAGACATAAGGTGTGGTGAGCAGGTCGAGCTTGTGCGCCTCGGCGATCATGTCGACCTCGAGCCCAAAACCCATGCCGGTCTCCTCGAAGCTTTGGCGCATGGTGCCGTCGAACAGGCCGACGGTCGGAAAATTCTGCACGCCGGAAAAGCCCATCGTCTTCAACTCGGCCAGAAGCAGCGGCATGATGACGAAGGGGTCAGTGCCGTTGACGCCGGCCAGCACCGGCGTCTTCTTCACCACCGGCAGCACCTCATAGGCCATCTCCTTGACGATCTCGTTGGCGTTGCCATAGGCGAGCAGGCCGGCGGCCGAACCGCGCCCTGCCATGCGGTAGCGGCCGGAATTGTAGATGATGATCAGGTCAATGCCGCCGGCTTCCTCGGCCTTGGCCGACAGGCCGGTGCCGGCGCCGCCGCCGATGATCGGCACACGGTCGGCGATCATCTTGCGGAATTTCTCCAGTATCGTTTTGCGTGGGATGGCAGCCATGCTTGTCGTCTCTCATGTCCTGGCGATGTCGAGAAATGCCTCGACCGCAGCCTTGGCGAAGGCGGGGTCGTTGATGTGCAGCGGCAGGCGGGTGACGGTGCGGTCCCTGGTCGGACCGATCGTGCGCTCAATGGCGTCAAACAGCTCGGCGTCGGCTTCCGGATCGAAGAAGGCGCCGCCTTCGATATCGAGCGCCGATACGCCCTTCTCCGGAATCAGGAAACGGACCGGACCGTCGCATCGGGCGAGGCGGCCGCCGATCCATTCGCCGATCCGGCGGCATTCTTCGGCGGTGGTGCGCATCAGCGTGACATTGGGATTGTGCTCGTAGAAGAGCCGCCCACGATATTTTTCCGGGATTGTCGGCGGCGCCCAGAAGTTGACCATGTCGAGCGCGCCGACCGAGCCGACATAGGGCAATTTCGTACGGGCAACCGCGCCGAAGCGATCTTCCGTGGCCGGCAGCACTCCGCCGAACAGGAAATCGCAGACCTCGGTCGTGGTGATGTCGAGGACACCCGCCAGCAGACCGCTGTCGGCGAGCTTCTCCATTGAGCGGCCGCCGGTGCCGGTGGCATGGAAGACCATGCAGTCATAGTCGGCGCGCAAGCGCTCGACGATCGCGGTCACACAGGGCGTGGTGACGCCGAACATGGTGAGCCCCAGCGCCGGCTTGCCGGCGTCGGTCGAGGCGGGCCTCGCAGCCATGCCGGCGATCGCCTGGGCGGCATTGTGCAGCACAATGCGGGAGAGCCTGTTCAGTCCCGCCATGTCGGTGACCGACGGCATCATGATGATGTCGGAGATGTCGACGTAAGGCGCGGTATCGCCGGAGGCCAATGTCGAGACCATGATCTTCGGCAGGCCGAGCGGCAGCGCCCGCATGCCGGCGGTGACGATCGAGGTGCCGCCGCCGCCGCCGATGCCGATCACCCCGGCGATGTCGTCACGTGACTGGATGAAATTGGCGAAGGCCGCGCCCATGCCGGCAACGGCGGTGCCGCGATCGTCGATGCCGAGAACAGCGCCGGCTCCCTTGGGATGATGCGCGGCGACCTCGCTGGCAGGGATATCCACCGGGACGGTCGCGCCTCGCGTGCCGATATCGACACGGACGACCGCGCCGCCGGCCTTGGCGACGGCATCGGCCAGGAAGGCGAGTTCCTCGCCTTTGGTGTCGGCGGTGCCGATCACATAGATGCGCTTCATCCGCGGTTCCCCGTCCGGCATGGCCGGCTTTGCCGCCGGCCTTTTTTGCCCCACCCTAAAGCTTCTCGGCAAAAGCGTCGTCGCTGGTGGGGACCGTATTTTTTGCCCCACCCTTAAGCTCCTCGGCAAAAACCTCGTCGCTGGTGGGGACCCCGTTATTGCCCGGCGTCGCGCCATTGCAAATTTTTGAGACGCGCGTATCGTATTGACATGGATGTCTCACGTCAACAAGCCGCCTCCAGCGATGATGCCGCCCAGGCGCCGGCCGTCGAAAAGGGGCCGCGCGCCCGCACAAGGCGGCTGATGCTGGAAACGGCAACGAGGCTGATGCAGTCCGGCATGACCCCTTCGGTCAGCGAGGTCGCGGAGGCGGCGGAGGTGTCGCGCGCGACCGCCTACCGCTATTTCCCCAGCCAGGCGGCGCTGGTGCAGGCTGTAGTCGATGAAGGGCTCGGCCCGATCCTCACCTGGAAGTCGGCATCCGACGATGCCGAGCGGCGCGTGGCGGATCTGTTCGCGACCGCGATGCCGCGCATCGAGGCCTTCGAGGCGACGTTCAAGGCGGCGCTGAAACTGTCCCTCGATCAATGGGCGCGGCGCCAGGCAGGCACGCTCGGATCGGAGCCTGCCTTCACGCGCGGCCATCGCGTCGACCTGTTGAAGGATGCGATCGGGCCGCTCAAGGGCCGCCTGAAGCCCCGCCAGTTCAAACGCCTGGCGCAGGCGCTGTCGCTGATGTTCGGGGTCGAGGTGGTGACGGTGCTGAAGGATATCTGGGGACTGGATAGCGCCGAGATGGTGTCGGTGGCGCAATGGGCGGCGGGCGCGCTGGTGCGCGCCGCAATGGCGGAATCAGATGCAAAATCGACAGGAATGTCGGCGACGCCTGAGGCGACGATCGGTTAAATCTGGTTCGACCAGATTGCTGGGACAGTTTTGAATGTTAATTGGAGTGAACGGCTCGTCACAAGGCCTTTGCATATCAAGGAGTAGGAAAAACGTGGGAAAACAGGCAGATGTCGTAATATTTGGCTTATTTGGCTGCCGTCGGCCACTCAAGAAAGCGCTTGACGTCAAGGCAGAATTGGTAATACCAGATCAAGATGAATAAAGCGGATCGAAAGTGAAGGCTGCGATCTATTTCCGGCAGGGCGAGGAGGCCTGGAACCGGAGAGATGCCATCACAGGAGGAACTACCAGGGCCGGCTTCGCTGCCGTCCCCGCATGACACGGTAGAATGCGCACAAGGGAGGAAAACTATGCGCAAGTTAGTGACCAGCGTGCTTGCTGGTATCGGCCTAGCGCTTGCCTGCGGGACGTCCGTCCGCGCGCAGGATAAGGAGCTCACCATCTTCTGGGCGGAATGGGATCCGGCCAACTACCTGCAGGAACTCGTCAACGACTACACGGCCGAAACCGGCGTGAAGGTTACGGTTCAGACGACGCCGTGGCCCGACTTCCAGACCAAGGCCTTCACCGAGTTCAACGCGCATGGCGACGCCTACGACATGGTCGTCGGCGATTCGCAATGGCTCGGCGCCGGTTCGACGCAAGGCCACTATGTCGACCTGACCGACTTCTTCAACCAGCACAAGCTTGGCAACGTGATGGCGCCGGCCACCATCAAATACTATGCCGAGTATCCCGGCGGCTCCGGCAAGTACTGGGCAATCCCGCTGGAAGGCGATGCCATCGGCTGGTCCTATCGCAAGGATTGGTTCGAGGACCCGAAGGAGAAGGAAGCCTTCAAGGCCAAATACGGCTACGACCTCGCCGTGCCGACGACCTACGCGCAGTTGCGCGACATCGCCGAGTTCTTCTACCGTCCGGACCAGAAGCGCTACGGCGTCGCTATCTACACCGACAACTCCTATGACGCGATGGCGATGGGTGTCGAAAGCGCCATCTTCAGCTATGGCGGCGATCTCGGCGACTACGCAACCTATAAGGTCGACGGCATCACGAATTCGAAAGAGGCTGCCGCTGGCCTCGACATGTACAAGCAACTCTACAAGTTCACGCCTCCGGGCTGGGGCAAGACCTTCTTCGTGGAAGACAATCAGGCGATCACAGGTGGCCTCGCCGCGATGAGCATGAACTTCTTCGCCTTCTTCCCGCCGTTGGTGAATAAAGCCACTAACCCTTATGCCGACGTCACCGGCTTCTTCGCCAATCCGGCCGGGCCCGACGGCAAGCGCTTCGCCGCTCTCGGTGGCCAGGGCATCTCCGTCGTCTCGTATTCGAAGAATAAGGACGAGGCGATGAAGTTCCTTGAGTGGTTCATCAAGGACGAGACGCAGAAGAAGTGGGCCGAGCTCGGCGGTTACACATGCAGTCAGGCCGTGCTGAAGTCTGAAGCCTTCCAGAACGCAACGCCCTACAACAAGGCGTTCTACGACACGATGTTCATGGTCAAGGACTTCTGGGCAACGCCTGAATACGCCGAAGTGCTCGATCAGTTGAACCAGAACATCTATCCGTTCGTGGTCGGCGGCAAGGGCACCGCCCAGGAGGCGCTCGACAAGACCGCCGCCGACTGGAAGGCGACCTTCACCAAGTACAACCGCTACAAGTAAGCATCACAGTCAGAATGCCGGAGGAGGGTTTCCCCTCCGGCATTCCTATTTTCAGGAGACAAAGTTGGCTTCGGTAGCCCTCACCAATCTTGATCCCGCGTCCAGGGCCGCCGCGCGCGGCTGGTCCGATCTGACCATCCGCAACCTGTTCATCATCCCGACGCTGATCTTTCTGATCGTCTTCAACATTTTTCCGCTGATTTATTCGCTCGGCTATTCCTTCACCAATTTCGCGGCCAACCGCGCGGAGCCCTGGCAGTTCGTCGGCTTACAGAATTATCGCGAGCTGCTGAGCGACGACCACATCTGGTCGAACTTCGTCATCACGGCCAAATACGTCATCGTGTCCGTGGCCGGGCAGATGATCGTTGGCTTCGGCCTCGCCCTTCTGCTCAACCGCAGCTTCCCGATGAAGGGCCTGATCACCACGCTTCTGTTGTTGCCGATGATGATGTCGGCGGCGGTCGTCGGCCTGTTCTGGCAATTGCTTTACAGCCCGTCCTGGGGACCGATCAACTATGTGTTCGGGCTTGGCGACTTCGCCTGGCTCTCCAATCCCGACAGCGCGCTCTACGCGGTCGCGATCACCGATATCTGGATGTGGTCGCCCTTCGTCATGCTGCTCTCACTCGCCGGACTCTCGGCGGTGCCGCAGCATCTCTACGAAGCGGCCGCGATCGACCGTGCCGGATGGTGGTATACCTTCACCCGCATCACCTTGCCGCTGGTTTCGCCGATCCTTTTGATCGCGCTGATCTTCCGCACCATGGAAGCCTTCAAGACCTTCGACATTGCCTACACGATGACCACCCAGCCGACGGCCGAGCTGATCGCGATCCGGCTCTACAAGCAGGCCTTCCAGCAATGGGACACGGGCAAGTCCTGCGCGCTGGCCTACATCGTGCTGATCATGGTGCTGGCCATCACCAACCTCTACGTGAAGTATCTCAACAAGGTGAAGGAGCGCTGACATGGCCGCCGTCCGCACTTCTTCCGAGGTCGCCTTCAACCGCATCGCCATCGCCGCGGTGCTGATAGCTACGCTGGTCTTTCTGGCGCCGATCTATTGGATCGCCTCCACGGCTTTCAAGCCGAAGGAACTCGCCGTCAGCGTGCCGCCGACCGTGCTGTTCGAGCCAGAGGTGACACCGTTCGTGCGGCTCTTTACCAAGCGCGTGCAGATGCAGAAACCCGTCGACCCGCAAGCCTATGATGCCGCGCCCTGGTGGGAGAAGCGCATCTATGACGGCGGGGAGCGCGTGCTGAAGGTCGGCAAGGACGTTCAGCTGTCGCAATATCCCGACCGGTTCATGAACAGCCTGATCGTGGCGGTGATCAGCACGGTGCTGGCGGTGGGTATGGGAACCTTCACCGCCTACGGCTTCTCCCGCTTCAAGATCGCCGGCGAAGCGGATCTGCTGTTCTTCATCCTGTCGACGCGCATGCTGCCGCCGGTGGTGGTCGCGATCCCGATGTTCCTGATGTACCGGATGGTCGGCCTCAACGATTCGCATATCGGGCTAATCATCCTCTACGTCGCCTTCAACCTGTCCTTCTCGGTCTGGCTGATGAAGGGCTTTATGGACGAGATCCCGAAGGAGTATGAGGAGGCAGCACTCGTCGACGGCTACACGCGCATGCAGGCCTTCTTCAAGATCGTGCTGCCCGAGGCCGCGACCGGCATCGCCGCCACCGCCGTGTTCTGCTTCATCACCGCCTGGAACGAATACGCCTTCGCTCTGATCATGACCAACCGGCGGGCGCAGACGGCGCCGCCCTTCATTCCGTCGCAGATCGGCTCCGGCCTGCCGGACTGGACGACGATCGCGGCGGGCACCTTCCTGTTCCTGCTGCCGGTTGCGATCTTCACCTTCCTGCTGCGCAATCATCTGCTGCGCGGCGTGACGTTCGGAGCGATCCGCAAATGAGTTTTCGCGCCATCAACGAAAAATACCTGTTGCCGGCCTCGCAGATACTCATGGTGCTGGGCATCGTCGCGCTCTGCCAGCCATGGAGCCTTAACCTGCATTCCTACGGCGTGACGATCATCCTGGCCGGGCTGATCGGCTTCAACATCACGTCGAAGATTCCGCCGGAGCGCGGCGAGGAAACCGGCGCCGCGGCGCATGAGGGAGCCCGGTAGTGACACAGATCGAACTTCGCGGCATCGAGAAATTCTTCGGTGCCGTCCAGGTCATCCACAATTTGGACCTCGCCATCACCGACAACGAATTCATCGTGCTGCTCGGACAGTCGGGCTGCGGCAAGACCACGACGCTGCGCGCGATAGCCGGGCTGGAGACGATCGACAAGGGCGACATCCTGATCGACGGGAAGGCGGTGCAGCACCTCAAGGCCGCTGATCGCGACATCGCCATGGTGTTCCAGTCCTTCTCGCTCTACCCGCATATGACGGTGTTCGAGAACGTCGCCTTTCCGCTGCGCGCAACGCGCATGAGCAGCGGCGAGGTCGACAAGTCCGTGCGCGAGGTCGCCCGGGTCCTGCGCATCACCGATCTGCTCGACAAGAGGCCGTCGGCGCTCTCGGGCGGCGACATGCAGCGCGTGGCCATCGGTCGTGCGCTGGTGCGGCGCCCGAAGGCAATGCTGATGGACGAGCCGATCGGCGCGCTCGACGCCAAGCTGCGCGAGGAGATGCGCGCCGAGATCAAGCGCCTGCACGTCAAGCAAGGGTCGACCACGATCTATGTCACGCACGACCAGATTGAGGCGATGAGCCTCGCCGACCGCATCGTCATCATGCATGAAGGCTTCATCCAGCAGGTCGGCACGCCGGACGATGTCTATTCGCATCCGGCAAACCTGTTCGTGGCGCAGTTCGTCGGCAGCCCGGTGATGAACATCGCCGAGGCCAGTGTCGCGGATCAGGCGGGCGCTGCCTCCGTTACCGTTGGCGATGCGCCGGCCGGCTTCGAGTTCCCGCGCCAGCTCCTGTCCAAGCTCAACGGGCATGCAGCCAATGGCGGGCTGACGCTCGGCATCCGTCCGGAGGGGGTACTCGTCCGGCACGATGCGGCGCCGGGCTACATGCCGGTCGAGGCGAGCATCATCGAGCCGCTCGGATCCTTCGACATTGTCGACCTCAAGATCGGCTCCAAGATGCTGCGCGCCCGCACCAAGGCCGGTTACGTCTCGGGTCCCGGCGAAAAGGTCCATGTGCGCATCGATCCCGAGCAGGCGCATTTCTTCGACACGGCAAGTGGCAAGTCACTCGGAGTAAGGCTGTAATGGCCCATATCGAACTGAAGAACATCACCAAGAAGTTCGGCGGCCACACGGCGTTGATCGGACTCAACCTCGACATCGCCGACGGCGAATTCTTTGTGCTGCTCGGCGAAACCGGCGCCGGCAAGACGACGGCGTTGCGGTTGATTGCAGGGCTCGAAAAGCCGACCGAGGGCCAGGTCTTCATCGATGGCGTCGACGTCGCCGACTGGGGCGCGGCCGAACGCGACGTGGCGCTGGTGCTGCAGCAATATTCGCTCTATCCGCGCTACACGGTGCGGCAGAACCTCGAATTCCCGCTGAAGCCGAAGATCCGCCGGCTGCCGGATGCCGAGATCAAGGACCGCGTCGCCCGAGCTGCCCGCACGCTTCGTATCGAGCATCTGCTCGACCGCAAGACCGACCGGCTTTCCGGCGGCGAGATGCAGCGCGTTTCGATCGGCCGCGCGATCGTGCGCAAGCCGCGCGTGTTTCTGATGGACGAGCCGCTGTCGGCGCTCGACGCCAAGCTGCGCGAAGCGCTGCGCACGGAATTGAAGAACCTGCAGATGCAGCTCGGCGCCACGTTCCTGTTCGTCACGCATGACCAGATCGAGGCCATGTCGATGGGCGACAAGGTCGGCGTGCTCAACCATGGCCGGATCGTCCAGACCGGCACGCCGCATGAGATCTACAACAATCCGCGCGACACCTATGTCGCGAGCTTCGTCGGCTCGCCACCGATGAACCTCATCGACGGCAGGCTGGTTAACGACCGCGCAGTGATGGCGCCGGTGAATTTCGAACTGCCGCTCACAATTGGCGCCAAGAGCTTTGGCGGGGGCCGGGCGAGCGGCGCGACCGATGGTCGCCCGCTCGTCTTCGGCATTCGTCCGGAGGACGTCTATCTGGAGAGCGGCGCGCCGGTCGAGGCACGCGTCCACGATGTCGAGAACCATGGCGTGGAGAAGATCCTGACGCTCAGGATCGGCGACACGATGCTGCGGGCGACCGTGCCGGCCAGGACCGATGTCGCGATCGAACAGCCGGTGCGCTTTGCCTGGAACCCGGACAAGGTGGTGATGTTCGACAAGGGCAGCGGCGTCAGCCTGCGGCACGCCGGCTAGAAGTCGGGCTTAGCCGGCGACCTTGCTGGCGGCACTGGTGGCCTTCCTGATGGGGCCCAAGCCGGCCGCCGAATAGGCCAGCTCGCTCGCCCTTGCGAGCATCGGCCCGGCGGCTCTCGTCGGGCCGTTAATTGGCTTCAAGCCGAGCGGCCGTCGAACTCGAACACCTCGATTGCGGTGATATCAACATCGTCGAGGCAGTTGATGTTGATGTAGGCCGTCCGCCCGTCGCCTTCGCCGACGTCCTCGGCAAAGGGATGCATGCCGCAGGTGCGGCAGAAGCGATGCGCGATCTGGCGCTTGCCGAACGTGTAGCGGCCGAGGTCGTCGCCCCAGGCGACCAGATTGAGCTTCTCATGCGGCACGGCCCACAGCAGCGCCCCCTTGCGCCGGCAGATCGAGCAGTTGCAGCGCACCGCGCCTCCGATCTCACCCTTGACCTCGAACGCTACCTTGCCGCAGTGGCAGCTGCCTTTGTACAGCATCAGCATCTTTCCATCGCTGGCAGGGTGCAAAGGCACACTTGCCGGGTTATCTCTTCGCCGGCCAACATCAGGCCGCACGCCTAAAAGACGTTGCAATTTTGCAAGGCCCGACACCGAAAATGCAATCGATCCGCGACCGTCTTGAAATCATCCTGTCACGTCTTGCCAATCGGGCGGGAGACGAGAGGGTCTATACGAAGCTCTATGCCGAGGCCGCGCGGGCAGCCGCCGATGCGTCCGACGCCCGCCGCATGGCCGGCATCAGCCTTGGGCCGCTCGACGGACGCATCGTTTCGATCAAGGATCTGTTCGACGTCGCCGGCGAACCGACGACGGCCGGGGCGCCGATCCGCGCCGGCGACACGGGACGCGGTAATCGTGCAAAGGCTGCGCCAGGCGGGAGCGGTCATTCTCGGCAAGACCAACATGACCGAATTCGCCTTCACCGCGATCGGCGACAATCTGCATTACGGCACGCCAGGCAATGCCGCCGACGCCAGCCTTGTCCCGGGCGGCTCGTCGTCGGGAGCGGGCGTTGCGGTCGGCGAGGGCACGAGCGACATCTCCATCGGTTCGGACACCGGCGGTTCGGTGCGCATCCCCGCCTCGCTCAACGGCGTCGTCGGCTTCAAGCCGACGGCGCGGCGCGTGCCTTTGACGGGCGCCTTTCCGCTGTCGATGACGCTGGATTCGATCGGTCCGCTTGCCCGCAGCGTCGCCGATTGCGCCATCGCCGATGCGATCATGGCGGGGGAAGAGCCGGTGGCCCTTCAGCCGGTTTCGCTCGCCGGCCTGCGCGTCGGCATTCCGCGCGGCATCTTGTTCGGCGAGACGCAAGCCGACGTCGCCGAAGCTTTCGAGGCCTGCATCGACAGGATCGGGCGGGCCGGCGCCCGCCCTGCCGATTTGTCCATCGACGATCTTATCGCCGAGATGCGGGCTGCCACCAGGCGCGGGACCATCGCGTCCATGGAAGGCGCGGAGGTGCATGCCGATTGGCTGGCGAGCGGCGCCTCGGTGCCGGTCGATCCGCATGTCACCGGGCCATTGACGCGCGCGCTGGCCGTTCCCGCTTCCGCCTATATCCGCACGATCCGCCGCCGCTGCGAGCTCGCGGCGGCCATGGCGGAACGGCTGGAGGCGGTCGATTTGCTGGCATTGCCGACCGTGCCGATGGTCGCGCCCTCCATCGCCGCCATGGCCGGGGACGAAGCGCTGCGCGACAAGACGGAAGGGCTGCTCCTGCGCAACACGCAGGTCGCCAACCAATTCGACCTCTGCGCGATCTCGCTGCCGATGCCCGGCACGAAGCTGCCGGCCGGATTGATGCTGGTGGGCAAGCATGGGGATGATCGTCGGCTGCTGCGCATTGCCGCCGCTGTCGAGGCTTTGCTTGGCCGTTAACTGCGGAGGCCATCAGGATGCAAGTCAGGAAAGGCTGGCCGGACAGAGGGGGTTGCTGTCTCGCCAGCATCTCAGGTCTGCACCGTCGCGATGCTCACCGCGGAACTATTCGCCGACCGGGAAGCGTCGACGGTAGTGCTCGATGACTTCCGGATTGCGCAGGTTGACCGGCAGTTTGCCGGCGAGCACCAGCAGCGCTTCGCCAGCGGCGCCGACGCCCATGCGCATCATCGATTCCTCGGTGATGCCGGCCATATGCGGGGTGACGATGACATTGTCGAAGCCGAAATAAGGATGGTTGGGCGGCAGCGGCTGCGTGGAAAAGACGTCGAGCGCGGCGCCGCCGATACGCCCCTCCCGCAGCGCTTCGATCAGCGCCTCGTCGTCCACCACCGGACCGCGCGAGACATTGATCAGCAGCGCATTGGGCTTCATGCGGCCGATGCGCTCGCGGCTGATCAGGCCGCGCGTCTCCTGCGTCAGCGGGCAGCAGAGCACGATGATGTCGCTTTGCTCGACCAGCGCGTCGATCGACAGGAAGCCGACACGCTCGGGCGCCGGACGCAGGCTGCGCGTGGTCGCCACGACATTGAGGTCGAAGCCGTGCGCGGCGATGTGGCCGACGGCCTGGCCGACCGCGCCGAGGCCGACGATGCCGATCGTCTTGCCGGCCAGCTCGCTGGTCAAGTTGGCGTGCTCGCGCCCGGCAAGCCAGCCCTTGGCGCGCAGGTCGCGGTCCATCACGCGGAAGCGCCGCAGCAACGCAAGGGCGGTGAACATCACATGCTCGGCGACCGAGCGGGCGTTGACGGCAGGCACGTTCGCGACCAGCACGCCGGCGGCGGTCGCCGCCTCGACAGGGATCATGTCCAGCCCGGCGCCGTGGCGGATCGCGGCGCGCAAATTCGCCGCGCCAGCAAACAGCTCCGGCGGCAGCGGCGCGCGCACGATGACGATGTCGGCGTCGCGGGCCTCGGCGGTCAGTGTTTTGGCATCGAGCGCGGAAGCGATCGCAAGCCGCCCGGCGCCGGCCAGCATCGCCGTGGCGCGTGAGTGCAGCGGATGCGTCGACAGGATCTTGCGCATCGGCTCAAGCCTTCTCGAGCGCCGCGCTTTTCGGTTCCTTCCCGCGGCCTTCGATGATCCCCTTCCAGTAGCTCTCGGCGCCCTGCAAATGGGCATTCATCAGGGCCTGGGCGAGATTGCCGTCGCGGCGCAGCAGCGCCTCGTAGATCTGGATGTGCTCGGCATGCGAGCGCACGCTGCGTTCGGGATCGTTGAAATAGATCGGCAGGCGCTGCTCGCCCATCAGGTAATAGACGCTGCAGATGTTGTGGAAGACGCTGTTCTTGGTCGCGCGCACGATCTCGAGGTGGAACTCGCGGTCTTCCTTGGCGAGGCCTTCACCGGCGGCGATGCGCTCTTCGGAAGCCTTCAGGATCTCGCGCAGGCGCTCGAAGTTCTCTTCGGTGGCGCGCGAGCAGGCAAGCTCGGCCGCCTTGATCTCATGGATCTTGCGCAACTCGACGGTCTCGTAGATCTGCACCGGATCGAGCGGCAGGCCGGCGCGGGCAAAAAGCGCCAGCGCTTCCACGCTCGCCTGCTTGGTGTCGATATAGATGCCGGACTTGGCGCGCCGCTCGACGATGCGCATGGCTTCGAGGATGGCGAGCGCTTCGCGGATCTGGCCGCGGCTGACGCCGAAATGCTCCGCCAGCTCTCGCTCCGAAGGCGTGCGGCCGGACTCCTTGTCCGAGTTGGAGAAGAGATAGGCGGCGAGTTCCGCTAGAAGGTTCTTTTCTTTCATCGTCAGATACGTTGCGCGTGCGCCTCCAGGTATCGCTCGGAGATGGTGAATCCCAAGCCAGGCTTTTCAGGGATCGCTATCATACCGTCCTTGGCTTCGACAGTCTCCTCGACGAGGTCGTGGATCATCGGGTTGGCGCCGAGTGAATATTCGATGATGAAGCTGGCGGGCGAGGCGGCACACACATGCAGCCCGGCAAAGAAGCAGGGCGCGCCGGCCCACAGATGCGGCGCGAAGCGCAGGTTGAAGGCGCTGGCGATGGTGCCGATCTTCATCGCCTCGCTGATGCCGCCGCAGAAGGCGGGATCCGGCTGCAAGATGTCGGCCGACTTCAGCACCGCCAGATCGCGGAAGGCGTAGCGCGTCGCCTCGCTCTCGCCGGTGGCGATCGGCGTCGAGCCCGAGGCGCGCACCTCGGCCATGCCCGGCTTGTCGTCGGCGACCACCGGTTCCTCGAACCAGGCAAGGTCGAGATCGGCGGTGAGCTTAATGAAGCGCTTGGCCTCGGCCACGGTGTAGGTGCCGTGCGCGTCGACCATTAGATCGACATCCGGCCCGATCGACTGCTTCGCGGCACGAACGCGGGCTGCCGACACATGCGGGGCGCCATCCATGGCGCCGATGCGCATCTTCAGCGCCTTGAAGCCGCCTTTGGCGATGTAGGATTTCAACTGCTCGCCGATCGCATCGGCCGCGGCCCAGCCGCCCGAGGCATAGGCCTGCATGCGCTCGACCTTGCGGCCGCCGAGCAGCCGCCAAACCGGCTGTCCGAGCGACTTGCCGAGGATGTCCCAGAGCGCGATGTCGACGGCGCTGATCGCCGCCACGCTCATGCCGCGCCGCGCCAGCTGCGGCATGGCATGGCCGGCATGTGCGGCCGTCTCATGCCGCACGCCGTTGTAGAGCATTTCCCAGATGATGCCGATGTCGGCCGGGTCGCGGCCGATGAGCTGCGGGCCGATCTCATGGTTGAGCATATGGACGAGCGCGCCATAGCTGCCGGCGCTGCCGGCGGCGTTCTTGCCCTCGCCCCAACCGACCAGGCCGTCGTCGGTGTCTATGCGCAGAATGGCGGCGTCGAACGTCGTCACCTGACCGAAGTCGCTGCGATGCTGCTTCGCGACTTCGATCGGGATACGAACCCACCAGGCCTGGACGCTTTTGATGCGCATTTTGTCCCTTCGGCCCCTCCGCCCACCGGTGGAAGGGACAGGTTTCAATCGGAGGCCTGCTTGATGAGCGGCAGCAGCGTTTCGGCGGTGATGCGCATCTGGTCGGTGTAGAATTTTTCCGTAAGCACGCTGGAGCCGTGGTCCTGGATGAATTTGAGCTGCTCGGGCGAGATGTCGACCGGATTGCGCTCGACCATCTCCGGATAGGGCGCCGCCGGCGTGCGGTCGACGGGCGCGACGAACTCGTTGGTCAGCGCGCCGTCATAGCCGACTTCCTTCAGCGTGCGCACGATCTTCGGCCAGTCGATCTGGCCAAGACCGGCGGCGAAGCGGTTGTTGTCGGCGACATGGAAATCGAACAGGCGCTTTCCGACCTGACGGATCGCGTCATAGACGTTAAATTCCTCCATGTGGATGTGATAGGCGTCGAGGCAGACGCCGCATTCGGGGCTCACCGCATCGGCGAGCGCCAGCGCTTGGGCGCCGCGGTTGAAGAGGTAGGTCTCGAAGCGGTTGAGCGGCTCGACAGCGATCCTGACGCCGACCTTCTTGGCGTGCGTGAAGCATTCGCGCGTGGCGTCGACCACCCAGCCCCATTCCTCCGCCTCGGTGCCGTCCGGCACGACCTTGCCGACGGTCGCGGGCACAAGCGTGATGATCTCGCCGTCGAGCTCGCTCACCATGGTGAGCACGTCCTTGACGTATTGGACGGACCGCTCGCGCTGGCCCTGGTCCTTGGCGGCGAGGTTGCGCTCACCCAGCATCAGCGTCACCGAACCCCAGCAGCGAATGCCGTGCTCCTTCAGGAGCGCGCGCGTCTCCTTGGTCTTGTACTGCTCAGGCTCGCCGGAGATCTCGATCGATTCGTAGCCGAATTTCTTGATGCGCTTGAGCGTCACCTCCAGCGGCTCCGCCCGCATCCAATTGTGCGTCGAAAGATGCATGGTCTATCCTTCCCAGAATTCGCCTGTCACATTTTTGCCGCGGCGCCTCCGGCAGAGGTGGCCGCATGATTCCTCCCCAAGGCGTTGCCAGCATTTTCCTCCAAACTGGTTCGACCAATTGGGCCTGCCATGACCTCTACAGCAAATTTTAATGCGCAGCAAGAAGTGGGCGGCTCAAGCTCTATCGGCGAAGCAATAATCTGATTTCATGAGGTAATTTCGCTTGCCTGTTCGGTAGTTCGCCTCGTGTTAGCGGTTTTCGGCCGCTTGACCGAATTCCCGGATTTGGTAATACCAGAATGGCGCAGCGCATAGGCGCCGACAGGATTGACCATACAGGCTGGCCCTCACTTCAATCGGCGCTATGCTTGGTCGCGAAAACAAACGAGGGAGGATGCCGATGCCGACGACGATGAAGGGTCCCGGCCTGTTTCTGGCGCAGTTCGCGGGCGACGCCGCACCGTTCAATTCACTGCCTTCGATCACCAAATGGGCGGCAGGACTTGGCTACAAGGGCGTGCAGATCCCGACCTGGGATGGGCGCCTGTTCGACCTCAAGAAGGCGGCGTCGTCGAAGGCCTATTGCGACGAGGTGAAAGGCATCTGCGCGGACGCTGGCGTCGAGATCACCGAATTGTCGACGCATCTGCAGGGGCAACTGGTGGCGGTGCATCCCGCCTATGACGCCCAGATGGATGGCTTCGCGCCGGCCGAGGTGCACAACAACCCGAAGGCGCGGCAGAAATGGGCTGTCGAACAGATGGAGTTCGGCGCCAAGGCATCGCGCAATCTCGGGCTGAACGCCTCGGTGTCGTTCACCGGCTCGCTGGCTTTCCCCTATCTCTATCCCTTCCCGCAGAGGCCGGCCGGACTGATCGAGGAAGCCTTCGGTGAACTCGGCAAGCGCTGGAAGCCGATCCTTGATGTCTATGAGGACAATGGCGTCGATGTCGGCTACGAGATACATCCCTCCGAGGACGTGTTCGATGGCGCGACTTTCGAGATGTTCCTTGACGCGGTCGGCGGCCACAAGCGCTGCAACATCAACTACGACCCGTCGCACTTCCTCTTGCAGCAACTCGACTATCTGGAATTCATCGACATCTATCACGAGCGGATCAAGGCGTTCCACGTCAAGGACGCCGAGTTCAATCCGACTGGGCGGCAGGGCGTCTATTCCGGCTACCAGGGCTGGGTGAACCGGGCAGGCCGCTTCCGCTCGCTTGGCGACGGCCAGGTGGATTTCGGCGGCATCTTCTCCAAGCTCACCCAGTACAATTACGATTCATGGGCGGTGCTGGAATGGGAGTGCTGCCTGAAGCATCCCGAGGACGGAGCGGCTGAAGGCGCGCCTTTCATCCAGCATCACATCATCCGGGTGACCGAGAAGGCTTTCGATGATTTCGCCGCCGGCACGACTGACAAGAAGCTGCTGCGCGCGATGATGGGGATTTGACGCTTGGCTTCCCTCCCCCTTGAGGGGAGGGTCGATCCGCGCAGCGGATCGGGGAGGGGTCGCCGGGCGTAGAGCTCGGCACCTACCGACCCCACCCGGCCCTGCAGGCCACCCTCCCCTCAGGGAGGGGAAGGGGTATCTCAGACAATGGAGGGACAAAAATGGTCGGCGCATCGAAGTCGGAAGCGGGAGGCGGCCCGATCCGCTATGGCATGGTCGGCGGCGGGCAGGGCGCCTTCATCGGCGCGGTGCACCGCATCGCGGCGCGCATGGACAATGATTTCGTGCTGGTGGCCGGCGCGCTGTCGTCGGATCCGGCGCGGGCCAAGGCGTCGGCCGCCGAACTCGGGCTCGATCCGGAGCGCAGCTACAGCTCCTATGCCGAGATGGCCAAGGCCGAAGCCAAGCGCCCCGACGGCATCGAGGCGGTGGCGATCGTGACGCCAAACAACGTGCATGTGCCGGCGGCGAAAGCCTTCCTCGAGGCTGGCATGCATGTCATCTGCGACAAGCCGCTGGCGACGTCGCTGGCCGAGGCGAAGAAGCTTGCCGACCTGGTCGAAAAGACCGGCAAGGTGTTCGTGCTGACCCACAACTACACCGCCTATCCGATGATCCGGCAAGCACGCGAGATGGTGGCCAAGGGCATGCTCGGCGACATCCGCATCGTGCAGTCGGAATATCCGCAGGACTGGCTGACCGAGGACCTCGCCGCCACCGGCCAGAAGCAGGCCTCCTGGCGCTCCGACCCCAAGCAGGCCGGCGCCGGCGGGGCCCTCGGCGACATCGGCACGCATGCCTATAACCTGGCTCGCTTCGTCTCGGGACTTGAGCTCGATACGCTGTCAGCCGATCTCGACGCCTTCGTGCCGGGGCGCCAGCTCGACGACAACGTCAACGTCATGCTGCGCTTCAAGCCAATCGGCAACAAACATCCGGCCAAGGGCATGATCTGGGCGAGCCAGGTGGCGCCCGGCCACGAGAACGGGCTGAAGCTGCGCATCTACGGCTCCAAGGGCGGGCTGGAATGGGTGCAGGCCGACCCGAACTATCTCTGGTACACGCCGTTCGGCCAGCCGAAGCAGCTGCTCACCCGCGCCGGCGCCGGCGCGATGCCCGTGGCCGCGCGCGTCAGCCGTGTGCCGTCCGGCCATCCGGAGGGCTATCTCGAAGGTTTCGCCAATATCTACCAGGAAGCGGCACGCGCCATCCGGGCGGCACGCAAGAAAGGCGGCAAGCCGGCTAAGGATGTGGTCTTCCCGACGATCGCGGACGGCGTCGAAGGCATGGCCTTCATCGAGGCCTGCGTGAAGTCGTCGAAGAAGAATGGGGCGTGGACGAAATTGTAGTCGGCGACGCGCCCCCTCACCCGGATTGCCAGCCGAATTGCAACAGCAGTTCGGGGCAATCCGACCTCTCCCGGAGGGGAGAGGAGGCGTTGGCGCCTATCTTCTCCCCAGCGGGGAGAAGGTGGCCGCGAAGCGGCCGGATGAGGGGGAGTGGCGAGACCGGCGGTGCAATCAGCCGGCTGTCAGAGGGGAGGGGTGTCGATGAAAATCGGCATGTGCATGTTCTTGTGGACCACCAGCGTCTCGAAGAAGCACGAGGCGCTGCTCAAGGACATCAAGGCGACCGGCTTCGACGGCGTCGAAATACCGGTCTTCGTCGGAGCGCCCGACGACTATAAAAAACTCGGCGAGATGCTCGACCGCATCGGACTGGAGCGCACCGCGGTCTCGGCCATGGGCGATCCGGCGATGAACCTGATCTCGCCGGATGCCGCGACGCGCAAGGCCGGCATCGACTATATGAAATGGGCGATCGACTGCAGCGCCGCGCTCGGCGCTGACACTCTCAGCGGGCCGCTGCATTCCACGCTCGGCGCCTTCTCAGGCAGCGGGCCGACTAACGCCGAAAGGAAGCGCTCGGTCGCCTCGCAGCGCGCGATCGGCGACCATGCCGGCAAGAAGGGCGTGACGATCGGGCTCGAAGCGCTCAACCGCTTCGAATGCTATCTCGTCAACACCATGGCCGATCTGTGCGAGCATATCGACGCGATCGACCGGCCGCACATCAAGGCGATGTACGACACGTTTCATGCCAATATCGAGGAGGCCGACCCGATCGGCGCCTATACGAAGCATCGCCGCAATGTCGTCCATGTCCACATTTCCGAGAACGACCGCGGCGTGCCGGGGCGCGGCAACATCCCGTGGAAGGAGACTTTCTCCGCCATTCGCAGGAGCGGCTATGACGACTGGCTGACGATCGAATCCTTCGGCCGCTCGCTCAAGGATCTGGCGGCGGCGACGAAGGTGTGGCGCGATTTCGCGGAGAGCCCGGAGGCGGTTTATCGCGAGGGTTATCGGCATATCAGGGATGGGTGGAAGAGGGCGGCGTAAGCGCCCTGCGCCCGATCCATTTTCTATTTGCATTGGCAACGGTTGCCAGGTGGTTCCCCCACTCCGTCTCGGCTTCGCCGAGCCACCTTTCCCCCCACCGGAGGGAGAGGAAAGGGAGCCTGGTGGCGCCGGGAGAGGAAGTAAGCCTCGGCCTTCGAGGACAGGCGCGACTCGGACAGCTTGGCGCCTTTCCTCTACCCCGTCGATCGGGGGAGAGGTGTCGAGCGAAGCTCGACGGAGTGGGGGTCGACCTTGGCGCAGGCGAGACGATGCTTGCGCTTCTGCATCACAAGGTTACCCCTGAGCAGCCTGCAGCCGGTTGTAATCGTGCAGCGTGCGGCTCAGCCTTCGGCGCAGGAAGTTCGAGATGTTGTCGAAGATGAAGACGACGAGCAGCGTCAGCAGCACCATGTAGAAGACGTTGGCCCAGTTCGAATTGGTGCGCATTGCTTCCCAAAGCTTCAGGCCGATGCCGCCGGCGCCGACGGCGCCGATAATGGTTGCGCCGCGAGTGTTGGATTCCCACTGGTAGAGCGTCTGGCTGATGAAGACCGGCACCACTTCCGGCAGCACGCCGTAGCGCTGCACCAGCAGGCCGTGGGCGCCGGTCGAAAGCACGCCCTCGCGCGGCTTGTCGTCGATGTTTTCCAGCGCCTCGGAATAGGTTTTGCCCAATGTGCCGATCTCGGTGAAGAAGATCGCGGCGCTGCCGGCCAGCGGTCCGGGGCCGAAGGCGCGGGTGAAGAACAGCGCCCAGATCAGCATGTCGACCGAGCGCATGAAGTCGAAGAAGCGTTTCAGCACCTGGCTGAGCAGCCCGCTCGGCGTGATGTTGCGGGCGGCGAAGAAGGCGAGCGGGAAGGCGACGATACCGCCGAGCAGCGTGCCGAGGAAGGCCATGACGATGGTCTGCAGGAGCTTCGTCCAGACGTCCCCATGCTGCCACTGCGCATTGTTCCAGATGTTGTCGGCGGCCAAAGCGAGGTTCGAGGTTCCCGGCTTGAGCTCTGGCCCGGAGGCGATGAGCGAGATCACCTCGCCGGCCGACTTGCCGAAGAAGGGCGAGCGCGTGTCGAAGACGAAATTGGCCCAGCCGAGAAAGCGCTTGCGCACCTTGACGCGGTCGACGGTGATGCGCACCTCGCCGACAAAGCCCATCTTGGCGACGCTCTCGTCGTCATGGACGGTCACCCAGTCGGGCACCGGACCTGTGACCACCGGCTTGCCGCCGGTCAGCGATATCGGGACGGTCACGCCATTGGCCGTGATCGTTGCCCTTGTCTTGTCGAAGGTCACGGATTTCGCATCGCCGTCGATCTGAACCGTGAAGGTGCCGTCTGGGTTCTTGATCACCCAGTCGGGATCGGGGTTCTCGCCGAGCGCCGAGAAGCGCGGATATTTCGGCGTGATTTCGGGCCGGTCGAGCCGGAATTCCGGCTGCAGGTCGTAACTGATCCATTGCGACAGGAAGAGCGGCAGGCGCTCCCAATGCGACTCGCGCAGCACTTGCGGCAGGCTGAAGAACCACAAGGCATAGCCAAGATAGAGCACGGTGCCCGCGATCAGCAGCAGCGGCCAGAAGCGCTTGTAGGCCGGCTGCTGGAATATCTGCGGATGGCGTTGCTCAATCGTGGTTATTTCGTCGGCAGCCATAGCCATTTCAAGCGCTCATCAAAAATGCTTGCTCACCGACGAGCTTGCGGCGCAGCCAGGCGGAGAACTGGTCGACGAGGAAGATGGTGACGAAGAGCAGGAGCACCAGCGCCAGGGTCTTGGCGCCGAAGCCGCGTGAAATGGAAAGCTTCAGCTCCTCGCCGATGCCGCCGCCGCCGACCGCGCCCATGATGGTCGAGATGCGCACGTTGATCTCGATCCGAAGCAGCGTATAGGACATGAAATTGGGCAACACCTGCGGCAGGTCGGCGAAGCGCACGCGCTCGAACCAGTTGGCGCCGACGGCGCGCAGGCCCTCTTCCGGACGCATATCGATGTTCTCGTTGATCTCGTAGAACAGCTTGCCCAGCGCGCCGATCGAATGCAGGCCGATGGCGATGATGGCGGCCACGGGGCCGATCGAGACGATCGCCGCGAACAGGCCGGCAATGACGATCTCGGGGAAGGCGCGCAACAGTTCCATGAAGCGCTTGACGACGAGCCGCAGGATCGGGCTCGGCGTCAGGTTGCGCGCAGCGATGAAGGAGAAGGGAACGGCGAAGACGAAGCCGATGAAGGTCGAGACCAGCGCCACGTTCACCGTGGTCAGCATCAGCTCGAAATATTCGGGGATGTAGAAGCCGCCCCAGACGTAGACGCGGCCGAGCGGGAAGTTGAATTCCTGCGTGCCCTTGTCGTTGGGCGAGGCGATATCGAACAGCGCCCGCCAGACGTCGTTCCAGTCCTTCGGGACCAGCCAGCTCAGGAAATCAAGAATGTGCGGCAGCCGCTCGAAGAAATGGCCGGCATTGGCTTCGTCGGCGAACCACATGGTCGCGCACATGGCGACAAGCAGCAGGCCGACGCCCAGCGCGGTGTAGAAGCGGCGCAGTGAGGTCTGGCGCCGCCAGGCATCGGCCTGCTGGCGGGTGGCATCGGAATGGAGTGTCGCTGATGTCATGATCGGGATATGCAAAAAGGGCGGCGTTTCGAACGCCGCCCTTTTTCCAGATGCCTTTAGCCGCCGATAGCGGCTTTGCGGGCTTCGACGATGACGCTGTAGAAGTCCGGCTTCACCGGGACGTAGCCGGTGAAATCGCCACCCTCGACGCCTTCGAAGCAAGCCTTGTCCTTGGCCGGCAGGGCGGTGAAGAAAGCGGTGAGCTTGGCGGTCATGTCGTCGCCGAGCGCGGTGCGGACAACCAGCGGGCCGTTCGGGATCAGGCCCGAGCGCCACACTTCGACGAAGTCGTTCGGGTCGACGGCGCCCTTGGCGACTTCCTTGTGGAAGGTGCCGGAGGTGTAGCCGTTCTTGAAATCGCCGATGCCGGAGGAATCGTCCACCGCCACGTCGACCTTGCCGTCGCGCACGGCCAGCACGTTGTTCTCATGGCCGCCGTTGAACTGGGTCGAGGCGAAGTAGGTTTCGTTGGAAGCGCCGGTGTCCTTCGGAATCTGGGTCAGCGGAATCAGATAGCCGGAGGTCGAATCCGGATCGGCATAGCCGAGCTTCTTGCCCTTGGCCGACTTGATGTCGGTGATCCCCGAGGTCTTCAGTGCCAGGCCGATGGAGTAGTAGCCGGTCGAGCCGTCGGTCTGCTTGGTGGTGAGGATCGGCGTGACCGCCTTCGGGTCCTTGAGATAGACGCTGGCGTAGCCGGAAGCGCCGAGCTCGGCGAAGTCGAGCGTGCCGCCGAGCAGGCCCTGGATAACGCCGTCATAGTCGGCGGCCGGGAACAGCGACACCTTTTCGAAGCCGAATTCCGACTTCAGGTGATCGGCGAGGCACTGGTAGTTGCGCAGACGGTCGGTCTCGTTCTCACCGCCGAGGATGCCGACGCGGAATTCCTTGATGTCAGCGGCGTGCGCGGCGCTGGCCGCCATGGCGAGCAGCGAAACCGCCCCAAAAACCATCTTTCTGAACATTTTGCTCTCTCTCCTGTTGCTCCGGCTGCGCGCCGACGGCGTTCTGATTTTTCAAGTCTTGCCTTTGACGCGGGCGGGCGATCCGGGTTGCTCTGCTGAAATCCACGATTTGCCCGGACCGCTGGGCCGGGCGGCGGAGTCAGTAGCCAGGCAAGGCTGGTTCGAGCGGTCCGGCGGATGCGATGATCTTCGGCTTGACGGTCACGCTGGTCGATGTGATCGCCTCGGAGATCTCGGCGCCGCTGGCGTCGGCGCCGTAGACGGTGCGCACGGCGTCGCGGTCGAGGTCCTCCGGGGCGCCGTCGAAGACGACCTTGCCGGCAGCCATGCCGATGATGCGGTTGCAATAGGCGCGCGCGGTGTCCAGCGTGTGCAGATTGGTGACGACGGTGATGCCTTCGCGCAGATTGATGTCGCGCAGCGAATCCATCACCACCTTGGCGTTGAGCGGGTCGAGCGAGGCGATCGGCTCATCTGCCAGAATCACCTTCGGCTGCTGCATCATGGCGCGGGCGATTGCCACACGCTGCTGCTGGCCGCCGGACAGCGTGCCGGCCGGCTGCAGCGCGGTGCGGGCGATGTCGAGGCGCTCGAGCGCGGCCACGGCCTCGGCGCATTCGGTACGCGTGAACATGCCGAGCAGGTTGGAAACCGTCGAGCGATGGTTGAGGCGGCCGAGCAGCACGTTGGTCAGCACGTCGAGGCGCGGCACGAGGTTGAACTGCTGGAAGATCATGGCGCAGTCGCGCTGCCAGCGCCGCAGCGGCGATCCCTGCAGGCTGGAAACCTCCGCGCCCTCAAAAAAAATCGATCCTTGGCTCGGATCGATGAGACGATTGATCATGCGCAAAAGCGTCGACTTGCCAGCGCCGGAACGACCGATGATGCCGACCATCTGGCCGCGCGGGATCGAGATGTTGATATCGCTGACGGCGGTGTTCTTGCCAAATCGTCGGGTTACGCCGCGGATCTCAAGCGTGGCCGATGATGCTGACATACCAAAACTCCAGTCCGTTGCGCTTTTGCAGGTCTGTTAACCTTCGCTAGCGCAGGCCGATGAAGCTGGGGTGTCGGATTGATGTCAGTTTTGTTACGTCCCACAGGCTTAGAGATTCAACCAAGCACCAGCAATTCCTCGAAATGCTTCATGTCCTTGAAGCTGCAGAAGGCCGGAGGCTTGAGCTCGATCACAGGAGCCTCGCGTTCGAGGAACGACAGGCAGTCATCGAACAGATCCTGCCAGGCCGTGGCTCGCTCGTCGGCTAGACGGCGGATCTGATAGGCGAAGGTGATGTGGAAGACGTAAGCGTCGTGGTCCGGATGGCGGTAGCCGAACGGCACCGACAGCGCGTCGCGCCACAGGCGCAGGATGCGCTCGTCCTCAGCGGAAGCACCGGCAACCGTAAGGCCGTTTGGCGTAACGCCGATGGTCTTGATACGAAACGTAGGGCAGGCCTCAAAGCCCTCCAGGCGCTGCAGATAGAGGCGGGTCATGTCGTCGATGCTGGTGTCGAGCGGCACGTCGGAGGGCCAGTAGGGGAGCCGGCGCCGATATTCGATGATGCCCTGGAACAGCGTCATGTGCAGGCTGGAGATCGGCGTGAAGGCGAGGCGGTCCGCGTCCGGCATGGCGCGGATGCGCTCGCGCACCTCGATGATCGCGGCTTGCGAAGGCGAGTCGCTGATGAGGTGACTGACGACCGTGTTGCCGGGTTCGGGGAGGAAGTCGCCCGAGGTGTCGTAACGGGTGCCGAGATGCACCGGCGCTGTCGGGTTGGTACCTTCGAGAAATCCGGCGAGCGAGGGTCTGGCTGTGGCGAGCATCGCGATCTCCTTGGGGAAATGGCGTCCTGTCCGAGTCATGTGTCAACGGTGTGAATGGTGAATGGTGAGTGGTGAATGGTGAATGGTGAATGGTGAATGGTGAATGGTGAATGGTGAATGGTGAATGGTGAATGGTGAGAAGAAGGGCTTCGTTGCATTCACTATTGACCATTCACCATTCACCGCGCCTAGCCGCCATGCTTCTCCAGGAACGCCTCCTCCGACAGCTCGCGGAAATCGTCGAGCGCAGCGCGCAGCCTTGCATGATCCCAATCCCACCAGGCTAAAGCCTGGTAGCGCTCGGCGGTGCGGCGGTCGAAGCGCTCGCGGATCGGCTTCGCCGGCACGCCGCCGACGATTGTGTAGGGCGCGACATCCTTCGACACCACGGCGCCCGCGCCGACGGCCGCGCCATCGCCGACGGTGACGCCGGGCAGGATGGTCGAGCCATGGCCGAGCCAGGTGTCGTGGCCGATGGTGACACGCCTGGCGCGGCGCTCGGCGAAGAACGCGCTCTCATGCTCGGCGTCGTCCCAATAGTCGGAGGCGCGGTAGGTGAAGTGGTGCAGCGTCGGCCGCCAGGTCGGGTGGTTGGTGGCGTTGAGGCGCACGCTTGCCGCGATGTTGGAGAACTTGCCGATGGTCGCGCACCACACGGCGCAGTCCTGCATCATATAGGAATAGTCGCCGAGCTCGCATTCGGCGACGCGGCTGCCCTCGGCGATCTCGGTCCAGCGGCCGAGCGTCGAGTTTTCGACCTGCGCCGTCGGATGGATCAGCGGCGCCTCCGAAAGCTTCTTCATGCGGCGATCTTTCCGGCGGCAAAGGCCGTGACGTCGATGACGCGGTCGGCCACAGCCTCACGAACGTCGAGGTCGTGGAAGATACCGAGCAGGGCGACGCCCGCAGTCTTCTTGGCGGCGATGAGCTCGACCACGACATCGCGGTTCTTCGCGTCGAGCGAGGCGGTCGGTTCATCGAGCAGCAGGATCGGATGCTCGGTTATGAAACCGCGCGCGATGTTGACGCGCTGCTGCTCGCCGCCCGAGAAGGTCGCGGGCGGCAGCGCCCAGAGCTTTTCGGGAAGATTGAGCTGCGCAAGCAAGCTGCGTGCTTTTTCCCGCGCGCCTTCGCGATCCTCGCCGCGCTCGACCAGCGGCTCGGCGACCACGTCGAGCGCGGAAACGCGCGGCACGGTGCGCAGGAACTGGCTGACATAGCCGATAGTATGGCGGCGCACGGAAAGCACAGTGCGCGGGCTGGCGGAGGCGAGGTCGATCAATCCGCCGCCATGCTGGACGATGATTTGACCTTCATCGACGGCGTAGTTGCCGTAGAGCATCTTCAGGATCGAGCTTTTTCCCGCGCCCGACGGGCCGCCGAGCACGGCGCATTGGCCGGCGCGGATCGAGAAGGAGACACCCCTCACCACCGGCAGCGTGACGCCGTTACGCAGATGCATGGTGAAGCTTTTGGCGACGTCCGAGAGAACGAGAGGCGTGGCCATCAGAACATTCTCCAATCGTCAGTCGTTGGCGGGAAAGCACCCCCCTCTGCCTTGCCAGGCATCTCCCCCTCAAGGGGGGAGATCGCCTGTCGCATTCGGTTTCGCCACTCTCCCGCGTTGCAGAACAAGTGGGACATGAAAGCTGCTGATCTCCCCCCTTGAGGGGGAGATGGCCGGCAGGCCAGAGGGGGGTGTTCAAGCGCCATCGTCACACCTGCAAAATCGAAGAAACCAGCAACTGCGTATAAGGCGCGCGCGGATCGTCGAGCACGCGGTCGGTAAGGCCGCTTTCGACGACGCGGCCGTCCTTCATCACCATCATGCGCTGCGACAGGAGCCTGGCCACGGCGAGGTCGTGGGTGACGACGACCGCCGCCAGCCCGAGATCGGTGACCAGCCCGCGCAGGAGGTCGAGCAGGCGCGCCTGCACCGAGACATCGAGACCGCCGGTCGGCTCGTCCATGAAGACGAGCCGCGGCCCAGTCACGAGGTTTCGGGCGATCTGCAGCCGCTGGCGCATGCCACCGGAAAAGGCGCGGGGCTCGTCATCGATGCGGTCCTCGTCGATCTCGACGCGCGACAGCCAGTCGACGGCGGTGGCGCGGATCCTGCCGTAGTGGCGGTCGCCGACCGCCATCAGCCGCTCGCCGACATTGGCGCCGGCCGACACAGTCATGCGCAGCCCGTCCGCCGGGTTCTGGTGGACGAAACCCCAGTCGGTGCGCATCAGGAAGCGGCGCTCGGCCTCGCTCATGCGGTAAAGCTCACGCCATTGGCCGTCGCGCATGCGGTAGCTGGCGGTGCCGGAGGAGGGCAGCAGCCTGGTCGACAGGCAGTTGAGCAGCGTCGTCTTGCCGGAACCGGACTCGCCGACCACCGCCAGGACCTCGCCTGGCCACAAGTCGAAGGTGACGTTCTCGCAGCCGACGCGCGAGCCGTAGAATTTGGACAGCGCTGAAACGCGCAGCAGCGGTTCGTCGGTCATTTGGCCGGCTCCGTTTTCTCAGAGGCGAGGTGGGTCTCGGGAGCAAGGTGGCCGTGATGGCCGCCGGCCCGCCGCTTCTCGCAGTGGTCGGTGTCGGAGCAGACGAACATGTGACCGCCATGGTCATCGAGAATGACCTCGTCGAGATAGACGTTCTCGGCGCCGCAGAGCGCGCAAGGGTGGTCGAAGGTCTGCACCTCGAAGGGATGGTCCTCGAAGTCGAGGCTGACGACGTCAGTGAAGGGCGGCACCGCGTAGATGCGCTTCTCGCGGCCGGCGCCGAACAACTGCAAGGCCGGCGAGCGGTGCATCTTCGGATTGTCGAATTTCGGCGTCGGCGAAGGATCCATCACGTAACGGCCCTCGACCTTGACCGGATAGGCGTAGGTAGTGGCGATGCGGCCGTGCTTGGCGATGTCCTCATAGAGCTTCACATGCATGAGGCCGTATTCCTCCAGCGCATGCATTTTTCGCGTCTCGGTCTCGCGTGGCTCGAGGAAGCGCAGCGGCTCGGGGATCGGCACCTGGAAGACCAGCACCTGGCCCGCGTTGAGCGGATGCTCCGGGATGCGGTGGCGGGTCTGGATGATCGTCGCATTCGCCGTCTCGGTGGTGACGGCGACCTTGGCGACCTTCTTGAAGAAGGCGCGGATCGAGACGGCGTTGGTGGTGTCGTCGGCGCCCTGGTCGATGACCTTCAGCACGTCATCGGGACCGATGATCGAGGCGGTGACCTGGACGCCGCCGGTGCCCCAGCCATAAGGCATGGGCATCTCGCGCGAGGCGAACGGCACCTGGTAGCCGGGAATGGCGATGCCCTTCAGGATGGCGCGGCGGATCATCCTTTTGGTCTGTTCGTCGAGATAGGCGAAGTTGTAGGTGGCGATCTCTGTCGGTTGCGCGGTCATTCCGCGGCCTCCCTCTTGTCTTCAGCCTTGTCCTCGTTTTCCCGCGCCTCGTATTCGGCGCGCATGCGGCGCACGAGGCCGAGCTCGGCCTGGAAGTCGACATAGTGCGGCAGCTTCAGATGCTCGACGAAACCGGTGGCCTGGACATTGTCGGAGTGCGAGATAACGAATTCCTCGTCCTGCGCCGCGGCGACGACGTCCTCGCCAAGCTCGCTGGCGCGCAGCGCCCGGTCGCATAGCGCCATCGCCATCGCCTTGCGCTCGCTCTGGCCGAAGACCAGGCCGTAGCCGCGAGTGAACTGCGGCGGCGCTTTGGCCGAGCCCTTGAACTGGTTGACCATCTGGCATTCGGTGACGCGGATGGAGCCAAGCGGCACGGCGAAGGGCAGCTCCGGCACGTCGAGTTCCAGCTCGACCTCGCCGATGCGTATCTCGCCGACGAAGGGATGGTTGCGGGCGTAGCCGCGCTGCGTCGAATAGCCGAGCGCCAGGAGAAAGCCCTCGTCGCCGCGCGACAGCGCCTGCAGGCGGATGTCGCGCGCCATCGGGAATTGCAGCGGCTCGCGCGTGATGTCGCCAGGCACGTGGTCAAGCGGCATCTCGCCATCGGCCTCGATCAGGCCTTCATGGGCGAGGATCGCGGAAACGCGCGGCATGGCTTCCGGCTCGACCGGACGCTGCGCCGGCGTCTCGACCTCAGCGCCGGCGGCAAGCTCGGGATCGAGCAGGCGGTGGGTGTAGTCGAAAGTCGGGCCGAGCACCTGGCCGCCGGGCAGGTCCTTATAGGTGGCCGAGACACGACGCTCTACCTGCATGGCGCCGGTATCGACCGGATTGGTGTAGCCGAAGCGCGGCAGCGTGGTGCGGTAGGCGCGCACCAGGAAGATCGCCTCGATCATGTCGCCGCGCGCCTGGACGACGGCGAGAGCCGCAAGCTCGCGATCATAGAGCGAGCCTTCGCTCATCACCCGGTCGACGCCCAGCGCCAGCTGCTCGACGATCTGGTCGAGGCGCAGCGCCGGAACCGAGCGGTCGCCGCGGCGGCGATCGGCAAGCAGGCGGTGCGCGTTGGCAATGGCGGCTTCGCCGCCCTTCACCGCGACATACATGTCATGCCTCCATCGTCTTGATGCGGGTGGTGCGCGGCAGGCAGGCGAGGCTGCCGGGCGCCGCCAGGATAATGTCGACGCCGCGCGGGAAACGCTGGTTGTTCTGCTTCCACTGCTCGACGAAATGGCGCGGCATGCCTGGAGGCGCGATCATCGATGTCTTTTCGATCCCTGGACCTTCGAGCAGCAGCGACGGGCCCGAGGCAAGGTCGTCGACCAAGAGGATCAGCGTGGTCGAGCGGTCGGGATATTCCTGCGTGCCTTGCGCAAAACCGTCGAGCGCCGCCATCTCCTTCGGATTGGCGATCAAGGCGAAATGCGCGTCGGCGGGCGTGTTGGCCAAGGGCGCGCCGGTGTGAAAGCCGAGCCAGGCCTTGACCGGGGCTTCGGCCTGCAGCGGCGGGTCGAGCCAGACCGGCGTGTCGTTGTCGCAGAGCGCGAGCGCCACGGCGCCGGCCGTCGCCGACAACGGCGCCGGCGGGCGAGCGAGCTGCGGCAACGGCTGGACCGTGCCGGGGCGGGCCATCGCGTCCATGATGGCGCGGAACACCGCCTGGGCGTTGAAGACCGGCTCGGCGAAGCCGCCGTCGATCGATTGCGTGGCGATATCCATCAGTCCTCTCCGCGCACCATGGTGAAGAAATCCACTTTCGTGGCCGCCGTTTCGACACGCTTTGTCTCGCGCGCCGCATCGAGCGCCGCGCGCAAAGGCGCGGCGAGCTTTGTCTCGACCGTTTCGCGGTGCACCGGGTCCTGCCAGAGCGCGTCGGCGATCGCCGCGAGCCTGGCCTTTCCCTTGTCGCGGCCGAGCGCATAGGAATGGCCGACTTGCCCGGACGGCAGCCGCACCGTGGCCCGGGTGACCGTCGCCTCGCCGACATTGAAGGGCGCGCCGCCGCCGCCGATCCGTCCGCGCACCGTCACCAATCCGGTTTCGGGGCCGCGCAAAAGCTCAGCTTCGGAGGGCAGGCCCGACTCGTTCCACAGGCGGGCAATCTCATCGGCTTCGGCGTGCGCCAGCGTCGCCATCAAGGCTTTCCGCCCGGCCTGCTCGCGTGCTTCCCGTCCTCGCATCGCACCGCTCCTTGCATAGAGAATTTGTCTATTGATATAGGCAACTATACAAATTATACTCACTTAGTATCGGGAGTCCATGACGCGTGGATGACAACGGGTGCAAAAGTTCAGGGTGATGACGTTGGGGGTGGGAAAATGACCGGGCTGGCAAGCAGCATCGAGAGACGCAACGGCGTGTCGCTATGGCGGCAGATCGCCGACAGGATCCTGCAGGCGATTGCCAATGGTGATTTCGCCCAGAATGCGGCGCTGCCGCCCGAGATCGTGCTGGCCGAGCGCTACGGCGTCAACCGCCACACGGTGCGCAGCGCCATTGCAGCGCTTGTGCAGGAAGGCGTGCTGAAGGCCGAGCAGGGACGCGGCACCTTCGTCTTGTCGCGCAAGCGGCTGTCCTATCCGATCGGCGCGCGCACCCGCTTCTCGACCGGACTGCAGGGGCAGACGAGCGAGCGGCATATCGCGCTCTTGTCGTCGTCGACGGAGCCGGCCAGCCGGCGCATCGCCGAGGCGCTGGGCATCGCCAAGGGCGCGGCCGTCATCCGCCTGGAGACGCGCGGCGAGGCGGACGGTCATGCGGTCTCGCGCGCAACGACATGGTTCGACGCCAAACGCTTCGCCGGCATCGAGGCGGCGATGGCCGAGACGGGGTCGATCACCGCCTCGCTGAAGCGCTTCGGCATCATCGACTATCTGCGGCATTCGACCGTGCTGTCGGCGCGACACGCCGACGCCGACGATCTTGCAGCCCTCGATCTGCAGCCCGGCGCCATCGTGCTGGTCACCATTGCCGTCAACGTGACGCTCGACGGTGAGCCGATCCAGTTCGCGGAGTCGCGCTTTCCGGCGGAGCGGGTGGAGCTTAGGCTCTCGGCCGGCGATTAGTTTCCGCGTCGTCACCGAAGGCGATAAACCCAGAGGTCGTCATCCACGGGCGTAGCGACGCGAAGCGGAGCGCAGACCCGAGGATCCATTCCGTAACCTCGACCGTAGAGCGCAGCGGAGCAGAATTCTGGATCGTTGCAACGCGTTGGCGTCACGGAATGGATCCTCGGGTCTGCGCTGCGTCGCTACGCTCCTTGCTCCGCCCGTGGATGACGATGTGACAGAGGTTTCGGCTAATCGCAAAGGCATGCTCTGCCAAATCCAGTGCTGTCACCCACGGAGTTTTCGTGTCGGCGAACCGGCGTCTCACCCCACCTCTATAACCGCCTTGATCAGGCCCGACTTCTCATGCGTCCATCTGGCCAGGTCGCGCGGCGTGCCGGCGAGCGTGGTGCGGTGGGTGACCAGCTTGTTCAAGGGCACGGCGCCGTTGCGGATCGAGGCGGCCACATGCTCGAAATCGGCTTTGAGGGCATTGCGGCTGCCGACCAGCGTCATCTCGCGCTTGTGGAATTCAGGATCGGAGAAAGCGATATCGTCTTTGACCACGCTGACCAGCACCAGCGTGCCGCCATGCGCGACATGGGCGAAGGCCGACTGCACCGATTGCGTGTTGCCGGTCGCGTCGAACACAAGGTCGAACCCTTCACCGGCAGTTGCCTGCCGCACCAGTTCGTCGGCCGCTGCCTTCGAGCCGTCCAGCGCGGCAAAGCCGAGTTGCTTTTCGGCGAAATCGAGCCGCTCGGCGCTCATGTCGAGCAGGCTGACGTCGAGCCCGGCGATGCGCGCGAAGATCGCCGTGCCGAGGCCGATCGGCCCGGCGCCGATGACCAGCGTGCGCTGGCCGGGCAGCCCGAGCGATCTGCGCACGGCATGCGCGCCGATCGCCAGGAATTCGACTGCCGCGGCATCGGCGAGCGACAGGCCGTTTGTCGGATAAAGGTTCTGGGCCGGCACAAGGATCTCGTCGCACATGGCGCCGTCGCGGTGGACGCCCAGCACCTCGATCTTCACGCAGCAATTCGGCTTGCCGTGCCGGCAGGCGATGCATTTACCGCATGAAAGATAAGGGTTGATGATCACCGGCTCGCCCACGGCCAGATCGACGCCTTCGCCCGTCTCGACGATCGTGCCCGAGACCTCGTGGCCCATGACGCGCGGATAGGCCAGGAACGGGTGCTTGCCTTCGAAGATATGATAGTCGGTGCCGCAGATGCCGACATGGCTGACCGCGACGCGCGCCCAGCCGGGCGGCGGCGCGCCTGGGTCGGCGCGATCTTCGAGGACAAGCTCGCCGGGCGAACGGCAGACAACGGCTTTCATGTCGCAAATCCAAGCAAAAGAGCGCCGGCCTCGCTCGAGCGGGGCCGGCGCGTTAGTTTCAGGGAGGAGTCATTTGCCGCGACGGCGCAGGCCGTCGAAGTAGACGATGACGATGATCAGCAGGCCGGTGATGACGCGCTGCCAGAACGTGTTGACGTTGAGCAGGTTGGCGCCGTTGTTGATCGTCGAAAGGATGAAGGAGCCGATCAGCGGCCCGTGCACGGAGCCGATGGCGCCGAAGAGCGAGGTGCCGCCGATCACCGACGAGGCGATAGCCTGCAGCTCGTAAGTATCGCCCTGCGTCGGGTTGCCGATGCCGATGCGCGAGGCCAGGAGCACGCCGACAATGGCCGCCAGAAGGCCGGACAGGACGTAGGCCATGAAGATGGTGCGCGGCACGTTGACGCCGGACAGGCGCGCGGCCTCGGCGTTGGAGCCGACCGAGAACAGGTAACGGCCCCAGCGCGTGTGATGCAGGAAGATGTAGGAGGGGATGGCGACCAGGATCACCATCCAGAACAGATAGGGGATGCCCGCGAGCGAGCCGCGCGAGAAAGCCTGGAACGAGTCGCTGTTGATCGAGATCGAGTTGCCGTTCGTCATCAGAAGGCCGATGCCGCGCAGCGAGGTCATTGTAGCCAGGGTTATGATGAAAGGCGGCAGTCCCATCTTGACGATGCCGAAGCCGTGGAAGAGGCCGATGGCGATACCGACCAGCAGGGTGGCCAGCACCGCCGCCCAGATCGGCCAGCCGGCGTTGATCAAAAGCGCGACAATGACGGTGGTGAAGCCGACCACCGCGCCGACCGACAGATCGATGCCGCCGGTGATGATGACGAAGGTCTGGCCGACGGCGAGGATGGCGATCAGCGAGCCCTGACGCAGAAGGTTGGTGATGTTGAGCGTCGTGGCGAAGGACGGCGTGGCGACTGCCAGCACGATCCACATCAGGAGCAAAAGGCCAAGCAGCGTCAGGCCGAAGAGGGCGTTGAAATTGCGCTTGGGTTTTTCGGCGGCGATCGCCTCGGTGCTCATTTTTGTCCTCCCGACTTTTCTTGTTTCTCGGCCAGTGCCTGACCTAAAATGTCCTCGTGGCTGGCGGTGCGGAAACCATGGGTCGCGACCAGCTTGCCGCGCCGGAACACGTGCAGCGTGTCGGCAAGCTCATAGACTTCCGGCAGATAGGACGAGATCAGGATGATGCCGGCGCCCTTGGACAGGAGCGTCGAGAACAGGCGGTAGATCTCGGCCTTGGTGCCGACATCGACGCCCACCGTCGGCTCGTCGAAGATGAACAGCTTGGCGCCATGCGCCAGCCATTTGCCGATGACGATCTTCTGCTGGTTGCCGCCTGAGAGGCTTGAAGCCAGCGCATGGCGCGTCGGTGTCTTGATCCTGAGATCGGCGATCTGGCGGTCGGCCTCGGCCTTTTCTTTGGCGCCGGAGATCAGAAAATTGCTGGAGATGCGTTTGTAGATCGGCAGGTTGAGGTTCATGCCAACCGGCAAATTGAGGCACAGGCCCTGGTCGCGGCGGCTTTCCGGGGCCAGCGCCATGCCGAGCCGGATCGCGTCATGCTCGGAATTGACCTGGACTTCCTTGCCTTGCCACAGGATCTGGCCGGCCGATTTCCTGTGGCGGCCATAGAGCGTGGTGACGAACTCGCTGCGCCCGGCGCCGATCAGTCCGTAGAGGCCGACGATCTCACCGGCGCGGACGGTCACCGAGACATTCTCGAAGCCTTTGCCGGAGAGGTTCTTCGTCTCGACGATGGTCGCGCCGGGGGTGAAATGCTCCTTGTGGTAGATCTGTTCGATCGAGCGGTTGATCATCAGCTTGACCAGCTCGGGCTCGTCCGTCTCGGCGATGTTGCGGGTGCCGACCAGAGTGCCGTCGCGCAGCACGGAAACGCGGTCGGCGAGCTCGAACACTTCCTCCATGCGGTGGCTGATATAAATGATGGTGACGCCTTCGCCTTTGAGGCGGCGAATCAGCTCGAAGAGCTGGTCGGCCTCTTTGCGGGTGAGGTAAGCGGTCGGTTCGTCGAAGATCAGAAACTTCGTACCGCGCACGGTGGCCCGCGCCGCGGCGATCAGCTGCTGCTGGCCGATGGTGAGATCGCCGAGCATGACATGCGCCGGCAGGTCGAAGCCCAGCCCGTCAATGATCTTTTGCGCGTCCTTCACCATGGCGCGCTGCTGCAGCAGGCCGAAGCGTGACTCCTCCTCGCCGAGGAACATGTTGGCGGCGACGGTGAGATGGCGGCACAGCACCACCTCCTGGTGGACGGCGTTGATGCCCAGCGCCATCGCCTCATGCGGCGTGGCCAAGGCGGTCGGCTTGCCTTCCCAGATCACCTCGCCGGAAGTGCGCGGCATGACGCCGGTCAGGAGCTTGATGAGGGTCGATTTGCCGGCGCCGTTCTCGCCGACGATGGCGTGGATCTCGCCCGCCTTGAAGGCAAGGTGCACGGGCTTCAGCGCATGTGTGCCGGGATAGCGCTTTTCCAGGCCGTTGAGCTCGAGGATTGTCCTGCCCGGGGCCAGCGTGGGGGCGGGGTGCAGGTCCTGCGCCGTCGACGTCATGACAATCCTCCCAGATTGGTCTCAACCGTTGGGTCCGCAGCGATGCGTCTGGCGCGCATCTTGAAGTCGGAGCCTAAATCAGGCCGGCGAATTCCAAATCGCCCCGATGGATGTTTCCGGGGCGCAAGGCCCCGGAAACGACTGTCGCAACGCTGCTCACTTGAGCTTCGGGTTGAGCAGAGCGTCGATCTTCGGATCCTTCATGTTATCCTTGGTGACGAGGTTCGCGCCGGTGTCGACGTTGGCCTCGACCTTCTCGCCCTTCGAGGCGGCCAGAGCGGTCTTGATACCGTCATAACCCATCCGGTACGGATCCTGGACGACCAGACCCGAGATGACGCCGTCATTGAGGAACTTGATCAGCTTTTCGTCGCTGTCGAAGCCGATCAGCGCCACCTTGCCGCCGAGATTGTTTTCGGCGATCGCCTGGCCGACGCCCTGCGCCATGATCAGGTTCGAGGCGAAGATGCCCTTGAGGTCAGGATTGGCGGTGATCAGGTCGGTGGCGATATTCAAGCCCGTGGTGGCCTGGCCGTCGGCATATTTGTCGGCGACAAGCTGGAGGCCCGGATACTTGGCCTTGATCTGTTCGATGAAGCCTTGCTTGCGCTGCTCGAGCGAGCCGGCGCCGGGAAGCGCGGTGATCAGCGCGACCTTGCCTTCCACCTTGCCGCCATTGGCGGCGCCGATGGCGGCGGCGAGGCCGTCAGCAGCGACGCGGCCGCCCTGCACGTTGTCGGTCGTCAGGAAGGAGGTGAAGGCCTTGGAGTCGGCGCCGGAGTCGATGCCGATGACCTTGACCTTGGAAGCTGCCTCGTCGATCGGCTTGCCGAGCGCCTTGAACTCGGTCGGAGAGATGACGATTGCCGCCGGGTTGCTGGCGACGGCGTTCTCGAGAATGGAGATCTGGCCGTTGACGTCGGTTTCGGCCTGCGCGCCGAGCTCCGGCACGTTGACGCCGAGATCCTTGCCAGCCTTGCGCGCGCCGGCCAGCACAATCTGCCAGTAGAAAGAGGTGGTGTCCTTGACGATGATCGGAATGGTCACGTCGGCTGCCGAAGCGGGCGCGGAATGCATTGCGCCGGCAAGCATCGACGCTGCGGCCAAGGCCACGAAGGCGCGGCGGTTCAGAAGGCTGGTCACGAATTTCATTAGGTTCCTCCCTAAGGTCGCCTGGTGAAGGTTGCGGAAGCTCCGTCTGGATAGGCGAGTCCAAAAACAGAACTTTATCAATAAAAAACAGATTGCCTTTTGTTGATAATGCATCGCCATGACCGATGCAAGCGGTGTCTGGTGCCGTTCATGTGATCCGGGACGAGGTTTGCTCCTCCCTAATACATATCGGCGCTTCCGTTCCTCCTTGTCGCTATGGAACGATAATTTCACGGTACTGTCAATGTGGAATATTCATTCCATCACGAAGTCGCGCAATTGTGAAGCCGGCGTCCTTGCTGTCGGTAGCGCTTCCGTCGCGACGACCGGCCTGGGGACTGGATCAGGATGACGTTTCGTTCCCACTTTTCGGGATCAGGCGCTAAAGCGTTGCGCCGAGATGCCAGGGCACGAATTCGTTGTCGCCGTAGCCGAACGCCTCGCTCTTGGTTTTTCGGCCGGACGCGGTCTCGATGATCAGCTCGAAGATCTCGCGGCCCATGCCGGCGATCGTCTTCTCGCCCGAGGCGATGACGCCGCAATTGACGTCCATGTCCTCTTCCATCTGGTGATACATGGTCGAATTGGTGGCGACCTTGATTGACGGCGTCGGGCGGCAGCCGAAGCAGGAGCCGCGGCCGGTGGTGAAGACGATGACGTTGGCGCCGCCGGCCACCTGTCCGGTCGCCGAGACCGGGTCGTAACCGGGCGTGTCCATGAACACCAGGCCACTGCCGGACACCTTCTCGGCATAGCCGAAGACGCCGTTGAGCGGTGTCTGGCCGCCCTTGGCGACCGCGCCCAGCGATTTCTCGAGGATCGTGGTCAGGCCGCCGCGCTTGTTGCCGGGCGAGGGGTTGTTGTCGATCGAGGCGCCGTGTTTGGCGGTGTGGTCCTCCCACCATTTCACAAAGCCGTCGAGCTTGGCGGCGATCTCAGGCGAGGCGGCGCGATAGGCGAGCAGATGTTCGGCGCCGTAGATCTCGGTCGTTTCCGACAGGATGCCGATGCCGCCGCAGCCGGCCAGGATATCGACGGCGGCGCCCAGCGCCGGGTTTGCGGTGATGCCGGACATGCCGTCAGAGCCGCCGCATTGCAGGCCGACGACGATCTCCGAGACCGGGATCGGCTCGCGTTGCAGGTGGCCGACCTCCTCGGCAATCTCGGCCAGCACGCCCATCGCCTTCTCGACCGACTTGCGCGAGCCGCCGGCCTCCTGGATGTTGAAATGCCGCTTTCCTGCAGCCGCGCCCTTCTGACCATACAGCGTGAGCTGGTTGACTTCGCAGCCGAGCCCGACCATCAGCACGCCGCCGAAATTCGGATGGCGGGCATAGCCGGCCAGCGTGCGGTGCAGCACCATCATACCGTCGCCGGTGGCGCTCATGCCGCAACCCTGGCCGTGCACGATCGGCACGAAACCGTCGATGCCGGGATATTTCGGCAGCAGCGTGCGGTTGGCTTCGTCCGCAATGGCGTGGCAGACGGTAGACGAGCAATTGACGCTGGCGATGATGCCGATGAAATTGCGCGTGCCGGCGCGGCCATCGGCGCGCCGATAGCCCATGAAGGTGCGCTTGCGGTCGGCCTCGGTGGCGTGCTCGGCCTCGCTCGGCGGCACCACCGGCAGGCGGCCGCTCTCGAAAACCAGATTGTGCGAATGGACATGCTCGCCGGGCGCGATGTCTTGCGTGGCGCGACCGATCGCCTGCGCGTACTTCACCACCGCTTCGCCCGCGGCGATGGGCTTGATCGCGACCTTGTGACCCGGCTCGATCACCGCAATAGCCTTTGCGCCGCCCGGCAATGCGGCGCCGATCTCGAGACGGCCATTGGCGACGGCGACATTGTCGGCGGGAGAAAGGAGAATGGTGTTTGCAACGTTCACGGGCGGCTGTCCTGGGTGATCCTGGGAATGCGGGCGGATTGACTTGCGCCCGTTTAAAGGTAATGTCTTTTATCGGGAAAAAACATTTTTGCGTCAATTGTTTTTTCGTCGCGGGCAATGCGCATCGTTGGGACGCGCATGATTGTCTTTCCGGCAAGCCGGCGAAAGGCGTTCCGCTTTTCGGAAGCTTGCGCTAGGTACACCGATCATATCGCGCTTCCGGCAGGCCGCCGCAAGCGCTGGGGATACGGGGCATGTCGAAGAGCAACAACGTCTACAAGGACGCCTATAACCGCTGTCTGCGGCTGCTCGACGAGACCAAGAGCCTGCCGTCGGAACCGGAGCTCGGCACGCTGCTCGGCGTCAGCCGTACCACGGTGCGCAGCATCCTTGCGCGCATGGAAGAAACCGGGCTGATCGACTGGAACAAGCGCAACAAGACGGTGCTCAGGGCGCCGCGGCCGGAGGATTTCTTCCCCGAGGAGGAGACCGACTCGCTGGCCGAGATCATCGAGCGCTCCTTCATGCGTCGCCTGCTTGCGGGCGGCGCGGAAGCCGGCATGCAGATCAACGAGCTGGAGTTGGCGCGCGAGATCGGCGTTGGCACCACCAGCGTGCGCGAATTCCTGATCCGCTTCTCGCGCTTCGGGCTGATCGAGAAGCGGCGCAACAGCCACTGGGTGCTGAAGGGTTTCACACGCGCCTTCGCGCTGGAGCTGACCGAGATCCGCGAGATTTTCGAGCTGCGTTCGGCGGCGGCTTTCGCCGCGCTGCCGGAAGATAGCGCGGTATGGGCCGATCTTGACCGGCTGGAGCTCGAGCATCGCCAGCTCGCCAGCGAGATCGCCACGCGCTTCAACGAATTCTCCGAGCTCGACGAGCGCTTCCACCGGCTGATCCACCGCGCCTCGCACAATCGCTTCATCGTCGACTTCTACGATGTCATCGCTATGATCTTCCACTACCACTATCAGTGGAACAAGGCTGAGGAGCGCCAGCGCAACGAGGTCGCTATCCAGGAGCATCTCGCCTACATCGCGGCGCTGAAATCCCGCGATCCCGGCAAGGTGGACGCCGCCTGTCGCAAGCACCTGAAGTCGGCGCGCCAGACGCTGCTGACCTCCATTCCTGAAGGGCGGCAGATGCAGCCCGCCTGACAGGCGGGCCGCGATCCACGACGACCTGTCGCGCCGCGTTGCCGCAGCGCGGTTTTGCCGATTTCCCGCGCGCATTCCCCGTGCTACCGTCGACGCGTTTCCGGGAGAGGCTTTGCGTTGGATATCCGCCTGAGACGATGGAGCATGCCGGCCGCGTTCGTCGCGGCGCTGCTTCTATTGCTTCAGACCTCTCTCGGCCCTTTCGCCTTCGGCGCGCCTTCGCAGGTCGACGCCTTCGGCAACGTCATCTGCACGCATGAAGGCGCTGTAAAACTCCCCGGCGGCGATTCCCACCAACAACATCTGCCGGCCTGCTGCTCGGTCGGCTGCAACATGGTTTCGGCGGCGCATATGCCGCCGCCAGAGGCCGTCGCCCTGGCCAGGACCCAGCTTTTCGAGGCCGTCGCCTTCCAGCTTCCGGCCTTCCGGCACCAGGATTTCGCCCGCGACCGCTCTCCGGCCAATCCTCGCGCGCCGCCGGCGATGGTCTGATCCGCGGAACCTTCCGCAGGCCTATTCATCCAAAGATCAGACTGTTCGCGGCCGCATTCCGGCGCGATCCCGTACTCATGGAGCAACCATGTCCAATCTTCTTCCCAAGGCGCAAGCCTTCGCCCTTCGCGGCGCGCCGCCGTTTCACCTCCAGCAGCGCGTTGGTCTTGCAGTGCTCACCCTGTTTTTGCTCTTCGCCTGCATTCCCGCCGCCCTCGCGCATGAGTTCAAGGTCGGCGATCTCGAGATCGAGCATCCCTGGTCTCGGGCGACGCCGCCCGGCGCCAAGGTGGCCGGCGGCTATTTCACCGTGGTCAACAAAGGCAGCGTGCCGGACCGGCTGCTGTCGATTTCCTCCGACATCTCCGAAAAGGCCGAGCTGCATGAGATGGGCGTCAAGGACGGCGTCATGATCATGCGACCGGTCGAGGGCGGCCTGGAGATCCCGGCCGGCGGCAAGGTCGCGCTGAAGCCAGGCGCCTACCACCTGATGTTCACCGGCCTGAAGCGGCAGCCGAAGCAGGGCGAGAAATTCCCCGCGACGCTGACCTTCGAGAAGGCCGGCAGCGTCAAGGTCGAGTTCGCCGTCGAAGGCATGGGCGAGACGGGCAGTGGCGATATGGGCGACATGGATCACGCCGAATAATCCGCCAATTCGAAATCAGAGGGACAATTCATGAAAAAGTATCTTTTGGCGGCGGGCGTGCTTTGCGCGTTCGGGACCAATGCCGCGCTCGCCCATATTACGCTCGAAACACAGGAAGCGGCCGTCGGCTCGACCTACAAGGCGGTCTTGCGCGTGCCGCATGGCTGCGAGGGGAAGGCGACGACCGCCGTGCGTGTGCAGATCCCCGAAGGCGTCATCGCGGTGAAGCCGATGCCCAAGCCCGGCTGGACGCTGCAGGTCAAGAAGGGCAAATACGAGAAATCCTACCAGCTCTATGGCGAGACGTTGACCACTGGCGTCAAGGAAGTGGACTGGAGCGGCGGCAATCTGCCCGACGAATTCTATGACGAGTTCGTCTTTCGCGCTTCGCTGGCGGCCGATCTGCCGGCCGGCCAGATGCTCTATTTCCCGGTGGTGCAGGAATGCGGCGATGCCGCCGAGCGCTGGATCGAGATCCCGGCGGCTGGCCAGGATGAGGATGCCTTGGAAACGCCGGCGCCCGGCATCAAATTGCTGCCGAAGAAATGATCTCTGTTGGCGCGCTCCCTCGGGGCGCGCCACCATTTCCTGTTATGACGGCATGAACGCAGCACTGCCTTCCTCGATGAACCGCATGCTTGCCGGCTCGCTTGCCTGGCTGGTGGCAATGCTCGTGGCGATGCTGGTGTTGGCAATGCCCGGCCGCGCCTTGGCGCATGCGGCGCTCGTCGCGACCGACCCGGCTGACGGCGCCGTGCTGACGCAAGGTCCCGGCCAATTCTCACTGACCTTCAGCGAGCCTGTCTCGCCGCTTGTGCTGACGCTTGTGCGGCCGGACGGCTCGCAGCTTGCGCTGACATCCTTCCGTCTCAAGGACCAGACGGTCGAGATCGACAATCCCGAAACGCTCAAATCCGGCACGCATGTGCTGAGCTGGCGGGTGGTGTCGGTCGACGGCCATCCGGTCGGCGGTTCAGCGCTTTTTTCCATCGGCGCGCCAAGTGCCGCGCCGGTGGCGGGCGAAGCCGTAGACTGGACGCTGCGCGCGATGGTCTGGGTGGCCAGGTTGTTTCTCTATGCCGGCCTCTTTCTCGGCGTCGGCGGCGCATTCGCGCTTGCCTGGTTGGCCGAGGACCGGCGCTGCGGCCAGCGCTTTGTCGCCGCGGCACTGCTTTTCGGCCTCGCCAGCGCGCCGTTGTCGCTCGGGTTGCAAGGGCTGGATGGGCTTGGCGCGCCGCTCGCCCAGTTTGCGGCGCCGACAGTCTGGAGGACCGCGCTGGAAACGAGCTTCGTCTGGACGGTGGTGATCGGTCTGATCGCGCTCGGTCTCGCGCTGGTTTCGCTTGCCGGTCCATCAGGTCTTCGCAAGCTGTCGGCAAGCGCAGCACTGCTCGCTGTCGGCGCCGCCCTTGCGGTCAGCGGCCATGCCAGCGCCGCCGAACCGCAATGGCTGACGCGGCCACTGGTGTTCCTGCACGGCACCGCAATCGCCTTCTGGGCCGGTTCGCTGGCGCCGCTCGGGCTGGCGTTGCGGCAGCAGCCGGCGGAAGCAAAGGTCTTTCTGCGGCGCTTCTCCCGCGCGATCCTGCCGGTCGTGGCTGTCCTTGCCGCCAGCGGTATCGTGCTGGCGATCATCCAGGTGCAGCAGCCGGCGGCGTTGATCCATACTGCTTATGGCCGGCTGCTGCTGCTCAAGCTCACCCTGCTCCTCTTCCTGTTCACGTTGGCCGCCATCAACCGCTGGACGTTGACAGCGCCCGCCCAGGCCGGCGACACCGAGGTGCAGCGGCGGATGGTGCGCTCGATCGGTATCGAGATGCTGATCGTGCTGGCCATCTTCGGCGTCGCCGACGGCTGGCGCTTCACCCCGCCGCCGCGCGCGCTGGCGATTGCCGCCGCGCAGCCGGTGTCGATCCACGTCCATGCGCTGAAGGCGATGGCCGATCTCAGCATCACGCCAGGCCATGCCGGCGAGGTCGCCGCTTCGATTATGATCATGACCGGCGATTTCGGGCCTCTCGACGCCAAGGCGGTGACGCTGGTGCTGTCGAAGCCGGATTCCGGCATCGAGCCGATCAAGCGGCCGGCGAGAAAACCCGGCGACGGCACCTGGCGTATCGACAATCTCGCTATCCCGCTCCCCGGCCGCTGGAACGCCCGGCTCGATATCCTCGTTTCGGACTTCGAGATGGTGAAGATCGAGGCGCCGATCGATATCCGCGGTGAGTGATATTCAGGTGAGGCCGGCCTGCGAGACGGTTGACGCAGCCGCCAAGGCCCGTCATTCATCTGGGAAAGGCGTTCTCCAGGACGCAACCCATAATAAGCATCCGAACGCAGGGAAGAAACGATGGAAAAAGCCGAAATCGGCCTGATCGGCCTTGGCACGATGGGTTCCAACCTGGCGCTCAACATCGCCGAGCATGGGCATCGCATTGCCGTCTTCAACCGCACACCGTCGCGCACCGATGCGTTCGTAGAGAGCGCCGGTTCGCTGAAGGACAGGGTCGTTGCCTGCTACAGCCTGGAGGAACTCGCCGCGGCGATCCGCCCGCCGCGGCCGATCATCATCATGGTGCTGGCCGGCAAGCCGGTCGACGAGCAGATCGCGGCGCTGCGCGGCGTGCTGTCTGACAACGACATCGTCATCGATGCCGGCAACGCCAATTTCCGCGATACGATGCGGCGCTTCTCGGAGCTGTCCGGCTCGGGCCTGACCTTCATCGGCATGGGCGTGTCGGGCGGCGAGGAGGGCGCGCGCCACGGTCCGTCGATCATGGTCGGCGGCACCGAAGAGTCCTGGAAGCGGGTCGAGAAGGTGCTGACCGCGATCTCGGCCAAGTTCAAGGACGAGCCCTGCGCCGCCTGGCTCGGCACCGACGGCGCCGGCCATTTCGTCAAGACCATCCACAACGGCATCGAATATGCCGACATGCAGATGATCGCCGAGATCTACGGCATCTTGCGCGACGGCCTGGGCATGGCGCCGAAGGAGATCGGCAAGGTCTTCGAAGAATGGAACAAGGGCCGGCTCAACTCCTACCTGATCGAGATCACCGCAAAAGTTCTCGCCGCCGACGATCCCAAGACCGGCAAGCCGGTTGCCGACATTATCCTCGACCGCGCCGGGCAGAAGGGCACCGGCAAATGGTCGGTCATCGAAGCGCAGCAGCTCGGCATTCCGGCGACGGCGATCGAGGCGGCGGTCGCGGCGCGCGTGCTGTCCTCGATCAAGAATGAGCGGCAGGCGGCGGAAAAGGCCTATGGCAATATCGGCGTCGAAAAGATTTCCGGCGACAGGGGCGCGCTGCTCAAGGACCTGGAGCTGGCATTGTTCGCCGGCAAGATCGCGGCTTACGCGCAAGGCTTCGCGGTGATGAGCGGCGCCTCCAAGGAATTCAACTGGAACCTGCCGATGCCGACCATCGCCAGGATCTGGCGCGCCGGCTGCATCATCCGCTCGCAGATGCTGGACACGATGGCCGAGGCGTTCGGTTCAGGCAGCGCTTCCACCAATCTGCTGATGGCGCCGGCCTTCATTGCCATGATGAAGGAGGCGCATCCGTCGCTGAGGCGCATCGTGGCGCGCGCCTCCGAAGCCGGCTCGCCGGTGCCGGCGCTGTCGTCGGCGCTCGCCTATTTCGACAGCTACCGCCAAGGACGCGGCACCTCGAACCTGATCCAGGCGCAGCGCGACTTCTTCGGCGCGCACGGCTTCGAGCGCGTCGGGGAAGAGGGGGCGTTTCATGGCCCATGGGGCAGTGGGGCCGCCTAGGGCCAGGTGAGGCCGGCCTGCAAATGGCGGCTTCCTGCGCTTCCGGTGCTCACGTACTTTAAGTACGCTCCGCCCCGGTTCTCGGAAGCCACCATTTTCGACTCGGCCTGACCTGCCCCTCAAGTCGCGCCAATCAACCGCGATAGGGCAAAACCTCGCTCGGCGTACTGAGAGATTGCAGCGAGCCGGGGTCGGCGCCGCCGATCCAGCCGAGCACCGCGCGGGCGAGTTCGGAGCCGGCCAGCCGGAAATTCTCGTTGACGACGAGCAGCTCTCGCCGGAACAGATGCAGCAGCTCCGACGATTGTTTCGACACCACGTCGACGTCACGGCCGAGCTTCAGCCCGGCGTCCTCGATGCCGGCCACGATGGCGAGCGTCGCGGCGGCAGCGCTGCTGACGAAGCCGTCCGGCCGGTCCTTGCGCCGCATCAATTGCGCTGTGCGCATCCTGATCTGCTCGATCGACTGGTCGATGGAGACGGTGTTGAACGGCACTTCGCTGGCGCCCACCTCGCTCAGCGCATCGGCAAAGCCGGCGATCGTATGGCCGTAATAGGTGAGGCCAACCGGCGGCGTCACAAGCGCAAGCCGGTTGCGGCCCCTGCCGGCGAGATAGCGCACGGCTTCGCCGGCAAAGGTGTAATTGTCGAAGTCGTGATAGGGATGCACCAGCCCCATGTCGGTGCGGCCATGCGTGGCGAAGGGAATGCCGCGCTCCAGCATATAGCGCGCCCGCGGATCGTTGGGCTGGGTGCGTGAGATGATGACGCCATCGGCCGAGCCCGTCTCGACCAGATAGCGCACCGGGTCCAGCGGGTCCTGCGAGCGCGAATAGGGCGTGACGATCAGATGGTAGGGCGTGTCTGCGATCACCTCGGTGACGCCGTAGATGATGTCCGAGACGAAGCTCATCAGCTCGTGCTCGGTGTTCAGCACGAGCGAGATGACGTTGGTCTTGCCGGTCCGCAAACGTACGCCGGCGCGGTTGGGGCGATAGCCGATCTGCTTGGCGACGAGCTGGACGCGACGCCTGGTCTCGGCGCCGATCTCGGGCGCATCCTTCAGCGCGCGCGAGACCGTCGTGACGCCCAGCCCGGTCATGAAGGCAAGCGTCTTCAGCGTCGGCCGTTCCTTGCCCGACGTGTCGTCGTCGCCCTTCTTCGTTATCCGTCTATCCATCGTCCCGCCCGTCAGGCGCATAGCAGTCGCGGGGCCGACCGGCAATCGTGCGGCGGTGACATTTGCGCGACCTTCAGTTTGCGGCTCGGCTCAATATACTGAAACGTTACAGATTGCCAATCTTCGTGATCAACCGGCAAGGTCGCGCCGCCGGCATCGCGGATGCGGAGAGGAGCCGAAAGTCGCTGGAATCACAAAGAAATATCGGTCTTGGCCTGCTTTTGGCACCAATCAACTAATCTGATACCGGCGTTGCCGCCTCGGGAGAAAGATTTTGTTCGCGTCGCGAAAAAATCTTGGCCGACCTCAAGGCGAGGGGTGTCGGTAGCTAATCAAGTTGTCCGGTTTGGTAGCACATCATTTGTCCGCTTCAGTTTGCGTCGAAGCGGTTCACG
>NZ_JAIUHG010000004.1 GCF_020164955.1 Mesorhizobium sp. CA8
CCAAAAGCCAAAACGGAGCGAGACCTCGCGACCAAATCGCTCCGCGAGCCTGTCCTCGCTAACTGCGCAACAGGCCCCTTGCGGGAGAAGGGGAAATGCGCTCTCTACTCCGGCACGTTCCGCACCGCGCCCTTGTCGGCGCTGGTGGCGAAGGCGGCGTAGGCGCGGAGCGCCGTCGTCACCTTTCGCTTGCGCTTTTCGGCCGGCTTCCAGGCGTCGGCGCCCCTGGCGTTCATCGCAGCCCGCCGGGCATCGAGCTCGGCATCGCTGATGGCGAGGCGGATGGCGCGGTTGGGAATGTCGATCTCGATCGTATCGCCTTCCTGGACCAGGCCGATCGCGCCGCCTTCGGCGGCCTCGGGCGAGACATGGCCGATCGACAGGCCGGACGTGCCGCCGGAGAAGCGGCCGTCGGTGATCAGCGCGCAAGCTTTGCCGAGGCCCTTCGACTTAAGATAGCTCGTCGGGTAGAGCATTTCCTGCATGCCGGGGCCGCCGCGCGGTCCTTCATAGCGGATGACGACGATGTCGCCGGCCTTGATCTCGTTGCCGAGGATCGCCTTGACGGATGCGTCCTGGCTCTCGAAGACGCGGGCCGGGCCAGTGAATTTCAGGATCGACTCGTCGACGCCAGCGGTCTTCACGATGCAGCCGTCGAGCGCCAGATTGCCCTTCAGCACGGCAAGGCCGCCATCCTTGGAGAAGGGCGTCTTGGCCGAGCGGATGACGCCCTTTTCACGGTCGGTGTCGAGCTCGTCCCAGCGGCGGTCCTGGCTGAAGGCCACCTGCGTCGGCACGCCGCCCGGAGCGGCACGGAAGAAGTTACGGACATTCTCGGCCGAGGTGCGCGCGATGTCCCAATGGTCGAGCGCCTCGCCGAGCGTGGCGGTATGCACGGTCGGCAGGTCGCGATTGATCAGGCCTGCCTGGTCGAGCTGGCCGAGGATGGCCATGATGCCGCCGGCGCGGTGGACGTCCTCCATATGCACGTCGGACTTGGCCGGCGCCACCTTGCAAAGCACAGGCACCTTGCGCGACAGCCGGTCGATGTCCTCCATGGTGAAATCGACCTCGCCCTCATGGGCGGCGGCAAGGATGTGCAGCACCGTGTTGGTCGAGCCGCCCATGGCGATATCGAGCGCCATCGCGTTCTCGAACGCGCCCTTGGAGGCGATGCTGCGCGGCAGTGCTGTTTCATCGTCCTGCTCGTAATAGCGCTGGGCGAGATCGACGACGAGATGGCCGGCCTCGACGAACAGGCGCTTGCGGTCGGCATGGGTGGCCAAGGTCGAGCCGTTGCCCGGCAGCGACAGGCCAAGCGCTTCCGTCAGGCAGTTCATCGAGTTGGCGGTGAACATGCCGGAGCACGAACCGCAGGTCGGGCAGGCCGAGCGCTCGATGATCTTGACGTCCTCGTCGGAGATCTTGTCGTCGGCGGCCGCCACCATGGCATCGACCAGATCGAGCGCCTGCGTCTTGCCGGCCAGCACCACCTTGCCGGCCTCCATCGGTCCGCCCGAGACGAAGACAGTCGGGATGTTGAGGCGAAGCGAGGCCATCAGCATGCCGGGCGTGATCTTGTCACAGTTGGAGATGCAGACCATGGCGTCGGCGCAATGCGCATTGACCATGTATTCGACGGAATCGGCGATCAGCTCGCGCGACGGCAGCGAATAGAGCATGCCGTCATGTCCCATGGCGATGCCGTCGTCGACGGCGATGGTGTTGAATTCCTTGGCGACGCCGCCAGCCTTCTCGATCTCGCGTGCGACAAGCTGGCCGAGGTCCTTCAGATGCACATGGCCCGGCACGAACTGGGTGAAGGAATTGACCACAGCAATGATCGGCTTGCCGAAATCACTGTCCTTCATGCCTGTGGCGCGCCAGAGGCCGCGGGCGCCGGCCATGTTGCGGCCATGGGTGGTGGTGCGGGAACGATAGGCAGGCATTGTATGGTCCTTGCTGGCTGGCCACGCCGATGCGCAGCGGGCGGCGCTCGAATTTAGTCGGCAGCGGTTATAGCGGCCATGATCCGGCCTTGCCACATTTTTGCGCTGCACCAGCACGCTTCGGGAAATTTGAGCTGTTCAGGAAATTTTCTCTGCCGCTGTCGGATGATACCTCGGCGAAGCGTCCTTGAGGCAGACGGCATCGAAACGGCACGAAATCGCCGGCGAACCGTTTGACAACAAAAGCCGACTTGAAGCCCGAGGAGCAAGGCATGCAGAAGATCACCACCTTCCTGTGGTTCGACAACCAAGCCGAGGAGGCCATGAACCACTACATCTCCATCTTCAAGAATTCGAAGGTGCTGAGCGTGACGCGCTGGCCCAAGGGCCATCCCCAGGAAGGCCAGGTACTGGTGGCCTCGTTCGAGCTCGACGGCGTGCAGTTCCAAGCTCTCAACGGCGGGCCGCAATACAAGTTCACCGAAGCGATCTCGCTGTCGATCGACTGCAAGACGCAGGAAGAGGTGGATCATTTCTGGACCAGGCTCACCGAAGGCGGCGGCGAACCGGGACGCTGCAGCTGGCTGAAGGACAAGTTCGGCGTTTCCTGGCAGGTCGTGCCGGAGCAACTGCCGCGCCTGCTTCAGGATCCGGACCGGGCCAAGGCTGGTCGTGTGATGTCGGCGATGATGCAGATGGGTAAGATCGAAATCGACAAGCTGGAGGCGGCGGCAAAGGGGTGAGCGCGACTTTCCCTTCTCCCCTTGTGTGGGAGAAGGTGGATTGGCGCGTCAGCGCCAAGACGGATGAGGGGTGCTCCAGCGAAGTGAGACGTTGGCTTTCCCTGGAACACCCCTCATCCGTCCTCGCTTCGCGAGGCCACCTTCCCCCACAAGGGGGGAAGGGAAAAACAGGTTACGCCGCTTTGTCGCGCACCTGGTAATCCTTGACCGCAGCGAAGCGGATCGCTTTCCAGCGCTCGGCTTCGTAGTTCAGCGAGAAGGCGTGCTGGGCCAGGAACACCGGATCGTTGTCGAGGTCGCGGGCGATGTCGCCGCGATGCGATTGGATGAAACGCTGCACCTCCGCCTTGTCGTCGGCCGAGATCCAGCGGCAGATCGAGAAACGCGACATCTCGAAATCAACCGGCAGCGTGTATTCGACGTTCAGCCGCTCCTTGAGCACGTCGAGCTGCAGCGCGCCGACGACACCGACGATGGCCGGCGAGCCATCCTCCGGCGAGAACAGCTGCACGACGCCTTCCTCGGCCATCTGGTGCAGCGCTTCCTTTAGCTTCTTCGCCTTCATGGCGTCGCCGAGACGCACGCGGCGCAGGATTTCCGGGGCGAAATTCGGCACGCCGCGGAACAAGATCTCCTCGCCTTCGGTCAGTGTGTCGCCGATGCGCAGCGTGCCGTGGTTGGGGATGCCGACGACATCGCCGGCGAAGGCCTCGTCGGCTGTGACGCGGGTGCGGGCGAAGAAGAACTGCGGCGCCGACAGGCTCATCGGCTTGCCGGTGCGCACCAGCTTGGCCTTCATGCCGCGCTCCAGCTTGCCTGAGCAGACGCGCACGAAAGCGATGCGGTCGCGGTGGTTTGGATCCATGTTGGCCTGGATCTTGAAGACGAAGGAGGTCATTTTGTCCTCCGTCGCCTCGACCAGACGTTCGTCGGCTTCCTGGGCGCGCGGCGGCGGGCCATAGGCGCCGAGCGCCTCGATCAGGTCGCGCACGCCGTAATTGCGCAGCGCCGAGCCGAAATAGACGGGCGTCAGATGACCTTCGCGAAAAGCTTCCACGTCGAGGGGACGGCAGGCCTCGCGCGCAAGTTCCAGTTCCTCGATGAAGGCTTCGCGCTCATTGTCCGGCAACAATCCCGCGACGCGGTTAGAATCTGGGCCGTTGACCGGCGTGCGCTCCTTCTCGTCGTCATTGCGGCGCACCGCGTTCTGCGCCAGGTGGTAGGTGCCCGAGAAGGTCCTGCCGCGGCCGATCGGCCAGGTGACGGGCGCGGTGTCGAGCGCCAGCTTCTGCTCGATCTCGTCGAGGATCTCGAATGGATCGCGGCTCTCGCGGTCCATCTTGTTGACGAAGGTAATGATCGGAATATCGCGCAGCCGGCAGACCTCGAACAGTTTCAGCGTGCGCGGCTCGATGCCCTTGGCGGCGTCTATGACCATGACGGCCGAATCCACCGCCGAGAGTGTGCGATAGGTGTCGTCCGCGAAATCCTCGTGGCCGGGCGTGTCGAGCAGGTTAAAGACGTTGTCGTCATATTCGAAGGTCATCACCGAGGTGACGACCGAGATGCCGCGCTCGCGCTCGATCTTCATCCAGTCGGACCGCGTCTGGATGCGGTCCTTCTTGGCCTTGACCTCGCCGGCGAGCTGAATGGCGCCGCCGAACAAAAGCAGCTTTTCGGTGAGCGTGGTCTTGCCGGCGTCGGGGTGGGCGATGATCGCGAAGGTGCGGCGGCGCGATACCGCCTGTTCGATGTCTTCTGCCAATTTTTGGAATCCTGTCTGTGGCGCGGGCTTCTAGCAGCGCATTGCCAACCTGTCGACGGTTTTGGACAGACCGGTTCGACCGGCGCAGCAGAGAGACGTGCCGTCGGCAAAGACCGTGGTCCTCAATTCCACATACCGTCGCGATCGGTCTTGCCGCCAAACCGGGTAACCGACGAGATTTCGGAGCGTTTGATACCGATGTCGCGCAACAGGTAGTCCGGCAACTCGTCCAGCCAGGCGCAATCCCTGCGGATGCGGATGATCCGCGCGACGATGCGCAGGCCGGAACGGCATATTTCGACCGCTGTCGCGATCAAACGCTCGTTAACGGATGGGCGGGCGACGGGCTTCATTCCGATGCGAAGGGTTGGCATGATCATCTTCCTTTTGTTTGAACGAAGGGATCGGGAGGGCCGTGCAGGCCCTCCCGAAGACGCTGCGCGTGTCAGGACCGGTCGTGCTCGCAGCTCACATAAGGGTTCCAGTCGGCGAACATGCCGGCCGGGTTGTGCCGCCAGTGCCAGACATGGAGCTCGTAATACGGGTCCACCGGGTGGGCGCCCACCGTCGTCTTGCGCTGCAGGGTGCGGCCGAGGAACTCGGGTACGCCTTTGCCCTTCCAGTCTTTTTCGAAGACGATGTATTCCATGCCGACGAGCTGCATGGAGCCATCGGCCTCCGGCTCGTAGGTCAGCACGTCCGGCTCGCCGAGCACGAGCCTGCCGTCGCCGGCCCGCCCGGGATGGATGAAGTGGACGCCCATCGTGCCGTGCTCGTCATGCGTCGTGCATTCGAACAGCTGCCGGTAGCCATCCGCCTTGGCGACCTCGATGTCGAGATACTTGGCCGACATCTCCCGAGACCGGTTGAGCACCGGATCGGGCATGTCATGGGCGAGCGCGGTGCCGCAAAACAGCGCGGAGGCGCCGACGGCAAGGACAATTTCCGCAAAGCGCTTCACGATCGATCCTCCCCGTCAGGCTGCGGCGTAAGCCGTCGTCGGATCGATCAGGCGCTTGACCTGCGTGATCTTCGTCGCCGGGAAGCCGCTCATCTTGGCATGACGCTGGATGATCGCCTCGTCCTTGGCGAGATAGACGCAAAAGGTCTTGTCGTCCGCCACGAAGGATTCGACCCACTGGATGTCCGGGCCGAGCTCGGCCAGAACGGCGTTCGAGGCCTTGGAGGCGTCGCGAAGCTGCTCGCGCTCGAAGGTGCCGACGTTGGGAATCTCGCGTTCGATGATGTATTTCTGCATGTCACAATCTCCTTGATCTGGGTTCAAATGCCACCGGCGCCCGACCAGGTCGGTGCCCGTGACATCCCGGGGGCCGCTGAGCTAAACTGCAGCTTGGCCCGCCAGGCAGACGGAGAATTACGAAAGAGGCGGCCAACAGTCCTTATGCCGCCCTGATCTTATTCTGATCCTTTGCCTATTGCCGTTACAGGGATTGCTGCCGATGGGAATTTATTGCTTCGGCGACTTCGAACTCAATGAGGACTCGCGCGCCCTTCGCCTCGCCGGAAGCGAGATCGAGGTGCAGCCCCTGGTCTTCGATTTCCTCGCCGTCCTGCTGCGCCATCAGGAGCGCGCCTTGAGCAAGGACGAATTGCTTGAGACGCTGTGGCCCGACGTGACGGTGACCGAGGCTTCGCTGCAGCGCGTCGCGAGCCTTGCCCGCGGCATTCTTCGCCAGGGCGGCATGGAGACGGCGCTGCGCAACCTGCCCCGCTTCGGCTACCGGATTTGCCTGGATCAACCGGCCGCCTTGCAAACCAGGCCGGCGCCGGCCGATTTGGGCGGCAAGCCCTCGATCCCCGGCCTGCCAATTCTGTCGGCGCGGGCTGCCGTTGCAGCGAGAAAATGGCATGACGCCGCGGCCTCTTTCACGCAAGCGGATGCCGCCGACGAGCTGCTGACGGCCGATCTCGAGGAATGGGCGCTGGCGCTGGAATGCATGGGCCGGCCGGCCGAAGCCATCCCGCTTCTGGCGCGCGCGGTGACGGCTTATGGCGTGGCCGGCGAGCGACTGCGCGCGGCCTCCCCTGCAATCACCCTCGCCAGGATCCATCTCGAGAGAGGCGAGCTTGCCGTCGCCAAGGGCTGGCACAAGCGCGCCGCGCAGTTGATCGATGCCGCTTCCGACAGCAGAGAGCACGGTCTCTGGTGCTGGATGGGGGCGCGCATCATGGGCGCGGAAGCCGAGCCGGAACAGGCGCTTGCGCTGGCTGAACAGGCCTTCGCGGTCGGCAGGCACCTCGACGATCCGGTAGTGGAGTCGCTCGGCCTTATCTATCGCGGCTTCTTCAAACTGTGTCTCGGTGAAACCAAAGCCGGGCAGGAGGATCAGGACCTTGCTGCCGCCCTCGGCCTGTCCAGCGACGTCGACCCGGTCGTCGGCGGGATCCTCTACTGCAACATCCTATGGGCCTGCCGGAATTTCGGCGACTGGTCGCGCGCCAACCAATGGACGCTTGGCTACGAAGACTGGTGCAGGGGACACGGGCTGGAAGACCTTTCGGGCTCGTGCCGGCTGCATCGCGCCGAAGTGCTCGGCGTTCATGGCACGCTGAAGGAGGCGGAAGCGCTTGTGCGCGCGGCACTCGACCAGCTCGCGCTCGACGCGCCCTGGGCGACCGGCGACGCCTTGCGCGTGCTGGGCGACATTCACCTGGCGGCCGGAGAATTCACGGAAGCCGAAACGGCGTACCGCGCATCGCACGCGGCAGGCTGGGATCCGCAGCCCGGACTTGCGCTGCTGCAACTCGAGCAAGGACAGGCGGAGGCCGCTTTCAGCGCTCTCGAACGTTCCCTGGTGGGCAATGGCTGGCCGACCCTGCAGCGGCGAGGCATCGTCCTCGCCACGCTCGCCAAGGTGGCGGCGCGGACCAATCGGCGCGAGCGGGCGAAAGCGGTGATCGCCGAATTGGAGACCCAGCCGCAGCGCTGGCCGATGGCCTCCATCCAGGCGCTGACCGCGGAAGCCAAGGCGGAGCTTTTCATGCAGGAAGAGCGCCTCGCCGAGGCCGCGCGGGAGCTGCAGATCGCATGCTCGCGCTGGAACGAGATCGGCTCGCCTATTAATGTTGCCGACACCAGGCTGTCGCTCGCGGCGCTGCTCATCAGGATCGGCGATCGTTCCGGCGCTGAGCTGGAGCTCGGCACCGCGCTGGCGATTGCGAAGAAAGTCGACTCTTCACGGCTCATGCGGCGCTGCGACGAGCTGAAGGGCCTGATTGCCGGAGCGCAGGCGGTAGCGGTGGGCAGCGTCTAGCTCTCACTTGAGGTCTGGCCGGCGCGGTGGCATGAGAGGGAAATCTCTCTCAAAGGTCCGGCATGAGCAGCGCAAAGCAAGTCATCGTCATCGGCGCCGGCATCATCGGCGCCTCGATCGCCTGGCACCTGACGAAAGCCGGCGCGCGGGTGACGGTGGTTTCGGAAAGCGGCGCCGGCGGTGTCGCAACACCCAATTCCTTTGCCTGGATCAATGCGAGCTGGGGCAATCCGGAAACCTATTTCCGGCTGCGTGTCCGCGCCATGGCCGAATGGAAACGGCTGGCGAATGACCTGCCGGGCCTGCCGCTCGCCTGGTGCGGCGGCCTGTGCTGGGATCTGCCCGCGGACAGGCTCGAAGCCTATGCGGCCGAGCATTCGTCCTGGGGCTATGGCATCGAGCGAGTCGGGCCCGAACAGGCGGCCCGCATCGAACCCAATTTGGCGGAGCTTCCCGAGTTTGCACTTTATGTCGCGCATGAAGGCGTGGCCGAGCCTGTGGCGACCGCAAAGGCGCTGCTGACCGATGCCGAACGGCGCGGCGCGCGGATCGCTAAGGGAAGCGTCGACAGGCTGGCGCTGGTCAACGGCAAGATCACGGGCGTCGTCGCTGCGGGCGAGATCATCGCCGCCGACGAGGTGGTGATCGCGGCGGGCGCCGGCGCTCCGGCGATCGCCGCGACGGCAGGCATCAAGCTGCCGATCGAGACCCCGCCCGGCCTGATCGTGCATTCGCGTCCGCACCCAAAGCTGCTCACCGGGCTGGTGCTGGCCGACAGACTGCATATGCGCCAGACCGCTGAGGGCCGTATTATCGCCGGCTCGGATTTCGGCGGCGGCGATCCGGGCGAAAATCCGGAGGCCGCCGCGCACGCGCTGTTCGCCGCGACGAAAGCGATGCTGCGCGGCGCCAACGGACTGGAATTCGACTTCCACACGATCGGCTACCGTCCGACGCCGGTTGACGGTTTCCCGATCGTCAGCCGCGCGGAAGGCGTCGGCGGCCTCTACGTCGCCGTCACCCATTCCGGCATCACGCTGGCGCCGGCGGTCGGCCTGTTTGCGGCCGGCGAAATCCTCAACGACAAGCGCGATGCCTTGCTTGAACCCTACGCGCTGTCGCGTTTCGCTCAGTAGCCGGGAGGCCGGCGAAATCCTCCGGTGAGCGGCGCAATCGCGGCTGCAATGCCGAGCAGCCGCGCTTCCGACCATTTCCTGCCGGCTAATTGAAGGCCGATCGGCAAGCCGTCGAGGTCCTGCCCGCAAGGGAACGCGAGCGCCGGATGGCTGGAATAATTGAAGACCGCTCCATAGGCCGGCAGCATCCAGTAGCTTTCTTCCTTGCCGTCGACCTTGAGCGGGCTGCCCGGCTTGCAGTGCGGGAAGGCCGTGGTCATGGCGACCGGGCAGAGCAAGGCATCGCAGCTGTCAAAGAACCGCTCCCAGGCAAGGGTCGATCGGTCGCGGCGGGTAAGCGCGGCGAACCAGCGCGACACCGGCGTCGGGTGCTCCGGCGGTTCCGGCTGCACGGCTTCCAACATCATGCCGATCAGCTTGCCGCCCTCGGCGAGGTCGTCGTGCAAGTCGAGTTTCGGCAATTTCGCGTTCTCCACAACCGCGCCAGCCGAGGCGAGCTGCGCGGCCAGGCTTTCGACGGCGGCACGGACTTCGGTGGCAACCGGGAAGCCCGGGAAAGATTCGGCCACGGCGATGCGCAGCGACTTGAGTTCGAGCTTCGGCATCGGCTCAACCGGCACGGGCGCCAAGTCGGTGTCCGCCCGGTCCGATCCGGCAATGATCCGATAGATCAGCGCCAGATCCTCGAGGTTGCGAGCAAGCGGGCCAACACATGACATCAGCCGCACGCTGCGCGGCATACCGCCCGGATCGGGAAAGGCGCCGGCCAGCGACACGCGATGTTCAGTTGGCTTCAGGCCATAGACGCCGCAGAAAGCAGCGGGCAAGCGTATGGAATCTTGCATGTCGGTGCCGACTTCGAACGGAGTCATGCCTGTCGCGACTGCCGCGGCCGCGCCACCGCTTGAGCCGCCCGCCGTGCGCGACAGATCCCACGGATTGGAAGTGCGCCCGAACAGCGGGTTGTCGGACTGCCAATCGCCCAGCATAGCGGCGACGTTGGTCTTGCCGACCAGTATGGCGCCGGCTGCTTTCAGCCTTTCGACCACAGGGCTGTCCTGCCTAGCCATGTAGTCGGCGAACGGCGGAAAACCAACGGTGGTCCTGATACCCGCCGTCTCGTGCGCATCCTTCAGCGTGAATGGCACCCCGTGCAGTGGACCGAGCGTGTCGCCGCGAGCCTGCGCCGCATCGGCCAGCACGGCACGTGCCTGCGCCTGTTCCCGATCGAGGATGACGACAGCGTTGACCGCCCCGTTGTGCCGGTCGATCTGGGCAAGCTGCGCATCGAGCGCCTCGATCGCCGAAATTTTTCGCTGGGCAATGGCTGCCGCGAGCTCGGCAGTCGAGGAAAACCCGATATCCATGTACACACTCCGGCTGCTTGCCGCGCTTCGCCTTGAACATGGCGGATGAGGGCGCGGCTTCAAGCCGAATTCAGCATCCGAAGCTTACGGGCGCTTGATCGAAATTGCGCCAAGTGCCGATTTCCCTCACCCTGCCAGAGCCAACCGGACGGCCGCCGGCGCGAAAGGCTTGATGCTGGTGCTGTCGCGGGTCATGGTGACGAAACTCGACTGCGGAATCTCGTGCCAGGTGCGGCCGTCGCGATCGAACGGCTCGGAGACGATGCAACGGCCTACTCCCTTGGCGACAGCGCCGATATAGAGCGTCGGGGCATGCTCGTCGGTGGCGTAACGAACGGCGTGCAGCGCCCGACCGTCGCTGAAGGCGGCCGTCAGCTTCAGTGAAGGTTCGATGCCGGCCTGGCGCGCGGCCTCGATAACTCGACTGGTGGCGTGCGACACCGCACCTTGTGGATCCTGCGCCAGGCCTTCGCCGATCATAAGCTGAAAGAACAGTTCGGAATCCGTGCTGCCTTCGATCTGGTCGAACAACGTATCGGAGAGCGAATTCTCGAGCGCGCGACGGATCTTCTCGAAGCCGCCGATCTGGCCGTTATGCATGAACGACCAGCGGCCCGAAACGAAGGGATGGCAGTTCGCGCGGGTCGTGGCGCCGCCTGTCGAGGCGCGCACATGGGCCAGGAACAGGCCGGATTTTATCTGGCGTCCAAGGCTCCTGAGATTGGTATCGGACCAGGCCGGCAGGACATCGCGGTAAAGGCCGGGTTCCGGCCGGTCGCCATACCAGGCTACGCCGAAGCCGTCGGCATTGATCGGCGATTTCGCCTCCTTCGCGCCATGGCTCTGAACGATCAGCGAATGGGAGGGTGCGGCGATGACGTCCTCCAGGAAGATCGCGTCGCCGAGATAGGCTGCCCACCTGCACATTGTTTGATCCTCTGTCGATGCGTTCTGGGCGCGAATGGATTCGCGACCCGTCGAGTGCCACAGATGACAGTTAGGAAGCCTGGGCGTCCTTACGCCGCGCTTACGTTTTGCTGATCTCTGCCTGAATCGGGCAGCCTGGATCTTGCTTCAGCCGACCAGCGCCAGCGGGGCCGCCGCCGGCGCAAACGGCCGGATGCCAGTGCCGCCCCTCGTCATGGTGACGAAGCTCGATGGCGGGATCGTCTGCCAGTCGCCACCGTCGCGGTCGAAGGGCTCGGAGACGATGCAATGGCCGGCGCGTTTCGCAAAAGCTCCGGTATAGAGCGTCGGCGCATGGTCGTCGGTGGCGTAGCGCACGGCATAGAGCGCCTCGCCATCGGAAAAGGCCGCGGTCAGTTTCAACGCAGGTTCGATGCCGACGCGGCGCGAGGCCTCGATGACGCGACCGGTTGCCCGCGACACCGCGCCCTGCGGGTCGCTCGCCAGTCCCTGGTCGATCATCAAGAGGAAAAAGAGCTCGGAATCGGTGGTGCCCTCGCGCTGGTCGAAGACCTCGTCGGAGAGCGAGTTCTCCAGCGCGCGGCGGATCTTTTCGAAGCCGCCGATCTGGCCGTTGTGCATGAACGACCAGCGGCCGGAGACGAAAGGATGGCAGTTCATGCGGCTGGTGGCGCCGCCGGTCGAAGCGCGCACATGGGCGAGGAACAGGCCCGACTTGATCTGCCGGCAGAGGCTCTTGAGGTTGGGATCGGACCATGCCGGCAGGATGTCGCGGTAGAGTCCAGGCTCGGGCCGGTCGCGATACCAGGCCAGACCGAAGCCGTCGCCGTTGGTCGGCGACTTGGCTTCCTGGGCGCAGTGGCTTTGGGCGATCAGCGAATGGCAGGGCGCGGTGATGATGTCTTCGAGGAAGACTGCTTCACCAAGATAGGCCGCCCACCGGCACATCGCATTCCACCATCTATCAGGCGCGGTCCAGGAGAGCCTTTGGCTCCTTCGCCGCATGCGAACCTCTGTTGTGCGTGCGCTCATAGAGCTCGCGAACGATTCGGCTGGCCGTAGTCTCGAACAGAAATGGCAAGAAAGCGTGAACGAGCGCGGCGCCCGCCGCCATCGACAGGCGCGAGCAGAACCAGGCGGCGAAAGCCATATGGCCGAAATAGGTCTCGCCAACCTTCTCCGGGTGAGCCGTGAACAGTGCCGTAAACCGTGTCGTCATGGTGATCCCTCCTGCCGGGACGAGCCCCGATAATGAGTATCGTGCCATACGGCTTTGGTTCATTGGTCCCAAATGATCCTTGCTTTTTGCTATTTTGTGGGACATTCATCCCAACATGTCGACAGAAATCGATGAGATTGATCGAAGATTGCTGGCCGAGCTGCAACGCGACGGCACGCTTTCGGTCGACCAGCTGTCGGAGCGGGTGGCGCTGTCGCGCAACGCCTGCTGGCGGCGCGTCAAGCGGCTGGAGGAGGATAGCGTCATCACCGGCCGCGTCGCGCTGGTCGATGCCGACAAGCTCGGGCTCGGGCTGTCCGTCTTCATCCTGGTCCGCACCTCCAACCACGATCCGGACTGGCTGCAGAAATTCCGCGCGGCGGTGACCGGCTTTGCCGAGATCACCGGCGTCTACCGGATGTCGGGTGACCTCGACTACGTGCTGAGGGCCCGCGTCGCCGACGTCAAAGCCTACGACCGTCTCTACCAGCGGCTGATCGCCAAGGTGGCGCTGTCGGACGTCTCGGCCTCCTTCGTCATGGAGGAGATCAAGGAGACCACCGTGGTGCCGGTGGAACTGCGCTGACCGGAACTGCCTTGAAAGAAAGGCGTTGATAGCGTCACGGCCGGGTTGACTGAATCGGTACCCGCGCCGATAGGAGTGGGCTCATGCGCACGGCTGTCCATTCTTCCTCCGTCATCGGCCCCACCGTCGGTTTCGTCAGGCTTCCGCATGGCGAAGGCCTGCCTCTGCCGGTCTATGAGAGCGCGGGCGCCGCCGGCATGGATTTGCGCGCCGCGGTGCCGGAGGACCGGCCGCTGCTCATCCTGCCAGGAAAACGCGCTCTGGTGCCGACCGGGCTTGTCCTGGAAATCCCGGAAGGCATGGAAGGCCAGGTGCGGCCGCGCTCGGGTCTCGCCTTCAAGCATGGCCTTACCGTCCTCAACTCGCCCGGCACCGTCGACAGCGACTATCGCGGCGAGGTGAAAGTGCTGCTCGTCAATCTCGGCGACGAGGATTTCCCGGTGACGCGCGGCATGCGCATCGCCCAGATCGTCTTCGCCCCCGTCACCCAGGTTACGGTCGAGGAGCGCGCTCTCGCCGGCGGCACGACGCGCGGAGCCGGTGGGTTCGGATCGACCGGCACCGCTTAATGCCGGGCCGTATTTCAATCATATTGAACCATTCTGCCGGGTGAATTCGAGCCAAATCCTTCGCCCTTCGGACTTGGCCGTGCTACCAGCACGGCCTGCGCCGAAGGTCTCGGCCTTGCTCGAATCTCCACCGACAGAATTGCTTCAATATGACTGAAACTCGACCCCTTCCAAAGCTGGTCATCTTCGACTGCGACGGGGTTCTGGTCGACACCGAGAATCTTGCCAATCGGCGCCTTGCGGAATGGCTGACCGCCGCCGGTTTTGCGACCACATTCGAATATTGCCGCAAGCATTTCTCCGGCCGCAGCATGGTCTCGGTGCAGAAGGAGATCGAAGAGACGACCAAGGCCAGGCTCGGCGCCGACTTCGTGGAGCGCTGGAATGCCGGCCTGCCGGACCTCTTTTCGCACGGGTCGAAGCAATCCCCTATGTGCGCGACTTCATCGATAAGGTGCGGGCCTCGGGCATCGCCTATTGCGTCGCTTCCTCGGCGCGGGTTTCGAAGATGTACATCACGCTCGGCCAGACCGGGCTGTTGCCGCTGTTCGAGCATGCGATGTTCTCATCCACCATGGTCAGCCGAGGCAAACCGTTCCCGGATCTCTTTCTTCATGCGGCGAAGACGATGGATTACGCGCCGGCCGACTGCATCCTCATCGAGGACAGCGTCGCCGGGACCGAGGCCGGCATCGCCGCCGGCATGCGGGTGTTCTCCTATTACGCCGATCCGTTCTCCGATCGCGATGGCCTGGCGGCGGCCGGCGGCATATTGTTCGACGATATGCGTGAACTTGCCGGGCTCGTGCCGATCCGCTGATCGCACCCGGCTGCGCATCGCAACGCGCCGTGCTAGCGTGAGCGCATCCGAGGGGGCGCGGTCGGTGATTTCCACCTTATGCCGTTTCATATTTGCATGCCTGCTGCTGCCATGCGTGTGCGCGGCCGCGCTGGCCCAGGCCGTCAGCTTCCCGGAACTGAACAGCGCCATTCCCGGGCACCAGGACGTTGCCTATTTCGACCTCGCCAAAATGATCGTGCCTGATCTCAAGCCCGGCAACGACGGCTTCTACAAAGGCGGCGCGCCTATCGAGATGCGCGACATCCTCGGCGGCAATGATGGCGGATCGCCGCCCGAGATCATCAACCTGCCGAATGCGGCGGTGCTGGCCATCAAGGCCGGCGGCAAGGACCGGCTGGCGATGCTTCTCGATCTCGGCCAGTCGCAGGACAGCGCCGAAGGATTTGCCGTGCTGGCCCTTTACGACCTCACGGGTAAGCCGAAGCTGCTCGACGCGGTCAATGTCGGAACCGACCAGAGCACCTATTTTCGTGATCCAGGAAAACTCCCGATCAGTGCGGATGACGACGCGCTGATCACCATGAGCACGCATTTCAATTCGAACCAGGGCTATGTCGGCACGATCCTTATCCTCGTCCGGAATGACAGGTTCGAGGCGATCGACCAGATCAATACGTTCGACGAGAATGTTTGTGCCTACAAGCGCACGCAGGACCTGTCCTTCCAGACGCACGGTGGCGACAAGCCCTACGCGGCGATCGAAGTAACGGTGACCGATGCCACCAAGCCGAGCGGGGAAAGCTGCGAGGAACCGGCGGCCAAGGCCGCCTCGCACGACATTTCCGTCACCTATCGCTGGGACGATGTCAGGTCGCGCTATGTCAGGAATTCCGATGCCTTCGAGAAATTGTCAGCAGAGAACGAGAAACGCTTCTGAACGAAACGCATCATTTGCCCGGTCCCGGCCCGCGCGATAGATTTCTCCCCACAACCCGATCATGATTGAGGATCCATCATGGACAAAGGCAAGATTTTTCGCGATCTGCATGCCTCCACCTTCGTCATGCCCAACCCTTGGGACCTAGGCACGACCAAGCTTCTCGCTTCGTTCGGCTTCAAGGCGCTGGCGACGACCAGCGCCGGCTTCGCCTTCTCGCGCGGCCTGCCGGACGGCGCCGTGACCTTCGAGGCCATGATCCATCATTGCCGCGAGGTGACGGCGGCGACAGACCTGCCGGTTTCGGCCGATCTGGAGCGCGGCAAGGGCGACAGCCCCGAACAGGCCGCCGAGACCATCTTCGCGGCCGAAGCCGCCGGCCTTGCCGGCTGCTCGATCGAGGACTACACCGGCGACCCCTCCAATCCGATCTACGATTTCTCGCTGGCGGCCGAACGCGTCGCGGCCGCCGTCGAGGCGGCCCGGGCGCTCAAGCATGATTTCGTCTTCACCGCGCGGGCCGAGAATTTCCTGTGGGGCAAGAGCGACCTCGACGACACCATCAAGCGACTGCAGGCCTTCGAGAAAGCCGGCGCCGACGTGCTTTACGCGCCGGGCATCGGCCACGTCGAAATGGTGCGCACGATCTGCTCGTCGGTGAGCCGGCCGGTCAATGTGATGGCCCGACCCGGTTTCACCACCGCCGACCTTGCCATGGCCGGCGTCAAACGCATTTCGCTCGGACCGTGGCTGACCAATTTCGCCTATGGCATGCTGGAGACGGCAGCGCGCGAAATCCAGCAGGACGGCACCTTCGGCTTCACCCGCGCGGCGATGCCGTTCGGCAAGCTGCAGGCGCTGTTCCGTGGCGGCGACACCGACTAAACCAGCTCCTTCGCCGCAACCGCCTTGTGCAGGTGCACCATCATGGCAGCCGCGAAGAGCGGCGTCAGGAGGTTGAGCAGCGGTACGGCGAGGAACAGGGCGATGACCAGCCCGGCCAGGAACACCGTGCCGACATATTTGCGGCGCAGCGCCTTGGCCTCCGCCTCGGGGCGGAAACGCATGGCGGCGAACTCGAAGAATTCGCGACCGAGCAGATAGCCGTTGACGATGAAGAAAGCGGCAATGTTGATGCCCGGCACCAGAAGCAAGAGCAGCGCGATGATGTTGCCGAGGACGACCACGCCAAAGAATTTGATCGCCAGCACAAGCGAATGCAGAGCCGGCACGGCATGGCCGGGCCGTTCGTTGGGATAATCGGTGCGCTCGATCACTTCGGCGACATCGTCGAGGAACAGGCCGGCGATGATCGCCGTCACCGGCGCGATGAGCAATGCCAATCCCACGGCCAGAACGATGCCGGCGATGATGCTGCCCAGCCACCCGGCCCAGGACGGCAGGCCCGGGAACAGCGTTTGCAGCCAGGGCCAGGCCAGCCATTCGATCAGGCTTTCCAGGCCGACCCACAGCGCCAGCAGAGCGAGCAGCGTCAGCCCCAGCGTCTTCAGGAAGACGGAGCGGAATTCAGGCGAGAACAGCCGGCTGGCGGCGGCACGGGCGGCGTCTAGGATCACGGCAGGTCCAAGCCCTCATCGAGAAACGACGCCTCGCAGATAGGCCGGCTTGATCCTACGCGCAACTATTGGGCGAGCCGGGTCTGTCGAGCCGGAATCGTCATTGCCGCGACTCCGGCGACGACGAAGGCCATGCCGACCCAGGCCGTGGTCCCGAGGCTTTCGCCGAGGAAGACGGCGCCGATGCCGACGCCGATCGGCACGCGCAGATAGGCCTGCGAGGTGGTGCCGACCGAGCCCAGGGTGTGGATCAGGCGGAAATAGATGACGAAGGCCAGCGCCGTCGAGAAGACCGACAGGCCGAGCAGGGCCAGGATCGATGCGCCCGACGGCGCAAGCGTCCATGGCCGGTCGACGACCAGGCTCAGCGGCACAAGGATGACGGCGCCGCAAAGCATCGAGCCCGCGGCGGGTATCATGGGATCGAGGCCCTTGAAGCCGCGGCCAAAGATCGCCGCCCCGGCATAGGAGATCGTCGCGATGACGATCGCAAGCTGCGCCCACAATTGATGGCCAAGCCCGCCAAGCGCCTGCGTGCCGATGATGAGACAGATGCCGACGATGCCGGCGCCGACGCCGACCAGCTTGCGCGCCGTTACGGGCTCATGGCGCGTGATCAATGCCGTCAACAGGAAGGTGAAGATCGGCGACGTCGAATTGAGGATGGTGGCGAGACCGGCATCGACCGAGCGCTCGGCAGCGGCGATCAGCGTGAACGGCACGACGCTGTTGAGACAGGCCTGGAAGGCGAACCGGCGCCATGTGGCCGTATCGGCGGGCATGGCAAGGCCGCGCCAGCGGATGATCGTGAAGAGAATAGCCCCGGCGATCAGGGTCCGGGTGGCGATGAAGGTCACCGGCGGGATCGTCTCGACCCCGACCTTGATGAAGGTGTAGGAAGCGCCCCACAGCACCGCCAAGACGCCGAGCAGCGCGAGGTCGGTGGACATTTCGGTCTTTTCGGACATTTCTGCGCCTTCCGTTACGGAAACGATCCGCTTTGTTGTTACGCAATTCCGGACGGAGAGCCGCTCGCGCTTCTTCCTGGAATTGCTTCTAGCCCACGGCGACGCGGAAATGTTTCGATCGCCGTGAAACCATAGCGGCGAAGATCGCGGCCGATATGGGCCAGTTCGATGCGAACACTGCCGCAGCCGGCGAACAATCGGCGCCAAGGTCGGCCAGACGGAAGACGACGGCGATTTTCGGGGTAGGCAAAGCAATGCCAAGTCGCTAGACCCGCGCCCGGCCGGCATGCCAGATAGCCGGGTAGGTCCTTGGCGGAGACTTTGATGCCGGAATATGACGTGCTTTGCATCGGCAATGCCATTGTCGACATCATCGCGCAGTGCGACGAAGCCTTTCTCGAGACCAACGGCATCATCAAGGGCGCGATGAATCTCATCGACGCCAGGCGCGCCGAATTGCTTTACAGCCGCATGGGACCGGCGATCGAGGCTTCCGGCGGCAGCGCCGGCAACACCGCGGCCGGGGTCGCCAGTCTCGGCGGCCGCGCCGCCTTCTTCGGCAAGGTGTCGAACGACGCGCTGGGCGACATCTACACCCACGACATCCAGGCCCAGGGCGTCGCATTCGATACCAGGCCGCTCGAGGGCGCCCCCCCGACGGCGCGCTCGATGATCTTCGTCACGCCCGACGGCGAGCGTTCGATGAACACCTATCTCGGCGCCTGCGTCGAGCTTGGCCCGGAAGACGTCGAGGCCGATAAGGCGGCCGGCGCCAAGGTGACCTATTTCGAGGGTTATCTGTGGGATCCGCCGCGCGCCAAGGAAGCCATCCGCCAGACGGCGAAGCTGGCGCATGCGGCGGGCCGCGAAGTGTCGATGACGCTGTCGGATTCCTTCTGCGTCGACCGCTACCGCGACGAATTCCTCGAGCTGATGCGTTCGGGCACCGTCGACATCGTCTTTGCCAACAGCCATGAGATCAAGTCGCTCTACCAGACCGCTTCCTTCGAGGAGGCGCTCGCGGCCATCCGCAAGGATTGCAAAATAGCCGCCGTCACCCGTTCGGAAAAAGGCTCGGTGATCGTGCGCGGCGGCGAGACCGTCACCATCCAGGCCACGAGGATCAAGGAACTCGTCGACACGACAGGCGCCGGCGATCTCTATGCCGCCGGCTTCCTCTACGGCTACACGACCGGACGCAGCCTCAAGGATTGCGGCGACCTCGGCTCGCTGGCCGCCGGGTTGGTGATCCAGCAGATCGGCCCGCGTCCGCGCCAGAACCTGCGCCGCGAGGCCGAGCAAGTGGGGCTTCTTTAGAGCTGCCCAACAAGTACCGTTGCGTCACCGCCAATAGGGTCAAAACCGGCTTCCCTGTCGCGCCCCTGTCACAGAGCGCTCCTACACGCAATCTGGGCGTTCCGCGACTGACATTGCGGCACGCCAAACCAGGGATGTGAAGATGCAAGCCAGCAACCTGCCGGGCCGCGGGGCCCGATGCCGTCTCGATTTTTGCTTTCCGCAATAAGATTTTCAGCAATCGCCGGCGCCTGGGAGGAGCGCGGGCCGCAAGACAGATTGATGACCAGATTCCAGAACCCGTCCGACGGGATTTCACAAGAGGCATTGGCAGGCCTTATAACCGAAGCCGTGCACGAGGCGCTGACGCAGCATGGCGTCATGCTGGACGCCGAGGCGCTTGCTTCAGCAAGCAAGATCGCGGGCCATGTGGCTGCCGCCCTGCCCTTCCTGCCGCAAGCACAGCGCCTTGCCATCAGCTCCTTCAAGGGTGAGTGGACCGACCTTGCCTACGACTTCTTTCGTGTGATGACGAACAAGGCCGCGGGCGACGGTGCGGCCATGTCCGGCCGCGCTCTTGAGCGCTCGCCGCCGAAATCGGAGACAGAGAGGCCTGCGGCCCAGCCGATCGCCGAGCGCGCCGCGGAGCTCCAATCGATGCTGATCGAGGATTGGGCCGGCGAGGTCGCCGGCTCGACCTATCTGGAAGAGAAGCTCCGCATCCCGCGTTCCACGCTGCATCGCTGGCAAAGGCGCGGCGAGGTCGTTGCGCTGCGCAAGGGCGGCCGCAAACATGTCTTCCCATTGGCCCAGTTCGTCGACGGCAGGCCGGTTCCTGGGATCAGCGACGTGCTTTCGGCGATCGCCAATCCGAGGCTTGCCTGGTTTTGGCTGAGCCGGCCTTCGCCCGAGCTCAATGGCCGCGTCCCCATCGAGATGCTGAGGGAAGACATGGTCGAGGACGTCATCCGCGCCGCCCGCACCCTATCCTGACTCCTGTTTCGCTGAGTCGATTTTTCTATGTTTATCCGGATTTTTAAAAGTTTATCCGGCAAATCATTCGTCATAACTGTAACAATTGGCACATTTGGCACATTTCGAAGGTTGCCTTGGCGTTCCGACTGTACTTATTGTTCAGAATGTCCCATCATTGCATTTATATGACGTGATATTTGCGCAACAAGACTTCCATAAGAGTTCAAAAAGCCGCCCTTCCGACACAATCCCTGTTGTCTGAGGCCAACGATTGGGCCATGTCCAGGGCGAAGAAGCGGCGCCGGTGCGCGTGCTTTTTCAACGATGGGGACGGGGGTGGCAAAGCCGAACGGCACGTCAGGCCTGTCTTGAACCTTTGACTGGAGATTCAAGAAAATGAACATCAAGAGCCTTCTACTCGGCTCCGCTGCGGCTGTGATCGCAGTTTCGGGCGCCCGCGCCGCCGACGCGGTCACCGTCGCCGAGCCGGAACCGGCCGAATACGTGAAGATCTGCGACGTCTATGGCGCCGGCTATTTCTACATCCCCGGCACAGAGACCTGCCTGCGCATCGGCGGCTACCTGCGCTATGACATCGGCGTCGGCGATTCCGGCACGCTGGACGGCGTCAATAACGTGCCGGATCACCAGGACGGCCGCGACCACGACACCTATTACAAGAACATGCGTTTCACGCTGAGGACTTATACCGGCCAGGAAACCGAGCTCGGCACGCTGAAGACCTTCACCGAAACCCGCTTCCAGTTCGGCAACTCCTCGGGCGACTACGAATTTGGCGGCTCCGGCTGGCAGGCCGGCAACAAGACGACCACCCTCAACTTCGCCTGGATCCAACTCGGCGGGCTGCGCGTCGGTAAGGATGAAACGGCATATGACCAGTTCATCGGTTATGCTGGCAACGTCATCCAGGACACGATCATCCCTTACGGCATCAAGGACACCAACGTCGTCCAGTACAATTTCGACGCAGGCAACGGCATCACCGGCGTGGTCTCGCTTGAAGAGGGCACCGGCGTCAACACGATCGACAGCTATGTTCCGCATGTCGTCGGCGGCCTGAAGTACAAGGGCGACTGGGGTGCCATTACCGGCGTCGCCGCGTATGACAGCAACTACGAGGAAGTGACCGGCAAGGTTCGCTTGGACGTCAACGTCAGCAAGAAACTGACGCTGTTCTTCATGGGCGGCTACGGCACCACCGACAACAGTGACGACTTTGCTCCGAGCGGCCGTACCCAGTACAAGCCTTGGGGCGGCAACTGGGCTGTCTGGGGTGGCGGCACCTACAAGTTCAACGAGAAGACGGCGTTCAACGTTCAGGCTTCGGCCGACGACGACAAGAATTACGCTCTCGCCGCGAACGTCGCCTACACCATCGTGCCCGGTTTCACGGTCACGACCGAAGTCGACTGGGATCACTACGGCAACTTCGGCAATCCCTCCATCTACGGCAACTTCACCAAGGCCGACAAGAAAGACAGCATCGGCGGCATCGTTCGCTTCCAGCGCAACTTCTGATCGAGCGCAAAAATCATAAACGAAAGGCCCGCGGCACCGCCGCGGGCCTTTTGCTTTGGCTCAAATAAAGAAACAATCGCCGCTACCGCGTCAATTCCCCGCCGTATAGGCCGCGATCGCCGCCATGTTGACGATATCGCTGTCCTTGGCGTTGAGCGACACGATCTGCACGGGCTTGTTCAATCCCACCAGCAGCGGACCGATAACGGTCGAGCCGCCAAGCTCCTGCAGCATCTTGGTCGAGATCGAGGCCGAGTGGAAGGCGGGCATGACGAGCACATTGGCCGGGCCGGTCAGGCGAATGAAAGGATACTGCGCCATGACGCGCGGGTTCAGCGCCACGTCGGCCGCCATCTCGCCGTCATACTCGAAATCGACGCGGCGCTTGTCGAGGATGCGCACCGCCTCCTGCACGCGCTCGGAACGTTCGCCCTGCGGATGGCCGAAGGTCGAGTAGGCAAGCATGGCGAGCCTTGGCTCGTAACCCATGCGGCGGGCAAAACCGGCCGCCTCCTCGGCGATGTCGGCGATCTGCTCGGCGTTCGGCATGTCGTGTACGGCGGTGTCGGCGACCATCACCGTCCTGCCACGCGCCAGCACGATCGACACGCCGATGACGCGGTGGCCGGGCTTGGCGTCGATGATGCGGCGCACGTCGTCGAGCGCGGTGGAATAGTTGCGGGTCACACCCGTGACGATGCCGTCGGCGTCGCCCAGCGCCACCATGCAGGCGGCGAAATGGTTGCGGTCGTTGTTGATCAGCCGCTGGCAGTCGCGGAACAGGAAACCCTTCCGCTGCATGCGCTCGTAGAGATAGTCGGTGTAGATGCCGTTGCGGCGCGACAGCCTGGCATTGATGATCTCGAGGCCCGGCTTGTTCAAGTCGATGCCGGCGTTGCGAGCATTGTCCTTGATGACGTCGTCCCGGCCGAGCAGGATCGCCGTGCCGAGCCTCTGGTTCACATAGGAGACGGCGGCGCGCATCACCTGTTCCTCCTCGCCCTCGGCAAAGACGATGCGCTTGGGCTGGCGACGCACGCGGTCATAAATGCGCTGCAGGGTGGAAGCGATCGGGTCGCGGCGGGCGGACAGTTCCTGCGCGTAGCGGTCGAGATCGAGGATCGGCTTGCGGGCGACGCCGGATTCCATCGCGGCCTTGGCCACCGCCAGCGGGATCGCCGAGATCAGGCGCGGATCGAACGGCACCGGGATGATGTAGTTGGGGCCGAATTTCGGCCGGTTGCCCTGATAGGCGGCGGCGACATCGTCAGGCACGTCCTGGCGCGCCAGCTCGGCCAGCGCCCTGGCGGCCGCGATCTTCATCTCGTCATTGATGGTGGTGGCGCGCACATCCAGCGCGCCGCGGAAGATATAAGGGAAGCCCAGCACATTGTTGACCTGGTTCGGATAATCCGAGCGGCCGGTGGCCATGATGGCGTCGGTGCGGATCTCGGCCACTTCCTCCGGCGTGATCTCGGGATCTGGATTGGCCATGGCGAAGATGATCGGATTTTTCGCCATGGATTGCACCATGGCTGGCGTCAGCATGCCCTTGGCGGACAAACCAAGGAAGACGTCGGCGCCGTCCAGCGCTTCGGCGAGGCTGCGCAGATCGGTCTTGACCGCATGCGCCGACTTCCACTGGTTCATACCCTCGGTGCGGCCCTGGTAGACCACGCCCTTGGTATCGCACAGGATGACGTTTTCGGGCGGAAAGCCCATCGCCTTCATCAGTTCGATACAGGCGATGCCGGCGGCGCCCGCGCCATTGCAGACCATTTTGGTAGTCTTCATGTCGCGGCCGGTGATCTCCAGCGCGTTGATCAGTCCGGCGGCCGAGATGATGGCTGTGCCGTGCTGGTCGTCATGGAAGACGGGAATGTCCATCAGCTCGCGCAGGCGCTGCTCGATGATGAAGCATTCCGGCGCCTTGATGTCCTCGAGATTGATGCCGCCGAAGGAAGGGCCGAGGAAGCGCACGCAGTTGATGAACTCGTCGGCGTCCTCGGTTGCCACTTCGAGGTCGATCGAGTCGACATCGGCGAAGCGCTTGAACAGCACCGCCTTGCCTTCCATCACCGGCTTGGAGGCCAGCGCGCCGAGATTGCCGAGACCAAGAATGGCGGTGCCGTTGGAGATGACGGCGACCATGTTGCCGCGCGTCGTGTAGTCGAAAGCGCGGCTCGGATCCTCGGCGATAGCGCGCACCGGAACGGCGACGCCCGGCGAATAGGCGAGGCTCAGATCGCGTTGCGTCGCCATTGGCTTGGTGGCGACGATCTCCAGCTTGCCCGGCCGTCCCATGGCGTGGAATTCTAACGCCTCCTCGGGACTGACGGAGGGGCCGCTGCTTTCGGTTTTCCTGGCCATAATGCTTTTTGGTTTCCTCACCCTATGCGGGCACCGCTTGGATGGGTGCTTTCCTTTTGGAATTCCAGGACTAAGGCCACAGGCGGCGGCTGTAAACGGGCAAGCGCGGGAAAGCTGCTTCAACATGGACAGTGCCGGTCAGGGACGATGATACGTCCTCCAGGACCGAGCAATCTCGCGGGCGTGCTCGCGCACCATTGCCCGCTTTCCCCTGCTTTTCGAGCGGCCGGCATTATACCGGACTGCCACTTCTGCTAGCGTCCGGGCATGAACATGCACATGCCGAAAGACACCGACGCCCAGGAGACGCCAGCGCCCGCCACGGCCGGCGTCACGCCGATGATGGAGCAATATATCGAGATCAAGGCGGCGAACCCCGATTCGCTGCTGTTCTACCGCATGGGCGATTTTTACGAGCTGTTCTTCGACGATGCGGAGAAGGCAAGCCAGGCGCTCGGCATCGTTTTGACCAAGCGGGGCAAGCACCAGGGCAATGACATCCCGATGTGCGGCGTGCCGGTGCATGCGGCGGACGATTATCTGCAGAAGCTGATCGCGCAAGGTTTTCGCGTCGCCGTCTGCGAGCAGATCGAGGACCCGGCCGAAGCCAAGAAACGCGGCTCCAAATCGGTGGTGCGGCGCGACGTGGTGCGGCTGGTCACGCCCGGCACCATCACCGAGGACAAGCTGCTCGCGCCCTCGGAATCGAGCTTCCTGATGGCGCTCGGCCGCGTGAAGGGAGGCGCGACCAGCCAGGCCGGCTTTGCGCTGGCCTGGATCGACATTTCGACCGGCGCCTTCCGCGTTGCCGAGACGAGCGCCGAGTGGCTGCTTGCCGACATCTTCCGCGTCGACCCGCGCGAATTGATCGTCGCAGAGCCGGTTTTCCATGATCCGGAGCTCCGGCCGGTCTTCGACGTGCTGGGCCGGGTCGCCAACCCGCAGCCGCCTTCGCTGTTCGATTCGGCTTCGGCCACAAGTCGCATCGCGCGCTTCTTCCAGGTTGCGACGCCCGACAGTTTCGGCACCTTCTCACGCGCGGAACTATCGGCGATTTCCGGTGCCATTGCTTACGTCGAAAAGACGCAAAAAGCCGAACGCCCGCCGCTGTCGCGCCCCGAGCGCGAGGAGCAGGGCTCGACGCTGCTCATCGATCCGGCGACCCGCGCCAATCTGGAACTGCTGCGCACGCTGTCCGGCAGCCGCGACGGCTCGCTGTTCAAGGCTATCGACCGCACCGTCACGGGCGGCGGCGCGCGACTGCTCGCCGACCGACTGATGGCGCCGCTGACCGACCCGATGGCAATCGCGGCCAGGCTGGATTCGGTGTCGTTCTTCCGCTCCGAGACGCGGCTTTGCCAGGACCTGCGGGCGAGCCTCAAAAGCGTCGCCGACATGCCGCGCGCGCTGTCCCGGCTGGCGCTCAACCGCGGCGGACCGCGCGATCTGGGCGCGCTGCGCGCCGGCTTCGAGGCGGCCGCCGCAATCGCCGAATTGTTCGCGGCGGCCGATCTGCCCGCCGAACTCGCCGCGGCACTGGCCGCGATTCACGCCTTGCCCGTGGCGCTTGCCCGCCACCTCAGCGAAGCGCTTGACGACGAGCTGCCGCTGATCAGGCGCGACGGCGGCTTCGTGCGGTCGAGCTACAATGCCGAGCTCGACGAGATGCGGGCATTGCGCGACGAATCGCGAAAAGTGATCGCCGGGCTGGAGCGCTCGCTGATCGAGGAAACCGGCATCCGCTCGCTAAAAATCCGGCACAACAATGTGCTGGGCTATTATATCGAGGTTACGGCCAACCATCATTCGATCATGACCGGCAGCGACGCCGCCAAGGCGCGTTTCATCCATCGCCAGACCATGGCCAACGCCATGCGCTTCACCACGACGGAACTGGCGGAGCTGGAATCGAAGATCGCCAACGCCGCCGACCGGGCGCTGAGCATCGAGCTCGCCGCCTTCGACCGGCTGACGGCGGAAGTGGTGAGCGAGGCCGAACGGATCCGCGCCGGCGCCGACGCGCTTGCGGCTCTGGATGTTTCATCGGCCTTGGCATTGCTTTCCGAAAGCGAGGGCTGGTGCCGGCCGCTGGTGGACTCCAGCCTCGCCTTTGAAATTGCCGGCGGGCGTCACCCGGTGGTCGAACAGGCGCTCCGGCGTTCCGGCGAGGGCCCGTTCGTCGCCAATGATTGCGACCTGTCGCCCCAGGGCGGCGCCAAGGCCGGAGAGATCTGGCTGCTCACCGGCCCGAATATGGGCGGTAAGTCGACATTCCTCAGGCAAAACGCGTTGATCACCATCCTCGCCCAGACCGGCTCCTTCGTGCCGGCGCAAAGCGCCCATATCGGCGTGGTCGACCGGCTGTTCTCGCGCGTCGGCGCCTCGGACGACCTGGCGCGGGGCCGCTCGACCTTCATGGTCGAGATGGTCGAGACGGCGGCGATCCTCAACCAGGCCGGCGAGCGGGCGCTGGTGATCCTCGACGAGATCGGCCGCGGCACGGCAACTTTCGACGGGTTGTCGATCGCCTGGGCGGCGGTCGAATATCTGCATGAGAAGAACCGCTGCCGGGCAATCTTTGCCACGCATTTCCATGAGATGACGGCGCTGGCCGGCAAGCTCCCGCGGCTTCACAACGTCACCATGCGGGTGAAGGAATGGGAAGGCGACGTCGTCTTCCTGCACGAGGTCGGCAAGGGTGCCGCCGACCGCTCCTACGGCGTGCAGGTGGCGCGGCTCGCCGGACTGCCCGAGGAGGTCGTCGCCCGCGCCAAGGAAGTTCTGCATCAGCTTGAGGAAGGCGAGGTTTCGGGCAAGACCAACCGGCTCGTCGACGACTTGCCGCTGTTTTCGGTGGCGGTGAAGCGGGAAGCGCCAAAGCCGGTCAAGAGCGATGCGCTGGGCGACGCGCTCGGCGCGATCAATCCCGACGAGATGACGCCGCGCGAGGCGCTGGAGGCGCTCTACCGGCTGAAGGGGCTGGCAACGAAGCGGTAGAATCAGGCGTGGCCATTGACTCATTGTACCGATCGGTACAATGTCGGTTGTCGACGATCGGAACCGACAGGAGATTTTTCATGAGCCGTCCGCCATTGCCGCCCTTCACGGCCGAGACGGCGGCCCAAAAGGCGCGCCTCGCCGAGGATGCCTGGAACAGCCGCGACCCGGAACGGGTTTCGCTCGCCTATACCGAGGACAGCATCTGGCGCAACCGGGCCGAATTCATCTCGGGCCGCGGCGAGATCGTCGGCTTCCTCAAGCGCAAATGGGCGCGCGAGCTGGATTATCGCCTGATCAAGGAGGTCTGGACCTGGAACGACAACCGCATCGCGGTGCGCTTCGCCTATGAATGGCGCGACGACAGCGGCCACTGGTTCCGCTCCTACGGCAACGAGAACTGGGAATTCGACGAAGCCGGCCTGATGCGCCGGCGCGTGGCGAGCATCAACGACCTGCCGATCACAGAGCGCGAGAGGAAATATCATTGGCCACTCGGCCGCCGGCCGGACGATCATCCGGGCCTTTCGGAACTCGGGCTTTAGAGCATGATCCCAAAAAGTGTGTAGCGGTTTTTGGAAAAGATCATGCTCAAACAAGAACACTAAGCATGCGACGCATCGCTCCGGACCGCGACCGGTTGCTGGCGATCGTGGCCGAAGTCTTTCGCGGGCATGGCTATGAGGGCGCCAGCCTGGCCTTGATCGGCGAGGCGACGGGGCTCGGCAAGGGGAGCCTCTATCACTTCTTTCCGGGCGGCAAGGAAGAGATGGCGAGGGCCGTCATTGCCCATATCGACGGCTGGTTCGAAGACAATGTCTTTGCACCGCTGCGCGAGGGCGCCGATCCGTCGGCAGGGATCGAGCAGATGCTCGCGGCGACGGACAGCTATTTCCGCTCCGGGCGGCGCGTCTGCCTCATTGGAGCCTTCGCGCTGGATGACTCGCGCAACCTCTTCGCCGGCCAGATAAGCGACTATTTCGGCCGCTGGGTCACGCATCTGGCCGATGCGCTGGCGCGATCCGGGCAGCAACCGGACGAAGCCAGCGAACTGGCCGAGGAAGCCGTCGCCGCTATCCAGGGCGCACTCACGCTTGCCCGCGCCGCGGCCGAAACCGATCTGTTTTCCCGCGCGTTGCGAAGGATCCGCAAGCGGCTGGGCGTCCCGGTAAGCGGCTAGATCATTTCCAGGCCGCGCTTGCGCGTCGGCGGCGGGAAGGCGCGGTCGAGCTCGGCAAGATCTTCCGCCGTCAGAGCGATGTCGAGCGCGGCGGCGTTCTGGCGGACATGCTCCTGGCGACCGGCCTTCGGGATTGCGATGACGCCGTCCTGCATCATTATCCAGGCAAGCGCGATCTGCGCGGCCGTGGCGTTGTGTCGGGCGGCGACCGCCTCGAGCCGCGCATTGCGGGCCAGCGCGCCCTGCTCCACCGGCGAATAGGCCATCAGCGGTATGCGGCGCCGCCGGCTCCACGGCGCAAGGTCGAATTCGAGCCCGCGCCGCGACAGGTTGTAAAGCACCTGGTTGGTCTGGACATTGCCGCCGGACGGCAGACTGACAAGATTCTCCATCTCGTCCGTGTCGAAATTGCTGACACCCCAATGGCGGATCTTGCCTTGCGACTTCAGCGCCTCGAACGCCTCCACGGTTTCGGACAGCGGCACGCTGCCCGGCCAGTGCAGCAGATAGAGATCGATACGATCAGTGGCGACGCGCTTCAGGCTGGCCTCGCAGGCGCGCTTCACGCCGGCTCGCGAGGCGTTGGAGGGCAAAACCTTGGAGACGAGGAAGGTCTCGTCGCGGCGCCCCGCGATGGCCTCCGCCACCACTTCCTCGGCGCCGCCGCTCGCATACATTTCGGCGGTGTCGATCAGCGTGATGCCAAGGTCGAACCCGAGCTTCAGCGCCGCGACCTCGTCGGCGCGGCGGCGCCGGTCCTCACCCATCTTCCAGGTGCCTTGGCCCAGCACCGGAACGGCTTCGCCGGACGGCAGCTTGAGGGTTCTGACTGTTGACGGCATGGCTTTCTCCGCGTGGGGCCAGATCGCAGCACAGCCAAAATCGGAAATCCAGACCAAAGCCGCCTGGCTGCCTGGATTTCCCGGAGTGGGTTAGAGCGGTTCAGCGTTTCGCGGAATCGCCGAACCGCTCTAAGTATTTGTTTCTTCGCAATTTCCGGACGGAAAACCGCTACACACTTTTCCTGGAATTGCTCTAGTTCGCCGGGTGCTTGGCGAGCCAGTCCTGCATCTCCTTGATCTCGGCTTCCTGCGCCTTGACCACGCCTTCGGCGAGCTTGCGAATTTCGGGATCCTTGCCATTGGCGATCACCACCTTGGCCATGTCGATCGCGCCCTGATGATGCGGGATCATGCCGCGGACGAAGTCTACATCGGCATTGCCGGTGTATTTGATCGCCATGTCCTTGTGCATCTTCTTCATCGCCTTCTCGTAGCCGACGGTGGCCGGGCTCTGGGCGCCGATCGCCATCTTGGACATGTCATGCTTCATCTCCTCCGACGAGGCGGGCACGCTTTCGAGGAAGACGGCAAGCAGCATTCCGGCGGCCATCAGCAGCAGCACGACTTTCTTGGCCAGGGTCATTCAAGCTCTCCTTATGGTTGGGGTTCGTATCTGGGGGTTTTGCTCAGAGTTTCAACGTTCTCAGCCGCAAGGCATTGGCGATGACCGACACCGACGACAGGCTCATTGCCGCCGCGGCGATCATCGGCGACAGCAATGTGCCGGTGAGCGGATAGAGCACGCCGGCCGCGACCGGCACGCCGAGCACGTTGTAGAGGAAGGCGAAGAACAGGTTCTGGCGGATGTTGCGGATCGTCGCCTGGGCGAGCGTGCGCGCCCTGACGATGCCGTTCAAGTCGCCCTTGACCAGCGTGATGCCGGCGCTTTCGACGGCGACGTCGGCGCCGGTCCCCATGGCGATGCCGACATCGGCGGCGGCCAGCGCCGGCGCGTCGTTGACGCCGTCACCGGCCATGGCGACGACAGCGCCCTTGGCACGCAGTTCCTCGATCAGCGCGCCCTTCTCATCCGGCAGCAACCCGGCGCGGACCTCGTCGATGCCGAGCCTGCCGGCGATCGCTTTTGCCGTGCGCTTGTTGTCGCCAGTGGCCATGATGATCTTCAGGCCCTTGTCGTGCAGCGCCTTGATCGTCTCGGCCGTCGTTGCCTTTACGGGATCGGCGACAGCGACGATGCCGGCGAAGCTGCCGCCGACGGCCACGAACATGGCCGTCTTGCCGTCGGCCTGCAGTGCCTCGGCATCGGCCGCCGGCGTTTGGACGCCGAGATCAGCCATCATCGCTGCATTGCCGAGCGCGACCTTCCGGCCCGACACCATGCCAGAAACGCCCTTGCCGGTGACGGCTTCGAAACCGACGGCATCGGCCAGCTTCAAGCCGCGCGCGGCGGCCCCCTCGACGATCGCCTCGGCCAGCGGATGCTCCGAGCCCTTTTCAAGCGCGGCGGCGAGGCCCAGCAGCTCGTTCTCATCGATGCCGTCGGCCGCAACGACGTCGGTCAGCCGCGGCTTGCCCTCTGTCAGCGTGCCGGTCTTGTCGACGATCAGCGTGTCGACGGCGGCGAAGCGCTCGAGCGCCGCGGCTTCCTTGATCAGCACGCCGGCATGCGCGCCGCGCCCTGTCGCCGTCATGATCGACATCGGGGTGGCGAGGCCAAGCGCACAGGGACAGGCGATGATCAGCACCGACACCGCCGAGACGATGGCGAAGATCAGGCTGGGCTCGGGACCGAAGAGCGCCCAGGCGATGAAGGCAATGACGGCCACCAGCACGACAGCCGGGACGAAATAGAAGGACACGCGGTCGGCCAGCCCCTGGATCGGCGCGCGCGAGCGCTGCGCCTTGGCGACCAGCTCGACGATGCGCGACAGCGTGGTTTCCGCGCCGACCTTCTCCGCGCGCATGACCAGCGACCCGTTCTTGTTCAGCGTGCCGCCGGTGAGCGCGTCGCCTTCCGTCTTTTCGATCGGCAACGGTTCGCCGGTGATCATGGATTCATCGATCGCCGAGCGGCCTTCCAGCACGATGCCGTCGACCGGCACCGCATCGCCGGGGCGGACGCGCAACCGATCGCCCGACTTGACGCTGTCGAGCGGCACGTCCTTCTCTGAGCCGTCGGCGCCGATCAACCGCGCCGTCTTCGGCGCAAGGTCCAAAAGCGCGCGAATAGCCGAGCCGGTGCGCTCGCGAGCGCGCAGCTCCAGCACCTGTCCAAGGAAGACCAGCGCGACGATGACGGCGGCGGCCTCGAAATAGACCGGCACGGCGCCATCATGACCGCGGAACTGATGCGGGAAGACGTCCGGGAACAATGTCGCGACGAGGCTGAAGAGATAGGCCGCGCCGACGCCCAGCGAGATCAGCGTCCACATATTGGGGCTGCGGTTGAGGATCGATTCCCAGCCGCGATGGAAGAACGGAAACGCCGCCCACAGCACCACCGGGCTCGCCAGCGCCAGCTCCATCCAGGTCTTGCTGCGGCCATCGATGAGGGTTTCGAAGCTGAAGCCCAGCATCGGCGCCATTGCGACGATCAGGAGAGGCACGGAGAGCGCCGCACTGACCCAGAAGCGGCGCGTGAAATCGACGAGCTCGGGGTTAGGGCCTTCATCGCCTGTCGGCACGCCCATCGGCTCCAGCGCCATGCCGCAGATCGGGCAGGAACCTGGCTTGTCGCGGATGATCTCGGGATGCATCGGGCAGGTGTACTGCGTGCCCCTCGGCATCGGCTGCGGCTCGGGCCGGCCGGCGAGATATTTTGCCGGCTCCGCCTCGAACTTGGCCTTGCAACCGGCGGAGCAGAAATAGAAGCCCTGCCCTTCATGGCGAACGAAGTGCTTCGCGCTCGCGCGGTCGACGCTCATGCCGCAGACGGGGTCTGTGGCCGTCAGGTAGCCCTCGGGCTCGGCCTGGAATTTCGTGCGGCAGCGCTCGCTGCAGAAATGAAAGGTCCGGCCGCCATGCTCGGCCGTCGGCTTGCCGGCGGCCGGATCGACCGTCATGCCGCAGACAGGATCGCGAATCACCGGCTCGCCGGCAGGCGCGGTGTTCTTCGCGGAGCAGCAGGCGTCGCCATGCGCGTGATTGGGGTGATGGTCGGAATGGGTCATCAGCAATGCCTCGGAATTCTCGAATTGAGGCGGAGGTAGTCCTTCCAGTAACTGGAAGGTCAAGGGGCGGTTTCGACTTTTGCGAAAATCGGCCGGGGCGATTGCGGTACGCCTCGCCGCGCGATGGCAATCGTGGCCGCAGGCCCATACACAGCGCCGCGAAAACAGGCTATAGACGCCGCCGAATGGCAAAGATCTCCTTGAAACTCGACGAAATCATCGATGGCGACGCGCTGCGCCGCGACTTGACCGCGCTGACGGCGGCGAGCGCCGGCGACGGCTCGGGCCCGGCTGTTCGAACGGCCGTCCTCCAGCTGCTCAAGGCCAGGATGGCCGAAGGGCGAAAGATCGCCGAGGCCATGCTCAAGCAGGATGGCGGCGGCAATGCCTGCGCCGAGCGGCTCTCGCACCTGATGGATGATCTGATCCGGGCGCTCTACGATTTCGCCGCCACCCATGTCTACCGGGTCAAGAACCGGTCCGCGGCCGAGCGCATGGCGGTCGTTGCCGTCGGCGGCTATGGCCGCGGCACGCTGGCGCCGGGCTCCGACACCGACCTGCTTTTCCTGCTGCCCTACAAGCAGACCCCATGGGGCGAGCAGATCGTCGAATACATGCTCTACATGCTGTGGGACATGGGGCTGAAGGTCGGCCACGCCACCCGCAACATCGACGAGTGCCTGAGGCTGTCGCGCAGCGACATCACCATCCGCACATCGATCCTGGAAGCGCGTTTCCTGTGGGGCGAACGCAAGCTCTATGACGAGTTGCTAACCCGCTTCGACCACGAGGTGGTTCGAACGACCGGGCCGGAATATGTGCAGGCCAAGCTTGCCGAGCGCGACGAGCGCCATGCCAAGGCTGGCGAAAGCCGCTATCTGGTCGAGCCCAACGTCAAGGACGGCAAGGGCGGGTTGCGCGACCTGCAGACGCTGTTCTGGATCGGCAAATACTTCTATCGCGTGCGCACCGGCGAGGAACTGGTCGAGAAAGGCGTTTTCACCCAGGCCGAATATCGCGAGTTCCAGAAGGCCGAGGATTTCCTGTGGGCGGTGCGCTGCCACATGCATTTCCTCACCGGCAAGGCGGAAGAGCGGCTGCATTTCGACATCCAGCGCGAGATCGCCGAGCGGCTGGGCTATACGACGCATCCCGGCCTGTCGGCAGTCGAGCGCTTCATGAAGCACTATTTCCTCGTCGCCAAGGATGTCGGCGACCTCACCCGCATCTTCTGCGCGGCGCTCGAGGAAGAGCAGGCCAAGCATGTGCCGGGCTTCAACCGCATCTTCCTCACCTTCCAGCGGCGCAAGCGCAAACTTGCCGGCACGTCCGACTTCATCGTCGACAATCACCGCATCAATGTCGCCGACGACAGCGTCTTCGAGCGCGATCCGGTCAACCTGCTCAGGCTGTTCTGGTTCGCCGACAAGCATGGGCTGGAGTTCCACCCCGATGCACTGAAGCTGCTCACCCGTTCGCTCGGCCTGGTCAACAAATCGCTCCGGCGCGACGAGGAAGCAAACCGGCTGTTCCTCGACATATTGACCTCGGACCGCAACGCCGAACTCAATCTCAGGCGCATGAACGAGGCGGGACTGCTCGGCCGGCTGATCCCCGACTTCGGCAAGATCGTCGCCATGATGCAGTTCTCGATGTACCACCACTATACGGTGGACGAGCATCTGATCCGCTGCATCGGCGTGCTGGCCGAGATCGAGCGCGGCGACGGCGCCAAGGTGCATCCGCTGTCGCATACGCTGATGCCGGGTCTGAAGAAAAGCCGCGAGGCGCTTTATGTCGCGGTGCTCTTGCACGACATCGCCAAGGGCAGGCCCGAGGACCATTCGGAGGCCGGCGCCCGGATCGCCCGGCGCATCTGCCCGCATATGGGGTTGTCGGCGGCCGACACCGAGACCGTCGCCTGGCTGGTCGAGAACCACCTGGTGATGTCGATGACCGCGCAGACACGCGACCTCAACGACCGCAAGACGATCGAGGATTTCGCCTCGATCGTGCAGTCGGTCGAGCGGCTGAAGCTGCTCTTGATCCTCACGGTCTGCGACATACGCGGTGTTGGGCCCGGCGTGTGGAACGGCTGGAAAGGCCAGCTGCTGCGCACGCTTTATTTCGAAACCGAGCTGCTTCTGACCGGCGGTTTCTCCGAAGTGTCGCGCGCCGAGCGTACGGCGGCGGCGCGCGAGCGGCTGGCTGAGGCGCTGTCCGCCTGGCCGGCGAAGGAGCGCAAGCGCTATGTCGCCCAGCATTACGAGAACTATCTGCTGACCGTCGACCTGCCCGACCAGCTGCGCCATGCCGAATTCATCCGCGAGGCGGATGGGGCAGGCAAGAAGCTCGCCACCATGGTCAAGACGCATGAGTTCGAGGCGGTGACGGAGATCACCGTACTGGCGCCGGACCATCCGCGCCTGCTGTCGATCATCGCGGGAGCTTGCGCCGCGGCGGGCGGCAACATCGTCGACGCGCAGATCTTCACCACCTCGGACGGGCGCGCGCTGGACAGTATCCTGATCTCCCGCGAGTTCGACCGCGACGAGGACGAGCGCCGCCGCGCCGAGCGCGTCGGCCGGCTGATCGAGGACGTCCTTTCGGGCAAGAGCTGGCTGCCCGAGATGATCGAGAAGCGCACCAAGCCGAAGCGCGGCGCCAAGGCTTTCCGCATTCCGCCGCGCGCCGAAATCCGCAACACGCTGTCGAACCGCTTCTCGGTGGTCGAGGTCGAGGGGCTGGACCGGCCGGGGCTTTTGTCCGAGATCACCGGAACGATCTCCGACCTTTCGCTCGACATCGCCTCGGCGCATATCACCACTTTCGGCGAAAAGGTCATCGATACGTTCTACGTCACCGACCTGACCGGACAGAAGATCGACAGTCCGACGCGCACCGCCGCCATTCACAAGCGGCTGATCGATACGCTGGAAGGCAATTCGTCGGAACGCAACGGCAAGGCCAAGGCGGCGGCCGAGTGACCATCCATTTGACGCAATTTTTCTGGCAGTCATTCCCAGCATGAGCCTCGTCAAGAAATTTGCCACCGTCGCGTCCGGCACGCTGATGAGCCGCGCGCTGGGCTTTGGCCGTGAGATGCTGATGGCGGCGGCACTCGGCACCGGGCCGGTCGCCGATGCCTTCAACGCGGCCTTCCAGTTCCCCAACACCTTCCGCCGGCTGTTCGCCGAAGGCGCCTTCAACGCCGCTTTCGTGCCGCTCTTCGCCAAGGAGATCGAGCAGCACGGCACCGATGGCGCCAAGCGCTTTTCGGAGGAAGTGTTCGGCGTGCTGTTCTCGGCGCTTTTGGCGCTGACGATCGCCATGGAACTCGCGATGCCGCTCATCGTGCGCTACCTGGTGGCGCCGGGCTTTGCCGACATCCCGGGCAAGTTCGAGACCACCGTACGGCTCGCGACGATCATGTTCCCGTACCTGATCTGCATGTCGCTCGGCGCCATGATGGCGGGCATGCTGAATTCGCTGCGCCGCTATTTCGCGGCGGCGATCGCGCCCGCCTTCCTCAACATCATCCTGATCAGCGTACTCGCCTATGCCTGGTATCACGGGCTCGACGCGCATGATGTCGGCTTCGGCCTGTCGTGGGGCGTGCTGGCCGCGGGCATCGTGCAGTTGGCGATCGTCTGGATCGCGGTGCGCCATGCCGGCATCTCGATCGGCTTCCGTCGGCCGAAGATGACGCCCAACGTCAAGCGGCTGCTGATCCTGGCGCTGCCGGCGGCGATCACCGGCGGCATCACCCAGATCAACCAGCTGATCGGCACGGCGATCGCTTCGGCGCAGAACAGCGCCGTGTCCTCGCTCGCCTATGCCGACCGAATCTACCAGCTGCCGCTCGGCGTCGTCGGCGTGGCCGTTGCCATCGTGCTGTTGCCGGAACTGTCGCGGGCGCTGAAGTCGGGTAACCTGGTCGAGGCCGCCAATTTGCAGAACCGCTCGGTCGAGTTCACCTTGTTCATGACCTTGCCGGCGGCGGCGGCGCTCTGGGTGATGTCTGAGCCTATCGTGCGGTTGGTCTATGAGCGCGGCGCCTTCGCCGCCAACCATTCTACGCCGATCGTTGCCTCGATCCTGGCGATCTTCGGCCTCGGCCTGCCGGCCTTCGTGCTGATCAAGGCCTTCACGCCAGGCTATTTCGCGCGCGAGGATACGCGCACGCCGATGATCTTCGCCGCCATCTCGGTCGGCGTGAATGTCGCCACGGCGCTCACCCTGTTCCCGTCGATGGGCGCGCCTGGCATCGCGGTGGCTTCGGCCGTCGCGGGATGGGTCAACGCACTGATGCTGCTCGCCATGCTGATCAGGCGCGGCCATTGGGGCCGCGACGTCCCGCTCTTGAAGCGCATTCCGCGGCTGGTGCTCTCCGCCGTAATTATGGCCGTGGCGCTTTACTTCGCCGAGCACTACTTCGCCGCACGGCTCGGACCCGGCTCGCCGCTGGTGGTGAAGGCGACAACGGTGCTTGGGCTGGTTGGCGGAGGCGCCGCGCTTTACTTCATCGCCGCCTTCGGCACCGGCGGCGCCGACTTCGGCATGATCCGCAGGAACGTGAAACGGGGCTCGGGGAAATCTGCGCCGCGGGAATCGAATACTGGCCTGGACGAATAACTCGAGCTGGCTTGCAGCAACACCGGTCTTGATCCCCTCGCGCCCTTCGTCCATAAGCGCGCCGTCGCAAGACTTTCGCCGCGCGCGGTTTCCAGCCGCGTGATTGGCTCCAAAAAGTCTGCAACTTTTTGGAATCACGCTTATACGGCCCTCCACAAGCCCTGAGGAAATCATGTCCGCCTTCAAGCCACTCGTCTTTTCAGGCGTCCAGCCGACCGGCAATCTGCATCTCGGCAATTATCTCGGCGCCATCAAGAAATTCGTCGCCCTCCAGGAACAGTCCGACTGCATCTATTGCGTCGTCGACCTTCATTCGCTGACGGCGCAGCTCGTGCATCAGGACCTGGGCGACCAGACGCGCTCGATCACCGCGGCGTTCCTTGCCTCCGGCATCGACCCGAGGAAGCACATCGTCTTCAACCAGTCGCGGGTCATCCAGCATGCCGAGCTTGCCTGGATTTTCAACTGCGTGGCGCGCATCGGCTGGATGTACCGCATGACGCAGTTCAAGGATAAAGCCGGCAAGGACCGCGAGAACGCCTCGCTCGGCCTGCTCGCCTATCCGAGCCTGATGGCCGCCGACATCCTGCTCTACCGCGCCACCCATGTGCCGGTGGGCGAGGACCAGAAGCAGCATCTGGAGCTCACCCGCGACATCGCGCAGAAATTCAACAACGACTTCTCCGAGAAGATCGCAGCACTTGGCGTCGGCGTCGAAATGCGGGTCGGCGAAGAGACGGTGAACGGCTATTTCCCGATCACCGAACCGGTGATCGGCGGTCCGGCGGCGCGCATCATGAGCCTGCGCGACGGCTCCAAGAAAATGTCGAAGTCGGACCCGTCCGACCTGTCGCGCATCAACCTGACCGATGACGCCGACACCATCTCGAAGAAGATCCGCAAGGCCAAGACCGATCCGGAGGCCTTGCCGAGCGAGATCGACGGACTGGAAAGCCGGCCCGAGGCGGAAAACCTGGTCGGCATCTATGCCGGCCTCGCCGAGATCTCGAAGGAAGACGTGCTGAAGGAATATGGCGGCCAGCAGTTTTCCGTGTTCAAGCCGGCGCTTGCCGATCTGGCCGTGGAGAAGCTGGCGCCGATCGCTTCCGAGATGCGCCGGATCGAGGGTGACCGCGCCTATGTCGACGCCGTGCTCAAGGATGGCGGCGAGCGGGCCCGCGCAATCGCCGAGGGCACGATGAAGACGGTTCGCGACATCATCGGCCTGCTGCAGGACTGATCGAGCGGTCTTGCTGAGCCATCGCCATGCCGGCCGGCGGCTTGCCGCCGGCTCCTGGCGGTGGCAGATTGCGGCCGAACCATACCGAGCAGATAGAAATGGTCTCCAAACGCCTCAGCCGCGAAGCCGGCCATCGCCGCAAGTTCCTGGCGATCATCGACGACACGCCGGAATGCGAGCGCGCCGTCGCCTACGCCTCGAAGCGGGCGCAGCACACCGGCGGCGTGCTGGTGCTGCTCTATGTCATCGAGCCGGACGATTTCCAGCACTGGCTTGGCGTGGAAAAGATCATGCGCGAGGAAGCCAACGCGACGGCGCGCGGAGCGCTCGACGGCTACGCCAACAAGGTGCGTCAGAGCGTCGGCATCGAGCCGGAGCTGGTGGTGCGCGAGGGCAAGCCGACCGAAGAGATCCACAAGCTGATCGAGGAAGACCAGGACATTGCCATCCTGGTGCTGGCGGCCGGCGCCGGCAAGGAAGGTCCGGGACCGCTGGTCAGCGCGGTTGCCGGCCGCGGCGCGGCCTTTCCGATTCCGGTGACGGTCGTGCCGCAGAACCTGTCCGACGAAGAGATCGACAGCCTGGCCTGATTTGCGAAGGCCCTCCGGCCAGCGCTGGGCTTCTCACCCGCGGCGCATAATACCCAAGCCGACACAAGAATAACGCCACCCTTGGCCGGCGTTTGCGGCGCGCCATTTGGAATCATGTGCATTCCAATGGAGGGCCGATGACCGAAACAGAACAACGGGCAGGCCGACGCGAACAATCGAGGGCGAAAGCGACGGGCGCCGAACCACCAGCGCGGCCGCGCCCGCAATCGGCCCGAGCCCAGGAAAAAGCCCGGCAGACGCCTCGTGCGCAGCAAGAGCGCAAGCATCGGGTGCTTACCAAGGGCCACCCGGCGATGGTCGACAGCATCGCCGGAGCGATCACCGTCAAGAGCCTCGATCTGTATTACGTCATCGCCGCCGATGCGCAGATACCTGTAAGCGAAGGGCACGGCTTCGGGCTCTATTTTCATGACTGCCGCTTCATCGGCGGCTATCAGATGACCTTGGCCGGCCTGACGCCGATCGTCCTGGCCTCGACCGCCCAGAAAGGGTACGCGGCGCTCTTCGAGCTGACCAACCCCGACCTGCACTCCAAGGGTCGATTGATCCCCAAGGACGAACTCGGCATTCGCTGGGAACGCATTCTGGACGCCGAACAGACATGCGTCAGGGAAGTTTTGACCATCCAGAATCTGGGACATGAGGCGCACGAGTTTCCGCTGAGCTTGCAGTTCGGCGCCGGCTTCGAGGACATCTTCAACGTGCGAGGGCTGGTGCGGCAAAATCTCGGCAGGGCCGAACGGCCCGCCTGGCGGGATGGCAGGCTGCATTTCGCCTATCACGGCGCCGACCGGCTCCGCAGGATGGCGACGGTCGCATTCTCGCCCCGCCCTGACGCCACGCACAAGACGGCGGCCGAATTCCAGATCGACGTGCCGGCCGGAGCCACACGAACCATCGCGGTGACCATCGCCTTGGAGGAACAGCCGGAGGACGCCGAGGCCGGGCAACTGGATCAGCGTCCGGCGGCCACACTCGAGGGCGTTGCCGGCAAACTCCGGACGAATTCCGAAGAATGGCTGGAGCAGCATACGAAGCTCGACAGCGACAGCCTTCTGCTCAACAGCATCATGGAGAGATCCCTGCGCGATGTCGCGATGCTGCGCTCGGAGTTTGGGAGGCGTGAATATTTTGCCGCCGGCGTGCCATGGTTCGTTGCCCTGTTCGGGCGAGACAGCCTGATCGTCGCGCTGGAAATGCTGGCCTTCCAGCCGGAGATCGCCGCCCAGACGCTCCGCCTCCTGGCCAGCTATCAGGGAAGCCGTACGGATCGATGGCGGGAGGAGCAGCCCGGCAAGATCCTGCACGAACTGCGCGTCGGCGAGCTCGCGCGCGCCGGCGATGTCCCTCATGCCAGGTTCTATGGCACGGTGGACGCTACCCCGCTCTTCCTGTTGCTTCTCGGCCGTCATGCCGCCTGGACCGGCGATCTCGACCTGTTTCGCGAATTGCAGGCGCCCGTGGAAAAGGCGTTGGATTGGATCGCCAAGGCCGGAGACGACCATGGCGAGGGCTACCTTAAATACCGGAGCAGCTCCACCGAGGGTCTCGTCAACCAGGGTTGGAAGGACTCGGGCGACGCGATCGTGAGAGCCGATGGCAGCCTCGCCAGACCGCCGATCGCCCTCGTCGAGGTGCAGGGCTATGTCTTTGCCGCCAAACAGGCCATCGCCGACCTCTATGAGCGCAACGGCGAAGCTGACCGCGCAAGACAGCTTCGCCAAGAGGCCGACAGGCTTCGAATACGCTTCAACCGCGACTTCTGGTGCGAGGACCAAGGCATCTTCGCCCTCGCGCTGGAAGCAAGAAGCCGCCCGGTCGTGGTCGTTTCCTCGAACCCCGGACATGCGTTGTGGTGCGGTATCGCGAACCGCGACAAGGGCGGCCGTTCCGTGGCGCGGCTGATGCGGGACGACATGTTCAACGGCTGGGGCGTGCGCACGCTTGCCACCTCGGAAAGGCGCTACAATCCCGTCGGCTACCACCTCGGAACGGTCTGGCCGCACGACAATGCGCTGGTGGCGGCCGGCTGCCGGCAATATGGCGAGGACGACGCGGCCCTGCGGATCTTCACGGGCATCGCCGAGGCCGCGATGCACTTTCGTCATCATAGGCTGCCCGAAGCGATGGCGGGCTTTCCGCGGAACGATTTCCAAGTGCCGGTGCATTACCCGGTGGCTTGCCACCCGCAGGCCTGGGCGGCCGGAACAGCGCCCTTCCTGCTGACGGTGTGCCTTGGCCTGGAACCCGACGGTTTCGCGAACAAGCTGCGGATCGTGCGGCCGCGGATGCCCGGTTTCGTGAACCGTCTCGCGCTTCGCGGATTGCGTGTCGGCAAGGGCAGCGCCGATCTCGAATTCAGGCGAACGGATGACGGCGCCGAGGTCGATGTCCTGCAGACGAGTGGACAATTGACAGTCGAAGTCGGAGGATGAGGGCTGCCATGGTTCGGACATCCCGCCATGGCAAAACATTCCGCCAGCCAGCCGCTCCGGCGACGCGTTTCGCTTGAATGTCCCGCCGATAGAGCCTATTTAGAATTATTCCAAACTATCGGCCCGCGAAGGGCTTGGAGATACCCATGTTCATCCAGACCGAATCGACGCCGAACCCGGCGACGCTGAAATTCCTGCCGGGCAAGGAAGTGCTGCGCGAAGGCACCGCCGATTTCCGCAACGCCGAAGCCGCGGCGGAGGCCTCGCCGCTGGCCGGCCGTCTGTTCGAGATCCCGGGCGTCACCGGCGTTTTCTTCGGCTATGACTTCATCACCGTGACCAAGGACGGCCCTGACTGGCAGCATCTGAAGCCGGCGATCCTCGGCGCCATCATGGAGCATTTCATGTCCGGCGCGCCGGTCATGGCCTCGGCCGCTCCGGCGAGCGACGCCGGCGGCACCGCCGAGTTCTACGACAAGGCGGACGAAGAGCTGGTGCTGACCATCAAGGAACTGCTCGACACGCGCGTGCGCCCAGCTGTTGCCCAGGACGGCGGCGACATCACCTTCCGCGGTTTCGAGAACGGCACGGTGTTCCTGCATATGAAGGGCGCCTGCGCCGGCTGCCCGTCGTCGACGGCGACGCTGAAGCACGGCATCCAGAACCTGCTTCGCCATTTCGTTCCCGAAGTGCAGCAGGTCGAGCAAGTCGCCTGACGCATTCCCGGCCGGTTGCTGCGCAACCAGCCCTATCGCAAAAACAAAAAACCGGGCCCCAACAGCCCGGTTTTCTGTTTTCAGGACGTCTTGTTGTTGCCTAGACGGTCCGCCTGCGAAACTTTTTAGTTGACCATGATCTTTTCCGAAAACCGGTTCCCACTTTTCGGGATCATGGTCCTTACAACACGATGACCTTGGCGCCGACCGACGTGCGGTCGTAGAGGTCGATAATATCCTGGTTCATCAGCCGGATGCAGCCCGACGACATCGCCTTGCCGATCGAGAACCATTCCGGGCTGCCATGCAGGCGATAGCCCATGTCGCCGCCCTTGTTGAAGAGATACATGGCACGCGCGCCGAGCGGGTTCTTCAGGCCCGGCTCCATGCCGCCGGCGAATTTGGCGAGCTCGGGCTGGCGCTTGATCATCGGCGCTGGCGGCGTCCAGGTCGGCCATTCGCGCTTCAGCGCGATATGAGCGGTGCCGTGCCATTCAAAACCTTCGCGGCCGACGCCGATGCCATAGCGCATCGCCATGCCGTCGCCTTCGACAAAATAGAGGAACTTGTTCTGGGTATCGACGATGATGGTGCCCGGCTTCTCCGAAGTGTCATAGCGCACTTCCTGCCGATGATATTTGGCGGGCACCTTCTCGATCGGAATACGCGGCAGCTGATAGCCGGCATCGGTCATCGCGCCATAGTTGTTGGTGAAGATTTGCCCGCCGATGGTGCTGCACCCGCTGATCGCGGCCGACAGCGCAAGAGCGGCGAGGATTGCAAATGACTTCAAGCGCATGAATTGGTCCGATGCCCCGCCTGGATGCCAGCGGCACGAGTCGGCCGCTTTGTTGTCATCATTCATGCTGGCATTTCTTTTGCTTGCCAAGCGCGCACTGCCTATATGCAAGACCTTACGCGCCGGTAAGTGCCGAACTGCGGCATTTCCGCAACAGGCCTCACCGGATTGTGAAACAAAATCAATGAGGCGGTTCATAGAGCCGCCTGGGTTCGAGGAGAGCGTCATGAATGTCGGTGATGCCGCCGAGCGTTCCGGCCTGCCGGCCAAGACCATCCGCTACTATGAGGAGATCGGCCTGATCCGCCCGGCGCGGGCCGAGAACGGCTATCGCGATTACTCGGGCGAGGATATCCACCGGCTGGCCTTCCTGCGCCGCGCGCGCAATCTCGGCTTCTCAATCGACGATTGCAGGCAGCTTATGGCGCTCTATCAGGATCGCGACCGCGCCAGCCACGACGTGCGCGAGATCGCCGCCGCCCATGTCAGGGCGATCGAGGAGAAGGTGCGCGAATTGCAGTCGATGCGCTCGACGCTGCAGAAGCTGATCCATGCCTGCCACGGCGACGACCGGCCGGACTGCCCGATCCTGGACGACATGGCGGGAGCGGCCTGAGGCCCAAGGCCTGTCAGCGCTTCCAGAAATCGTGGTGCGGGGCGAGCATCTCGTCCGCGATTTCGGGAAAGGGGCCGAAGACCTCGATCTTCTTCTGGCCGGAGGCGAAGACGGTGCGCGAGGCGAGATTCATCGTCGGATTCTCCGCATGATCCCCGGTGAGCGCCAGAAGGCTGGTTTCCTCGACCCCGTAGACCAGGCGCCCGATATTCGCCCAGTACATCGTGCCGGCGCACATCGCGCATGGTTCGAAGGTCGAGACCAGTGTGCATTGCCACAGGAACTCCGGCTCATAGGCCGCCGCGGCGCGACGGGCCAACTCGGTCTCGGCATGGCGCACCGTGTCGAGATTGCCCTGCCGCATCAAAACGCGGTCGTCCGGCCCGACCAGCACGCACCCGAACGGATGATGCCCATGCGCCGCCGCCTCGCGCGCGACGGCATCGGCGGACCTAAGGTGGGCGAGCATCTGATCGCGGGTCATGGGGAAATCCTCTTACGGCGAGATTGCTGCCAAGGGATATGATTAGCAATAACTAATCTTCGCTCGACTACGGCTCGAGCGTCCTACTTGGCTTTGCGCTCCGCCTATTCTGATTTTGGTGCTATTCTGACGACCGCGCAACGAGATTGCCGGCCATGGGTTTCCAGGAGGACATCGAACGGGTTGAGCAGCATATCCGCGAGATCGAACAGCGGATCGAGCGCCAGCGCGCGGTCATCACCCAGGCGGAAGAAAACGGCCTGCCGACAGACGGCCCGAGCAATTTCCTGTGGTTCCTAAAAGAGGCATTGAGCCTGAGCCGCGACCACCTGGCCAGGCTTCTGGCAGATGGATTTCGAACTGGGGATTAGCAGTAGCGGGTCTCGCCGTAGACATTGGCTTTAACCGGCGACTTTTGCGCCGCCGACCATCGAAGGAACCGATAATCGCCGGCCTGACGGGCAATTATCTGGTTGACAAACCCAAGTCACTTCGTAGGGTAAACGGCATAGGAGTTAGCTATGTCCGTTCTGTCCCGCCCCGAGTTCCATGACGAAGCCAAGGCTTTCGAGCATGTGGAATCCATACTGTGGCCGAACGGTCCTGTTTGCCCGAAGTGCGGTAGCGTTGATCGCCACTACGCATTGAAGGGCGTTCGCACCAAGCCCTCCAAAAAGAACCCTAGCGGCATCGAGCGTCATGGCCTGTACAAGTGCAGCGCCTGCCGCTCGCAGTTCACCGTCCGCATGGGAACGATCTTCGAGGAAAGCCATCTGCCGCTCACCAAGTGGCTACAGGCCATCCACCTTATGTGCGCCTCTAAGAAGGGTATCAGCGCCCACCAGATGCACCGCATACTCGAATGCACCTATGAGGCCGCTTGGTTCCTGTGCCATCGCATTCGCCTTGCTATAGCCTCTGGCGAGCTTTCCCCGATGGGCGGCAACGGCAAGACCGTTGAGGCCGACGAGACGTATATCGGTCGTTTGCAGGGTTCGCCCGTCAAGCGCGGCGGCAGCGCTCATAAGAACACGGTCGTTACGCTTGTTGAGCGCGGCGGCAAGGCTCGCTCGTTCCATGTCGATACGGCTCGCATGGGCAACGCTATGCCTATCGTTCGCGCTAATATTGCCAAGGAAGCGCTCATGACCGACGAGAGCGGCATTTATCGCCGCGCCAGCCAGGATTTCGCCTCGCATGAATTCGTCACGCACTCCAAGGACGAATATGTTCGTAGCAACGCCCACACCAATACGGTCGAAGGCTTCTTTTCGATCTTCAAGCGCGGCATGAAGGGCGTCTATCAGCATTGCAGCGAACACCATCTGCACCGCTACTTTGCCGAATTCGATTTCCGGTATTCGAACCGCATCGCGCTTGGCGTGGATGACGGCACCCGCGCTTTCATCGCGTTGAATGGCGTGAAGGGCAAGCGCCTCACCTATCGCAGACCTGCTTGACGATAGGCGCAAGTATCACGGCAAACCGGTGCAGTTGGAATTGCCGCTCTGGCGACACGGGAGGCACCGCAAAAAGAAAAAAGCCGGGGATCTAGGTCCCCGGCAGTCAGGTTGATCGGACGGCTAGGGGCTACGCCGCTAGCGCCGTCTTATCGGCTGCGATAGTGGCCGCAAACGGATTCCGTGCGGCCGAAGCGGAAACGCAGGTAGGGGTTAACCCAAACCATACGGTCCTCCTTCAAAGCGAGGGGCCTTGAAAAGAGGCGGCAGAAGTGCGATTCTAAGGTGTATGCTAGTGATCGCGAGGCTCTACCGCCTCTCATTCGGTTGCTGGTCATCTCAGGGCCGCCTCTCCGCTGCAAACGGTTTGGCGGCCTTTCGTTTTCTCCTGCCCCTCCTGCGCCGATGGCCAGAACGGTGAGGGGCATCGCTATATTCTCATCATCTTCGCCTCCGCGACGCGTTTCTTAGATGCGCGCCCACCTAATATATGCCTTTTGATGTGGTTCAGGCAAGTAGCTGTAATTCCGTGTTTCCAGACAATGTGGTTAACGAGTCCTTTGTTGCGGTTTTCGCAACATCGTGATACCTCTTTGACACCCTACAGGAGGCAGAGATGGATATCGCCTACTCTAACGCTTTGAAAAGAAAGAAGGAAATCGAAACTGAACTGGCCAAAATTGACGCGTTTCTGGATATGTATAGACAATTCTCCGGATCAGAACAGGAACAAAGTGAACCCCATTCTGATGAATCACCACCCGCGGGAAACAGGGAAACTACCAGCGTTCGCAGGCCGCGCCGTCTGCGTCCCCACGAAATTGCGGACCTGTCCGAGAAGGTGATTCGGGACGCTGGACATCCTCTGACCCGCGCCGAGATCGTCTCAAGACTGGAAAGCGCAGGGATTGAATTGCACAGCGAGGACAAGCCACGATATGTTGGAACGATCCTCTGGCGGGAAAAAACGAGGTTCACCAATATCCCCGGCGCTGGCTACATCATGGCCGACATGGCCACGCCCGAGCAAAACGCTTTAGATCTTATCGATCGATCTGTTGGCGAGGAAACGCACGATGAAAAGGGAAAAGGCGCGTTTGAGTGAGAGCGCTAGCCAAATTGAAAAATTCCGCGAAGCCGCCCGAGTCCTAAAGAGTGTGGGGGACGAGGAGTATGATAACGCCGTTGCGAGGGTCGCGAAGGCCGAGAAGCTTACTCCCGAACAGATAAAGGAACTGGCGCGGCGCAAACGTGACGAAGCCAAGGACTAGCGCCGTGGACAATTCGCCTCGCAAGCCAAATCTCTTAGAACGGTTCCGGCTCATGATCCTTGACGCAAGCCTGGATCGTGACAAGAACTATAGTGAGCGCTGGCGCAACTACGAATTGGAGGGCTGGCTAAGAGCCGCCAGTCTTTTGGTGCTCTCGGGGATTTGCGTCGTCGCTTGGTTCTTGTTCAAAAGCACTCATTGAAATTGCCGGCCTGTCAGTGACTATATTCCTGTTTCACTTTAATCGCCTATCCTCTACAGATGGTGTGCGATTCACCCTTCGTTCACGATATTAGCGCACCCTAACGCAAGGTCATGCAGGTACAGCGTACATGCCTCAAGCCCTAGTGTTGATCGCCCTCAGCGCTAGGGCTTTCCGTCTCTGCGGGCGTTCCTAATTCAAATCGAATCTTCATCAGCTGGCGGCCAGTGCCGTCGCGGACCGTGTAGGCGAGATCGCGATAGCGGTATTCTCCCCCATTGCGGCGCATCACCTGAGGAATGACCTTGCGCAGCAATTCGAAGGCGCGGTCTTGCGCCTCCGTTAAGCCTGGCAGATTGGTCCCCTGAGCATCGTGATAGACCTCTCCACCGTCGCAGAGTTCGAAAAAGAATCTCGGCATAGTCCAATAACGGCTGGGAGGCGGGGAAACGTCCACTCACGTTTCATATATTAGTAACGACACACTCTCCGGACATGAGCTAGAACGTACTTGGCTTTAGCTGGAACTCTTGTACGCCGCTGGCGTCGTTCGGCTTTACAGTGTCGTAATGGACTCCGGCCTCATTGAGGGCCTTCTCCAAAGTGTGGGCGGCTTTGTCGTCCGGTGTGCGTAGGGTAAGGTTCTGCGCTGGATTTGGCGGGGCGATGCTTTTGGTGCCGACGCTCCACCCGCTATCGGTAAAGACGCTCTTCAGCTGATCCACGCGAGGGTCCGGCTTCGCCGTCTTGCCTCCAATGATATCGACCGATGAAGGATTTTCCGAAAGCTTGGTTTTTATCTCAGTCAGTTGCCGTTCGGAGAATTCTCGCTCCGCCTCCTTGACCCTGACCAAGCTTTCTATATTGGCGACTTCTTGGCCGCGCCAAGCCAAACCACCGCCGAATCCAGCCGCCAAACCAAATAGCAGCAACAAGACAAAGGAACCCGGCGCGCCCTTCATGACGTGCCATTCCGATTTGATGTGATCGATAAGCTTCCCCATGCGCTTTTCATATCAGCGCACCTCAGATGCGCCAATGGGTTTGTCAACCGGATAATCGCCGGCCTGACAGGGGTTCAAACCGTGAACAAAATCTGGCATGGTGCCTCCCATGCCACTCGTTTCCCCGATTCCTCTTAACCCGTTGATCGACGGCCGCCAGTCCGAGCGCGCCATGCTGGTGCGGCGCGGCGTGCAGCGGCTGCTTGCCGAAATGGGCGCGCATGTGATGCCGGAGCTTTCCCTGGCCACAGGGCGGCGCGCCGATCTCGTGGCGCTGACCAGGCAGGGCGACATCTGGATCATCGAGATCAAATCCTCGATCGAGGATTTCAGGGTCGACCGCAAATGGCCGGACTACCGGCTGCATTCCGACCGCTTCTTCTTCGCCACCCATCCCGGCGTTCCCCAGGACATCTTCCCCGAGGAATGCGGCTTCATCCTCTCCGACGGCTATGGCGCGGAGATCCTGCGCGATGCGCCTGAGCACCGCATGGCGGCTGCGACGCGCAAGGCGCTGATGCTGCGGATTGCCCGCGCAGGCGCCGCGCGGCTCCTGGCGGCCGAGCTTGCCGGCGTCGCCGTGCCGGCGCTGGAGGGAGAGAGCGAATAGGGCTGTTTCCTCGCCCCACGAAGTGGGGAGAGGTGTCCCGGCGCAGCCGGGACGGAGAGGGGTCAGCGCGACGCTCGGCGGTTGTTCGGATTGCGATTGGCCTTGTGCCTTGTTCTGCATCGGCTTTGGCTTGACGGAGGGCGCCCCCGCTCCGTCCCGGCTCCGCCGGGCCACCTCTCCCCCGCTTTCGCGGGGGCGAGGAAATGGCGTCGCGGCTTGCCTACTCCAGTTCTTCCTCAGCTCCACCCTTGGCCGCCGCCGTTAGCAGGACGGCGGCGCCGAGCAGCGCGGCAATCAGCGAGCCCGCCAGGATGCCGACCTTCACCGTGTCCTGGAGCGCCGGGTCGCGGGCGAAGGCGAGCAGGCCGATGAACAGGCTCATGGTGAAGCCGATGCCGCAAAGCAGCGAAATGCCCAGCATATGCAGCCAGCCGGCATTGATCGGCAAGTCGGCGAGGCCGAAGCGGATCGCCAGCGCCGAGGAGCCGAAAACGCCGACCAGCTTGCCGAGAACCAGGCCGGCGGCGACGCCCAGCGTCAGCGGCTCGACAAGGGCTGCAAAGCTCAGGCCACCGAGCGAGACGCCGGCATTGGCGAAGCCGAAGATCGGGATGACGAGAAACGGCACTAGCTTGTGCAGGCCGTGCTCCAGCCGGTGCAGCGGCGAATGTTCTGTTTCGTGGCCGATGCCGGGAGACCGCTCCAGCGGGATGGTGAGCGCCAGGGCGACGCCGGCCAGCGTGGCATGCACGCCCGATTTCAGCACCAGTACCCACAAGACGACGCCGAGCAGGAGATACGGCCACAGCTTCATGGCCTGCATGCGGTTGAGCACGACGAGCAAGGCGATGACGACGAAGGCGGCGGCCAGATAAGTGAGCGACAGGCCGCTGGTGTAGAACAGCGCGATGATGATGACGGCGCCGAGATCGTCGATGATGGCCAGAGCGGTGAGGAAGACCTTCAGCGAAGCGGGCACGCGGCTGCCGAGCAGCGACAGCACGCCGAGCGCGAAGGCGATGTCGGTGGCGGTGGGGATCGCCCAGCCGGAGAGCGCTGCCTGATTTTCGCGGTTGACCAAGACATAGACCAGCGCCGGCACCGCCATGCCGCCGGCAGCGGCAATGCCCGGCAGCACGCGGCGGGGCCAGGTCGAGAGCTGCCCGTCGAGCATCTCGCGCTTGATCTCCAGCCCGACCAGCAGGAAGAACACCGCCATCAGCCCGTCATTGATCCAGTGCGAGACGCTGAGCGGCCCGAGATAGGCGTGCAAGACGGCGAAATAGGTTTCGGCCAAAGGCGAGTTGGCGACGATCAGCGCAAGAGCTGCGGCCACCATCAGGATGATGCCGCCGGCGGCCTCACCATCGAGGAACTCGCGCAGGATCGATTTCGACCGTTCGTCTCGCATGGTCCCTCCGCCCGTCACCCCGACCTGACGGCCGGAAACCTATAACGTAATGATGCGCAGCCCGGCTGGCGAAGCAAGCCTGCTTCGGAAGTTGGCCGAAACGCCCGTCGCTTCGTCATCCACGGGCGAAGCAAGCGAAGCGACGCGGCGCAGACCCGAGGATCCATTCCGTAACGTCAGAGCGTTGCGACGGTGCAGAATTCGGCTCCGCTGCATTCTGCGGCCGGGGTCACGGAATGGATCCCAGGGTCTTCGCGACGGAGCTTCACTCCTGCTTCGCCCTAGGATGACGACGCTGGTTCAGCGCGGCGCCCGCTTTGCGAGAATCCGCTGCAGCGTGCGGCGGTGCATGTTGAGGCGGCGCGCCGTCTCGGAGACGTTGCGGTCGCACATTTCGTAGACGCGCTGGATGTGCTCCCAGCGCACGCGGTCGGCCGACATCGGATTTTCCGGGGGCGCCGCGCGTTCCCCGGAGGTGCGGGTGAGCGCGGCAAAAACGTCGTCGGCATCGGCGGGCTTCGACAGGTAATCGACGGCGCCAAGCTTCACGGCGGTCACCGCCGTGGCGATGTTGCCGTAGCCGGTCAAAATGATGGCGCGGGCGTCGCCGCGCTTCTCCCGGATGGCCGCGACGACGTCCAGGCCGTTGCCGTCGCCGAGCCGCATGTCGACAACCGCATAGGCCGGCGGATGGGCGCGCGCCTTGGCGACCGCCTCTTCCACGCTCTCCGCCGTCTCGACCACGAAGCCCCTTGTTTCCATGGCCCGGGCAAGCCGGGTGAGGAACGGCTTGTCGTCCTCGACGATGAGCAACGAGGTGTCCTCGCCCTCGACCATTGCGCCAGTCGTTTCGTCTCCGCTCATCTTATCGGCATCCTACCGATCCAAAGCGCGCCGCGCCGAGACCCATTCTGGCGAAGGCCCTTCAAATCCTTGTTTCCGGGCATGTCGACTTCCTGAAATCGCTGCACAGTTTTGGGCGACATGCCTCACTTTTACGCAGATACAGTCCTGCAGGGGCAATGTCCAATTTTTAGAGCCGGCAACAGAGCTGCCATGCGGTTGTTGCAGGGCTTGCGCACCATCCGACCAAGGTTACGCATTGTCGAACATGGTGGCCGAGGCCTGTTCCTGGTTGAGGAAGAGGTTGCGCGGCCAGGCGATCTGCACCACCGCACCCTCGCCGAGCCCGCTCGAATTGCGGAAGTCGATGGTGGCGCCGGAACGCTCCAGCAAGGTCTTGGCGATAAACAGCCCAAGCCCCAAGCCGCCGCCGGCCTCCGTGCCCTGGCGCGTCGACATATAGGGCTCGCCGATGCGGTCGATGATCTCGGCGGGGAATCCCGGCCCGTCATCGGTGATCGAGAAGATGACCTTCTCATTGTCCCAGCTCCAGCTGACGGTGACGGCGTTGCGGGCGAAATCAACGGCATTCTCGACCAGATTGCCGAGCCCGTAGATGACGCCGGGGCTGCGCTGGCCAACCGGCTCGGGACCGACGCGCTCGCCGGGCCGCAGCCGGATCGAGATGCCGAAATCGCGATGCGGCGCCGTCACCTCCTCGACCAGCGAAGTGAGCGGCATGCGCGACAGATGCGCTTCGCCTTCCGAGGAAAGGCTGGTCAGCCGCTTCAGGATCTCGCGGCAACGCTCGCTTTGCGAGCGCAAGAGCTTCACGTCCTCGCCATATTTCGGATCCTTGCCGAGGGCCTTTTCCATCTCCTTGGCAACGACGGTGATGGTGGCCAAAGGCGTGCCCAGCTCGTGTGCGGCCGCCGCCGCCAGCCCGTCCAGCGCCGAAAGATGCTGCTCGCGCTGCAGCACCAGTTCGGTGGCGGCCAGCGCATTGGCGAGCAGGCGCGCTTCCGCCGCGACGCGGAAGGCATAGATGGCGGTGAAGGCGATCGAGGCAAACACAGCCATCCACATGCCGGCGACATAGATGAAGGGCATCGGCAGCGGCGAGCCCTCATACCAGGGCAGCGGCAGGTGGAAGAACACCAGAAGCGTGGCCGCCAGTATGACCAACGCGCCAAGGATGGCCGTGAACCGCAGCGGCAGCGAAGCGGCGGAGATGACGACCGGCACCGACAGCAGCACGCAAAACGGATTGGTCAGGCCGCCCGTCATGTAGAGCAGGCCGGTGAGCTGGACGCCGTCGAAGGTGAGGATCACGAAGGCCGAAAGCGGGGTGAGCCGATGCGCCGCCGGATAGCGGAAGGTGAGCCACAGATTCATCCAGGCCGAGCAGGCGATCAGCGCAAAGCACATCGACACCGGAAGCGGGAATTTCAGGCCATAGGCGACGACCAGCACGGTCAGGCTCTGCCCGACGATCGCCAGCCAGCGCAGGCGGATCAGCGTGTTGAGCCGCAGCCGCTGGCTTTGCTGGGAATCGGGCGCGCGCAGGATATTGCTCATTGCCAAGGATTACAGCCGCAGGAGCGGAAACGATAGAGCATCGTCTTTGCCTGATGCATGTCGTTGTCCCAAAACCGCTGCGCACTTTTGGGCGACATGCATTACGTTCCACGCGGTTTGGCGCGGCTGGTGGCGGCGGCCAGCAGCGGGTTTTCCGGCCAGACATGTTTTGGATAGCGGCCGCGCATGTCGGCGCGCACGTCCGCCCAGGAGCCGCGCCAGAAGCCGGGGAGATCGCGCGTCGTCTGGATCGGCCGGTGCGCCGGCGAAAGCAATTCGAGCGTCAGCGGAACGGTTCCGTTTGCGATCGCCGGATGACGGTCGAGGCCGAACAGTTCCTGCACACGGATCGAAAGCACCGGCCACTCGCCGTCATAGCGGATCGGCACGTGGCTACCGGACGGCGCGTCGAAATGGGTCGGCGCCAGCGCGTCGACCTTGCGCTGCAGGTCGTGCGGGACCAGCGCCATCAGCGCCGACGACAGCGCCGCCGGCTTAATGGCGGCGAAAGAGGCGTCGCCGGAGAGAAACGGCAGGAGCCAATCATCGAGGCCCTCGATAAGCGCTTCGTCCGAAACATCGGGCCAGGGCGCTCCGAGGCCGCGATGCAGCCAGCGGAGCCGCTGGCGCAGCGCCTCCGCTTCCTTGCCCCAGTCGAGCAGCGACAGGCCGTGCTCTTTCAGAGCATCGAGAATGGCGCGGTCTGCATCGGCGCCTGACGGCGCCGGCAGCATGCGTTCGGAAAGCGTGATGGCACCGAGCCGTGCGGTCCCGCGCACGCGCAAGGCTCGGCGCTCGCGGTCGAAACTCGTCTCGCGCTTCGTCTCGATGCGATCGGCCAGGGCGGCGCGGATATCGGCTTCGCCGACCGGAGCGGCGGCGGTGATGCGGGCATTCTGCGCCTTGCCCTGCAGGTCGGCGACCACCAGCCAGGTTTCATTGGCGAGCGGATCCGCGGCATCGACCATGGCGCCTGAGCCGTTGGCCAGCACGAAGCGGCCGCGCTCGCCGCGCGCCCTTGCCACGCGATCCGGCCAGGCGTGGATCAGAAGGGCGCCTGCGGAGGCCGCCTCGCCGCCCTGGCCGCCACCGGCCTGCCTGGCCAAACGCTCGGCGAGCTGCCTGGCTGGGTTGGCGCGGGGGGATTTCTCGCCGCGAAACCGGATCAGACGCCGCTCCAGATCGGCGCTGTCGCCGCCCAGCCCACGCTCGGTCAAGAGCACGGCAAGCGTCGCTGCTTCGAGCGCGTGGCCGCTCTTCGCCGCTTCGGCCACCATATGCGCCAATCGCACGGGCAGTGCCAGCTTGCGCATGGCGGCGCCCGCCTCGGTCAACCTGCCGGCATCGTCGATGGCCTGCAACGCGCGTAGCAGCACCCTCGCCTCATTGAGAGCGGGCGCCGGCGGCGGATCGAGGAACGAAAGGCTCGACGGATCGGCGACGCCAAAGGCGGCACAGTCGAGCAGCAGGCCGGACAGATCGGCGTCGAGGATTTCGGGCGGCGTGAAGGCGGGAAGCGACGCGGTCTGCTCCGCGCGCCACAGGCGCACCGCCACGCCGGCTTGAGTGCGGCCGGCGCGGCCGGCGCGCTGGTCGGCCGAAGCCTTGCTGACACGCACGGTTTCCAGGCGGGTCAGACCGCTTGCCGGCTCATAGCGCGGCAGCCGCGACAGGCCGGAATCGATGACGACGCGCACGCCGTCGATGGTGATCGAGGTCTCGGCGATCGAGGTGGCCAGCACCACCTTGCGGCGGCCGGCCGGCGCCGGCCTGATCGCCTGATCCTGCGCCCTGTTGTCGAGCTGGCCGAAGAGCGGAACGATGTCGGTGTCGGCCGCGACATTGCCCGCGAGCCGCTCGGCGGTGCGCTCGATCTCGCGCTGTCCGGGCAGGAAGGCGAGCACGCTGCCCTGCTCGCCGGCCAAAGTCGCGCGCACGGCCTTGGCCATGGCGTCTTCGATCGCCGTGCCGGCCGGCCGCTCGTCGTAGCGGATCTCGACCGGATAGGCGCGGCCCTCGCTCTCGATCACCGGTGCGTCCGACAAAAGCCTCGCCACGCGCGCGCCGTCGAGCGTTGCCGACATGACCAGCAGACGCAGGTCCGGCCGCAGCGCGCCCTGCACGTCGAGCGCGAGCGCCAGACCAAAATCGCCGTCGAGCGAACGCTCGTGGAATTCGTCGAAGATCACCGCCGAGACGCCGGGCAGTTCCGGATCGTCGAGGATCATGCGCGAGAGCACGCCTTCGGTGACGACCAGGATCTTTGTCCGCGCCGAGGTGCGGTTCTCCATGCGCATGGCGTAGCCCACCGTGCCGCCGGGCTCCTCACCCAGCAGTTCGGCCATGCGGCGGGCAGCGGCGCGGGCGGCGAGCCGCCGCGGCTCGAGCAGCACGATCCGGCCCTCACCGAGCCAAGGCGCGTCCAGCAGCGCCAGCGGCACCAGCGTCGTCTTGCCGGCGCCCGGCGGCGCCACCAGCACGGCGTTGTTGCGCCGCGAGAGCGCTTCTCCGAGTGCCGGCAGCACGGCCGTGACCGGAAGCTCCGGCAAGGGTTTCGTCGTCATTTTGCCCGCATATCAGCGGTCGCGGTCGCCGTGCAACGTGTCGGGCCCATGCCGGTCAAAGCCGGGCACGCGTAAACGGGTTCCAGCGCACGGTGCCAAGCCGCACTTCCTCGCGCACCATGGTGAGGAGGCCTGAGGCGCCGACGACTGCAAGGCCGACCAGCGTCATCGCATCGGGATATTCCCTGAAGAACATCGCGCCGAGGATGACCGCCCAGACGATCTGCGAATAATGCGTCGGGGCGATGCGATTGGCCGGCGCGTATTTGGCCGCCAGGAGATGCAGCAATTGGCCGCCGGCGGTGAACAGGCCGCCCAGGACCAGCCAGCCCAGTTGCCACAGATTGGGAAGCGTAAATGACGTCGCGACCGCGCCGACCCCGTTGAAGAGCAGCCCATAGCCGATCAGCGAGCCCAACATGGTCGTACGCTTTTCCTGCTGGGCAAGCGACCGCATTAGGATGACGATGGTTGCCGCGACGAAGGCATTGGCGAAGGCGGCGAGATGGCCAAGATGCAATTCGCGGAAGCCCGGCCTCACCACCAGCATGACACCGGCGAAGCCGGCGATCACGGCAAGCCACCGCCAGGGACCGACCTCCTCCTTCAGGATGACGGTCGAAAGCACGGTGACGAGCAACGGGGCGAGGAAGAGCAGCGCGTAAACCTCCGCCAGCGGAATGGTGGTGAAGGCATAGACGCTGAGCACGCCCGACGCGATGCCGGCCCAAGCGCGTGCCTGTACGGCCCAGGGCCGCCCGGTGCGCCAGAAATCGCGCCAGCGCTCCTCCTTCGGCCGGGCGAAGAAGAGGAAACAACCGGCAAACAAGGTCATGAAGAAGCCGATCTCGAAGACGGTGAACTGCCCGCCCAGACCCTTGATGACGGCGTCGCTGAACGAATAGTTTGCGTAAGCGAGAAGAGCGAGCAGGATTCCGTTCGGCACGATTCCATTTCCGGGAGAGAGACGTGAAGATACTGGCGCTGGGGGCACATCCCGACGATATCGAGATATTCATGTTCGGTACGCTGGCCGCCTATGCCGCGCAAGGCGCAGGACTGACTTTCGCCATAGCCACCGATGGTGCCAGAGGTGGCATGGGCGACCCCAAGGCGCTTGCCCGCTTGCGGCGCAAGGAAGCGGCCAAGGCGGCGGGCCTCCTCGGCGTCGAGCCGCGCTTCCTCGACTTTCCCGACGGGGAGCTCGTCGCCGATGCCGCGTTCATTGCGGCGCTGAAGGCGCTGATCGGCGAGGTAAAGCCCGATCTCGCCATCACCCATGCGCCATACGATTACCATGGCGACCACCGCGCCTTGTCCGACGGCGTGCGGCTCGCCGCATCCTTCGCGGTGCCGGTGCTGCATGCCGACACGCTCGGCGGCACCGGTTTTTCGCCGACCCATTATGTCGAGATCTCGCATCATTGGGACATCAAGGCGAAAGCGATCCTCGCGCACCAGTCGCAAGGTCCGGAGCACTATCTGCACAGGGCGCGCCTCCAGAACGAGTTTCGCGCCGGACAGTGCAACGGCGCCTCCGGCGCGCTTGCCGAGGCCTTCCGCTTCGAGCCGACCTTCCCCTTCGCCGACATACGCGCGCTGCTGCCGCCCGCGCCGCCGATCCGGCCGCTGACGACAAGCCCGGGCCCCGCCAACGCGGCCAGCTGACGTCAGAGGGACACAGGTCCGGCGGCATTTCCCAACGATTTCAATGACACCTTTCGCCATGCTGCGGCGCAGCAACGAATTCGCTTGCGTTGTTTAGTAAAAAGAGCATCACTAAACAAATTACTAAACATCGGGCGGCGCATCGCCCGCCGTGTTTGGGCGCTCGGAGGAGCGAGGGTTGAGGGGTCTTGAAACCGTCATCCGGACGCGTTTCGCAAATGGGAGGTAAGGCATGAAATCGACCTTGAAACTGGCGTTGGGACTGGCCTCGGCGATCTTTGCGTCGACAGCCGTCTCGAACGTCGCGCATGCGGAAGACCTGACGCTGTGCTGGGCGGCCTGGGATCCGGCCAACGCGCTCGTGGAACTGTCGAAGGACTTCACCAAGGAAACCGGCATCGGCATGAAATTCGAGTTCGTGCCGTGGACCAATTATGCCGACCGCTTCCTCAACGAGCTCAACTCGCATGGCAAGCTCTGCGACCTGATCATCGGCGACAGCCAGTGGATCGGCGGCGCCGCCGAGAACGGCCATTACGTCAAGCTGAACGACTTCTTCGACAAGGAGAAGATCAGCATGGACGACTTCGTGCCGGCGACCGTGGTCGGCTATTCCGAATGGCCGAAGAACACGCCCAACTACTGGGCGCTGCCGGCCATGGGCGACGTCGTCGGCTGGACCTATCGCAAGGATTGGTTCTCGCGGCCCGAATTGCAGAAGGAATTCAAGGAGAAGTATGGCTGGGACCTCGCCCCGCCGACCACCTTCGACCAGCTGAAGCAGATCGCCGAATTCTTCCAGAAGCGGCAGATCGACGGCAAGACCGTCTACGGCGCCTCGATCTATACTGAGCGCGGCTCGGAGGGCATTACCATGGGCGCCATGGACGTGCTCTACAGCTACGGCTTCCAGTATGAGAACCCGAAGAAGCCCTATGAGATGGAAGGCTTCGTCAACTCCGAGAAATCGGTGAAGGGGCTGGAGTTCTACAAGGCGCTCTACGACTGCTGCACTCCGCCCGGCGCCTCCAACAGCTACATGGGTGAGGGCGTCGACGCCTTCAAATCCGGACAGGTGGCGATGCATATGAACTTCGCCTTCACCTGGCCCGGCCTGCAGAAGGACGAGAATGTCGGCGGCGACAAGATCGGCTACTTCGTCAACCCGAAGGGTCCCGACGGCGACCAGTTCGCGCAGCTCGGCGGCCAGGGCATTTCGGTGGTTTCCTATTCCGACAAGCAGGAATCGGCGCTGAAATACATCAAGTGGTTCGCCAACAAGGACGTGCAGGCCAAATGGTGGTCACTCGGCGGCTATTCCTGCCTGAACTCGGTGGTCAAGGATCCGAAATTCCCGTCCAGCCAGCCTTATGCGCAGGCCTTCCTCGACTCCATGGCGATCGTGAAGGACTTCTGGGCGGAACCCAGTTACGCGCCGCTGCTGCAGGCGTCGCAGAAGCGCTTCCACGACTATGTCGTCGCCGGCCAGGGCTCGGCCAAGGATGCGCTAGACGGCCTCGTCAAGGACTGGACGCAGGTCTTCCAGGACGACGGCAAGATGTAGTCGGGGCAAGATGTAAGGCTCCTCCCGAGCCCAACCGCAGCGTCCCGTGCCGCCCTTGGCACGGGACGCAGTTCAGATAAATTCCACAGGCGAGACTTACCCGTGACCGAAGCAGGACTTACCATGCTCGATCGGACTGCGGACAACGTTGCCCGGGCAACACCGGAACCGTTGGCCAAGAAGATCCGGGGCATCAGCGACAAGGGCCTCGCCTGGCTGTTCATCTCGCCGACGATCCTTTTGCTGTTGGCCATCAACATCTTCCCGCTGTTCTGGGCGATCTATCTCTCCTTCACCAATTTCCGCGCCAACCGGCCGAACGAGGTGGTGAAGAATCTGGGGCTCGCCAATTACCGGCGTATCCTCGGCGATCAGGACATCTGGATCGCAATGCAGACGACGGCGCATTTCGTGTTCTGGACGATCCTTCTACAGACGGTGATCGGCTTCACGCTGGCCTGGCTGATTGACCGAAAATTCCGCGGCCACGCCTTCTGGACCACCATCATCTTGGTGCCGATGATGCTGTCGCCGGCGGTGGTCGGCAATTTCTGGCGCTTCCTGTACGAGCCGCAGATCGGCCTGTTTTCCTACGTCGTCTCCTTCGTCACCGGCATTCCGCCGACGAATGTGCAGATGCTGTCCAATGTCGAGCTGGCGCCTTGGGCGATCATCATCGTCGACACCTGGATGTGGACGCCTTACGTCATGCTGATCTGCCTCGCCGGTCTGCGCTCCATTCCCGAATACATCTATGAAGCGGCGGAGGTCGACCGCGCCTCCAACTGGCGGCAATTCTGGTCGATCACGCTGCCGATGGCGCTGCCCTTCATCATGCTGGCGGTGCTGTTCCGCGGCATCGAGAATTTCAAGATGTTCGACATGGTCAACCTGCTCACCGGCGGCGGACCCGGCTCGACCACTGAGGTCGCCTCGATCACGCTGAAGCGGCAGGCTTTCGAGAGCTGGCGCACCGGCTATTCCTCGGCCTTCGCCATCATCCTGTTCGTCGCGGTGTTCGGGCTGGCCAACATCTACGTCAAGGCGCTCAACAAGGTGAAGCAGAGATGAGCCTGACCACCGCCCATTCCGTCGTCGCGCCCTCGTCCAACGCGAAGCTGATCGCCGGCACGATCATCATCGCCTATGCGCTGATCTCGATCGTGCCGCTGCTCTGGATCTTCGCCACCAGCTTCAAGACGCCGCCGGATTCGATCGCCTATCCGCCCAAGATCGTCTTCCAGCCGAGCATCGAGGGCTATTGCAACCTCTTCACCACACGCACAAGGCAGACGCCGGAATATATCAATTCGCTCGGACCGGCGACCGGCTTCTGCGACGAGACCGTGCGCAAGCGCAACATGGTGATTGCCGGCCCGTCGAACTTCCTGCCGCGCTTCGTCAACTCGCTGATCATCGCCTTCGGCTCGACCTTCTGCGCGGTGTTCCTCGGCACGCTCTCGGCCTATGGCTTTTCGCGCTTCAAGGTGCCTTTGGCCGACGACCTTCTGTTCTTCATCCTGTCGACGCGCTTCATGCCGCCGATCGCGGTGGCGATCCCGATCTACCTGATGTATCGCGAGCTCGGCCTGTCCGACACCGCGCTCGGCATGATCCTGCTCTACACCGCGGTCAACGTCTCGCTGGCTGTGTGGCTCTTGAAGGGCTTCATCGACGAGATCCCGCGCGAGTATGAGGAGGCCGCGATGATCGACGGCTACACCAGGCTGCAGGCCTTCTGGCGCACCGTGCTGCCGCAGGCCACGACCGGCATTGCCGCGACCGCCATCTTCTGTCTGATCTTTGCCTGGAACGAATATGCGTTCGCAGCGCTGCTCACTTCCGGCACCGCGCAGACCGCGCCGCCCTTCATCCCGACCATCATCGGCGAAGGCGGCCAGGACTGGCCGGCAGTGGCGGCGGGCACGACCATCTTCCTGGTGCCGATCCTCGTCTTCACCATCCTGCTCCGCAAGCAACTCCTGCGCGGCATCACCTTTGGCGCGGTGCGCAAATGATTAGTATGGGAACAAGTCGACCCCTACTCCGTCGAGCTTCGCTCGACACCTCTCCCCCGGTCGACGGGGGAGAGGAAGGGCGCGAACTTCATTCAGCCAGGCTCCCTTCCTCTCCCTCCGGAGGGGGGAGAGGTGGCGCTGCGAAGCAGCGACGGAGTGGGGGAACCACCTGGCAACCATCTCTCCCCTTGAACGGGAAGGAAGGGAGGAACGCATGAACCGCTCTGTTGCCTCCAAGCGCTCCTCTTGGCCGCGCTGGGCAAGGCGCGGCCTGATGGAAAACATCGCGACCGCGATCATCGCGATCGGCTTCCTGATGCTGTTCCAGCCTTTCGCGCTGTCGCTCTACACCTATTCCTTCGTCACCATGCTTGCCGGCGCGGTGATGTTCATCATTATCTCGAAATTCCCGGAATAACGATGGCCGAGATCCGTGTTCAGAACCTGAGGAAGGCCTTCGGCGCATTCGTCGCCGTGCAGGATTCCAATTTCGTCGTCGAGGACGGCGAGTTCTTCGTCATGCTCGGCCCGTCCGGCTGCGGCAAGACGACGACGCTGCGCATGATCGCCGGTCTCGAGCTGCCGACCGGCGGCAAGATCCTGCTCGGCGGCGAGGACGTCACCATGCGCCGGGCGCGCGAGCGCGACATCGCCTTCGTCTTCCAGCTCTTCGCGCTCTACCCGCACATGAATGTGCGCAAAAATATCGGCTTCCCGCTGCTGGCGCAGGGCATGCCCTCGGCCGAAATCCGCAGCCGCGTCGAAGAGACGGCGAAGCTGCTGCGCATCGACCATCTGCTCGACAAGTCCGTCTCCGGCCTTGCCGGCGGCGACCGGCAGCGCGTCGCGCTCGGCCGCGCCATCGTGCGGCGGCCGAAATGTTTTCTCATGGACGAGCCGCTCGGCACGCTCGATACCGAGTTCCGCGATCTGATGGTGCATGAACTGCGCGAGCTGCACAACCGCATCCATGCGACCACGGTCTATGTCACGCATGACCAGATGGAAGCGATGTCGATGGCCGACAAAATAGCGGTGATGAATCACGGCGTCATCGAACAGTTCGGCACGCCGCGCGAAATCTACGACCGGCCGGCAACCATGTTCGTCGCCGATTTCATCGGCTCGCCGCCGATGAATTTCCTGAAATTCGGCGGCGGGCTCGCCAGGGGCGCTAAGGAGATCGTCGTGCAGGGCGCCAAGGTGGCGGTGCCGGAGGTACGCGAGGATGTGGCACCCGCCGACATGGCGCTCGGCATCCGGCCCGAGCACATCCGCTTCGACGATGGCTCGAAGCTGCGCGGCGCGATCTACGGCACGGAATATCTGGGCACCACGCAGATCGTCGCCGTGGAGACGGCCGACGGCATCATCAAGGCGCGGGTGCCGGCGGGCATCCATCTCAGCCCCGGCGAACAGGTCGGGCTGACGCTAAGCAGCGGTCGGCTGTCGCTGTTCGAGAAGGGTTCCGGCCGCGCGGTCAGGACCGCCATGCATGATCAGGCAGCGGAGGCGCGCCATGGCTGATGTCCGTATCCAGGGCGTGACCAAGAGTTTTGGCGACACCGTTGCGATCAGCGATCTCGACCTCGTTATCAAGGACGGCGAATTCGTCGTGCTGCTCGGGCCGACCGGCGCCGGCAAGACGACGACGCTCAGGCTGATCGCCGGACTGGAACGACCGGACAGCGGCACGATCCACATCGGCGGCCATGACGCGACGGCGCTGTCGCCAGCAGAACGCGACACCGCCTTCGTCTTCCAGCAATATTCGCTCTATCCGCATCTTTCGGTGTTCGACAATCTCGCCTTCCCGCTGCGCTCGCCGGCGCGGCGGTTTCCCGAAGAGGCTGTGCGGCGGCGCGTCGAGGAAGTCGCGCGCATGGTGCGCATCGACCACAAGCTCGACAACCGCTCGACAAAACTGTCGGGCGGCGAGATGCAGCGCGTCGCCATCGGCCGCGCCCTGGTGAGGAAGCCCGCGATCTACCTGATGGACGAGCCGCTGTCCTCGCTCGACGCCAAGCTGCGCGCCAATCTCAGGCTCGAGCTCAAGCGCATCCAGTCCGAGCTCGGCGCCACGATGCTCTATGTCACGCACGACCAGATCGAGGCGATGACCATGGCCGACCGCATCGGCATCCTCGCCGATGGCATGTTGGTGCAGATCGGCACGCCGCGCGCGATCTATTCTGAGCCGGCTAATCTTCATGTGGCGGCGCGCCTTGGCCAGCCGGCGATCAACCTCTTGCCGGCCGGGCTGCTGCCCGACGGCGACGCGCCGGCCGGAACGACGACGATCGGCGCGCGCACCGAGCATCTCGCGATCGAGAAGGCGATGAACGGCCATGCCGACGGGGTCGTCGACTGGGTCGAGCATTTGGGCGACCAGAACCACCTGCATGTGACGGTTGGGCCGAAGAAGCTGGTGACGCTCACCGATCCGGACACACCTTTAGCCAAAGGGGATAAGGTGACGATCCGCTACATAGCGCCGCTCTATTTCGGCTCGGACGGGCAAAGATTGATGTAGCCGGCTCGCGCATAAATTTGCAAACCGATTGACGACCGCAGATACGGACTGGACGAAATTCATGAAGCACTTTTTCAACCGCAAGGACACGATCGTCACCGAGGCGCTGGACGGCTTCCTCGCCACGGCGGGATCTGGCACGCTGGCCCGCCTCGACGGCTATCCCGAGATCAAGGTCGTGCTGCGCGCCGAGTGGGACAAGACGAAGGTGGCGATCGTTTCGGGCGGCGGCGCGGGGCATGAACCCTCGCATGCCGGCTTCGTCGGCGCCGGCATGCTAACGGCGGCCGTCTCCGGCGAGATCTTCGCTTCGCCGAGCGTCGAGGCGGTGCTGGCCGCGATCCGCGCGACGACGGGGGCAGCCGGCTGCCTGCTGATCGTGAAGAACTACACCGGAGACCGGCTCAATTTCGGACTGGCCGCGGAGAAGGCGCGTGCCGAGGGCCTTGCGGTCGAGATGGTGATCGTCGGCGACGATATCGCGCTGCCCGACATCGCGCAGCCGCGCGGCGTTGCCGGCACGTTGTTCGTGCACAAGATCGCCGGGCACCTTTCCGAAACCGGCCGGAACCTTGCATCGGTCGCTGCCGCGGCGCGCGCGGCGGCCAAGGACATCTTTTCGCTCGGCATCTCGCTTTCCTCCTGTTCGATCCCCGGACAGGCGCATGAGGAGCGCTTCGGCGCTGACGATGGCGAGCTCGGCCTCGGCATCCATGGCGAGCCGGGCGTCGAGCGCATCGCGCTGCAGAGCGCCGGGGCATTCGTCGCTGTGATGGCCGAACGCCTTGCCGCGCGGCTCGATCCCGGCAGCCATTATGCCTTGCTGATCAACAATCTCGGCTCGGTGCCGCCGCTCGAAATGTCTTTGATCGCCAACGCCGTCTTGTCGTCGCCGCTCGCCAAGGCCGTGACGCTGACGATCGGCCCCGGTCATCTGATGACGGCGCTCAACATGAACGGCTTCTCGCTGTCGCTGCTCAAGCTGAACGCGGAACGCGAGGCGGCGCTGCTGGCTCCCGTCGGCCCGCATGCCTGGCTGCCGGCGAAGCCGGTCCGTCAGCCGATCGTTGTCGCGATGGCCAAGCCTGGCATAGGCACAGCCATAAAGCCCGCCAGCCGCGATGCGGCCGCGGAGCGGCTGATTAGGGCCGTCTGCCAGAAGCTGATCGCGCTCGAAGAGCCGCTCAACGCGCTCGATACCAAGGCCGGCGACGGCGACACCGGCTCGACCGTGGCGACGGGCGCGCGCAGCATCCTCGAGCGCATCGACACCCTGCCGCTTGCCGACAAGGCCGCAACCGCCGCCGCCATGGGCGATACGCTGGGCACCTCGATGGGCGGCTCCAGCGGCGTGCTTTTGTCGATCTTCTTCACCGCCGCCTCGCGGTCGCTCGGCACCGGCGCATCGCTCGGCAAGGCCTTGCTCGCGGGGCTCGACCGGATGACCTTCTATGGCGGCGCCAGGGTCGGCGACCGCACGATGGTCGATGCGCTGGAGCCGGCGCTGAAAGCCTTTGACGCAAGCGGGCTGGAAGCAGCGGCAGAAGCGGCGCGGCAAGGCGCCGAGGCAACCGCGGCGATGCGGAAGGCGAAGGCCGGCCGTTCCGCCTATATCGGCAGTCAGCTTGACGTGGCGGATCCCGGCGCCTTCGCGGTCGCCGAAGTTTTCGCTGCCCTGGCGGCTCTGTTCGCCCCGGCATGAAGGACAGACAATGGCCGCAGCCGATTTCTCCCGATTGATGGCGGCGGCGGCCGATACGATCGCGGCGCATGCCGAGGAATTGACCGCGCTCGACCAGGCGATCGGCGACGGCGATCACGGGCTGAACATGAAGCGCGGCTTCGAGGCGGTGCGCGCCGAGGCCGACGCCTTCGCGGCGAAACCGCTGCCCGACGCGCTGAAGGCGGTCGGCACCAAGCTGGTGATGACCGTGGGCGGTGCCTCCGGCCCCTTGTTCGGCACCTTGTTCATGGCGCTCGGCAAGGAGCTGCCCGCTGCCCCGGATCGCGACGGGCTGACGGCGGCGCTGGGCAAGGCGATCGAGGCGGTGGCGGCGCGCGGCAAATCGCAGCCGGGACAAAAAACCATGCTCGACGTGCTGCAGCCGGTGTATGAGGCACTGGCGCAAGGCAAGACGGCTGGCGAGATCGCCGACGCAGCCGACAAGGCCGCGGAGGCCACGGTGCCGATGAAGGCCCTGCGCGGGCGCGCCTCCTTCGTAGGAGAGCGCTCGATCGGGCATATGGATGCCGGGGCGCGCTCGACCGCGCTGCTGGTGCGCGCAGTCGCGGAAGCCATAGAGGGCAATTGATGAGCAATGTCGGGATCGTCATCGTGTCGCATTCGCCCCTGGTCGCCGAGGGCACGGCCGACATGGTGCGCCAGATGGTGGGCGACGAAGTGCCGCTTGCATGGTGCGGCGGAAACGGCCATGGCGGGCTCGGCACCAGCGTCGAGGCGATCATGGGCGCGATCGACAAGGCCTGGTCGGAAGCGGGCGTCGCCATACTGGTCGATCTCGGCGGCGCCGAGACCAACTCGGAGATGGCGGTCGAAATGATCGGCGAGCCGCGCTCCCAGAAGATCGTCGTCTGCAACGCGCCGATCGTCGAGGGCGCCGTGATGGCTGCAACCGAATCCTCCGGCGGCGCCTCGCTCAAGGAAGTGGTGGCGACCGCGCATGAATTGTCGCCGTCGTGAACGAACGGGAACCGACTGAATGTCCGCATCCGCCGAAGCAACGGTCCTGATCACCCACGCGGTGGGACTGCACGCGCGCCCTTCGGTGAAGTTCACCAAGCTCGCCAAGTCGTTCGCGGCCGAGGTGGAAGTGGCGGTGGCCGCCAACGGTCCCTGGTTCGACGCCAAGAGCATCGTCAAGGTGATGGCGGCCAAGGCGCCGAAGGGCACCATGCTGCATATCCGCGCTAAGGGCGAGGGCGCGGCCCAGGCGGTGAAAGCGCTGGTCGATCTGGTGCAGCGCGACTTCGACGAGGACGCGGATCATGCCCGGTCCGCTTGAGACCGATCTGCATGACGGCAGGCCCGCAAGGAATGCGAGCCATGCGGGCTGAGGGTATCCCTGCCTCTCCCGGTTACGCCGAAGGCCCGCTGTTCGACCTCGATCAGCCTCCGGCCAGCTACAAGGCCAAGGCCAGCGCCGAGAAAGAACAAGCCGCATTGGTGAGCGCAATCGGCAAGGCCGTCGGCCGGCTGGCGGCGCTGGTCGAAACCGCCGATGGCGACGCCGCCGGCATCCTCGAATTCCACATCGCCATGCTCGAGGACGACGCATTGAGCGGTCCGGCCTTGGCGGCGATCGGCTCCGGGCAGCCGGCGGATGTCGCCTGGCGGACCGCGCTGGACAGCGAGATCGCCGGCTACGAAGCGTCGGACCAGGACTATTTCCGTGCCCGCGCCGCGGATTTGCGTGACATCCGCGACCAGGTGCTGCGCGCGCTGAGTCAGGACAGCGAGGCCGTGGCACCCCCGGGGGCGATCCTCTACGGCGACGACATGGCGCCGACGCGCTTCCTCGAAACAGATTGGAGCGAGGGCGGCGGCATAGCGTTGAGGTCCGGCAGCACCGCCAGCCACGTCGCGATGTTGGCACGCTCGCGCGGCGTGCCCATGGTCGTCGGTCTCGGCGACGAGGCTGAAACGCTCACCGGTGTCGCGCTGCTCGACGCGGAACACGGCAGGATCATTTTCTCGCCGTCCCAGGCCGAGATCGAAGCCTTCCGGCAATCCGCCTCCTCCTTCGCCGACCGGCTGGGCGCGGCGAAGACATTCCTGACTGAGCCGGCGGTGACCAGGGCCGGCACCGCCGTGCGCGTCCAGGTCAACATCGCCTACCCTTCCGACGTCGACGGTATCGATATCGCCACCTGTGACGGCGTCGGCCTGATGCGGACCGAATTCCTGTTCGGCAAAACGCTGCCGGACGAGGAGACGCAATACCGTGCCTACCGCAAGGTGCTGGAATGGGCCGGCGACAAGCCGGTGACCATCCGCACCGTCGATGCCGGCGGGGATAAGCCGGTGCCGGGTTTCACCATCGAGGAAACCAACCCGTTTCTCGGCCTGCGCGGTATTCGGCTCTCGCTTAAGCGGCGCGACATTTTTCGCGTGCAGATACGGGCATTGCTGCGCGCCGCCATCCACGGCAATCTGAAGGTGATGTTCCCGATGATCGCCACGCCTGAGGAGTACAGCCAAGCCGCCGCGCTGTTCGCCGAAGAAGAAGCCGCGCTTGCCGCGCAGGGCGTGGCGCACCGGCTTCCGCCGCTCGGCATCATGGTCGAGGTGCCTTCGGTCGCGCTGGCGCCCGAAGATTTCGCCGATGTCGCCTTCTTCTCGGTCGGCTCCAACGACCTGACGCAATATGTGATGGCGGCCGCGCGAGACAACGCAGCCGTGGCGCATCTCAACACCGCGCGCCATCCGGCGGTGCTGCGGCTGATTGCTGCGATCACCGCCTTCGGACGAGCGAAAGGTATTCCGGTCAGCCTATGCGGCGACGCGGGCGGCGATCCGGCAGCCATCCCGGCGCTGATCGAGGCGGGCTTGCGCGACTTATCGGTCGCCCCTGCGCAACTCGCCATGGCCAAGGCGGCCATCGCCGACGTTGCGGTGTAGACGCGGCATGGCCAAGACCGAGAAGATATCGGAAACAGGCTCGGAAGAGGCGATCCGCGCCTATAAGACGATCCTGTCGCAGGTCATCGACCAGCGCCCGTCGGGCATGCGCCAGCGCCTTGCCGATGCGCTCGGCAAGCACCGCAGCTTCGTCACCCAGATCTCGAGCCCGGCCTATTCGATCCCGATCCCATCAAAGCATCTGCCTTCCATCTTTTCCGTCTGCCACTTCAGCCAGGCCGAGCGCGACCAGTTCATGGCCGCCTATCACCAGGCGCACCCCGGCAAAGCGCCCGCGGCCTCAGGGCCGCGCAAGACACGCCATGTCTCGCTCATCGTGCCGGATTTCGGCGACGACAGGCAGAACGCCGCGCTCGACCGGGCGATCAACGAATTCATCCAGAAGATAACCAGCATCGCCGGCAAGGGCAGCGGCTGAGCAAGAGCAAGTCCAGGAAGTATGTCGCGGTTTTCCGTTCGGGATTGCGTAAACTGAAGACAGTCGGGAGGACCGTCATGAAGAAATTCATCAATTCGGTGGACACGGTGCTGGCCGAAAGCCTCGATGGCTTTGCGGCGGCTCATGCCGATATCCTCGTGCTCGGAGACGACCGCAAATTCATCCGCCGCAGGGCGTTGAAGCCCGGCAAAGTGGCGCTGATCTCGGGCGGCGGCTCCGGCCACGAGCCGCTGCATGGAGGTTTTGTCGGCCACGGCATGCTGGACGCCGCCTGCCCCGGCCAGGTCTTCACCTCGCCGACGCCCGACCAGATGCTGGCGGCCGTTGAGGCCGTCGACACCGGCGCCGGCTGCCTGTTCATCGTCAAGAACTATGAGGGCGATGTGATGAATTTCGACATGGCGGCAGAAATGGCGGACGGCGTGCTGCAAGTGGTGACCAATGACGACGTCGCGGTCGAGAACTCGTCCTACACGACCGGACGGCGCGGGGTGGCCGGCACGCTGGTGGTGGAAAAGATCGTCGGCGCGGCGGCCGAGCAAGGCATGGCCCTGCCCGATCTCAAGGCGCTGGGCGAGCGCGTCAATGCCGCGACGCGCTCCATGGGCGTGGCGCTGACCAGCGGCACGGTGCCGGCCGCCGGCAAGCCGACCTTCGAGATCGGCGATGGCGAGATGGAATTCGGCGTCGGCATCCATGGCGAGCCCGGCCGGCGCCGCGACGCATTGAAGAGCGCCGATGCCATCGCCGAGGAGGTCTGCGCGGCGATCGCCGGAGACCTTGGCGACCGCGCCAAAGGACCGGCGCTGCTGTTCGTCAACGGCTTCGGCAGCACGCCGTCGATGGAGCTCTATCTGATGTACAACAGCGCCCGCAGGATGTTCGAGAAGCAGGGCGTGACGGTGGTCCGCTCGCTCGTCGGGTCCTATGTCACCTCGCTCGACATGGCGGGATGCTCGATCACGCTGACCATGCTGGACGACGAAACGTCAACATTATGGGACGCGCCGGTACACACAGCGGCGCTGCGCTGGGGCATTTAGAGGCGCAAGGAAAGCTGCGAACCTGGCTTAGGCAGGTGTTTTCGAGGCAACGGCTACTACAGTGGACAGCTTACCTGCCTTGCGCAGAACTGGCGCTTGATATTGCTTCTTGGTCATTTTCATGCCTCCGACTCCAGGTCGTGAGAATGCGGCAAGCTATTCACACTGTCAATTCATGCGTGAGCTTCGCCCTCTCGCTGCTGGCGTCCCTGATGCTTTTCTGCAACCATATCCGCCATATCTGTCTTCTATAACCAATCCCGACCAGATTTGATGCTGCCATCTCTTGCCCCCGCCGATGAAAAACTGCTGCTGACCTTCGCCGACCCCGAGGCACCGGCTGCTGTCGGCAGGGATGTTGCGGCTAAAACTCTGCTGGCGCTGCTCGTCAACGCCCAGTTTCACGGCGTGCTGCCGATCATGCTGCGCAAACTCAGGGAGATCGGTGGCGCTCGACTGCCGCAGGACCCAACCCTGCAGCGGAGACTGTCGGAGTTGCGCGACGAGGCGACGATGGCGACCGGCCAATCGATGCTGCTGCAATATCACGGCGACCGCATCATGAAGGCGCTGGCGGCAAAGGGCGTGCCGGCCCGGATCGTCAAGGGGCCGGTGTTCGCGCGCAAGCTCTATAGCCAGGTTGCGGACCGTCCCTTCACCGACATCGACATTCTCGTCGATCCCGCCAGCATCGAGGCGGCCAACCGGACGATCGGCGAATGCGGCTTCGAGCTCGGCAGCGACGAGCCCCGGTCGCATGAACTGCAGGAATTCAAATGGCTGGAGAAAGAGAACTCCAGCCTGCTGGTCGAATTGCATGGCAATCTGGTGCACGACACCGGCATGCGCAGACGCCTGTCGCTTGGCTTCCGCGAGTTGCAGGCAATCGACGGCAGCGAAACCGACACGCCGGCCGCGCTGCTCACCATTGCCATCGTCCATGCCGCCGGCGGCCACAAGTTCCACCGCCTGCAGCTGTGCGTCGACGTGCTGCAAGGCGTGCGGGCGCTGAAATCGCCCCAAGCGGAAGCGCGGCTGCTCGATGCCGCCCGGATGACCGGCATCGAGCTCGAGCTGGCCACGGTCCTCAACGTCACCGGACGCCTGTTCGCCGCGCCGCGCGCGATCGAGCTCGCCGACCGCATCAAGCCGGACCTCTCGATCCGACTGGCCAAATGGCTGATCACCGGCAACATGCTGCTTCGGGTCAATTCTCGCGAGAAGCTGCGCTCGCGCCTCAGCCGCGATGCCTTCCGCTGGGTCCAGAGGCTGGCACGGCCGCGACCATATCCAGCCTGAGCTCGGCATGGAGAAACCGCTCTCGGCCGTATTCATCACCGAGGTTTCGTCCGTCACCGCGCCAATGCTTGCGCGCTGGGCAAATGACGGCCACCAAATCGCTGCCGTGGTCGTGCCGGGGCCACGTGCCGGCAAGCGCTTCAGCTTCAGTACCCTGCGCCGCCGCCTTCGGCGACGGTTTACGTTGATATCTCATTCCAGACACGCCACGCCACCGCTGATCGAATTCAGCCCGCCGCATGATTGGGATGCGCTCGGGCGGGAGCTCAGCGTGCTCGGCGCCGATCTTCTGATCTGTTTCGGATACGGCAAGCTGATCCCGCGAACCGCGCTGGAGCTGTTCCCAAAGGGTGGCCTCAACCTGCATCCCGCGCTTCTGCCGCACTATCGCGGCCCGCATCCGATTCACCGCCTAGTTATCGACCGGATGCATGAAGCCCATGGCGGCGTGACCTTGCACAAGATGACATCCGGCTTCGATGAGGGCGATATCCTGGCGCAGGTCGGTTTTGCAGCAGAGGATTGGCGTTCGGCCGCAACGGTGAACCGGGCCCTGGCCGACGCGATGGCCGTGCTCGCGGCGGATATCGCGCCCGAGTTTTGCCGGGGCAGGCTTGCCGGAATGCCTCAGCCGGATGGGGCATATGTCTGGGCACGCATCGAGCCCGGTCCGTTGATCGTCGGCACGCAATCGTCAAGCGACCATGTCGCGCGGCTGTGCCGGGTCGTCGGGTCGAGTGTTCCGGTCAGTGTGCTGATCAACGGAAGGCCGGTCCGGCTGGCTCAGCCGATCCGCCGCCTGGGACCACCCAGCGGCGAAGCGGCGAAATGCCGATGGGGACTGGTGGAGTTCGACTGCGCCGACGCGCGCGTCGTCCATCTGGCTTACAACAAGCTGTCCAAGCTGTTGCTGCGACGGCAGTCGAAACCCCGCCATGGCCGGTGGAAGCAGCGATCCTTCGACATCCGGCGTTTCGGCGCGAAGGACTGAGCGCGCGTCAACTTGGCAGCGCAGCCTGGATCAACGCAGCCGCATCCGCGGGACTTGCCCCGACTTCCAGCGTGAAGGTCGGCACCGCCTTCACCAGGGCCGCGATGGTCGCCATGCGCCTTTTCTGCAGCGACAGCAGGCCGGTCATGCCGGTGCGCACGTTGTCGGTAGCCAAAGCCACCATGGCGTCGGTCCTGGCCATCGGCAGCAGCCGGGTCTCGGCGTCTGCCGAGCGCGCAAGGTGCAGGAGCGCAGCGACGGGCCTGGCGCGCACATCCTCGACACGAATGATTTCGCCGAGGCGGTCCAGCGAAACGGATTGCTCGCCCTCGGGGTCCCATTTTTCGCCGAGGCAAGGGGCAACGAAGGGCAGCATCGCCGCCGTGTTGCGATGGACCTTCACCCTGCGCGGCATGCCCCAGGCCATAATGCTCTGCGTCCTTGCATTGAGGATCATGACGTCGTCAGAGCAGAGGCCGAAGCCCCGCGACGCAAGTGCCAGCGACGTCGTCGACTTGCCGATGCCGCTTGGCGCATGGATGAGAACAAGGCCGTCCTTTCCAGGCAAAGTAAGACCCGCGGTGTGCAGCATGTGCTGGCCGTCCGCATCGAGCGCCGCATCCAGCACCATCACCAGCAGCGTCCACTTGATCTTGCTGTCCGGACGAAGACGGATTTCGGCCCGGCGCTCGCCGTCGCGGATCGACACCGTCTGCTGGCCCGGAAAGACGAGGTGGAAGACGCTTCCGGCGTCAATCATGCGGCAATGGCCGTCCAGCGGAACCTCGCCTTCGAAAGCCAGTTTTCCTTCGGGGTTTTCCGGCAACTCAAGCGTTTCGACGATGTCGACGAGAAAACCGGGCGGGACGGGCTCGTTCACGCGCAGGGTGCCGAGCATCAGGTCGAAGCTCGGCCACAGATCGGCACGCGCGGCGGTGATGCCAATGACCTGGCCGTTGAGGTCGTAGCGGAAAGTCTGATCGGTCAAGCGGCTGGCGCCTTCATCCTGGCCGGGTGGCGGTAGATCTCCACCATGCCGGGCTGGCTGTCGCTGACCACCGGCTTGCCGTCGAGGCAGACCCAGCAATGCGCCGACAGGCGAGGCTCGTGCATCGAGCTGGCATCGACGCCGAAACGCAGTTCCGGGTCGAGGCCGGCCATGCGCAGAAAACGAAAACCGAGCAGGCCTTCCCGAAGGCATCTGCGGTCGCGCATCAGCCAAGGGCGCCGCACCGTTCGTTTGACGCGATGGACGATGTAGGCCCAGGGCAAGTCGCGATAGGGCGCAGGCGACTGCAGCGGCGCCAGTTTCAACACGCTTTCGAAATCGCGCCGGCCCACCAGCACCGGCATCAGCCGGGCGCTGAGCCACAAATGGGCGCGAAACAGGACGCGCAGGACCAGCCCGTCGGCCATCACGCGCCCGGGTCGGCGAGGATGCCTTCGGCCACCAGCTCGGCGGCCAATTCGGCCATGTCCTGGTCGAGCGTCGCCTTGTCGATCTCGAATTCGTCCGACAGCAGGTCGACGATCTGGTTGAGGTTACGCGCGCCGTTCACCTTGTCGAGAAAAGCCTCGGTCGTGTCGTTGCAGGTGTAAAGCTGGCCGCTTCGCGCCAAAAGCACGACGGCGCCATCGCCGACATGCTGCACGGAGGCGTCGTCCGCCATCCGCAGCACCGTTTCAGAGCCAATCTCAGCCAAGCGCCCGCTCCCCTTCGCCCGGGAGGAAATAGCGCGCCAACCTTGCGCTGTCTATCATCTCGCGCCGAAGTTGCGCAGTTGCGGCGGCCGTCTTGCGGCGAATGGCCGAAGCGTCAGCCGATCGGACCGCTTGCGAGCGCCATGACATGCGACAGCTTCTCGCGCTTGATCAGCACCGGCTTTTCGTAAGTTTTCTTCATGAGAATCCCCCAAGGAACAATCCACGGCATCAGCATGACGGGTAACCTCGCCCACTGTCAAGCCGGCGGCCAGGCCGCCAGGGTTGCCTTCCTGCCGTTGGGTAAGCTATGAGTCCGCCGGCTTTGGGGAGTGATCTGTATGCGTTACAATTGGGAACGGGCTCCGACGGCGTTCGAGCGTCATCGGAAGGCGCTTGCGGCGGCCATCCTGATCGCGGGCGGTGTCGGGCTGATGCTGGCGGCGCTGCCGCTTTAAGCCGGCTGATATAGCGGACCGTGACGGCGGTCGCCTCGAGATAGGCGCCGGACGGAGCCGTTTACTGGCGATGTCGACCAAAATGCAGGAAGACATGGCCGGCAAGAACGACTTGAAGCGTTTCGCCCTTCACAGAACGGCGAACCGCTCCATCTCCTTGTTTTTACGCATTCCGGACGGAAACCGCTTCACACTTTTTCCTGGAATTGCTCTAGGCTATTCCCAGACGCAGAATGTCCCTGAGAGGAATGTCTATGGCCTCACGCTACCATGAAGTCTATGAGGGTTGGAAACGCGACCCCATAGGATTCTGGGCCGGGGCGGCGAAGGCGATCGACTGGTATAGGCCGGCCGACAAGGTCTTCGATCCGACAGAAGGCGTCTATGGCCGCTGGTTCGTCGGCGCCACCTGCAACACCTGCTCCAATGCAATCGACCGCCATGTCGCGGGCGGCCGCGCCGACCAGCTGGCGCTGATCCATGACAGCGCGATCACCGGCACGACCCGAAAATTCACCTATGCCGAATTGAAGCGCGAGGTCGTCGCGCTGGCTTCGGTGCTGAGGCATCGCGGCATCGGCAAGGGCGACCGCGTCATCATCTACATGCCGATGGTGGCGGAAGCGGCCATCGCCATGCTCGCCTCAGCGAGGCTGGGCGCAGTGCATTCGGTGGTATTCGGCGGCTTCGCCTCGCATGAGCTCGCCACCCGCATCGACGACGCCAAGCCGAAGCTGATCATCACCGCCTCTTGCGGCCTGGAGCCCGGACGCACGGTCGCCTACAAGCCCTTGCTCGACAAGGCGATCGAGATGTCGAAGCACAAGCCCGACGCCTGCCTGATCCTGCAGCGCGAGCAACTGCGCTGCGAGATGAAGGACAATTACGATTTCGACTATGCGGACGCGGTGGCGCGTGAACGTGCGGCCGGCGCCAATGTCGACTGCGTGCCGGTGCTGGCCACCGACCCGCTCTACATCATCTACACCTCCGGCACCACCGGCCAGCCGAAAGGCATCGTGCGCGACAATGGCGGCCACATGGTCGCGCTGAAATGGACCATGGACAATGAATTCGGTGTCAAGCCGGGCGAAGTGTTCTGGGCGGCTTCCGACGTCGGCTGGGTGGTCGGCCATTCCTACATCGTCTACGGGCCGCTTCTGCATGGCTGCACCAGCGTGCTGTTCGAAGGCAAGCCGATCGGCACGCCGGACGCCGGCACCTACTGGCGAGTGATCTCTGAGCATAGCGTGGTGGCGCTGTTCACCGCGCCGACCGCGTTCCGCGCCATCAAGGGGCAGGATCCCAAGGGCGAGTTCGTGCCGAAATACGACTTGTCGAAATTCCGCACTTTGTTCCTGGCCGGCGAGCGCGCCGATCCCGAAACCATCAAATGGGCGGAGCAGAAGCTCGACCGTCCGGTCATCGACCATTGGTGGCAGACCGAAACCGGCTCGCCGATGACGATCAATCCGGCGGGCCTCGGGCTTCTGCCGGTGAAATACGGCTCGCCCGGTGTGCCGATGCCGGGCTACGACATCCGCATCCTCGACGATGCCGGACACGAGGTGGCGCGCGGCACGCTCGGCAATGTAGTGGTCAAGCTGCCGCTGCCAGCCGGCTGCCTGCCGACGCTGTGGAATGCCGATGCCCGCTTCCGCCAGGCATACCTCGAAGAGTTCCCCGGCTGCTACAAGACGGCCGATGCCGGCATGATGGACGAGGACGGCTATCTCTATGTGATGGCCCGCACCGACGACATCATCAACGTCGCCGGCCACCGTTTGTCTACCGGCGCCATGGAAGAGGTGCTGGCGGCCCACCCCGACGTCGCCGAATGCGCGGTCATCGGCATTGCCGATGCCATGAAGGGCCAGGTGCCTCTCGGCTTCGTCGTGCTCAATGCCGGCGTGTCGCGCGATACCGCAGCGATCGAAAGCGAAGTGGTGGGGCTGGTGCGCGAGCGGATCGGCCCGGTTGCCGCCTTCAAGACCGTGGTGACGATCAAGCGGCTGCCCAAGACCCGTTCCGGCAAGATCCTGCGCGGCACAATGCAGAAGATCGCCGACAAGGAGGAATGGACGATGCCGGCGACCATCGACGATCCGGCGATCCTCGACGAGATCGCTGCGGCGCTAAAAGGACGCGGCATCGGCCTGTAGCCGCCCGGCGGACGGCCGCGTTAAGGAAGAGTTCACGAATTTATCCCGCACTGCAATCGCTTGTTGTGCAACGCAGCAATAGACTTTAAGTTTGCATTGGGGGGCCATACCGAAGGCACGGCATGGCTCAGCACAAGACGACATTCGGCGGCGTCGACATACTGCGATTCCTGGCTGCCGTCATGGTGATGTTTTATCATTGGCTTCTGGGTGTGGGCCTTCCCCGACGGCATTTCGGCCCGCGCCACCGGGGGTATCCCGCCCCATCCCGAAATGGTTTTTGCCGGCTCCGGCTGGGTCGGCGTGCAGGTGTTCTTCGTCATCAGCGGTTTCGTCATCGCCTTCAGTGCCGAGAACGCGACGCCGCTGAAATTCTTCGAGGCGCGCTTCAGGCGGCTGGTGCCAGCGGTCTGGATCTGTACGCCGATCTCCGCGATTGTCCTGCTCACGGTCGGCCTCTCCTGGCCAACGGACGCCGTGATCCGCCTCGTCCGCACCGGGCTGTTCGTGCCCTTCGAGCCGTGGGTGGACAGCGTCTATTGGACGCTCGGCATCGAGATCGCGTTCTATGCCATCGTCTGGGCCCTGCTGCGGCTCGGCCGTTTCGACCTGATGGAACGGGTAGCCATCGTCATCGGCCTGGCGAGTACGCTGTTCTGGTGTGCGTATTTCGCCTTCGGCTGGACCGATCTCGCCGAGACGCGCTGGCTGCAGCTGGCGCTGGTGCATCACGGCGCGTTCTTCGCCGTCGGCGTGCTTTTGTGGCTGATGCGCTTCAAGGCAACGACCCTGCCGCGCCTTGCTTTCACGACCCTCTTCCTGTTCGCTGGCGCGCTGCAGATCGCGAGTTCGGTCGACGTGCACGCCCTCAAAGTCGAGGCCGTCATGCCTTACGCGGCGCCGATCATTATCTTCCTGACGGCTGTCGCGCTGATGGCGTGGTCGCTGCGCCTCGACCTTTCCTGGCCCGGCTGGCGGCGGATCGGGCTGATGACCTATCCGCTTTATCTCATCCATGATGTCGTCGGCGCGGCGATGCTCGGCGCCCTGGTGAGCGCCGGCGTGCCCTATCTGGCCGCTATTCCCGTCGTCGGCGCCGCCATGATCGCGGTGAGCTGGCTGATTGCGGCGGAGGCCGAGCCGCGCATCCGGCTGCTCTTCGACCACACGCTGTTCCGCTACCGGTTGAAGGCCGCCTGACGACGCGACTGCCGATCGCGCGCCGGTGTGGAATTGTTTGCATTCGGCATGATATCGAGGCGCAGATCAGTGCAAGTAGCCGAGCCTCAATCCGTGAATCTTTTCCAACGATCGAGACGCCCTCGACCCGCGCCACGCGAGCGCCTCGTCATGGACATGCGCGACACGGTCGTCTACGCGATCGGCGACGTGCATGGCTGCCATGACGAGCTGCGCACGCTGGAGCAAAATATCCAGATCGATGCGCAGCGCTTCCGCGGCCGCAAGATCATCATCATGCTGGGCGACTATGTCGACCGCGGGCCGCATTCGCGGCGCGTGATCGACCATCTGATGGCGCCGCCGCCGAAGGGCTTCCAGCGCATCTGCCTCGTGGGAAACCATGAAGTCGCGCTGCTCCTCTATCTGGACGGTCACCTCTCACGTGAAACCTGGCTCGGCTATGGCGGCCGCGAAACCCTGTTCTCCTATGGCCTCGACCCTGACCGGTTGATGAGCGTCTACGGTTCGAGCGAGCAGGCGGATGCGCGCATACGCGAGGCCATTCCAGCCAGCCATGTCGATTTCCTGCGCACGTTGCCGGCGATGGTCTGCTCCGACCAATTCGTCTTCGTGCATGCCGGCATCCGGCCCGGCATCGCGCTCGAGGCGCAGGACGAGGGCGATCTCCTCAACATCCGCGAGGAGTTCTTCCAGACGGCGCATCGCCTCGACCGCTGGGTGGTGCACGGTCACACGATCGTCGACGCTCCGACGCTCGACGGACGCCGGCTCGACATCGATACCGGCGCCTTTCAAACGGGACGGCTGACCGCGCTCAGGATCGTCGGCAAGTACGGACGGCTGCTATCTTCAAGAGATTAGACTAGGGACAAGCGCCTCAAGCAGCTTGCTTCGCGCGCATCTCCGACTTCTCCAGATAGTAGCTCGAATAGCGGTCGAAGAACCTTTCCGAACCGCCGAGCGAACCGTATTTGGCCAGCTTTTTCAGATCGACCTTGTTGAGCACCGCGCCGATCACCTTGTTGGCGATATAGGGCTCGGATTCCAGCATCGAGCGCACCATGTTGCGGGGCGTGCGGCCCCATTCGGTGACCAGCACGAAGCCGTCGACCAGCGGCGCGAAGGCCTTGGCGTCGACGACCGGGCCGAGCGGCGGCAGGTCGACGATGATGTATTCGAACGTCTCCTTGGCGTTCTCGATGAAGCGCCGCATGCCGGCCGAGCCCAGAAGCTCGCTGGTGTGCGAGAACTGGCCGCGCAGCACGGCGGGAATGATCGCTAGCTTGGTCTGGCGGTCGACCTTGCCGACCGACTGCCAGGTCTGGCCGTTGACCACCGCTTCCATCAGGCCCTGCTCGGCCTCCATGCCGAGGCTGCGGCTCAAGCCCGGATTGCGCAGGTCGCCGTCGATGAGCAAGGTCTTGGCGCCGTTCGCAGCGAGCAGGCCGGCGAGATTCGCGGCCACCGTCGACTTACCCTCCCCGGGCAGCACCGAAATGACGCCGATCACCCGGCTGCCGCGGTCTTCCATCACCACGTCGAACGCGATCTTGGCGTTGCGCAGCGTCTCGGCGAACATCGAGGCCGGAGCGTCGATGCTGACACGCATGCGCGCCCGCCTCTCAGCCGCGGAGAGACTGGCCACCTTGCCGTCGGCCGGCAGGTCGTCGGCTTTGGTATCCTTGGCCTTGCCGCCGCCGATCGTCGGCAGATAGCCGAGGAATTTCAGGCGGACGCGGTCACGAATGTCCTCGCCCGTCCTGAAGAAACGCTCGTTGAACTCGTTGAGGCCACCGAAGCCGGCGCCAAGCATCAGGCCGAGCACCAGCGACAGCGCCAGCACGCGCAAGGTGCGCGGGCTGGAGGCCGCGAGCGGCATCGACGCGTCGGAAATGATGCGGACCTTGCCGACCGGGAAGGACTGCTGCTGCGAGGCTTCCTCATAGCGGCTGAGGAAGGTCTGGTATAGCGTGGTCAGTGCCTGCGCCTGCTGGTCGAGCTCCTTCAGCTTCACCTGCGACTGGTTGTCGATCGAGCTCTTGCCGGCGGCGGTGGAAATCTTGTCGCGCAATGCCTTCTCGCGCGCCTGCGCCACTTCGAAATCGTTGCGGTAGCTTTCGGTGAGCTGCTTCAGCTGGCCGAAGATCTGCGCCGAGACGTCGGCTTTTTCCTTGGCCAGCGCGACCGCCTGCGGGTGATCCTTGCCGAAATTCGTCTCGACGTCCTGCAGGCGCTTGGCGATGGCCAGATAGCGGGTCTTGAGCGCGATGATGACCGAGCTGCTCGGCTGATCCGAACCGATGGCCGAATCGTTGAAGGCACTTTCGGAGCCGCTGTCGACGATCGCCTTGTATTGCTGGTAGCGGGCGCTGGCCCTGGCAGTATCGGCCTGGGCGACGATGAGCTGCGCGTTGAGATCGGCGAGCTGCTTGTCGCTCAGCAACTGGCCGTCGCTGTTGGCGGAGAGCCCATGTTCGGCCCTGAACTTCTCGACCGCCATCGCAGCTCGCTGGGAACTTTCGCGCAACTCGGTGAGCCGGCCCTGCAGCCACAAGGCCGCGCGCTCGGTAGCGTCGAAGCTGGCGTTGAGCTGGTCCGCCAGATAGGCATCGGCATAAGCCTTGGTGATGGCCGTGGCCAGAGCTGGATCCGGCGCCTGGTAGCCGATCGAAATCACGTAGCTGCGGCCGTTGCGCTGCGCCAGCACCTCGCTCTGCAGCTTCAGCACGGCATAGTCGTGCTGCGCCGTCTTGATCATGGCCTGGCGCGTCGCCTCGTCGACATTCTCAATGCCGGGAATGTCGTTCGCCGAGCTGCTGCGGAAATATCCGACCACGCCGCGCAGGAAGCTGACGCCCTTGGCCAGAGCCGACTGAGGCGGGTTCATGAACGCATCATTTTGGTCGAGCTTCAACTTGTCGACCACCACCGACGCCAGGCGCGCGGAGGTCAGGATTTCGATCTGGCTGAGCAGCGAAGCGTCGGTCTGCATGGTTTGCGACGCCGCCGAAATGTCGTCGACGACCTTGTTCAGGCCCTCGTCGATCAGGACGCTCGCCACGGACATATATTGCTTGGGCGTCGTCTGCAGATAGATCACGCCCAGAAACAGGCCGATGGCGGCGCAGACCGCCACGACCTTGGCCTGTCGGGCGGCCATGCCAAGCAGACGCTCGACATCGATGAAGTCTTCACCCTTTTCCGATTCGGTGCTGGGCAACGGCGTTCTCTTGTCGAGAGGGAAGTTGGCATAGTTCATAGTCGGTCCAATTCCAGGTTGCAGGCGCTATCGGCCTTGGTAGATCGGCGTCGTGACCAGAAAAGACCGCGCAACGTTGTTGCCAGGATGCGCCGGGCCGGAAGGCCCGGGCGCTGGTGTGGCTGTCGCGCCATCGCGAAACCGCATATGCACCCGAAAGATGGGCATTATGCGGCTACTTCCCGGCGCTCATGCGACCGGACAAATTGCTGCAGCATCTCGAAGACAGGGTCCTTCATGTCGTCGCGCGCCAGGGCGAAGGCGATGGTGGCCTCGATGAAGCCCTCCTTGGAGCCGCAGTCGAACATGCGGCCATAGAAAGGCTGGGCATAGAAAGGCTGGCTCTGAGCCAGGCGCACCATGGCGTCGGTGAGCTGGATTTCGTTGCCGGCGCCGCGCTGCTGGTTGCCAAGCAGGGCGAAGATCTCCGGCTGCAGCACATAGCGGCCGTTGATGTAGAAATTCGACGGCGCCTTGGCTGGCGCCGGCTTTTCAACCATTGCCGTGATCTCGAAGCCGGAGCCGACCTCGTCGCCGCGGCCGACAATGCCGTATTTGCTGGTTTCGGCGGGGTCGCAGCGCTCGACGGCGATCACATTGCCGCCGGTCCGCTGATAGAGATCGACCGTCTCGGCGAGGCAGCCGCGCGCGCCGAAGGAAACCATGTCGGGAAGCAGCAGCGCGAAAGGCTCATTGCCGATCACGTCGCGCGCGCACCATACGGCGTGGCCGAGGCCCTGCGGCGACTGCTGTCGGATGAAGGAGGTGGCGCCGGCCTCCGGCAGCAGGCTTTCCAGCGATTCGAGTTGCGCCTTCTTGCCGGTCTGCTCCAGCGTGCCGATCAGTTCAGGATGCAGGTCGAAATAGTCCTCGATGACCGCCTTGTTGCGGCCGGTGACGAAGACGATGTGCTCGATGCCGGCCTCGAACGCCTCGTCGACGGCATATTGCACGACAGGCTTGTCGACGACGGGCAGCATCTCCTTCGGCAACGACTTGGTCGCCGGCAGGAACCGCGTTCCGAGCCCCGCCACCGGAATGACTGCCTTCCTGACTTTCTGCATCTGATATTCCTTCTGACAGAAAAGATTTCTACCTAATCGCTGGCTATAAAAACGCCCGCATGCTTCGTCTCCCCGCCCCGACGGCAAAGCTGTGCCGCAACTCTTCTGATCCGGACCGCGATAGGCATGCTCATATGCCTGATCGCGGCCGGATCCCTGAGCGCCGCGCCGATCGCCTTGAGCGGCGCACGCGCCTTGATGTGTTGAACAAGGGACAGGAACGACGACGCCTTGCGCAGGCTGCGGCCACGCCTGGCGAAGGCCGCCTTTGCGCTGCTGTCCATGGGAAATGCCGCCGCGAAGGCAGCGTCGGCGCGCGTCATCGCCTCGACGTGATGCAATTCGAGCACCCGTGAGATCGAGCCGGTGCGAATGTGATAGACATAGCCGACGGTCGGCTCGACCACGCAGCGGCCGCCGCTGGCCAGCGCGCTCGCCAGAAGAATGTAGTCCTCGCCGATGCGCAGCTTCTCGTCGTAGCGCAACCTGTTGTCGTCGAGGAAGCGGCGCTGGAAGATCGGCTTGAGATAGCCGAAATTGAAGCGCGACTCGAAGACCAGATTGCCGGCGATGTAGTCGGCCAGCGAGATTTCGCGCAGGCCCTCGAGATAGCTGGTTGGGAACATGATGTCGTCGGGCGTGCCGTCCTCGCGCACGACCTGCACATTGTCGACCGCAATCTGGGCGCCAGCCGCTTCGGCGCGGGAGATCATCGTGGCCAGGCGGTCGGGAAGAACCGCATCGTCGGAATCGAGCACCGCCACCCAACGGCCGCGCGCTAGGTCGAGGCCGGCATTGCGGGCGCCGCCCGGACCACGATTGGCGGGCAGCGCCACCACCTTGACGATATCTTGCGGATAGGCGCGCGCCACATCCAGCGTGCCGTCGCGCGACTGGTCGTCGACGACGATGACCTCGACGGTCACGCCGAGTTGCGCGATCGCGCCGGCGATGGCGCGGTCGAGAGTCGCTTCCGCGTTATAGGCGGCGATGACGAAGCTGACGTCAGGCTGCACGCTTGTTCCCTTGTTCTGGCGACGTGAGGCCGTATTGGCGGATTTCACGGACGCCGACCAAACCGCTGACGACACCAAGGTGCATAATGCCGCGCAGCACGCTGCGGTTCCGCCGCACCGGGCTGATCGCGGTCAAAATCGCCATGCCGAAGCAGTAAGCGGCCTTGGCGGAAGCCAGCCCGACCTGGCCGGCGCGGCGCAACCCGCCGGCGCCGCGCCCGATCAGATGCCCATGCGTCTGCCCAAAGCGGAAGCGGCGGCGGCGCAGCCAGTCGAACGCGGCCCTGGCGCGCGGCACGACCTCTTCGACGAAGGCTTGCGGAGCGAAGGCGATGCGGCCGCCGGCCTTGACCATGGCGTCGAAGAACTCGGTATCCTCGCCGCCGGTCTGGCCGCGTGCCAGGCTGAAGCGCCGGCCGCGCAGGCTCGCATCGGTCATTCTAAGCAGGACGTTGCAGGTGTAACCGGTGCGAATCTCGCCGCGCACCCAGACCGGCAAGGTGGAATGGAAGTCGCCCTTTTGCATCCAGTCCGGCGCATCGGGGCGGTAATGCGCCCGCACCGGACCGAGCACCGCCGCGGCGCCTGTGGCGTCGGCTGCCGCCATCAATTCGACCAGCCAGGAGAGCGACGCCGTCTCGTCGTCGTCGATGAAGGCGACGAAGTCCGAAACGCTGGCGTCGAGGCAGGCGTTGCGCGCGATCGAGATGTTGCGCGCCGGCGCGTGGCGATAGCGGATCGGCAGCTTCAGCTCCTCGGCCAAAGCCTTCACCAGTTTCTGCGCGCTGGGCTCGTCATCATTGTCGGCAATGACGATTCCGATGTCCAAACCCTTGGGCCTCTCGAGCGCGGCGACGGAGCGCAGCGTGTCGGCCAGCTCCGGCCGACGGAAAGTGCAGATGCAGATGTCGATCGAGCGCCCGGCCATCACGCCGCCTTGCGCTGCGAGCGGGACGTCAAAATTTGCTGCCAGAACCCGACGGACCAGCCGAAATGCATGACCATCGCAGAGACGCCGGCGAGCGCTATGCCGGCGTTGCGCTGGCGTATCGCCGTCACCAGGCCGTAACCGAGGCACACCGTCGCCCATAAGAGGAACGGCACCGCCGCCAGCCAATGGGCGAAGGAAAACAGGGCGAGCAGCACCACTGGCGCTACCAGCAACGGGATCATCTGCCGGACCTTCGGCACCATGCGGTGCTTCAGCACGTTCCTGGCGCGACCGCGGCCATAGCCGAGATACTGGAAATAGAGGCTCTTCAGCGTCGAGCGCGGATAATAGACCATCTGCGTCCTGCCGCTCATCCAGATGCGGTAGCCGGCCTGGCGCAGGCGGTAGTCGAGCTCGGCGTCCTCATTGTGGCTGAAGCTCTCGTCATAGCCGCCGACATGCCGGAAGGCGGCGATGCGCATCAGCGCGTGATGGCCGTGGTCGACCCATTCGCCCTCGGATATGTGCCGGTGCTTCGAGCCGCCAGTGCCGAGCTTGGAGTTTTGCGCCGCCGCCACGGCCTTCTGCACGGCGCCGGTGCCGGCAGTCAGCATCGAAACGACGATGGAATCGGCGCCGGTGGCAAGGGCTTCCTCAACCAGCCGGTCGCAATAGTCGTCCGGATAGCCGCCATGCGCATCGATGCGGATAAGGTAGTCGACGCCTTCGCCGAGACTCGCTACAGCGAGATTGATGGCGGCGCTCTGGAGGCGCTTCGGATTGGCGAGCAGGACGACCCGGGGATCCTTCGCCACGATGTTTTCGACGATGGCTTGCGTGCCATCCGTGCTGCCGCCGTCGGCGACGACGATGCGGCCGCCCAGCCGTGCCGCCGCGGGCTGCAATTGGTCGAGCAGGCCGCCGATATGGGCCGCCTCGTTGAGGCAGGGAATGACGATCAGGATCGATGGGGTCGCCTGCGCCATCGGTTCTTGTGCGCCCTCTGCCATCACGCCGCCGCCTCCGTCACAAAAGTTGATGGCAGGGCGGCGAGGCCGCGCAGCTTTTCGACGAAAGCCGCGCAGTCGCTGCGGTCGTAGCTCCAGGTGCGCGGATTGCGCGCCAGCACCCGCGACTTCAGGCCGTGATATCGATCCTGATCCATCTGGCCGAGCATCGCTTCGATGCCCTCGGGCGTGGCTTCGGACAGAAGCACGCCAATATCCTGCTGCTTCAGGAACCGGCCGGTTTCGGTGCCCGCCATCGAGATCGGCACGGCGCCGAAGCGGCAGCCCTCATAGAGACGGTTGGGAAGCAGCCATTCGGAATTCTGGCCGGCCTCGAAGAAATCGATCGCCCAGGAGAAATGCACCTGCCCGTAGATGGCCGCCATATCTTCCGGATTGCGGTAAGGGCCGCCGAACGAAAGCCACGGCTCGGCCTCGACGAAGCCGTGAAAGTCCGGAAATTCGGACAGCGCCGGACGTCCCCTGAGCACGACCTCGAAACGCCCCCCCTGCCGGCGGGTGAAGTCGGCGAGCAGCTCCAGCGAGCGGCGGCAGCGCAGCGCGCCGAACCAGCCGATGCGCCAGGGCGGCGCCGTCGGACCGTCGTCCTCGGAAGACTGCGCGGCGACGACGGATGCCATCTCGAAATATTTGTTCTCGATCAGCTCGACGGGTGCGACGATCTGCCCGAAAGGCTCGAAATAATTGGCGACGAAGGCTGGCGAGCTCGTCACCAGAAGCTTCACGTCGCGGGCGAGATGACGTTCGGCGCCGCGCAGCGTCCTGCCGACGAAATCGTCGCGCAGCACCAGGCGGTGGATATCGAGGCACTCATAAACGATCGGCACGTTTGTCCCGAGGGCGGCGTTGGCGCGGCGGGCCAGCGCCAGCATTTCAAGGTTACGCGGAATGATCAGATCGGGCCTGGGCATGGCGCCCAGCTTCGCGCCGATCGACATGGCTGCCTTGGCGACAGCACTCAGGCGCTGCGCGAATCGGCCGTCGCGCGTTGCGCCGAGGTCGACAGGCTCGATGCCTTCGATCTCAGCGACCGGGCTGGTGGTGCGGCGGAAGCCCGCCAGGGTGACCCTGGCGCCGCCTGCCTTGAGCATCTGTACCCTCCGGCGCACCGCCGGGTCGGAGACGTCATGCACAAGGTACAAGACATGCAGCATGTAACTCGACCGCTGTTGGCCCACCCATCGGGGATGCTAGTACAGCTTTTGCTGCATCGCAACAATTTTGGTGCGGCGTAGCAAACCGCCGCACATTTTTTGTTGCACTGCAAAAACGTCTTAAGGTAGCTTATAGATGGCGGTGGGCGCCGGTCACGGCGATGTCGGGCCGGTCGCAAGATCAGGGATCCTGAATTTGGAAACCAGTGCATTCGATCCGCCTGAGGGCTCTCTGCGCAAATCGGTCGGACGCGGCGCGGCCGTCACAGCGATCGCGCAGGGCGTGCGGGTGGCGACGCAGATCATCTCCGTCATCGTGCTGTCGCGGCTTTTGTCGCCGCAGGATTTCGGTGTCGTGGCGATGTGCGCGCCGGTGCTTGCCTTCATCGCGCTGTTCCAGGATTTCGGCCTGACCCAGGCGACGATCCAGAAGACCGGTATCCGTCACGAAGAGGTCAATTACCTGTTCTGGATCAACGTGGCCGTAAGCACCCTGCTTGCCTGTGTGCTTGCGGCTTCGGCGCCCGTGGTCGCCGCTTTCTATGGCGAGCCGCGCGTGACCGGCCTCGTCGCCGCCTTCGGCCTGCAGATCATCGCCTATGGCCTGGGAGCCCAGCATGTGGCGCTGCTGACCCGCCGCATGGAGTTCACGCGGCTGGCCATCATCGACATCGCCAGCGCCGTCCTCGGCGTCGCCGTCTCGATCCTCTGGACCTTCATCGATCGCTCCTACTGGGCGCTTTTCGCCGGCACGCTGGCAAGCGCCGTGCTGCCGACCCTGTGCTACTGGTACTCCTCGCGCTGGCGCCCGGGCCTGCCGCGCAAGGTCGACGGCATCGGCGCGCTGATCAATTTCGGCGCCGGCATCACCGGCTTCAACTTTGCCAATTTCTTTGCCCGTAACCTCGACAATGTGCTGATCGGCAAATACTGGGGCGAAGCGCAGCTCGGCCTCTATGACCGCGCCTACAAGCTTTTGCTTTTTCCGCTCAGTCAGATCACCAACCCGCTGGCGAAGGTGATGGTGCCGGCGCTGTCGCGGCTGAAGGATGAGCCGGACCGCTACCGCAGCGCCTATCTGCGCGTCATGCCGCTGATCCTGCTGGTGGCGCTTCCGGGCGTCGCCTTCGCCGCCGCCATGTCCGACACGCTCATTCCCTTCGTGCTCGGCGAGCAGTGGCGGGGAAGCGCGCCGATCTTCCTGGCGCTGGGCTTTGCCGGATTGCTGCAGCCGCTCAACAACCCCGCTGGATGGCTGTTCGTAAGCCAGGGCCGCTCGGGCGACTTCATGCGCTGGGGCATCGTCACCGCCGTGACCTCGGTGCTGGCCTTCGCCATCGGCCTTCCTTACGGGGCGCTGGGTGTGGCCGTCGCCTACGCGATCAGCGAATACATGCGCACGCCCTTCCTGTGGCTCTATGTCGGCAGACACGGACCGCTCAAGGCCAGCCATGTGTTTCGTGCGGCATTGCCTTTCGTGCTTGGCGCGCATCTGGCGTTCGGCGCGGTCTGGCTCGCCAAGCCGATGCTGCAGGCGCCGCCCGTCGTCGCGCTGGCCGCTGCCGCGGCGCTCTCCTATGTGGCCACCATCGTTGTCGCGCTGGCATTTAGCGCCGGCCGTGAAGCACTTCGCGAAGCGTTGCGGCTAATCCCGGCGCGGGGCTTCCTCGCCGCCCCGAGCGGGGCGAAATGAGCCCGCGCGACAGGCCGATCTCAGGACAGGGATGACCGCATGAACTATCGATCGATTTCAGACATGAACGACGCGATCGTGCGCAACCTGCACCGGTTGCCGCGCGACATCGACCTGGTCGTCGGCGTGCCGAGGAGCGGCATCCTCGCCGCGACGCTGGTCAGCCTGACGGCGAACATCCCGATGACCGATCTCGACAGTTTCCTTGCCGGCAGGATCTATACGTCTGGCATCACGAAACGCTGGGCGGGCCTCGACCGGCAGGCTTCCGAGATGCGCAAGATCCTGGTGATCGACGACAGCATCATCGGCGGCACCGCCATGCGCGATGCGCGCGAAAAGATTGCGGCCAGCGGCATCGAGGGCGACTTCATCTTCGCGGCCGTGTTCGGGCTGTCGCTGCAACATGAGGAAACCGACATCGTCTTCGAGGCCGTGCCGCATCCCAGGATGTTCCAGTGGAATTTCATGCATCACATGTTCCTCGAACAGTGCTGCGTCGACATTGACGGCGTGCTCTGCCTCGATCCGACCGAGGAAGAAAACGACGATGGCCCGGCTTACGAGAAATTCCTGGCCGAGGCGCGGCCGCTGCTCGGGCCGACCCGCAAGATCGGCTGGCTGGTGACGAGCCGCCTGGAAAAATACCGCAAGCTGACGGAGGCGTGGCTCGCCAGCCGCGACATCAAATATGATCATCTCATCATGCTCGACCTGCCGAACAAGGCCGAGCGGCAGCGGCTCGGCGCGCATGGCAGCTTCAAGGCCGAGTTCTACCGCAAGTCGGACGCCATCCTGTTCATCGAGAGCGAGCACGAGCAAGCGCTGAGGATCGCCAAGCTCTCGGGCAAGCCGGTGCTGTGCGTCGAAACCAACATCGTGAGCCTGCCCGACCCGATCTCGCTGCCGGCGCTGCAGCAGGCAGCGCGCAACCTGCCGGCGCGGCTCAGGCAGATGAATTCGTCCGACGGGCGAAAGCAGGCCGTCAAGGCGACGGCGCGGGCCTTGCTCGGTGAGCGCGGCTATGAGGCGCTGAAGAACCGGGTGAAGCGCCCGGCGTAGAGCTATGCGGCGCGGCGGACGCCCTGCCGGGCCGCCCTTTCGAGCAGATCGAGAAATATCACCAGCTGCCGCGCGGGGTCGAGCTCCGGGCGTTTGGAGAAGGCGAGAGCTGCAGCCGAAAGCCGCTCGTATTCCTGGCGATCGTTCCACAGGCGCCTCACCGCCGCGGCCCAGTCGGCGAGCGGGGCGTCGTAGTCGAGCACCACGCCGCCGGGACCGATGGCTTCGGGCAGGCCGCCGCGCCTCGAGCCGACGACAGGGATGCCGCTGCAGTGCGCCTCGGACGCCACGCGTCCCCAGGCTTCTTCCCATTTGCTCGGAGCAAGCAGTATCCTGGTGCGGCCATAGACCGTCTTCATGTCATCGGTGCGGTTCTCGAGCGTGACGTTCGACAGCGGCGCGATGGTCTTTTCGACGCGGGCGCGATGCTCTTCGTCCAGCTTCCAGCTTTCCACGAACAGGAACGGAATCTCCGGGCAGGCGGCCGCAATCCTCACCGCCAGATCGAACCCTTTCTCCTCATAGGGGTTGATCATGGTGACGAATTCGCCGGTCGTATGCGTGCAGTAGAGAGCGTCGTTGATGGTCGGCGGAAGAACGATGGACTCGATGCCGAACTTTTCCTTGTAGGTGCGCGCGGTGAATTCCGAATTGGCGATGTACAAAGCTGAATTGAGCTCGCGCGGATCGCCGGCGAGCTCGTGGAATTCGACATTGTGCAGATAGACGACCAGCGGCACGCCTTCGGCCAGAAGCGCCTTTCCGAGCAGGACGGACTTGTGGCACTGCACGACGGCGACGTCTGGCGTGGTCTTCTCGACGGCGAAGCCGGCCGCCTCCCAGGGGAACCAGGCACGCATCACCGGATAGCCGGGAAAATTGTCGATGACCGCGGGCTGCCGCAACAACTTCATCTTGGCGCGCGCCTTCAAGCCGAACACGCCATCGCCGAACAATGAGGCGAGGACAGACGCCTGATGGCCGTGCTCGATCAGCTGTTCGACCAGGTGGTGGGTGTTGGATTGCACGCCGCCGGAGAACTCGGGAATGTACCCGTTGCCGCTTGCGAAAAGCACTTTCATCGTTCTGCTCCTAATTCGGCGCGGGCGAGTATCCGCAAGCCACGGCCCATCAGCTTGCGCTGCGCGCCAAGGGAAGCTTCGACGTCATCGCCTGACACAGCCTGCCGAGCGAGGCGGAAAGCGACAATGTCGAATACTCCCGCAACAGCTTCGATGCCGGGATCACTTTTCCTGCCTTCAAGTCCCGCGCCAGGTAGTGCGGGAAGGAATGCATGTATTCCCTGACGATATCGGCCTTGAGAGGCCCCGACTTCCATGCCTTCACCGCCGAGACGAATGCGTCGGCGGGGGCGGATGCCAGGCCCGTGTCATAGGCTTCGAAGGTGCGCCGCACGATGGCGCGTTCCTTGTCGCTGAGCGACGTCTTTCCGGCTCGCTCGGCAAGCTGGGCATAGCGGCGGATGTCCGCGGCCGCGTGGTGCCATAGGCCCTTCCTGGCCATGATGCTCGAGCGCTGCAGCAGCGCCTGCATCTCGAGATCGGCCGTCTTCGGCAAGGCCTGTTCCGAGCGATCGAGATATTCGTGCAGATCGACCGACTTGTAGATCTCTTCCATGATCACGCGGTCATACGAGCCCCAGGCTTTTATCCGGTCGGTATAGGAAATGACGACTTTGGTGCTGCCGCGAACCATGTCGTGCTGGCGCTGGAAGAACATCAGGCCGTCGACCCTGACGCCCTTGAACCGGCGCGCGAGCCTCAGCATCATCTCATAGTCCTGCGACCGCACCAGGGTTTCGTTGAAGCCACCCACCTCGTCATAGCATTTGCGGCGCACCAACAGGCCCGGCTGGTGGACGTGGCAATATTCGAGATGGGACGGGAAGAAATTGTCCTGGCTGACATGGCCGAAGGCGACGATCTCGTAATCCTGCTCCTCGATCTGGGCCGAGCGCTGGAAACGCGCATATTCGCCGAAAGCGAAATCGGCATCCGGTTCCCGCTCGAAGGCGGCGAGAAACCGTTCCAGCGCCGTCGGGTGCGCGACATCGTCGTCGTCGAATATCCAGACGAAATCCCCTGTGCAGTGCTTCAGGGCGAAGTTCAGCGCCGTCGACTTGCCGCCATTCTCCTTGCGGTAATATTCGACCGGCGCCGGGAAAGAGGCCGCCACCGCGCCGGTATTGTCCGTCGACCCGTCATCCACGATCAGGATCTGATCCGGCAGCACGGTCTGCCGCAGCAGGCTGCCGATGGATTCGGGCAGGAATTTTTCGCGGTTGAAGGTAGGGACGATGACGGTGACCGTCGGTTTGCGCTGTGCAGCCATTGGCGACCTCATTCTATCTTCTGTTGCGCCTGCCTTACGCACTCTGCGGCTCCAGATTGGCGAAGGGATTGGTACATGGGTGCCAGCCGGTGAAGCGGATCGGATCGTCGGGCGAGCTGCGCCAGGCATAATCGGTCAGCATATGGAACTCGGCGACGACCCAGCGGTCGAAGTGGCGCAGATCGCGCCGTTTGTCCTGGGGCAGCAGCTCGCGCGCCTTGCCGAGCTTCACCGTTTCGGCCAGCGTCACCACGTCCGCCACCTTGGCGCCCGGGAATATCCAAGGGTTGCGGTTCCGGAATTCGAGCACGAATTGCTGCAGGTGCTCGACGCGAATATTGAGCGGACCAAAATATTTTTCCAGCGTGACGCGAACCAGGTCCTCGTCCGAGAAGGACGAGACGGCGGCGGCGGCGATGCCGGTGGAGGCAATCCCGCCGGCGACGATGGCCAGTGCGGTGCGGCGCGTGATCTTCATCGGTCCTTCCCTCATGCCGCCAGCCGGCCCGCCGCCCGCAAGGACAGGGCAGCCGCCGTCAGGCTTGGATTGGCGCAGGAACAGCTCGGATAGGTGCTGGTGCCGACGACCACGAGGTTCCTGAGCTGGTGATGGATCATGTCGCGGTCGACCACGGAGTCGGCCGGGCCGGTGCCCATGCGCAGCGTGCCCTGCACATGCGATTCGGTCGGCCTTATGCCGCGATCGAAAATCTGCTCGACCGGCAGCGGCTTGAGCAGTTCCGGCAGCCTTTCCAGCGCTTTCGCCATGCCCTTGATCGCGTAGTCCGACGCGCCCTTGAAGCTCACGAAGGCGTCGTCGTCCTTGTCGAGGACGACGCGGTTTTCCGGATCGAGCAGGTCCTCGGTGACGACGACCAGTGGCAGCACCTGCCGCAGCCTGCCCTTCTCGGCGCGCATGCCGTGCTGCCAGCGATTCTCGAAATAGACGAGCGCCGCCGCATGCTCGGCCCGGTGCGGTCCGTCATAGAGGCCGAAATTCAGGCCGGTGGTGATGGTGCTGCCGTCGAAGTTGTCGACGCCGCCGAGATAGGCCTCGTAGTTCCAGCCATAGGATTCGTGCAGGCCCAGACCGACGAATTCGCCGCCAAGTCCTGAGCGCAGCATGATCGCCGGGCTCTGTATGGCATTGGCGCCGAGGATGAAGAGATCGCCGCTGACCGAATAGTCCTTGCCGTCCCGGACGAATGCGACGGAGCGGACCGCAGCGCCGGCATGGTCGAACCGGCGCACCTCGGCTCCGAGGCAGACGGAGACGTCCGGATGCTGGAAGACATGCATCAGGCCGTTGTTGACGGTGAACTTGGCATCCGCCGGACACAGCCAGCATCTGAGATTGGCGCAGCACGAGCCGCGCTGCGACGTCGCCACGCGCGCCCGGGCGGTCGGCATGACGAAGTGCTGATCCGGCTGCGCGGCCTTCATCATGCGGTCAGGCGTCGACATGCGATGCGGCGGCTGCGGAAACGGCCGCGAGCGCGGCAGCATCCGCGCCATGTCGGGATCGCCGGAGATCGCCATGATCTCCTCGGCGTCGCCGTAGAACGGCTCGAGCTCATCATAGCTGATCGGCCAGTCGTTGCCGATGCCGTAGGTGCTCTTCAGCCTGAAGTCGTTGGGATGGAAACGCGGCGTCTGCGCGAACCAGCAATTGGTGCCGCCGCCAAGACCGATCGTGTAGTTCCACGGCTTGTCGGCATTGTCGGTCCCGTAGGTGCTTTCGTCGTCTATGTCGGTGTTGACGTTCTGGCTGAGCTGCCACTCATGCGTGTTGTGGCGGCCCCACTCCAGCACCAGGACACGGGCTTTGCGCCGCTTCAGGAACTCGTGCAGGAAGAAGGACGATCCGAAGCCGGATCCGATGACGACAAGATCGAAATGCTCGCTGGCAATTTGTTCGGGCCGAACGTCGAGCACCATCAGATCGAGCCCTCGTGCTTCACGCGCATGGTCATTGTCGGCCCCGCTGTCGTTCGCGGCTGCAGTTCTTCTTGAGGCAAGCGGCCATCGTCATGCCGCCATCCTGCCGATCGAGAAATATTCGATGCCGTAGCGCGCGATCACCTTGGGATCGTAGAGATTGCGGCCGTCGAAGATGACCGGCGTCGTCAGCGCATCCTTGAGCGCGTCGAAGGACGGCGCGCGGAAGCTCTTCCATTCGGTGCAGATCAAAAGAGCGTCGGCGCCGCGCAGCGCCGCTTCCTTGGTGCCGCACAAAAGCAGATCCTCACGCAGGCCGTAGATCGCCTGGCATTCCTGCATCGCCTCGGGATCGTAGGCCTGCACCTTGGCGCCGGCCGCCCACAGCGCTTCCATCAGCGTGCGCGATGGCGCCTCGCGCATGTCGTCGGTGTTGGGCTTGAAGGCCAGCCCCCAGACGGCGAAGGTCTTGCCCCTGAGCGCGCCCTTGAAATAGTGGTTGACCTTGTCGAACAGGACCGACTTCTGCGCATTGTTGCGCTCCTCGACGGCGCGCAGCAATTTGGCGTCGAACTTGACGCCCTCGGCGGTCTTGATCAGCGCGCGCACATCCTTCGGGAAGCAGGAGCCGCCATAGCCGAGGCCGGGATAGATGAAGTGGTAACCGATGCGCGGATCCGAGCCGATGCCCTTGCGCACCTCCTCAATGTCGGCGCCCAGCTGCTCGGCGAGATTGGCCATCTCGTTCATGAAGCTGATCTTGGTCGCCAGCATGCAATTGGCGGCGTATTTGGTGAATTCGGCGCTGCGCACATCCATCACGATCATCTTCTCGTGGTTGCGGTTGAACGGCGCGTAGAGCTCGCGCATCACCATCTCGGTGTCCTCGCTGGAGGTGCCGACGATGATGCGGTCCGGCTTCATGCAATCGGCGACCGCCGAGCCCTCCTTGAGGAATTCGGGATTCGAGGCGACGTCGAAGGCGAGATCCTCGCGGCCGCGCTTCTTCAGCGTTTCGGCGATCCTAGCCTTCACCTTTTCGCAAGTGCCGACCGGCACGGTCGACTTGCCGACGACGATCTTGGCGCTGTCCATCTCACGACCGATGGTCTCGGCGACGGCCAGCACATATTTCAGATCGGCCGAGCCATCCTCGCCGGGCGGCGTGCCGACCGCGATCATCTGGATCTGGCCATGCCTGACCGCCGCGGCCGCATCCGTGGTGAAGCGGATGCGCCCGGCAGCGTGGTTCTCTTTGACGAGGGTCTCGAGGCCCGGTTCGAAAATCGGGATCAGGCCCTGATTGAGCCGCTCCACCTTCTTCTCGTCGATATCGACGCACACCACCTCGTGGCCGACCTCGGCAAGCACCGCGGCCTGAACCAGACCGACATAGCCAATCCCAAACACCGTCAAATTCATTTGGTTCTATTCCTGTCAAAGGCCGGGCCGCAAAAGCGGTCCGGCCGGTTCAGATGTCCCCCAGGCCCAGCGGCCTAGTTGGAATTACTTATGCTGCATGCCAACGATTCCGGAAACTGACATGGCTGGCCCAGAGCGGTGAAAGCGACGCGCTTGACCTGCATGGTCACCTTGCTGCCGGGATCGGTGAAGGCGCCCATCCAATTGGTCAGCTTGTCGCTGCCCCAGAGGCTGAAGAAGATTTTCTGCGAATGCTTCGGCAGCTCGTCCGGGTTGGTTACCTCATGGACCAGCTTGCCGTTGACATACCAGCGCAGCCGGTCCTTCTCCCAGACGAAGCCATAGTCGTTGAAGCCCTTGTCGGCGCCGCCCTCGACGTCGACCAGCTTGCCGTTCTTCGGCTTGCCCTGGATGTAGCTGTTGACCTGGACTTTCGAGGGATCCTTGGTGAGGACCTCGAAGTCGATCTCGTCCCACGGCTGTTTGTCCTGCGGGCCGATATAGGAGAAGAAGGCGGCGTTGAGGCCGGAGCCGGTGCCTGTCTTCATGCGCGCCTCGTACACGCCGTAGCCGTAGCGCTGCTTGGTCTGGATTTCGGCGCAGGCGAACTCGCGGTCCTTCAGCTTGCGCTTTTCGAAGCCCAGCGACAGCACGCCGTCGGAAAGCCGCACAAGATCCTTCGACCAGGTGCAGTTCTGATGAGCGCCATTGGTCCAGCCGTCCGAGACGAACCAGCGGGACTGGTTGAAATTCGAGAAATTGTCGACGAAGGAGGGCGCGCTTTGCAGCTCTTGCTGCGCCTCTTGCGCGTGCGCGGGATGCAGGCTCGCAAGGATTGCTGCGACGGCCGCAAACAGCGCGCCGACTACGCCGAGCCGCGGGCTGGTTAATCGGCTCCCTGGCGCATGCGCCATCGCGCAAGCCGCCTCGGTGGAGGTGTTGTCCGGATCTGCGTTCATAACAAACTCACCTTGTGTTGTCCGCCCAACCCAAAGTCATCCTCGGTTCGCATGAGCGAGCCGCTTTTTAACCTTCGCCCTTTGAACTCCTCTAACGTCTTGTACCGATGACGGCGCCTGAAGACGCCGTCAGCCTCTCGCCGTGGCCTGCGCAGCAGGCCGATCGGAACCTTCCTCGACGATCGCGTCGAGCGAATGACGCAGTTCCTTCATCAAACCTTTCTGGCGAGCGAGCTCCGCAATGCGCCGCTCGCAGTTGAGGATCGAGTTGGTCATCGCGCTGACGTCCGATCCCTTGCTGGCCGACGCCGAACCGTTCTCCATCGCCTCGACAAGAAAAGCCGCGTTGGCGGCCGTCGACTTGTAACGATTCTCCAGCCCGGTTTTCTCCGCCTCGATCTCCGCCGCGATCTGGTCGAACATCTTCGCCAGCCGGTCGAAACGCTGCAGATCGGTCTGCCGGTCGCGCGCCGGATCCCGGGATCTGAAGCCAAAAATCGAAGCCATCTTATCGGCCTTTCGAAATTGCTGCATTGCAACAAGACTGCCATTACAGCAGCGACTAGGCAACATCATAGTTTTCGGAATGCGGATTTTTTGAGGGGCGGCAGCTTCCGGGACAATGCGGGATCACCCTCTTGCGGCGCTGGTTGCCGCCATCAGGAAGCGCGTGGGCGGCATTTGCTGCGGCGCAACAATCCCGGTGCGACGGAACAGCGCGTCGAGCTTGTCGGTGGCAACGCCGCGCACGATCGGGATCAGATTCGACTGGCTTGCGAAGGCGTAGGCCGCGGCCGATGCCAGCCCACGCTCGGCTTTCACGTCAAGGAAGTTGCGCAGCCGGTATTTGTCGCGGACATGGCGCTCATGGCGCCGCAACGCGGCCTTCGAGCGCTCCGGAAGGCTGTCGATCTGGAGCAGCGCCAGATCGGCATCTGCAAGACGCTTCAAATCCTGCGTCCTGTGGCGGCCGCTCAGCGAATCGGCGCGCACGATCGCGCCATAGCCGCAGGACTTGATGATCTTGAACCGGGCTCCGTAAGCGACAGCGCGCGCGTAGAGCTCGTAATCCTCGCCAAGCCTGAGGTTCTCGTCGTAGCTCAATCCATGCCGATCGAGGAAAGCCCGGCTGATCACCGGCTTGAGGAAGCCCAGCTCGCCGCGCCGCACATGACGGCGCGAGATGTTGCCGTCGATGAAGCGCTCGAAATCGAGAAATTCCGGCTCGGCCGCGAAAGGCGGCGCTGCGACCTTGGCGACGTCGGTCGCGGCGTCGTCGCGGATCAGCATGATGTTGTCGGCGGCGAAATCCCAGTCGGCGCTGGCGAAAAGCCGGCGAAAGCGCCCTTCGAGGAAGAAATCGTCGGCGTCGAGAATGCTGATGAAGGGCGATTTGGAGGCCTGGATGGCGGCGTTGCGCGCGGCGGAAGGACCGCGATTGACGTCGAAGCGGATAACGGCAAGCCGGCCGCTGCCGTCGTCGGCGGCCAAAGCCACATCCTTGGTGTCGTCGGTGGAGGCGTCGTCGACCACGATGACTTCGGCGACTTCGGCTTCGCGCAGCGCCGAAGCGATGGCGCCGGGAATGGTGCGCGCCGCATTGCGCGCGGCGATGATGACGCAGACCCCGGAGGGCGTTATTGGCGTCGTCACGGGCATGGGTTCACCTTTCGCTTGCATGCTTGGCCGCCCCGCCGACGTTTCTGATCATTTCGCTCCGCGCTCGGCTCGGCCGTGGCCGGGCGCTCGAAGATACGCCGGCTGAGGTCGGCGGAGGCCGCCCAGCCGGCTTCAGCTAGGTAACGGACCGGCTCGCGGCCGCAGAGTTCCCACAGCACATGGCGGCGCTGCGGCCAGCGCAGAGACGCTAGCCAGGGCGCCATGACCATGTGGAAGAGGTCGGCATTGTCGATGCGGGCCAGAATGCGGGTGGCGCGATCCGAAAGCAGCGTGTTTGTGGCGCCGAGCAGCACGTCAGCCGCGCGCAGGCCGAGGAGTAACGTGTCCGCCAAGCCCTGTCCCGCGGCGTGATCGAGCACCCTCTGCTGCTCGGCTTCGTTCAGGCGGCTGGCGCTGGCCCTGACGTCGCAGACATAGCCGGCGCAGGGCTCGCGGTTGAAAAAGGCCTTGGCGACGCTGATCGAGGACAAAAGCAGCGTGTCGGCCGCCGAGATTACCGGCATAACGGCTCCGGCCACCTCGACTTCGCGCTTGCGGCGCAGGAAGCCGTCGATGTCGCGCGGGCTCGGCGAGCCCGGTTGCTGCAGCCGGTGATGGAGGTCGACCGTCGAGGCCTTCGCGCCATCTTCGCGAACCATGTGCTGCTCGCCGAGGAAGCGGACCCACCAGACGGAACGGGATTTGCCGGCCACCTCGTAGCCGATCGCCCGCAACGCCTCGCGGGCTTGGCCAAAGCGCGCCGGCGGAACCAGTATGTCGACATCGCCGGAAGGCTTCATGAAATGGTCGCCATAGAGCAGATGCTGCTGGAGCGGGCCCTTGAGGAAGACGAAATCGACCTGCCTGTCGCGCAGCGCGCGATCGATGGCCATCGAGTCGCCGATGCAGGCGGCGTTCATCGACATCGTGCGCCGACGGTAGCCATCGAGCCATTCAGACAATTGCGCAGGCGCAGCGCCGGCGGGCGCACGCTTGAGCGCCTTGAGCAGGAACACGGCGACTTTGTTCAGTCTGGCAATGTCGGCGATATTGGCGGCCGAGATTGAGGCCGCAGTGATCGGGGCGGCCGTGATCGGCGTGGCCGAGACCGTCGGCGCGGGCCCATCGACCCGGCCATCCGTGATGTCGGCTCCTGGCGCGAAAAACAGCCTCAGGCAGGCTTGCACATAGGCGACTTCGTCGGCGCAGCCGGTGACGCGCAGCCTTTCATAGGAGCCATCCTGCACCGTCATGCCCGATGTCGTTCTCCGCAAAATGCCGCCCGAAGGGTTTATACCGCACCTGCGAAGAAAAGCATCGGAAAAATTGGCGTTACTATGCCAAAACCGGCTGAGGTCGCCTCCTGACCGCAACCTAAGCGTTTAAAATCGCTACACGCTCAATCACTTTTGAAGACAACTCCTGGGGGCGGTTCGGCAGGCCGGAAAACGACGATTTTTTGCGGCAATTTCTTCGCAATTGCGAGATGTCTTTTTCGCCTGAAAAATTATTGCATATGAATCAATCGCTTACTTAACCGGCAAGGACCTATGGTTGAATTCCTGGATGGGTGAGGTTTAGGATGACGGTGCCTACGCCTTGATTAACAACGGATGCGCGTGCAACCAAGAATTGATTAATGCCTGGTAAATCAGGCTTGACTCATAGATGTTGCCGTGCAGCAATCGCAGTGCAGCATAGCCATATGCTGGCGGCATTCTGCAGCCGCTTCCAGGTCCTTAATTGGAGAGTAGAATGGAACAGAATGTTGAAAAGCATGAGTACGAGACCCCCAGCCTGACGGTTCACGGTTCGATTGAAACGATCACGCAGGGCGGTGCTGGCACGACGGCGCTTGACGCGAGCTTTCCCGCGCACACGCCGGTCGGCGAGCTGACCTTCTCTTAAAGCTTACAGGCATCCGGATGTCTAAGTTGGGGCTCCGGATGCTCTCCAACAGGTGAGCCGGGGGGCTTTTTGTCCCCCGGCTTCCTGCCGGGGATCGCCGGCAACCGATCCGCGGCGAAGAGCCCAAGGGCGCGGTGGCCAGCAACGAGGTTTTAGGATGGAGTGGAACCCCTCGGATCATGACCGCGTGATCGCGACCGGCGAGGCGGTCGCATGTGAATTCGGCGCCGGATTGGCGCTGCTCCACCTCAGATCCAACGTCTATTACAGCCTGAACAGCGTCGGCGCCTTCATCTGGGAGCAGATCCAGGAGCCGCGATCGATCCTCGATATCCGCAGCGCCGTGCTTGCGCGCTACAATGTCGATGCCGAGCGCTGCAAGGCCGATGTCGAGGGCTTGCTCAAGGGGCTGACCGAAGCAGGACTTGCGAGGCTCCACCATGAGGAACTGGTCTAGGCTCCGGTCGCTGAGCGGCCGGGAGATGCTGTTTCTGGCGCACTGCCTGACGGTGGTGAGCGCGGTGCGGCTGGCGCTGACGCTGTCTTCCTACAATCGTGTCCGCAGCCTGGTGACACGGCTTGACGCCAGGCGCGACCCCGGCATCGCCGACCTGCGGCGTGTCGCATGGGGCGTTGCCGCCGCGGCACGGCTCGTGCCGGGCGCCACTTGCCTCACCCAGGCGCTGTCGGGGCAATATCTGCTCGCCCGTCAGGGCAACGCCTCGAAGGTCAGCATCGGCATCGAGAAAGGAACCGGCAGCGAGCTCAAGGCGCATGCCTGGCTGATTAGCGGCAACCACATCGTGCTTGGCGGCTCGATCAATGGATTTGCCCATCTGGTCGACCATGGGTCGTGAGCGATGAGCGGCGTCGCCGGAATCGTGTTCAGCGACAGTGGCCGGCCGGCCGGGGCCGGCGATATCCAAGAGATGCTTTCGCACATGCGCCACCGCGCCAGCGACGGCAGTTCCTGGTGGACCGAGGGCAGCGTGGCGCTCGGCCACGCCTGGCTCGACACGACCGGTGAGGACGGGCCCGGCCCGCTGACGATGGCCGGCGGTAAGCTCGCCATCACCGCCGACTGCCGGCTGGACAACCGCGACGAGCTTCTGGCGCGGCTCGGCCTGCGCGAGCGGTCGATGGCCGACGCGATGCTCATCATGCGCGCCTACCTCAAATGGGGCGAGGCCTGTCCGACCTATCTGCAGGGCGATTTCGTCTTCGCGATATGGGACGGCGAGCGCCAGACGCTGTTTTGCGCGCGCGATCATTTCGGCGTCAAACCCTTCTACTATCATTCGACCGGCAGGCGCTTCGCCTTCGCCTCGGAGATCGGGCCGATCCTGGCGCTGGACGGCGTCGGCAGGCGGCTCAGCGAACACCAGATTTCCGGCTTCCTTGCCGGCTTGCCGGACGATCCGCAGGCCACGCCCTATGCCGAGATCTTCCGCCTGCCGGCGCGGCACAGCATGACGGTCGCGGACCGCCAGGTGGTGCTGCGGCGCTACTGGCAGATCCAGCCGTCGCAGCGGCCGCCACGCCCGGACGCGGCCGAGGAATTCCGGCATCTCTTCGCGCAATCGGTGGAGAACCGCATGCGCGGCACGCCGGCCGTCGGCGCCATGCTGAGCGGCGGGCTCGATTCCTCCTCGATCGCTTGCGTTGCCGGTCTTCGCGCGGCGGCTAAGCGCAACCCGAAGCTCAAGACCTTCTCGCTAGTCTTCGACAAGGGCTCGTCCATGGACGAGAAGCCGTTCATCGATGCGGTGCTCGACAACAATCCGCTCGACGCCACGTTGATTGCGGTGAGCAATTACGCGCCCTTCGCCGAATTCGAGCGCATCCTGGAGGAGCAGGAAGGCACGTTCCTGGCGCCCGGCCTGTCGCTGACCCGCGACCTTTACCGAACGGCAGGCGCCAAGGGCGTCAAAGTGCTTCTCGACGGGCATGGCGGCGACGAGGTCGTCTCGCAGGGCCATGGATACCTTCACGAACTCGCCAATGCCGGCCGATGGCTGGAGCTGTGGCGCGAATTGCACAGCGCCGCCAACACCTATGGCGAGGGCATGTTTTCCCTCTATTTCAAGTTCCTGACCATCTACGGGCCGGCCTGGCGGATCGCGCGGATGAGGTCGATGGCCAGACGCGTCGTCGGCAAGGTGCGGCGCAGACCGGCGCAAGCCGCACGCGGCTGGACGGGCCTGGTCAACCCGGAGCTTGCCCGGCGCACCGACCTTGCCGAGCGTTTCCATCGTAGCGGCTACATGCCCGCCTCCGTCACCGCCAGCGAAGCGCTGACGCATCGCTGGCTGCTGTCCTCCGGACTGGTGCCGCACGCCTTCGAAGTGCTGGACAAAGCCGCCGCCAATTTCGGCGTCGAGCCGCGCTATCCGTTCTGGGACAAGCCGCTGGTCGAATTCTGCCTGGCGCTGCCCGGCGAGGACAAGCTCAAGGACGGCTTTGGCCGCCATGTGCTGCGCCGGGCCATGCAAGGCGTCCTGCCGCCGGCGGTGCAATGGCGGCGCGACAAGATCGACTTCACCGCCAACCTGGTCAAGGGCATGCTCGGCAACCATCGCGAGCTTCTGGACAGGCTGCTGATATCGGACAGCGAGCGGATCGCGCCCTATGTCAACCTGCCCGAAGTGAACGCGGTCTATGAGCGCCTGCTCAGCCAGCCCGAGCAGGCGACGCTGCCCGACGTCCAGCATGTCTGGCGCTCGGTTTCGCTGTCGCTGTGGCTGCGGCAAATCCAAGGAAGCCCGGCATGAATCTCCCGATTGCTTCCCTCGCGCAACCCGAGCCCGCCAACGCGACCACGGCGCCGGGCGGACGCGTCCGCCATTTCTACAAGGCGTACGGGCTGGTCGTCAGCTCGGAGGTGGCCTTGCCGGAACTGGAGCCGGCAGCACCGGCGACGCCGGACCTGGAGATCGCTGTCGGACCGGTCGATTTTCCCGAGACCGCATCGCACCGCGCCACGGCGTTCCTATTTGAGGCGACGCGCCAATATCTTTCCTGGCAGGCAGTCGGCACCTTCATGATCAGCGGCAGGCGGATCGAGGTCGATCCGGCGCCTAGGGTCGACGACCCGCTGCTTGCCTTTCCGCTGCTCGGGCCGGTGATGGCGCTCGCCCTGCATCAGCGCGGGCTGCTCGTGCTGCATGCCAGCGCCATTGCCGTCGGCGGCAGGAGCGTGATCTTCATGGGCGACAAGGGCGCCGGCAAATCGACGACGGCGGGCGCGATGATCCGCGCCGGCCATCGGCTGCTCACCGACGACGTCGTGGCGCTGGATTTGTCCGATCCGGAGCGGCCGATGATCCTGCCCGGATTTCCGCAGCTCAAGCTCGCCGCGGACGCGGCCGGCGCCATTCGCCTCGAGCAGGCGGAGGTGCGTCCGCAGGTGCATCCGCAAATCGACAAGGCGCAGCACCGCTTGCATGACGGATTTGCCGCAGAAGCAGTGCCGGTATCGCGCATCTATGTGCTCGAGCGCGGCGCGCGGGCGGCGATCTCACCGCTGACCGGGGCCGCCGCGCTGCCGGCGATCATCAAATTCTCCTACATCACGCGGTTCGGGCGGCAGGCGCTGCCCGGCGATTTTGCCGCCGCGCATCTGCGCCAATGCGCACATGTCGCCGGCCGGGTCGGCGTCAGCCGCCTCGAAGTGCCGGCCGGACTGGCCAGGATCGACGAAGCGGTCGCCGCGATCGAAACCGACCTGGCGTCCGGGACACGATGAGCCAGGGCATGGGCTGGTCCGCAAAACTCCGCCTGTCGTTTTTCCGGGATGTTGCCGGCTTCGGCGCCATGATGGCGCATGTCGGCGGGCGGCGCACGGCGACGGCGCTTGCCTTCCTGATCCTGGGGAGTCTCACCGAAGGCATCTCCATCCTGCTGCTCGTTCCGCTGCTGCGCCTGATCGGCAAACCCGACCAGGACTATGCGGTGCGGGTTCCGGAGGCCTTGCATCGGCTGGTGCCCGGCGGAACGCTGTCGCTCGCGACCGTGCTTTCACTGCTTGTCGCGTTGGTGGCGCTGCAAGCAATTTTCAACCGCTTCAAGTCGGTCTACATGGCGCGGCTGCTCTATGACTTTGTCAACCGCGTGCGAATGAACCTGTTCGAGAGCGTCGGCAGGGCGCGCTGGGGCGTTTTCACCCGGATCCGCAGCTCCGATCTCGACCATGCGCTCAACGGCGACGTCGACCGCGTGCAGGTGGCGGCCTTCTCGCTGCTGATGCTGACCCAGGCGACGCTGCTTCTCACCGGCTATCTCGTTGTCTCGCTGTTGATCTCGCCGGTGATGACGTGCTTCGCCGTCCTTGTCGGGCTGGTGCTGCTGGTCGCCCTGCAACCGTTCAGGGCGCGCGCCAGCGCCTATGGTCGCACGCTGACCGGCAACCGCCAGGACCAGTACCGCACAGTCTCCGAGTTTCTCGGCGGCATCAAGGTGGCCAAGAGCCTGAACGTCGAGGCAAGCTACTTTGCCGAGCTCGGCGCGACGTTGGACAGGATGAAGGCCGACAACATCGCTTTCGTGCGCAACAGCTCGCTCGGCACCGCGCTGTTCCAGGTTACGAGCGTGATCGGGCTCAGCCTGTTCATCTATATCGCGTTGGTCGGCTTCCACCTGTTGCTGGCCGAGATCGTCGTGCTGCTCCTGGTCTTCATGCGCGTCGCGCCGCGCTTCATGGATATGCAGCTCCAGACGCAGCAGGTGCTGATCAACCTGCCGGCCTATGCTTCGATGCAAAATCTCCAGGCCCGCTTCGATGCCGAGCGGGAGACGGAAGAGAACGCGGCCGAACAAGGAGCGAAACTCTCGCTCGAGACCGGCCTCAACATCCGCGATGTGTCCTTCGCCTATGGCGAAGGCGATGGGAAACCGGTGGTCAGCGATATCACCTTCGGCCTGCCGGCGGGCAAGGTGACGGCGCTGATCGGCCCTTCCGGCTCGGGCAAGAGCACGATCGCCGACATGCTGCTTGGGCTGCTCGAACCAACCAGCGGCCAGATCCTCGCCGACGGCGTGGAAATCACCGCCCGGAACCGCAGGGCCTGGCGCGATCGGGTGGCCTATGTGCCTCAGGATGTGTTCCTGCTGCACGACACGATCGCCGCCAACCTGCGCCTTGCCGCGCCGGAGGCCAGCGACGAAGAATTATGGGCGGCCCTGCGAAATGCCCATGCGGCCGATTTCGTGGAGCGGCTGGCATTACGGCTCGAGACGATGGTGGGCGACCGCGGTGTCAGGCTCTCCGGCGGCGAGCGGCAGCGCATCGCCCTGGCGCGGGCGCTGCTGCGCAAACCGTTGCTGCTCATTCTCGACGAGGCGACGAGCGCGCTCGACTGGCAGAATCAGTCGCTGATCGCCCAATCGATCGAGGCGTTGCGCGGAAGGATGACGATCCTGACCATCGCGCACCGGCCGTCGATGATCGCCTTTGCCGACTGGGTCGTGGCTATAGAGAACGGACGCATCGTCGAAGTCGGACAATATCGGCGGCTGAAGGCGAAAGCCGGCAGTCGCCTTGCCAGGATGCTGTCCGGCGAGCAGGCCGAGCGCGACGGCGCGCCATCGGTCGAGACGGAACTGGTGCCGGCGCCGGTCGAACGTTCAGTGGAGGCCGCGCCTAGCGCTTAGCTTTTCGCCGTCGGCGACGTTGTTCAGGACCATGCCGCGGTCGGCCTCCCGGGCCTTGTCGGCCGATGTCGGCGTGGTTCTGCCGATCATGGCGAAGACCAGGAGGAAATAGCCGGCCTGGATGATCACGGCGCAGACTACCGCGCGAAGGAGGATGGTGCCCGCCGAGGCGCCATCGAAATAGGACCAGCCGATGACGATCGCCAGTGCGAACATCATTCCTATGATGAATTTTGGCAGAGACATGTTCGCCGGTTCCTCAACCGATACGAGCATGCAGAAGCTGCGACTTACCCACCCGCGTAACTCCCCGTTGCGCCAAAGAGCTCTTTATGGCTGCCCAATCCGGCCGGTTGCTTCCGGCCTTCCTTACCCATGCAGACTATGACAGGAACAATTTGCGACTCTATTAAGGCGGGTCGGTCGGAGCAAGGCCGTGCAGGTATGGTTTCCAATGATTTTACGAGATCGACTCTGCCATGCTGCGTCGCACACTCTGGCTCCGGCAGCTAATCAATGAGCCGCCTGTCGGTTCAGTAAAACTTGCCACTTTGATTAGTATTTTACCCGAATAACTTACCCTGACGAGTGCTTCCAGCGTCCTGCAACCGCATTTCTTCTGCAGCAAAGAATGCACTGCCCAAAAATGGCCCGAAAGGCGGGCTACATTTTCCTGGTTTGCTCTCACCTTGTCATAAACGTGCCACAAAGGTGAAAATTTGGGCATGACAGGTTTATTATTTAGTCAATTCATGACGTGAACATTTCAAGAAGATGGGAAATTGTGTGTTGCGCTGCAGCATTTTTTTGGTATCTTGCCGTAAACCATCCGTTCAACGTATGGAGCTTCTGCATGAGGGACGTCGCCAAGTCGGCTAATGCGGGTTTTGCGCAGGTCGGCGTTGATTTTCCACCCCCCATCGGCGGTCTGATCAAACGCAGCTTCGATATCGTCGGTGCCTTGGCAGGGCTGGCCCTGCTCAGCCCGCTTTTCCTGATGATCGCCCTGCTGGTCAAGCTTTCGGACAACGGTCCGATCTTTTATGGCCATAAGCGGATCGGCCGCGGCGGCAGGATCTTCTCCTGCCTCAAATTCCGCACCATGGTTCCGGACGGCGAGCGCGTGCTCGCCGCGTATCTGGCGGCCAATCCGGAAGCCAATGCCGAATGGATCGCGACGCGCAAGCTGAAGAACGATCCGCGCGTCACCCGCGTCGGCCAGGTGCTTCGCAAGCTCAGCCTGGACGAGCTGCCGCAGATCCTCAACATCCTGCAGGGCGACATGAGCCTTGTCGGCCCGCGCCCGGTCGTGCGCGACGAATTGGAGATCTATGGCAGCGCCGCGGTCTACTACCTGAAGTCGCGCCCGGGTCTCACCGGACTGTGGCAGGTGAGCGGCCGCAACGACGTGTCCTACGACACGCGCGTCGCCTTCGATCGCCATTATGTCGAGAACTGGTCGTTGTTTCAGGATATTCGCATCATCTTCAAGACGGTTCCTGCCGTGTGGATGTCGCGCGGCAGCTATTGACCGACGGGGCCTGCTCCGCCGAACTCGGGGGCAGGCATCCGGCAGTGATCTCATCGGGCGGATGGGCCAAAGCGGATCGGAAACGTTCATTTGACAAAATACCTCCTCAGACTGTCTTTCGCCTGCAGTCTCATATCCCGGACGCCAGCCCGCTTCGCGGGCGTCTTGCTTGCGGCGTCGCTGGCCATGCCGCAGTTCGCCGCCGCCGGCGATTATCAGCTTGGCCCCTTGGACAAGCTCAACATCCGCGTCGCCGAATGGCAGACGGTCGACGGCACGTTCCGCGACTGGTCGGCCATCAATGGCGAGTATTCGATCGGCCCGGGCGGGACGCTGTCGGTGCCGTTCGTCGGCAACCTGCAGGCCGCCGGCAAGACGACGGCGGAGATCGCTTCGGCGATCGGGCTCGCGCTGCAGCGTAAGCTGGCGCTACCCGACAAGCCGGAAGCGTCCGTCGAGATGGCGCAGTTCCGGCCGTTCTACATTTCGGGCGAGGTCCAGAATCCCGGCCAGTTTCCCTTCGTGCCCGATCTGACCGTGCTCAAGGCAATCAGCATTGCCGGCGGCATAAGGCGCAACGCCGACTATGGTCCGCAACTCGGAAAAGATCTGGTCACCGCCAAGGGCAGCTTCGACATCTATGATGACCAACGTATCCGCCTGCTGGTCAAGCGGGCCAGGATCGATGCCGACCTTGCCGGTAAGACGAGTTTCGAGGTGCCGAAGGAGATCGAGGGCGATCCGAGACTGGCGACCATCGTCGCCGACGAAATGGCGATCCTGGTCTCCGACCAGAAATCGCTGAAGCTGAAGCTCGATGCTCTCGACGACCTGAAAGGCGTTCTGCAAGCGGAAATCGAATCGCTGCAGAAGAAGATTACCAACCAGCAGAAGCAGGTCGACCTGGCCGAGAAGCAGGCCGACAGCATCGGTCCGCTGGCGCAGAAAGGCCTGGTCGCGAATGCGCGCCTGCTTTCCTCGCAACAGTCGGTCACCGACCTGCAGGGCAAGATCCTCGACTATGAGACGGCCATCCTCACCGCCAAGCAGTCGATCAGCAAGGCTGAGCAGGATGCCATCGACGCCAAGAACTCGCTCAACTCCGCCCTTACCACCAGCCGTCAGCAGACCGAGGCCGACCTGAACGAGGCGACATTGAAGGCCGGCATGCAGAAGGGCCTGATCGCGCAGGCATCGGACCCCGCGACGGCGGCCAGCGTCACCGGCGACCAGGAGCCGGCCCTGCTCTATTCGCTGGTGCGGATTGCCGATGGCAAGACGAGCGAGGTCGAGGCCAAGGAAGACACGCCTGTCCTGCCGGGCGATGTGATCAAGGTCAAGCTGGCGCCGACGGCCAGCCAGTAGCGCCGCCGGCCCGGGATCGTCCAGGCGAAGCCGGGAACGGATGCGGGCCAGGCTCGTTCGCGCGCAGCGCGGGCGAGCGATCTGTTTGGACCGCTTGAAGGCATAACATGCAGCCCGCAGCCCCGCGTCATGTGTATCTCAATCTCGACGCCATCCGCGGCGTGGCGGCGATCAGCGTCATGCTCTACCACTTCTCGCCATTCCTGGCCGACGGCAAGGTGCTGCCGTCGAGCTATCTGGCGGTCGATCTGTTCTTCCTGCTCAGCGGCTTCGTCATCGCGCATGCCTATGACCGCAAGATCGAGAACGGCATGGGCTTCGGCGCGTTCGTGGCCGTCCGCCTGATCCGGCTCTATCCGCTCTATCTGGCCGGCACGCTGCTCGGCTTCTTTTACCTGCTGGTCAAGAACAGGCTGATGCCCGCCGAATACATGCCGTTGTCCGAAATCGGCATGCAACTGACGACCGGCATGTTCTTCATCCCGCTGGTCAGCGACGCCTATCACACGATCTTCCCGCTCAATCCGGCGTCGTGGTCGCTGTTCTTCGAGCTCATCGTCAACATCGCCTATGTCGCGGTCTTCGTGCTCTTGTCGCGGCGCGTGCTGACGGGAATCGTCGCCGTCAGCCTCGTGCTGCTCGTCGTCGCTTCGATCCTCGCCGGCACGCTGGATTTCGGCATGACCGGCAACACCATCCTCAGCGGCCTGCCGCGGGTGACATTCTCCTTCTTCCTGGGCGTGCTGCTCTGCCGGTCGATGACGCGCTGGCAGGGCGGCCTCGGCTTCCTGCGGCACGGCTTGTGGGTCGAAGGCGCGATCCTGCTCACGCTCGCCGTCTTCGCCATCGCTCCGGCGGGCGGCGCGCGCGTTGTCTACGACCTCGCGGCAATCGTCATCGCCTTCCCGATCATGGTGATGACCGGCGCGGTGGCCCCGACCGCGCCGCTTCTGTCAGGCTTCTATGGCTGGCTCGGGCGGATTTCCTATCCGATCTACATCATCCACACGCCGATGCTGATGATCATCGCCGGGGCCGGCAAAGCCTTCTCGATCGATCCGTTCGCGCATCATCCCTGGTTCGGCATCGTGATGGCGGCCTCGGTCGTCGTCATCGCCGATATCGCCACGCGCGCCTATGACGAGCCGGTGCGGCGTTTCCTGCAGCGGCAGATGCAGCGCGCCCGGGCCGTGGCGTAGGAAAGGGCTCAACGGACAAAATCCGGCATGAAGATTCCGAAATCCATTCTGATCGATCCCGATCGCAACGAGACCTACGGCACCTTCGCCGTCGCGGTTTCCATGGTCGCTTTCGCCTACTCGCCCAATTTCGGCCAGATCCTGATCCTCGCCTATTACGCGGTCTGGCTGCCGCTGCTGTTCGTCGATTACCGGCGCTTCACCTGGAGGCTATCCAGCGCCTGGCTGCCCATTCTGCTTGCGGCCTATGTCTGCTTCTCGGTGTTCTGGTCCCAGGCGGCGGGCATCAGCGCGCGCGCAGCGGTGCAATATTCCTCGCATATCGTCTGCGCCTATGTCGCGGCGCGCACAATCAGCGTGCGCACGCTGGTGGTGGGCTCGCTCATCGGCACTTTCATCGTTCTGCTGTATTCACTCGGAGTCGGCGGTTACGCGCTCGACACGATCGACGGCACGGTCAATTTCGTCGGCGCCTTCGGTTCCAAGAACCAGATCGGCTTCTTCTCGTCGCTCGGCATCTTCTTCTGCCTGGCATTCCTTGTCTTCTACCGGCGCAATTGGCTGGGCTTCGTCTGGACCGCGCCGGTCATGCTTTTGTCGGTCTATATGCTGGCCATCGCCCATTCGGCGACGTCGGTGGCTTCGCTGCCGGCGGTGGTCGGCATCGTGATGCTGCTCAGCATGACCAAGGTGTTGTCGCTGCGCTATCGCCGCGTGCTGTTCATCATCGGCGCCGGGGCGCTGGTGACGGGCGTCGCGGCAGCGCTCAACCTTGGCCTGCTGGATTTCGTGCTCGGCATCTTCGGCAAGGATTCGACACTCACCGGCCGCACCTATCTCTGGGAGCAGGGCTGGGCAGCGGCGCAGGAGCATCCGCTGCTCGGTTACGGCTATGCCGCCTATTGGGTGCAGGGTTTTGCCGATCCGGAGCGGTTGTGGGCGGAATTCTATATCTCTACGCGCTCCGGCTTCCATTTCCACAACACCTATGTCGAGACGCTGGTCGAGATCGGCTTCGTCGGCGTCACCTTGCTGGCGCTGGTCATCCTGCGCTCTTTCTACGGTCATGTGTCGAAAGTGGTGTTCGGGGAATGGAGCGCCGATTCGGTGGTGCTTGCCGGCGCGACCGGGCTGATGCTGATCCGCTCCTTCTTCGAGGTCGAGATGCTCGGCCCCTATTTCATGGCGTCCTTCATCGTCTATTACGGCCTGTTCACGCTGACTCCGTTGCCGGCTTTCCGGCGCCGCAGAGTGGCCCTTCCAGCCGAGGACGAGAGTCCTGCCAATGGCCGTATGCCGGCCCCGGTCTGATTGGGGCAACTCCTGGAAGTGGGCGGCGGCGTAAATTCCGGGCGGAGGGTTACGCCGATGGCGCCACCTGACCGCTCACACTTTTCCTGGAATTGCTCTAATCGTGCAACTCCTTGGAAATCGGCGGACCAACCACAAAATCGGAAAAGGTCGCCTCGAAACCTTCGCGTTGCGGCGAGCAGCACATCATGCCGACATCGACCGATTTCGAGATCGGGAAGTAGGCCAGCCGCACCGGTTTCCAGTGGCCATCCGAGGCGTCCAGATATTGGATGCGGATCGCCTCGGCGTGACGGGTCATGCGGATCCTGACGCCATCCTTGCCGGCGGCGATGGCGACCAGCGACCAGTCGGAGGTGTCGTGGGTGACGACGACGGAGAAGTAAGCCAGCCCGTCGGTGTATTCGATGCCGGCCTTGATCCAGTGCGTTTCGCTCAGGCGCAGCATCAACCCCGCCTGATCGTAGAGCACTTTGTAGTCGCCCTTGACGGTGACCTCGGCGCTGAAGTCACGCTCGACGGGACGGTAGAGGAAATGGCCGTCGTCGCGCCAGAAGCCGTAGAAGGTCTCGCGCCAGAAGTCGGTGTCCTTGCCTGTTCGGACGGTGAGCGTCCCCTCGCCGACCGTGTGGTGCGGCGGCGGGTTGAGCCATATCATGTCGGCCACGCTCATCGATCTGCTCCCGGATTGGATCAGCCGGCGAATGTATAGGCGGTTTTCACCGTGGTGTAGAACTCCATCGCGTAACGGCCCTGCTCGCGCGGACCGTAGCTGGAGGCCTTGCGACCGCCGAACGGCACGTGGAAGTCGACGCCGGCCGTCGGCAAATTGACCATCACCATGCCGGCCTCGGAATTGCGCTTGAAATGCGTCGCGTGCTTCAGGCTGGTCGTGCAGATGCCGGAGGTGAGGCCGAACGGCGTGTCGTTGGCGACGCTGAGCGCCTCGTCATAGTCCTTGACGCGGATGACGTTGGCGACCGGGCCGAAAATCTCCTCGCGCGAGATGCGCATTTCGTTGGTAGAGCCGAGGAACAGTGCCGGCCTCAAATAGAAGCCGGGCGTCTCGCGCTCCAACCGCTCGCCGCCGAAGGCGAGCTCGGCGCCTTCCTGGCGGCCGATGGCGATATAGTCCTCGTCCTGCTTGAGCTGGGTCTGATCGACGACCGGGCCGATTTGGGTCTTGGCATCGAGCGCGTCGCCGATGACGAGCTTGTCCAACCGCTCCTTCACCGCATCGACGAAACGGTCGTGGATGCCCTCGGTGACGATCAGGCGTGAGGACGCGGTGCAGCGCTGGCCGGTCGAGAAATAGGCGCCGTTGATCGCGCAATCGACGGCCACCGCGAGGTCGGCGTCATCGAGCACGACAAGGGGGTTCTTGCCGCCCATTTCGAGCTGGAACTTGCGCATATGCTCGACGCTCGCCGCGGCGACACGCTTGCCTGTGCCGACAGAGCCGGTGAAGGAGATGGCATTGACGTCGGGGCTATCGAGCATCGCCTGGCCGACCACCGAGCCTTTGCCCATGACGAGATTGAGCACGCCCTTGGGCAGGCCGGCGCGATGCAGGATATCGACGACGGTCCAGGCGCTTTCGGGAACGAGTTCCGCCGGCTTGAACACGATCGTGTTGCCGTAGGCCAACGCCGGAGCGATCTTCCAGGCGGGAATGGCGATCGGGAAATTCCACGGCGTGATGATGCCGACGACGCCGACGCCCTCGCGCGTCATCTCGACGCCGACGCCCGGCCTGACGCTCGGCACCATCTCGCCCGACAGGCGCAGCGTCTCACCGGCGAAGAAATCGAATATCTGGGCGGCGCGGATCGTCTCGCCGACGCCCTCCGCCAGCGTCTTGCCTTCCTCGCGGGCGAGCGATCGGCCGATCTCGTCTTTGCGCGCCATGATCTCGTCGGAAGTCTTCTTCAGCACGGCGTGACGGGCAAGAGGCCCGGAACGCGACCAGGCAGGGAAGGCCGCCTTAGCGGCGGCGATGGCCTGTTTTGCCTCCTCCGGGCCGGCCGAAGCGTATTCGCCGACGACATCGTTGGTGTTCGAGGGATTGATGTTGCGCGAGCCGGCCTCGCCAAGCCACTCGCCGTCGATCAGGTTCTTGCGCAGCACGGTCATGTTGTTTTCCTTGAGTTTTGGTCCCAACAGCCATCGGCCGGGTCAATTGTCAGACAAAAGATATAGCCATTGCCTGGCAGGAGGTCTACCCGCCTATGCGACAAAGCTAGGACTCAGGTCGAGAACGACCAGAACAGGCAGGCGAGCGTGACCGCGCCGAAGATGACGAAGAACAGGCTTCTGAGCAGGACGTTGCGGCGAAGCTCGTTCATGGTGAGATGCGCCGCTACGATTGCTGCCACGAACAGGAAGCGCCAGTTGAAGAGCCCCCAAAGCACCTCATGCTGGCCGAAGGCCCATCTGGCGGCCAGCGAGCCGACGATGGTCGCGAACAGCATGATCGTCGCCCAGAAGACCGCATCGGCGGCATGCGTCAGCACGATGCCGGCGGCGCGGATCGGCAGGATCATCATCAGCATCGCGCCGAAAAAATAGACGGCGGCGATCGCAAGGAAGGAGCCGGCGTCGGCAATACCGTCGAGACGCTTCACGCCGAACGCGCCATAGGGGTAGCCGTGCCTCGCCACGGCCAATGACAGCGCCATCAGCAAGGCGCTCAGAACCGTGATCAGTGCGAATGTGCCGAGGGCCTTGCTCATGCCTTTTCCTGTCGAGACGAATCAACAGGTGCGATTTTAGCCCAGGGCCTTTCGCCCCGCATCGACGACAGTCTAGCCGATCCGATTTCCGCTCTTCGGATCGAACAGATGCAGCGCAGCCGGATCGGCGGCGAGGCGGATCGTGTCGCCCGGCCTCACATCGCTGCGGCCCATGACGAAGACGCAGACCTGCTGGTTGGACAGCCTGACATAGAACTGCGTCGACAGGCCGAGCGGCTCGACCACCTCGACCTCGGCCTTCAGCGCGCCGTCATCCACGAGCTTGATGTGCTCTGGCCGCAGTCCGATGGTGAGGTCGTCGCCATCGCTCAGCGGCAGGCCATCCGGCAGCCGCAGCTTCTGGCTATCGGCGAGCACGGCATCCGCCTTGCCACCCTTGGCGACCTTAGCCGGCAAGAAATTCATGCCCGGCGAGCCGATGAAGCCGGCGACGAAGGTGTTGACCGGACGGTCGTAAAGCTCCAGCGGGCGGCCGACCTGCTGCACATAGCCGTCATGCATGACGACGATGCGGTCGGCCATGGTCATCGCCTCGACCTGGTCGTGGGTGACATAGACCGAAGTGGTCTTGAGCTGCTGATGCAGCGCCTTGATCTCGGCGCGCATATGGACGCGCAATTTGGCGTCGAGGTTGGAGAGCGGCTCGTCGAACAGGAACACCTTGGGGTCGCGCACGATGGCGCGGCCCATGGCGACGCGCTGGCGCTGGCCACCGGAAAGCTGGCGCGGCAGTCGGCCGAGATAGGCGTCGAGGCCGAGCCGCCTGGCGGCAGCACCTACCCTGCCGTCGATCGTCGTTTTCTCGGCCTTCTTCAAAAGCAGGCTGAAGCCCATGTTGGAGGAGACATCCATATGCGGGTAGAGCGCATAGGACTGGAACACCATGGCGATGTCCCGGTCCTTCGGCGCGACATCGTTGACCAGCCGCTCGCCGATATGGATCTCGCCGCCGGTGACTTCCTCCAGGCCGGCGATCATGCGCAGCAGCGTGGACTTGCCGCAGCCGGACGGGCCGACCAGCACGACGAACTCGCCATCGGCGATCTCGAGATCAACGCCGTGCAGGATGCGCAGCGCGCCGTAATCCTTCTCGACGTTTTGCAGCGTGACGGAAGCCATCTTTTATCCTTTGACCGCGCCGGCGGTGAGGCCGGTGACGAGATAGCGTTGCAGGAAAGCGAAGAAGACGCAGACCGGGATCAGCGCCAGGATGGAGGCCGCCATCATCTGCCCCCAGTCGACGGCGAACTTGCCGATGAAGGTGAGCAGGCCGACGGCAAAGGTCTTCTGCTCGTCGCTGGAGATCAACATCAGCGCGAACAGCAACTCGCTCCAGGCGGCGGTGAAGACGAAGCCCAGCGTCGCGCCCATGCCGGGCAAGGTCAGCGGCACGATCACCCGGCGCATCGCCTGCGCGCGGGTGCAGCCGTCAATCATCGCCGCTTCCTCCAGGTCTTTCGGGATGCCGTCGAAGAAGGACTGCATCAGGAAGGTTGCGAAGGCGGTGTTGAAGGCGGTGTAGATGATGATCAGGCCGATCAGGCTGTTGGTGAGGCCGAGATCGCCCATGATGCGGTAGATCGGCGGAATGACCATGACCAGCGGGAAGGTCTGGGTGAGCAGCAACAGGATCGCCAAAGTCGCCTTGCCGCGGAAAGTGAAGCGCGACATGGCATAGCCGGCAAGCGTGGCGATGACGGTGACAAAGGCGGCCGTCGACACCGAGACGATGACGCTGTTGAGGAAATAGCGCGGAAAGTCTGAGGCCTCGAGCACGGTGGCGAAGTTCTGAAAAGTCGTCTGCGACGGCCAGAAGGTGATGCCTTCGGAATAGAGCAGGCGTTCGGGCGTCACCGAGATCTTCAGCGTCCAGAAGATCGGAAACAGCGCGAAGATCACGTAAGCCGCGATAGCGCCGTAGAGACCGATGCCGCCGAAGATGCGCGAGGAGGTGGAGCGACCGGCGATCATCAGACGTGCCTCACCAGGGTACGGCGGATGGCGATCAGGCCGATGGCGTAGGCGATCAGCAGCACCAGAAGCAGCACCGCAACCGCCGAGGCGTAGCCTTTGTCCAGCGACTTGAAGGCGCTGACATAGATGTAGACCGGCACCGTGCTGGTCGAGCCCGCCGGCCCGCCCTCGGTCATGACGAAGATCAGGTCGGCGAAGGTGGCGATCCAGATGGTGCGCAGCATGACGGTGATGACGATGGTCGGCGCCAGGAAGGGCAGCGTCACCTTGGTGAAGCGCTGCCAGGGCGAAGCGCCGTCGATGGCCGCCGCTTCATGCAACTCGGAGGGGATCGACTTTAGCGCCGCCAGCAGCGTGATGGCGAAAAACGGGATGCCGAACCAGATGTTGGCGACGATCGGCCCCCACATGGCTGTGGCGGGATCGGACAACACGTTCGTCGGCTCCGCCTTCAGGCCAAGCGCGAACAACCAATGCGGCAGTGGTCCGATGATCGGGTTGAACAGCCAGGCCCAGGTGAGGCCTGAGAGAAAGGACGGCACTGCCCAGGGCAGGAACACCACCGCCTGGACGACCTTGCGGCCGTAGAAGGGCTTGTCGAGCAGCAGCGCGAGACCCAGGCCAAGGAAGAACTGGAAGAACAGGCTGGCAACCGTCCACCACAACGTGTTGATCAGCGCCTGGCCGAGCACCTGGTCGGAGAGCATCGCCTGGTATTGGGCAAGGCCGACATATTGCGACTTGAAGGCCGAGAATTTGCGGAAGGAATAGCTGATGCCGATGATCAGCGGCACCAGTAGCACCAGGATCAGCAGGACGATGGCCGGCGATAGATAGAGCCACGGCTCGATCGCGGCCTTGCTCAGCCGTTGCTTTCGCGGCCGGGCGGCGGATCGGATTTCGGAGACGGCGTAGGTCATACGTTTTGGCTCTACGGTGGTGAGTGGGTGCCGGGGACGGCGACAGCGTCCTTCTCCCCGTTCAACGGGGAGAAGATGCCGGCAGGCAGATGAGGGGCAGCGCGAACTTATGAAGGTGTGGCGCCGCCCCTCATCCGTCACTTCGTGACACCTTCTCCCCGTAAACGGGGAGAAGGAAAGAAGCTTACTTCTTGTTTTTCGCCATCCAGTCCTGCTGTTCCTTGGTCAGGAACTTGGCCCATTCGTCGGCGACATCCTTGGCCGGCTTCTGGCCGAGCAGCACTTCCTGAAAATTCTTGATCGCCACCTGGTCGACGAAGTTGCCGAGGTTCTCCAGATGCGTCGGCGGCGTCACCATTTCATATTTGGAGCTGTCGCTGAGCTCGGTGAACCAGCCCTTGAACTGCTCGGTCTTGAAATGCGCGTCCTGGTCAGCGCCATTGTGGATCGGCACGACGCCGACTTCCTTGGCCCATTCCAGATTATCCTTGGGCGACAGCAGCGTCGCCATCAGCTTCCAGGCTTCGTCCTTGTGCTGGGAATTGGCGAACATCGCCCAGCCGGCATAGCCGAGCGTCGGGTAGGATTTGCCGCTCGGACCCACGGGAAGCGGCGCGACCGCAAAGTCGTCGGCGCTCATCTTGTCGGCGATGCCGAGCAGCGCGTCCGGATCCTGGTTGAGCATGGCGCAAGTGCCGGAATAGAAGCCGGTTACCGTCTCGTTGAAGCCCCAGCTCACCGAATCTTTCGGCGCCAGACCGTTCTTGTACATGTCGGCCAGCATCTGCAGGCCCTTGACCGAGCCTTCGTCATTGATGGTCGAGACGCCATCGTCGGTGAAATAGCCGCCCTTGCCGTCGGCGATGTTCATGAACATGTGCATGCCGTTGAAGGCACCAGGGCCGCCGCGCAGGCAGTAGCCGTATTTGCCGGGGATGGCGGAGATCTTCTTGGAGAAGGAGACGAACTCGTCGAGGTTTTCCGGCGGACGGTCGAGGCCGGCTTCCTTGAACAGCTTCTTGTTCCAGAACAGCGCGTTCACATAATAGCCATAGGGGATCATGAACTGGGTGTTGTTGACGGTCGAGCCGAACTGCTTGGCGCGGTCGCCGAGCGTCTTGGCGTCGGGCCATTTGGCCATGAAGGGACCGAGATCCTCGAGCTGGCCGTTGTTCGCGTAGAGGCCCATCCAGCGTTCGGGCATTTCGACCACATCGGGCGTGTCGCCGGCCTGCACCATGGTGAGGAACTTTTCGAAGGCCTGGCCCCAGGGCAGCGAGACCACCTCCACCTTGATGCCCGGGTTCGCCGTCTCGAATTCGGCAATCTGCTTCTTCAGGAATTCGGTGCGCGGCGGGCTGGTGATGACCTCGACCAGCTTGATGGTGGTGTCGGCCAGCGCGCCGCTGGCGGAAATCGCCAGGCCGGCCACGGCGGCAAACATGAAGGTCAGTCTTTTCATCTTCAGGACTCCCATTTTTGGACGACTATTTTTTTGATTTGTCGAAGGCTCTACTTTTGTCGAAGGCTTGGGCGATGTCGGCCCAGAGGTCCTCGACATTTTCCAATCCGACATTGAAGCGGATGGTTCGGGGGCTGACGCCGAAGCGCGCCATCGAATTGATGCCCGGCGTCTGCTCGAGCGAGGCTTTTGCCGGCACGACCAGGCTTTCATGGCCGCCCCAGCTGACGCCGATGCGGAAGAACTTCAGCGCGTCGACGAAGGCCGGGATGTCGACATCCTCGGTGACCTCGAAGGAGAACAGGCCGGCATAGCCGGCTAAAGTCTTCTTGCCGGGGTGATTGGAATAGGCGGGGTGGTTGACCCGCTCGACCTTGCCATGCGCCTTCAGCCGCTCGGCAATGATGAGCCCGCTCTTCATGTGATGCGGCAGCCTGAGCGGCAGCGTGCGCAGGCCGCGCAGCAACAGCCAGCCTTCGAAGGGCGACAGCTTGCCGCCAAGCTGCGAATAGGTCTGTTCGTTGATGTGTTTGATATGGGCGGCTGACCCGGCCACCACGCCGGCGACGGTGTCGCTGTGGCCGCCCAGATATTTCGAGGCCGAATGCAGCACCAGGTCGACGCCATGCGAAATCGGCTTCTGGAAGACGGGGGTGGCCCAGGAATTGTCGATGGTGGTGACGATGCCCTGCTCCTTCGCCAGCCGCGTCAGATGCTCCAGGTCCTGCAGCTCAAACATCATCGAGGTAGGGCTTTCGAGGTAGAGCAGCTTGGCGCCGGGAAGCGCCGCGGCAACCGCGTCAGGATCGGAGCCGTCGACATAATCGACCTTGATGTGCAAGCGCGGGAACAGCCGCTCGAACAGGCGGTAGGCGTCGCCGTAGCAGTTGCGCACGGCAACCATGCGCTCGCCGGCACCGACAAAGGCAAGGACCGTGGCGCTGATGGCCGCCATGCCGCTCGAAAAACCGCGCGCGGCCTCAGCGCCCTCCAAGGCGGCGACACGCGCCTCGAACTCCATCACCGTCGGATTGTCGCCGCGCGAATAGATCGGCTGCTTCCTTCTGCCGGCAAAGGTGTCGGCCATATCGGCGTAATTGGCGAAGGTGAAAAGCGAGGTCTGGTAGATCGGCGGCACCACGGCGCCGCCTGGAAACGGATCGTCATGCGCCAGCAACGTCGCCGCCTCGCCGAGATAATCGCCGGCCAGCGGGGCCGGGTCGAAGGTATTGGGCTGCTCGTTCATCTGCGGTCCGAAAGTTTGAGATTGGCGGCACCGCGCTTCAGATCGTCCTCGACGGTGGCGATTAGCTTCAGCGCCTCGGCGCGCGCGCCGTCCGGATCATGCGCGGCGATGCGGTCGAAGATGGTGCGGTGATAGGGAAAGCTGGCGTGGCCGAAGTCGCGCACGCCGAGCGGATGCTCCCAGAAGCGGTGGAAGAGCTCATGCATGGCGCTGATGATCTGCTCGAACAGCGGATTGCCCGATGCGCGGTAGACCGCCTGGTGGAACTCCCAGTCCTCCTCCGAGGACATGCCGGCGCGGGTGCGGAAGGCATCTTCCATGATGTCGAGCTTGCGCTCGATCTCGGCGATCTCGGCCTTGCCGCCGCGGATGGCGCAAAGGGCGGCCGCCTCGGCCTCAAGGGCCCGGCGGATCTCCAGTGTGCGCATCAGGCCGGCGAAATCATTGCCGCCAGACAGCGTCAGCGGCATGTGCAGCATATCAGGCGAAACGGCGGCCTTGAGGTAGGTGCCCGAACCCTGCCGCCGCTCGACAAGGCCGAGGCCTTCCCAGCGCGTCAGCGCCTCACGCACCGTGTTGCGGCTGACCTTGAGGCGTTCGGCGAGGATGCGCTCCGTCGGCAGCTTCTCGCCGGGACCCAGAGCCTCCTGCCGCACGAATCCCGCCAGGGCCTTCAACACCGCGTCGTCGCGCGCCGTCGTCTGGATGGGGGGTAGGAAATCGGTCACGCCGGCTGGGCCTAAAAGTGGTTCAATGGTCCAACCAATTTCTGCACATGCGGAAAGATGAGTCAACAACCGAAACCAGGCCCGAATGGCGATTCTTCCGTTACAAGGCGGAATGGTAAGTCGGCAAATCGTCCTTACAACACCGCCGGCAAAGCTCCGATGGCGGCAAGGCCGGTTTCTGTCAGTGCATAGATGCCGCGCTCGGCGCGGGCGAACCAGCCATAGTAATTGTGCTGCAGGATGCTGGCGGCGCGCGGCGAAAGCGCCTTGAGGTCGCGCGGCCGTTTCGGGCCGTTGGCCATGGCGGCTGCGCAGGCCAGCGCCTCCTGGCGGTAGGCGGTCATGATCGGCTTCTTGCGCGTGCTGCCGCCGATCGATGGGTCGCCTTTGCGGCGATGGTGCTCCTCGACCAGGCGCGAGCGCCGGCGCGGGTCGCGGCGCGGCGGCAAGGCGGCGGGACTGAGCAGCAATTCCACCTCGCCCTTCTTGCCGACGCCCAGCAGGCCGAAGCCGAGACGGCGGCAGAGCGCGCGGAAGCGACGGTCGTGCTCACGGCCCTTGCCGCGCGCCGACATATAGGCGGCGAGCCACACTTCGTCACAGGCCGCCGCGCGATCGACGGCCTGCAGGACGAGCTCGAGGTTGAATTGCAGCTTGAGCTCGCAAATGACGACGACCTCCGGCTCGCCCGCGCGCAGGCCGACCACGTCGCAGCCGCCGATCTCGCCCTTGACGGCGAAATCCATGCTCTCGAGGAACCGCTTTACCGGCTCGTAGAGGGAGGTTTCCTGCATGGCAGAGGCATAACCGATTCGCAGCGGTCCGGCACGCGGGCCACCCCATGTCAGCCGCGATGCAGATAGTCTTCGATCGACTTGGCCTTCATCTCGATCGAGAAGCCGGGCGCACGGGGCGGCATATAGGCGGCGTTGCGGATCACGCAGGGTTCCAGGAAGTGCTCGTGCAGGTGGTCGACATATTCGATGACCCGGCCATCCTTGCTGCCGGACACGGCGACATAGTCAATCATCGACAGATGCTGGACATATTCGCACAGGCCGACGCCACCGGCATGCGGCCAGACCGGCAGGCCGAATTTGGCGGCGATCAGCAGCACCGCCAGCACCTCGTTCAACCCGCCCATGCGGCAGGAATCGATCTGCACGACGTCGATCGCGCCGCCGGCGATGAACTGCTTGAACATGATGCGGTTCTGGCACATCTCGCCGCTCGCGACCTTGATCGGAGCGATAGCCTTGCGGATCTTCGCGTGGCCGGCGACGTCGTCGGGACTGGTCGGCTCCTCGATGAAGAAGGGCTTGGCGAAGGCGAGGTCCTTGAGCCAGTCGATCGCCTGGTCGACCTCCCAGACCTGGTTGGCGTCGATCATCAGGTAACGGTCCGGGCCGATCACTTCGCGGGCGATCCTGAGACGGCGGATGTCGTCGGCGCGGTCGCGGCCGACCTTCAGTTTGATGTGGTTGAACCCATCGTCGACCGCTTCCTGGCAGAGGCGCCTGAGCTTGTCGTCGGGATAGCCGAGCCAGCCGGCCGAGGTGGTGTAGCAGGCATAGCCTTCGCGCTCGAGCTTAGTGATGCGCTCGGCCTTGCCGACTTCGGCCCTCTTCAAAATCTCCAGCGCCTCGGCCGGCGTGACGGCGTCGGTGAGGTAGCGGAAATCGACGATGCGCACGATCTCTTCCGGGCTCATCTCGGCGGCCAGGCGCCAGACCGGCTTGCCGGCTTCCTTGGCCCAGAGATCCCAGACCGCGTTGACCACCGCGCCGACGGCAAGATGCATGGCGCCCTTGTCCGGCCCGATCCAGCGCAGCTGGCTGTCGCCGGTCACGTGGTGCCAGAAGCGGCCGGGATCCTCTTTCACCCAGTCGAGGTCGAGCCCGACGACGAGGTGGCGCAGCGCTTCGATCGCCGCGCAGCAGATCTCGTTGCCGCGGCCGATGGTGAAGGTGAGGCCATGGCCTTTCAGCGACGGGACATCGGTGTCGAGAATGACATAGGCGGCCGAATAGTCCGGGTCCGGGTTCATCGCGTCCGAGCCGTCGAGGCTTTGCGATGTCGGGAAGCGGAGATCGAAGGTTCTGAGGTCTGTGATTTTTGTCATTGCTGCCTCATAAACTAGCTCGCCTCGTAACTGGATTGCCGCCGTCGCTTAACCTGGGTACCACGGTCTCAGATCGACCAGCCGCCGTCGATATTATAGGCCTGCCCCGTCGTATAGGTGGCGCCGGCGAGATAGACGGCGAGGTCGGCGATCTCCTCCGGCGTGCCGATCCTGCCCATCGGCTGGCGGGAGATGAAGGCCGCGCGCGCCGCCTCATAGTCGCCCTGTGCCTGCATGCGGCCCTGAAGCGAGGGGCTCTCGACGGTGCCCGGGCAAATGGCATTGCAACGTATGCCCTTGGCGACATAGTCGGCGGCAATCGATTTTGTCAGGCCGATCACGGCCGCCTTGGTCACGCCATAGGCAAAGCGGTTCGGCACGCCCTTCGGCGCGCCGGCGACGGAGGCCATGTTGATGATCGAACCATCGCCACACTCCAGCATGCCGGGCAGCACGGCGCGGATGGTGCGGATCATGGCGCGGACATTGAGATTGAAGGCAAAGTCGAGATCCTCGTCCTTCATCTCCAGGATCGAGCCGGCATGGACGAAGCCGGCGCAGTTGAACAGCACGTCGACTTGGCCGATCTCGGCGAAAGCCGCCTTCACGGCGTCGTCGTTCAGCACATCGAGTTTTCGCGTCGTAATGCCGTGCCCTTTGCCGAGGTCGGCCAGGGCCGTCTCGTTGATGTCGGTGGCGTGGACGATGGCGCCGGCCTTGGCGAAAGCCAGCGCGCTTGCCCGTCCGATGCCCTGCGCGGCCGCCGTGACGACCACGACCTTGCCAGTGATATCCGCCATGTTCTTGTCTCCCTGTTCAGCCGGGCCGTCGCTCGACGATATAGATGTGATCCGCCGCCAGCACGACCTCGTCGCGCTGGTTCAAAACCTCGACGCGTTCGATGACGCGCCCCGCGTTTGGCCGTTTCGGGTCGTCTTCCTTGGCGGCGATGGTGGTGCGCGTGCGGATCGTGTCGCCGATGAAGACCGGCTTGATGAAGCGCAGCCGGTCGTAGCCGTAGGAGAAGGCGACGGGATTGACGATGCTCGCCGTCAGCCCGACGCCGACCGAGAAGACCAGCGTGCCATGCGCGATGCGCTGGCTGAAGGGCGTCGTCTTCATGAACTCGGCATCCATGTGATGCGGGAAGAAATCGCCGGTGTGGCCCGCATGGACGACGAAGTCCGTCTCCGTAATGGTGCGGCCGCTGGTGAGGCGCGACGAGCCGATCTCGTACTCCTCGAAATAGGTGGTCTGTTCCATGTCCGGCCTTACGGCTTTGCGGCCAGCGGCGTCGCCGGCGCGGCACTCGATTTGTAGGCGGCCTCGACCAGCGCCATGGTGTGCCAGGCATCCTCGACGGAGCTGACCAGTTCGGCGTCTTCGCCGGATGCGAAGCGCTGGACGTTGGCCATTCGGCCGACAAAGGCATCAGGGAACCATTCGCCGGCGAGCGGCACGGCGACCCAATCTGACCCGCCTTTCGGATAGATTTCCAGAATATCAGGCTCGCCGCGCGGATAATCGAGGTTGAGGCCGAGCTTGACATAGGCCGCGCCCTCGGTGCCGCAGATGCGGAACTCGCAGGCCTGGTAGCGGCGCCCGAATTTGTGGTCGTGGTTGATCGAGAGCGCGCAGCGCACCGTGTCGCCATAGTCCAGTATGGCGCTGGTGCGCGTCTGCGCCACCTTGTGGTTGGGGTGGCCGAGCGTCTTGGCGTGCACGCCCAGCGGATTGCCGAGAAGCTGGCGGATCAGGTCGAGATAATGGATCGAATGCATGGCGATCTCGACGCGCGGCGCCTTGAGCAGGAATTCCCATAGCTGCCAGGGCGTGTCGAGCGCCAGAAGCGCGTCGAAATCCACCACCTCGCCCAGCCAGCCCTTGGCGATCGCGTCCTTCAGCGCCAGCATCATCGGCGCGAAACGGAGTTGGAAATTGACCGCCGCTTTGAGCTGCTTGGCGCGGCAGATTTCGAGGATTTCCGTCGCTTCGCCGAGATAATTGCCCATCGGCTTCTGGATCAGCGCCACCGCCCCATCCGGCAAAGCCTTCAGCACCTCGGCATGCCGGCCCGGCGGGGTGGCGAGATCGAAGATCACGTCCTTTACCGCAGCCGCTTCCTCGACCGAACGGAACGCCGTCACGCCCCATGCCTCGGCGAGTTTTTGCGCCTTGGCCTGGTCCGGATCGTAGAGGCCGGAAATCGGGAAGCCGGCCTTACGATAGGCGGGGAAATGCGCATCGCCGACGATCGAGCCGGCGCCGAACGTGACAATCGGGCGCGGTTCTAAAGGCTTCGGCCAGGACTGCGCCAGCGATGCCGGATCAAAGGAATCAGTCATAATGGAAGACCTCGTCCATCGAGGCCCACCACTCGCCTTCCTTTCGCGTCTCCAGCGGCTCCTGGCAAGGCATGCACACGGCCCACCATTCCTGCGTCTTCGGGTCGGCGGCCATCTTGGCCATGTCGGCGGCGTAGTCGGAGCCGTGATATTCGAAATAGGAGAAAAGCAGGTTTTCCGGCCGCTTCAGGTAGATCGAATAGTTCTTGATGTTGCAGGCCGAGATCATGGTCAGCACGTCCGGCCAGACGGCAGCGTGAAGGCGGACATATTCCTCGACCTTCTCGGGCTTCAAGCCCAGCACCATTCCCATGCGATGCATATCAGCCTCCCTATTTCGCAATCGCCGTGGTGAACTCGGCGATGCTTCTTGCCTTCACGGCGTCCCAGTCCCAGTCGATGCCGATGCCGGGCTCGCTGGGCGCCAGTGCATGGCCATTCTCGATGCGCATCTTGGCGCCCGTCAACTCGTCGAGCTGCGGAATATATTCGACATATTTGCCGTTCTGGATGGCGCAGACCAGGCTGACATGCAGTTCCATCAGGAAATGCGGGCAGACCGGCATGTCGAAAGTTTCCGCGGCGTGGGCGACTTTCAGCCAGGGGGTGATGCCGCCGATGCGGCCGACATCGACCTGGACGATGTTGCAGCCGCCCTTCTGCATGTATTCGCGAAAATGTCTGATCGAATAGAGCGACTCGCCGACCGCGATCGGCGTGGTGGCCGAGTTCGACAGCCGCACATGGCCGTCGATGTCGTCGGCCGGCAGCGGCTCCTCGATCCAGGCAAGATCGAGATCGCGCAACCGCTCGGCGCGGCGGATCGCCTCGTCGACGGAAAAGCCCTGATTGCAGTCGGTCATGATCTCGTAGCCGTCACCGACCGCCTTGCGCACCGCTGACAGCCGTGAAAAATCCTCGGAACCGTGCGGCTTGCCGATCTTCACCTTGGAGCCGGTAAAGCCCTTGGCCTTCGCTTCCAGTGCATCGTCGACCAGTGCCTGCGTCTCGATATGCAGCCAGCCGCCCTCTGTCGTATAGAGCGGGCAGCGGTCCTTGGCGCCGCCGGCGAGCTTCCAGAGCGGCAGGTTCTGCTTCCTGGCGCGCAGGTCCCAAAGGGCGGTATCGATGGCGGCGAGCGCGATCGCGGTGATGGCGCCGATGGTGGTGGCGTGGGTGGCGAATTCGAGCTCGTGCCAGATCGCCTCGATCTGGTCGGCGTCGCGGCCGATCAGGCGCGGCGCGAGATGGTCGGTCAGAAGCCGCATCACCGATGAGCCGCCGGTGCCGATCGTGTAGCTGTAGCCGGTGCCCGATGCGCCGTCGGCATCGGTGATGGTGACGATCGGCGTCTCCTGGCTGACGAAGCTTTGGATGGCGTCGGTGCGCTTCACCTTCGGCACGAGGTCGACCATGCGCAGCTCGATTTTCTCGATTTTCGCCATGTCAGCTCCTCAGCGATTTGCCGGTTTCGGCGGAGAACAGATGTGCGCGGCTCAGGTCGAAGCTCATGCCGATCCTGTCGCCGGCTTTCAGCGGCTTCGGATTGAGCATGCGCGAGACCCAATCGGTGCCGTTGAACTCGGCGAAGACCAGCGTTTCATTGCCGAGCGGCTCGGTGATGCTGACCGGCAGCTCGACGCGGTGGACTTCGGCTTCGCCGCCCGAGCTCAAGCCATGGCCCGTCGGATAGAAATCATCCGGGCGGATGCCGGACACGACCTTGTCGCCGGCAGCCGCCTTCGACTTGAACTGGCCAGGCAAAGGCAAGCTGTCGCCGCCGCTGAACACCAGACTGCCGTCGCTCACCGTCGCCTCATGCAGGTTCATCGGAGGCGAGCCGATGAAGCCGGCGACGAAGCGGGTGGCGGGCCGGCTGAACACCTCGCCCGGCGTGCCGACCTGCTCGATATGGCCTGAGCGCATGATGACGATGCGATCCGCAAGCGTCATCGCCTCGACCTGGTCGTGGGTGACGTAGATGACCGTCGACTTCACCTTGGCGTGCAGCTTCTTGATCTCGGTGCGCATCTGCGTGCGCAGCTTGGCGTCGAGGTTGGAGAGCGGCTCGTCGAAGAGGAACACGTCCGGATCGCGTACGATGGCGCGGCCCATGGCGACGCGCTGGCGCTGGCCGCCGGAAAGCTGCGAGGGGCGGCGCTCAAGCAGCTCGTCGAGGCCGAGGATGGCGGAGGCTTCGGCAACGCGCCGGTCCATGTCATCCTTGGCCGCACCCGCGATCTTGAGCGAGAAGCCGAGGTTCTCGCGCACCGTCATGTGCGGATAGAGCGCATAGGACTGGAACACCATGGAGATGTTGCGCGAGCGCGGCGGCAGGTCGTTGACCATGCGCCCGCCGATGTCGATCATGCCGCCGCTGATGTCCTCGAGGCCTGCGATCATGCGCAACGTCGTCGATTTGCCACAGCCAGACGGGCCGACCAGCGCGATAAATTCGCGGTCGGCGATCTCGAGATCGATGCCGTGCACGATCTCCATGTTGCCGTAGCGCTTGGTGAGCTGTTTCAGCGAAACCGTTGCCATGGCATTCAACCTTTCACCGCGCCGGAGGTCAGGCCGCCGACGAGATGCTTCTGGACGATATAGGTGAGGGTCAACGCCGGAATGATCATCACCACGGTCAGCGCGCACATGCCGCGCCAGTCGATGGTGAACTCGGCCGTATAATCGAGCAGCCCGACCGGCAGCGTCTTGGAATTAACGGAACGTGTAAGCTGCGAGGCCAAAGCGAACTCGTTCCAGCAGGTGAGGAAGGCGAAGATCGCGGCCGAGGCGATACCCGGGCGCGCCAGCGGGAATTCGACCTGCCAGAAGGCTTGCCAACGCGTGCAGCCGTCGATCTGGGCTGCTTCGGCAAGGTCCTTCGGCACCTGGCGGAAGAAGCCGTCGATCAGCCAGATCGTGAACGGCACGTTGAGCGCGACATAAGCGAGGATCATGCCGATATGGGTGTCGATGATGCCCAGCCGCACATAGAGGAAAAACAAAGGCAGCGAGAGCGCGATGCCGGGCACGGTGCGCGTCAGCATCAGGCCGAGGAACATGCCCGACTTGCCGCGGAAACGGTAGCGCGCGAAGGCATAGCCGCCGGCCATGCCGATGGCCACAGCGATCACCGTCGAGGTGACGGAGATGATCAGCGAGTTGCGGAAATAGTCGAGCACCGGGATGCCGCCTTTGCCGATGCCGCTGAACATGGCGATATAGGCATCGAAGGAGAGCTGCTGCGGGATCCAGACCGGCGGCTTGGCCATGATCTCGACCGTGGGCCTGAGCGACGACAGGACGATCCAGATGCCCGGCAGGCAGATGACCAGCATGGCGAGGAACAGGCCGACACGATGCGCGCCGGTGAGCGCGCGGCGCATGAGGCGGGCGGAGGCGTTCTCGTCCATCCTCACCACTCCGCGCCGATTTGCGCGCGCGCCGCGGCGAGCTTGTTGTAGAAATAGATGGTGAAGGCGATCGACAGCAGGATCGAGAAATAGGCCATGGCGTTGGCGAGGCCCATGCGCGCGTCGCTATAGGCGGTGCGCCCGACCAGCGTCCACAAAAGCTCGGTGCGGCCGGCCGGGCCGCCGTCGGTCATGATCTTGACGATGTCATAGGCGCGCGCGACGTCGAGCGAGCGGATCGTCATGGCGATATAGGCGAAGGGCATGACGAAGGGCCAGATGACATAGCGGAAGGTCTGCCAGGGCGTGCAGCCGTCGACGCGCGCCGCCTCGATCGGCTCCTTGGGCATGGCGAGCAGTCCGGCCAGGATCAGGATGGCGAAGATCGAGGTCGACGACCAGATCTCGGCGATCCCGATGGCGATGAAGGCGAGATGGCCTTCAATCAGCCACGGGATCGCATCCTGTGTGATGCCCAACGACTGAAGCGCGTTGTTCACCAGGCCGATATTGTCGTTGAACATGAATTTGAACTGAAAGCCGACCAGGATCGGCGAGAACATCATCGGGAACATCATCAGCGTGCGCAGGACACGCTGGCCGCGCGTCGCCTTCTCGACCAGCATCGCCAGGCCGAGGCCGAGCAGCATTTCGAGGTTGAGCGCGATGGTGAGCAACAGAACGGTGCGGCCGAAGGCCCACCAGAAATCCGCATTGGACAGGATCGACAGATAATTCCTGAAGCCGACGAAGACGAAGAAGGTTTCGGGCCGCGTCAGCCGGAACGGCGTTAAGCTGGAATAGAGCGACAGGATCAACGGCACCACCACCACCGCCGCCAGCACGACGATGGCCGGGAGCAGCAGCAGAAACGGCGCGGATGGCTTGAAGCCCTTCATCGGGACCCTGTGAAAGAAACGACTGAGCCAGCCCGGCCGAAGCCTGGGGTGAGATTTGAGCAGCCGCAAAGGCTGCGGCCTCCCCGGTTTGGCGGGGAAGCGATTTGCGAGCGCGATGCCTAGAGCTTGCCGGCGTCCTGGAGGATCTGCGTCGCCTTGGCGGCGGCTTCGTCCAAGGCCTGCTTGGACGTCTTGTCGCCAAGGATCGCCGCCTGCAGTTCGGGGTAGACGGCGTTGGAGATCTCGATCCACTCAGGCGTCTGCGGCACGGCGAAGGCGTGCTTGGCTTCCTCCTGGAAAGCGGCAAGGACCTCGTTCTTGTAAGGATCGTTTTCAGCCTGCTTCAGATCCCAGTCCCAGACCGCGGTGCGGGTCGGCAGCGGGCCGGCGGCGGCTTCGAGCTTCTGGCTTTCCTCGTTTGTCAGCCACCAGACGAGCGAAGCCGCGGCTTCCTTGTTCGGGCAGTTCCCGGTCACCGAGAAGCCGTGGAAACCCGACCAGCCGGTGCGCTTGCCGGAAGACCCCTTGGGCGCCACCTTCACGCCGACATTGCCGGCGACCTTCGAGGACTTCGGGTCGTTGAAGAAACCGGCCCAGCCCGGCCAGTCGAGATTGATCGCCACGGTGCCCGAGGCGAAGCCCTGGCCGAGATCGTCCCAAAGATAGTTCGTGGTGCCGGCCGGCACGGCCTTGGCCTTGTAGAGGTTGACGAACCAGTCCAGCGCGCGGATGCCCGCCTCGGAGTTGAAGACGGGCTTGCCGTCCTTGTCGAGATATTCGCCGCCCTCGGCGACCACCATCTCGTAGAAGCGGCCGTTGATCGCCTCTTCCTTACCGGCGAACTGGGTGCCGTAGAAATTGGGCGGGTTGGCGAAGAACTCGGCCTGGTCGGTCACTTGCTTCCAGGTGTCCGGCGGCGCAAGGTCGTAGCCGTATTTGGCCTTGAACTTGGCCTTGTTGTCGGCGTTCTCGTAGAGGCTCTTCTGGTAATAGAGCGCCGAGACGTCGAACTGCGCGCGCGGCAACATTTCCAGCTTGCCGTCGACGGTCGCGGCCTTGATCGTCGACGGCACGAAAGCGTCGATCTCTTCCTTCGGCAAGAGCTTGCTGAGGTCGGTGTAAAGGCCGGTATATTGCGGCGCGAAGGACGAATGGTTCCAGCCTACGCACCAGTTGGTACTGCCCGAGGCGATGTCCGACTTCAGTTCCTTGTCGATGTCGAAGCCGTTCTTCTTGGTCAGGATGTTGACCTTGGCGCCGGTCGCCTTCTCCCACTCGGGGATGCGCTCGTAGAGCTTTTCATATTGCTGGCCACCGATCAGCTTCACGTCGATCGTCACGCCCGGAAATTTGCCGGGCAGATCGGCCGAAAAAGCCGCGCCGCTCAGCAGCAGGCCAGCCAGGCCGGCGGAAATGCCTAGAACCAGTCTCGTCATGTTCTCCTCCCATGGGCTTGCATCGACGGCCCGCCGAGTGCGCAACCGATCGCTCGAGCTTCATTCATATGCAAATAGCATTTTCATTCCCGGGTCAAGGCGATTATGCTTCCCGCCGAGTGAAGTTCATGCATATATGCAGATCAAAATTCACTGGAGGGGCAGGTGGCAGAGGAAGAAGATGGGGACCGCTACCGCGCGCCGGCGCTCGACAAGGGCCTGGACATCCTCGAGCTCTTGTCCAGCGTGGACGGGGGGCTGACGCAGGCGGAGATCGCTAAGCGGCTCGATCGCAGCCCGAACGAGTTCTACCGCATGCTCGACCGCCTGGTGCGGCGCGGCTATGTCACCAAGATCGACGGCGACCGCTATTCGCTGACGCTCAAGCTTTTCGGCCTCGCGCAATTGCACGCGCCGGTGCGGCGGCTGGTGTCCTATGCGACACCGATCATGCGGGAACTGGCAGAGACGTCATGGCAGGCCAACCAGCTGGTGGTATTCGACCGCGGCGCCGCGGTGGTCATTGCCCAGCAGGAAGCGCCGCGCTACTGGGGCATCTCGATCCGCGTCGGCTCGCATATCAGCCTGTTCGACACCGGCTCCGGCCATGTGCTGCTTGCCTTCCGCTCGCCCGAAGAGCGCAAAATGATGATCGCCGAGCATCTGCAGAGCACCGAACAGTTCAACCTGACGCCGGAGTTCTTCGCCCGCCTCGACCAGGTGCGCGACCGCGGCTACGAGATGATGGCCTCGCTGCAGACCGCCGGGGTTTATAACTTGTCGACGCCGGTGTTGGGCCCGGACGGCAGGGCCATCGCGGCCCTGACCATCCCCTATATCACCCTCGTCAACGCCCCCACGGCGCCGGACATCACACTGACGATTCGGCATCTGCAGGGTGCTGCCGCCAGGCTCTCGCAGCTTGCCGGGTCCGATGTGCCGCAATCGTCGTAATTTCTTATTTGAATAATGGATTTTTCAGCGGGATAGTATCTTAGAGCGGATGAACTCAAAAGCAGCCGGTCATCCCGCTCTAATGCTTTATTTTTTTGGAGGATGATCTTATCCGAAAAGTCTGCAACTTTTCGGGATCATTCTCCAGGCCAGGGAGGATAGGCCGTCATGATCATCGACACTCATCTGCATCTGATCGACCAGAGCGCGCTTCGCTATCCGTGGCTGGCCGGTGTGCCGGCGCTGAACCGCGATTTCTTCTATGAGGAATACGCCGCCGATGCGCGGCGCTCAGGCATCGAGGGCGTCCTGCATATGGAGGTCGATGTCGACCCGGCCGACATCGTTGCTGAGACCGCTTATGTGAAGTCGGTTGCCCGCCGGGCTGGCAGCCTGCTTCGTGGAGCGATCGCCGCCTGTAGGCCGGAAGAGGCCGGTTTCGACGCCTATCTGGAGAGGGTCAAGGCCGACCCGTTCGTCAAGGGATTCCGCCGCGTGCTGCATGTCGTGCCCGACGACCTGTCGGAAGGGACGCTGTTTCGCCAGAACATCAAGCGCCTGGCCGGCACCGGCCTGACCTTCGATCTGGTGGTGCTGCCGCATCAAATCCCGAAGGCGATGGCGCTCGCCGACCTCGCGCCCGACGTGCAGTTCGTCCTCGATCATTGCGGCGTGCCCGACATCAAGGGCAATGCCGAGCATCCGTGGCGCGAGCATATGGAAGCCATCGCCAAGCGTCCAAATGTCGTCGGCAAAATCTCCGGCGTCGTCGCCTATGCCGATCCGGTGACCTGGACAGTCGAGACGCTCCGACCCTATGTCGAGCACACGATAGGCTCGTTCGGCTGGGACCGGGTGATCTGGGGCAGCGACTGGCCGGTCTGCACTCTGGGCGGCGGGCTGACGACATGGATTGCCGCCACGCACGCGCTGCTTGCCGGCGCAAGCGACTCGGAGCGGACACGGCTGCTCTCCGGCAATGCGCGCCGGCTTTGGCGCCTTGGCTAGGCTACGAGAACTCGCCTGCAACTAGTCGCCGTCAGCGAGCATTTGCGCCGGCACACCGAGTTCTGGCCCGGCGTCAGCGAGCCGCTGATCAAGCGTATATACCGTGGCGCCATGCTCCGATGCGATGGCGAGATGCAGCGCGTCCCCTGCTCGAAGCCCAAGATCGTGCCGATCGGCAAACTTCGCTGCCGCCCGGAACTGCCCACTCGTCACGCCCAGGACGGTAAAGCTTTCGGCGACCAGCCTATTGAACATGGCAAGCACCGCGGCGCGCTGTTCCAGGCTGATTTGTCCGGTGCGGAGCTTGATTGCCATGGCGGACGACATCTCGGTGACTGTCCAGTCACTGATGAGAAGCTGCACCGGGTCCTGTTCCGTAAGCCAAGCCTGAACACGCGGCGTCATCGCTTCGTTGGTCAGCGCCGCGACGACGAGCGACGTGTCGAGATAAAGCATCAGTAGCGATCGCCATCCCGCATCGACCGCACGAGGCCGGCGGCGCTCTGGGACTGGGCCGGCATCCCTGCCGTCAGCGATCGAAGCAGCGCGATATCGATCGGTTTGCGCGGCCGGGCTACGGCAGTGAGCCGCGCGACCGGCTTGCCACGGCGGATGATATCGATCGAATCGCCCGCCTCGACCCGATCGACCAGTTCGCTGAGGTGGGCCTTGGCATCCGCCAGATTGATCGGATTCATGCAACGCTCCTGACCATGTAGATGGTCATATAGCGCATCGGGCTTGGCAATTCCAGATCGATGCTTCGCTGCGATCAGCTGAGAGTAGGCTGACAAGGCGTCGTCTTTGGGGGTCGCTTGAGCGCGACATTATACGAGGGCGACCAGGATCAAATAGCTAGATCGTCGTGCGGACGTGGCGCTCGCGCCCGTAGAGCGAGACCAAGAGCAGGATGACAAGGCCGAGCGCCGCCTGGACCGTCGACGGCCGGAAGCCGAGGCCGATCAGCAGCGTGTTGATTTCGGTCAGCACCAGGACGCCGGCGATGGTGCCGAGATAGCTGCCGCGGCCGCCAACCAATGCCGCGCCGCCGACCACGACCGCGGCGATCGTCTGGAACAGATAAGGCTGGCCGACATCGCCATAGGCCGAACCTGTGAAGCCGAGCAGCAGCACGCCGGCAACCGCCGCGAAGAAAGCGCTCGCCGCGTAGGTGATGATCCACATGCGGAGCGGATCGATGAGCGCCAGCGGCGCTGCTTCCGGGTTGCTGCCGACTGCATACAGCCGGCGTCCATAGGGCGTGCGGGCAAGCACCAGCACGATCAGCACCGTCAGCACCACCAGGCAAGGCACCAGCAAGGGCGCGGGCAAGGGACCGACCGAACCGCCTATCGAGACGAAGCGGGACACCGCTTCGGGCGCCGACCCTGACGGAAAACCGCCGGTCCACAACAGCACGGCGCCCTGGACGATCATGCCGATGCCGAGCGTGACGATCAGCGGATGGATGTTGAGCCCGCGCGAGATCAGCCCGTTCAGTGCGCCGATCGCGATGGCAAGTATTCCGACGAGAATGCAGACCAGCGCGAAGTTCCAGCCTTGGCCGTAAAGCTGCGCCGCCACGACATTGGCGAAGCCAATGACGAAGGGGATGGAAAGATCGATGCCGCCGAGGATGACGACCAGCGTCTGGCCGATCGAAGCCACCGCCAGCAGCGAGGCGATGACCAGCAGCGCGCGGATGGCGAAGGGCGCCGAGTAGCCGGGAATGAGCAGCGTGCCGACGATCTGCAGCAGCAGCGCCATCATGAAGGCGCCGGCGATGCGGGCGTTGGTGGACTGGAACCAGTTGCCTGTCATCCGGTCACCCTTTCCGCCTCGACAGCCGTTCCTGCACCGCCGTCAGCACCACGGCGATAACGAGGATCAGGCCATAGGCGATCTGCAGCACATAGGTTGAAACGTTGAAGGTGGTGAGCAGGCTCTGGAGCAGGAAGATGTCGATAGCGCCGATCGCGGCACCACCTAGCCCGCCGCGGCCGCCGGCGAGGCTGACACCGCCGAGCGCCACGGCGGCAATCGCAATCAGCGTATAGGTCGGGCCGATATTGGGGTCTGCAGAGCCGATCAGCGAGGTGAGCATCAGCCCGGCGGCGGCGGCGAAGATCCCGGTCAGGACATAGGCGATGAGCCGCACCCTGGTCACCGGCACGCCAGCCGTGTAGGCGGCGCGGTCGTCGCTGCCGACAGCCATCAGCAGGTCATGATAGGGCGTGCGGTGGATGAAGAGCCAGCTCAGGCCGATCAGCGCCAGCGGCACAATCGAGAGCGGCCCTGCCATGGCCTTCAGCCAGTCCGGCGCCGGACCGATCGGTGCCGGCAGGATGGTAAGCGTGACGCCGGTGAGGAACAGATAGGTGCCGAGCGTCGCCACGATCGGCTGAATGCGGACGATTGTGGCAAGCGTGCCGTTCGCGGCGCCGACCAACGCCCCAACCAGCAGCGCGGCCGGAACGATGATCCACGGCGACGAAATGCCGAGGTTGAGGAACAGAAGCTGGATGACCAGGGCGTTGACGAAGCCCATCAGCGGACCGACCGAGATGTCGATGCCGCCGCGCCCCGCTAGGATGACCGGCGCCGAGGCGACGGCCGCGCCGATCAGCGGTGCGGCCAGCCCCAACAGCGCGCCCCAGGACGAAGGCTGAAAGCGTGCCGGATTGAGCGCGACGTTGAGCACGAGCAGGACGACGAGCATCACCACGGCAAAGCCAACGCCGCGTAGCTTGCGAAGGACCGGGCTCATGCGGCGCGTCCGAACATGGCGGCGATCACCCTGTCGGTGGTCATCTCCGCGCCTGAGAATTCGGCCGACACGCGCTGCTCGCGGAACACCAGCACACGGTGGCAGAGAAGCAGTATCTCCTCGATCTCGCTGGACAGGATCACCAGGGCCATGCCCTCGGCGGCAAGGCCGCGGAAAACGTCGTAGAGCACATGCCGGGTCGCCACGTCGACGCCGCGCGTCGGATCGTTGAGCAGAAGGAAGTTCGGCTCCAGCGCAAGGGCCCGCGCGAGCAGCACCTTCTGCTGATTGCCGCCGGACAGCGTGGTTATGGCCGCGTCGGGACGCGGCGCGACAATGCTGAGTTTCTGCCTATAAGCCTCGTACCGCCTGCGCCGTGCCGCGAAGGAGAGAAGGCCGAAGCGTCGGTCTTTCGACACGGTGGAGATGGCGAAGTTGTCGAGCACCGACTGGGTCGGGAAAATGCCGGTCGAACGGCGGTCGCGCGGCAAATAGGCGATACCGCTGGCGACGGCCTTGCGGAAGCTGGTGATCGATCCTGCCTTGCCGTCGACGGCGATCTCGCCCGCGACCGGCCGTTCGAGCCCGGCCAGCGCGCGCAGGAAACGTTCCTGGCCATGGCCGTCGAGCCCGGCAAGACCGACGATCTCGCCCGGCGCGATCGTCTGGCTGATCGGATCGACGCCGGGAGCGATGACGAGGTCGCGTACACGAAGAGCCTTTGCCTCAGCCATGCGCCAGCTCCGCCGCCGTCTGCGGCGCCATCGCCGCGAGGAGCTCGGCGGGGGTCGATACGCCGCGCTCCTCGGTCTTCACCACGCGGCCGGCGCGCAGGATGGATATGCGGTCGGACAAAGCCATCACCTCATCCATGCGGTGTGTGATGAACAGGATCAGCGTGCCTGCCCCGGCCATAGCGCGCATCAGCGCGAAGACCGACTCGCGATCCGCGAAGTCGAGCGCCGCGGTCACCTCGTCGAGGATCAAGACACGCGGGTTGCGGATGACGGCGCGGGCGAGCACGACCAGCTGTCTTGCGGCAAGCGGCAGCTCGCCGCATGGCCGGTCGAGATCGATCGGCGTCACCGCGAAGCGGCCGAGCGCGGCATGTGCCCTCGCGCGCCGCTCGCCCCGCGGCACGCCTCGTCGCCACAGGCCGTCCAGGCCAAGCAGGATGTTGTCGGTCACCGAGCGATCGGGCGCAACCAGCACCTCCTGGAAGACGGTGGCGAAGCCGGCGGCCTGGAAGGCGGCGGGCTGCGTGCCGGAAAACGCCTTGCCGTCGAGCAGGATCGCGCCGCCGTCCGGCTGGACGATGCCGGACAAAAGCTTCACCAGCGTGCTCTTGCCCGAGCCGTTCTCGCCCAGGATCGTATGGATCGTGCCGGCACGGAAGGCGATTGACGCCTCGGCCAGCGCGACGGTTTCGCCATAGCGTTTGGAGACGCCTTGGACTTCGAGCATGTGTCTTTCCGAAAGAGGAGAAGCCGGCCCTTAAGGTGTGTTGAGATTCAGGTCAGGCCGCGCCGAAATGGTGGCTTCCGAGAACCGGAGCGGAGCGTACTTTTCGTACGTGAGCGCCGGAAGCGCGAGGAAGCCGTCATTTGCAGGCCGGCATAACCTGAATATCAGCACACCGAGAGCCGGCTTCACATGACATCACTTGGCGCAGGCGTCCGGCACCTTCGAATAGTCCCAGCCCTTGGTCGGCGCAGGATTGCTGAAATAGGCGTCGAGCATGTTTTCGGGCATCGGGTCGGTCGGCGGCACCGGGAAGACCGAAACGGCGTCCGGCGTCATACAGTCCTTGTACCATTTGCCGAGCTCGGCGGCATGCACCGGCGGGATCGGGATCAGCAGCGTGTTGAGCTTCGGCTTCTGGCCGTCGAGCATACGCTCGCCGACGCGAAACAGCGTCTGCGCCGTCCAGCCTGGCAGCACGGCATGGCCCTCGAAGCGGTATTTGTCGGGATTGACCTTCCAGTAGCCGAGCGCGTCGCCGGTGATCGAGCCGGTGATGAGCGGCGCCGGCCGGCCGGCTTCAGCGAAAGCCTCGGCGACCACGCGGCTTTCGCTGCCGGTCGTCCATACCGCGTCGATCGGCGCCGGGTTGGTGGCGATCGCCTGCAGCACCACGGTCTTGGTGACATTGGCCGTCCAGTTGCCGTTGACGGTGCGCGCGACCTTGAGGCCCTTGTTCTCGGCCAGCGCCTTGTCGGCGCCCTGCTTTTCCTGAACCACGATTGGATGTCCGGCGATGCCTTCGACCATCAGCACGCTGGAATCGGGCTTGGCCTTGCCGATCGCCGTCATCATGTCATAGCCCCAGCGGGCATAGTTGGAATCGACATTGATGGCGTTGGGGCTGGTGACCGAGCCGGCCGCCGTGATGAAGGGAATGCCCGCCTTGGCCGCTGCATCGACGGCATCGTCGAGCGCCGTCGCCGAGCCCGGGATCGAGGTGATGATCGAGCACTTCTTGTCGATGAAGGCGCGGATCTGATTGATCTGCTGGCTCGGGTCGTTGTTCGAATCCGACACTTCGAAGCTCGACACTGTGCCGTCGGCGATGAGGCCATCGACCAACCGCTTCAGCTCTTTGGTGACCGAGACGCGCCACGGGTTGCCCTGGTAGCTCTCCGAGTGGCACCACTTCCAGGGCTTGGGTGGCGGCGTGAAATTATCCCAGGCCGAGGGCAGAACTTTCTGCGGCGCGCCGTCATATTGCGCCTTGAGATCGGCCGGCAGGCCGTCGATCACCGACTTCACGTCGGCGGCATGGGCGGCGAACGGGATCGAGACTATGGCAGTTGCGGCGAGCAGGCCGCGTATCAGGCTGGTCATTTTTTTCCTCCCTCGGTGCAGTGGAACTAGCCGGCGGCGGCCGGCGCGAAACTCTCCCGGAACAGGCGGTTGATGTCGGCGACGACGCGGCGGACGTCCTGCCGGCCGGCAAGGCCTTCGTTGATGCGGTCCGAGGCTTGCTGCTGAAACGCCATGTAGCCGTCGTGGCGCGGACGAACCCAGGCGCCTTCGAGCGTGGCGCGCGTAGCGCGATAGAAGTCGCCGGTCGCGGCGTTGACGGCATCGTCTTCCCAGGCCGCGGCATGGCCGGGCTGGCCGCCTGCGGCGGCATAAGGGCCGCGCTGCACGTCGCCGCTGGCGATCCAATAGGCGAAGTCGATCGCCGCCTCGCGCGCGGCGGAAAAGGCGGAGACGGCAATGCCGGTGCCGCCAAGCGCGGAGCCGACCGGGCCGTTGCCGCCGACAACCGGCATGTCGGCGAAGGCGAGGCGGTGCGGCCGGAAACCTGCCACCGCATAAGGAACATAGCCGTAGATCAGCGGCGCGCAGGCGATGCGGGAGCCGGGCTCTACCATCCTTTCGAACACCGCGATCGGGTCCATCGTCAGGCATGCGGGATCGACCCGCGCCGCAATCTCGCGCAACATCTCGAAGGCGGTTTCGCCGGTCTCGCCTTCGACAAGGTCGGCCGAACCGTCGACTATGCATGGCCGGCCGAGATCGGCGGCCAAAGTATAGAAGCACATCAGCGAATGCGGCGGCCGGAGCGGCAAGAGCACGCGGCCCTGTTCGGCAAGGGCCAGCACCTCGGTCCAGATCGCCGGCGCGGCTTCGATCAGATCCGGCCGCCAGGCTTGCACCTGGGTCGCGGCGTCGATCGGGAAAGCCCACTGCCGGCCTTGCCAGGTGTAGCTTGGATAGGATTTGCCGACGCTTCCCTTGGCCAGCGCCTCGCGTTCCGCGTCGCGTCTCGGCACATCGAGCGGCGCCAGGCATTTCTCGGCGGTGATCTGGCCGACATGCGGATGATCGATGACGATCAGATCATAGGCGCGGGCAAGCTCCTCCACCGGGAATGACTCGAAATCCTGCAGCGAACGCTTCTCCCATTCGATCGAGACGCCGGTCTTTTCCTTCCAGAGCGCCGAGCACGCCACCATCGGGTCGTAGCCGCGCGGATGGTTCCAGGTCATGCCTTTCAACCGGATCACAGGCCGAACTCCGCGCGGATCTTGTCGCTGTGCTCGCCGATGCGTGGGGCGGCGCGAGCCACCTTGGCGCGCGCGCCGTCGACGCGCAGCGGCGTGCGGGTGGTGAGGATCGAGACATTGTCCTCGCGCGTTACGGTCTGCAGCATGTCGAGGCTCTTGAAGCCGTCGCTTTCCATCAGTTCCGGCCAGGTCAGCACCTTGGCGCACCAGACGTCGGCGGGCTCGAGGACGGCCAGCCATTCGTCGATGGTTTTCTCCGCGATGCGTTTGGCGATGATCACCTTGATCTCGTCGCGGGCGGTGAACCAGGTCGCCGGTCTGTCGCGGAACGGGGACAGCTCAGGCAATCCGAGCAGATCGGCAATCTTCGGGATCGGCGTCATGGCTATCGCCAGATAGCCGTCATTGGCCGGGTAGACGCCGTAAGGCGCCGAGAGATAGGCATGCGCGCTGCGGAAGGACGAGCGCTTCGGCGGGCGTCGGCCGTCGTTGAGATGCGTGGTCAGCACTTCGAACTGGAAATCGATCAGCGCTTCGAGCAGGCTGGTTTCGACATGGCCGCCCTCGCCGGTGATGCCGCGCCGCACCAGCTTGGCGAGGATGCCTTGGGCGCAGGCAGCGCCCGCCAGCATATCGGCGATCGCCAGGCCGAACGGCACCGGCCCCTGCTCCTCGTCGCCATTCAGCCACATCACACCGGAACGAGCCTGCGCGAGCAGATCCTGCCCAGGGCGCTTCACCCATGACCCTTCCTCGCCATAGCCGCTGATCGAGGCATAGACGAGCCGGGGGTTGATTGTGCTGACATGCTCATAGTCCAGGCCGAGCCGCTCAATGACGCCCGGCCGGAAATTCTGGATCAGCACGTCGGCTTTGGCGATCAGGCCGCGCAGCGCGGCGAGGTCGGCTTCATTCTTCAAATCGACGGCAAGGCTTTCCTTGCCGCGGTTGATGGCGTGAAAAATAGTGGAATCGCCGCCGATCTCGGTGTCGCTGAGATAGAGCCGGCGCGACAGGTCGCCGCCGTCGGGCCGCTCGATCTTAATGACGCGCGCGCCGAGGTCGAGCAGGCGCAGCGAGCAATAGGGTCCCGACAGGAACTGGCTCATGTCGATGACGACGAGGCCGGTCAGCGGGAGTTCGTTGTCAGCAGCCACGGTTCACTTCTCGGTCTTGCCGACAAAGTCGGCCGGGTTCTTGTATTTCACCGTCTGCAGATGCTCGCAGTAGAGCACCAGTTCTCCTTCACCCTTGAAGACTTCATAGCTGGCGCGGATCAGGCCCATGTCCTGGTAGCGCGGCTTTTTGTCGAGGTTGGTGCGGATCGAATAGATGGTGTCGCCGATGAAGACCGGCTTGATGAAGCGCAGTTTGTCGTAGCCATAGGAAAATGCGTTGAGGCAGTTGGTGGCGACCAGCCCGAGCCCGGCCGAAAACACGAAGGCGCCCGCCACCAGCCGCCGGCCGAAGATGCCTTCCTTTTCGGCGAACATCTGGTCCTGCACGTAAGGGTGGATATCCAGCACCAGCGTGTTGAACATATGGCTTTCGCCCTCGGCGAGGGTGCGGCGAAGCGAGCGGATTTTGTGACCGGGCTGCCAGTCCTCGTAGAACCAGTTTTCCGAGTTCCAGACAGGAATTTCGGCATGCGCCTCAGGCATGTCGGCCGGATGCGTCGAGGCGACGCCGGCGGTCGGCGAGAACGTGCTCACGCAGCTCTCCAGACGGTTCCGGCGCCACCTGCAAGGCGGTTCCGGGCACGATGCCGGATGGCGAGACGCATGATCTTTCCTCCCGTAAGTTTTCTTTTGTGAATAATATTTTCACATATGGGATTGCCTTGCAAGCGAGGATCGACGAAATTTTTGGAAAGCCGGCACGGGCAGAGGAGCCGCCGGTGACGGGAGGAAGATCGATGCAAAGCGCCTGTCTTGTCTTTGTCGGCAGCCTCAACCGCGAGGCGCCCTATTTCCAGGGCGCGCGCGGTGTCGGCCTCGGCGTCTACGCCTTCGATGAGGCGACGCTTGCTGTGCGGAAGCTTGTCGAGACCGACGAGATCGACAATCCGACCTTCCTGTCGGTGACGCCGGACGGGACGCGGATCTATGCCAATTCGGAAGTCTTTGCCTGGCGCGAGGGAACGGTCTCTGCCTATCGCTTCGAGCGCGCCACCAACTCACTCGCCTATATCAACAAGCAGCCATCACTCGGCAGCATCACCGCGCACAACACGATCACCCGCGACGGCAGCAAGCTTCTGGTCGCGAATTACGGCATGGGCAGCGGCGGTCCCGACAAGGCGGTCGCTGTGTTCGGCTTTGCGGCCGACGGCGGCCTGACCGCGCCGCTGGCGAGCGTTGCCCACTCCGGCACCGGTCCCAACGCCGAGCGGCAGGAGCGGTCGCATGCGCACAGCGTCATCGAGATCATCCAGGGCGGCGTCGCCATCGTCGCCGATCTCGGCATCGACCAATTGGTCTCCTACCGGATCGAGCCCGACGGCACGCTGGTGAAGCTCGCTTCCTCGGCGCTCGCGCCCGGCGCAGGGCCGCGTCACGTCGCGCTGCATCCGAACGGCCGCTTCGTCTTCGTCATGAACGAGCTGGACTCGACGGTCGTCTCGCTGGCGCTTGAGCCCTCTTCAGGCAGGCTTGAACTCATCGACACCAAGCCGGCGGTGCCCGGAGAGGCTCGCGCGCATAATCACTGCGCCGACATCCAGATCTCGCCCGACGGCCGCTTCCTCTACGGCTCCAACCGCGGCCATGACAGCGTCGCCATTTTTGCCGTCGACCAGCAGTCTGGGAAACTGGAGCTGGTCGACTTCACCCCCTGCGGCGGCGCGACGCCGCGCAACCTCGCGCTGACGCCATCCGGCAGGCATCTTTTTTCGGCCAATCAGAATGCCGACCGCGTCTCGATCTTCGCCCGCGACGAGCAGAGTGGCCGGCTGACCGACACCGGGCATGCCATCGAAATCGGAACGCCGATGTGCGTGCGGATCGTCGAGGACCGGCTTCAATTCTAATCTTAGCGAGCGGCGTTCTAGAGACCGACTTTGCTCACTGGCTGACCCGGGCGAACGAGCCTGTATAGGTCTGGCCGGCAAGCGCGTAGGTGACGTTGAGCGTTCCCGGCGACGCCATCGTGGCGGTGATGTCCGCGCCGTTCGGCAAGCGCCCGAGCTTCAATGTGTTGCCGGAAATCCTGCCGGAGCCATCGGCGACGCCCGGCTTGTTGTCGGCCAGATCGCCCCATGCGTAGCTGGCCGTCACCTGCCCGCCTGAGGACACGGTCAGCACCGCCAGCTTGCCGTCATACATGCCGTTGAGCTGCCCCGCCCATATGCCGGAGAATGCGGCGTATCGGGCCGGAACGCCCTTGCCGGGCGGAACGACCGCAGCCGTCTGATCCAGCACAGCCGAATTCCGCGAAGCCGGAGCGGGAGCAACAATGGCGGCAGGAGCAGGTTGCGGGTCAGCAACAGGCTGTGTGTCTGGAGTCGATTGACAAGCGGCAACCGCGACCGCAATGCAAAACATCGGCAAGAGACTGTTTGGCCGGGCAAGCAGTCCAGCCCGTCCCTGCACCAGTTTCCCACCCAAAACCGGAACTCTCATAAGTATCCCTCCGACAGGAAGCCTTAGCCTAGTTGCGGCCACCGGCATAGGGATTTCCTCCGGCGCTTGTTTCGCCGAATATGACCTGCGTTCGCTTCCGTTGGAGCGGCTTTCCCAGGGACGATAGCTCCACTTGCAAAGCATTCATCGAGCTCCGTCGCGGGGGCATGATGCCGGAACCCCCGCCGATGCCCCGCGTTCCCAACAAACCAGCGGCGATTGCGCTCCACCAATCCAAGCAAAGATCGTTCGCGGATCTCTCGACAAGAACGCGATAAGAGCACGGAGTAAGAGCGCGATAAGAGCACGGAGTTCCAGCCATGGCTTTCACGCTTGAGAGTCCAGCCTTTGAAAACGGGCAGACCGTTCCTGAGCCCTATGTCCGCAACGGAGGCAATCTGTCTCCTCCCCTGCGATGGAAGAACGCGCCAGCCGGGACCAAAAGCTTCATGCTTGTCGTGGAGGATCCTGATGCGCCACGCGGCATGTTTCGCCATTGGGCGGTCTATGACATTGCCGCCGGCCGGGACCGCCTGCCCGAAGGCACCGCCGGGCCGGAAAGTTTCCGCCAAGGCGTCAACGACTTTAGCAACGCCCATTACGACGGACCCCAGCCGCCAAAGGGACACGGCGTTCACCACTATCACTTCCGCCTTTTGGCACTCGACGTTGAAACGCTGGAAACCGGCGGGAAGACGGGAATCGCCGATCTTCTGGCGTTTGCAAAGCCGCATGTGATCGCCACTGCCGACCTCATCGGCACATATGAAAGCCGCTGAGGCGCGATCCGAAGCGGCCTGTCGGCGTTCGATTATGCCCCGTTCGAATAAGGAGAAAAACAATGCCGGACAAGAAGACCATCGAAAAGGCGCGCAAGGACAAGCGCGAAGGCAAGTCGGCAAGCACGCAGGCCGGTGAATTCGTTCACGCGGAGATCGACAAGATCCGCCAAGGCAAGCACGGCGCCCGCTCCACCAAGCAGGCGATCGCCATCGGTCTTTCGGAGGCGCGCCGCGCGGGCGTCGACCTGCCGCCGCCCAAAAAAGGCGATGTGAAGGAGAGCACGCGCAAGAGCGCCGAATACGCTTATGAGGCAGGCCAGGGCGAACGGAAGCCGAAGCGTCAGCCGAAGGTCTCGAAGGCGGTGTCGAAGGTGCTCGAAGGCGAGCCGAAAAGCACCGCCTCCCGCAAGGCCCTGTCGCGGCAGGCCAAGAGCGCCGCATCCGGCCGCACAGCCGAAGAGCGGTCGGCGGCGGCGAGGAAAGCCGCGCAGACCAAAGGCGCCGCCGGACGATCGGCGGCAGCGCGCAAAGCAGCCAGAACCCGGGCCGAGCGCGGTTAGCGTAGTTCCAGGAAGACTGTGAGCGGCTAAGTTGGACGCTTTCGCCGTAACCTTCCGTCAGGAAGGACGCCGCACAGCTGGAAAGTTTGCCAGTCGTCCATTTGAGGCGTATGGTTTGACATCGGCCGCCAGACATTCGGATGCAGCCGACAGTAAGAGGTACGTGCTCTTGCCCGTCAGGGAGAAGAGCCATGCCTCAACCCGTCCTTCGCAACCAAATTTTGAAAACTCTTCCTCCGGACGATTTCGCGCTTTTGCAGCCGTCCATGCATCGCGTGGAACTGGCTGTCAAAGCCCGACTTGAGGACCCCTATCAACCGATAGAGCACGTCTATTTTCTGGAGAGCGGTATTGCGTCGGTGGTCGCCACCTTGACCGGAGGGCGGCAGAGCGAAGTCGGCATCATCGGCCATGACGGTATGACGGGACTCGCGGTCATTCTCGGGCAAGACAGATCTCCCAACGAAACCTATATCCAAGTCGCCGGCAATGGCTGGTGCCTGCCGGTTGAAAATCTTCGCGCTGCCATTGCAGAAAGCCTGAGCCTTCATGAGGCGCTGCTTCGCTACGCCCACGCATTCCTGGTGCAATCATCCCGAACGGCGCTGGTGAACGGCCACTCGAAAATCGAGGAAAGGCTGGCCCGCTGGCTGCTGATGGTCCACGACCGGACTGAGGGAAAAATCTACCTGACGCATGAATTCCTGGCGACCATGCTTGGCGCGCGGCGTCCCGGCGTTACTACCGCCCTCCAAATGCTCGAATACCGGGGGCTAATCCACGCCAAGCGCGGTGAGATCACGATTGTCGACCGCATCGGGATGATAAAACTCACTCATGGCGCCTATGGCGAGGAGGAGCAACGGCACTTCGGCATAGCCTCCGAATTGTCCGCTATCGGACATACGCTTGAAGGCCGCCGGAAATAGGCCGTTAATCGTGTTGGTTTGGGTTCAGGGAGGAACTCTTGATGACCAACACGTACCGGACTGTCACGGTTGAAAAAGCCGCCGAGGCCTATGTTCTTTCCAGAGGCAAGGCCGGGTTCCTGTCCATCGCGAAGGCAATCCGGGCAATCCGAACACTGATGCCAGACTGCAAGGCTTCCGACCGCGAGTTGGAGGAAATGCTGGCGACGGCATGCATCGTTCACAGCGTGCCCGTAGCTTTCGACGCAGCAACGGCCGGTAGCGCAACATCGCGGCTCCATTCATAGAGCCGAAGATGCCAACCCAGACGACGGCTTCATCCGATATTCGTCGAGCGATTGTCCTTTACCTGATCGACAATGTCGACGATCCGAGCATTTCCTTAACAGAGGTTGTCCTCGCGGTGAGAAAGACGTTTCCGCTTTGCGAGCTCACAGATTGGGAACTTGGCGATCTCATAGCGCGAAGCGCTATCAATGCCGGATTTGCTGTCGAGTTCGACGCCGAGCTTCCCTGATAGTCGGGCCCATCCTGCACCCGCAGTTCATGGAGGCACAGAATTTCCCGCGCTATGGACCACCTATGTGGACCACCTTGCCGGCGTAACCCATGAAACCCAAGGTTCTTTGGGGAGATCAATAGCCTAGAGAGTGACTTGGTGGAGCCAATCGGAATCGAACCGACGACCTCTTGAATGCCATTCAAGCGCTCTCCCAACTGAGCTATGGCCCCACTCCCGGCAGTCAGCCGGCGCCGTTTCCGGCGAAGAGATCCGGCGCGGTTGGGACCGCGCCGTCGTTTAGTGCTGGCGGCTTCTAGCGCCGCCTTCGGTCAAGATCAAGCCTTCAAAGACCGCTTTTTCGTCACAGGCGAAAATGGCCGGCAAACAATCGCGCCGAGGCTGGAATCAGACCTCATCCTCGTCGTCGCCGACGCCGATCATATCGGCGACGTCGTCATCCTCTTCCTCTTCGTCGGCAAGGAAGGTGTCGTCGTCATCGTCGCCGAGGTCCACGTCCTCGTCGTCGCCGAGATCGGGAAGATCATCGCCGCCGCCCTTGGCCTCGTCATCGGCTTCCTCGAGCGAGACGACTTCGGCGCCCTCCTCCTCGTCGGCGTCCAGTTCCTTGTCGGCGACCTCCTCATCCTCCTCGATGGCGGAAATCTTGCCTTCATCGAAATAGGAGCGCGGATAGCTCTTGCCGGTATAGGGCGAGACGATCGGGTCCTTGTTGAGATCGTAGAATTTCCGTCCCGTCTCAGGGTCGATGCGTTTGGTGCCAAGTTCAGCTTTTGCCACGTCAGGCCTCGTCAATAAAAGAGTGGTCCCCTTAACCGCAGTTTGGAGCGCTGTCAAAGCCAAAAGCCGGCGTTGTAAAGGGTTGCGTTCGAACGGCCGCGCCAAGGGGATGACCATTGCCGCGCACCGTGATACGAGACCGCCGCAACACGACGAACCGGGCCGGTCAGCCGGCATTTCATTTGGACGACAAAATGTCTCATTCCGCCGCCGCTAAACCAGCCACGGCCCGCAAATCCCCTGCCCTTGCCGGCACAGCGCGCGTGCCGGGCGACAAGTCGATCTCGCACCGCTCCTTTATGTTCGGCGGCCTGGCCTCCGGCGAGACCCGAATTACCGGCCTGCTCGAGGGCGAGGACGTGATGCGCACCGGTGCCGCCATGAAGGCAATGGGTGCGCATATCGAAAAGACGGGCGCCGAATGGGTGATCCGCGGCACCGGCAACGGCGCGCTGCTGCAACCGGAGGGCCCGCTCGATTTCGGCAATGCCGGCACCGGCTCGCGCCTCACCATGGGCCTCGTCGGCACCTATGACATGGAGACGACCTTCATCGGCGACGCCTCGCTCTCCGGCAGGCCGATGGGTCGCGTGCTCGACCCGTTGCGCCAGATGGGCGTGCAGGTGCTGCAGGCAGCACCCGGAGACCGCATGCCTATCACGCTGCGCGGGCCGAAGCATGCCGCGCCGATCACCTATCGCGTGCCGATGGCGTCGGCCCAGGTGAAGTCGGCGGTGCTGCTTGCCGGCTTGAACACGCCGGGCATCACCACGGTCATCGAGCCGGTGATGACGCGCGACCACACCGAAAAGATGCTGAAAGGGTTCGGCGCCAACCTGACCGTAGAGACCGACGGGCGCGGCGTGCGCCACATCTTCATCGAAGGCCAGGGTAAGCTCACCGGGCAGACGATCGCCGTGCCGGGCGACCCCTCCTCCGCCGGCTTCCCGCTGGTGGCGGCGCTGATCGTGCCGGGTTCGGACATCGTCATCGAGAACGTGCTGATGAACCCGACCCGCACCGGGCTGCTCATGACCTTGCAGGAGATGGGCGGCCGTATCGACATCCTCAACCCGCGCAATGCCGGCGGCGAGGACGTGGCGGATTTGCGCGTGCGCTCCTCCGAACTCAAGGGCGCCATCGTGCCGCCGGAGCGCGCGCCGTCGATGATCGACGAATATCCGGTGCTGGCCGTGGCGGCGAGCTTCGCCGAAGGCGAGACACTGATGCAGGGGCTGGAGGAATTGCGCGTCAAGGAATCCGACCGGTTGGCGGCGGTGGCCAATGGGCTGAAGCTCAATGGCGTCGATTGCACCGAGGGCGAAGTTTCGCTCGCCGTGCGCGGCAGACCGGGCGGCAAGGGACTGGGCGCTCATCCGAACGGCCCCGATACGGCCGTGAAGACCCATCTCGATCATCGCATCGCCATGAGCTTCCTGGTGATGGGCCTGGCGACGGAAAAGCCCGTGACCATCGACGACGCCAATATGATCGCGACGAGCTTTCCGGAGTTCATGGGATTGATGAAGGGACTGGGCGCGGAGATCGAGTGACGGCGATGAGATTGAGCCGACTTGAGATACTGGCGGGGTGTGAAGGATCGCGGCACTCGCCATTTGCATCGCCTCCATCGATCGCTGTGGCCGGCCAATGAGCACCCCCTTCACCATCGCCATCGACGGACCCGCCGGCGCCGGCAAGGGCACGCTCGCCCGCCGGCTCGCCGATCACTATCGCCTGAACCTGCTCGACACCGGCCTCACCTACCGTGCCGTCGCCCACAAGCTGCTCGAGCTCGGCCTGCCGCTCGACAATGTCTCGGCGGCCGAGACCGCGGCGCGGCAGGTTGATCTCTCGAACCTCGACCGGACAGTGCTGTCGGCGCATGCGGTGGGCGAGGCGGCGTCCAAAGTCGCGGTCATCCCCACGGTGCGGCGCATCCTGGTCGAGAAGCAGCGGGTTTTCGCCAAGGCACCGCCGGGCGCGGTGCTCGACGGCCGCGACATCGGCACGGTGGTGTGCCCGGACGCCGACATCAAGCTCTATGTCACGGCGAGCGCCGAAGTGCGCGCCAGGCGCCGGCTGGCCGAGATCGAGAGCATGGGCGGCAGCGCCGATTTCGCTACCATCCTCGCCGACATCGAGCGCCGCGACGAGCGCGACATGGGCCGCGCCGACTCGCCGTTGAAGCCCGCGGCAGACGCGCACTTGCTTGATACCAGCGAAATGGCTATAGAAGCCGCGTTTCTGGCGGCGATGGCGATCGTTGACGAGGTCCTCGCCAAGAGAAACAAGGCCTGATCGGGCTTTTCGGTTGCCTTGAGCGGCGAAAATACCCATATCGGGCACGCACCAGCCTGCCAGCATTCTTCATGCGCCGGACTTGCCACTTAACAAGTGGCCAAGGGCTCTTCAGCCCGGAACGCCGGCAGGCTCACGCAACGCTAACCCACGGCGCCCGCTCCGCCAGCGCGCGGAGCATTCCAGGAGAAACAATGTCAGCTGCTAATCCGTCTCGCGACGATTTCGCGAGCATGCTCGAAGAATCATTCACCGCCGGCCATTCCGGCGAGGGCCAGGTCGTCCGGGGCACGATCACCGCGATCGAAAAGGACATGGCCATCATCGATGTCGGCCTCAAGGTCGAAGGCCGCGTGCCGCTGAAGGAATTCGGCGCCAAGGGCAAGGAATCCTCCCTCAAGGTCGGCGACACCGTCGAAGTCTATGTCGAGCGCATCGAGAACGCGCTTGGCGAAGCCATGCTGTCGCGCGAGAAGGCTCGCCGCGAAGAGAGCTGGGTGCGCCTCGAAGAGAAGTTCACCAAGGGTGAGCGCGTCGAAGGCGTCATCTTCAACCAGGTCAAGGGCGGCTTCACCGTCGACCTCGACGGCGCCGTGGCCTTCCTGCCGCGCAGCCAGGTCGATATCCGCCCGATCCGCGACGTCACCCCGCTGATGCACAACCCGCAGCCCTTCGAGATCCTCAAGATGGATCGCCGCCGCGGCAACATCGTGGTATCGCGCCGCACCGTGCTCGAGGAGAGCCGCGCCGAACAGCGTTCGGAAATCGTGCAGAACCTCGAGGAAGGCCAGGTGGTCGAAGGCGTGGTCAAGAACATCACCGATTACGGTGCGTTCGTCGACCTTGGCGGCATCGACGGCCTGCTGCATGTCACCGACATGGCTTGGCGCCGCGTCAACCATCCGACCGAAATCCTCAATATCGGCCAGACGGTCAAGGTGCAGATCATCCGCATCAACCAGGAAACCCACCGCATCTCGCTCGGCATGAAGCAGCTCGAGTCGGATCCGTGGTCGGATATCGGCACCAAGTTCCCGATCGGCAAGAAGATCAAGGGCACCGTCACCAACATCACCGACTACGGCGCGTTCGTCGAGCTGGAGCCGGGCATCGAGGGCCTCATCCACGTTTCGGAAATGTCGTGGACGAAGAAGAACGTGCACCCCGGCAAGATCCTGTCGACGACCCAGGAAGTCGACGTGGTCGTGCTCGAGGTCGATCCGGCCAAGCGCCGCATCTCGCTCGGCCTCAAGCAGACGCTGGAGAACCCGTGGGAAGCCTTCGCGCGCAACCATCCGGTCGGCAGCCAGGTCGAGGGCGAGGTCAAGAACAAGACGGAGTTCGGCCTGTTCATCGGCCTGGAAGGCGACGTGGACGGCATGGTGCACCTCTCCGACCTCGACTGGACCCGTCCGGGCGAGCAGGTCATCGAAGAGTACAATCGCGGCGACATGGTCAAGGCGCAGGTGCTCGACGTCGACATCGAGAAGGAGCGCATCTCGCTCGGCATCAAGCAGTTGGCCCGTGACACGGTCGGTGAAGCGGCCACCAGCGGCGAGCTGCGCAAGAACGCCGTCGTCACCTGCGAGGTCATCGGCGTGAAGGATGGCGGTCTGGACGTGCGGCTGGTCGACAGCGGCATCGAGACCTTCATCAAGCGTTCCGACCTTTCGCGCGACCGCGACGAGCAGCGCCCCGAGCGCTTCACCGTCGGCCAGAAGGTCGACGCCCGCGTCATCGCCTTCGACAAGAAGACCCGCAAGCTGCAGGTCTCGATCAAGGCGCTGGAAATCGCCGAGGAAAAGGAAGCGGTCGCCCAGTACGGCTCGACCGACTCCGGCGCGTCGCTCGGCGACATCCTGGGCGCGGCGCTGAAGAAGCAGGGCAACTAAGCTTCTTCGCTGAGCAGTGACAAAAAACCCCGCCGGAGCGATCCGGCGGGGTATTTCTTTTATCGGAATATCTGTGCTGTCAGGCCCGGCCGTAGAGCGGAACCAGCGTGCCGCTCATGGCCTGGTTGGCGGGTGAGGCGAGATAGGCGATCGCTTCGGCCGCGGCCTCGAGGCTGACCCATTTGCTGAAATCGGCGTCCGGCATGCTGTCGCGGTTGGCCTGCGTGTCGAGCGTCGAGGGGGCCACGGCGTTGACCAGGATGCCCTTGTGCTTCAGCTCCTCGGCCATGGCGACCGTCATGGCCGCGACCGCCGCCTTGCTCGCCGTATAGGCGACCATGCCCGAACCTTTGCGCGGTTCCAGCGCCGCCCGCGCGGTGACGTTGACGATACGGCCGGCCGTGTTGGACGCCAGCATCGAGCGCACCGCGGCGCGGCTGCACAAGAAGGCCGTGCGGGCGTTGGTGTCCATCATTTCGGCGAAGGAAGCCGACTCGATCTTTTCGACCGGCGCCATGGTGAAGCCGCCGGCAAGGTGGATCGAGGCCCAGAGCGCGGGCACCTGATGGTAGAAGGCGTCGACCTTGGCCGAATCCGACAGGTCGACATTGTGCGCCAGATGCACGCTGGCATGGGCTGCGTAAGGAAAATGCGGCGGGGCCGCCGCGTGGGCATTGGGCACGTGGCAGATCGCGCCTTGCTCCAGCAACCTGCCGACAACCGCGCCGCCGAGCGCCCCAGTGCCGCCCGTCACCACGACATGCCTGCCATTCAGCGTTTCCTTCATACTTAGACCGCTCCTGTCATTTTTTTTATGATTATATCTTGGGTTATGCCTCCCCAGGCTCGAACGTCGCGCCTTTCGCGCTGTCACTCAATTGAAATATCGACATGGCTGGCGCAGCGTCTTTGCATGCGTCGAACCGTAGCAGGCGACGCCAATTGGCGGTGCGCCAGCATGGGCCGAACAACGGTGGCACCAGCCTTCAGTCGACGGTGATTTCGATGACGCGCGGCTTGGCCGCCGCCCGCGCGCGCTTCAGCGCCTCCACCAGACCGCCGACCCCGGTCAGGCGCTCGGCCTCAATGCCGTAGGCTTCGGCGAGCTTGCAGAAATCCGGCGGCGCCGGCGAGACGCCGACCGGCTCGACGCCGACATCGAGCATCGAGGTTTCGATCTCGCGATAGCCGCGATTGTTCCATACGACGAAGATCACCGGCGTCTCGGCGTCGAGCGCGGCGCCGATCTCCGGCAAGGTGAACTGGAAGCCGCCATCCCCGGTGAGGCACACCACCGGCGCCTCGGGCACGGCAAGTGCCGCGCCGATCGCCGCCGGCGGACCGTAGCCCAGCGCGCCGAAGCCGGTCGCGGCGTTGAACCAGCCGCCGGGACGGTCGTGGTCGTAATAGAGGTTGGCGGCATAGATCGGCTGGGTCGAATCGCCGACGATGATGGCGCCCGGTAGCGCGTCGCGGATCATCTCCACGGCGCGAACCTGCGCCAGGTATTCGGGCTTCAGCTCGGCCCACGCTGCCCTCCGCGCGGCGGCCGCACGGACTTCGCCGTCCTTCGCCGCAGCATGACCCGGCCCGATTGCCGACAGCAAGGCTTCGATCCCTTCGGCGCAATCGGCCTGGATGCCGACCGTGACCGGCCGGCGCGCGATCTGGTCGGCGCCGATATCGATGCGGATCAGGTTCTTCGGCAGCACAAAGCCGCCATCACCATAGCCGTCATAGTCGGTCGGGCCGAACTCGGTGCCGGCGGCGATCACCAGATCGGCGTCCGCAATCAACGCGCGCACCGCCTTCAGGCTGGGGCTGGCCGGCACGCAAAGCGGATGGCCATGCAGCAGGCCACGCGCATTGGCCGTCTCGACGACGGGCGCGCCAAGCGTCTCGGCCAGGCACCGCAGCGCCGCGTCGGCTTTCCTGGCGCCGCCGCCCGAAAGGATAAGCGGGCGGGTGGCGGTCTTGATCAGCTTCGCCGCTTCGGCGACCGCCGCCGCGTCCGGGGCGGGCGGCGCAGCATTGCTCAGCGCCGCCGCTATGCCGTCGGCGGGCTTGACCATGACATCGGTGGGAATCTCGATATGCACCGGCCCTGGCCGCGCCGACGAAAACAGCGCGAAGGCGCGGGCGAGCGCGCCAGGCAGTTGCCCGGCCTCGGTAATGCGCTCGGAAGACAGCGCCACCTTCTCCATCATGCCGCGTTGGTCGGGCAGTTCATGCAGGAAGCCCAGCCCCTTGCCGAGCGTATCGGTGGCGTTGACGCCGGAGATGATCAGCATGGGCACCGAATCGGCGCGCGCCTGGCCCATGGCGGTGATGGTGTTGGTGAGGCCCGGTCCGGTGATGACGAAGGCGACGCCCGGCCGGCCGCCGGCGCGCGCATAGCCGTCGGCCATGAAGCCGGCGCCCTGCTCGTGGCGCGGCGTGACATGGCGGATATTCGAGCGCGCCAGCCCGCGATAGAGCTCGACCGTATGCACGCCCGGAATGCCGAAAACAGTGTCGACGCCATGCGCCTCGAGCAGCGTGATCAGCGCCTCGCCGATGGTGGTCATTGGTTTCCTCCCTTTAGCTCAAGTGGCCCAAGGCCGAGTTCGGCCTCGACGGCCTTGATGCCGATCGCCGCCAGCTCGCCGGGCGAGAACATCTCGCCGGCCAGGCAGCCTTCGATCCAGAGCCCGTCGATGATCGCGTTGATGGCAATGGCATGATGGCGCAGCTCGGCCGCGTCCGGCTTGCGCCGTTCGGCGGCGAGCACTTCGGCGACAACCGCTTCCACCTCGTTGCGAAAGCCGAGATAGCCTTCGCGATGGGCGCGGGCGAGCGTCGGATCCGCTCCGGCGCGGCCGATGAAGGTCGCCCAGAGCGAGAACACCCGCTGGTCGATGATCGGCGCGTCGAGGTTGGCGGTGACGAAAGCGGCGAGGCGTTGGCGAGGCGAGGCGTCCTCCATGGCCAAAGCCGCTTTCGCCTGCTCGGTCATGCGGCCCATCAATGTCGCATAGGCCTCCTGCAGCAAATCTTCCTTGCCGGGGAAATAATGGCGGATCAGCCCGGCGGTGACGCCGGCACGCAAGGCGATGGTGCGCAAGGTAGCGCCCTCAAGGCCATGTTCCGCCACGCTGTCCAGGGTGGCATCGATCAGATCCTGCCGCCGCCGCTCCTCGCCCTCGCGGCGGAACTTGCGGCGCGCACTCATTGGCGCAGGATCGGCCGCGTCAGGCATGTCGGCCCGCCTTCGCAGGCGATGCAGAGCGCATCCGCCTCGAATATCTCGACCGTGCAGCCGGCGGCTTCCATGGCGGCTTTGGTCTTTGGGAACCCTGCCACGGCAATGACCTTCAACGGGCTGGTCGGCAGCACGTTCAGGCTGAGGCCATTGGAGGCGGCAAACTCTTGCGGGTCGCCTTCGACCAGGCGGATGCCCCGCGCCTTCAGCATCTGGTAGAACGGCGCCGGCAAAAGCGGCGAATAGACCAGGGCGAGGTCGTCGGCCAGCGGGCTGATCACCGACATCAGATGCAGGCACGCCTCTTCGCCCTGCCACAGCGGCAGATCGAAGCCGTAGACCGAAATGCCCAGCGGCGTCAGCAGGTTGGCAACCTGCTGAATGCCCTCTTGGTTGGTGCGCACACCGCGCCCGATCGCCAGCGTGCGGGCATCCACCCATACGCAGTCGCCACCTTCGACTTGGCCGGGAGCCTCGACGCGGCCGAGGATCGGAATGCCCAGCCTTTTGTAGGTTTCCTCATGCAGCGAGGGCTCTTTGGCGCGCAACGGCTTGCCCATGGACAGGATCAGCGCGCCGCGGTCGGTCATCAGCGACGGGTCATGCGTGAACACTGAATCCGAAAGGCCGTCGGCCTTGTCCTCGATCCACTCGATCTCGGCGCCGGAAGCCACCACCAGTTCGGCAAGGGCCGCGTGCTGCGCGGCGGCTTTCGCCGGGTTGAACCCCGGCCCATAGTGCCAGGCAGCCCTGTCGGCGTCGCGCATGGCATTGGCTGCCGAACGCATCAGCACACGCCGCAGCGGCGCCGCCATGGACTGTGATCCGAAAGCGCTCATGGATGCCCTTTTATGCTGAAAAAAATCGAAAAAATTTCATGAGAGGCTATTTATACACTTGCACAACAACGCCGCAAGTGCCGTAATGAGCGGGATTGACGGGCTCGCGCTGTCGGGTCCATGCTGAAGTCTGGAGTGGGCAGGACAGCGTATGTTGATTAGCCGGATGGACGTTCGACGACCTGCCGTCGGCCCAATAGAGGTCACCCGGTGAGCGCGGTGGAAGCTGCCGCAGTCCGATCCGGCGAGGCGCAAAACGGCGCCGCCGAAGCCATCCATGTCGAAAACCTGCATAAGAAGTTCGGCCAGCTGCACGTGCTGAAGGGCGTTTCGCTGTCGGCGCGCGACGGCGAGGTGGTCGCCATCATCGGCGGCTCCGGCTCCGGCAAATCGACGCTTCTGCGTTGCATCAACTGCCTGGAGAACCCGACCAGCGGCATCATTCGGGTCAATGGCGAGGAGATCAAGCTCAAGGCCGACAGCCACGGCCACACCGTTCCGGCCGACCGCAGGCAGATCGAGCGTATCCGCACGCGGCTCGGCATGGTGTTCCAGAATTTCAACCTGTGGAGCCACATGACGCTGATCGAGAACGTCATCGAGGTTCCGGTGCATGTACTGGGCGTCAAGCGAAACGAGGCGATCGCCCAGGCCGAGAAGCTGCTTGCCCGCGTCGGGCTGGCGGAGAAGCGCGACGTCTATCCGGCCTTCCTGTCCGGCGGACAGCAGCAGCGCGCCGCGATCGCCCGGGCGCTGGCGATCAATCCGCGCGTCATGCTGTTCGACGAGCCGACGTCGGCGCTCGATCCCGAGCTGGTCGGCGAGGTGCTGAAGGTGATCGGCGACCTGGCGCGCGAGGGGCGCACCATGGTGCTGGTGACGCATGAAATGAAGTTCGCCCGCGAGGTCGCGACGCATGTCGTCTATCTCTACAACGGGCTGGTCGAGGAAGAAGGTCCGCCGGAACAATTGTTCGGCGCTCCCAAATCCGAAAGGCTCAAACAATTCCTCCGCAATGTCGGCTAGCCGGCATCAGCGGAGCGAAAAACCGGGAACAACAACAAACTGGGAGTCCTGACATGAAGACTGTTCTCAAGACCTTCGCCGCGGCGCTGCTTATCGGCGTCGCAGCGATGGGCGGCGTGGCTAAGGCCGAGCAGGTCAAGATCGGCATCGCCGCCGAACCCTATCCGCCCTTCACCTCGCCCGATGCCAGCGGCAAATGGGTGGGTTGGGAAATCGACTTCGTCAACGCCGTCTGCGCCGAGGAGAAGCTCGACTGCGTCATCACGCCGGTTGCCTGGGACGGCATCATCCCGGCGCTGACCACCAAGAAGATCGACGCCATCGTCTCCTCCATGTCGATCACCGACGAACGCAAGAAGACGATCGACTTCTCGGACAAGTACTACAACACCCCGACCGCGATCATCGGGCCGAAGGACCAGAAATTCGGCGCCACGCCGGACGACCTCAAGGGCAAGGTGATCGGCGTCCAGGTGTCTACGGTGCATGCGGTCTACGCCAAGAAGCACTTCACCGGCGCGCAGGAGATCAAGGAATACCAGACGCAGGACGAAGCCAATAACGATCTGGCCGCCGGCCGTATCGACGCGGTGCAGGCCGACTCGATCGCGCTCGGCGAATTCCTCAAGACCGACCAGGGCAAGGCCTGCTGCGACCTGAAGGGCATGGTGGCCCCGGACGACGAAGTGCTCGGACCGGGCGTTGGCGTCGGCGTCCGCAAGGAAGACACCGCGCTCAAGGAAAAGTTCAACGCCGGCATCAAGGCGATCCGCGCCAACGGCAAGTATGACGAGATCTCGAAGAAATATTTCGACTTCGACATCTATGGCGGCGCCACGCAGTCGAACTGAGCCCTCTCGCACACGAGTGAGGGCATGGCGCGCGCCGTGCCCGACCTTGCCACGCATGCAAGTCGCTGATCCGATGATCAGCGGCTTGCCAGCAATCCGGGGGCGAAGCTGATCGATGCCTTTCTTCCGGCCTCCGCGGCCGGCATCATGGAACTCCTGTCGCCCGTGGCGCCCGGCTGGGGCGGCACGCTGCTTGTCGGGCTGCTGCATTCGATCGAGATCGCCGTAGGCGCCACCTGCCTCGGCCTCATGATCGGCACCGCCGGCGCCTTCGGCAAGCTCTATGGCGGCCCGGTGACGCGCGATCTGCTCGCGGTCTACACGACCATCGTGCGCGCCGTGCCGGAACTGGTGCTGATCCTATTGCTCTATTATGCCGGGACAGATCTCATCAATCAGATGCTGACGGCGATCGGCTACAGCCGTGTCGACATCAGCGGGCTCGCGGCCGGCATTTTCGTGCTGGGTTTCGTGCAGGGCGCCTATTCGACCGAAGTCATCCGCGGCGCTATCCTCGCCATCCCGCAAGGCCAGATCGAGGCCGCCCGCGCCTACGGGATGTCGCCCGGCCTGATGCTGCGGCGCATCACGCTGCCGGCCATGCTGCCCTTCGCCATCCCCGGCCTTGCCAATCTTTGGCTGATCGCCACGAAGGACACCGCGCTGCTTGCCGTCGTCGGCTTCTTCGAACTGACGCTGGCGACGCGCCAGGCGGCCGGCGTCACCAAGGCCTATCTGCTCTTCTACCTTGCGGCCGGCGCGCTCTATCTCGCGCTCACGCTCTTCTCCAACCTGATCATCGGCCGCGTCGAAGCCTGGTCGCGGCGCGGCATGCCCTCCGTCAAGGAGGCGCGCTGATGTCGGCCGAAGCCGTCGCGATAAACATGGCGGCGCGGGCCTCAATCTGGCTCAAGCCGCACCGCATCGTTCTTATCCTGATCGCGTTGGCGCTGGTGCTCTGCGCAGCCTTCTTCATGCGCTGGGACTGGCTGCCGCAATATTGGGAAATGGGCCTGATAGGTCTATGGCGGTCGCTCTGGATCCTCGCCGTCACCTGCGCGCTGGGCTTTGCGCTTGCGGTGCCGCTCGGGCTCGCCCAGGCCGGAGGACCGATCTGGTTCTCGGCGCCGGCAAAAGCCTTCTGCACCATCATCCGGGGAACGCCGCTGCTCCTGCAGCTCTGGCTGCTCTACTACGGCCTCGGCTCGATCTTTCCGCAATATCCGTGGATCCGTGAATCCTGGCTATGGCCGTATCTCAGGCAGGCCTGGCCCTATGCCGTGGTGGCGCTGACCTTTTCCTTCGCCGGCTATGAGGGCGAGGTGATGCGCGGCGCCTTCGCCGGCGTTCCGAGAGGCCAGCTCGAGGCCGCTCGCGCCTTCGGCATGAGCCGCTGGAAAATCTTCCGCCGCATCTGGCTGCCGCAAGCCTTCTACCGGGCGCTGCCGACGCTGACCGGCGAGACGGTGCTGCAGCTGAAGTCGACACCGCTGGTGGCGACGATCAGCGTCATCGATATCTTCGCCGTCTCCTCCAAGGTGCGCCAGGACACCTATCTGACCTACGAGCCTTTGCTGCTCCTGGCGCTGATCTATATGACGATCACCGGCATCCTGGTCTTCGTCTTCAGCCGGATCGAGGCGCGGATTCCGGTCAAGATCGGATAGTAGGGGAGTAGGGGAGTAGGGGAGTAGGGGAGTGTTTAGCCAGGATCCGCATTCACAATTCCACCCCCATTCGTTATTCGCTCCATAATTTCCCCCTACTCCCCTACTCCCCTACTCCCTTAGGACGGCCACGATGCAAATCACCCTCGCCCAGGCAACAGGCCTATGCCGGATGGCGGCGCTTGGCGCCGGCGCCAATGAGGAGGCGGCACAGTCGCTGACCGCCTCGATTATCGCCGCCGAAGCCGAAGGCCTGTCGACGGTGGGGTTGTCGCATTTCATCGACTATCTGGAGGCGCTCGAAGCCGGCCGCATCGACGGCAATGCCGATCCGGTGATCACCCGGCCGGCGCTTGCAGTCTATCTCTCCGACGCGCGCCGCGGTCTTGCCCATACCGGCTTCGACCGCACGATCGACGACCTGGTCAAGGCGGCAAAACTGTTCGGCGTCTCGATCTTCTCGCAGAAGAACGCCTATACGTGCGGGGCGCTCGGCTATTTCACCGGTCGGCTGGCGGAACAGGGGCTGGTGTCCTTCGCCGCCACCAACGGGCCGGCAGTGCTTGCCGGCTCGGGCTCGGTCAAGCCGGTCTATTGCACCAATCCGATGTCCTTTGCGTCGCCCGCCGGCGAGGGGCCGCCGCTGGTCATCGATCAGTCATCGAGCGCCACCGCCTTCGTCAACATCCGCAAAGCGGCCGAGGACGGCAAGAAGATCCCCGAAGGCTGGGCGCTGGATGCCAGCGGCAACCCGACCACCGATCCTGCGGCAGCGATGAAAGGCGCGATGCTTGCCTTTGGCGGCCAGCGCGGCGCCAACATCGCCTTGATGGTCGAAGTGCTGGCCGCAGGCATTTCCGGCGCCAACTGGTCGCTCGACGCGCCCTGGTTCACCGATGGGGTGGAGAGCCCCGGCACCGGCCTTTTCGTTCTGGCCATCGAGCCAAAACTGCTCGACCCGGATTTCGAGCGGCGCATGAAGGACCAGCTCGACCGGCTGCGGCGGCGTTATGGCGTGCATATTCCCGGCCGCTCTCGCGCCGAAGCCGCGGAGAAGGCAAAGGCGCGTGGCATCACCACATCCAGAGCCGTCGTGCAGCGCATTTCGGAATTCGCCGAGCGCTATTCGGCCTGATTTTCGCTGCCCTGTTGCACTTTTCCCGGCCTGGCGCACCCATATCCGGCACTCGACGCCGCGAGCCGCCTTGGCTTTGTCCGGCTCGCGGTTGGCGGTGCTGCGCCAGGCGTTTAGGCGTGGACACTGCCCGGAAAACCCCTGCTTCTTGAGAGCAGCGAAATCAAGCCGACGGCGACTTCCGGTCGCTCTTTGCCTTTGGCGAGAAACGGATTAAGAAACGGCTTCAGCCAAGCATTCGCGCGGAGCCAGTCATGACCGAAATCCTGCAGACCCCCAAGCTCGTCGTCGTCTTCGGCGGCTCGGGCTTCGTCGGTCGCCATGTCGTGCGCGCGCTCGCCAAGCGCGGCTATCGCATCCGGGTCGCCTGCCGGCGGCCCGACCTTGCCGGCCATGTGCAGCCGCTCGGCAATGTCGGCCAGATCCAGCCCGTGCAGGCCAATGTGCGCGTGCGCTGGTCGGTGGACCGCGCCGTGCAGGGCGCCGACCATGTCGTCAACCTGGTCGCCATCCTGCATGAGACCGGGCGCCAGAAATTCGGCGCCGTGCACGATTTCGGCGCGCGCGCCGTCGGTGAGGCCGCGCGCTCGGTCGGCGCCGGCCTCACCCAGATCTCGGCGCTCGGCGCCGATCTCAATTCGCCGTCCGAGTACGCCCGCACCAAGGCGCTGGGCGAAAAGGCGGTATTCGAGACGATTCAGGATGCCGTCATCTTCCGGCCGTCGATCAATTTCGGACCGGAGGACCGCTTCTTCAACCGCTTCGCCGGCATGGCGCGCCTGTCGCCCATCCTGCCGCTGATCGGCGGCGGGCAGAACAAGCTGCAGCCGGTCTATGTCGGCGACGTCGCCGAAGCGATCGCGCGCTCGGTCGACGGCAATGTCAAGGGCGGCCAGATTTATGAACTCGGCGGCCCGCAGGTGCTGACCTTCAAGGAATGCATGGAGGAAATGCTTGCCGTGATCGACCGCAGGCGCCTCCTGGTGCCGGTGCCGTGGTGGGTGGCGAACATCCAGGCGTCGATCCTTCAGCTGCTGCCCAATCCGCTCTTGACCAAGGACCAGGTGCTGCAGTTACGTGAGGACAACGTGGTCTCGGACGAAGCCGTCAAGGCCGCGAGGACGCTTGCCGGGCTGGGCATCCAGCCGCAGGCGATCGCCACCATCCTGCCCAGCTATCTCTGGCGCTTCCGCGCCGCCGGCCAATTCCAGCAGCGCCGGCCGATCGCCGACCGTTAGATCAGGATGACGTTTCGTTGAATCGCCACACTGATCTAACTTTTTGTCAAAGCATGATCTTTTCCGAAAACCGGTTCCCACTTTTCGGGACCATGCTCTAGAAACAGTCTCTACGCCCGCCGGGAGACCTGCATTGGCAGGCCGCCCTGCGGCTGCGTGGTGAGCTTCTGCACCGGCCACGGCCGGGTCTCAGCCGTCACATCGAAGCGGAAGCGTGACAGCAGGATCGCCAGCGCGATGATCGCCTCCTGCATGGCGAAGCTGGCGCCGATGCAGACGCGCGGGCCGGCACCAAAGGGCAGGTACTGGAAGCGATCGATCCGGTCGCGGTTTTCCGGGTGGAAGCGCTCCGGCAGGAAGGCGTCCGGCCTGTCCCAGAGTTTTCTGTGGCGATGCACGACCCAGGGCATCACCAGCACGGCGGCATATTTCGGGATATAGAGACCGTTCCAGGTCTCCGGCTCGATCGGCTCGCGGTTGATCGAGGGCGCCGGCGGATAGAGCCGCAGCGCCTCCTCGAAAGCGGCGCGGGTGAGCGGCATGGCATCCAGCCACTTGGTCGGATCGGGCTCGCGCGCCAGCACGACGTCGATCTCCTGCTCGACCTTGTCGCGCTCCCAGGGCGCCTCGGCGAGGCAATAGATGGTCCAGCCCAGCGCCCGCGCGGTCGTCTCATGGCCGGCGCCGATGAAGGTGATGATGTTGTCCTCGACCTCGGCGCGGGTCAGCCCGTCCGGCCCCTCGGCGCGCAGCAGAAGCGTGAGAAAATCCTGCGGCACGCCGTCGGGATCGCGCTTCAGCCGCTCCTCGCGCATCTTCACTGTGTTGGCCACGATATTGCGGAAATAGGCCATGGTCTTGCGGCCGCGGATGCGGGTTAGCCGCGGCAGCCATTCCGGCGCGCGCAGAAGGTCAAGCGGGTCGACACGGCCCATGGTCTCGAACAGGCGGTCGATCTCCTTGGCGAAGCTGCCGGGCTCGCCGGCGATCTCGCCGGAAAACAGCGTTTCGGCGAGGATGTCGTAGGTGAGCAGCGTCATGTCATGCGCGACATCGGTCATGCCGCCGACCTCGTAGCGGGTGACGAAATCCAGCGTGCGCTTCAGCATCGGCCCGGCGAAGCCGAAGATGTGGCGCGGTGTGAACACCGGCGCCATCGCCTTGCGCGAGCGCCTCCACACCTCGCCTTCGGCGGTCAGCAGCCCGTCGCGCAGGATCGGGCGCAGGATCAGCTGGCGCACAGTCGCCATCTTGTAATTCTTGGCGTTATCGATCAGCACATGGCGGATGAGGCCGGGATCGTTGGCGATGACCAGAGGGCCGCCGATGCCGGTCACCGAGATCCAGGGCTCGTTGTAGGTATGCTCGCCCCACAGCTCGAGCGGATTGCGGTAGACGATGCGCATCATCTCCAGCGTCGAAGGCGGCTTTGTGCGCGGCTTTGGCGCCGGCGGCACGAAAGGGGCGGGCTTGGTGTCCATGAAGCATGCTCCGCTGTCAGCGCCGAATGTAGTGCCCGACAAGACCGGCGTCCATGTGACCGGGCGGCAGCATACGATCGCCACGTCTCGACGGAATGTGACCAGTATCAGCCAATCGCTGCTTGTTACCGGCGGCCGCCTGCGTTAGTCACCAATGGATACCGCCAAGCAGGAGCCCCCCATGAAGCATCGTCTGGACATCATCATCGGCAGCACGCGACCGGGGCGCGCCGGTCCGATCTTCGGCGAATGGCTGGAGGGCTTCGCGCGCGAGCACGGCAAGTTCGAGCCGGTGCTGACCGACATTGCCGCGTTCAACCTGCCGATCCTCGACGAGCCGCACCACCCGCGCCTGCGCAAATATGAGAACGACCATACCAAGGCCTGGTCGAAGGCGATCGACGCCGCCGACGCCTTCGTATTCGTGGCGCCTGAGTACAACTACTTCGTGGCGCCCGCGATCGTGAACGCCATCGACTATCTTATCCATGAATGGCGCTACAAGCCGGCAGCGATCTTCAGCTATGGCGGCGTGTCAGGCGGCCTGCGCGCGGCGCAGGCGCTGAAGCCACTGCTCACCTCCGTCGGCGTCATGCCGATCCCGGAAGGCGTGGCGCTGCCGGCTTATGCGACGCTGCTTGACCAGAACCGCGCATACCATCCCAGCGAACAGGTGCTGGGAGGCGCAAAGACGATGCTCGACGAGTTGTCCCGCTGGAGCGAGGCCCTGAAGACATTGCGGGCCGCCGCATAGGCACGGAAGCCTCCAGTGCGGCACTTGCGAGGCTGCGTATCGGCGCGGCTTTCGCGATCGAATGCCCACCTGCACAGGCCAGCATCCCGCGCCGGCCTGGAAAGACCACTCGCCAAGCCGGCAAAATGGCCGCAAACCTTGGAAAACCAGCCGTTTGCGCCTATATCTAGGACATCAAAACGGCGCGATTCGGGGTGACTTTCCCGCGCCGGACCATCGACATCAATCAGACAGGTATTCATGAGCGACCAGACCGAAAGCGCCATTGGCGTGGAAGCCGAGTACGGCGCCGATTCCATCAAGGTTTTGAAGGGGTTGGATGCCGTGCGCAAGCGTCCAGGCATGTATATCGGCGACACCGATGACGGCTCGGGCCTGCATCACATGGTCTATGAGGTGGTGGACAACGCCATCGATGAGGCGCTGGCGGGCCACGCCGACCTCGTTTCAGTGACGCTCAACCCCGATGGTTCGGTGACCGTAATCGACAATGGCCGCGGCATTCCGACCGATATCCACTCCTCAGAGGGTGTTTCGGCAGCCGAAGTGATCATGACGCAGCTGCATGCCGGCGGCAAATTCGACCAGAACTCCTACAAGGTTTCCGGCGGCCTGCACGGCGTCGGCGTCTCGGTGGTCAACGCGCTTTCCGCATGGCTCAAGCTGAAGATCCGCCGCAACGGCGAAATCTTCGAGATGAGCTTCACGCATGGCAATGCCGACGCGCCGTTGAAGGTGACCGGCACATATGAGCAGAACAAACAGCCCGGCACTTATGAGGGCCGCAGCGGCAGCGAGATTACCTTCTTCCCGTCGGCCGAAACCTTCAGCATGATCGAATTCGATTTCGGCACGTTGGAGCATCGCCTGCGCGAGCTTGCCTTCCTCAATTCCGGCGTGCACATCATCCTGACCGATGCGCGCCATGCCGACCTGGTTCGCCATGAGCTGCACTATGACGGCGGCCTGGAAGAGTTCGTCAAATATCTCGACCGGGTGAAGAAGCCGCTGATCGAGACGCCGATCGCCATCCGCGCCGAGCGCGACGGCATCACCGTCGAGGTCGCGATGTGGTGGAACGACAGCTACCACGAGAATGTGCTGGCCTTCACCAACAACATTCCGCAGCGCGACGGCGGCACGCATCTGGCGGGCTTCCGCGCGGCGCTGACCCGGCAGATCACCGGCTATGGCGAAGCCTCCGGCCAGACCAAGAAGGAAAAGGTGTCGCTGACTGGCGACGATTGCCGCGAAGGCCTGACCGCGGTTTTATCGGTCAAGGTGCCGGACCCGAAATTCTCCTCGCAGACCAAGGACAAGCTGGTCTCGTCCGAGGTGCGCCCGGTGGTGGAGAGCCTAGTCAACGAGGCGCTCGGCACCTGGCTGGAAGAGCATCCGAGCGAAGGCAGGGTCGTGGTCGAGAAGGTGATCCAGGCGGCCGCGGCGCGCGAAGCTGCGCGCAAGGCGCGCGACATCACGCGCAAGAGCACGCTCGGCGTCACCTCGCTGCCCGGCAAGCTCGCCGACTGCCAGGAGCGCGACCCGGCAAAATCGGAAATCTTCATCGTCGAGGGTGACTCGGCCGGCGGCTCCGCCAAGGGCGGTCGCTCGCGCCAGAACCAAGCGATCCTGCCGCTGCGCGGCAAGATCCTCAACGTCGAACGGGCGCGCTTCGACCGCATGCTCTCCTCCGAAATGATCGGCACGCTGATCACCGCGCTCGGCACCTCTATCGGTAAGGACGAGTTCAACGCCGACAAGCTGCGCTACCACAAGATCATCCTGATGACCGACGCCGACGTCGACGGCGCCCACATCCGCACGCTGTTGCTCACCTTCTTCTTCCGGCAGATGCCGGAGCTGATCGAGCGCGGCCATCTCTACATCGCCCAGCCGCCGCTCTACAAAGTGACGCGGGGCAAGAGCTCGCAATATCTCAAGGACGAGAGCGCCTATGAGGAATACCTGATCGAGTCCGGGCTGGATGAGGCCTCGCTGGTGCTCGCCTCCGGCGAGGTGCGGACGGGGCAGGACCTGCGCGCCTCAATCGACGACGCGCTGGCGGTGCGCCAGCTGATCAACGGGCTGCACACACGCTACAACCGCAGCGTCGTCGAGCAGGCGGCGATCGCCGGCGCGCTCAACGCCGATGTGCTTGCCGATCTCGGCCGCGCCAACGCCATGGCGGAGCGCGTCTCCCTGCGTCTCGACATGATCGCCGAGGAAACCGAGCGCGGCTGGACCGGCCGGCTGTCAACCTCCAATGACGGCTCGGGCGGCTATGTCTTCGAGCGTACCGTGCGCGGCGTCAAGGACGTGGTGCAGCTCGATGGCGGGCTGATCAATTCGGCCGATGCGCGCCAGCTCGACCGCTACGCGCCGCGCCTGGCGGAAGTCTATGGCGAACAGCCGAGCTTGCGTCGGAAAGAAACCTCGGAGCTGGTTTCGGGGCCGCTGGCGCTGCTCAACGCGGTGTTCGCCTCCGGCCGCAAGGGTCTCACCATGCAGCGCTACAAGGGCCTCGGCGAGATGAATGCCGAGCAGCTCTGGGAGACCACGCTGGACCCGAATGTGCGCTCGCTGTTGCAGGTCAAGGTCAACGACGCGACGGACGCGGACTCGCTGTTCTCGCGGCTGATGGGCGACGAGGTGGAGCCACGGCGCGAGTTCATCCAGGACAATGCACTGTCGGTGGCCAATCTGGATATTTGAGCGGGGCTCGGCCGACAGTTTCTGCTACAAAAAAGCCCGGCATCCACCGGGCTTTTTTGTTGCAGAAACTGCGGCTGGATCAGTGATCCATCGCCTTGACGATTTCCTCGGTCATCTTCTTGGCGTCGCCGAGCAGCATCATGGTGCCGTCCTTATAGAACAGCGTGTTGTCGATGCCGGCATAGCCGGAGCCGAGCGAGCGCTTGACGAACAGGCAGGTGCGGGCCTTGTCGACGTCGAGGATCGGCATGCCGTAGATCGGCGAGGACTTGTCGTCGCGCGCGGACGGGTTGGTGACGTCGTTGGCGCCGATGACATAGGCGACGTCGGCCTGGGCGAACTCGGAGTTGATGTCCTCCAGCTCGAACACCTCGTCATAGGGCACGTTGGCCTCGGCTAGAAGCACGTTCATGTGGCCGGGCATGCGGCCGGCGACCGGGTGGATGGCGTATTTCACTTCGACGCCGTTGGCCTTGAGCTTGTCGGCCATCTCGCGCAACGCATGCTGCGCCTGGGCGACCGCCATGCCGTAGCCGGGCACGATGATGACCTTCTGCGCGTTCATCATCAGATAAGCCGCGTCGTCGGCCGAGCCCTGCTTGACGGTTCGCTCGATACCGTCGCTGGCCACGGCGGCCGTCTCGCCGCCGAAGCCGCCGAGGATGACCGAGATGAAGCTCCGGTTCATGCCCTTGCACATGATGTAGGACAGGATCGCGCCGGAGGAGCCGACCAGCGCGCCGGTGATGATCAGCGCCAGATTGCCGAGGGTGAAGCCGAGCGCCGCCGCCGCCCAGCCCGAATAGGAATTCAGCATCGACACCACGACCGGCATGTCGGCGCCGCCGATCGGGATGATCAGGAGCACGCCGAGCACCAGCGAAGCGGCGACGATCAGCCAGAATACGAGCTTGGATTCGGTGGTGACGAGCAGCACGATCAGCACCACCAGGGCGACGCCGAGCGCGATGTTGATCAAGTGGCGGGCGCCGATCATGATCGGCTTGCCGGACATGCGGCCGTCGAGCTTGAGGAAGGCGATGACCGAGCCGGTGAATGTGATGGCGCCGATGGCCACACCAAGGCTCATCTCGACCAGCGCCTGGGCGTGGATGTCGCCCGCCGTGCCGATGCCAAAGCTTTCCGGAGCATAGATGGCGGCGGCGGCCACCATGACGGCGGCAAAACCGACGAGCGAGTGGAAGGCGGCGACCAGCTGCGGCATCGAGGTCATGGCGATGCGGCGCGCGGTGACCGCGCCGATGCCGCCGCCGATGGCGAGACCGAGCACGATCAGGCCGAGGCGGCCGGCCGAAGGCAGCGCCAGCGCCAGCGTGGTGGCGATGGCAATGCCCATGCCGATCATGCCGTAGAGATTGCCCTGGCGGCTGGTGGTCGGGTGCGATAGGCCGCGCAGCGCCAGGATGAACAGGATGCCGGAGACGAGATAGAGGAAGGAAGCCAGATTGACGGTCACGTCACTTTTCCTTCTTCTTGTACATGGCGAGCATACGCTGGGTCACCAGGAAGCCGCCGAAGATGTTGACCGAAACCAGCACCAGGGCGACGAAGCCGAAGCCCGCGGCAAGGCCGGAAGCGGCGATGCCGACGGCGAGCAATGCGCCGACGACGATGACCGAGGAGATGGCGTTGGTGACGGCCATCAGCGGCGTGTGCAGCGCCGGCGTCACCGACCAGACGACATAGTAGCCGACGAAGATCGCCAGCACGAAGATGGCAAAGCGGAAGACGAAGGGATCGATGGCGCCGCCCGAAAGCGCATGCGCGGCATTACCGGCAGCCTCGCCTGCGGGCGCGTTGGCCAGGTCTTGCACGGCAAGGCGGACGGCGGCCGTCGCCTGATCGAGCTGGTCGAGGGCTTTCTGCAGCTGTTCCATCACGCGGTCCCTTTCGACTTGGACGAGGGCGACTTGGCTGCGGCGGGTTGCTTCGTCGCAGCCTTCTTCGCGGCAGGTTTTGGCGATGCCTCAGCGACCATGATCGTCGCGGGAATGGCAGCCGGCTCGGTGCGCGGCTCTTCCGTCGCCTTGGCGAAGGCAGGATGCACGACCTTGCCGCCATCGGTCAGCATCGTCGCCTTGACCAACTCGTCGTCGCGCTTGATCGAAAGCTGTTTCGCCGCCTTGTCGACCATCGTCTCGAGGAAGGCATAGAGGTTCTTGGCGTAGAGCAGCGAGGCGGATGCAGCAACACGACCGGGCACGTTGAGATGGCCGACGATCTTGACGCCGTTCTCCGTCGTCACGACCTTGCCGGGCACCGCGCCTTCGACATTGCCGCCGCGCTCCACCGCAAGATCGACGATCACCGAGCCCGGCTTCATCGAGGCGACCATGGCGGCCGAGATGAGCTTCGGCGCCGGCCGTCCAGGGATCAGCGCAGTGGTGATGACGATATCCTGCTTGGCGATGTGCTCGGCGGTCAGCGCCGCCTGCTTGGCCTGGTATTCCTTCGACATTTCCTTGGCGTAGCCGCCGGCCGTCTCGGCCGCCTTGAACTCCTCGTCCTCGACGGCCAGGAATTTTGCGCCGAGCGACTGCACCTGCTCCTTCACCGCCGGGCGCACATCGGTGGCAGTGACGATCGCGCCAAGCCGTCTTGCCGTGGCGATCGCCTGCAGGCCGGCGACGCCGACGCCCATGATGAAGGCCTTCGCCGCCGGCACGGTGCCCGCCGCCGTCATCATCATCGGCAGCGCGCGGTCGTATTCGGCCGCGGCGTCGATCAACGCCTGGTAGCCGGCGAGATTGGCCTGCGAGGACAAAACGTCCATCGACTGGGCGCGGGTGATGCGCGGCATGAACTCCATCGAAAAGGCGGTGACCCCTGCACTGGCGAGCGCAGCAACAGCGGCGTCGTTGCCGTAGGGATCCATGATGGCGATGACGGCGGTGCCGGACTTGTAGCCCTTCAACTCGGCATCCGTCGGCCGGCGCACTTTCAGCACCACATCGGCCTTTTTGGCGTCGGCCGCCGTTCCGATGGCGCCGCCGGCAGCAGCAAAATCCCGGTCCGGGATGCGGGAGCCGAGGCCGGCGCCCTTCTCGACGATCACGTCGAAGCCCAGGCCCACTAGCCGTTTCACCGTCTCCGGCGAGGCCGCGACGCGCGGCTCGTTCGGGTCAACCTCACGAGGGATGAATACTGTTTGTCCCACCGGATTATCCTTTCGGCTGGAACCTTGATGCGCAAGGCGTCGGCCGGGACGTCCGGTGACGTCAAGTGCAATTGGCTTGGGAAATCTACCGCAGAATGAGAGCGCCGACGGCCATGATCAGGATGAACAGGATGGTCGCCGAAAAGAAGCCGCCGACGAAGAAGCCGAAGGCCATTGCAATAAGGATGGCTGCACAGACCAGCGAGCCGTATTTGGCCAGGCCGAGGAAGGCCTTGTAGGTACGATCGTGCTCGGCATAGTCCATTTGCGCGCCAAGCTCGACAGGACCGGTCGGCGAGTGATCAGCCATGGAAGTACCCCTTCGAAAATGCCTTTGAGGCACATAGCGAAAAGCCGAACCAAGAGCAATGGCGCTATTGCCGCACAGCCTGCGACAACAGCCTCAAACGAATGTTGAAATTGAACGCCGTGGCTTCGTCCGCGCGGCGAGTGGGATTTCAGCCGGCGAGATGGGGAAAAAGGCCGAGCAGGCCGACAACGATCAGGTAAAGCGCGACGATGTAGTTGAGGAGCCGCGGCATCACCAGGATCAGCACGCCGGCGATCAGCGAGATCAGCGGCGTCAGCGCGAGCGAGTGGATGGTCATGTCGGGGATCCTTTCATTCGGCAGGCAATCGCCCGTCAGGCGGGCTGCGGAGCGGATAACGGCGCAGCCGGTGAAAGGTTCATGGCCTGCGTTCAGGCCGCGGCGCGATAGTATTTCGCCGTCGGCAGAATGGTGAGGGGCGTCAGCCGGTTTATGGCCGGATTACCGAACATCATCCGCTGCTCCATTGGCGTCGATCTGAAGAACGGCAATCGTTTGAGCGTCAGGCGCATGTTTTCTCCTGCCGGGATTTCGAACAGTGCGAGCGGGGGAAGAACGCCCGGAAATACTTTACCCTCTGTCCTCTGCACGGCCTGAAAGTAACGAACGTAAAAAGCGGAATGCTCCATCTTGACCGGCGTCAGCACCGAGTCCTGGCCAAAATAACAAGAGGCGACCATGGCAATCCTGAGTGTCAGGAAAGGTATCACTCCGGGCGACGGTGCGCTGGCAGGATCGGCTGCGAACCGGGTTCCATCGATGAAGGTTTCTCCGCGCGCAAGCCGCTCCTTCAATATTTCCGGATAGGCATCGACGGAGGGCGAGCACGGACACTCGCTGGTAATATAATGGAAGCGCAGTGTGCTGACCAATTGGCCATAGCAATAGACACCGAACCGGTAGGCGTTGGGCAGATTATCCCAGCGATCCTCGAACATACCGCTCGCGATCGGACCACACATACCTGAGCGCCGATAGGAGTTGTAGCGGAGCCGGTAGATCGCCTCCTGATCTTCACCCCCGGTGATGAGACGATATTCGACATGATCCAGTAGTTGCATCATGGATCGGTTGAGCACCGAGTCGATTCTAGCGCTGGCGTCGACCGACGCGCTCTTTCTAGCAACAACCATAGTCCGTCCTCGAATTCCGCTTATAAATAGGCTATTCGAGTTGAAATGAGACACAAGCTGAAAATTCGATATCGCGGATTTACCGGTTGTTAACCTTAATGCCGTGAATCGTTCGTCGATCTTTCATGCGAAAAAAGCAGGATCGTGCAGCCGAGGGGTGTCTGATCCGAACTGGCGGCGATCATCATGGTGATTCTGAAAACAGGTGTCGCGCGCACCAGGACGTGGCGGATTTAGACAGCGCCCGGCTGTCATCCTTTCATTGGATGAACATTCGACCTGTTTTTTGAACGCATTTCCAGGTGAGACACACTCCGCACCTTTCCTGGAATTGCGTTCAGCTGGCTGTTCGTTTGCCGGCGATATACAAATCCGCGGCAAACGGCCACGTGACACTCGACATCGTCTCGATGCCCGACGCGCTGAGCGCGGCGCCGAAGAGGAAGCCCTGCACGAAGTCCGGCTTGACCAGATGGACCAGCGTCTTCAGTTGCTCGAAGGTTTCGACCCCTTCGATGGTGACGGAAAGGCCCAGCGTCCGGGACAGGCCGACGATCCCCTTCAGGAGATCGAGCGACTGCCGGTTCTGGTTCAAATCGACCAGGAACGAGCGATCGATCTTGATCTTGTCGAGCGGCAGCTTGTGCAAATAGCTGAGGCTGGAATAGCCGGTGCCGAAATCGTCGAGCGCGATCCGCGCGCCGAGCGCCTTCAGTTCCTCGATCGACTCGCGCGTCAGCGACTTGTCGTCCAGCAACGCGGTCTCGGTGACCTCGATTTCGAGCCGATGCGCTGCAAGGCCCGACTTGGCCAAGGCGGCGCTGACCTTCTGGACGATATCGCGATTGCGGAAGTCCTTGGCCGATAGATTGACCGACACGCTGGTCTGGGCCGGCCATTTGGCGCATTCGGCGCACGCGGCCTCCAGCACGAAAGTACTGATCTCGGAAACGATGCCCATCTCCTCGGCGAGCGGGATGAAGACGCTGGGCGAGATTGGGCCGAGGTCGGGATGATCCCAGCGGCAGAGCGCCTCGCAACTGGCGATGCGCATGGTGCTGACAGCCACGATCGGCTGGTAGACGACGCGCAATTCCCTGGCCTGCACGGCATTGCGCAGGTCGGCCTTCATCAGCTGGCGATTGCGGAAGGCGGCATCCATGGCCGCCTCGAACAGCCGCCAGCTGTTCTTGCCGAGTTCCTTGGCCTTGTAGAGGGCAAGGTCCGCCTTGACGATCATGGCGTCCGCGTCGGTGTCCTTGACCCTGGAAAGCACCGCGCCGCCGCTGCTCTGGATGCGCAAGCCGTGACCGGCGACGTCCACCTCGCCCTGCAGATCTGCGAAGATCTGGTCGAGCAGGGTGCTGAGATGGCTCTCGTCCTCGACGCGATCGAAGAAGATCATGAACTCGTCGCCGCCGAAGCGGCTGACGGTGATGCCCGGTCCGGCAATCGCCGCGAGGCGCTCGGCGACGGCATAGATCAGCCCGTCGCCGACGGGATGGCCGAGCGTGTCGTTGACGCTCTTGAAGTCGTCGAGGTCGAGCACCGCGAGGCCGCACAGGCGGTCCTGGTCGCCGGAGGCCATGGCCTCGCCGACCAGCTCGTGGAAATAGGCGCGGTTCGGCAGGCCGGTCAAATTGTCGTAGCGCGCCATGAAGCGGATCTTTTCCTCCGCCTCGACGCGGGCCGTCACATCCTCGAAGGTGATGACGCCCAGTTCCTGGCTGCCTTCGCGGGCGGAGAATTCGTAGTGCTGGCCATTAGCGAGAGAGACCAGCACCTTGCGGTCGCGGCCCTCCCGTAAGGCGCGCGTCAGCTGCGCCTCGATGTAGCGGCAGTCTTTCGGCGCCAGCATGCCGCCGGCGACACCGCGCATCAAAAGGCCGTGGATCGAGCGTCCGAGCAAGGCATCGCCCGATTTCAGCGACATCAGGCGGGCGGCTTCGGCATTGGCCACCGCGACGCGCCCGTCGGGTCCCAGCATGACCAGGCCATGCGACATGGTGTTGAGCGCGCGATCGAACCGGCGCGTCAGTTTCCTGGCCTGCTTGTGGCCGATGACCGCGGAGAAGAGCACGTTGCGGACATGGTCGGCGCTGCTGATGGTGACGAACGTCAGCGGGATGATCATCAAGCCGAGGACGACAGAAGGCATATCCAAGCGCAGGATGAGCGCAAGAGCCGCAGGCCCGACGAGGGTCAAGGAAAAAATCTGGACCATGCGCATGGACCCGTAGCTTCGTCCGACAACCGTTACCAGGGTCGTCAACGACAACGATACCGACGCCAGTTCAGCAAATTGATCAGGACGCAGATAGATCGACACGAAGCAGAATGACCCCAATGCGAGGCCCTGCGCGCTGCCTTTGAGAATGTAATTGCGCTCTATCGCTTCTGCCTCTGCGACACTTGCTATGGTGCCGCCCGCTCTATGGAAGCCTTGGATGCTGAAGTACCGCCAGAGGCTGGCCGATAGCAGAACGAAAGCCAACGCCAAATAAAGCAGATCCTGCGTGCGCAGGTAGACCATGAAACCGAGAATCCAGTAGCATACGCCGCCGATCGCCACCATGCCGGCGTTGTCGAACAATGCCCGCACGAACTGGATATAGACATCCGCCGGGATGTTCTCGGTCTTTGTTCTGCCCATGTCGCTGGCCCAACACTACGCCCTCTAATGCCACGCCCGCCTTAAGAAAGGCTTAGACAGCGGCTTGACTTCGGTTGCCGAAGTTACGAAACCGCAGGCAGATCAGAGAATTCAATCCTTCGGCAAACAATCGGCCGGCTGGTGCGATCACTCCGCCGCCCGGAGTGCCGGCTCCGCCGGAGCCTGGGCCAGACGCTCGATCAGCCGCGCACGCTCGCCCGCCGCCTTGTCGGCGCTGGCCTGTCGGACATGGCCGTAGCCGCGGATCAGCGCCGGCACGGAGGCCAGAGCCGTCGCGGCCTCCACCCTGCCAGGCGCCAGCGCGCCGGCGATGAGGTCGAGATCGGCCTCATACTCTCTCAGCAGCTGCCGCTCCATGCGCCGCTCGGCCGTGTAGCCGAAAAGGTCGAAGGCGGTTCCGCGCAGGCCCTTCATCGCCGCCAGCAGCCGAAAGCCCTTCATCATCCACGGGCCGAAGCTCGATTTGCGGGGCTTGCCGTCATTGCCGCGCCGCCCAAGGATCGGCGGCGCAAGGTGGAATTCAAGCTTGTCATAGCTCTGGAACTGCTGGGCGAGGTCGGCGGCGAAGGTGCCGTCGGTGTAGAGGCGCGCCACCTCATACTCGTCCTTGATCGCCATCAGCTTGAAGAGGTTTTTGGCGACGGCTTCGGTCACCGCGGTCGAGCCGGGCACGGCCTTGGCTTCGGCGACGCCCAATGTCGCCACACGGTCGGCGTAGCGCTTGGCGTAGGCGGCGTTCTGATAGGCGGTGAGGAAGGCGACGCGGCGGGCGATGACATCGTCCAGAGTCTCGGCGGGTTTCGACGCCGGCTTGCCGGTTTGGGCGACCAGGCCGCGCACGAAGTCGGGCTGGTGCGCCGCACGACGGCCCCAGCGGAAGGCCGCGATATTCATCGCTACCGCTTCGCCGTTCAATTCTATCGCCTTTTCAACGGCTTCGGCCGAAAGCGGCAGGCCGCCATGCTGGAAGGCGAAGCCCAGCATGAACATGTTGGCGCCGAGCGAATTGCCGAACAGAGCGCTCGCCGTGCGGGTGGCGTCGAAGAAATGCGCCTTGTCGTCGCCGGCAGCCGCCCGGATCGCCTTCTTCAGCCGCTCGACCGGCAGCGAGAAGTCGGCGGAACGGGTGAACTCGCCGGGCATGATCTCGGCGGTGTTGGCGAGGAAGATCGTATGGCCCTCGCGCACTGCGCCCAGCACCTTCTTGGCGCCGGAGACGACGAGATCGCAGCCGAGCACAAGGTCGGCCTTGCCCGCCGAAACGCGGATGGCGTGGATGTCGTCGGGTGTCGGGGCGATGCGGACATGGGTAAAGACCGAGCCGCCCTTCTGGGCAAGGCCCGCCATGTCGATCATGCCGCAGCCCTTGCCTTCGAGATGCGCCGCCATGCCGAGCACCGCGCCGATGGTGACGACGCCGGTGCCGCCGACCCCGTCGATAATCGCCGCCCAGCCCTGGTTGCCCATGCGGAACTCAGCCGGCGCCGGCACGCCGTCGAGAGGATCGGCCCTGCCGGCAATGCCTTCAGCTTTCCTGATCTTGCCGCCATGTACGGTGACGAAAGACGGGCAGAAACCGTTGAGGCAGGAGAAATCCTTGTTGCAACTCGACTGGTCGATCCGGCGCTTGCGGCCGAATTCGGTCTCGACCGGCTGGATGGAGACGCAGTTCGACCGCACGCCGCAATCGCCGCAGCCTTCGCAGACCAGTTCGTTGATGAAGACGCGCTTGTCCGGATCGGGGAAGGTGCCGCGCTTGCGGCGCCGGCGTTTCTCGGCGGCACAGGTCTGATCGTAGATGAGAACGGAAACGCCTTTGAGCCCACGCAACTCGCGCTGGACGAGATCGAGGTCGTCGCGGTGATGGATGCTGATGCCGGCCGGGAAATCGGCCTTGCCGGCATATTTGTCGGGCTCGTCGGTGACGACGGCGATGCGCTCGACGCCCTCGGCGCGCACCTGTCTCGCGATCATGTCGACGGTCAGGCCGCCCTCATGCGGCTGACCGCCGGTCATCGCCACCGCATCGTTGTAGAGGATCTTGTAGGTGATGTTGGCGCCGGAGGACAGCGCGAAGCGGATCGCCAGCACGCCGGAGTGGTTGTAGGTGCCGTCGCCGAGATTCTGGAAGATGTGGTCGCGCTTCGAGAACGGCGCCTGTCCGACCCATTGCGCGCCCTCGCCGCCCATGGCGGTGAAGCCGACCGTGTTCCTGTCCATCCACAGCGCCATGAAATGGCAGCCTATGCCGGCGGCGGCGATCGAGCCGTCCGGTATCTTGGTGGATGAATTGTGCGGGCAGCCCGAGCAGAAGAAAGGCGTGCGCGAGCCGATATCGACGGCGTCGGCAAGCATCGCCTGGAACTGGCGCAGCTTCGCCAGCCGCGCGGCGATCTCTTCCGACGGGCCGATGGTGCGCAGGATCCGCTCGCCGAGCGCGATGGCAATCTCGTTCGGGTCGAGCGCGCCCTTGGCCGGGAATAGCCAATCGCCGCGCTCGTCCTTCTTGCCGACGATCACCGGCTGGATGGCGGTGCCGTAGAGGTTCTCGCGCAGCTGCACCTCGATCAGCGAGCGTTTTTCCTCGACGACAACGATGGTGTCGAGGCCGCGGGCGAACTCGGCGATATGCTGGAAATCCAGCGGCCAGGGACAGCCGACCTTGAACAGGCGGATGCCGATGCGGTTGGCGCCCTGTTCGTCGACACCGATATCCTCCAGCGCCTGGCGAACGTCGAGATAGCTCTTGCCGATGGTGATGATGCCGAGCTTGGGGTTGCGGCCGCCGGAGTAGACGATGCGGTTCAGCCCATTGGCGTGGATGAAGGCGGAAGCGGCGGCGCGCTTATATTCATGCAGCCGCTCTTCCTGGCCGAGCATGTCGATCTCATGGCGGATGTTGAGGCCGCCCGGCGGCATGTCGAACTCGGGAATGACGATGCCGAGACGCTCGATCGAGGCGTCGACCGAGGCGGTCGATTCGATGTTGTCCTTGACGCATTTGATCGCCGCCCAGGTGCCGGCGAAGCGCGACATGGCAAAGCCGTAAAGGCCGTAGTCGATGATCTCCTGGACGCCGGCCGGATTGAGAATCGGCACCATAGTATCGACGAAGAGGAATTCGGTGGCATGCGCATTGGTCGAGGATTCGGCCATATGGTCGTCGCCCATCAGAGCGAGCACGCCGCCATTTCTCGACGAGCCGGCAAGATTGGCGTGGCGGAAGACGTCGCCGGAACGGTCGACGCCCGGCCCCTTGCCGTACCAGACGGAAAAGACCCCGTCATGCGTGCCCTCGCCCAGCAATTCGGTCTGCTGAGAACCCCAGCATGCGGTGGCGGCGAGTTCCTCGTTGAGGCCGGGCTGGAAGACGATATCGGCGGCCGCAAGCTGCTTCTTGGCCCGCCACAGCTGCATGTCGAGGCCGCCCAGCGGCGAGCCGCGATAGCCGGAGACGAAGCCCGCCGTGTTGAGGCCGGCCCGGCGGTCGCGCTCGCGCTGCATCAGAAGCATGCGCACGACCGCCTGCGCGCCGGACAGGAAGATGCGCTCCTTGCCAAGGTCGAACTTGTCGTCGAGCGCGACGTCGTGCAGCGTCATCAGGTATTTCCTCTGCGGAGGCGCCTCAAATCAGGCAGCCAACGTCGGAGTGGGACGCCGCAGTCTTTCTTCCCTTGGCGGTGAGGTCAAACAAAATCGCAGAGGCCAAATAACACGCAACAAACGGTCTGGCGAGTGGCAAGCCCCGCACGCAAGAGCATGCTAACCGCTTCCGGAGGAACAAAAATTTCGCCCGGGTGTCCGCGTTTCACGTCGCTTTCGAGCAATCCGGCTTCTGCGCATCGGGCAGCCTGCCGTCAGAATGGCCGGCAAGGTCCGGGTTGAGCTCGTATTTCGGGCCGATCACCAATGGCCGGTCCGGCAGCATGGTCTGATCCTCCGACGAGGTCATGGTGGTGTCGATGCTTTGCAGCAATGTGCCGCTCGCATCCTCGATGCGGATCGAGACTTTGTAGGGCTTGTCCTTGACCACGCAGGAGAGCGGCGGACTGGTCAGCGTGATATGGGGCAGCTTCGGCCAGATCTTCTGGTTGACGACGAGCGGGTCGCCGCCGGCCGGGTTCTGGAAGCTCACGACCGCGACCTGGCCGTCGACCATCGGGCGCAGCGGCTTCAGCGTGATGACATAGGTGGCGATGGCGAGCCGGTAATTGAACTCGAACAGCTTGCCGGAGATGGCAAAGAGCTGGTCGTTGCCGGTGTCGCGGCAGGCGCCGAGCGTGACAGCGGCGACCAGGGCGGCGCCAAGGACGATCGAATGCGACAATTTCCTAAACATTGGGAGCCTCCCTCGCCGCTGTACGGCGGCGGTAATAGCGGTTTGCCTTCTGGCGGTTGCCGCAAACGGCCATGTCGCACCAGAGGCGGCTGGCGTTGCGGCTGCGGTCGACAAACAGCCAGTTGCAATTGGGACATATCCGGAGCCGCGCCACCGTTTCGTCGCGCAACAGCGACAGCGCCGAGACGGCCAAAGCCGCCTCGAAGGCGATCGGCGTTTGCGGATCGCCGAAAGGCTGGCCCGGCGTCCCGATCTCGGTCGCGCTGCCGGACAGCCCGCTGGCGCAGGCCGTGAGGAAGTCCGGCAGGTGGCTGGTCGCCACCGCGCCATTCGACACGGCATGGCGAAACAGGCGATCGGTCGCCTCGCGGATCGAGATGACGATCGGTTTTATCTCGCCCGGTTCCGGCGCCTGCAGCCGCCGGCCGCCGAGCTCGGCGGCGCGAAAGCTGCTCGCCGCCTCGGCGAAGCGGGCGATCTCGGCCGGGTCGTCGAAACGGTCGAAGGACTTTTCCGGGTCGTTGCGCAGCACGACGGTGTTCGCCGTATCGAGCGCAAGGATGCCGCCGGTGAAGCGGTGTGGAGTCCAGGATACCGTCATGACAGAAATCTAACCGATAAAACGTGTTTGACAAGTTAGATTCCGAATGCAACGGTCCGGATGGAGGTCAGGGTGCAGGACCCGAGGACGCCGCATGCTCTATTTTTTCCAGCAGGTGCTGAACGGGCTGCATTCGGGCGCGCTCTATGCGCTGCTCGCCTTCGGCTATGTGCTGACCAACGGCATCCTGCATCGCACGAACCTGGCTTACGGCGCGCTGTTCGCCTTCTGCGGCCAGACGATGATCCTGACCGCCGCCTTCGGCTATCAGGCGCTGTGGCTGACGCTCGCCGCCGCGGTGACGCTCGGGGTGGCCGCGGCCATTCTCTATGCGGCGCTGATCAGTCACGTCCTGTCGCGCAGTGTCTTCGAGAGGCTCGCCGATCGCTCGCCCAACGCCATCGTGGTGACGACGCTCGGCATTCTCGTCTTCCTGTCGGAGGCGAGCCGCATCGCCGCCGACACGCATGACCTGTGGCTGCCGCCGATGCTCGCCAATCCCGTCACCTTTGCCCAGGGTAACGGCTTCAAGGTCACGCTCACCGTCATCCAGTTGCTCGACTGCGCGGGTGTCATCGCGGTGGTGGCGCTGGCGGCCTGGCTGTTTTCCCATTCGCGCTTCGGCCGCGCCTGGCGCGCCGTCTCCGACGATCCGAAAGCGGCGGCGATGTGCGGCGTCGATGTCACCGCCGTGTTCCGCCGCGCCGTGCTGTTCGGCGGCTTTTGCGCCGCCTTGGCCGGCGTCCTTGCCGGCGTCTATTACGGCAATGTCTCCTTTGGCACCGGACTGGTCTACGGTCTCAAAATCCTGTTCGTGACGGCGGTCGGCGGTTATCTGTCGCCGCTCAAGGCAGCGCTTGGCGCCGCGGCCTTCGGCATGGCGGAATCGCTCTGGGCCGGCTATTTCCCGCTCGAATGGCGCGACGCCTGGATCTATCTCTTCCTCGTCGTCATGCTGGTGCTGATCGGCGCCGGGCGCGACCAGGCCAAGATCGCCTAAGCTCCCAGACTTTCGTTGCATGACGTTGCGTCACACGGCGGCATTCCGCCTTTGCGCGGCTTACCGATCGGTTTGCCGCGGCTTTGTCATGTTGACCTGCCGGGCCACGCACTGCATATCGTTGGGCCAAGCGGCGCGACGCCGGAGGGGAATCGGGCGCACCGCATGGCACTTTGAGTCTATGCATCGCGCTTTCCGAAAATCGAACGTGATTTTCGGGCTGATGCACGAGGGAGGACTATGCATGGCAGGGCTGCTCGCTCTATCCAGGACGATCGACCGCATCAACGAGTTCATCGGCCGCTGGGTCTCGTGGCTGATCCTGCTCGCGATCCTGGTGAGCGCCGGCAATGCCGTCATCCGCAAGGTGTTCGACACCTCCTCCAACGCTTGGCTGGAGCTGCAATGGTACCTGTTCGGCGCCGCCTTCATGCTGGCCGCCGCCTACACGCTGAAGCAGAACGACCATATCCGCATTGACATCGTCTACGGCATGTTCTCGCGCCGCGTGCAGCACCGGATCGACCTCTTCGGCCATCTCTTTTTCCTGATGCCCTTCGTCGTGCTGATGGTGATCTATTTCGTACCTTACGTGTCGCTGTCCTTTCGCAGCGGCGAGATGTCGACCAATGCCGGCGGGCTGATCGTCTGGCCGGCCAAGGCCATCCTGCTCGTCGGCTTCTTCCTGCTCGCGCTGCAAGGGGTTTCCGAGATCATCAAGAAGATCGCCATCATGCGCGGCGACATGGACGACCCCACCCCCTTCATCTCGGCGCATGAGCAGGCCGAGCTCGAGGCCAAGGCGCTGGCCGAGGAAGCCAAGGCGCTCGCGGGCGAGGTCCGCTCATGATCGAATTCATCGCGCAGAACATGGCGCCGATCATGTTCGCGTCGCTGATCATCTTCCTGTTGATCGGCTACCCCGTCGCTTTCTCGCTCGCCGCCAACGGCCTGCTGTTCTTCTTCATCGGCGTGCTGGTCTCGCCCTACTCCGGCGGGTCGATCAACCTCGCCTGGCCGCTGCTGCACGCGCTGCCGGACAATTTCTACGGCACCAGGGTGATGTCCAACGACACGCTGCTGGCGATCCCCTTCTTCACCTTCATGGGCATCGTGCTTGAACGATCAGGCATGGCCGAGGACCTGCTCGACACGATCGGCCAGTTGTTCGGGCCGATCCGCGGCGGGCTTGCCTATGCGGTGATCTTCGTCGGCGCGCTGCTTGCCGCAACGACCGGCGTGGTGGCGGCCTCCGTCATCGCCATGGGCCTGATCTCGCTGCCGATCATGCTGCGCTACGGCTATGACCGCAGGGTGGCTTCCGGCGTCATCGCCGCGTCCGGCACCCTCGCCCAGATCATCCCGCCGTCGCTGGTGCTGATCGTGCTCGCCGACCAGCTGGGACGCTCGGTCGGCGACATGTACGCCGGCGCGTTGATCCCCGGCCTCGTGCTGACCGGCATCTACATGCTCTACATCCTGATCATGTCGATCGTCCGGCCGAAATCGATGCCGGCGCTGCCGCTCGAAGCCCGCACGCTCGGTCACGGCGTGTTGTCGCTGATCGTGGCGCTGCTGGTCACCGGCGCCATCTCCTACGGCGCCTATCGCTACCTTGCCCCGACGCGGGGCGACAATGCCGACATCCTCGGTTTCGCCGTCGGCGTCATCGTCATCTATGTGGTCGCCATCCTCGACCAGCGCCTGCGTATCAACATGATGTCGAAACTGGCGCAACAGGTCGTGATCGTGCTGATCCCGCCGCTGGCGCTGATCTTCCTGGTGCTGGGCACGATCTTCCTCGGCATCGCCACGCCGACCGAAGGCGGCGCCATGGGCGCCGTCGGCGCGCTCATCATGGCGGCGATGAAGGGCCGCTTGACGAGGGACGTCATCAACCAGGCCCTGGCCTCGACAACCAGGCTTTCCTCATTCGTGCTGTTCATCCTGATCGGTGCACGCGTCTTTTCGCTCACCTTCTACGGCGTCAACGGCCATGTCTGGGTCGAGCATCTGTTGACCTCGCTTCCCGGCGGCGAGACCGGCTTCCTGATCGGCGTCAACATCCTGGTCTTCGTGCTTGCCTTCTTCCTCGATTTCTTCGAGCTTGCCTTCATCATCGTGCCGCTCCTGGCGCCGGCCGCCGACAAGCTCGGCATCGACCTGATCTGGTTCGGCGTGCTGCTCGGCGTCAACATGCAGACCAGCTTCATGCATCCGCCCTTCGGCTTCGCGCTGTTCTACCTGCGCTCGGTCGCGGCCCGCGTGCCCTATCTCGACAGGATCACAGGCAAGCAGATCGCGCCGGTCAGCACCGGGCAGATCTATTGGGGCGCCGTGCCGTTCGTTTGTATCCAGGTGATCATGATCGGGCTCACCATCGCCTTCCCGCAGATGGTCATGCGCTACAAGGGCGCCGCGGTGGAGCCCAGCACCATCGACCTCAAGCTGCCGGACATGCCGTCGCTGTCGCCGCTCGGCACAGCCCCGGCGAACAACAACGGCGCGGCGCCGGCCAATGGCGGCGCCCCGGCGGCTCCCGGCACGCCCGACCTGTCGCAGCCGCCGAGCTTCGGCGATGCGCCGGCCAAGCCGGCGGCGCCGGCGCCCGACCTTTCTAAGCCGCCGAGTTTCAATTGAGGTGACCGCGTCATGAGAGCCGTCCGGCTGGAAGCAATCGGCAGCATCGCGCTTCGCGAGGTGGACAAGCCTTCGCCGGGACCGGAGGATGTTCTGGTGCGCATCGAGGCCTGCGGCGTCTGCGGCACCGACCGGCACCTTTTCCATGGCGAGTTTCCCTGCGCGCCGCCGGTGACGCTCGGCCATGAATTCTCCGGCATCGTCGAAGCGATCGGCCAGGCGGTGTCGGGCATTGCCATCGGCGACCGCGTCACCGGCGATCCGAACATCGCCTGCGGGCGCTGCGCCCATTGCCATGCCGGCCGCGTCAATCTCTGCAGCAATCTGAGCGCCATCGGCATCCACCGCGACGGCGGTTTCGCCGACTATGTGCTGATGCCGCACAAGCAAGCCTTCCGGCTGCCCCCAGACCTCAAGCCGACGCATGGCGCTTTCTGCGAGCCGCTCGCCTGCTGCCTGCACGGCGTCGACCTTGCCGCGATCCGGCCGGGCGCGTCGGTGGTGGTGCTGGGCGGCGGCGTCATCGGCCTGCTCGTCGTGCAGCTGGCCAAGCTCGCTGGCGCAGCGATCATCATCCTGTCGACCCGGCAGGCTTCGCGCCGCGCGCTCGCCGCGGAGCTCGGCGCGACCGCGACAATCGACCCAAGCACCGTCGACCCGATCGCGGCCGTCGCCGGGCCGAACGGCCTGGCCCCCGGCGGCGTCGACGTGGTGCTGGAATGCGCCGGCGTGCGCGACACGGTCGAGCAATCGATGCGGATGGCAAAGGCGGGCGGCACGGTTGTGATCGTCGGCGTCGTGCCGCAAGGCATGAAGGTGGAAATCGAGCCGTTCGATCTTTTGTTTCGCGAACTGAAGGTGCTCGGCTCCTTCCTCAATCCGTTCACGCATGCAAGGGCGGCGCAGCTGATCGCCTCCGGCGCGATCGAGGTCGACCGACTGATCTCAAGGCGAGTGAGCCTGGAGGAGGCGCCCGACGTAATCGCCAACCCGCCGGCGCCGGGTGAGGTCAAGGTGCTGGTGGTGCCGGGCCAAGGCTGACCCACGGCCCTTTGCCTTGAAACGTTGGCGATTGGCGAAACCGCCGATGACGGCGCCCCTCTCCCCGTCCCTATGCGGGAGAGGGTGCCGGCAGGCAGGTGAGGGGCGGCGCCGACGTCGGATGTGTAAGGTGAGACCCAGATCGCGGCTCTAGGCGATTCAATCGCCGAAGCTGGCGCTGCCCCTCATTCCCCTGCCGGGACCTTCTCCCCGTATAGTGACGGGGAGAAGGGGCTAATCTTCCTACAGTTTGCCGTTGCGCTGCTGCACCATCATGAAGGTGTCGTAGTTGTATTCGGCGATCTGGGCCCAGAGATAGTGCTCCTTGCGGAACGCCTTGATCGATTCCCAGATCTTCTTGAACGGCGCGTTGTTGGATTCCATCTCGGCATAGACCTCGTTGGCCTTCTCGAAACAGGCGGCCATGATCTCCTGGCTGAACGGCCTGAGCTTGGCGCCGCCAGCCACCAGCCGCCGCACCGCCGGCGGATTCACATAGTCGTATTTCTGCAGCATGTTGGCGTCCGCGGCCTGCGCCGCGGTGCGCACCAGCGATTTGTAAGTCGGCGAAAGTTCTTCGTATTTCGCCTTGTTGAACAAGAGATGAACGGTCGGGCCGCCTTCCCACCAGCCGGGATAGTAGTAATAGGGCGCGACCTTGTAGAAGCCGAGCTTCTCGTCATCATAGGGTCCGACCCATTCGGCGGCGTCGATGGTGCCCTTTTCCAGCGCCGGGTAGATGTCGCCGCCGGCAATCTGCTGCGGCACCACGCCGAGCCTCTCGACGACCTTACCGGCAAAGCCGCCGATGCGCATCTTGAGACCCGACAGATCGGCGACGCTGTTGATTTCCTTGCGGAACCAGCCGCCCATCTGGACGCCGGTGTTGCCGCCGGGCAGGCCGAACAACCCTTGTGCCCCAAGGAATTCGTTGAACAGGTCGATGCCGCCGCCATGGTAATGCCAGGCGTTCATGCCACGCGCGTTGAGCGAGAAGGGGACGGCGGCGCCGAGAGCCCAGGTGGGATCCTTGCCCCAGTAATAATAGGCCACGGTGTGGGCCGCTTCGACGGTGCCGGCAGCGGCGGCATCGGCCGCCTGCAGGCCGGGCACCAGTTCGCCCGACGCGAAGACCTGGATCTGGAAATTGCCGTCGGTCGCTTCGGATAGCATCTTGGAGAAGACTTCGGCGCCGCCATAGATCGTGTCGAGCGACTTCGGGAAGGACGACGCCAGCCGCCAGGTCACTTTCGGATTGGACTGGGCAATGGCCGGCGTGGCGAGTGCCGCGGCCGCTGCGGCTGCGCCCACGCCGGAGGCGCCGGCCTTGCGAATGAATGAACGACGATCCATTAAGTTTCCTCCCTGCGGATCAGCTGACCGATGCCGGGACATCCTCTATGCCCGGGCCGGTTGGGGAGAAACATACACAGGCAAGAAGTCGAGTCCAGCGCTGCGGGCCAAGGTTGCAGCCATTCAGCGGCCCACTGCAACTATAGTCTAACATTCTCTTGTCTGGCCCATGCGAGGCGGCGAAACTTGCCATGGAAAAGCCGCGACGGATCGCTTATTTTATAGGCAGAACAATTCCTTGGCCTGATGGAAACCAAACCCAAAATGCAGCAGCCGCTCGTCGCAGTCTCGTCCGACGTCCGCCAGTTCGACAACTACACCTGGCATGCAGCACCCCAGCAATATCTGGAAGCGGCGGTCACTGGCGCCGGCGTGTTCCCGCTGCTGGTGCCGTCCTTCCGCGACCGGCTCGACCTCGACGAATTGCTGTCGTCTGTCGATGGCGTCATGCTGACGGGTTCGAAGTCCAACGTCCATCCCTCGCTTTACGACGGCGACCCGAGCGAGGCCAACGGCCCTTACGATCCGGCGCGCGACGCCACAACGCTGCCGCTGGTCCGTAAGGCGCTCGAGCGCGGCGTGCCGCTGCTTGCCATCTGCCGCGGTATCCAGGAGCTGAACGTTGCGCTCGGCGGCACGCTGGGCACCGAAATCCAGGAGCGCGAAGGCTCGCTCGACCATCGCGCGCCGGTGAGCGACAATCAGGATGAGCGCTTCGCTATCCACCAGACGATCTCGATCAAGCCGGGGAGTTGCCTTGCCGGCGTGTTCGGTGCCGGCGAGATCAAGGTGAATTCGCTGCACCGACAGGGAATCGATCGGCTCGGCTCGAAACTGCAAATCGAGGCTTTGGCCACCGACGGCACGATCGAAGCGGTCTCGGTCAAGGATGCGCGGGCCTTCGCGGTCGGCGTGCAGTGGCACCCTGAATACTGGGTGAAGTCGGACAGCAATTCCGCCAAGATCTTCAAGGCCTTCGGCGATGCCGTGCGGCTGCACGCGGCGGCGAAAACGGGCGCCCGCGCCGCGGCGGAATAAACATTCCCTTTAAATTCAGTTCTCGCTGTCGCTGTTCAACGCCAGCAGCGGCGCGGCCGGGGCGTAGGATTCGTAGCCGTCGCCATCGGCAACACCGAAGGTGACGATCGGATCGACGCCGTTCTCGCTGAAAGCGACCGGGCCGTCCGCCTGCTCGCGCCAGAATTTAACCCGCTTGATGCCGGGCATCAGCTTGCGGCAGCCCGGAGCGATGTCGAGACGCGACAGGCCGTCGGAGACCGGAGCTCCCCGCTGTACTGCGCAGGCGGCTTCATCGCAATTGGCCGTCAATCGATAGCTGCTCGACGAGGCGGTCTCGACAGCCGTGCCCTGGCCCTCGCCGTCATAGAGGACATGCGCCCCCCGAACAACGCAACCAACCCGGCAACCAGCTTCACGCCGCTTCTCCACACTCAAGCAGTATGGAAATCATTTCAGAGAGTTAAGTGAGTTAATGAGGCTGTTGAAGCCTTAACAAATGTGGCGAAAGCGCCTGGAGCGGTTCAACCTTCCATGGACGGAACACCCGTTTGAAAGCTTCCCTCGAATTGCTCTAGCTGTGCGCCTTGACGTTGAGCGTCTCCGGCACCGGCGTCAGCGGCCGGCGCTCGGTGAACCAGGCGACGAGATTGTCGACGCAGAGATCGGCCATGGCGCGGCGGGTGTGGACCGACGCCGAGCCGACATGCGGCAGAAGCGAGGCGTTGGGCGCGTCGAGCAGGGACTGCGGCACCTTCGGCTCGTCGGCAAAGACGTCGAGCCCGGCGGCGGCGATGGCACCGCTCTTAAGAGCGCCGGCCAGCGCTGCCTCGTCCACCGTCGAGCCGCGGCCGATATTGACCAAGACGCCGTTCGAGCCCAGCGCCGACAGGACCTCGGCGTTGATCGCCTTCTCGGTGGAGGCGCCGCCCGGGGCAATGCAGATCAGCGTGTCGACGGCTTCGGCAAGCCCCTTCAAAGTGGCATGATATTCGTAAGCCAGGCCTTCGACCTTGCGGCGGTTGTGATAGGCGATCGGCAAGCCGAAGGCTTCGATGCGGCGGGCGACGGCACGGCCGATGCGGCCCATGCCGAAAATGCCGACGCTGCGGCCGCGCAAGGTAAGCCGGCTCAGGCGATAATTGCCCTTCTCCACCCAGTCGCCATCGCGCAGCCATTTCTCGGCGGCATAGAGCTCGCGCACGGTGTTGATCAAAAGACCAATAGCGGTGTCGGCGACCTCCTCGGTCAAAACGTCGGGCGTGTTGGTGACCATGACGCCGCGCTTGGCCGCGTGATTGGCGTCGACCGAATCGTAGCCGACGCCGAAACTGGCGATGATCTCGAGATTGGGCAGCGCGTCGATCATTGCCGCGCTGATGCCTGCGTAGGAAGCAATGCCGCGCACCGTCGCGCGCATCTCGTCCGTGACCAGCGCAGGGTCGGCGCGTTCGATCCGCACAAGCTTGAACGCCTTGTCGATGCGGCCGACGGCATGGTCGTTGAAATCGCCCGGCACCAGGATGGCGACCGACAATTTTCCTTCGGCCCTGGTCATGCACGCTCCACCGGCTTGCCGGTCGACTGCCGCACATGCAGCTCCGGCTTGATCAGCTCCTGCGAGGGCCGCACCGCCTGTCCGTTCAATTTGTCGAGCAGGGCGCTCGCGGCGCGGCGGCCGACCTCGCGCTGACCGTTCCAGACCGTGGTCAGGGCCGGTGTCGCGATTGCCGCCTCCTCGAGATCGTCATAGCCGGTCACGGAGATATCGACGCCCGGCACGAGGCCGGCGCGGGCGATGCCGTTCATCAGCCCGATCGCGACCAGGTCGTTCCAGCAGCAGGCGGCGGTGGGCTTGTCCTTCAGCGCCAGAAACTGTCCCGCAGCCTCGAACCCTGCCTGCTTGGTGCGCGGCCCGGGAATGCGCCAGGACGGCTTCACCTCCAGGCCGGCCGTCTCCATCGCGTTGAGATAGCCCTGGTAGCGGTCTCGGCCGGTCGAGGTCTGGTCGGTGCCGCCGACCATGGCGATGCGCTTGTGGCCGAGCGAGATCAGGTGGTTGGTGGCAAGCGCGGTGCCATAAGCATCGTCGCCGCGGAACACCGGCACGTCGGCGCCGGCGACGGTGCGCGCGATCAGCACCGCCGGCAGGCCGTTCTCCTCGGCCATGATGATGTCCTTGGCCGGCGTGCCGATGGCCGGCGACATGATGACGCCGTCGGCGCCAAGCTGCAGCAGCGTGTCGATGAAGGTGCGCTGCTTTTCCAACTGGTCGTAATGGTTGGAGAGAATGAAGGTCTGGCGGCTGCGGTCGAGCTCGCTTTCGATCGAGCGCAGGATCTCGGCGAAGAAGGGGTTCATGATGTCGTGCACGACGACGCCGACAATGCCGGAGCGCGAGGTGCGCAACGAGGCGGCGCGGCGGTTGTAGATATAGCCGATGACGCGGGCATGCTCCTTGATGCGCTCGCGCGTGGAGCCTGCGACCAGCGGGCTGTCGCGCAGCGCCAGCGATACCGTTGCCGTGGAGACGCCGAGCGCATCCGCGATCGTCGAAAGCTTGATCTTCTGTGCCAGCGCCCTTCGCTCCCCAGGGTCTTTAAATTGTTTAAATTCGGCCTTATGCCATCGATCGGGAGCAAATCAAAGTTTTTTCGCCAGCGCCTCGGCCTCGGTGTCGAGCGAGGCGGAGTTGCGGACGCGAAGCCGGTGCTCGCGGTGGATGATGTAGAGCCCGCTCGCAACGATGATCACAGCGCCCAGCAAGGTCCAGCGGTCGGGGAATTGGTGGAAGATCAGCCAGCCGGAGATGATCATCCACACCATCTGCGAATAGGGGAAAGGCGCCAACTGCGTCGTGGTTGCCAGGCGATAGGCCCGGACCAGCAGATAGTGGCTGCCGGCGCCGAAGACGCCCAGCATCAAGACGACGAACCATTGAAAGCCGCCGTGGGGCAGCGCGGGCGCGAAGGCAAGCATCGGGGCCAGCAGCACCGACGGCGCCAGCGCCGAGAACAATATCAGGCTCTCGGATGTCTCCGTCGAGGACATGCGCCGCGTCATGATGACGTAAAAGCTGTTCGACAGCATCGAGCCCAGCGCGAAGAGATGGCCAATACCGAACACGCCGACGCCGGGCCTAGTGATGATGAGCACGCCGACAAAGCCGGTGAGGATCGCGAGCCAGCGCCGCCAGCCGGCCCATTCGCCGAGCAGCGGGCCGGCAAGGGCGGTGATGACCATCGGGCCGAAGAAATAGATCGAGGTGGTCTCGGCGAGCTGCAGCGTCCTCAGCGCCAGGATGTTGAACATGGTCGAGCCGAAAAGCATGCAGCCGCGCAATATATGCGCCGGCAGGTTGTTGGCGCGAAAACGCGCCGGCTCGCGCCAGCCGCGCAGGAAGAGGCCGACCAGCAGGACATGGACCGCGAAGCGGGCCCAGGCGACGATCAGCGCCGAGACGCCGGCCAGCACCAGATATTTGCTGGAGGTGTCAAGAAAGGTGAAGCAGACATAGACGCAGAGCATCAGAAGCATCGCCGCGGGCGGCGTTGCGCTGTCTTCGTTGTTTTTGGGAATGCTCAAGGTCGGGCCGAAGGAAGATAGACGTTACCCTTCTGCGGCAATCGCCGCTTGCCAGCAAGCCAAAAGCGACTGGCCCAACAAGCGCTTCGGACAGGCTTAGAGCGGATTGCCGTCGGCGATTGGCTTGAACGGTTCTCGCGGGTCGTCATCCACGGGCGGAGCAGGGAGCGAAGCGACGCGGCGCAGACCCGAGGATCCATGCCGTTACATCGACGCTCCACCAACGGTGCAAATTCTGCTCCGTTGCAAACTTCGGCGAAGGTCACGGCATGGATCCTTGGGTCTTCGCTCCGCTTCGCGTCGCTACGCCCAAGGATGACGAAGTTGGCGAGGTAGCTGCCAATCTCGAACGTTCAAGATGGTATAAAATCAGCCATGCATGCGAGCGCCCTTGGTGATCTTGTCGACGAGCTTTTTCTCGCCGCGCATAGCGATCCCGACGACCCTGGCATCGTCCGGCGCGAATTCGGCGAAGACGGCGCGGTTGGCGAGGTCGTGCCCGGTCGAAAACATCTCCTCGATATAGGCGGACGTCGTGACGCCGCGCTCCAATGCCCGGCGATGGATCGTGCCCAGCGTCGCGGCGTCGGCCGACAGGACGATGACCGGCTGGATCGACATCGGGTTGTAGCGGTTGCCGGCGCGGTCGCGATACGGCTCGCCGATGATCTCGGGGAACTGCGCGACGATGCCGCTGGTCAGGAACGCGGTGACGTTGAGCTTCTGCCACACCGGCAGATCCTCTCTGAGGACAATTGCAATTTTCGTATCGAACACCAAGATTGAGACTCCGAAATGGCCCATGACGGGCGGAACAAGGCGATGGCGCAGGCTCTAGGCGCGGAAGCGCAGGAAGGTCTTGAACGTTCGTGCGCGGATGCGGCCGATGGCGATCGCATCGTTTCGGCGCTGGGCGGGCTTGGCCTCGAACGCATCGAAGCTCGATTCCGCGGCAACGCCTTCGAGCTCCACCGGCACGACACCTACGCGATCGGCGTGACCTTGCATGGCGTGCAGCGCTTCCATTATCGCGGCGCGCTGCAACACAGCCTGCCGGGCAAGGTGATCGTGCTGCACCCCGACGAATTGCACGATGGCGGCGCCGGAACGGAAGACGGGCTGCGCTACCGGATCCTTTACCTGGAGCCGTCCCTGCTGCTCGACTGCCTTGATGGCGAAGCGCTGCCTTTCGTGCGCGACGCCGTGGTCGACGATCCGGCGCTGCGGGACACGCTGCTCTCGGCGCTGGGGCCGCTGGACGAAGAACTCGGCGACCTTTTCGTGGCGGATTTCGTTGCGCAACTGGCGCAACAGCTGAAACGCCATTCCGGACAGCCGGCAAAATCCACGGGCAAGACCGCATGGCGGGCGGCGGCGCTTGCCCGCGACTATCTGGAGGAGAATGCCGAACGGGCGGTGCATTCCGATGAGCTGGAGGCCGTTACCGGCCTCGACCGCTACGCGCTGTCGCGCCATTTTCGCGCCACTTATTCGACCAGCCCGCATCGCTTCCTGTTGATGCGCCGGCTGCAAAAGGCGCGGCGCATGATCGCCGAGGGCGAGCCACTGGCGGAAATCGCCGCCGGCGCCGGCTTCAGCGACCAGAGCCATTTCAACCGCCATTTCAAGAAGGCATTCGGCATGACACCGGGGCGCTGGGCGGCGCTGGTGCGCGACGCGTAGCGTCGTCGCTCAAGGGCGAGGCGTCCGGTGATGGCGTTCAGGCGCGATGCGCAGCATCGTCGCCGTTCCGCTAAACCGGCGATGCTTTGGTCCGCGGTTGCGCGACGATGCTGCGCATCGCGCTTGCGTTACTCGAGACGACGCCTGCGCGTCGCTCATTAATGGAAACGTTCTCGCGTTGCGCGACCATGCTACGCATCGCGCGTCTGTCACCAACGTCTCGCGGCTGAGCGATGACGCTGCGCGTCACGCCTCATCCAACTCCGCGTCGTCGTCGATCAGCACCAGATCTTCGTTCGACAGATTGGCCTCAATGCGGGCCAGCAGCTTGAACAGCGCCTTCTGGTCCTTCTTGTCGAGGCCCCTCAGCGCCTGTTTCTCGGTCTTCTTGACCGACTTCTCAATGGCGCGAATGGTTTCACGGCCGGATTCGGTGAGGAAGATATGGGCTTGGCGGGCATCGGCGTTGGAGGCGCGCTTTTCGAGGAAACCCTGCGCCTGCAGCCGGTTAATGGTCTTGGTGATGGTCGGCGGGCGCACGCCGAGCTTGCCGGCGAGATTGCCGGGGGTCTGGCCGTCCTCGCGGTCGAGCGCCAGCATGATCTGGTCCTGGCCGGCGTAAAAACCATGCGCCAGAAGCCGCGCCGCCAGCGCCGTGCGCGCCAGCCTTGCCGCCGAATGCAGCCGGCTCATTGTCGCTGTCTTGTCCGCCTTGGCCATGGCCATTCCCTCTTCGGCCGAACCGACGCGTCCAGCATAGAGGCTGCCCGACGGTTGGCAAATGACGATCTCTAGAATCCGGCTTGCGGAACGCTTTGCCGGCAAGCATTGCGGTGCCCGCGCAGGTGATGCCAGATGTTTATTTCAGTTAGATGACAAACGACTTTTGCGCCGGCGAGATTCACCGCGAACGCTGGTGAAGGCCATTGGGCGCCCGTGCGGGTCTTGCGTCTGGCCTGCCTCAGCCGCCGCTGACCCGCGCTTGGCGCCATCCCGCTTAAAGGGTCCGCCTGGCCCATCGGTTTGGCGGGTGCAAAAGCGCGGCACCCATCCTATATGAGGCCGACAATCCAGGATTTTCGAGCCAAGACTTTCGAGGCAAACCATGAGCGATGCACAGACGCAAATTCCCGTAACCGTTCTCACCGGCTATCTCGGCGCGGGCAAGACGACGCTACTCAACCGCATCCTGTCGGAGAACCACGGCAAGCGCTACGCCGTCATCGTCAACGAGTTCGGCGAGATCGGGATCGACAACGACCTGATCGTCGAATCCGACGAGGAAATCTACGAGATGAACAATGGCTGCGTGTGCTGCACGGTGCGCGGCGACCTGATCCGCGTCGTCGAGGGCCTGATGAAACGCCCTGGCCGCTTCGACGCCATCGTCGTCGAGACCACGGGTCTTGCCGATCCGGTGCCGGTGGCGCAGACCTTCTTCATGGACGACGACGTGCGCACCAAGACCAAGCTCGATGCGGTAGTGGCGCTGGTCGACGCCAAGCACCTGCCGCTGCGCTTGAAGGATTCCAAGGAAGCCGAGGACCAGATCGCCTTTGCCGACGTGGTGGTTCTGAACAAGACCGACCTCGTCACTCCGGAAGAGCTGGAAAAAGTCGAGGCAACGATCCGCGCCATCAACCCGGCCGCCAAAATCCATCGCACACAGCGTTCCGGCGTGCCGCTCACCGAAGTGCTCGACCGCGGCGCTTTCGACCTGTCGCGCGCGCTGGAAAACGATCCGCATTTCCTCGACGCGCACGACCACGATCATGACCACCATGATCACGACCACCACGATCATGACGGTCACGACCACCATCATCACGTCCACCCGTCCGACATCCATGACGTGACGGTGAAGTCGGTGTCGCTGCGCGGCGGCGAGATGGACCCGAAGAAGTTCTTTCCCTGGATCGAGAAGGTGACCCAGATGGAGGGACCCAACATCCTGCGGCTAAAGGGCATCATTGCGCTCAAGGGCGACGAGGACCGCTATGTGCTGCAGGGCGTGCACATGATCCTCGAGGGCGATCACCAGCGCGCCTGGAAGGACGGCGAAAAACATGAGAGCCGGCTGGTCTTCATCGGCCGCGATCTGGACGCCGAGCGGCTCAGGAAGAGTTTTGAAGCCTGCCAGGCAGCTTGATTCCGCGCCTTCTTCCTTCTCCCCTTGTTGGAGAAGGTGGATCGGCGCGCAGCGCCGAGATGGTTGAGGGGTGTTCCAGCGGAGTGAGACGACGGCGTTCCCTGGAACACCCCTCATCCGACCTCGCTTCGCGAGGCCACCTTCTCCCACAAGGGGAGAAGGGAGAACCGCACGCCAGCGCCGCTTCCCGCATAGCGATTCCAAGCATGGGTTGAGACCTGCGGCTCGACCCCTTATGGGAATGGCAGAAATCTCGAATGGACCAATCTATAATGCCCACAGTCGCCCCGCTTGATCTCGAAGGCCATTGCGTCGCCGCCGTCATTCTCAACGAGGTGCCGCATTTCGCTTTGGCTGACGGCACGATCCACCGGCTCGACAATGGGTATAAGACCGCGCAGGCCAATGACGGCCTGCTCGCCGCCTTCCACGACGCGGCGAAGGACCGGCTGATCACCGGCGGCGAGGACGGCAAGGTGTTTGCCGTGAAGGCCGGCGGCGAGGTGAGCGAACTGGCCAGCGCCGGCAGGAAATGGGTGACCAGCGTCACTGCCGGACCGCAGGGCGCGGTCGCCTATGCTTCGGGCAAGACCGCCTTCGTGCGTTTCGCCGACGGCAAGATCGAGGAATTTGCCCATCCGCGTTCGGTGGAAGGGCTCGCCTTCTCGCCCAAGGGCATGCGCTTCGGCGTCGCCCGCTACAATGGCGCGACACTGCATTTCCCGGCCGCCGAAGGCAAACCGGTGGAACTCGAATGGGCCGGCGCTCATACCGGCATCACCTTTTCGCCGGACGGCGCCTTTCTGGTCACCACCATGCAGGAAAACGCGCTGCATGGCTGGAAGCTCGCCGACGGCAAGCACATGCGCATGAGCGGCTATCCCGGCAAGGTGAAGAGCCTGTCCTGGAGCGTGAAGGGCAAATGGCTGGCGAGTTCCGGCGCGCCGGCGGCGATCGTGTGGCCGTTCGCCAGCAAAGACGGACCAATGGGCAAGGCGCCGCTGGAGCTCGGCACGCGCGGCAACACCATGGTGACCTGCGTCGTCTGCCATCCGAGCCAGGACGTCGTGGCCATCGGCTACGAAGACGGCATGGTGATCGCGGCGCGCTTCGCCGACGCCAAGGAAGTGCTGCTGCGCCGCCCCGGCAAGGGCGCCATCACGTCGATGATGTGGGACAAGGAAGAACGCCGCGTCGTGTTCGGCAGCGCCGCCGGCGATTGCGGCGTGATCGATATCACGGCTTAAGGGGAGTAAGGCAGTAGGGCAGTAAGGGAGTAGGGAAATAGCGCTTGAAAGCCACCCTACTGCCCTACTGCCCTACTGCCCTACTGCCCTACTGCCCTACTGCCCTACTGCCCTACTGCCTACCGTCTGAGGGGACTTCATGCATTCAATCCACCGGACTTCCATCGGCGGCATCGAGATCGCCCGAATCGCCGAATTGCGCGAAGCAGAAGCGGTCGCCTTCCGCAAGGCGCGGCCGAAATCCGAGGCGAAGCTGGGCAACGGCATTGCCGGCTTCCTCGGCGGTGTGCCGATGCACTGGATGACGGACTGGCCGACGCCGTTCCCGATCCTGGTCGACGGCGCCAAGGGCGCCACCATCACCGACATCGACGGCAACAAACTCGACGATTTCTGCCTCGGCGATACCGGCTCGATGCTCGGCCATTCGCCGCCAGCTGTCGCCCGCGCCATCCGCCGGCAAGCTGCCCGGGGTCTGACCTACATGCTGCCCAGCGAGGACGCGCTGGCGATCGGCCAGCTTTTGCAGCAGCGCTTCGGCCTGCCCTACTGGCAGATCGCAACCACTGCCACCGACGCCAACCGCTTCGCGCTGCGAGTCGCCCGCGCGGTGACCGGGCGCGAGAAGATTCTGGTCTTCAACGGCTGCTATCATGGCTCGGTCGACGAGACGATGGTGCGTCTGATCGACGGCAAACCGGTGAACCGGCCTGGGCTGGCCGGCGAATTCCGCGACCTGACGCGAGCAACGAAGATCGTCGAGTTCAACGATATTGCCGCATTGGAAGCAGCGCTGGCTGACCGCGACGTCGCCTGCGTCATCACCGAGCCGGTGCTGACCAATTCCTGCATGGTGCTGCCGGAACCCGGCTTCCACGACGCGCTGCGGCGCCTGACCCGTGCGGCCGGCACGCTGCTTCTGATCGACGAAACGCACACCATTTCGACCGGCCCCGGCGGCTATACGCGCAAGCACGGGCTGGAGCCGGACCTGTTCGTGCTCGGCAAGCCGGTAGCCGGTGGCGTGCCGGCAAGCATCTGGGGCATGAGCGAAGAGGTCGCCACGCGTTACGCCGCCTACAACCGGGCGAAGGAGCCCGGCTATTCCGGCATGGGCACGACGCTGTCGGCCAACCCCCTGCAATTCGCGGCGATGCGCGCGACGCTGGAAGAGGTGATGACCGAGGACGCCTACGCCCATATGGACCGGCTGGCGCGCCGGCTCGATGCGGGGCTCTCCGCCGTCATCCAGCGAAACAAGCTGCCCTGGCATGTCGCACGGGTCGGCGCCCGCGTCGAGTTCATCTGCGCGCCCGGACCGCTTGGGAACGGCGGCGAAGCGGAGAAGGCGCATGCGCCGGAGCTCGAAGCCGCCATCCATGTCGCGCTGGTCAATCGCGGCGTGCTGATCGCGCCGTTCCACAACATGATGCTGATCTCACCGGCAACGACTTCGGCGCAGGTGAGCCGACTGATCGCCGCCTTCGCCGCGGTTGCGGGCAAGCTTGCGGCGTGAGAAAAGCGGCGATGGACAATCTGAACGCCGCTACCACCTCTCCTTCCGGCTCGACTCCCGCCGAGGCGAAGGCGTTTCTCGACGCGCATCCCGAGATCGAGGCGTTCGACATCGTGCTCACCGACGCCAACGGAATCGGTCGCGGTAAGATCGTGCGCCGGCACGAGCTGATGGGCATTTTCGAGAACGGCCGGCACCTGCCGATCTCGATCCTCGGCCTCGACATCACCGGCGAGGATGTGCACGAAACCGGGCTGGTGTGGGACACCGGCGACGGCGATCTCAGGGCATGGCCGATCCCCGGCACGCTTGTGCCGCTCTTCGGCACCAAGCCGTCGCGCGGCCAGGTGCTGATGTCGATGCACCATCTCGACGGCCAGCCGATGACCTCCGACCCGCGGCTGGTGCTGGCAAGGCAGGTGGAATTGCTGGCGGCGCGCGGCCTGCATCCGGCGGGCGCTTTCGAGCTTGAGTTTTTCCTGCTGTCCAACGAGCGCGATGCGGATGGCAAGGTTCAGCCTGCCCGCGCGGTGCTCGACGGCCGCCGCTCGGCCAAGACCGAGGTCTATTCAGTCGACCATCTGCATGGCATGGAGCCGCTGTTTTCCGACATCTACGCCGCAGCCAAGGCGCAAGGCATTCCGGCCGAAACCGTGATTTCCGAATACGCGCCCGGCCAATACGAGCTGACGCTGAACTACCGCAAGGACGTAATGCGGGCGGCCGACGACCTCGTGATGCTGAAGCGGCTGGTCAGGGCGCAGGCGCGCCGGCACGGTGTCACCGCCTGCTTCATGGCCAAGCCCATCGAGGCCTATGCCGGCTCCGGCATGCATTTCCACGTCTCGCTGCAGGACGATGCCGGCCACAATGTCTTCACCGAGGGCGCCGGCGAGAAATGGTCGCCAAAGCTGCTCAACGCGCTTGGCGGCCTGATCCACACCATGGCGGAATCGATGCTGGTGTTTGCGCCGCACGCCAACTCATGGCGCCGCTTCGTCTCGCAATCCTACGCGCCCGTGGCGCCCAGTTGGGGCGTCAACAACCGCTCGGTGGCGCTGCGTGTACCGGCGGGCGACGCCAAGAACCGCCGCATCGAGCATCGGCCGTCGGGCGTTGACGCCAACCCCTACCTTGTCGCCGCAACGGTTCTGGCCGGGATCGTCAAAGGCCTGGATGAGGGTCTGGACTCTGGCCCCGAGACGACCGGCAACGGCTACGAGCAGGCAGCGGAGAAGTCGAGCATGCCGGCCGACTGGCGCGCTGCGATCGAGGCGGCCAGAGGCTCCGATTTCCTGAAATCGGCGCTCGGCCCCGACCTGCACCGGACCTTCGTGGCGATCAAGCAGGCTGAATATCTGCGCGTCGCGCGGACCGTCAGCGAGTTGGACTATCATCTCTACCTGCACGAGGTTTGAGGCAGCGCCCAGCAGGCGGGACGATCACGTTTTGCCGACATCGGACCGCCGAAGAAATATTGGCGGAACCTTCCCGAGGCCTCGCTCATTCCAGATTGGATAGCAGGAGCAGACAGAGCCGCGTCAGAGATGATCGACCGGATGCCAACCACCCCAGCACCGCACCATGCCAAGGTGAAGGCCAAGCATTGGCCGACGCCCGAGCCGGCCGATGTGGTGGCGCCTGAAGCCGACGATATTCCGGAGTTGCGCGAAGAGGCGAAAGGCTGCCGCCGCTGCCCGCTTTGGCATGACGCAACGCAGACCGTCTTCGGCGAGGGACCGGAGAATGCCGATGTGATCTTCGTCGGTGAGCAGCCGGGCGACCAGGAGGATCTGGCCGGCAAGCCGTTCGTCGGGCCGGCAGGCAAGGTGTTCGACAACATACTGGGCGACGCCGAGATCGATCGCCGCAAGGTCTATGTGACCAATGCGGTGAAGCACTTCAAATTCGAACCGCGCGGCAAGCGGCGCATCCATTCGAAGCCCAATGCCGGCGAAATCCAGGCCTGCCGCTGGTGGCTGGACAAGGAGCTCGATCTCGTCAAGCCGAACCTCGTGGTGGCGCTCGGCGCGACGGCGGCGCAGTCGCTGCTCGGCAAGGCGGTGCCGATCACCAAGATGCGCGGCGATGTGATCGAGCGCGAGGATGGCTTGCGCGTGTTCGTGACCATCCACCCGTCCTTCATCCTGCGCATCCGCGATCGGGAGGACAAGGAGGCCGAGAAGGAGCGGTTTTTGCAGGATATGCGGAAGGTGAAGCAGCTGATGGCTGCTTGATGGGGGAGTGCTAGCCGCTTCTCTTTCGATCACTCATGCAATGCCGATTAAGCGGCGATCGTTCGCGCTGCCCCTCATTGCCCTGCCGGGCATTTCTCCCCGTACAGTGACAGGGAGAAAAAGCTGTCGCGCAGCGCTTCGCCAATCGCCAGCGCGGCGCGGCTATCGCCTTCTCGCGTTCACGGGGAGAAGGTGCCCACAGGGCGGATGAGGGGCAGCGCCTACGCTCGCGTAGATGACACGGCGTCGTCGTCTAACGGACTAGAATCGCCCTCAGATCATTCACATTCGTGCCTGTTGGCCCGGGCACGAACAGATCCCCGACCGCATTGAACGCCGTCCAGGCATTGTTGCCAGCGAGCATCGCCTTGGCGTCGACGCCTGCCGCGCGCATGCGCGCCACGGTCGAGCCGTCCGCGAAGGCGCCGGCATTGTTCTCCGAGCCGTCGATGCCATCGGTGTCGGCAGCCAAGGCATCGATGCCATTCACGCCGTCGATGCCGATGGCGAAGGCGAGCAGGAATTCGGAATTGCGGCCGCCCTTGCCCTTTGCCCGCAATGTCACTGTCGTCTCGCCGCCGGACAGGATCAGCACCGGCTTGGCGAAGGGGTGATTGCGCGTCGCCACCTCGCGGGCGATCGCGGCATGCACGCCGCCGACCTCACGCGCTTCGCCTTCGATGGCATCCGAAAGGATGACGGCCTCGATGCCTAGCCGCTTCGCTTCGGCGGCGGCGGCTTCCAGAGAGACGGCGGCCGAGGCGGTCAGGTGCACTTCGTTGCCGCCGAAGCGCGGATCGTCGGGGCGCGGCGCGTCCGCGGCCGGAGACTGGATATGCGCCATGACCGAGGCCGGCAGCTTCATGCCGTAGGCGGCGATCGAGGCCAGCGCATCCGCGCGGCTGCCGGTGTCGGGAACGGTCGGTCCCGATGCGACCAGCGCCGGATTGTCGCCCGGGATATCGGACACGACCAGCGATACGACCCGGGCCGGATGAGCGGCGGCGGCCAGGCGTCCGCCCTTGATGGTCGAGACATGCTTGCGGATGGTGTTCATCGCCGCGATCGGCGCGCCGGAGGCAAGCAGCGCCTCGTTGACGGCGATCTCGTCGGCAAGCGTCAGCCCCGGAGCCGGCGACGGCAGCAGGGCCGAGCCGCCGCCGGAAATCAGCGCCACGACCAGGTCGTCCGAAGTCAGCCCACGCACTTTCTCCAGCAGCCGGCGCGACGCCTCGAGACCGGCGGCATCCGGCACCGGGTGCGCCGCTTCGATGATCTCGATGCGCTCGCATCTGGCGCCATAGCCGTAGCGGGTGACGACTAGCCCATCGATGGGGCCATCCCAGACCTTCTCGAAGGCGGCGGCCATCTGCGCCGAGCCCTTTCCCGCGCCGATGACGACGGTGCGGCCCTTCGGCTTCGCCGGCAAATGATTGCGGATCGTCTTTTCCGGGTCGGCGGCGGCGACGGCGGCGTTGAAGATCGATGTGAGGAAGCTTTTCGGGTCGGTCATTTTTCTTCCGGCGGCAGCGCAAGCCCGCACGCATCGATGCCAAGATGGGCGCACAGCGCGTCGACCACGACGCCATGGTCCTCGCGCTCCGGCAAGCCGGAGACCGCGATGACGCCGATCACGCCGGCGCCCTTCACCGTGACCGGAAAGCCGCCGCCGGCCAGCACATAATCGGCAATGTCGAGCGCTTCGCCGACCTTGAACGTGCGGTCCGGGCGCTGCTGCTCCAGCACCAGGCGATAGGTGCTTCTCAGATAGCGCTTCACGACGTTGATCTTGCGCCGCGCCCAATCGGGATTTGACGCATTGGAACCCGGCATTGCGGCATAGAAGAGCGGCCGGTCGAAGGTCCTGATGTCGACGATGATCGGCAGGTTTTCCCTCAGCGCCCGGTCCCTGATGGCGAAACCTATCTTGAAGGCGACGGCCTCATCGAAAGCCGCAAAGACCAGCGTGGCTTCCTGTTTCTTGATCAGAGCGATGTCGTCGGCGGTGGCCATGTCTCGTTCTCCGAAAATCGACACCGTCGTTTGTACGACAACCTCTGTCCGGTCAAGCATTCGTCGCGGAGGCCCCCTCATCCGGCCGCTTCGCGGCCACCTTCTCCCCGGTCGGGTGAAGAGATGGGCGCCAGGCTCGGCGGCCCTCCTCTCCCCTCGGGGAGAGGTCGGATTGCCCCGAATTGCCGTTCGCAATTCGGTCAGCAATCCGGGTGAGGGGGTCACCCAGCCACAATCGCGCTCTTTGCCGGCCGCCCGGCCACATAGACCTCGCGCACGGCGCGGTCGTCGCCCAGCGTTTGCAGCAGGAAGAGCTCTTCCGCCAGCGTCTCCACGGTCTCCATCCTGAGCCGCATCCCCGGCGTCGCATGAGCATCGAGCACGACGATGTCGGCATCGGTGCCTTCCTCCAGCGTGCCGACCCTGTCGGCCACGGAAAGCGCCTCGGCATTGCCGCGCGTCAGCTGCCAGAAGGACTGGAACGGGTTGAGCTTCTCGCCGTTCAGCGCGATCACCTTGTAGCCCTCGTCCATGGTGCGCAGCATCGAATAGTTGGTGCCGCCGCCGACATCGGTCGCGGCGGCGATCCTGAGCGGCTTTTCGCGCCGGCGGTAGCGCTGATAGTCGAACAGGCCGGAGCCGAGGAAGAGATTGGAAGTCGGGCAAAACACCGCGACCGAGCCCGATTGCGACAGCGCATCCGCCTCGCGTTCCGACAGATGGATGCAATGGCCGAACAGGCTCTTCTTGCCGAGCAGGCCGTAATGCTCATAGACATCGGCGTAGTCGCGCGACCAGGGGTAAAGCTCCTGGGTGAAAGCGATCTCGGCGTGGTTTTCCGACAGATGCGTCTGCATGTGGAGATCGGGATGCTCGCGGCAGAGCACGCCGGCCATCTCCATCTGCTCGGGCGTAGAGGTGATGGCGAAGCGCGGCGTGATGGCATAGAGCTGGCGGCCCTTGCCGTGCCATTCGGCGATCAGCGCCTTGGTATCGTCATAGCCTGTCTGCGCCGTGTCGAGCACGCCGTCCGGCGCGTTGCGGTCCATCATCACCTTGCCGGCGATGTTGAGCATATTGCGCTCATGCGACTCGGCGAAGAAAGCCTCGGCTGAAGACTTGTGCACCGAGCAATAGGCGACGACGGTCGTAGTGCCCTGGCGCAGCATCTCGTCGAGGAAGACCCTGGCGATGCGGCGGCCATGCTGCGCGTTCTGGAATTTCGACTCTTCCGGAAAGGTGTATTTGTTCAGCCAGTCGAGCAGCTCGGCGCCGTAGGAGGCGATGATCTGCATCTGCGGCACGTGAACGTGGGCGTCGAGGAACCCCGGCAGGATCAGATGCGGACGATGGTCGATCGTCTCGACGCCGGCGCCCGCCTTCTTCAAGACCTCGGCAGAGGAGCCGGCTGCGGCGATCTTGCCGTTGTCGATCAGCAGCCCGCCATCTTCCTCGTAGCGCCAGGCGGAATGGTCGTCGACCGCTTCGGGCCAACGCAGGAAGGAGAGCGTGCGGCCGCGCAGAATTTTCGCTGTCATGCTTACTTTCCGGCGCCTTCGAACCAGGCGACCAGAAGGGCCCTTTCCTGGTCGGTGATCTGGGTGACGTTGGCGGGCGGCATGGCATGCGCCCGGCCGGCCTGGATGTAGATCTCGCGCGCATGCTCGGCGATGCGCTCGTCGGTGTCGAGCAGCACGCCCTTCGGCGCATGGTAGATGCCTTCATAGACCGGCTCTTGCGTGTGGCACATGGAGCAGCGGCCGAGCACAGTGTCGCGCACGGCCGGGAAATGCGCCGAGGCGATGTAGACCTGCGCTGCGGCGGAGGCGGCGGAGGTCTTCGGCTCGCCGGTCAGCACCTTCGGCACGGTCGACAACCAGATGATGATCATGAACAGCACGGCGGCGCCGAGCCAGGTCCAGGTCGGGTTGCCCTTCCTTGCATGTAAAGTGTTGAAATAGTGCCGGATCAGAACGCCGATGATGAAGACCAGCGAAGCAATGACCCAGTTGAACTGGGTGCCGAAGGCCAGCGGATAGTGGTTCGACAGCATCAGGAACAGGACCGGCAAGGTCAGGTAGTTGTTATGCAGCGAGCGCTGCTTGGCGATCTTGCCGTATTTCGGGTTCGGCTTGCGGCCGGCGATCAGGTCGGCGACGACGATCTTCTGGTTGGGGATGATGACCATGAAGACATTGGCCGACATGATCGTGGCGGTGATGGCGCCGAGATGCAGGAAGGCGGCGCGGCCGGTGAAGAGATGCGTCAGCCCCCAGGCGATGAACACCAGCACGCAATAGAGCACCAGCATCAGCCCGGTGTCGCTTTTGCCGAGCGGCGAGCGGCAGAGCAGGTCATAGACGATCCAGCCGACGCCGATGGTGGCCAGCGACAACAGGATGCCGACCGGCACCGAGATGTTGAGCACGTTGGGATCGATCAGGAAGAGGTCGGCCCCGGCGTAATAGACCACGCAGAGCATGGCGAAGCCCGACAGCCAGGTGGCGTAGGATTCCCATTTGAACCAGGTGAGGTGCTCCGGCATCTCGGCCGGCGCGACCAGATATTTCTGGATATGGTAGAAGCCGCCGCCATGCACCTGCCACTCCTCGCCGAAGGCGCCGGCGGGCAGGCCGGGACGCTGGCGCAGGCCGAGGTCGAGGGCGACGAAATAGAAGGACGAGCCGATCCAGGCGATGCCGGTGATGACATGCAGCCAGCGGACGGCGAAGCTCAGCCAGTCCCAGAAAATCGCGAAATCCGTCATTGCACTCGTCCCTGCCGATGAGAGCGACTTTACGGTCTGGCGCGCAAACGAAAAGAGGCGAGGTGCGCGATGACTTTCAAAAAAAAATGGAAAATACTAGGGTTGCCCAAGGTGTGTGAGGATTCAGGTCAGGCCGAGCCGAAAACGGCGGGTTTCGAGAACCGGAGCGAGCGTAGTTGAAGTACGTGAGCACCGGAAGCGCAGGAGCCCGGCGTTTTGCAGGCCATCACCTGAATCTCCACACGCTTCGCGCAGCCGTTCAAGAGCCACGAACCCGCATGGCCTATCTCGACAACATTGCCGTCTTCGTCCGTGTCGTCGAGCTCGGCAATCTGTCGGCCGCGGGGCGCGACATGCGCATTTCGCCGGCGGTCGCCTCCAACCGCATCAAGGAGCTGGAGAAGCATCTGGGCGTGAGGCTGTTCAACCGCACGACAAGGCAGTTGATGCCGACCGAGCACGGCACGGTGTTCTACACCGGCGCCAAGCAGGTGCTGGATGCGATCACCGAAGCGGAAGCCGCGGTTGCAGCACTTTCCGGCCAACCGCGCGGCACGATCAGGGTTACGGCACCGCTCGGCCTCGGCCGCCGCCTGATCGCTTCCGGCATTCCGGATTTCCATGACAAATACCCCGATATCGAGGTGCGGCTGAGACTCTCCGACCACAATGTCGACATCATGAAGGAAGGCATCGACGTCGCCTTCCGGCTCGGCATCATCGAGGATTCCAGCCTCAGGATGCGCGGCATCATGGAATGCGAGCGCGTGCTGGTGGCGGCGCCGAAATATCTGGAAGCGCGCGGCGAACCGGCGGAGCCGCAGGAACTGGTCGGCAAGAAGCACGACTGTCTGATGCTGCGCTATGCCGGCGCGCGCGAATTCGTCTGGACCTTGCAGACGCCGGGCGGCGTGCAGAAACTCGAGGTGCATGGCCCTTACGACACCGACGACGGCGACGTGCTGACCGGCTGGGCGCTGTCGGGGCGCGGCATCATCAACAAGCCGCGCTTCGAGGTCGAGCCCTTCATCCGCGACCGGCGGCTGAAGGTGATCCTGCCCCAGGCGCCGCCGACACCGGTGCAATTCGCCGCCGTTTATCCGCACAAGAAGCTGCAGGACCCGAAGGTGCGGCTGCTGCTCGACTTCATGGCCGACCGCTGCCAGCGGCTGATCAAGGATATCTTGGCTGGGAAGTAAGGGGTACCAGCGTTGCGGCGGGATCGGCCGAAGTCTCCGTGACGTCGTCATCAACGGGCGAGCGACGCGAAGCGGAGCGCAGGCCGAGGAAGCCGCCCGTCTAGAGTTTGGTTTTTCGCAATTCCGGACGGAAGGCTACGGCGAAGGCGCGGAGTCTAGCCGCAGCGCACTTTTCCTGGAATGGCTTCGGATCAATCCATCAGCCGCGCCGTGCCCGACACCCTGATCGAGCTGCCGGGCGCCGGTGGAATATCGGCATGAAGGCGCGAGCGCATCCCCATATCCTCGCCCTGGACGATGTCGATGGCGCCGCGATGCGGCCAGCCGAGATCACGCAGATAGCCGGCAAAGGCAGCGGTCGCGGCACCCGTCGCCGGGTCCTCGTAGACGCCGCCGGACGCGAAGGGATTGCGCGTGTGAAAGAGGCGCGGTGTCTCGGCATAGGCAAGCAGGATGGTGACCAGGCCTTCGCGCCGCATGAAGGACTGGCCTTGCTTCAAGTTATAAGCCATCGCAGCCAACGTCTCGCGCGACTTCAGCGCCAACACCAGATGATCGGCGCCGCCGTGGATGAGCGCCGGCGGGATGGCGGGATCGAGATCGCCCGGCTGATAGCCAAACAAGGCGAGAACCTCCTCGACCAGTTCGGCCGACGCAGGCCTGCTGCGCGTCGGTGGCGACTGCAACGCGGCGACAAAGTTGGCGCCATAGCGAAACCCTTCGACGGTGATGTCGGCCTGGTTGAGGGTCAGCCTGAAAATTCCGTCGCCGAATTTCCTGACCAGCGCCGTGCCGAGCGCGATCGTGGCATGGCCGCAGAACGGCACTTCCGACTCCGGCGAAAAATAGCGCACGCGCCAGCTGTCGCCCTCGGGCGCCGCGAAGGCAGTTTCGGAAAAACCGATTTCGGCCGCGACGCGCTGCATGTCGGCCGCATCCGGCAAGGCCCCGCCGATCATCACTCCGGCGGGGTTGCCGCCGCTGTTCCCGTCCGAAAAGGCTGCGATCTTCAATACGTCCATGTTCCTGACCCCGTTGTCCCGCGAGGCGCAACAAACACGTTTCGAGCCGCTTTGGGAAATGAAGAAACCGGCAAGCAGCGGTGAACGCCACTCACACCTGCAATCGGGATGGTGCGCTTCAATCCGATGGGGAACGAAATTCGACCCACCGCCGTTTTGACAGTTGGCGGTCGTTCGGGCCGCCTTCAGCTCTCAGCCAATCGATCCAGCCGCGACAGGAGTCGACCATGGACGCCATCGTCACCAAGAACGACCTCAAATCCGATGCCAGGAAGGAATCGATCGATCTGCTCAACGCCAGGCTCGCCGACGCCATCGACCTGGCGCTGATCACCAAGCAGGCGCATTGGAACGTCAAGGGTCCGCAATTCATCGCCATCCATGAGATGCTGGACGAATTCCGCGAGGAGATCGACGGCCATGTCGACATCATCGCAGAACGCGCCGTGCAGCTCGGCGGCACCGCGCATGGCACCTCGCAGGAAGTGTCGAAGGCGACCAGGCTGAAGCCTTATCCGACCGACATCCACAAGACCAAGGATCATCTGGCCGCGCTGATCGACCGCTATGCCACGGCCGCCAAGCTCGCCCGCGAAGCAATTGACGAAGCCGACGACGCCGGCGATCGCGATACGGCGGATATCTTTACCGCCTATTCGCGCTCGCTCGACAAATTGCTGTGGTTCCTCGAGGCGCACACGCAGGAAAAGGAATAGCCAGACTTTCCTTGCGCAGGCGGTTGAATCAGCCGGCCATCGCCTTGTCAGCGCCGGCTGAGCTTGGCGCTTCCGCGGCCTGCGACACCAGCGCCGTCATGATCTCGGCGGCAGCAAGCGCTGCGATCACCGGCGGGCGCTTGTCCTTCACCGCATTGCCGCCGATCGGCGAGATAAGCCGGCCAAACTGCGCTTCGCTGCCCTCGGCGGATTTCAGGAACCAGTTCCTAAAGGTTGCCTTCTTGGTCTTCGAGCCGATCATGCCGACATAAGCGCTGTCGTCGCGCTTCAGCGCCTCGGCGACGATCAGGAAATCCAGCGCATGATCATGGGTCAGGACAGCGAAGGCCGATCCGGCCGGCGCCTCGCGTATCACGGCTTCAGGCATTGGCGTCAACCGCGTCTCGACCGTTTCCGGCATGCCTTCCAGCGCTTCGGATCGGGTCTCGACGACGACCACATGGATCGGCAGCAATGCCAGCGACGCGGCCAGCGCCTGGCCGACATGGCCGCCGCCGAAGAGATAGACATACGGCAGATGCGCTTCTTCCGATTCAGCCTTGGCGATCAGTTGCTGCTCCAGCGAGGCATCGACGAGGCGGATCAGCACCTCGACGCGGCCGCCGCAACATTGGCCGATTTCTGGCCCGAGCGGGACGTCAAGCGTGGCGGCGGCGGAGCCGCCGGGTGGGGTCGCCCGCGCAGTGCTCCGCGCTTTGGCGGTGCCTTCTGTGACGTCCCCCTCTGGCCGCTTCGCGGCCATCTCCCCCTCACGGGGGGAGAGCATCTGCCGCGCCTTGTCGATCGCCATGTATTCGAGCTGGCCGCCGCCGATCGTGCCGAAAATGGCCGATGCCGAGACAAGCATGAAGGCGCCGGCCTCTCGCGGAGTCGAGCCCTTGGTGGCCGCCACTTCGACGAGAGCGACCCGGCCAGTTTGGCCGAGAAATGCCTTCAGGCTTTGCGCGTTCGAGTCCATCGTCTGCATTCCCAGATCGTGATGGCGTTTCGTTGAATCGCCCTCACGATCTAACTCTTTATTGGAGCATGATCTTTCTCCGAAACCCGGTTCCCACTTTTCGGGATCATGCTCTAGCGCCGAAATATAGTGTTTTTCGGCCCGAATTGCACGTTTTAAGCCGGCTTCACCGCTTCCCGCTTCAATCGCTCGATCGCCATCAGCACGCGTTCCGGCGTCGCCGGAGCATCGAGACGTGGACAGATCTTGTGATCCGCGACGCTCGCAACCGCGTCCGACAGCGCATGCAGCACCGACATGCCGTGGGGCAGCGGCGGCTCGCCGACAGCCTTGGAGCGGTGGATGGTCGGCTCATAGGCCGACGACCAGTCGGTCAGCTTGACGTTGAAGATCTTTGGCCGGTCAGACGCGAGCGGGATCTTGTAGGTCGACGGCGCATGCGTGCGCAGCCGGCCGCCATTGTCCCACCAAAGCTCCTCCGTCGTCAGCCAGCCCATGCCCTGGATGAAGCCGCCCTCGACCTGGCCGAGGTCGATCGCCCGATTCAGCGAACGGCCGGCGTCGTGCAGGATATCGGTGCGCTCGACGACATATTCGCCGGTCAGCGTGTCAACCGAGACCTCCGAGCACGCCGCGCCATAGGCGTAATAGTAGAAGGCATGGCCGCGCCCCTTGCTGCGGTCCCAATGGATCTTCGGCGTCTTGTAGAATCCGGCCGCCGAGAGCTGGATGCGGTTGATATAGGCCTGCTTGACCAGATCATTGAAGGCCACTTCCTGGTTGCCGATGCGCACCCGGTTGGGCAGGAACACGACCTGGTCGTGCGGCACCTGATATTTATCGGCGGCGAAATCGGTCAGCCGCTTGCGGATCTGGCGGGCGGCGTCCTGCGCTGCCATGCCGTTGAGGTCGGCGCCGGAAGACGCGGCCGTCGGCGAGGTGTTCGGCACCTTGGCGGTGGTGGTGGCGGTGATCTTGACCCGGTCGAGGTCGATCTGGAACTCCTCGGCCACGACCTGCGCCACCTTGAGATGCAGGCCCTGGCCCATCTCGGTGCCGCCGTGGTTCATATGGACCGAACCGTCGGCATAGACATGCACCAGCGCGCCGGCCTGATTGGCCTCAGTCTTGGTGAAGGAGATGCCGAACTTGACCGGTGTCAGCGCCAGGCCGCGCTTGATGAAGCGGCTGTTGTTGTTGAAGGCGCTGATCTCACGGCGGCGGCGCGCATAGTTCGCGCTTTCCTCCAGCTCGGCGACGATGCGCTGGATGATGCAATCCTCGACCTTCTGGTGGTAGGGCGTGACGCTTCGCTCGCCGATGGCCTCCATCGGATCGTAGAAATTGAGCTTGCGGATCTCGAGCGAATCCTTGCCGACGGCGAAGGCGACCTCGTCGATGACGCGCTCCGCGCCGGCCATGCCCTGCGGCCCACCGAAGCCGCGGAAGGCGGTGTTGGAAACTGTGTTGGTGTAGAGCGGCGCCGACTTCGCATGCACCGCAGGATAGAAATAGGCGTTGTCGCAGTGGAACAGCGCGCGGTCGCCGACCGGACCGGAGAGGTCGGCGGAGAAGCCGCAGCGCAGCGCATAGGTGAAGTCGACGCCCAGGATATTACCCTCGTCGTCGAAGCCGACCTCGTAGTCGATGGCGAAGTCGTGCCGCTTGCCAGTGGCGGTCATGTCCTCGTCGCGGTCGAGCCGGATCTTCACCGCGCGCTTGAGCTTCTTGGCGGCAACGGCGGCGATCGCGGCGCACTGGTTGGCCTGCGTTTCCTTGCCGCCGAAGCCGCCGCCCATGCGGCGCACTTCGACTGTCACCGCATGGCTCGGCACGCCGAGCGCATGGGCAACCAGATGCTGCGTCTCGCTCGGGCCCTGCGTCGAGCAATAGACGATGACCTCGTCGTCCTCGCCGGGGATCGCCAGCGAGACCTGGCCTTCGAGATAGAAATGGTCCTGGCCGCCGAGCCACATGCGGTTCTTGATGCGGCGCGGTGCGGCGGCAATCGCCGCAGCCGCATCGCCGCGCTTCAGGATCAACGGCGTGGTGACCTGCTTGTCGTTGACCGGGTCAAGATTCCAGATGTCGATGACGGCCGGAAGCTCGTCATATTCGATCTTGGCAAGCCGCGCGGCGCGGCGCGCCTCCTCGCGCGTCTCGGCAACCACGGCGAAGATCGGCTGGCCGTAAAACTCAACCTTGCCTTCGGCGAGCACCGGATCGTCATGCATGTTGCTCGGCGAAACATCGTTCTCGCCGGGCACGTCGGCATGGGTCAGCACATCGACCACGCCCGGCGCCGACCGCACCGCCGACAGGTCGATGCTTTTCAACGCGCCATGCGCGACCGTGGAGAGGCCGAGGCCGATATGCAGCGTGCCGGCAGGCTCCGGCATGTCGTCGATATAGACGGCGGCTCCGCTGACATGCTTGTGCGCGGAATCGTGCCGCTGGTCGGTGGCCACACCGCCGGCGATCTTTTCCGCCTTGAGATTGGGAGTGGCGTGCTTGTTCATCAGGCCGCCTCGTTGCGCGAGACCTGGAACGGCGCCTTCGTTCCGGTCGTCTCGATGTAAAAGCGCAGCAACAAGTTTCTCGCCGCCAGCGCCCGGTATTCGGCGGTCGCGCGCATGTCGGTCAGCGGCGTGAAGTCGCTGGCATATTCGGCCATCGCAGCCTCCACCGTCTCTTCGTTCCAGACCTTGCCGATAAGCGCCTTCTCGACCGCAGTGGCGCGCTTCGGCGTCGCGGCCATGCCGCCATAGGCGATGCGGATGTCAGCCACCGTGCCGTCCTTGGCCAAGGTCAGGTAGAATGCGCCGAGCGTCGCCGTGATATCCTCGTCGCGCCGCTTGGTGACCTTGTAGACGGCAAATTTTTCGCCTCGCGTCGGCACCGGAACATGCACTGCTTCGACGAACTCGCCGGGCTGACGGTCCTGCTCGCCATAGGCGATGAAGAAGGTTTCGAGCGGTATGGTGCGGCGCGCCTCACCCTTGCGCAGCGTGAGCTGCGCGCCGAGCGCGATCAGCGGTGGCGGCGTGTCGCCGATCGGCGAGCCGTTGGCGATGTTGCCGCCGATCGTGCCCATGTTGCGCACTTGTTCGCCGCCGATGCGGTCGACCAGCGGTCCCAATGCCGGAATGCGCTTCGACAGCGTCTCGAAGGCCTCGGTGTAGGTGGCGCCGGCGCCGATGGTGATGACGCCATCCTTCTCCAAGATCGTGCGCAGGCCGTCGAGACCGCCGATGAAGATCGCCGGCGAGATCTCGCGCATATGCTTGGTGACCCAGAGACCGACATCGGTCGAGCCAGCGATGATGGTGGCGCCCGGCTCTTTCTCGAGCAAGGCGGCGAAATCGTCGACGCTGGCCGGCACGATCAATCGCGCCTTGCCCAACCCGATCTCGACCCTGGCGCCATCGCGCAGTGCCTTCAGCCGTGCGGTGATGTCCTCGCGCTCCGCGGCCAGCGGATCCTTAGCCGCCTCGCCATAGCTCGAAATGGCATGCGCGGCGCGCATGATCGCTTCATAGCCGGTGCAGCGGCAGAGATTTCCCTGTAGCGCCTTTTCGATCGCGGCGTTGGACGGATCGGGGGTCCTCATCCAGAGCGCATAGAGCGACATGATGAAGCCCGGCGTGCAGAAGCCGCATTGCGAGCCGTGGAAATCGACCATCGCCTGCTGCACCGGATGCAGTTTTTCGCCGTCGCCGCACAGATGCTCGACGGTGACGACATGGGTGCCGTCGAGCGAGCCCATGAAGCGGATGCAGGCATTGACGCTCTCATAGACGAGACTTTCGGCGGAGAGCTTGCCGACCAGCACCGTGCAGGCGCCGCAGTCGCCCTCGGCGCAACCTTCCTTGGTGCCGCGCAGCGAGCGGTTGAGCCGCAGCCAGTCGAGCAGGGTCGCATCGGGCGCGACGTCGGTCAGCGCCACGTCGGCGCCGTTCAGGATGAAGCGTATGTCGTTGCGGATCTCTGGCATGTCTCAGCTCCCCCGATAGGTCGAGTAGCCATAGGGCGAAATCAAGAGCGGGACATGGTAGTGCCGTTCTTCCGCCATGCCGAAGCGGATCGGCACGACGTCGAGAAAGGCGGGCTCAGGCAGCTTGGCGCCCTGGCCGCGCAGATAATCGCCGGCGGCGAAAACCAGCTCATATTCGCCGGTGCGGAAATCGGCGCCGGCAAGCAGCGGCGCATCACAGCGGCCGTCATCGTTGGTGGCGACGGTCTTGAGATGCGTGCGGTTCCCGCCCTCGATGCGGAACAGCCCGATCGACAGACCCTTTGCCGGCCGACCGGTCGCGGTGTCGAGCACATGGGTCGTCAGGCGCCCGCCATCGGCTTTCGAGGTCTCTGCCACTGGCCGCCTCCCATCCCGGTACAGTTTCAGGTCAATTGTGCGCCAATTAAAGGCGATGCATAAGCCCCGGTCGAGCGGAGTGCGGCAAAAAGCACTTTCAAAAATTTTCGGGGGAATGCAGCAGCACCCCTTTCGATATCTTCAATGCAACAATCGGCAGGAGCGGCGATGCGTTACGAACGGGACATGCGCGGTTACGGGGCCAATCCGCCGGATCCGAAATGGCCCGGCGGCGCACATGTCGCGGTGCAGTTCGTCGTCAACTACGAAGAAGGCGGCGAGAACTGCGTGCTGCACGGCGACAAGGCTTCGGAGGCCTTCCTGTCGGAGATCGTCGGCGCGGCGCCCTGGGTCGGCCAGCGCCACTGGAACATGGAATCGATCTATGAATACGGCGCCCGGGCCGGCTTCTGGCGGCTCTACCGGCTGTTCACTGAAGCGCAGGTGCCGGTGACCTGCTACGGCGTCGCCACCGCCCTCGCGCGCTCGCCCGACCAGGTCGCGGCGATGCAGGAGGCCGGCTGGGAAATCGCCTCGCATGGCCTGAAATGGATCGATTATCGCGACCACGCGGCCGAAGACGAGAAGCGCGATCTCGAAGAGACCATCAAACTGCATTACGAAGTGACCGGCGCGCGGCCGACCGGCTGGTATACTGGCCGCACTTCGGTGAACACCGTGCGGCTCGTCGCCGAGGAAGGCGGCTTCGACTACGTTTCCGACACCTATGACGACGAGCTGCCCTACTGGTTCGACCGCGACGGACTGGAGAAGCCGCAGCTCATCATCCCTTACACGCTCGACGCCAACGACATGCGTTTCGCGACGCCGCAAGGCTTCAACTCCGGCGACCAGTTCTTCGCCTATCTGAAGGACAGCTTCGACACGCTCTACGCCGAGGGCAAGGCAGGGCGGCCGCGCATGATGAATATCGGCCTGCATTGCCGGCTGGTCGGCCGTCCCGGACGAGTGGCGGCATTGAAGCGCTTCGTCGACTATGTGAAATCGCACGACAAGGTGTGGCTGACACGGCGCATCGACATCGCCAAACACTGGCGCGAAACGCACCCCTACGAGGCGCCGGCGCTGCGGCCCTCGCGGATGGGGTTCGAGGAATTCGTGCATGCCTTCGGCGGCGTGTTCGAGCATTCGCCCTGGATCGCCGAGCGCGCCTACGAGCTGGAGCTTGGACCCGCGCATGACAGTGCCGGCGGCCTGCACAACGCGCTCTGCCGCATCTTCCGCGCAGCGACGGAGGCCGAACGGCTTTCCGTGCTCAACGCCCATCCGGACCTCGCCGGCAAGCTGGCGTCGGCCAAGCGGCTGACGCCGGAATCGACCAAGGAGCAGGCCTCCGCCGGGCTCGACGCGCTGACCGACAAGGAGCGCGAGCTGTTCTCGAAACTCAACGCCGCCTATGTCACCACCTTCGGCTTCCCCTTCATCATCGCGGTCAAGGGCAAGACCAAGGACGAAATCCTCGCGGAGTTCGAGGCGCGGATCGGCAACAGCCGCGGCACCGAGTTGGAAATCGCCTGCAAACAGGCCGAACGCATCGCGCTGCTTCGCCTGAAAGACATGCTCCCGCAATAACGCCAGGGATCCCCATGGATATGATCAAGACCGCCGAGCGAACCTATTACGCGCCGCAGGGGGGCCATCCCGGCCAGAACGAGCTGTTGACCGGCCGCGCCGTCTTCACCGAGGCCTATGCCGTCATTCCCAGGGGCGTGATGCAGGACATCGTCACCAGCCCGCTGCCGTTCTGGGACAAGACGAGGGCCTGGATCATCGCAAGGCCGCTCTCGGGCTTCGCCGAGACCTTCTCGCAATATATCGTCGAGGTCCTGCCGGGGGGCGGCAGCGACCGGCCCGAACTCGACGCCGGCGCCGAGGGCGTGCTGTTCGTCGTCGAGGGCGAGCTCACCGTTTCGCTTGCCGGCAAAAAACATGTGCTTGCCCCCGGCGGCTTCGCCTTCCTGCCGCCGGGGAGTGGCTGGACCGGGCGCAACGGGAGCAGCAGCGCCGTTCGCTTCCACTGGATCCGCAAGGCCTATGAGGCTGTCGACGGCCTTGACGCGCCGGAAGCGTTCTTCTCGAGTGACCAGGACGTCGCGCCGAGCCCGATGCCGGGCACCGAAGGGCGCTGGGCAACGACCCGCTTCGTCGACCCAGCCGATATGCGCCACGACATGCATGTCACCATCGTGACGCTGAAGCCCGGTGCGGTCATCCCCTTCGCCGAGACCCATGTCATGGAGCACGGGCTCTATGTGCTGGAAGGCAAGGCGGTCTACCGCCTCAACCAGGACTGGGTCGAGGTCGAGGCCGGCGATTTCATGTGGCTGCGCGCCTTCTGCCCGCAGGCCTGCTATGCCGGCGGCCCCGGCAATTTCCGCTACCTGCTCTATAAGGACGTCAACAGGCATGCCAGGCTTGGCGGCTATCTTGGGGGCAAGGCGCGGTGAGCCGCATCGTCGCCCGACCGCTGACTCGTGAGAACTTCGCGCCCTTCGGCGATGTCATCGACATGGGCGGCGACAACCGCTACCCGATCAATGGCGGCAAGGCGATGCGCTATCACGACCTCGCCACCGCCGAGGCTGCGGGCCCGAACGCGCGCGTGCTGATCTCGATGGTGCGCGGCACGCCCTATGAGATGCCGCTGAAGCTCACCATGGTCGAGCGCCATCCGCTCGGCAGCCAGGCATTTATCCCGCTGTCGCCGCGGCCGTTCCTGGTGGTCGTCTGCCATGACAGCGAGGATGGGCCGGGCGAGCCGCATGCCTTTCTCACCGACCCAAGGCAAGGCATCAACTACCGCCGCAATCTCTGGCACGGCGTGCTGACGCCGATCGGCGAGGAACAGGATTTCCTCATCGTCGACCGCGGCGGCGACGGCTCCAATCTCGAGGAATTTTATTTCTCGCATCCTTACGAGATTCACCTTCCCTGAAAGCTCGCAACTTCCATGACCGACATTTCGCTGATCGACCGCCTGCTCGACGTGATCGAGCACGACATCGTGCCGAAGACGGTGCAAGGCGTTGCCCATGGCAACAAGCTGTTCGGCGCCGCGATCCTCAGGAAGGACGACCGGTCGCTGGTGCTGGCCGAGACGAACAACGAGATGGAAAATCCGCTCTGGCATGGCGAGGTGCACTGCCTGAAGCGCTTCTACGAGATGCCCAAGGCGGAGCGCGTCGACACCAAGGATGCGCTGTTCGTCGCCACGCACGAGCCCTGCTCGCTCTGCCTGTCGGCGATCACCTGGACCGGTTTCGACAATTTCTACTATCTCTTCAGCCACGAGGATTCGCGCGACAGTTTTGCCATCCCGCATGATCTGAAAATCCTGAAAGAGGTCTTCACCCTGGATCCAGGCGGCTACAACGCCGAGAACGCCTATTGGAAGAGCTTTTCCATACGCCGGCTGGTCAGGGCTTTGCCCGAGACTGAGCGCAAGCAGCTGGAGGCTCGGATCGGCAGGATTGCGGCGCGTTATGACGAGCTGTCGGACGCCTATCAGGCAAGCAAGGCCGACAACGACATCCCGCTGAACTGACGCCGGCTTTCCCGATCTTGAACTGCCACCTTTATGGTGGCATATTGGGTTATGGAGAAACGCAGGCCCCACTTACGATCTTGGGGCGATCAAGACGACGTTTGGGTCTGCCGATACGCTGGCGATCACCATGTCCCAGCGCGCGATCTGATCCTCTATGTGAAATTTCAGGCGGATGTCGTGACTGAATTCACGGTTGTGGCATTCAAGGAGAAATAGCCGTGGCAAGAAAAGAGAGGCCTGAAACGATGACCTCCCCGGAAACGGGAGAGACGCTGACGCGCGGGTTTCGTCCATTCGCCGTGACCTACAAAGGCGAGAGCATGACGGTCGACCTGCCCGGCTATTATCCAGCTTCGGATGGCGAGAGCGTGCATGTCGGGGACGACATGGCTGCCGTCGATGCCGCTCTGCGCATTCTCAAGGAAAAGATCGACGGCGTGCCGGCGCCAGAAACTATCCGGCGCATGCGCGCAAAGCTAAAGCTGTCGCAGCGCGAGGCGGGTTCCCTGTTCAAGGTCGGAGAGAATGCTTTTGACAAATATGAAAGAGGCCTCATCGAGCCGAGTGGGCCGACCATTCAGTTGATGACGCTGCTCGAGAAACATCCCGAATTGCTCGACGAATTGCGCTAACGACCCAGGTCGCATTTTTTGATGCTCCAGTCGCGAATGGCGATTGAAAGTCGCGACGCCGCGGAGCGTTATGCACGCCATGAAAACCGTCACCGAATTTCCCCGCAAGGTCGTCGAGTTTCCCGACATGGGCATCGTCATGCCGGATGGTTGCCGGCTCTCGGCGCGCGTCTGGATGCCGGAGGACGCGACCGACGATCCGGTACCCGCGATCCTTGAGCACCTGCCCTACCGCAAGCGCGACGGCACCATCTTTCGCGATCAGCTCACCCATCCCTATTTCGCCGGCCACGGCTACGCCTCGATCCGCGTCGACATGCGCGGCAATGGCGATTCCGAAGGGCTGATGGACGACGAATATTCCGAGCAGGAATTGCAGGACGCCTGCGACGTCATCGCCTGGGCGGCCGCGCAGCCCTGGTGCAACGGCAATGTCGGCATGATGGGCATTTCCTGGGGCGGCTTCAACTGCCTGCAGGTGGCGGCGAAGCAGCCGCCGGCACTGAAGGCGGTGATCAGCCTGTGCTCGACGGTCGACCGCTATGCCGACGACATCCATTATAAGGGCGGCTGCCTGCTCTTGGAAAATTTCGGCTGGGCCTCGACGATGCTGTCCTATTCGTCGCGGCCGCCGGATCCCGCGATCGCCGGCGGCAATCGCTGGCGAGACCTGTGGCTTAGCCGGCTGGAGAACCAGCCCTTCCTTCTGCCGCTCTGGCTCAACCACCAGCATCGCGACGCCTATTGGAAACGCGGCTCGATCTGCGAGGATTTTTCGGCGGTGAAAGCGGCCGTGCTGTCGATCGGCGGCTGGCATGACGGCTACCGCAACACGATCTCCAATCTGGTCACCAACATCCAGTCGTCGGTCAAAGGCATCGTCGGTCCCTGGATCCACAAATACCCGCACTACGCCGGACCCAAGCCGGCGATCGGCTTCCTGCAGGAGGCGCTGCGCTGGTGGGACCGCTGGCTGAAGGGGGCGGAGACCGGCGTCGAGGCCGATCCGGATTACCGCGCCTATGTCATGGACAGCGTGCGGCCGGCGCGCTGGCACCCGGAACGGCCGGGCCGCTGGGTGGCGGAGCAGCAATGGCCGTCGCCGAACGTCAAGATCGAGGCGATCGGACTCATTCCCGACGGCGCCAAGCCCTCGATCGTCGCTTCACCGCAGACCTGCGGCCTTGCCGGCGGCGAATATTTTCCCTTCACCTTCGGGCCGGAACTGCCGGGCGACCAGCGCCCCGACGATGCGCTGTCGGTGTGCTTCGACCAACCGCAGCTCGGCGAAGCGATCGACATCGTCGGGGCGCCGGAGCTCGAGGTCCGGCTTGCCTCCGATCGGCCGCAGGCCAACGTCGCGGTGCGGCTTTGCGACGTGCATCCGGACGGTGCCTCGGAGCTGATCTCCTATGGCGTGCTCAATCTGACCCACCGCAGCTCGCACGAATTTCCCGAACCGTTGGTTCCCGGCGAGTCGGTTTCGGCGCGCGTCGTGCTCGACCAGTGCGCCTACCGGGTGCCGGCCGGCCACAAATTGCGCGTCGCCGTTTCGACCGCCTACTGGCCGATGATCTGGCCTTCGCCGGAGCCGGTGCGGCTTGATCTCGCGCAGGCGACGCTAAAGCTGCCGCTGCGCCCACCGGCGAAAGGCAATGAAGCTTCGTTCCCAGAGCCGGAAGGCGCGACGCCGTGGGCGACCGAGACGATCCGGCCGGCGAATTCCGAACGCCATGTCGACCGCGACGAGAAGACCGGCCTGGTCACGCTTTCCATAACCGACGATTTCGGCGCGGTGCGTGACCTCGACCACGGACTGGTCAATGGCAGCATCGTGCGCGAGACATGGACGATCCATCCCGACGACCCGCTGTCGGCCACCGGGGCCACGCATTGGACGCAAACATTGTCGCGCAATGAATGGTCGGTGCGGACCGAAACCTTTGCCGGGATGCGATCGGACGCCGCAAACTTCATCGTCAACGCCAGAATCGAGGCCTATGAGGGCGAAAAGCTGGTCTTCGAACGCGACTTCGAGCAGACGATTCCCCGCTCCATGGTTTGAGCCGAAGCAAGATTGGTCCAATTGCGACGTACGATTTACGCCACGGTATGTCGTATTCGGTCTTGCCTGCCGCTTTCCCTTGCGGTCATTATCTCCTCCAATAGCAAGAAACGACCATAAGGTCGGATACCCAGAGTGAGGAACCATAATGTCTAACGAACTCGACTATCTCAGCCGGCGAGTCGCGGCCGGAAAACTTAGCCGTCGCGACTTTCTCGGTCGCGCCGCCGCGCTCGGCGTAACCGCTACCTTTGCCAACTCCCTGCTCTCCAGCGCCGTGCGCGCTGCCGGCCCGGTCAAGGGCGGCACGCTGAAGGCCGGTCTGGTCGGCGGTGAATCCACCAACAGTCTCGATCCGGCCCTGTTCATGACCCAGGTGCCTTTTGCCTTCGGCAAAATGTGGGGCGAATTGATCGTGGAGCTCTCGCCCGACGGCAAGCTGGAGAACCGCATCGCCGAGGAGATCGGCTCTTCGGACGACGCCAAGGTCTGGACGCTGAAAATCCGCGACGGCATCGAATTCCACAACGGCAAGACAGTTACCGCAGAAGACGTCGCTGCCACGCTTGAGCGTCATTCGGACGAGAAGTCCAAGTCCGGCGCGCTGGGCTACATGAAGGGCATTGACACCATCAAGGTCAACGGCAAGGAAGTCGTGCTGACGCTGAAGGAGCCCAACGCCGACCTCCCCTACCTCCTCAGCGACTATCACCTGATCGTGCAGCCGAACGGCGGCAAGGACAAGGCCGATGCGGGCATCGGCGCCGGTCCGTACAAGGTCAAGGTCAATGAGCCCGGCGTGCGCCATGGCGGCGAACGCTTCGCCAATTACTGGCAGGGCGACAAGATGGGCCACGCCGACCAGATCGAAATTATCGTCATCAACGATGCAACGGCGCGCACGGCCGCCCTGCAGGGCGGCCAGGTCAACATGATCAACCGCGTCGAGCCGAAGATCGTCGATCTGATCAAGCGCGTGCCTGGCGTTACCATCCGCAACCACTCCGGTCCGGGCCACTACGTGTTCATCATGCATTGCAACACGGCACCCTTCGACAACAACGATCTCAGGATGGCGTTGAAGCTGGCGATCGACCGCGAGGAGATGTTGAAAAAAGTGCTGCGCGGCTACGGCTCGCTCGGCAACGATTTCCCGATCAATGCCTCGTACCCGCTATTCACCGAGATCGAGCAGCGCAAGTACGATCCGGACAAGGCCAAATTCCACTACAAGAAGTCCGGCCATGACGGCGCCGTGCTGCTCAGGACCTCGGATGTCGCCTTCCCCGGCGCTGTCGATGCATCCCAGCTTTTCCAGCAGAGCGCCGCCAAAGCCGGCATCAAGATCGAGCTCAAGCGAGAGCCCGGCGACGGCTATTGGAACGAAGTCTGGAACAAGCAGCCCTTCTGCGCCTCCTATTGGGGCGGCCGGTCTACACAGGACCAGATGTACTCGACCGCCTATCTGTCGACCGCCGACTGGAACGACACGCGTTTCAAGCGCCCGGACTTCGACAAGATGGTGCTGGCCGCGCGCGCCGAGCTCGACGAGGCCAAGCGCAAGGCGATGTACCACGACATGGCCGTCATGGTGCGCGACGAAGGCGGCCTGATCCTGCCGATGTTCAATCAGTTCATCGACGCGACAGGCCCCAAGGTGGCGGGCTGGGTGGAGGATCCGCATCAGGAGCTTTGCAACGGCTACGCGCTGGCGAAGTGCTGGCTCGAAGCCTGAGCACGGCCTTGCGGAGATGTCCTCACCCATCGTGAAACTGGTGGCCCAGCGCATTGCGCTGGGCATCCTCCTTCTGCTGGCCGTTTCGGTCCTGATCTTCGCCGGCACGCAGATTCTGCCCGGCGACGTCGCGCAAGCCATCCTTGGACAATCGGCGACCCCGGAGTCGCTGGCCAATCTGCGCGAGCAGCTCGGGCTCAATCAGCCTGCCTATATCCGTTACTTCCACTGGCTGGGCGGCGTGCTGACCGGCGATCTCGGCACCGCCATGTCGAGCGGCCAGGACATCGCGACATCGATCAAGGAACGGCTGTGGAACACGCTGTTCCTGGCCTTCTGGGCGGCCATCGTGGCTATCCCGCTGGCGATCACGCTTGGGCTGATCGCGGTGCGTTACCGCAATGGCTGGGTCGACAAGCTGATCTCTGGCGTGGCGCTTGCCTCGACCTCCTTCCCGGAGTTCTTCATCGGCTATCTGCTCGTCTTCTACTTCGCGGTCCAGCACCAGTGGTTCCCGGCCATCTCGACCGTCTATGACGGAATGTCTTTGGGTGAGCGCCTGCAGGCCATCGCGCTGCCTGCGGCAGCGCTGACTCTGGTGGTGCTCGCCCACATGATGCGCATGACGCGCGCGGCGATCCTCAATGTCATGCAGTCGGCCTATGTCGAGACGGCGGAACTCAAGGGGCTGTCGGCCGCTGCCGTTATCCGCAAGCATGCCTTCCCGAACGCGATCGCGCCGATCATCAACGTCGTCATGCTCAACCTTGCCTATCTGGTGGTCGGCGTCGTCGTGGTCGAGGTGATCTTTGTCTATCCAGGCATGGGGCAATATCTGGTCGACCACGTCACCAAGCGCGACGTGCCGGTCGTGCAGGCGGTCGGCCTGATCTTCGCCGCTGTCTATATCACCCTCAACATCGTCGCGGACATTGCGGCGATCGTCGCCAATCCGCGACTCAGGCATCCGAGGTAGGGGGCGGCCGATATGCTCGATATCAGACGCATCCCCCTGCCGTCGCTGGCCGGCCTGGTGCTGACCGCGCTGTTCGTGCTGGCGGCAATATTCGCGCCCTTGATCGCGCCGCACGGCAACGCCGAGATCGTCGGCGATGTGTGGGAGCCGATGTCGGCCGCGCACTGGCTGGGCACCGACAATCTCGGCCGCGATCTGTTGTCGCGCATGATCTACGGCGCCCGCATCACGCTGTTCATCGCGGTGCTGGCGACGGCACTGTCCTTCTCGCTCGGCGCCATTCTCGGCTTTTCGGCGGCGGTATTCGGCGGCTGGTACGACACGATCCTGTCGCGGCTCGTCGACCTCCTCATGTCGATTCCGACGCTGATCATGGGCCTCGTCGTGCTTTCGGTGCTGCCGTCGAACCTGGTGACGCTGATCCTGGTCATGGGCATCCTCGATTCGACCCGCGTCTATCGACTGTCGCGCGCGGTCGCCGTCGATATCAACGTCATGGACTATGTCGAGGCGGCGAAGCTGCGTGGCGAAGGCAGCGGCTGGATCATCTTCCGCGAGATCCTGCCCAATGCGCTGTCGCCGCTGGTCTCGGAACTCGGACTGCGCTTCATTTATGCCGTGCTGTTCCTGTCGACACTGTCCTTCCTCGGCCTCGGCGTGCAGCCGCCGGATGCCGACTGGGGCGGCATGGTCAAGGAGAATAAGGACGGCATCGTGTTCGGGATTCCGGCGGCGCTCATCCCGGCGGCGGCGATCGCGGCACTTGCGATCTCGGTCAATCTCGTCGCCGACTGGGTGCTCAATCGCACGACAAGCCTGAAGGGAGGACGCGGCTGATGGTTGACGGCAAAGCAAAGTCCGGTCCTCTCCTCGACATCCGCAACCTGCGCATCGAAGCGACGGTCTATCCGCCGGGTGAAGCACCGAGGACCATTACGCTTGTCCACGACGTCTCGCTGACGCTGGAAAAGGGGAAGGTGCTTGGGCTGATCGGCGAGTCCGGCGCCGGCAAGTCGACCATCGGCCTGTCGTCGATGGGCTATGGCCGCGGCGGCGTTCGGATTACCGGCGGCGAGGTCATCCTCAACGGCCGCGACATACTGAAAGGCGGCAAGGAAGGCCTGCGCAAGCTGCGCGGCCGCGAAGTCTGTTATGTCGCCCAGTCGGCTGCGGCGGCCTTCAATCCGGCGCACCGGCTGATGGACCAGGTGGTGGAGGCTACGCTCCTGCACGGCACCGCGACCCGCGCCGAGGCCGAGAAACGCGCCGTCGCCCTGTTCAGGAAGCTCAGCCTGCCCAATCCCGAAACGATCGGCCAACGCTTCCCGCACCAGGTGTCGGGCGGCCAGCTGCAGCGTGTGATGACGGCGATGGCGCTGTGCTCGGAGCCGGACCTGATCGTCTTCGACGAGCCGACGACGGCCCTCGACGTGACGACGCAGATCGACGTGCTGTCAGCGATCAAGGATGCCATCCGCGACACGCATGTCGCGGCCCTTTACATCACCCACGACCTGGCCGTCGTGGCGCAGGTGTCCGACGAAATCATGGTGCTGCGTCACGGCCGGCTGGTCGAATGGGGCGGCACCCGCCAGATCATCAAGGAGCCGCGCCAGGAATACACCAACGCCCTGGTCTCGGTGCATGAGATCGAACACCAGGAACAGCAGCCGGGCACGGCGCCGATGCTGTCGGTGAAGAACGTGACGGCCGCCTATGGCGGCGGCCACGTCAAGGTGCTGAAGAACGTTTCGGTCGACATCTTTCCGGGCCAGACGCTGGCCGTGGTCGGCGAGAGCGGTTCCGGCAAATCGACGCTGGCGCGCGCCATCACCGGTCTCTTGCCGCCCGAGCAAGGTAGCGTCGTCTTCGACGGCCGCACGCTTGCCAACAGGCTCGCCGACCGGCCGAAGGAGGACCTTCGCCAGCTGCAGATGATCTACCAGATGGCCGACGTGGCGATGAATCCGCGCCAGACGGTGGGCACCATCATCGGCCGGCCGCTGGAGTTCTATTTCGGCATGAGGGGACGCGAACGCGACAAGCGCGTCGCCGAGCTGCTTGACGAGATCGAGATGGGCAAGGGCTTCATCGATCGCTATCCGGCCGAGCTTTCCGGTGGCCAGAAGCAGCGCGTCTGCATCGCCCGCTCGCTCGCCGCCAAGCCGAAGCTGATCATCTGCGACGAGGTGACCTCGGCGCTCGATCCGCTGGTCGCCCACGGCATCCTCAAGCTCTTGCTCAACTTGCAGCAGATCGAGAAGGTGGCCTACCTCTTCATCACCCACGACCTCGCGACAGTGAAGTCGATCGCCGATTCGATCGCGGTGATGTATCGCGGCGAGGTGGTGCGCTACGGCTCCAAGAGCAAGGTTCTGACGCCGCCCTTCGACGCTTACACCGACCTTCTGTTGTCCTCCGTTCCCGAAATGGAGATCGGCTGGCTGGAGAAGGCCATCAAGGGACGGCGCATGGAAAGCGCTGGAAACTGACTGAATTCCCGCAGAACTGTTAAGCGGCTTTCCGCACGGAGGAGCGTCGCCGCTAACACCAAGAAGGTGGGTGGCTGGGTGAAGAACCCCAATGGCGAGATGACGGACGGCTACGCGCTCTGCGAGTGCTGGCTGAACGCCTGATATCAGGCTATCCAAAGCAGCGCCGGGTGTCCGCGCGATGCACGGCGCTTCCGTTTCGAAAAACAACCACAGGGACGTCCCGTGCCGCTCAAATCCAAACTGCTGCTCATCATCCTCGACGGCGTGCCCTACCGGAACTGGCGCCGCCTGATGGGCAATCTGGAGGGCTGGGCGCAGTCGGGCGAGGCGCAGGTGTGGAAGATGCGCTCCGTGCTGCCGTCGACGTCCGCCTGCTGCTACGCCTCGATTCACACCGGTGTCACGCCTCAGGTGCACGGCATTCTTACCAACGAGAACCGCTTTCGCGTCACGCAGCCGGACATTTTTTCGGAAGTGAGCAAGGCCGGCGGCAAGACGGGCGCCGTGACCCATTCCTACTGGTCGGAATTCTTCCGTTCGTATCCGTTCGACCTTATCGAGGACATGGAGTTCGACGAGCCGGGCGGGCCGATCACGCATGGCCGCTTCCACACCATGACCGGCTACAATCTCAAGAACCAGATGACGCCAAGCGACGTCGACCTGTTCGCGACGCTGACGATGCTGAACAAACGCCATGGCATCGATTACGGCATCCTGCACACCTGCACGCTGGACTCGATGGGCCATCGCTTCGGCCATGACTGCCACGAGATGGATCATGCCTGCTACGCGATGGACGGCATGCTCGCCGCCTTCCTGCCGCAATGGCGCCAAGCCGGCTATGAAGTGATCGTGACGGCCGACCATGGCCAGACCGATCGTGGCCACCATGGCGGCCATGACGATGAGATGCAGGATTTCGCGCTCTATTATTTCGGACCCGCGAAGGGGCCTGAGGCCGACACGCTGCTCGACCAGCTGCAGCTCGCACCGACAGTGCTGAGCCGGCTTGGGGTGACGATACCGGAGACGATGGGGGCCAAGGCGTTTTTGGGGTGAGGCGCGGCCTTGCCTTCTCCCCTTGTTGTGGGAGAAGGTGTCGCCGAAGGCGACGGATGAGGGGGCTCCAGGGAAAGCCGACGTCTCACTCCGCTGGAACACCCCTCATCGTCTCGGCGCTATCGCGCCGATCCACCTTCTCCCACAACAAGGGGAGAAGGAGAAACCCTGCCCTCTGGCAACACTCACTTTCTTCAGTTAGCCTCCAAGAAATCCTTGGCGGAGGGTGAACCTTTTTGGACCGATCAGCGACAGAGCTTCGAGGAGCCAGGCGGCTCGACCGGCCATGAATGCGACGACGGAAACCGATCGCGCGCTCGTCGACCGGGTCGCGAAGGGCGACCGGGCTGCCGTTCGGCTCCTGTTCATGCGTCACCACGCGCGGATCTACCGCTTCGTGGCGCGCCAGACGGGATCGGAAATGATGGCCGACGATATCGCGAACGAGGTTTTTCTCGAACTGTGGAAACAGGCGCCCGGCTTCGAGGGCCGCTCCGAAGTCTCGACATGGCTGCTCGGCATCGCCCGCTTCAAGGCGCTCTCCATGCTGCGCAAGAGGAAGGAAGACTGGATCGACGACGACGATGCGGCCCAGGTTCCCGACGGCGCCGACACGCCCGAAGTCGTCACCATGAAGGAAGACAAAGCCGCAGCCTTGCGCCGCTTCGTCGATGCCTTGGCCGAGGAACACCGCACGGTGATCGACCTTGCCTATTACCACGGTCAGTCGGTGAGCGAGATCGGCGAGGTGCTCGGCATTCCGGTCGCCACCGTCAAGACCAGGATGTTCTACGCCCGCAAGAAACTCGGCGAAGCCCTCAAGGCCGCCGGTTACGACAGGGGTTGGCCATGAGCGCCGCTGAAAAGATGTCGCGCCGCGACGCGATGGAGACGCTGCTGCCGTTCTATCTGAACGGCTCGCTGGAAGGCGCCGAGCTGGAGGTCGTCGAGGAATGGCTGGCCACCGATCCAGCGGCGCTTGCCGCCCTTGGCGAGGCCGAGGCCGAGTTCTCCGGCACCGCCGCCGCCAATGAAGCGATCCGCCCGCCCGCCGATGCGCTCAGCCGTTTTACCAGGGCGCTCGACGCCGAGGCCGGGCCGGTGCGCGCGCCCGGCCAATCCTGGCTGGCAAAAGTCTTCGGCCGGGTGACGGCAATGCCTGCCGGCGTCGCCTGGGCGGCTGCCGCGGCGCTGCTTGCGCTGGTCATCGTGCAGTCCTTCGAACAGCCGGGCGGCAAGGGCAACGACTTCGAAGTCGCCGGCGCCCAGGACGATCTGGCGAAGCTGCCTTTCGCGCTGGTGAAGTTCAAGCCGGATGCGAAGATGGCCGATATCGCCGCCTTCCTCGGCCAGAACGGGTTGAAGATCGCCGGCGGCCCGACCGCCGACGGCGTGTTCCACCTGACGATCCCCGCCAGCACGGCGGCCGATTACGACAAGCTTGTCGGCCTTATTGCCGCCCAGCCTTTCGCGGAGGCTGTGGTGCAGGGAAGGAAACCGGCCGATGGCGGCTAACCCGCTTACAGGAAACGTGCGCCGCGGTCGGGCTCGGCGACTTCGCCGTAGCCTTCCGCCCGGAATTGCGTCGAGGCCGAGAGTCATTCTTCATGCTGTGATCCTCGCGGCGGCCTTTGTCGCCGCGCCCGCATTCGCACAGACCAACGACCCCAATCTGACGCAAAAACAGCTCGATTGCCTAAAGGCGACCGGCGGCGGCTGCGATAAGGATGGCGGCACCAAGAACGGCGCCGGGACGCCGGGCCCGGCCACGGGCGGCGCGGTGTTCCTGCCGGCGCTGATCGTCGATCTCTTTCCGAACTCGCCGGCGCCCACGGCCCCGCAAACGCCGGCACCGTCCAATGGAACATCGTCGTCGGACGGTTCGAACAACACGCCGCCACCCGCTCCGGCGCCAAGCGGGCCGGTCACAGTGCCGCAAGGTCTCAACCTGGCGGAGCCGCCGCGCGCGATCGCCGGCGAGTTCGTGCCCGACGAGGTGCTGGTGACGGTCGACGGCGGCGCCGGCGTCGTGCAGCAGATCGCCAATTCCTTCGGCCTGCAGGTGCGCTCGCAGCGCCAGTCGCGGCTGCTCGGCACCACTTTGGTGCGCTTCGGCATCACCGACGGGCGGCCTGTCGGCGTGGTGCTGGCGCAGCTTGCCGCCGACGGCCGCACGCGGCGCCGCGAGCCCAACCATATCTACACGCTGCAGCAGGCGGCCGGCATCGTGAACTATGCCTTCGACCGCATCGCGCTCGATTCGAAAGAGGCGAGCGGCGAGAATGTGCGCATCGCCGTCATCGACACCGGCATCGACGACACCAATCCCGCGCTGGCCGGCGTGATTGCCGGCCAATATGACGGCATGCCCAATGTGCCGATCGAGAAGCGCGACCACGGCACCTCTGTCGACGGGCTTATCGCCGGCGTCGGTCCGCTGGAAGGCATGGCGCCAGGCGCCAGGATCTATCACGCGCGCGCCTTCGAAGGCGGCAAGTCGACCATGGACGTCATCCTCTCGGCGCTCGACTGGGCGGCCGAGCAGAATGTGCGCATCATCAATATGAGCTTTGTCGGGCCGAAGAACGACCTCCTCGGCGCCGCCTGCCGCAATGCCCGGGCACTCGGCATGGTGCTGGTGGCTGCCGCCGGCAACAATGGACCGAAGGCGCCCTATGGCTATCCGGCCGCCTTTGACGGCGTGATCGCCGTGACCGCCACCGACGCCAAGGACGGGCTGATGCCGCAGGCCAATCGCGGCGCCTATGTCTTCATCTCGGCGCCGGGCGTCGAGATGGTGGCGCCGAGCGGCGCGGGGTCGGATGTGGTGACCGGCACCTCCTTCGCCGCCGCAATCGTGTCCGGCGCCATCGCCAATCTGATCCACGCCGCGCCCGACCGCACGGCCGACGATATCGAGAAAGCGCTGGCGGCCACGGCCAAGGATCTCGGGCCTAAGGGGCGCGACAATGACTTCGGCTATGGTTTGCTGGACATCAAGGCGGCCGGAGCAGCGAAGGAGTGAGTCCAGGCAGTCGGCTATGCTGATTGCCGAGATGCGAACAAACGGTTGCCCATTTAAAGAGCCGGGCCTAGCCGGACAGGGCTTCCATCATAGAAACGCGACAGCCGGAAACGGCTGAGATCGTGCCCGGTTTCATTTCCCTGGATCATGTCGGAGACGACGCGGCCGATACCAGGTCCGATGCCGAATCCGTGGCCGCTCATTCCCGTCGCGACGAAAAGACCGCCAATTGCTGGCACCTGATCGACAACGGGAACGACGTCGGGCATGGCGTCGATCATACCGGCCCAGCCGGCCTTCAGCCGAACCGTCTCGAACCGGGGGAAAAGCTGTTTGAAATTGCGCTCGATCGAGCGAAGCTTTGCCGGCTCGGGGGCCGGGTTGAGCACGCGCATTCTCTCGAAAGGACTTTCTGAATCCGGCGCCCAATCGCGCGGCGTCGACCAGCCATCGGGGTAGCCCGATGGAGCGAAGGGGAAATAGCGCGTTCCGAACGGATTTTCCATGAGGGCGGGAAGATATTGGGTGGCGTGCCGGAACGCGTCAGGCCCAAGGTAAAGCAAGTGGCTGCCGCCCGCGGCGAGCGTGTATCCGCCATCCTGTCTGCGCCGGAAAGCGATATGGTCGTCGGCCGCCGCACCTGAATAGACCTCAGGCATGGGTTCTGTCGCAGCTGTGGTCACCCTGACGCTGAGCTGGGGGATGGCCACGCCGTGTCTTCGCAAGAAGAGGGATGACCAGGCGCCGCCCGCGACCAGCACGCTGGAGGCCCCGATATATCCCGCTTCGGTCCACACGCCCTTGATCCTTCCGGCCGAGATTTCGAGAGTGCGCGCCGCGCAATTCTCGACGATCCTGGCGCCTTTTCGCACGGCAAGCCTGGCCAGCGCCCGCACCGCCAACCAGGGCTCGGCGCGCATGTCGGAGGGCGTCGTCATCGCGCCCTTGAACCTGCGCGACATGCCGCTGATGAGTTTTGCGGTTTCGTCGGCGTCCAAAAGGCGGGTGTCGAGCTTATGGATCGCGGCGATCTTCATGAATTCTTCGAACTTGGCCATGTCCTTGTCGGAGTTCGCCAGGTAGGTCACGCCTGTCTGGTTCAGCCCGATGTCTTCGCCGCATTCATCGGCCAGTTGCCGCCACAGACGGGACGCCTCAATGACGATCGGCAGCTCATCCGCGTCTCGTCCCTGCTTTCTGATCCAGCCCCAGTTTCGCGAGGACTGTTCGGCGGCAACGCGGCCTTTTTCCAACAGCGTCACCGGAATGTTGCGGGAGGCAAGGAAGAGGGCCGTCGTTACGCCTATGACACCGCCACCGACGATCACCACCTCCGAAGTCTTCGGCGGAGGACCAGGATGTTGGATTGGATCCGCTTCGGTGAACGGGAATGTAGGCAATGGCGCACTCTGAGGAGCTGATTGACGGTCTGGCTTACTGGTTGTTGCCGTCAAACATCAGGAGCAGCCGAAGGCGGACCGTTGTCCCAAGACAGTAGCCCGGAAGGCGGCAGCGGTGAAGTTGTTGGATCAGGCGCTATACCGGCGCCCCCGCCACCGACCCGCGCACAACCAGATCCACCGGCCATACCTCGCCGCGCGCGCCATCTTCCAGCCCCGATATGCGGGCCGCCAGCCGCTCGGCGATGCGGGCGCCTGCGAGGCGGATCGACGAGCGTGTCGTCGACAGCGGCACCGGGAAATTCTCCGGCCGCAGCCAGGGGAAGACGTCGTCATGGGCAATCAGCGAGAGGTCGCCCGGAATGGTGAGGCCGAGATCGCGCACGGCGCGCACGACGCCCAGCGCCATGATCAGACTGGAGCAGACGATCGCCGTCGGCGGCTCAGCGTCCTCGAGCAGGCGGCGGGCGGCGCGGTAGCCGTTTTCCTCGGTCATGGCCACCGAGCGGATGTGGCGCTCGCCGAGCGTCAGCCCGCTCGCGGCAAGCGCCCGGCGCATGCCGCGCTCGCGGTGGATGGCGAAGGTCTCGCGCTCGTTGCCGTTGATCAGCGCCAGGCGCTGGTGGCCAAGCTGGACCAGCAGGCGCGCCGCTTCGTGGAAGGCGCCCTCATTGTCGATGTCGAGATAGGGATAGTCGAAGTCGAAACCCTCGCTGCGGCCATGGACGACGAACGGAATGCCCAGCGTGTTGACCAGCGCCAGTCGCTTGTCGGCCGGACGCGGCGAGGAGATGTAAACGGCGTCGACCTGGCGGTTGGCGACGATGCGCCGGTAGGTCGTTTCCTCGTCGTCGGCATCGGCGGGCGAAAGCACGAGGTCGAGCTCGTGCGAACGGGCATAGTCCCCGAGGCCGGACAGGAATTCGACGAAGTGCGGATCGATGTCGACGGCGGCACCCGTCGGCAGCACATAGCCGATCATTCCCGACTTGCCGGTGGCGAGCCGGCGCGCGCTGGGGTTCGGCCGGTAGCCATGGCGCTTGGCGGCATCCATCACCCGGCGCCGGGTTTCCTCATTGACCTCGGGATAGCCGTTCAGCGCCCGGCTGACCGTGGTTTGCGAGAGCGACAGCATATGCGAGAGTTGCTTGAGGTTCATCGGAGGCCTCCAGCCTCAAAGCGCTTTCAAATATGGACCGATCCGATGATTGTTGGCAAAGCCGCCAAGCACAACCGGACTTTAGAGGTCTACCTGCGTTGTTTGAAGTAAAATTGCTGCTGCAGCGCCAAAAAAGCATGCTGCAGTGCACCTTTCGCAGCCGATTTCGTGCGATTTAAATCGATTAACGAACTCTTCCCCTTGACTCTCCCGCGATTCAATGGCGAGATCAAAATGGCCAAAGCGCTTTGGAAGGCTCTTCGAAAGGTTGCGGTTGCCCTTTCGTTGAGTCACAGTTCCGCGGGCGTCGGCGGACGAAATGGAGGTTTCGTCCTGTTTGTGACCACTGGGAGGACTTGCGATGAAGAAAATGCTTCTCTTGGGTGCGGCGTTCGCGGCACTCACCCTCAGCCTGCCGGCGCAAGCCGAACTGAAGTTCAAGCCGGGCGAGGATCCGAAATTTCATTGGGCGAACTATGACGACCTCAAGAAGGTAGACCTCAAAGGCGAGACGCTGACGATCTTCGGACCGTGGCGCGGCGAGGACGAGGCGCTTGTCCGTTCCGTTCTCGACTATTTCCAGGAAGCGACCGGCGCGGACGTGAAATATTCCTCGTCCGAGAACTATGAGCAGCAGATCGTCATCGACACCCAGGCCGGCAGCCCGCCCAACATCGCCGTCCTGCCGCAGCCCGGCCTCATCCAGGATCTTGCTTCCAAGGGCGTGCTCACCCCGCTGGGCGACGATGTCGGCGCCTGGATCAAGGAAAACTATGCCGCCGGCGACTCCTGGGCCAAGCTCGGCACCTATAATGGCAAGGACGGCAAGCCCGGCTTCTACGCCTTTCCCTACAAGATCGACGTGAAGGGGCTGGTCTGGTACTCGCCCGACAATTTCGACGAGGCCGGCTATAAGGTGCCGAAGACCCAGGAAGAGCTCGCCGACCTCGAAAAGAAGATCATCGCCGATGGCGGCAAGCCCTGGTGCATCGGGCTGGGTTCGGGCGGCGCCACCGGCTGGCCGGCGACCGACTGGGTCGAGGACATTATGCTCCGGACACAGCCGCCGGAGGTCTACGACAAGTGGGTGAAGAACGAGATCCCGTTCACCGATCCGGCCGTGGTCAACGCCATCGACATCTTCGGCAAGATCGCCACCGACGACAAGATGGTGGACGGCGGCGCCAAGGCGGTCGCGGCGACCGACTTCCGCGACAGTCCGAAAGGCCTCTTCACCGTGCCGCCCAAGTGCTACATGCACCATCAGGCATCATTCATCCCGTCCTTCTTCCCGGACAACGTGAAGCTCGGCCAGGACGCCGATTTCTTCCCCTACCCGCCTTACGCCTCCAAGCCGGAGCTGGGCACGCCGCTGGAAGTGGCCGGAACACTGGTGATGATTACCAAGGATTCCAAGGCCTCGCGCGAGTTCATCAAGTTCCTCGAGATGCCGCTCGCGCATGAACTGTGGATGGCGCAGAAGAGCTTCGTCACCCCGTTCAAGGCGGCCAACAAGGAGGCCTATGGCAGCGAGGCGCTGAAGAAGCAGGGCGAGATCCTGGTCGGCGCCACGACGGTCCGCTTCGACGGCTCCGACCTGATGCCCGGCAAGATCGGCGCGGGTTCGTTCTGGACCGGCATGGTCGACCTGGTCGGCGGCAAGTCCGCGCAGGACGTCGCCGCCGACATCCAGAAAAGCTGGGACGGCATCAAGTAAGCGTCCCGAAATCCTCCTCATCCTCCACCTGGATCCGGGCCACGGCCCGGATCCGACCGGCGGCCACGCCGGAAGCCTTCGCGTTTCGATTGTTCCGAATAACCGAAAATCGGTGCATCCGATCGCCAGCCCCGGCTGGGCGGTCATGCGCAGGGAGAGGGACCCATGGCGGCTCAGATTTTCTCGGCCATATTCGTCATCATCATCGGTGTCGGCGGCTGTGTCGCCTATTTCTGGGGCGCCAACAGACTGCTCGACCTCATCTTCCCCTCACGCGGGGTATCCGGCGCCGCCGCCATCAACAATCTGCGCCGGCAGGGATATGTACGGCCGTGGCTGTTCGTCGGCCCGGCGCTGATCATCCTTGCCATCTACCTGATCTACCCGGTGGTCGCGACGCTGTGGCTCTCCTTCTTCGACCGCGGCGGCACCAGTTTCGTCGGGCTGGCCAACTATGAATGGGCGGTTGGCGATCACGATCTGCGCAACTCGATCTTCAACAACCTATTGTGGCTGGCCGTGGTGCCGGCCGCCTGCACCTTCCTCGGCCTGATCATCGCCGTGCTCACCGACAAGATCTGGTGGGGCACCATCGCCAAGAGCCTGATCTTCCTGCCGCTGGCGATCTCCTTTGTCGGCGCCAGTGTGATCTGGAAATTCATCTACGAGTATCGCGGCGAGGGGCAGGTGCAGATCGGCCTGCTCAACGCCATCATCCAGTATTTCGGCGGCCAGCCGCAGGTGTGGATATCGCTGCCGTTCTGGAACAATTTCTTCCTGATGGTGATCCTGATCTGGATCCAGACCGGCTTTGCTATGGTGATCCTGTCGTCAGCGCTGCGCGGCATCCCGGAAGAGACGCTGGAGGCGGCTGTCATCGACGGCGCCAATCCCTTCCAGATCTTCTGGAAGATCATGGTGCCGCAGATCTGGGGCACGATCGCGGTGGTGTGGACCACCATCACCATCCTGGTGCTGAAAGTGTTCGACATCGTGCTGACCATGACCAATGGCCAGTGGAACACCCAGGTGCTCGCCAATCTGATGTTCGACTGGATGTTTCGGGGCGGCGGCGATTTCGGCCGCGGCGCGACCATCGCCATCATCATCATGATCGCGGTCATCCCGATCATGGTCTGGAACATCCGCCAGGCCAACAAAGAGACGGGAGGGCACTGAGATGGCGACCAAGACCGGAAAGTCCTTTATCGGCCGCTTCGGCGTCCATATCGCCGTGCTCGTCTTCGTGGCGATCTGGACAATCCCCACCCTCGGCATCCTCGTCTCGTCGCTGCGCGACAAGGACCAGATCGTTGCGTCCGGCTGGTGGAACTCCTTCGCCAGTTCCAGCCAGAGCGAGGCGGGGCGGTTGCCGGGCGCGTCGGCGAAAACCCAGAAGGACGGCAAATACGTCATCGAGGGCAACATCTTCGGCGATGGCCCCAAGCGCGAGATCAGCGCCTTCGGCGTAAAATCTTCCGCGCCGACGCAGTACAAGGCGGGATCGGTCGCCGACCTCAATGACGGCGTCACGTTGCAAATGAATGCCGATGGCAGCTTCGTGCTGTCGTCACCGAAGCCCTTCGAAGGCGACCGCGGCCAGCGCGTCTATTACGCCTCCTCGGCGCCGCCGAAATTCACTACCGAGAATTATCAGACGGTGCTGTTCTCGGAAGGCATCGGCCGCTCGTTCATGAACTCGCTGACGGTGACCATTCCGGCGACCGTGATCCCGATCCTGATTGCCGCCTTCGCGGCCTATGCGCTGGCCTGGATGCGCTTCCCCGGCCGGGCGCTGCTGATCGCGGTCATCATCGGCCTGCTGGTGGTGCCGCTGCAGATGTCGCTGATCCCGCTGCTCAGGCTCTATAACGGCGTCGGCGCCTTCTTCGGCGTGCCCTCCAAGACCTATCTCGGCATCTGGCTGGCGCATACCGGCTTCGGCCTGCCCTTCGCCATCTACCTGCTCAGGAGCTATATCGCGGGCCTGCCGCGCGAGATCATGGAATCGGCACGCATCGACGGCGCCAGCGACTTCGAGATCTTCGTCAAAATCGTGCTGCCGCTGTCCTTCCCGGTGCTTGCCTCCTTCGCCATCTTCCAGTTCCTGTGGGTATGGAACGATCTGCTGGTGGCGATGGTTTTCCTCGGCACGGGGCCCGATCAGATCGTGCTGACGGCCAAGCTCAACGCGCTGCTCGGCTCGCGCGGCGGCAAGTGGGAGATCCTGACCACATCGGCGTTCATCACCATTATCGTGCCGCTGTTCGTGTTCTTCTCGCTGCAGCGCTATTTCGTCCGCGGGCTGCTTGCCGGCTCGGTGAAAGGAGGTTGAAGAGATGCAATCGGCTTTGAAGGCGACGTCGCAACCAGACCCCGCCATCGACCGCGACTGGTGGCGCGGCGCGGTGATCTACCAAATCTATCCGCGTTCCTATCAGGACTCGAACGGCGACGGCATCGGCGACCTGAAGGGCATTGTTCAGCGCCTGCCCTATGTCGCCTCGCTTGGGGTCGACGCCATCTGGATCTCGCCCTTCTTCAAATCGCCGATGAAGGATTTCGGCTACGACGTGTCTGATTATTGCGACGTCGACCCGATGTTCGGCACGCTGGCCGATTTCGACGCGCTGGTGACGGAAGCCCATCGCCTGGGCCTCAAGGTGATGATCGACGAGGTGCTGTCGCACACCGCCGACATCCACCCCTGGTTCAAGGAAAGCCGTTCCAGCCGCAACAATCCGAAGGCCGACTGGTATGTGTGGGCCGACGCCAAGCCCGACGGCACGCCGCCCAACAATTGGCTGTCGATCTTCGGCGGCTCGGCCTGGCAGTGGGACACCAGCCGCCAGCAATATTACATGCACAATTTCCTGGCCGAGCAGCCCGACCTCAACTTCCACAATAAGGAGGTCCAGGACGCGCTGCTCGACATCACCCGCTTCTGGCTGGAGCGCGGCGTCGACGGCTTCCGGCTGGACACGATCAATTTCTACTTCCATAGCCAAGGGCTGGAGGATAATCCACCGCTGCCGCCGGAAGAGCGCAACGACCAGACGGCGCCCGCGGTCAATCCCTACAATTACCAGGATCATCTATACGACAAGAGCCGGCCCGAGAATCTCGGCTTCCTCGAGCGTTTCCGCGCGCTTCTCGACGAATATCCGGCGCAGGCCGCCGTCGGCGAGGTGGGCGACTCGCAACGTGGTCTGGAGGTGGTGGCCGCCTACACCGCCGACAGCAAGCGCGTGCACATGTGCTATTCCTTCGATTTCCTGGCGCCGGAGAAGATCAGCGCCGCCAAAGTGCGCGCGGTGCTGGAGGCCTTCGGCCGGGTCGCCAGCGACGGCTGGTCGTGCTGGGCCTTCTCCAACCATGACGTGATGCGGGTCGCCTCGCGCTGGGCCGCCAACGAGGCGGATCCGACCGCCTATCTGAAGGTGATCTCGGCGCTTTTGATGTCGCTGCGCGGCTCGGTATGCATCTATCAAGGCGAAGAGCTCGGCCTTGGTGAAGCAGAGCTGAAGTTCGAAGACCTGCAGGACCCCTACGGCATCCGGTTCTGGCCGGAATTCAAGGGTCGCGACGGCTGCCGCACGCCGATGGTGTGGGATGCGGCCGCCAAGAATGGCGCTTTCTCGACCGCCAAGCCCTGGTTGCCGGTGCCGGGCAAGCACCTGTCGCAGGCCGTCAACGTGCAACAGGGCGATGCAAGCTCGCTGCTTGAGCACTATCGCCGCTTCCTCGCCTTCCGGCGCCAGCATCCGGCGCTGGCCAAGGGCGACATCGACTTTATCGAAAGCGATGGCGACACCGTCGCCTTCACCCGCCGCGAAGGCAATGAGCGGATCGTCTGCGCGTTCAATCTCGGCAGCAAGCCCGCCGATGTCGATCTCGGCCAAGGTGCGCTGCAACCCTTGCCGGGGCATGGCTTTTCGGGACAGACTGGCAGCGGGCCGGTCCGCCTCGGCGGCTACGGCGCCTGGTTCGGACGCATCGACTGAACTTGCAAACAGAGATCAACGGGAGAGGAAAAACATGGCCGATGTCACGCTCAACCAGGTGAAGAAATCATACGGCAACCTCAACATTCTCCACGGCATCGACCTCGACATCAAATCGGGCGAGTTCATCGTCTTTGTCGGGCCGTCGGGTTGCGGCAAGTCGACCTTGCTGAGGTCGATCGCCGGTCTTGAGGAGATCACTTCGGGCGAGCTGAAGATCGACGGCGAGGTGGTGAACGACGTGCCGCCGTCGAAGCGGGGAATTGCCATGGTGTTCCAGTCCTATGCGCTCTATCCGCATATGACGGTTTACGACAACATGGCCTTCTCGATGAAGATCGGCAAGGAAAGCAAGGCTGAGATCGACAAGCGGGTGCGCCAGGCGGCGGAGATCCTGCAGCTGACCAAATATCTCGACCGCCTGCCCAAGGCGATGTCGGGCGGCCAGCGCCAGCGCGTGGCAATCGGCCGCGCCATCGTGCGCAACCCAAAGGTGTTCTTGTTCGACGAGCCGCTGTCGAACCTCGACGCGGCACTTCGCGTCGCCACCCGCATCGAGATCGCCAAGCTCAAGGAATCGATGCCGAACACGACGATGATCTACGTCACGCACGACCAGGTCGAGGCGATGACGCTGGCGGACCGCATCGTGGTGCTGAAGGAAGGCGTCGTCGAGCAGGTCGGCACGCCGATGGAACTCTACAAGCGTCCAGGCAATCTGTTCGTCGCCCAGTTCATCGGCTCGCCGGCGATGAACATATTGCCGGCAAAGATCGAGAAGACCGGCAATCCGACCGTGGTCAGCCATGTCGGTGGCCGCAAGGCGACGGTGCCGATCGCGACGCCCGCCTCGGCGAATGGCGCCGCGGTCAGCTTCGGCGTGCGGCCGGAGGATCTCGCGATCGCCACAGGTGCGGACTATCTGTTCGAAGGCAAGGTCGACTATATCGAGCAGCTCGGCGAGGTTCAGCTCGTCTATGTCGATATCGGCCGCACCGACCTGCCGCTGGTGACCAAACTGCCGGGCAATGTCGAGGTCAAGCGCGGCGAGACGCTGCGGCTCAACGCCAGCGCCGGCGATCTGCATATCTTCGACGCCGACGGCCATTCCTTCACGCTGCATCGCGAAGAAGCGAAAGCGGCCTGACGCCATCGGCAGACTGGCTTTCGCGGCAAATAAAAGAAGCGGCGGGCCAAGCCCGCCGCTCTTTCCTTCAAATCACAGTCGGCTGTCAGTGGTTGCCGAAGTGGTCGCGGTCGCTGCCCTGAGGGGCCGACTTCTGTACGTCACGCGACGAGTTCAGCAGCTTGTAGACAGGCGAGTCCGTGCTGATCGACGACGTGCGGGTCGTGTCGACTGCCGGGGCAGGCTGGTTGACGCCACTGTTGCCGTAATTGTCGCTGCCCGCAAAAGCGGCACCGGAAACGGCCAGCAGGGCGGCCGTGGCAAGAACGATCTTCTTCATTTCAGTGCTCCTGAATCTTGTGATCCGACCGATGCGGCGGGCAAGCCCGCCGCCGGTTCAAGGTCGGTTGTTAGTTGTTGCCGAAAAAGTTGTGGTCAGCGCCCGTGGTGACAGGCTTCTGGTCGGCCGGTTCGGATTTGTGGACCGAAGCGGTGTACGACGAATCAACCGTGGCCGGCGGATTTGCTGCCTGCGAACCATAATTGTCGCTGCCAGCGAAAGCGCTGCCGGAAATAGCCAGAAAGGCTGCGGCAGTGAGAACAATCTTTTTCATTTTTGCTACTCCAGTATCTTTATATTCCGTCCGTCTAGCGGCGTGTCTTGGGAATGAAATCGCGTCGTTCGGACAGCGCTGATTTGGGTGAGCCGAGGGCCGGATTCCAATCACGAAGTTTTTCCGTCTGGACCATGAATCCGCCTCTTGAAGTTTTCATAAGCATGCCTATGACTTAATTTTTGTAGCTTTGAATCAACGGCTTAGCTCGATCTGGCAATTGGCTCACCAATTGTGTCGGGGCAGCGGCGTTCACACCATCCTGCACGCACCGTCAACAGAAACGAACCGTTCGGTTCGATTTTAGAACCTCCTAATAGTTACTTTTCGATACCGTTAACCATCCGACCCTGTTCCAAGGGGCGAGTCAGACATAGTGTGGCGCGGCAATCCATGGCGGCGAAGGCAACCGGACGGCCGGCATCTTTTGTGCGCTCGCAAACCTTGGGTGAACCGCAAGGCGAAATCTGCGAGATGATGCTCGATCTGATCCTGCGCATCGTCGTTCCACCGGTTCGGCGGCGCATCGAGATGGAGATCAATGCAGGCGACCGGCATGTGGCCCGGCTGCGTTCAATGACGATCAGCCGCTCCGGCGGGGAGCGGATGCTGCGCTTTCGCGGCAAGGTGGAGCTCGACCGGGCGGGACGGACCCTGGTGCCGGAGGCGCGGCCGTCACGACAATTTCGCGTCTGGGACAACGAACAGGCGGTCGCCACCTATGGCGCGCTGCCTTTCCAACTCGTTTCGACAAAATTCTCTCCGACAGGCTGAACCCGTGATGAGCCTTGGCGAAACGCCGGCGTTGAGTACGGCGTCGAGGGCTCGGCGAGGGCGGCCCAGCGCTGCTCAGGAGTCTGGAGTGATCAGCTTCAAGGAGGGGAAATAGGTCCGGTATCGGCCGACATCGCGTGTCAGAAGTGGGAGGCGGCCGACCGCAGCATGGGCCCCGATGAAGAAGTCCGGCAACACGCCAGTCTTTTGTCCTCCTGAGCTGCGATACTGTGTGAATACCTTTCCGGCAAGAAAAAGAGCCGCTCTTGGCATGGCAGCCATCTCAAGACCGCCCGCATCAAGAAACGCCTCAAGATCTTCGATGCGGGCGTAGCGAACGGCGAGCTCGGCGTAGACCGCATCGTTGATCAACAATGGTCCACTGAGGCTCGCCGCCTCAAGCTGAGCAACCGACCAATCGGCCCAGTTTGGATCGTCCGTAACGACGTCGAGCAGAACGTTGGTGTCCACGAGCGTCACGCTTCGCCACGCGTAAGCGCCATGATAGCCTCGGTCGTGAGCCCCTCGCCGGCATGGCCGCGCAATTTGGCAAAGCGGCTCGCCGGCTGCTTTCTGTCGACGCGAGCCAGCACGACGCTTCCATCGGCGGCGCGCCTGAAATCAACCCTACTTCCCGGAACGATCCCCAGCAGGTCGCGGACCGGTTTGGGTATGGTCACTTGCCCTTTTGCTGTAACGGTGGTGGCCATCTTCGCCCCTCTCGGTAATACCAGATACAAGTAAGGTATTACCTTGTGGATCGAATTTCAACGGCTCGCACCGGCAATTCAAATCCCGTAGCGCTCGGTGCGGATAATCCCCGCCGGAACGCCGGCGCCGATCAGGGCATCGGCGGCGGCCGAGACGAACGCATTCGAGCCGCAGACATAGGCGAGCTTTGGGGCTTTCGGCAGGCGCTCGACGGCCTGCACCATCATGCGGGCGTCGACGCGCCGGGAATAGTCGGACGGCCGCCTCGCCGGTTCGCGGGTCAGCGTCAGCACCAGATCGAAACCGTCGCGGCGATCGTCGAGACCGATCAGCTCGTCGCGGAAAATCACCTCGTCCCAGACCCGCGCCGAGAACACCAGCACAACGGGTACCGCCGCGTTGCGCAGCATACGATGGCGCACCATTGCCATCAGCGGCACGACGCCCGAGCCGCCGCCGACCAGAAGGATCGGCCCGCCGTCGCTCTCCTCCCAGATGAAATGGCCACCCAGCGGTCCGCGCAGCTCGATCTCGTCGCCCGACGGCAGCGACATCGTGGAAGAAGGGCGAGACCTCGCCGTCGTCGAGCCGCTCGATCGCGAGCTCGACGCCGCCACCTGGTTCGGGCGCCGAAGCTATGGAATAGGATCGGCGCGCCTGATAGCCGTCCGGCGCCGTCAGCCTGACGTCGACATGCTGTCCGGCCAGATGGGCGAAAGGCCGCGACGGCTGGAACCAGAAGCTGGTGACGCGTGGCGTGCGCTTTTCGATGCGGGTGATCGTGGCTGCCTGCCAGGGCGATTGCGGCAACGGCTCGGCACTCATCGATTGCTGCTCACGAATTCGCCCTCACGGGTCACTGGAATAGCGCTGCTCGCGCCAGGGGTCGCCATACATGTGATAGCCGCGCAGTTCCCAAAAGCCCGGTTCGTAGCGGTCGGTGAACTGCAGCCCGTTCACCCATTTGGCCGATTTCCAGAAATAGAGATGCGGCACCAGAAGCCGCGCCGGCCCGCCATGGTCCGGCGTGATCGGCTTGCCCTCATAGAGCAGCGCCACCATCGCCTTGCCGGTGACGAGGTCCTTGGTCGGCACATTGGTGGAATAGCCGTCGAAGGACAGCGCCAGCGTAGGCCGTCGGCGGCTCGATGCCGGCATCGGCGAGGATGTCGTCGATCATCACGCCTTGCCAGGGCGTGTTGAACTTGGTCCAGGCCGTGACGCAATGAATGTCGCGCGTCATCTTGCTTTGCGGCAGGGCGTTGAACTCGGCCCAGTTCCATTTCTTGAGCGGTCGCGGCCCCTGCTTCAAGGTGAAGGACCAATCCTCGGTGCGCACGCGCGGCGTCGGCCCGGCCGAGAGAACCGGGAAACCCTGTTCCAGGTACTGACCCGGCGGGATGCGCGCGTCGGCGTCGGAAGGAGGACGCCGTCCGGAAAAAAAGCCGCGCGTGACCATCGAGACGCCTCTTGCACCGGTGGAAGGATGCGGGGAGTGTTCTCGAATATACCTCTACGGGCAACAAGAATCTTGGCGACCCGCCTTGCACCGGCAGGTCGCCACGACGTGGTCAGCCGGCCGCGAAAGGCACTGCGACGAATATCTGCTGGTCGCCGCGATCGACAAGCAGCAGCACCGATTTCTTGCCCGACTTGGCTGCCTCGGCGATAGCCTGGTTCGCCTGTCTGGCGTTCTTTACGGGCGTCTGGTCGACGCCGACGATCACGTCCCCCGGCTGGAGGCCCGCTGCCGAAGCCGCCTTGTCCGGATTGACACGCTCAATCACGGCGCCGTGCTGGTTGTCGGCAAGGTTGAGCTCCTGCCGGATCTCGGGAGTGATGTCGGTCAGGCCGAGGCCGAGCGACGGAACGCCCTGGCCCGCCGACGGCTTGCCGCCTTCGCCATTCGACGCGGTCTGCACCTCGTCGGTGTTGCGGCCGACTTCCGCGGAGACCTGAACTACCTTGCCCTTACGCCAGACATTGACCGTTTCCTTATTACCGGGCGGGACATCTGCGACGGCGCGCGACAGGTCCTTGGGATCCTTGATCTCCTGGCCGCCAAAGCCGGTGATCACATCCCCGACTTCAATGCCCGCCTTGGCCGCAGGCGAGCCCGGCGTGACCGACGAGACCAAGGCTCCGGCAGGGTGGTCGAGGCCGATCGCGCCGGCAACATCCGGCGTGACCGGCTGGATCTGCACACCGAGATAGCCGTATTCGATGTCGCCGCCCTTCATCAGCTTGGCGACAACTTTTTGGGCCTGGTCCGACGGGATGGCGAAGCCGACGCCGACGCTGCCGCCATTGGGCGAGTAGATGGCGGTGTTGATGCCGATCACATTGCCGTGGATGTCGACCAGCGGACCGCCCGAATTGCCGTGATTGATCGGTGCGTCGATCTGGATGAAATCGTCGAACGGCCCGCTATGGAGATCGCGGCCGCGCGCCGAGACGATGCCGGCGGTCACCGTGGTGCCGATGCCGAACGGGTTGCCGATCGCCAGCACCTGGTCGCCGGTCATCAGCTTGCTGGAATCGCCCCACTTGACGGTCGGCAGCGGCTTGTCTGCCTTGATTTTGAGCACAGCCAGGTCATGCTTGGCGTCGTGGCCGACAAGCTTTGCCGGAAGCTCGGTGCCGTCGTCGAGCGTCACCTTGATCGAGGTGGCGCCGTCGATGACGTGGTTGTTGGTGACGATTGTGCCATCCGCGCTGATGATGAAGCCGGAGCCGAGCGCCTCGCTACGTGGTGCCCGCTGAGGCGGCGTCTTGGGCATCGGCATGCCCTGGTCGCCAAAGAATTGCCGGAAATATTCGTCGAAAGGCGAGTTGCCATCGAAAGGCGAACCCTCGCTCATGGCATCCGCCCGGCCCCTCATCATTGTCGTGATGGTTACGACCGCCGGCTTTGTGGTGGCAACGATGGGAGCGAAGGAGCCGTTAGGCGCGGTGACGCCGGCGGCGGGAGTCTGGGTGGTGGCGACGGCGTTGCTCAATCCGGCGCTGTTCGTGCTCTCGGCAAAGGAACCAATAACGGGAGAAATGATCAGCGCAGCGCCCAACAGGGCCGCGACGCGATGTCTGCGAAGAATGTTCATGGGTGACATGGTCGTTTCTGTCCGGGCGAGAGGTTGATCCGGCGCCCCGGATGGCTCTCGAAGCACGCATCCGTTGGCGTGTCGGCGACCGGGATTGCCTGCCTCGCCTTGCACGGCAGCCGGCCGGATCGACAACCAAGATTTAGGGTGCGGAATGGCCTGAATCAGGACCTTTGGATGACCTTACGAAGATTTAATTCAGAGAGCGCTTACGAACCGCTCTCTCCGGCGCAGATAAGCGGAGGCGATCTCACGCATCCGCTGGCCGGTAAAACTCGGGCCATGGCCGCCATGGCCGATGCGTACCGGCAGGTCGAGCAGGCGCTGCATGGTGCGGCGATAGGCGGCGCGGTCCGAATCCGGCAGGTCGTCGATCAGCACGCCGTCATAGATGGCGTCGCCGGCAAAGAACAGGCCATCGGCCTCGTCGAACAGCGCGATGGAATCCGGCGAATGTCCCGGAAGATGCAGCACGCGGAATTTCCTGTCGCCGAGATCGATGACATCGCCCTCATCGAGCGTGCGGGTCAGCGGCGCGGAAGGAATGCGGTAGTCGGCCGCCTTCCAGTCCGGCGCCGGCAGCTTCGAGACCGCACCGTCGAGATTGTGGAACATGTGGGCGTAGGTAACGGCATCGTTCATGCCGTCGAACTGCGCCGCGCTCATCTTCGGGCCCATACGCAGCGGGAATTCGTGCAGCGAGCCGACATGGTCGAGATGGATGTGGGTGGCGACAACGATCAGCGGCTTGCCGGGCGGCGTGTCGATCTCAGGCGCCAGCGGGCGGATACCCATGCCGGTATCGACCAGCAGATCGGCGTCACGGCCCTTCAAATGCCACATATTGGCGCGCACGAAATCATGCACGAAAGGCTCGGTCAGCATCGTCGTGCCGGCATCGACTTTCGCCTTGCCGAACCAGTCGCCAACCGCAAGCTCGGGGATCGAGCCGCCGCCCATCAGACGAACGGCTTCCCGACCTTGTATTTTTCCGGCACCAGCCGCTTCAGATAGGCCATGCCGGCGTCCGAAAGCTGGTTGGTGTCCGGCTTCATGAAATCGTCGGGCATATGGCGGGTCTTGCCGGCCACCGCCTTCAGCGGCACCTTCTTCAACACCGTCTTCGACCCGTCATATTGCAGCGCGACCGAGCCGCCGCCTTCGCCTGCGACAGCAACCGCGAAAGCGCCGGCGTCGAAGGCTTCCTTGGCGTCCACGGCGCTGATCGCGCCGACATAACCGCGCGGCATGTAGCCCAGCGCGTCGACCCGCGCGCGTTTGCCGGGCAGGCCTTCGGCCAAGGCCCGTTCGAGCGCCGCCGGCAGGTCGCTGCCCGACAATTTGACATTGCCGTGCTGGTCGCGCTCCAGCTTGTCCGGCGGCACCAGGCTTTCGACCAGCGCCTTGCCGTCGGCGGTGCTGACGCCCTCCGAGACAGCGACGATGCAGCGCTTATGGCGGTCCAGCTTTTCGCGCACTTCCTCGATGAAGCGCTTCGCCGAGAAGGCGCGCTCCGGCACATAGACCAGATGCGGGCCGCTGTCGGGATCGAGTTGCCAGGCGGCCGCGGCAGCGGTCAGGAAGCCGGCATGCCGGCCCATGACGATGCCGACATAGATGCCGGGCAGGGCGCGGAAATCGAGGTCGACCGAGAGGAAGGCGCCGGCGACGAATTCGGCCGCCGAGATGAAGCCCGGCGTGTGGTCGTTCTCCTCGAGGTCGTTGTCGATGGTCTTCGGCGCATGGACGAAGGCGATCGAGCCGCCGGCGGCATCGGTCAGGATCTGCTGCGTGCCTGAGGTGTCGTTGCCGCCGATATAGATGAAGGCGTCGGCGCCGGCTTTCTTCAGGCCGTTTAGGATAACCTCGCAATAGGCGGCGTCCGGCTTGTCGCGGGTCGAGCCGAGGGCGGCGCTCGGCGTGCCGGCGATCAGCCGCAGCCGGTCCTCGGGGATGGCGGAGAGATCGACATAATTGCCGTCGCGGATGCCGCGCACGCCATGGAGCGAGCCCAGCACCTTGGCGCCGGGATGGCGCTTGCGGACTTCCAGCGTGGCGCCGACGACCGTCTGGTTGATGACGGCGGTCGGGCCGCCGCCCTGCGCGATGACGAAGGTTCCAGCCATGCTCGATTTCTCCCGAAGCGAAGGTTTTCAGGTACCTTGGCCTGTCTTGCGGCATCGCGCAACGGAAGAAACGGGATCTCGAAAAAGCAGCCGGACAGGTCGCCTGGAAAGATCAGACCACGACGACCGGGTTCTTCTTGGAAACGCGGCTGTAGAGGTCGATGATATCCTGGTTGATCAGGCGCACGCAGCCCGACGACATCGCCTGGCCGATGCTCCACCATTCGGGCGAGCCGTGGATGCGGTAGCCGGTGTCCTTGCCGTTCTGGTAGATATAGAGCGCCCGCGCCCCGAGTGGATTGGTGAGGCCGCCGGGCTGGCCGCCCTGCCATTTCACCAGTTCCGGCTTGCGCTGGACCATCTCCGGCGGCGGCGTCCAGACCGGCCATTCGCGGCCATACTGGATGTTGGCGCGGCCCGACCAGCGGAAGCCGTCCTTGCCGATGCCGACGCCGTAGCGGATGGCGTCGCCCCCCGGCTGGACGAGATAGAGCATGCGCTCCTCAAGGTGGACGACGATGGTGCCGGGCGCCTCGCCGGTCTTGTCCACGACGATCTGCCGGCGGAACTGCGGCTTGACCTTCTGCCACGGCACGGCCGGCACCTGGAAGCCGCCATCGGTGAGCGAGGCGTACATGACATCGGGGCCGGTGACATTCCTGTCGACACTGATCGCCGGGCGCATGGGCGGAACGGAACCGGTGACGGTGTTGTCGAGCTGCATCTGCGGCAGGTCGAGCGTGTCGGTGGTGCTGCAGCCGGCCAGGCCGAGCAGCGCCATGGCGCCCGCGCCGGAAAGCACGGCGCGGCGGGAAAGCTGAATTTCGGTATCGATTGCGGCGCCGCTGGGAGGCGGCGTCAGACTTTGCGGCAACTCGCGCATGCACCAAACCCTACGCTGCCGACGGGAAGCACGGTCCGGCCGGATGGCAGGCATTTTCGTCAGTCATGGTTGAAAAAGGGTGAAAGACCGGAAGCCGGCTTAACCCTAACGCGTCGTTGCGGCGGTCGATGGGCCCGAGGCCTTGGCTCCGAAGATTTTTCCAGCGGCCCCTTTACATTCCCGAGGACCCCAGGATTTATCCTTTTCTTTGCGCTCAAGGAGCAGGGAAATGTCCTTCGAAAACTGGGCCGCCTTCGCCGCCGCCTCTTCCATCCTTCTTGTCATTCCAGGCCCGACGATCCTCCTGGTCGTCTCTTACGCGCTGGGCCAGGGCTGGCGCACCGCGCTGCCGATGGCGGTCGGCGTGGCGCTGGGTGACTTCACCGCCATGACGCTGTCGATGCTGGGCATCGGCGCGCTGCTCGCGGCTTCGGCCACGGTGTTCACGGTGCTCAAGGTGATCGGCGCCGGCTATCTCGTCTATCTCGGCATTAAACTGTTCCGCGCCGGCGGCGCGCTGAAGGCGGAACCGCGCACCGACGCGGTTTCGGCGGCAAGGATGATGGCGCATGCCTGGCTGGTGACGGCGCTGAACCCGAAGAGCATCACCTTCTTCGTCGCCTTCCTGCCGCAGTTCCTCGACCGGCATGCCGATTTCTGGACGCAGATGCTGATCTTCGAGACGACCTTCCTGACCCTGGCCTTCCTCAACGCCTTCGGCTACGCGCTGGTCGCGTCCAGGGCCCGGGCGATCGTGCGCAACCCGAAGGCGATCCGCATCTTCAACCGCACCGGCGGCACGCTGCTGGTCGGCGCCGGCATCGCCACGGTGGCGATGCGGTCGGCCAACTGACGCTATGAAGGACGCATTCGGTCTTACCTATTCCGGCACGACCGAAGCCGGGTTTTCGTCCTACGTCCGCGCCGTGCATGAATTGCAATGCTTCATCGGCGACCCGGTCGGCTCCATCGACCGCGCCATTGCCGATGACCCCACGTTTGTCATGGCGCATGTGTTCAAGGGTATCTGTTCGGCCTCGCCACCGAGCGGGATGCGATCGCGGTCGCCCGATCGAGCCATCAGGCGGCGTTGCCCCTTGCCGCCACCGCGCGCGAAGCGGCGCATGTCGCGGCGCTTGGCAACCTCGCCGAAGGGCGATGGCATGAAGCCACCCGTATCCTGGAGGACATCGCGATCGACAATCCGCGCGATGCGCTGGCGCTGCAGGTGGGGCATCAGATCGATTTCTTCACCGGCAATGCGCGCATGCTGCGCGACCGCATCGGCCGGGCGCTCCCGGCCTGGCAGAAAGATATGCCGGGCTACCACGCCATTCTCGGCATGCAGGCCTTCGGGCTGGAGGAAATGGGCGACTATGCCCGTGCCGAATCCCTGGGCCGAGAAGCCATCGAGATCGAGCCGCGCGACGGCTGGGCGCAGCATGCGGTCGCGCATGTCATGGAAATGCAGAGCCGGCAACGAGACGGCATCGCCTGGATGCGGGCCAATCCCGACACGTGGTCGACGGACAGTTTCCTCAAGATCCACAATTGGTGGCATCTGGCGCTGTTCCAATACGATCTCGGCGAGACGAACGAGGTGCTCAAGCTCTATGACGGCCCGATCTATGGCGACCGCTCGACATTGGCGCTCAACATGGTCGATGCCTCGGCCATCCTGTGGCGCCTCGTTCTCGGCGGCGTCGATGTCGGCGACCGTTGGGCGACGCTCGCCGCCAACTGGATGCCGAAAGCCGCCGCCGGCAATTATGCCTTCAACGACGCGCATGCGATGATGGCCTTTGTCGGCGCAGGGCTGGAAGCGCCGGCGAAAACGCTGATCGAGACGCAGCGCGAAGCGATGCTCGGCAGCGACGACAATGCCGCTTTCACGCGCGATGTCGGCCATCCGCTGACGCTTGCGATCAAGGCCTTTGGCGAAGGCAGCTACGGCGAGGCCGTGCGGCTGATCCAGCCGATCCGCTCGATCGCGCACCGTTTCGGCGGCAGCCATGCGCAGCGCGACGTGATCGACCTGACGCTGATCGAGGCCGCGTTGCGCGCAGGCGATACGGCGCTGGCGCGGGCGCTGACGGCCGAACGGCGGCTCGCCCGGCCGAACAGCCCGCTGTCGGCGCTGTTCTTGCGTCGCGCATTCGATTTGTCCGAGAATTGACCCCAAGGGGATCTTGTCTTAAAAACTGCCGAGCCATATTTTTTCGAGATCCGAAAAAATTAATGGCAATGGGAGGAAATCATGTATCTCGGCCTCGACCTGGGCACTTCGGGCGTCAAGGCGCTGCTGATCGACGACGGCCAGAAGGTCATCGGCTCCGGCCATGGCTCGCTCGACGTCTCGCGGCCGCATCCCGGCTGGTCGGAGCAGGATCCGGCGCATTGGATCGAAGCCTGCGAGACGGCGATTGCCGAGCTCAAGGCTTCGCACCCGAAGGAGCTTGCCGCGGTCAAAGGCATCGGCCTTTCCGGCCAGATGCATGGCGCCACCCTGCTCGATGCCTCGGACAAGGTGCTGCGCCCCTGCATCCTGTGGAACGACACGCGCAGCCATGTCGAGGCGGCGGCGCTCGATGCCGATCCGCGCTTCCGCAAGCTCACCGGCAACATCGTCTTTCCCGGTTTCACCGCGCCGAAGCTTGCCTGGGTGAAAGAACACGAAGCCGGGACCTTCGCCGCCGTCGCCAAGGTGCTGCTGCCCAAGGATTACCTGCGGCTCTGGCTGACCGGCGAGCACATCTCCGAAATGTCGGATTCGGCCGGCACCTCGTGGCTCGATGTCGGCAAGCGTCGCTGGGCGCCCGAATTGCTGGCGGCGACATCGCTCGATGAGAAGCATATGCCGTCGCTGGTCGAAGGCACGGCCAAGGCCGGCGCCTTGCGCGGCGAGCTAGCGTCGAAATGGGGCATCGCGGCGGGAATTCCAATTGCCGGCGGCGCCGGCGACAATGCGGCCTCGGCCTGCGGCATGGGTACGGTCGGCGCCGGCCATGCCTTCGTCTCGCTCGGCACGTCGGGCGTGCTGTTTGCAGCGAACGCCTCCTATTTGCCCAATCCCGAAAGCGCGGTGCACACATTCTGCCATGCACTGCCAAACACTTGGCATCAGATGGGCGTCATCCTGTCGGCCACCGATTCGCTCAACTGGCTGTCGGAGATCACCGGCAAAGGCGCCGGCGACCTGACCGGCGAACTCGGCGATACGCTGAAGGCGCCGACGGGCGTGACCTTCCTGCCCTATCTCTCGGGCGAGCGCACGCCGCACAATGATTCCGCCATCCGCGGCTCCTTCACAGGCCTCGCGCATCAATCGAGCCGGGCCGTGCTGACGCAGGCCGTGCTCGAGGGCGTCGCCTTCGCCTTCCGCGACAGCCTCGAAGCGCTGAAGACAGCCGGCACGACGCTGAGCCGGGTGACCGCGATTGGCGGCGGCTCGCGCTCGCGTTATTGGCTGAAGGCGATCGCCACCGCGCTGCAGCTGCCGGTCGACATCCCGGCCGATGGCGATTTCGGCGCCGCCTTTGGCGCGGCGCGGTTGGGGTTGATCGCCGCGACCGGCGCCGATCCGCTTGCCGTCTGCACCGCGCCGGCGACGGATGCGACGATCGAGCCGGATGTCGGGCTTGATGGTGCTTATGCTGATGCCTATCAGCGCTATCGTGCGCTCTATCCGGCGATAAGGGCTGTTACTGCGTGAGTATGCGCGAGACACCCCCCTCTGGCCTGCCGGCCATCTCCCCCGCAAGGGGGGAGATTGACTGTCACGCGGACCTTCGCCAATCGCCAGCGTTGATAAAAGCGCGGCAGCGCCGAAGCTGCCAATCTCCCCCCTTGCGGGGGAGATGCCCGGCAGGGCAGAGGGGGGTGCCTCGGACCGCTGCTCCGAAATTAGCCTCACTGCGCCGGCACCTTGTCCAAAAACCCGGTGACGCTCTTCAGGCGACCATCTTCGATGACGCCGATGTCGGTGCCTTCGATGACGGACTCGCTGCCCTCAGGTCCCAGATTCCACGAGAAGCGAATGCGGTCGGCGAAACCGTCCGGCTCGCCCTTCAGCGAGAATCGGAAGCCGGCGAAGCGCTGCTGGACGCCGTCGATCAGTGCCGCCATGCCGTCATGGCCGTCGCCCTGCATGACCGGGTCGCGATAGCTGACATCCTTGGTGAAGGCCGCGTCGAGCAGCGCCTTGCGGCGGGCCACATCGCTCTCGTTCCAAGCGGCGATGTAGTTACGGGCGATCGTGTTGAGGTCGGTCATTGTCATGTTCCTTCGTTGGAGCGTTTCGACATGACGCTTTTCGCGCCCCGCAAGAGCGAAACCAATTACGCCTGAGGTAATCAGGCAAAGCACCCGGAGAGGAAGGAAACCATGAGCAGCGGATTTTTCGGCGACATCAAGAAGATCAAATATGAGGGGCCGGATTCGACCAATCCACTTGCCTACCGGTTCTACAATCCCGACGAGGTGGTGGCCGGCAAGCGGCTGGAAGACCATTTGCGCTTCGCCGTCGCCTATTGGCACTCCTTCGCATGGCCGGGCGGCGACCCGTTTGGCGGCCAGACCTTCGACCGCCCTTGGTTTGCCAAGCCGGGCGGCGTCGACACGATGGAGCTGGCCAAGCTCAAGGCCGACGTCGCCTTCGAAATGTTCGCGCTGCTCGGCGCGCCCTATTTCTGCTTCCACGACGCGGACGTGCGTCCGGAAGGCAAGGATTTTTCGGAGAGCGCCGCGCGTCTCGACGAGATCACCGACTATTTCGCCGACAAGATGAAACAGACCGGCGTCAAGCTGCTCTGGGGCACGGCGAACCTCTTCTCGCACCGCCGCTTCATGTCGGGCGCGGCCACCAATCCCGATCCGGATGTGTTTGCTTATGCGGCGGCGACGGTGAAGAGTTGCATCGACGTCACCAAGAAGCTCAAGGGCGAGAACTATGTGCTGTGGGGCGGGCGCGAGGGCTATGAGACCTTGCTCAACACCGACCTTGCCCGCGAGCAGGAACAGGCCGGCCGCTTCCTCAGCCTCGTCGTCGATTACAAGCACAAGATCGGCTTCAAAGGCACGATCCTGATCGAGCCGAAGCCGCAGGAGCCGACCAAGCACCAGTACGACTACGATGTCGCCACGGTGTACGGCTTCCTCAAGCGCTTCGGGCTGGAGAAGGAAGTAAAGCTCAACATCGAGCAGGGCCACGCGATCCTTGCCGGCCATTCCTTCGAGCACGAGCTGGCTTTGGCGAATGCACTCGGAATCTTCGGTTCGATCGACATGAACCGCAACGACTACCAGTCGGGCTGGGACACCGACCAGTTCCCCAACAACGTGCCGGAAATGGCTCTGGCCTATTACCAGGTGCTGCAGGGCGGCGGCTTCAAGACCGGCGGCACCAATTTCGATGCCAAGCTCAGGCGCCAGTCGCTCGACCCGGACGACCTTTTGATCGGCCATATCGGTGGTATGGATGCCTGCGCGCGCGGTCTGAAAGCTGCGGCCAAGATGATCGAGGACAAGGCGCTGTCCGGCCCGCTCGCCGAGCGTTATGCCGGCTGGAACACCGCCGAGGGCAAGGCGATGCTCTCGGGCGAGCGCACGCTGGAGGCGATCGCCGAGCGCGTGGTGAAGGAGAAAATCGAGCCGCAGCCGCGCTCCGGCCGGCAGGAATTGCTGGAGAACATCGTCAACAGGTATGTCTAAAGAACGGCAGGCCGCCCCGCGCCCGAGCAATCGGGGCGCGGGGAAAGCCTGAAAATTTGCATGCGCGAGGGCAGAACTTCACGACAAGGTTTTGCCCCGAGCCGCCCCTCAATCGCCCCGCTCTTGCCTTCAAACAGCCGTCACGGAACTCGTATAAACGTGGCTCCTGTAGCGGGTGAAGAAGAAGGAGGCGAACCGATATGCAGCATGAACGCGAAATCGACGCCCTGCTTTCGTCCGGCGAAACCGGATCGATCATCGACCGGCTGATGGCGTTGCCGCATTCGAAAGACGGCGGCCGCAAGACAAACGAATGGGACCGCGCGGTTGCGGCGCGGTTGGAAACCGCGCTGGCCAAGAGCATGCGCACGCGCATCGTCGGCGAAGGCCGCGACGCCGCCTGATTCTTCCGTGGCCTGATTCTTCCGCGGCCTGATTCTTCCGCGGCCCGATTCTTCCGCGGCCCGATTCTTCCGCGGTTTGACGAACGCAGACTGTTTCTCCATCCTGCGGCTATGATACGCGCGGTGCTCCTGGATCTTCTGGGTGTCGTCTGTGATGGCGACACCCCGATAGCGGGAGCGGCGAAGGCAATTAAGCGTCTGCGCGATGCCGCCTTGCCGCTGCGTTTCGTCAGCAACACGACACGCTCACCGCGCAGCAAGATCGTCGCGCAACTTGCCGCCATGGGCATCAAAGTTGCGGATGAAGAATTGCTGACGCCAGCGCAGGCTGCGATCGAGTGGTTGCGCAAGCATGGCCGCCAGCCGCATCTGCTCGTCCATCCCGATCTCGAAGCAGAGTTTTCGGGCCTGGAGGGAGGAAGCAGCAAGGCGGTCGTCATGGGCGATGCCGGCGAGGCATTCGGCTACGCCAGCCTCAACCGTGCTTTCCGCGAGTTATCCGCCGGTGCCGATTTCGTGGCTTTGGCCGCCAACCGCACCTTCAAGGATGCGGATGGCCAACTCAGCCTCGACACCGGCGCCTTCGTTGCGGCTCTCGAATTCGCCAGCGGCCGAAGCCCCGTCGTGCTAGGCAAGCCGTCGGCGGATTTTTTCCTTTCGGCGCTCGCAGATTTGAACTGCCCTACGGCCGATGCGGTCATGGTCGGTGACGACGCGGAGAGCGATGTCGCCGGCGCGCTCAGCGCCGGGCTTGGCGCGGCGCTGCTCGTGCGGACAGGCAAATACCGTCCCGGCGACGAAACGCGATTCGATCCGGCTCCCACCGCAGTGGTGGATGACCTCGCCGCCGCGACAGACTGGATTCTCAACCACGCCGCAGCCTGACCGGCGCCTCGCCGAAAGCTCTTGAAAATGCCCTGGAAAATGCCGCGGCGGAGGAAAAGCCGGTACGTCCGGCAATGTCGGCCATGGCAATGCGCGTATCCATCACCAGGCGGCGGGCGGCGCTGAGGCGCAGCCTCAGATAATAGGCGCCGGGCGTCTCGCCGATCGACTTGCGAAAAATGCTTTCCAGCGTTCTCGCCGTGACGCCGGCGCGTTTTGCCACGGCGTCGACGGTGAGCGGCTGGTCGACATGCGCTTCCATCAGCCGGATCGCCTGGGCAAGCCTAGGATCGTAGCCGTCGAGACGGCCGAGCGAGACCAGCGGCTGCGCGTCGGTCGCGGCGCGCGCCTGGTCGTAGATGAAGACGCTCGCGACATCGAGCGCGGCGGCCATGCCGAGCCTTGTGCGGACCAGATGCAGCATCAGGTCGAAGGTCGGCGAGGCGCCGCCGGAGGTGAAGACCGGCCCGTCGATGACGTAGCGGTCCGGCCGCACGTCGACGCCCGGGAATGCGGCGGAGAAATCCTCCATGTCTTCCCAATGCGTAGTGGCGCTGCGGCCCTCGAGCAGGCCGGCGCGCGCCACCAGCCAAGTTCCCGCCTCGACGCCGCCACAGGCGCGCGCGGCGCGAGCAGCGCGGCGCAGGCCGGCAAGCAGCGCCGACGTGGCGTAGTTCTGCGTGCCGAAGCCGGCGACGACGACCAGCATGTCGGTGGCCTCGGCCGCGTCGAAGCGGCCGCTGACAGCCACGGGAAGGCCGCATGTCGTGACCGGCGCCTCGCCGGTGACCGAGACCAGCTTGAAATCGAACGGCGTCTCGCCCGAGATGCGGTTTGCGGCGCGCAGCGGGTCGACCGCCGAGGCCACGCACATGATCGAGGATCCCGAGAACACGAGGAACGTCACCTTGAGCGTCTCGCGCTCGGACCGAAAGATGGTCGGTTTTTCGCTTTTGATCATGAGAGCTTCGTAAAACGCAAAACAGTTTCCGGCAAGTCGGGCATTCTTGGTGAATTCCCTTGCATGCCGTGCCGCTATCGGCTCCCGCTTCTGGGTGGCATGCATGGCCGATCGAATCTGGGAGGATCAATATGCCGCTTGCGATGAACCGCGAGGTCTTCATTACCTGTGCCGTGACCGGCTCCGGCGGCACGCAGGACCGCAGCCCGCATGTGCCGCGCTCGCCCAAGCAGATCGCCGATTCAGCGATCGACGCCGCCAAGGCGGGTGCGGCGATCGTCCATTGCCATGTGCGCGACCCCGAGACCGGCAAGCCCAGGCGCGACGTGCATCTCTACCGCGAGGTGACGGAGCGCATCCGCGAGGCGAACGTCGACGTGGTGCTGAACCTCACTGCCGGCATGGGCGGCGACATGGTGTTCGGCTCGCCGGAAGCGCCGCTGCCGCTCAACGAGAAGGGCACCGACATGGGCGGCGCCTCCAACCGCATGGAGCATGTGCGCCAGTGCCTGCCGGAAATCTGCACGCTTGATTGCGGCACGATGAATTTCGCCGAGGCCGATTATGTGATGACCAACACGCCGGGCATGCTGCGTGCCATGGGCGGCATGATGACGGCGTTGGGTGTGAAGCCCGAGATCGAGGCCTTCGATACCGGCCACCTGTGGTTCGCCAAGCAGTTGGTCGAGGAAAAGGTGCTCAATCCGGACGCGCTGGTGCAGCTCTGCATGGGCGTGCCGTGGGGTGCGCCGGACGACCTCAACACCTTCATGGCGATGGTCAACAACGTACCCTCGACCTGGAACTGGTCGGCCTTCTCGATCGGCCGTAGCCAGATGGCCTATGCGGCGGCGGCCGTGCTTGCCGGCGGCAATGTCCGCGTCGGCCTGGAGGACAATCTGTGGCTCGACAAAGGTGTGCTCGCCACCAACGCGCAGCTCGTCGAACGCGCGGCCAGCATCGTCACCAATCTCGGTGCGCGGATCCTTGGGCCGGAAGAAGTGCGCAAGAAGCTCAACCTTACCAAGCGGGCGCCGATCGCTGCCGCGGCTTAAGCATGATCCCGAAAAGTGGGTACCGGTTTTCGGACAAGATCATGCTCAAACAAGACACCGGGAGTTGAGCATGGCTACCGTCAAATTCACCGCTATGAAGGACGGCGACAGGGAAGATTACGAATTCCTGACCGCTCATGAGATCGACTATGCCGCCAAGACCGGCGACCGGCTGCTCGATGCACTTGTGCAGCTGGACGAAGGTCTTTCAGGCTATAAGATCACCCGGCTCGGCCATTCGCTGCAGGCGGCGACTCGCGCCTGGCGCGACGGCGCCGATACGGACTGGATCGTCTGCGCGCTGCTGCACGACATCGGCGACATCTACGCGCCCTACAATCATGATGAATATGCCGCGACGATCCTAAAACCCTTCGTGCGCGAGCAATGCACCTGGGTGGTGGAAAAGCATGGCGACTTCCAGCGCCTCTATTACGCGCATCACCTGGGCGGCAACCGGCATGCCCGCGACCGCTTCGCCGGCCACCTCTATTTCGACGACTGCGACCAGTTCTGCGAGCGCTGGGACCAGTCGAGCTTCGATCCCGACTACGAGACGCTGCCGGTCGAGTTCTTCCGGCCCTTCGTGCTCGAAGTGTTCGCCCGCAAGGCCTACGACCCGGCGGTGATCCGCGCCGGCGAGCGTGTGGCCCTCATCGATCCCGAAACAGCCAAGACGAGAACCGGAGCCTGACCATGAGCATCATCAACAAGGCGGCCGCCATCGGCGGCGGCGTCATCGGCGCCGGCTGGGTGGCGCGTCTGCTCTTGAATGGCATCGATGTGTCGATCTTCGACCCCGATCCGGAAGCGTCACGCAAGGTTGGCGAGGTGATGAAGGGCGCGCGCCGCGCCTATAAGCAGATGCTGCCCGGCGGCCTGCCCAAGGAAGGCAAGCTCACCTTCGCCAAGACCATCGCCGAGGCGGTTGCCGACGCCGACTTCATCCAGGAAAGCGTGCCGGAGCGGCTCGACCTCAAGCACAAGGTGCTGGCCGAGATCGACCAGCATGCGCCGGCCAACGCCATCGTCGGCTCGTCCACCTCCGGCATCAAGCCGACCGACATGCAGGTGGCGATGAAGAAGCACCCGGAACGGCTGGTGGTCGGCCATCCGTTCAACCCGGTCTATCTGTTGCCGCTGGTCGAGATCGTCGGCGGCGAGCAGACCTTCCCCGAGGCGATCGAGGTGGCCAAGGAGCTCTACGCCTCGATCGGCATGAAGCCGGTGGTGGTGCGCAAGGAGATCGAGGCCTTTGTCGGCGACCGCCTGCTCGAAGCCGCCTGGCGCGAAGCGCTGTGGCTGGTCAAGGACGGCATCTGCACCGTCGAGGAACTCGACGACATCATGCGCTATTCCTTCGGCCTGCGCTGGGCGCAGATGGGCATGTTCCAGGTCTATCGCGTCGCCGGCGGCGAAGCCGGCATGCGCCATTTCATGGCGCAGTTCGGGCCTTGCCTGAAATGGCCGTGGACCAAGCTGATGGACGTGCCCGAGTTCAACGACGAGTTGGTCGACCTGATCGCCACGCAGTCGGACGAGCAGGCGCACGGGCTGTCGATCCGCGAGCTGGAGAAGATCCGCGACGACAATCTGGTCGCGATCATGGAAGCGCTGTCGAAGCAGAACAAGGGCAAGGGCTGGGGCGCCGGCGCGCTGCACAAGGACTATACCAGGCAGCTCGCCAAGCTGGCGGCGAAGAAGACCTCCACCACGGCTCCCGCAAAGGCCAAGCCGGCCAAGAAAGCCGCGAAGCCGGCAAAGGCTGAAAAGCCGACAAAGACTGGGAAGCCCGCCAAGGCCGATAAGGCGAAGAAGAGCAAGAAGAAGGGCTGAGGCGATGCATTTCGGTCTTTCGGAAGAACAGAAGCTCATCGTCGAGACGACGCGCGCCTTCGTCGAGAACGAGCTCTACCCGCATGAGCGCGAGGTGGAGCGCACCGGCGAGCTGCGCCGCGAGCTGATCGACGAATTGAAGGCGAAGGCGATCGGGGCCGGGCTTTATGCCGCCAACATGCCGGCCGATGTCGGCGGCGCCGGCCTCGATACGGTGAGCTGGCTGCTCTATGAGAAGGAGCTTGGCCGCGCCAATTATGCGCTGCACTGGACCTGCGTGGCGCGTCCGTCCAACATCCTGCTCGCCGGAACGCCGGAACAGCGCGAGAGATACCTCTTTCCCTGCATCCGCGGCGAGAAATGGGACTGCCTGGCGATGACGGAGCCCGGCGCCGGCTCCGACCTGCGCGGCATGAAGGCGACCGCGGTGCAGGACGGCTCGGACTGGGTGCTCAACGGCACCAAGCACTTTATCTCGCATGCCGACATCGCCCACTTCGCCATCGTGTTCATGGCTTCGGGCGAAGAGGATTCGCCGCGCGGCAAGCGCAAGAAGATCACCGCCTTCTTCGTCGACAAGGGCACCAATGGCTTCACGGTGCGCGACGGCTATCGCAATGTCTCGCATCGCGGTTACACCAATTCGATCCTCGAATTCGACGATTGCCGGCTGCCGGCTTCCCAGGTGCTCGGCGAAGTGCATAAGGGCTTCGACGTCGCCAACTCCTGGCTCGGCGCCACGCGTCTCCAGGTTGGCGCCACCTGCCTCGGCCGCGCCGAACGCGCGCTCTCGCATGCCATCGAATATGCAGCACAGCGCCAGCAGTTCGGCCAGCAGATCGGCAAGTTCCAGGGCGTGTCGTTCAAGCTCGCCGACATGGCGACGGAATTGAAGGCCGCGGACCTGATGGTCTTCGAAGCCGGCTGGAAATACGATCAGGGCACCGTCACCGACCAGGACATGGCGATGGCCAAGCTGAAGGCCACCGAGATGCTGGCCTTCGTCGCAGACGAGGCCATCCAGATCCATGGCGGCATGGGGCTTATGGACGACCTGCCGCTGGAGCGCATCTGGCGCGACGCCCGCGTCGAGCGCATCTGGGAAGGCACGTCGGAGATTCAGCGACATATTATTTCGCGGGCGCTGCTGCGTCCGTTCGGAGCTTAGAGCATGATGCGGCAAGGCCGGGATCCGGCCTTGGACCAGATCGCGCTCAAACGAAAAGATGGCCATGCATAAACTCGAACGTCTCCTGCGCCCGAAATCGATCGCCGTGTTCGGCGGGGCGCAGGCCGCCGCCGTCGTGGCGCAGTCGATCAAGATGGGCTTTGCCGGCGAGATCTGGCCGGTGCATCCGACCAAGGACGAGGTCGCCGGCCGCAAGGCCTACCGCTCCGTCGCCGATCTGCCGGGCGCGCCGGACGCCGCCTTTGTCGGCGTCAACCGGCATCTCACCATCGAAGTGATCAAGGCGCTGGCCGAGCGCGGCGCCGGCGGCGCCGTCTGCTTTGCCGCCGGATTCCTCGAGACCGAAGCCTACGACGAGGACGGCGAGCGGCTGCAGGCTGAGCTGGTCGCCGCCGCGGGCCAGATGCCGATCATCGGGCCGAACTGCTACGGCCTGATCAACTATGCCGACGGCGCGTTGCTTTGGCCCGACCAGCATGGCGGGATCAGGCTGGCCGAGGGCGGCAAGGGCGTCGCCATCATCACGCAATCGTCCAACATCGCCATCAACATGACGATGCAGAAGCGCGGACTGCCGATCGCCTTCCTGATGACCGCCGGCAACCAGGCGCAGACCGGCCTCTCCGAAATGGCGCTGGGCCTGATCGAGGACGAGCGCGTCACCTCGCTCGGCCTGCATATCGAGGCCTTCGACTCGGTCGCCGGCTTCGAGAAGCTGGCGGCGCGGGCGCGCGAATTGAAGAAGCCGATCATCGCCATGAAGGTCGGCCGCTCCGAACAGGCGCGGCAGGCGACGGTGTCGCACACCGCTTCGCTGGCCGGCTCGGACGCCGCCTCCGGCGCGTTCCTGAAGCGGCTCGGCATTGCGCGCGTCGATTCCATTCCGGCCTTCATCGAGGCACTGAAGCTGCTGCACATCACCGGTCCCCTGCCCGGCTACAAGCTTTCGTCGATGAGTTGCTCGGGCGGCGAGGCTTCGGTGATGGCCGACAGCGCCGAGGGGCGCTGGGTGCATTTCCCGGCGCTGACGGCCGAGCACCGCGCGCATGTCAAATCGACGCTCGGACCGCTGGTCGCCGTCGCCAATCCGCTCGACTACCACACCTTCATCTGGAACAACGAGCCGGCGATGACCGCCACCTTCACCGCCATGGTGTCGGGCGGCTTCGACCTCAACATGCTGGTGCTTGATTTCCCGCGCCCGGACCGCTGTTCCGACGTCGACTGGTGGGCGACGCTGCGCGCCTTCGAGGCGGCGCTGAAGACCAACAAGGCGCAAGGGGCGATCGTCTCCTCGCTGCCGGAAAACCTGCCGGAGGAATACACCGCCGGCCTGATGGCGCGCGGCATGGTGCCGCTGTTCGGCATCTCGGAGGCCATGGACGCCGCCCAGGCCGCCGCCTTCATCGGCTGGGCCTGGCGCGAGCCGCAGGCGCAGCCGGTCGACACCACCGCGGCGGGAGCATCCGACGCCAAACGCGTGACGCCGGACGAGGCCGAGGCCAAGGAAAGGCTCATCAAGGCCGGCCTGCCGGTGCCAAAGGGCGAGCGCGCCTCCAATGCGGTCGAGGCGGTGATTTCCTCGATGAGCTTGGGTTTCCCGGTGGCGCTGAAGGCGCTCGGCGTGACGCACAAGTCGGAAGTCGGCGCTGTCAGGCTGAACCTCAAGGACGCCGAATCCGTCAGTGCCGCCGCACATGATTTGCTGCCGCTCGGCACCGGGCTCTATGCCGAGCGCATGGTGCGCGACGGCGTCGCCGAGCTGATCGTCGGCTTCACCCGCGACCCGATGTTCGGCGTGGTGATGACGCTCGGTACCGGCGGCGTGCTGGTCGAGCTGTTGCGCGACAGCGTGACCCTCATGCTGCCGGCAACGCGCGACGACATCGAGGCGGCATTGCGTGGGCTCAAGCTCTATCCTCTCCTCGAAGGCTATCGCGGCCGGCCCAGGGCCGACGTTGACGCCGCCATCGACGCCATCGCCGGCATTGCCGACTTCGTGCAGAAGAACGAGGGCGAGATCGAGGAACTCGACATCAACCCGCTGATCGTCTGCGCTAAAGGCAAGGGCGCCTGGATCGCGGATGCGCTGCTTGTGCTTGGAGAAAAGAAGAATGGCTGACGTCATCACCACCCGCCGCGAAGGCGCGATCCTCGAGGTCACGCTCGACCGGCCGAAGGCCAATGCCATCGACCTCAAGACGTCGCGGCTGATGGGCGAGACCTTCAAGGCGTTCCGCGACGATCCCGAGCTGCGCGTCGCCATCGTCAAGACGGCCGGCGACAAATTCTTCAGCGCCGGCTGGGATCTGAAAGCGGCGGCCGCCGGCGATGCGGTGGACGGCGATTATGGCGTCGGCGGCTTCGGGGGGCTGCAGGAGTTGCGCGACCTGAACAAGCCGGTGATCGCCTGCGTCAACGGCATGGCCGTGGGCGGCGGCTTCGAGCTGGCGCTGTCCTGCGACCTCATCTACGCCTCCGACCATTCCTCCTTCGCGCTGCCCGAGATCCGCGCCGGCACGCTGGCCGACGCGGCGACGATCAAGCTGCCGAAGCGCATCCCCTACCATATCGCCATGGACCTTCTGTTCACCGGCCGCTGGATGGAAGTCGCCGAGGCGCATCGCTGGGGCCTGGTCAACGAGGTGTTGCCCAAGGATAAGCTCGAGGAGCGCATATGGGAGATTGCAAGGTTGCTCGCCAGCGGCCCGCCGCTGGTCTTCGCCGCGATCAAGGAGACGGCGCGGGTGGCCGAGGCGCTGACGTTCCAAGACGCCATGAACAAGGTGACGCGCCGGCAGCTGCCGACGGTCGACAAGCTCTATGGGTCGGAAGACAATATGGAAGGGTTCCGGGCTTTCGCGGAGAAGCGCGAGCCGGTTTGGAAAGGACGGTAGAATCGCGATGACGGCGCGAGGCACCCCCCTCTGCCCTGCCGGGCATCTCCCCCGCAAGGGGGGAGATTGGCAGTGTCGGCGCCGGCGCTCACCTTCCCCTGGAGATTGGCGAAGGCAAATGCGACATCCGATCTCCCCCCTTGCGGGGGAGATGGCCGGCAGACCAGAGGGGGGTGACCGGGCTGAACCTCTCCAGTCGGTCCAAGCGCGATGACCGACTACAAAACCCTCATCGACGCAGAAACCTGGGCCTTCATCGAGAAGACCAGTTCCTACTATCCGCCGGACACGATCGACTACACGATCGAAGAGCAGCGCGCGGTCTACGACCGAATGTGCCGGGAGTTCTTCGCCGGATATCCGCAAGGGGTGACGGCGGAGACGACTGCCGTTGCCGCGCCAACCAACAGCATCTCGATCCGCATCTACCGCAACGCCGCCCCGAACAACGCTGCGATGGTGCTCTACCTTCATGGCGGCGGATTCATCCTTGGCGGGCTGGACAGCCATGACGATGTCTGCGCCGAGCTTTGCGCCCGCACCGGCTTCGATGTGGTTTCGCTCGATTACCGCCTTGCGCCGGAGCATCTGCATCCGGCGGCCTTCGACGACACCATGGATGCCTTCGAATGGGCCGCCGAGACCTATGACTGCGCGATCGTGCTCTGCGGCGACAGCGCCGGCGGCAATCTCTGCGCGGCGGTAGCGCATGCCACACGCGGTCACGCCAAGAAGCCTGCCGGCCAGGTGCTGATCTATCCTAGCCTTGGCGGCGACCATTCGCGCGGCTCCTACGTGACCCATACCGAGGCGCCGATGCTGACGGTGCGCGACCTCGACTTCTACAAGCATATCCGCACCGGCGGCGTGGACCGGACCGGCGACATCACGCTCTACCCGCTCGCAGACGCCGATTTCGCAAACCTGCCGCCGACCGTGGTGATCACCGCCGAATGCGACCCGCTGTCGTCCGACGGCGAAGCCTATCGCGACCGCATCGTCGCGGCCGGCGGACACGCCACCTGGTTCGAGGAGCCCGGGCTGGTGCATGGCTACCTCAGGGCCCGGCACATGGTCGGCCGGGCGCGCACGAGCTTCACCCGCATCATCGAGGCGGTTTCGGCGCTCGGTCGGGGCGACTGGATCTGGTAACACACGACGGCCGGGAGCGCTTTCCGCTCCGCCCATGAACCTTTCCCCGCCAGCCGGCGACTGACGGTCAGGCGCCGCAATGGCGCGGCCCGGAAAGGAAGCCGCCATGACCAGAAACCCAGAGACTTCGCGGTCTCCGGGAACAACGGGAACCCAGCGCGATCACCGCCTTCGGGAAGGGGTCGACGCGCTGGGCTTCCGGCTGATTCCGTTGACCCTGCCCAGCAGCCGGCGTATCGTCACAAAGAGGAAAACAGACACTACGATCGGGGAAGAACGTGCTCGAACGCCGCGCCTTGCCCTGGTTGGCGCGGTAGAGGCGGACGTTCCTTCCAGCGGCTTCGGGGGGAGTGCAATGTCTGGCGTTCGCGGCTCGTTCCTGCGTTCCCGTGGCCGCCGTTTGCGCCGCGCAATCGCAACAAGCGGCGGAATTCTCGCTTTGGCGCTGTCCGCCGGCTTGTGGCTCGGCGGCGCGGCGAAGGCGCAGGAAACCCAGATCATCTATCCCGGCTCGATGGCGGTCACCGGCTTTCCGGGCACCACCATTCCCAATTTCGATGAGGGTCTGCCCCCCGGCGTCGACCCGGTCGACGAGACCTTCATCGATACGTCCCGCGCATCCTTGCGCATTTTCGACGTCTCGCATCTCGGTGGGCCGGCCTTCGGCCAACTCGTCAACACGCGGCCGCCCTTCGAGGTGACGGCCGGGCAGATCGGCGAGGTGTTCGGCCTTAGCTATGACGATGGCGTGCGCGACGGCGTGCCGTCAGGCGTTCCCAACCTCTACGCCGCCGCGACCTCGCTGCATGGCATCGAGATCGTCACGCCGGACGCCGACCATGACGGCAGGCCGGAACGGCAGCGCCGCGGCGCCCCGGGCGCCACCTTCATGGACGGGCAGTTCGGCACCGAGAATGGCGGCGGTCCAGGCACGATCTGGAAGATCGACGGTATCACGGGCGCCGTCTCCAAATTCGCCGATATCGACACCAACAGCGGGCCGGGCATCGGCAACCTCGCCTTCGTTCCGACCCATCGCGAGTTCTTCGCATCGGATCTCGACACCGGGCTGATTCACCGCATCGATATCGAGGGCAATCTGATCGACAGCTTCGATCATGGTGTTGCCGGGCGCCCGGCGCATGGGCTGGCCCCGGTCGCCGACGACGGCGCCGTGATGGACATCCAGGCTGCCGCTTTCGATAGCGAAGACCCGGAGACCTGGGGCTATACGCAGGATGCGCGCCGCGTCTGGGCTGTCGCGTATCGCGGCGGGCGGCTCTACTATTCCGTCGGCGAGAAGGCAGAGATCTGGTCGGTCGGCATTGCGAGCGACGGAAGTTTTGCCGGCGATCCACGCTGGGAACTGACGGTCAGGGCCGACAAGGATTATGCCGTCACCGACATCGCCTTTGACAACAAGGGGTTCATGTATCTCGCCCAGCGCGGCCCGGTCGAGAACCGCTACGATTACAGCCGCTTCGCCGATTCCGGCAAAGGCGAGCTGATCCGCTACTGGCGCGAGGAGCCTGACGATCCGGCGACGGAATCGGCCTGGGTCGAGGTGCCGCAGGAATATGCCGTCGGCTTCCCGCAAGGCAACCGCCAGTCGGCCGGCGGCGTCGACCTACAATATCGCTATGACGCCGAAGGCAATCTCGACACGTCCGTCTGCACCGGCACCGTCGTCAACACCGGCGACAAGTTGCGCGACAATCCCGAGCTTGCCGAGCGGCTCGCCGCCGGCGGACCGCTTGCCGTGCATGGCGTGCAGCTGACGCCGAGCACGCTGGTCAAGCCGGCCAACGTGCCGCCTTTCGGCTCCTGGTTCGTCGATTTCGACGGTTATTTCGAAGACCCGGACGTCCAGGGCCATGTCGGCGACGTCAGGGTCTGGCGCCCCTGCGAGGGCCATGCCGGCTATTACGAGGAAATCCCCGGCGGCGGCTATCTGCCTCCGTTCTATCCGCCCGACTTCCCGCCGCCCGGCAACCTGCCGGCCTGCCTGGATGTCGAGGACGTGCATTATTACTGCACGCCGCGCGGGCTGCGGGCCGAACTCTATCTCCATGACCATGCCGGCTTCGGCGGCGATTCGATCAAGGCGCAGTCCCAGACGCCCGGCGTCGGGGTGACAACCCCCATGTCGCATGTCCCGGGTAAGCCCTACACGGTCGACATCACCGGCCATGATCCGGGCGACACCGTCAATGTCGGGCTCTGCTTCTACCGCAAGTCCGACCAGGACAAGGGTGGCTACTATCCTTGCTGCAAGATGACGCTGCCGCTCAGAACGCCAGCCGCCAGTTGCGAACGTTGAGGGAGGGACAGATGACAAATCTCGCCCTTTCCCGCTCCGTCTCGAGCCGTTCGAAAACCGTCATGGCGACGATCGTGAAACCCCTGTCATATGCCAGGCGCGGCGCGCGCTGGCTGATGGCGGCCGGTGTCGCGGTCGCCATGATGCCGGCCTTGCCGGCGCTCGCCCAGGACCAGGCTCCGGCCGCGATCAAACAGGCCGCCAATCCGGCGTCACGCGGCATCAATGCCGAACTCGCGCGGATCGTCCCCTTCTTCACCAAGAAAGGCAGCCAGAAAAGCTGCGATTCCGTCGAGTATGTCCTGAGCTTCGGCATCCATGGCGACCCGCAGGACTTCGACCGGCCAAGCGTGGCCGCCCTGCTCAAGGCGACAAGGCTCGATTTCAAGGATCAACTGCCGCACGGCCTACAGATTGTCGGCGTCGATGTCTCCGGCGACGGCACCAGCGCCTCCGGCGGAGCGCTGCCCGCTGCTTCAATCGGCACGTCGGCCAGCCCGAACGACACGGCCAGCGTTTCCAACTTCCGCATCAGCGCTGCCAACCTCGATGGCACGGGTGCTGCGAACGAACGCGTCATCACCTTCCGCATCACCGCCAAGATAGACCATGCGACCTTTCCCGTGCCGACGACGGTCGACAACCAGGGTGAGATCGAGGTGGCCTTCAGGGGCGGTCCGGCAACAGCGATCCGCTCGCAGGATCCGGACAAGCCCGACGACGGCGATTTCCTGACCGGCGTGAAGACCTCGATCAAGATCGACCTGACCAAGTGCAACCCGCCGCCTCCGCCTCCCGGCAAGGAATGCTTCAAGGTCGAGCACGGCACGGTCGACTGTGTGCCCGGCGGCGCCGCCTTCATCTACCATATGCCGGTCGGACCCGAGATGGGCGGCAAAGGGGTGCAGGTGTCGACGACCACGCCCGGCATCAGCATCGTTCCCGACATGCAGAAAGTGCCGGTCGGCGGCGGCGTGCTGAACTGGAAGATCATCGGCGCTTCGCCGGGCGAGACCATCCATCTCGTCGTCACCGGCATCGAGACCTATGCCGGGCCGAAGGAAGGCTGGGGGCTCTGCTGCACGCAGGTCATCGACATCGTCGTCCCGCGTGACCTCAGATGCCCGCCGAAGGACAAGGAGCCGGACCTCAAGGTCGAGAAGCATGCCGACGTGCCGCGTTGCACGATAGCCGGCGGCTGCTACTTCACCATCACCGTCACCAATGTCGGCGACGCGCCCTATAACGGCAAGATCGTGCTCGACGAGCTGACGCTGCCGGCAGGTTCGGTGCTGACCTCCGGGCCGAACGCGCCCTGGGTCTGCGTACCCGGCACGACGCCGATGACCTGCACCTATCCGGCGACGACGCTCAATCCCGGCGCCTCCGTCAACCTCAAGCTCGGCTTCAAGCCGGCGGGCGGCTGGCAGGGCGGCGTGCTGCGCAACTGCGCCGCCTATGACTACCAGGCCAGCGGCAAGCCGCTGTTCGGCAGCCAGCAGAACGACCGCGGCTGCGCCTCGATCCCGATCTGCCGCCGAGGCGATCGCGATCCGCAGTGCAATCGGCCGGTCGAGAAGAAGGTCGACCTGATCCTGAAGAAGCGCGCCCGCAGCCCGGTCTGCACTCCGGACGGCGCCTGCACTTTCGTGATCGACATCATTAACAACGGGACCGGCACCTATAACGGGCCGCTGACGGTGATCGATACCTACCCCGGCGGCGCGCCGACCTCGTCGACCTTCGGGCCGAGCCCGCCATGGACTTGCGGAGCGAACGGCCCCGGCCAGTTCCGCTGCGACAATGCCGGCATCTCGCTGCCTCCGGGCGCCTCGACGCCGATCGTCGTCAGAGCGGTGATGCCCGCAAACTACCGGCCGGACACGGTGGAGAACTGTGCCGAGGTGAAGGGCATTGCCGGCGAGGTCGACCTCGCCAACAACAAGGCCTGCGCCACCGAGCGCATCCGCCATCCGAATGGCGGCCAACCCGGCCTGCGCATCACCAAGACCTGCGGCGGCTCGCTTGCCGGTGCCGCGGTTTCCTGCCGCATCACCGTCACCAATGCCGGCACCGCGGCCCCGACCGGACCGGTGCGGGTCAACGATGCCGCGACGCTGGTGTCGGGCGGAGCGCCTGTACAAATACAGAGCGTCACCCCTGACGGTGCGGACTGGGCTTGCGGACCGGTGCCTGCCAACACGCTGTCGTGCCAGATCCCCGGCACCGTGATGACGCCCGGAACCAGCCGGCACTTCGACGTGACGGTGAACGGCAATGGCGCATTCGAGAATTGCGCGCGCGGCTCCTACGGGCCGGCGCCGGGCGACGACATCGTCTACCCGATCGGCCAGGCCTGCGCGAAGGGCGGCGGCTCGACCATCCGCGTCGAGAAGACCGGCGATGCCGAATGCCGGTCGGGAGAGCCCTGCTCGTTCGAGATCACCATCACGAACGATGGGCCGAATCCCTTCTCCGGCCCGGTCCGCATAGGCGATGCGATCGGCATCGACGGCATCGGCAGGCTGGAAGGCGTCCCGATCACCTCGATCGACCCGCCCTTCGGCTGCTCGCCGGAGCCGGCGACGCTGCCGGCGTCCTGCATCGCGAACCTGGCGCTCGGCGCCGGCGAAAGCCGCAAGCACCATGTCACCGTGACCCTTCCCGACGACAGGCGGCTTGCCGATCTCAAGGGCACGGTCACGGGACAGAATTGCGTCGGCGTGCTCTCGCCGAACACGCCGGTGCAAAGCGGCGGCGACGTGCTGTCGCGTGCACCGAGCGGCGTGCAGGGCGATCGCGGCAAGGCCTATGCGTGCCATCCCTTCACCATCGGGCATGAGGTGAAGAACCAGTGCTTGTATGGAATGGTGCTGAACTCGGCCGGCCGCTGTGTCTGCCCGGAAGGCACCACCTTCCGTGATGGCCAATGCTCGTCCGGTGGCAGCAAGCTTCTGCCGCTGCCGGTGCCGCAGCGTTGCGTCCTGCTCCAGGGCCAGATCCGCACCGAGGACGGACGCTGCGTCTGCCCGCGCGGCACCGAACTGGAAAACGGCAAGTGCGTCCAGGGCGAAGAGCCGCAGGAGCCGCAATGCACGCTGCGTCCCGGCCAGTACCGCGACCAGAACGGCAATTGCGTCTGCCGCCGCGGCGAGCTGGTGAACGGCGTATGCCAGGTCGTCCCGCCGAAATGCACGATCCGTGGCGCAGTGCTGACGACGGACGGCTGCGTCTGCCCGAAAGGCACGCATCTCGACCGTGCCGCCAAGGCTTGCGTGCCTAACAGGCAGCCGCCCGCCCAGTGCCGTGTCCGCGGCCAGTCCCGCAATGCCGATGGCGATTGCGTCTGCCCGAGCGGCATGGAGGTGCGCGGCGGCGCCTGCCGGCCTATCGTGTCGAAGCAGTGCCCGGTCCGCGGCCAGGTGCGCGACCCCAACGGCAACTGCGCCTGCCCGGATGGCCTGGTGGTGCGGGGCAGGGCCTGCCAGCGGCCGAGGCCGAGCCAGGAGCAGTGCGCCATCCGCGGCCAGGTCCACAACAAGCGGGGTGACTGCGTCTGCCCGCGCGGGACCGAAATTCGCGACGGCGCCTGCCGCAAGGCATCGGTGGAATGCGCACCGGGTGCGGAGTTCATCGACGGACAGTGCCAGCCGGTCTTCACCCGGCGGCGCTGCCCGGCCGGAACGACCGGCCAGTATCCGGATTGCTACCCGATCCGCAGGCCGCCGGACATCGAGATCAACCCCGGCATCCTGCTCAACCCGAATGTGCTGCAGCAACTGGTGCCGCAGCGCCAGCCACGCCGCTTGCTGCAGGATCCGGCGGGCGCCAACATCCAGAACTTCAAGCCGTAGTCTTGCGGCTGAAGATCAAGACCCGCCGGAGCGATCCGGCGGGTTTTCTTTTCCACATCGAAGAAAGCTCTATGGCAGGTGGGCCCATGCGTCCGTCGAAACATGCTTCCCCTTGGCCGGACCATGGTCCAGGGCGTTTCACCGTTTCACGGAAACTATGAAACGCCCTATGTCTTTGTTTTCACGCAATTCCGGACGCAAAAGCGCTCGCACTTTTCCTGGAATTGCTCTAGGCAATCGCCCTGACAGGCGCGCGACCACGCGCACAGGACCGCCGGGAGAATTTGCGCCATGAGCAAGAAGACCCTGATCGCGCCATCGGTGCTGGCGTCGGATTTCTCGAAGCTGGGCGATGAGGTCGAGGCCGTCGTGGCGGCCGGCGCCGACTGGATCCATCTCGACGTGATGGACGGCCATTTCGTGCCCAACATCACCTTCGGCCCGCCGGTGATCAAGGCGATCCGCAATCGCACCAAAGCCTTCTTCGACTGCCATCTGATGATTGCGCCGGCCGATCCTTACCTGGCGGCCTTCGCCGAAGCCGGGTGCGACGGCATGACGGTGCACGCCGAAGCCGGGCCGCATCTCGACCGCTCGTTGCAGACCATCAAGAGCCTCGGCAAGAGGGCCGGCGTCTCGCTCAACCCGGCAACGCCGGAAACGGTGATCGAATATGTGCTCGACCGGCTCGACCTGATCCTGATCATGACGGTCAATCCCGGTTTCGGCGGACAGGCCTTCATCCCGGCGATCGTCGACAAGGTGAAACGGGTGAAGGCGCTGATCGGCAGCCGGCCGATCCACATCGAGATCGACGGCGGCGTCTCGGCCGAGACGGCGCCGCTGGTGACCGCGGCCGGCGCCAATGTGCTGGTGGCGGGTGCCGCCGTCTTCAAGGGCGGCAGCATCGAAGCCTATAGGGCGAACATCGAAGCAATTCGCACCGCAGCCGACAGGACCGCAAGTTGAACGCATAGCAGTCCGATCTCTCTCGTAAGTTGCGCAATCGAGCAGAGATTGAACGACTGTTCAATATGTGAAGCGGCGCAGGAATACCAGCTTTTTATCGAGATTCTACTTCGTTCAATAAATAGACGACCCATCTCGTCTTAAAGTCGAATATCGTCATCTTCCGCTTGAGGCGCCATTGCCCGGATGTATGATACACGTACGGAATTGCTTCGCCGAGGGGCCCTGGCAAACCAGGGGCAAGCAACAGGAGTTTGATTGACAAACGGAAGCACCGAGCCGGGCCAAAGCAAGGGCGGCAAAAGCACGCTTGCCAGTTCCGTCTACCAGCAACTGCGCGACGACCTGTTGCGCGGAGCTCTGGAGTCCGAGACGAAACTGCGTGTCGAATGGGTCGTTTCCCGCTATGGCGCCGGCGCCTCGCCGGTCCGCGAGGCACTCAACCGCCTGGCCGCCGAGGGCCTGCTCGGCCGTCACGACCAGCGCGGCTTCTTCCTGATGCCGGTCAGCGCCGCGGAACTGGAGGAATTGACGCGCACGCGCTGCTGGCTTGAGGAGCGGGCGCTGCGCGAATCCATTGCTCACCGCACCGCCGAATGGGAAGAGCAGCTGGTGCTGGCGCTGCACCGCCTTGCGCGCGCCGAGCGCCGCCTGCCGGATGACCCGACAACCAACAATCCGGAGTGGGAGAAGCTGCACCGGGCCTTTCATCGCGCGCTGATCGCGGCGTGCCGGTCGCATTGGCTGATCGGCTTTTGCGATCAGCTTTCCGATCAGGCCTCGCGCTACCGCCTGATCGCGCAAAATGCGCCAGGCACGGGGCGCGACGATCTCGGCGAGGACCGCATCATTGCCGAGCGCACGCTGGACGGCGACGCCGACGGCGCGGTCGAGGCGCTTCTCAATCACTACCGCCTCACCGCGGCGATGTGCATGGAACGCCTCGCCCAGGGCTACGACCCGAGGGCCGGCAAGTCCCAACGCGGCCGCAAATAGCGGATTGAAGAATCAACGCAGTTTTTGCTCCGGGCGTCAAATCTGGTATTCGCTCAGGCGAGCGCATGCATGCGCCATTCGGCCTTCGTCCGCCGTGAGGACATTTCATGACCAATCATCTCTTCAGCGCTTTCCGTTCCCGCATGCCGGCGCCCGGCCGGCTGCTGATGAAGACGGATGACGGCCGTTCGATCACCTATGGCGACATGCTGGCGAAATCGGCGCAGCTTGCGCACGCCCTGGCGCAGGCTGGCGTCGAGCCCGGCGACCGCGTCGCGGTCCAGGTCGAGAAGAGCCGGGAGGCGGCGCTGCTCTATCTCGCCACGTTACGCGCCGGCGCGGTCTTCCTGCCGCTCAACACCGCCTACACGCTGCCCGAGCTCGACTATTTCTTCCGCGACGCCAGGCCGAAGCTGATCGTTTGCGATCCGGACCGTCTTTCGGGCGTCGAACCGCTTGCCGCGGCGATCGGCGCCACGGTGCTGACGCTCGGCCGCGACGGACAGGGAACGCTGGCCAGCCAGGCTTCGCGACAGGCGACGGATTTCAGCGATGTCGCGCGCGGGCCGGACGATCTTGCCGCGATCCTCTACACTTCCGGCACGACCGGCCGTTCCAAGGGCGCGATGCTCAGCCACGAGAACCTCGCCTCCAACGCGCGCGTGCTGGTGGAGCAATGGCGCTTCAGCGCCGACGACGTGCTGATCCATGCGCTGCCCATCTTCCACACGCACGGCCTGTTCGTGGCTACCAACGTCATCCTGATGGCCGGCGCGAAAATGCTGTTCGAGCAGAAATTCGATCCGGCGCGCGTCATTTCGCTCTTGCCGCGCGCGACCGCGCTGATGGGCGTGCCGACCTTCTATGTGCGGCTGTTGCAGCAGGACGGCCTGACACGCGAGGCGGCGAAGACGATCCGGGTCTTCATCTCCGGCTCGGCGCCGCTCTTGGCCGAGACGCACAAGGCCTGGCGCGAGCGCACCGGCCACGCCATCCTCGAGCGCTACGGCATGACCGAAACCAACATGAACACGTCCAACCCCTATGACGGCGAGCGGCGCGCCGGCACGGTCGGCTTCCCCTTGCCGGGTGTTTCGCTGCGCATCACCGATCCCGAGAACGGCAAGTCGCTTGCCCAGGGCGAGATCGGCATGATCGAGGTGAAGGGCCCGAACGTCTTTGCGGGCTATTGGCGCATGCCCGACAAGACCAGGGCCGAGTTCCGCGACGACGGCTTCTTCATCACCGGCGACCTCGGCCTGATCGACGCCGACGGCTATGTCCACATCGTCGGACGCGGCAAGGACCTGATCATCTCGGGCGGATACAACGTCTATCCGAAGGAGATCGAAAGCGAGATCGACGCGCTGGACGGCGTCAGCGAAAGCGCGGTGATCGGCGTTGCGCATCCGGATTTCGGCGAGGGCGTCACCGCGGTGGTGGTGCGCAAGCCGGGCTCGGCGATCAGCGCCGCCGACATTGCCAGCGCCATCGCCGGACGGCTGGCGAAATACAAGCATCCGAAGCAGGTGATCTTCGTCGACGAGCTGCCGCGCAACACAATGGGCAAGGTGCAGAAGAACGTGCTGCGTGAGGCCTATAAGGATATTTACGCGGCGAAATAGCGCCGGCTAATAATCTATCGAGCCACAGGCCTCGGAGATGGGCCAAGACGCCCATCGCCTCGTCATCCTAGGGCGGAGCAAGGAGCGAAGCGACGCGCGGAGACCCTAGAATCCATGCCGTTACGCTAAGGCGCTTGTAACGTTGCAGAATTCTGTACCGTTGCGCCCTATGGCGTTGCCGATATTTAAAGGAGCATTAACGGACGGGGAACAGCCGGCAACGGTAGCTTATTTCTTCTACTGCCTAGGCGCTATTATTCCGATCATCACGGTTGTTGTACTGTTTGCTTTGCAGACGATGCCGCGATGACATACATCTCTTCGTGAGCGCTCTCGCCTAATTTCGTTTTCATCGGAAGGCAAAGATGTCAGGGATCATAATCGATCAACTGGAACGCCTTAAAACGGCAAGAGGAAAGGAACTTCTAGCCGAGGACCGCCTGGAGGATGTAAAAGTTACCAGTGTGGCACCTCCACCTGTCCCTAGCGATGAACGCATCAAGATCGAGGTCGGAGAAGACGGCGCACCAAAGGTCAAGGTGCGTAAGCCTTAGCATTTCTACGTTCCGCGCATCTCTTTTGTCGCGAAACTCCCAAAAACCCGACATTTTAAGGCCCGATAAGCAGAGGCCTCAAATCTTCGCGGTCAGAAAATGTCTGTCCCGGTCAAAACCTGCCCGAGTATGACGGGAGGATGTGCCTACGCGCCAAAAACCTTCTCGCCGCCGATCCAGACGTTTCTGACATCCAGCCCCTCCGACAGCCCAACAATGTCGGCCGCTGTCCCGTTGGCGAAGCGGCCGAGCCTGTGCGCCTGGCCGATCGCCTCGGCCGGGTACAGCGAGGCCATGCGCAAAGCCTCGTCGAGTTCCAAGCCGACGACACGATGGACGTAGCGCACGGCGGAAATCATGTCGAGATCGGCGCCGGCCAGCGTGCCGTCGGCAAGCCTGAGACTCCCATCCTTGCGGTAGATGGTGCGACCGTTGAGCGTGAACGATGTCATGTCCGTGCCGATGGTTGCCATGGCGTCGGTGACGAGCACGATCTTGCCCGGCCCCTGCTTGCCGCGCAGCGCAAGGATCATCGTCGCCGGATGAACATGGATGCCGTCGGCGATGATGCCGGCGTACAAGCCGCCGGTGTCGAGCGCAGCGCCCGACAGGCCCGGCTCGCGGTTGCCGATCTGGCTCATGGCGTTGAAGAGGTGCGTGACCACCGTGGCGCCGGCTTCGGCGAAGGCGGTGGCCGTCGCGTAGTCGGTATCGCTATGGCCGAGGCTGACGACGACGCCGGCTTCGGCGAGCGCCGCGACACGGGCCGGCTCGACCGATTCCGGCGCGATCGTGGTGAGCAGGACGGGGAGCTGTTTGCGCGCCGCGATCAGCGCCGCCTGGTCCGCGTCGGTCATCGGCCGGATCAGCGCCGGATCATGCGCGCCTTTGCGGGCGATGGAGAGATGCGGACCTTCCAGATGCAGGCCGAGGAAGCCCGGCACCTGTTCCCGAGCGGCCTCGGCGCCGGCGGCGATCGCGGCGGCGGTGATCGCCGGCGTGTCGGTGATCAGCGTCACCAGCAGCGCTGTGGTGCCGAAAGGCGCATGCGCTCGGCAGATGGTCTCGATCGAGGCGACGTCGGGATGGTCGTTGAGCATCACACCGCCGCCGCCATTGACCTGGATGTCGACGAAACCGGGCACCAGCAGGCCGCCGCCGGTCTCGACCGTCGAAACGCCGGACGGAACCGCCCCGGCGGGTAGGATGGCCTCGACGACTTCGCCCTTGACGACAAGGGCGGCGTTGTCATGCCAGTCGGTGCCGTCGAAGATGCGGGCGCCGGTGAGTGCGAAACGGTCGCTCATACGGTTTCCGTCACCTTGCGCAGATTGCGCGGCGTGTCGGGGTCAAGGCCGCGATGGCGCGCGAAAGCTTCGACGAAGCCGTAGAAGGACACGATCAGCGGCAGCGGATCGGTCAGCGGGTGGCCGGTGGCGACATGGGGAAGAAGCCGCGCGGCCTTCGCCTTGTCGGAGGTGGTGAAGGCGGCGGCGCCCTTGGCCGTCAGACCGTCAGCCGCCTCGGCGACCGAGGGTTCGGACGCATCGCGCGCGGCAAGCGCCAGGACCGGGAAACCCGGCCCGACCAGTGCCAGCGGCCCATGCATGACCTCGGCGGCACTGTAGGCCTCGGCATGCATGGCGCAGGTTTCCTTGAATTTCAGCGCCGCCTCGCTGGCGATCGCGAAGGACGGCCCGCGGCCGAGGATGAACAGCGATTGCGGGTTCTCCAAAGCGCCGGCAAGCGCCATCCAGTCGCAGGCGATCGCCTTCTCGAAATGGCCGGGCAGGCCGGCGAGCGCCTTAAGCAGCGCTTGGTCATCGGTTGCATGCGCCATCAGGGCGAGGCCGGCGACGGCCGAGTTGACGAAGGTCTTGGTGGCCGCGACGGAGCGTTCAGGGCCGGCCAGGATGTCGATGGCATGGTCGGAAATCCGCGCGAGCGGCGAGTCGGCCGTGTTGGTGATGGCGACGGTCAGCGCGCCGCCGGCCCGCGCGGTTTCGGCCATGGCAATGATGTCGGGGCTCTTGCCCGACTGCGAGATCGCCAGGCAGGCCGAGCCTCGGAGTCTCAATTTGGCGCCATAAATCGACGCGATCGACGGCCCAACGGAAGCGACCGCCAGGCCTGCCGTCAGCTCAACGGCATATTTCATGAAGCTCGCGGCATGGTCGGACGAGCCGCGCGCCACGGTGACGACGAAGTGGGGATCGCGCTCGCGCAGGCCGCGCCCTGCTTCGGCCAAAGCCGAGGCCGAGCCGTCGAGAAGGCGAGCAGCGGCTTCAGGGATCTCGTCGATCTCGCGCCGCATATGGGTGGTGTTGGCGCTCATGGCCGGATCTCCTCTCCCGGCCCGGTCAGCCGGAGTTCCGCGACGAAATCATAGGCGTCGCCCCTGTAGACCGAGCGGGTGAACTCGATCACCTTGCCGCTCGCCAGATAGGAAATGCGCTCGATCTGCAGTCCGGCAACCCCCGCCGGCACCTCCAGCAGGCGCGCATCGGCGTCGCCGAGATTGGTGGCCGAGATGCGCTGCACGGCGCGGACCGGGCGATTGCCGGTCATGCCCAGCGCCGCATAAAGCGAGGAGCCGATCGCTTCGGGATCGGGCAGGACGCTGGCCGAGAGCGCCGCGCGCTCGATCGCCAGCGGCGTGTCGTTGGCGATGCGCAGGCGCGCGACGCGCGCCACCAGCTCGGTCGAGGAGAGGCCCAGCACCATCATCTCATCCGGCGACGGGGCATAGAGGCCGCGGTCGAGCCAGACCGAACGCACATTCATGCCGCGGCGTGCCATGTCTTCCGTAAAAGAGGTGAGCCGCGACAGCGACTGCTCGACGCGCTCCATGCGCGGCGCGACGAAGGTGCCCGAGCCGTGGCGCTGGACGAGGATGCCGCCCTTGACAAGATCCTGCACCGCCTTGCGCACGGTGACGCGCGAGATATCGGCCTTGCTGGCGATGTCACGCTCGGAGGGCAGCGCGTCGCCCGGACCAATCAGGCCGCGATTGACCGCTTCCTCGATGCTGCGCCTGAGCTGCAGATAAAGCGGTGCGCCGCTCTGCGAGGATTCTTTCAACATGGCGAAGATCTGGTCGGCGGCGCTCATCGCGACGCCTCCGGCAACATGGCGAAGATCTGGTCGGCGGCGCTCATCGGGCGGCCTCCGAGCCCCTTGCGAAGATGCGCAAGGCCATCTGCACGGCGCCGCCCAGCGCATCGTCGAGCGGGGCTTTGAGCAGCGCCTGATAGCGTGCCGACAGGCGCGGCGCATAAAGCGGCGCCAGACCGCCGAGCAGGCAGAGCGGCGCGTCGTCGGCAAGATCGAGCGCGCCGAGCGAAGCCTCGACATCGGCGACCGCCTTGGCGAGGATGAAATTGGCGACGAGATCGCCCTTTTCAGCATGCTCGAAGACCTTTGGCGCGAAGCCGCCGAAATCGCCGGGCTTGGCGTTGGTGGTGAATTCGACGACGTCTTCGGGATTGTTGCGGAAGACGGCGAGCATGGCGTCGGTCAAGGGCGAGGCCGGACGGATGCCGTCATAGGCAAGCAGCGTCTGTTCCAGCAGGTCGCGGCCGATGCGGGCGCCGCTGCCCTGGTCGCCGACCTGGAAACCCCAGCCGCCGATGGCGCGCGACTTGCCCTCTTTACGCGCCATATAGGCGGTTCCGGTGCCCAGAATGGCCATGGCGCCATCGCCGGAGCCAACCGCGCCCTCGAGCGCGATCTCGGCGTCGGTTTCGACGCGGCTGTTGCTGAAGGGCAGGATCGCTTCGAGCTGCTGCCGATAGGTGCCGACATTGGCGCCGGCGAGGCCGAGAACGGCCGGTGTTTGCGGGATCATCTCCGGATCCTCGCCCGCGGCCAAGAAGGCCTGCCTCGCCGCTTCGACGATGTTGGCGCGGGCGCCGGTGAGGTCGGTGCGGATGTTGGCGGCGCCGCTCTTGGCGCGGCCGAGAACGGCGCCGTCGACAGTCGCAAGGGCCGCCCTGCAGCTGGTGCCGCCGCCATCGATGCCAAGCACGAATTTCACGCGATTTCTCCTCGGGGCCGGATAATACCAATAAAATACCAATAGCCAAGAGTTAATTTCGGCTCAAAAAAATTTAAGCCGTATTTAATTGACTTCCCCCGCTAATTTGCCGGCGGGTGAAGTCCGCAGCTGGAAATTCGTTAATGCGTGTGGACAAGTGGTATTTTTTTGGTATTGTTCGCTCAGTTGGAGGAAAATGGATGGCCGAGACGCGCACGGAAGCGCTCCACCAGAATGCCGAGGGGCTGGATGTCCAGGCCCCGGAAGCCATTCTGGCATTCCTGGCCAACGCCCAGATCGAGGCCAGCAAGGCCGTCCATGGCGCCATCCCGGCGATTGCCGTTGCCGCCGAACTCATCGCGAAGCAATTGAAGAACGGCGGCAAGCTCGCCTATGCAGCGGCCGGCAGCTCCGGCCTGATGGCGGCGGCCGACGCGCTGGAACTGCCCGGCACCTTCGGCATTGCGCGCGACCGCATCGCCATCCTGATCGCCGGCGGCGACGGGGCCTTCCGCACGCTGGCCGGCGGACCGGAGGACGACACCGAGGAAGCGGCGGCGGCGGTTGCCGCGGCTGCGATCGGCAAGGGCGACTGCCTGATCGCCATCTCCGCCAGCGGTTCCACGCCCTATGCCGTGCGGGCGCTCGAAGACGCGCGCAGCCGGGGCGCTGCCACCATCGCTATTGCCAACAACCGGGGCGCCGTCCTGTTCAAGCAGGCGGACGTCGCCATCCTGCTCGAAACTCCGCCTGAGCTGATCGCCGGCTCGACGCGCATGGGCGCGGGCACCGCGCAGAAGATCGCGCTCAACATGCTGTCGACGCTGACCGCGATCCATCTCGGCCATGTCCACGACGGGTACATGGTCAATCTCACCGCAGACAACATCAAGCTGCGCGACCGCGCCGTGCGCATGGTCGCCGCCATCAGCGGCAAGAGCCGCGACGACGCAGCCCGCCTGCTCGAGGAAAGCGGCGGCGTCGTCAAAACCGCCATTCTGCTCGCCGCGGGCGCCGCCAACGCGGACGCGGCCGAGAAGATACTGGAAGGAACCGGCCAGAAGCTTCGACCGGCGCTTTCCGCGCTGGGGCAAGATCCTGAAAAGTGGAACCCGCTTTTCAGAAAAGATCATGCCCTAACAAAGAAGTAGGGCCTGTTTCGTTCCCATTTCCATCGGGGTGAAACGGGCTTGTGAGGGGAGCAAGGGGCGCTGAGCCCCTGTTCTCAAAACCGAACCTGAAAAAGGTCAACAGGGAGACTGAAGATGAAGACCAAACTACTGACGGCCCTTCTGCTCGGCACAAGCATCCTCGGCACGACCGGGATGGCGCTCGCCGAGGACGTGACGCTCAACATCGAAAGCTGGCGCGGCGACGACCTGACCATCTGGAAGGACAAGCTCATTCCGGCCTTCGAAGCCAAGAACCCTGGCATCAAGGTGGTGTTCGCGCCTTCGGCCCCGACCGAGTATGATGCGGCGCTGGGCGCCAAGCTCGCCGCCGGATCGGCCGGCGACCTGATCACCTGCCGTCCCTTCGACAAGTCGCTCGAACTGTTCAAGAAGGGCAACCTTGCCGATATCAGCTCGCTGCCCGGCATGGAGAACTTCTCGCCCGTCGCCAAGGCCGCCTGGCAGACCGACGACGCCAAGTCGAGCTTCTGCGTGCCGATGGCTTCGGTGATCCACGGCTTCATCTACAACAAGGACGCCTTCGACAAGCTCGGCATCAAGGTGCCGCAGACCCGCGACGAGTTCTTCGCGGCGCTCGACAAGATCAAGGCCGACGGCACCTACATTCCGATGGCGATGGGCACCAAGGACCTCTGGGAAGCCGCGACCATGGGCTACCAGAATATCGGCCCGAACTACTGGAAGGGCGAGGAAGGCCGCCTGGCGCTGATCAAGGGCGAGCAGAAGCTGACGGATCCGCAGTGGGTCGAGCCCTTCAAGGAACTGGCGAAGTGGAAGCCTTATCTCGGCGACGGCTTCGAGGCGCAGACCTATCCGGACAGCCAGAACCTGTTCACGCTCGGCCGCGCCGCCATCTATCCGGCCGGTTCGTGGGAGATCGGCTTGTTCAACACCCAGGCGCAGTTCAAGATGGGCGCCTTCCCGCCGCCGGTCGGGAAGGCCGGCGACACCTGCTACATCTCCGACCACACCGACATCGGCATGGGCCTGAACGCGGCCTCGAAGCATCAGGCAGAAGCCAAGAAGTTCCTGGAATGGGTCGCCTCGCCGGACTTCGCCACCATCTACGCCAATGCGCTGCCGGGTTTCTTCAGCCTGAACAGCAAGCCGGTGAAGATGGAAGACCCGCTGGCGCAGGAATTCGTCTCCTGGCGCGGCAAGTGCAAGTCGACGATCCGCTCGACCTACCAGATCCTGTCGCGCGGCACGCCGAACCTCGAGAACGAGACCTGGGTTGAATCGGCCAATGTGATCAACGGCACCGACACCCCGGAGGCCGCGGCCAAGAAGCTGCAGGACGGCCTCGACAGCTGGTACAAGCCGGCGAAGTAAGAGCATCGATTACGGTGCCGGCCGGGCACGCCCCGGCCGCCATTCGAACAGCTCCAGATAGCGATTGTCGGCGCAGCCTCCCGGTCTTACCCTCAGCTTGCGGGGAAGACGGAGCCGATCTGTCGCTGGCCCTGTTGTTCCCTCCCAAGGGGACGAGCGGGCCGTGCATCGAGGCATCAGCTAGCATCACCTGAACTGGAACCCAGAGACGGCGGGGAACCGAACTCATGGCTACCAAACTGATGGCTACCAAACTTATGGCTGCAGAAACGCGAGCGAAAAGACCGATCCGCTGGCATGTCGGCGTGTTCCTGGCGCCGGCGGTGCTGGTCTACACCGCATTCATGATCCTACCGCTGTTCGGCACCCTCCAGCTCTCCTTGTTCCGCAACATCGAACAGTCCCAGGTCTTTGTCGGGCTGGGCAATTTCCGCACGCTGTTCGGCGATCCGAACTGGTCGGTGAATTTCTGGAACGCGCTGCGCAACAATGTCTGGTTCTTCATCATCCACATGCTGGTGCAGAACCCGATCGGCATCCTGCTCGCGGCGCTTCTTTCCAGCCCCAGGCTGCGCTTCACCGCCTTCTACCGCACGGCGATCTTCGTGCCGACGATCCTGTCCTTCGTCATCGTCGGCTTCGCCTGGAAGCTCATCCTGTCGCCGATCTGGGGCGTGGCGCCGCATCTGATGGATTTCGTCGGATTGAAGAGCTTCTTCACGCCGTGGCTCGGCAAGGAGCAGTATGCGCTGACCGCGCTCAGCCTGGTCTCGGTCTGGCAGTTCGTCGGCATCCCGATGATGCTGATCTATGCAGCGCTGCTGTCGATCCCCGACGAGGTGATCGAGGCGGCCGAATGCGACGGCGTCACCGGCATGGCGCAGTTCTGGAAGATCAAGCTGCCGCTGATCCTGCCTTCGATCGGCATCATCTCGATCCTGACCTTCGTCGGCAATTTCAACGCTTTCGACCTGATCTACACCGCGCAAGGGGCGCTCGCCGGGCCGAACTATTCGACCGACATCCTCGGCACCTTCCTCTACCGCGCCTTCTTCGGCTTCCAGCTGCAGGTCGGCGATCCCAACATGGGCGCCGCGATCGCCACGATCATGTTCCTGATCATCCTCGCCGGCGTCTGCGTTTACCTGTTCCTCGTGCAGACGCGCCTGCGTCGCTACCAATTCTGAGGCGCGCCATGAGCACAGCCACTCGTTCGCTTCCCCGCGCCCTCGGCGCGCATGCGGTCCTCTTGACCTACACCGCGATCGCGCTGTTTCCCGTGATCCTGGTGGTGATGAATTCGTTCAAGTCGCGCGCGGGCATTTTCGGCGCGCCGCTGACGCCGCCGACACCGAAGACCTTCGACCTGATCGGCTACACCACCGTGTTCGGCCAGGGCGACTTCGTCCACTATTTCCAGAACAGCCTCGTCGTCACCGTCGCCTCGCTGTTCTTCGTGCTGCTGTTCGGCGCGATGGCCGCCTTCGCGCTGTCGGAATACCGCTTCCGCGGCAACACGATGATGGGGCTCTACCTGGCGCTCGGCATCATGATCCCGATCCGCCTCGGCACCGTCGCCATCCTGCAGTTGATGGTGGCGACGGGGCTCGTCAACACGCTGACGGCGCTGATCCTGGTCTACACCGCGCAAGGCCTGCCGCTGGCGATCTTCATCCTGTCGGAATTCATGAAACAGGTGTCCGACGATTTGAAGAACGCGGGCAGGATCGACGGACTGTCGGAATACACGATCTTCTTCCGGTTGGTGCTGCCGCTGGTACGCCCGTCCATGGCGACGGTCGCCGTCTTCACCATGATCCCGATCTGGAACGATCTGTGGTTCCCGCTGATCCTGGCGCCGTCGGAAGAGACCAAGACGGTGACGCTCGGCGCGCAGCTCTTCCTCGGTCAGTTCGTCACCAACTGGAACGCGATCCTGGCCGCGCTGTCGCTGGCGATCCTGCCGGTGCTGATCCTCTATGTCATCTTCTCGCGGCAGCTGATCCGCGGCATCACGTCGGGAGCGGTGAAGTGAGCCACAACAGCCAACCCTTCATAGGGCTGCGCCTCACCCTCTCAGGAAAAAGTGGAGCAGTCACGTGAGCGATAAAAACCCTCTTCGCGTTGTCGTCGCCGGGCTCGGCAATATGGGTCGCAGCCATGCGCTGGCCTACCACACCAATCCGGACTTCGAGATCGCTGCTTTGGTCAACCGTTCCGACGTGCCGCTGCCGGACGGGCTCGCCGGCTACGGCATAAGGCGCTCCTTCGATGACGCGCTGCGCGACGAGAAGCCGGACGTCGCGGCGATCGCCACCTATTCCGACAGCCATGCCGACTATGCGGTCCGCGCCTTCGAGGCCGGCTGCCATGTCTTCGTCGAAAAGCCGCTGGCGACGACGGTTGCCGACGCGCAGCGCGTCATCGATGCCGCCAAAGCCAATGGCAAGAAACTGGTGATCGGCTACATCCTGCGCCACCATCCGTCCTGGATGCGGCTGATCGCCGAGGCGCGCAAGCTCGGCGGCCCGTATGTGTTCCGCATGAACCTCAACCAGCAATCCTCCGGCCATACCTGGGAGACGCATAAGCAGCTGATGCGGACGACTTCGCCGATCGTCGACTGCGGCGTGCATTATCTCGACGTGATGCTGCAGATCACCGACTCGAGACCTGTCGAAGTGCGCGGCATGGGTGTCAGGCTGACCGACGAGGTAGCGCCCTCGATGTACAATTACGGCCACCTGCAGGTGTTGTTCGAGGACGGCTCGGTCGGCTGGTACGAGGCCGGCTGGGGGCCGATGATCTCGGAGACGGCTTTTTTCGTGAAGGACGTGATGTCGCCCAAGGGCTGCGTCTCGATGGTGATGAAGGAGGGTGTGAAGTCCGACGACATCGACACCCACACCAAGACTTCGACCATCCGCCTGCACAGTGCGGCGACCGGACCGGACGGCAAATTCGCCAAGGAAGACCAGCTGCTGTCGATGGAAGGCGAGCCGGGCCACCAGGAGCTCTGCGACCTCGAACAGGCCTTCCTGCTCAAGGCCATCCGCGAGGACATCGACCTCACCCGCCACATGGACGATGCCGTGAAGTCGCTCGCCGTCTGCCTCGCCGCCGACGAGAGCGTGCGCAGCGGCAACGCCGTGAAACTCTAGAACAGGAACGAAGCCGTGGGCTCGCTGAAGATCGAGAATGTGAAGAAGGCTTTCGGGCCGGTCGAGGTGCTGAAGGGCATCGACCTCGAAGTGATGGATGGCGAGTTCGTCGTCTTCGTCGGCCCGTCGGGCTGCGGAAAATCGACGCTGCTGCGCGTGATCGCCGGCCTGGAGGATTCGACCTCCGGCCGCGTGCTGATCGACGGCGCGGACGTCTCGGTCACGCCGCCGGCGAAACGCGGCATCGCCATGGTGTTCCAGACCTATGCGCTCTACCCGCATCTGACGGTGAAGAACAACATGGCGCTGGGCCTGAAGCAGGCAGGCACGCCGGCGGCCGAGATCGAACGCCGCATCAAGATCGCTTCCGCCATGCTGTCGCTCGAGCCCTATCTCGAGCGCCGGCCGGCGGAGCTGTCGGGCGGACAGCGCCAGCGTGTCGCCATCGGCCGCGCCGTGGTGCGCGAGCCGAAGCTTTTCCTGTTCGACGAACCGCTGTCGAACCTCGACGCGGCGCTGCGCGTCAACACCAGGCTCGAGATCGCGCAGCTGCACCGGCGGCTGAAGGCGACGATGATCTACGTCACCCACGACCAGGTCGAGGCGATGACGCTGGCCGACAAGATCGTGGTGCTCAACGCCGGCCGCATCGAGCAGATCGGCAGCCCGATGGAGCTCTATAATTCGCCGGCCAACGAATTCGTCGCCGGCTTCATCGGCTCGCCGAAGATGAATTTCATCGACGGCGCCAGGCTGGGCGAGACGGCCAAGACCATGGGGGTGCGGCCGGAACATCTGACCGTCGACGCGAAGTCCGGCGCCTGGAAAGGCACCGTCGTGCATGCCGAGCATCTCGGCGCCGACACCAATCTCTATCTCGACTGCGAGAAGGCGGGACTGGTCACCGTGCGCATCTTCGGCGTCTACAATGCCGAGCCGGGCGCTACGCTCTACGCGACGCCGGATGCGGCGAAGACGTATCGGTTTGGGGCGGATGGGAAGGTGCTGAGGTAGCGCCGGCTTCCCCTTCTCCCCTTGTGGGCCTGTTGCGTAATTGGCTGGTTGTGATTCTCTGAGAAGGAAGCTCGGAGGGAATCGCAA
>NZ_JAIUHG010000040.1 GCF_020164955.1 Mesorhizobium sp. CA8
CTTGCGACATCGTTGGCGCGAGCCACCTCGAAAGCGCAAATTTCAAGCCATGCCAAAGCTATCTTAGCGCATATGCCGCAAGGGGGGAGATTAGGTGCCAAATTTCCCCGTCCTGGGGAAACCCTTCGGCACCATACGGCCGGCGGCGGCACGTGCTCCGATCCACTCGGCCAGCTCCTCGCGCGACTTGGTGAAGGTGCGATCGGCCGAATCCTGCCAGGAGAGCCCCGTCTCCAGGGTGAAGGTCTTCAGGTCCAGCACGCCGCCGTCCTTGTATTTCTGCAGGCGCACGCCCTTGCCGCGCGCCATTTCCGGAATTTCGGCGAGCGGGAAGATCAGCATCTTGCGGTTCTCGCCGACGATGGCGAGATGGTCGCCCGAAACCGGAATGCAGCGCTTGGCCTCGTCCGGCGCCTTGACGTTCATCACCTGCTTGCCCTTGCGGGTGTTGGCGACGACCTCTTCCTCCGGGACGACGAAACCGTTGGCGTCGTAGGAGACGAGCAGCAGCTTGCGCTTCGGATCGTGGACAAAGGCGGTGACGATGTCCTGGTCGTTCTCCATGTCAACGGTGATGCGGATCGGCTCGCCATGGCCGCGCCCGCCCGGCAGCCGGTCGGCGCCGATGGTGTAGAACTTGCCGCCGGTTGTGAAGACCAGGATCTTGTCCGTGGTCTGGGCATGGAAGGCGAGCTTCAGGCTGTCGCCTTCCTTGAAGGCAAGCTGCGAATGGTCGGTCAGGTGGCCTTTCATGGCACGCAGCCAGCCCTTTTCCGACACCACCACCGTAACCGGCTCGCGCTCGATCATTGCATGCGCGATGTCGGTCAGGTCATGTTCCGGAGCGTCGGCAAACTGAGTGCGCCGCCTGCCGAGCTCGGTCTCGGGACCGAACTGATCGCGGACCTTTGTGACCTCCCACTTGATCGTCGCCCACTGCTTGGCGTCCGACGCCAGCAGCGCCTCGATCTGCTTCTTTTCGGCGGTGAGGCCGTCGAATTCCTTGCGGATCTCGATCTCTTCGAGCTTGCGCAGGGCGCGCAGGCGCATGTTGAGGATGGCTTCGGCCTGGTTGTCGGTGAGCGACCAGCGGGCCATCATCACCTGCTTGGGCTCATCCTCCTCGCGGATGATCCTGATGACCTCGTCGATGTTGAGATAGGCGATCAGGTAGCCGGCGAGGATTTCCAGCCGCTTCTCGATCTCGCCGAGCCGGTATTTCGAGCGGCGGATCAGAACCTCGCGGCGGTGGTCGAGCCACTCCTTCAGCACGCCTTTCAACGAAAGAACGTTCGGCACCTTACCGCGCGACAGCACATTCATGTTGAGCGGGAAACGGCTTTCGAGCTCGGTGAGCTTGAACAGCGATTCCATAAGGATGCCGGGATCGACGGTGCGGCTCTTCGGCACCAGCACGATGCGGATGTCTTCCGCACTCTCATCGCGGATGTCCTCGAGCAGCGGCAGCTTGCGCGCCATCAAAACCTCGGCGATCTTCTCGATCAGCCTGGCCTTCTGCACGCCGTAGGGGATCTCGGTGACGACGATGCTCCAGGTTCCCCTGCCCTGGTCCTCCTGGCCCCATTTGGAGCGCACGCGGAAACCGCCGCGGCCCGTCTCATAAGCTTCGAGGATCGAGGCGCGGCTGTCGACGATGATGCCGCCGGTCGGGAAATCCGGTCCCTGGACGAAATCCATCAGCTTCGCCACCGGCGCTTCCGGATGCTCGATCAGGTGGAGTGCTGCGTCGCAAAGCTCGGCCGCGTTGTGCGGCGGGATCGAGGTCGCCATGCCGACGGCAATGCCCGACGAGCCGTTGGCGAGCAGGTTCGGGAAGGCGCCCGGCAGAACGGACGGCTCCTCGTCCTCTTCATTGTAGGTCGGCCGGAAGTCCACCGCGTCCTCGGTGATGCCGGCAAGCAGCTCGCTCGCCACCTCGGTCATGCGCGCTTCGGTATAGCGCATGGCGGCGGCATTATCGCCGTCGATGTTGCCGAAATTGCCCTGCCCGTCGACCAGGGGGTAGCGCATCGAGAAATCCTGCGCCAGCCGCACCAGCGCGTCGTAGATCGACTGGTCGCCATGCGGATGGAACTTACCCATCACGTCGCCCACGATGCGGGCGCATTTGGCGAAGCCCTGATCGGGGTTGAGCCTGAGCAGCCGCATGGCATGCATGATGCGGCGATGGACCGGCTTCAGTCCGTCGCGCACATCCGGCAGTGCCCGGTGCATGATGGTCGACAGCGCATAAGCCAGATAGCGCCGCTCGAGCGCTTCCTTCAGATCGACCGGTTCGATTTTATCGCCGCCGCCATTGTCATCGGGCGGCAAAAGCCTTTTTCCCATGGATTTGGACTAGCCGAGCGGGTGATTCGCGGCAAGCGCCGCGTGAAGATCGGCGCATTCGCCGCGGCCGCAGACATGCAGCCGGCGGTGTGAAGGATTTCACGGAAGCAGCGTCGCGGCGGCTGCAATTTGCCGCCAATCTGCAACAGGCTTAGTCGGCAACATGACGCCGGCCAACATCAATCCGTTACATGCGGCCGCTATCTGGCAATGCAACGCGCTGGCGGAGGAAAGCCGCGGTCTTCATGACAAATTCACCGCATCGCGCAAAGGCTGCCGGCCGCAGTTTGCTTTTCATCGCCGTTTTCGACAAATGTGCCGGGACATGCCTTCTTCCCGTCCCGTTCCTCACGGAATGGTGATGGAGCAGGTTTCAAAACAAATTTCATCATAGCCAAATCAGGACAGGGAACTCGCCATGACAATCCAACGCTCGACGCTCAAGAAATTGGCTTTTTCGACCTTTCTGCTGACCCTGCAGCTCAATGCGGCCTTTGCCGCCGATCCGGCGGTGGCCGAGCGCATCAAGGCAGCCCTTGCCGCCCAGGGCGTCGATATTTCCTGGACCGGTGTCTCGGGCGACGATTCGAACGCGGTGCTGCAGGGTGTTTCCATCAAGCCGGCGGCCGAGAAGGAAGCACTGCCGATCGGCGACGTGAAGCTCGAAGGGGTCAGCGAAGCCAATGGCGGCTATGAGATCGCCACCGTCTCGACCTCGCCCTTCGAGCACAGCAAGGACGGTGTGACGCTCAATCTCAGCCCGGTGGTCATCCACGACATGAAGGTCCCGGCCGAAGGCGGCACCGATCCGCTCGGCTCGCTGATGATGTACAAGTCGGCGGAACTCTCCAACATGACGGTCAAGGTCGGCGACAAGACGGCGTTCGCGATGGACGGGCTTGCCGTTCAAATCACCCCGCCGGCCGACGGCAAGGCGATGGACTTCACCGCCAACACCGAAAAATTCACCGCGGATCTCTCGCTGGTCGACGACGCGAAGTCGAAGGAAGCGATCGAGGCGCTCGGCTACCAGAACATCTCAGGCAACATTGCAATGGCCGGCACCTGGCAGCCGAGCGACGGCAAGATGGAGCTGTCGAAATATGACATCTCGGTCGAGAACGCCGGCACGCTCGGCATGACCTTCAACCTCGGCGGCTACACGCTCGACTTCATCAAGTCGATGCAGGAGATGCAGAAGAAGCTCGCCGCCCAGCCGGAAGGCGCCGACAATTCCGCACAAGGCATGGCCATGCTCGGCCTGATGCAGCAGCTTTCCTTCAACGGCGCATCGGTGCGCTTCGAGGACGATTCGCTGACCGGCAAGGTGCTCGACTATGTCGGCAAGCAGCAGGGCATGTCGGCCAAGGACGTCGCCAACCAGGCCAAGGCGATCGTGCCGTTCGGCATGGCGCAGCTCAACAATCCCGAGCTGACTGCGGAAGTCTCGGCGGCGGTCAACACCTTCCTCGACAATCCGAAGAGCCTGGAAATCTCGGCCGAGCCGCCGTCATCGGTGCCGTTCGCGCTGATCATGGCCGGCGCCATGTCCAACCCGCTCGACCTGCCGAAGACGCTGGGCGTCAAGGTCAAGGCGAACCAGGACTGATCGGACTAGCTAGCTGCCTTCTCCCCGTCACTATACGGGGAGAAGGTGCCGGCAGGCGGATGAGGGGCACCGCCGACGCTCGCAAATGAAATGAATTCGATGCAGGACCGATTGCCTGTTAGAAGGCCCTGCCTGCTACGGCGGCCCGTAAATCGCCAGCACCGCGCTGCCCCTCATTGTCCTGCCGGACATTTCTCCCCCGTATAGTGACGGGGAGAAAGGGCAGTTGCAGCGCTGCCGTCAGTCCTTCTTCGCCACCGCGACGCGCAGCGACAGCTCGCGCAGCTGCTGCGGGGTCGCTTCGGACGGCGCGTTCATCAGCAGGTCGTAAGCCTGCTGGTTCATCGGGAACATGGTGATCTCGCGCAGGTTCTTGGCGCCCACGAGCAGCATGACGATGCGGTCGACGCCGGCCGCCATGCCGCCATGCGGCGGCGCGCCATACTGGAACGCGCGGTAGAGGCCGCCGAAGCGCTCTTCCACCGTCGCGCGGTCCAGGCCGACCATCTCGAAAGCCTTGACCATGGTTTCCGGCAGATGGTTGCGGATGCCGCCCGACGCGATCTCGAAGCCATTGCAGACCATGTCGTACTGGAACGCCTTGATGCCGAGCGGCTCCTGGCCGTTGAGCGCATCAATGCCGCCCTGCGGCATGGAGAACGGGTTGTGGGCGAAGTCGATCTTCTTCTCGTCCTCGTTCCATTCGAAGAACGGGAAATCGACGATCCAGCAGAGCTCGAAACGATCGCGGTCGACGAGGTTCAGCTCTTCACCGGCGCGCGTGCGCGCTGCTCCCGCGAAGGTGACGAACTTCTTCGGGTCGCCGGCGACGAAGAAGGCGGCATCGCCATCGGCAAGGCCGAGCTGTTGGCGGATCGCCTCGGTGCGCTCCTCGCCGATGTTCTTGGCGATCGGACCGGCGCCTTCGAGTTTTTCACCTTCCTTGCGCCAGAAGATGTAGCCCAGTCCAGGCTGCCCCTCGCCTTGCGCCCAGGAGTTCATGCGGTCGCAGAAGGCGCGGCTGCCGCCAGTCTTGGCCGGGATCGCCCAGACCTCGGCCTTCGCGTCGTTCGCGAGAATGTTGGCGAAAACCTTGAAACCGGAATCGCGGAAATGATCCGAGACAGCCTGCATCTCGATCGGGTTGCGCAGGTCAGGCTTATCGGTGCCGTAGATGCGCATCGCCTCGTCATAGGGAATGCGGCGGAATTCCTGGGTCACCGGCTTGCCGGCGGCGAAGGTCTCAAAGACGCCACGCAGCACGGGTTCCATGGTGGAGAGCACGTCGTCCTGCTCGACGAAGCTCATCTCAAGGTCGAGCTGGTAGAATTCGCCAGGCAGGCGGTCGGCGCGCGGATCCTCGTCGCGGAAGCAGGGCGCGATCTGGAAATAGCGGTCGAAGCCCGAGACCATGATCAGCTGCTTGTACTGCTGCGGCGCCTGCGGCAGCGCGTAGAAGGTGCCGGGATGAATGCGCGAAGGCACCAGGAAGTCGCGCGCGCCTTCCGGCGAGGACGCGGTCAGGATCGGCGTCGAGAATTCGGTGAAGCCCACCTCGCCCATGCGCTTGCGCATCTCTGCGATGATTTTTGTCCGCGCGACGATGTTCTTGTGCAACGTCTCGCGACGCAGGTCGAGGAAGCGGTATTTCAGGCGAATGTCTTCGGGATACTCCGGTTCGCCGAACACCGGCAGCGGCAGTTCCTTGGCCGCCGACAGCACTTCGATCTCGCGCGCGAAAATCTCGATCTCGCCGGTCGGCAGGTTCGGATTGACGGTTTCCGGCAGCCGCGCCTTGACCTCGCCGTCGACGCGGATCACCCATTCGCCACGCACGGTCTCAGCGACCTTGAAGGCCGGCGAATCCGGATCGGCGACGATCTGGGTCAGGCCGTAATGGTCGCGAAGATCGATGAAGAGCAGCCCGCCATGGTCGCGCACGCGATGCACCCAGCCCGACACGCGGACGGAATTGCCGACGTCGCTCTTTCTCAACTGGGCACAGGTGTGGCTGCGGTAACGATGCGTGGTCATTGGTAAAGTCCGGAAATTGCGGGCGACGGCCCGGCTCGAAAATTGGCGCGAAAAGCGCATGAGAGGCCGGCTTTGTCAAGGCAAGCGGTCACGCAGGCGCGCTTCGGCCGTCAGGCAAAGTGGATTTGCGCGCCCTGGCTTTGGAAATCGGCGAGTGTGGCCGGAGGCGCGCTCTTTTCCACCACGAGATGGCGGATCGCATCCGCCCCCGCCACGCGATAGGGCGCGGCGGTAGCGAGCTTGTCATTGGTGACGGCAATGACGATGCCGGCGCTGTTTTTCGCCATGGCGCGTTTCACTTCGGCTTCGGCTGAATCGAAGGCGGTGACGCCGCGCGCGAAATCCAGCCCGCAGGATCCGAGAAAGAACAGATCGGCGCCGAGTTGCCCCACGGCGGCGAGCGTGTCGGCACCGACGCAGGTGCCGAGATCGGGCACATAGCGGCCGCCGAGCACGATCAGCTCGACCAAAGGATGATCGACCAGAGCCGAGGCGACGCCCAGCGAATTGGTGGCGACGGTCAGTTGGATGTCGCGCGGGATCGCCCTGGCGATCGCCTCGTTGGTCGTGCCGCCGTCGATAAACAACGATTGCCCGGCGCTCAGCAGTCCAACCGCCGCCCTGGCGAGCCGCGTTTTTTCCTCGACCGCATAACGGCTGCGCTGGCTGAGCGTCGCGGCGGCAAAAGGCGCGGAGGCGACGGCGCCACCATAGACGCGGCGCAACTGCCCGGCTTTCGCCAGCTCGCGCAGATCGCGGCGCACCGTGTCTTCCGAAACGCCGAAACGGCTGGCGAGCTCGCCCGCCAGCACCTTTCCGTCCGCTGCCAACTGATTCCGAATGAGTTGATGCCGTTCTTCGGTGAGCATGCATGATCCTATTTATTTGTGCACGTTATTGCATGTTTTGCCGGTTCATGCAAGAAACGGAGTCGTGAGCGGACCCGAGAGTTCGCCCGTCATTACTCCTTATTGGATTTCCCGCGATGACCCTTGGCCTGAAACTCGCCCCTCAGCACCGCGTCTATGCGGGCTTTGCGATCTATTCCTTTGCCATGGGCAACATCTTCCCGCGCCTGCCCGACATCAAGCGAGCCATGGGGATCGAGGACGGTACGCTGGGGCTCGCCCTGATCGGCACGCCGATCGGCACACTGGTCGCGCTGACGCTGGCGACACCGATGCTGGAGCGCGTCGGCTTTCGCCGCGCGCTGCTGTGGCTGGTGCCGCTGCTTGGCTTCACCTATGCCATCGCGGTGCACGCGCCCGGCCCCGCCGCTCTGTTCCTGATGCTGCTCCCGGTCGGACTGATGATCGGCAGCATCGAAATCATCTTGAATGTCGAGGCCGACAGGACCGAGTTCCTGCTCAAACGCCGCATCATGAACCGAGCGCATTCGTTCTGGAGCATCGGTTTCTTCGGCGCCGGCCTGTTCGGCGGCGCGCTGGCGCATCTCGGCCTGTCGCCGCAACTGCATCTGGCGCTGGTGGTGCCGATGGTGGCGGTTGCGATGGCGCTGTTCCTCGGCGGCTTCGAACCGGCGCCCGCCCGCTTCGCCACGTCCGGCGACAAGGCGCCGATGTTCGCCCGGCCGACGCTGCCGATCCTCATCCTCGTCGCGATGACGCTGTCGGCCATGCTGATGGAAGGCGCCAGCATGGATTGGTCGGCGATCTATATGCGCACCGTGTTCGACACTGGCCCGTTCGTCGCCGGGATCACGGTCGCACTGTTCGCTTTCTCGCAGGCGACGACACGCTTCTTCGCCGACAGCTTCGTCGATCGTTACTCGCCAAGCGGCGTGGCGCGCGTGCTGTTGGCGACGATGATCGTCGGCGTCTTCATCGTCTTCTTCTCGCCCCTGCCCTTCATCTCGATGCTGGGCTTTGCGCTTCTGGGCATCGGCAGCAGCGCCATCTTCCCGCTGGCGATCTCGGCGGCGGCTCAGCGCACCGACCGCCCCGCGGCGATCAATGTCGCGGCTCTGTCGCAGATTTCCTTCGTCGCCTTCCTGCTTGGGCCGCCGCTGCTCGGCTTCGTGTCCGACCATTGGGGCATCCGCTCGGCCTATGGCATCGGCGTACCGTTCATCGTGCTTAGCCTGGCGGCAGCGGGCGCGCTCGGCCGGCGACCGTCGTCGAGCGCAATGCCGGAGGGGACAGGATCCGGCTCGACAGGAGAAAGGGTCCCGGCGCGAGCCTATGAAGCGTGAAGGGCTCGCGCGGCAGCGCCACTTAGGGGAGCTGGCCGCAGCCGCTTGAGGGGGCATCGCGGGATGGCGCGCGGGCACGCGGTGCTATTTCGCACGGGAGAACCCCGACGATCGAGCCGCCGCTTACGTCGCGGCGCTTGACGAAAGCGCGCGCGGCTGAAATTGAAAGAGGCCTAATACTGTGCCAAAAGCGATTTGATGCACGTCATCACCACACAAGAAGAACTCGAGAGCGTTGTCGCGGCGTTCGAAAAGTCGGAATTCGTTACCGTCGATACCGAATTCATCCGCGAGACGACCTTCTGGCCGATCCTCTGCCTGATCCAGATCGCCGCGCCTGGGATCGAGGCGCTTGTCGATCCGTTGGCGCCCGGCATCGACCTCAAGCCGTTTTTCCGGCTCATGGCCAATGAAGCGGTGCTGAAGGTCTTCCACGCGGCGCGCCAGGACATCGAAATCATCGTCCATCTCGGCGATCTGGTGCCGCATCCGGTGTTCGACACGCAGGTGGCGGCGATGGTCTGCGGCTTCGGCGACAGCGTTTCCTACGACCAGCTCGTGCAGAAGGTCACCGGAGCTCGGCTGGACAAGTCCTCGCGCTTCACCGACTGGCGGCACCGGCCGCTCTCCGACAAGCAGCTCGAATACGCGCTTGCCGACGTCACTCATCTGATCAAGGTCTACCAGCATCTCAGCGCCGAGCTGAAGCGCGAGGATCGCGCCCATTGGCTAAACGAGGAGATGGATGTCCTCACCTCGCGCGAGACCTACGATCCGCATCCGGAGGATGCCTGGAAGCGGCTGAAGATGCGGCTGCGCAAGCCGCAGGAGCTGGCGATCGTGCAGGCCGTTGCCGCCTGGCGCGAGCGCGAGGCGCGCGAGCGCGACGTGCCGCGCGGCCGCGTGCTCAAGGACGATGCCATCTACGAGATCGCCCAACAGGCGCCGCGTGACGCGGCCGCGCTCGGCAAGCTGCGCACCACGCCGAAAGGCTGGGAGCGCTCCGCCACGGCAACCGCGCTGCTTGGCGCGGTCAACGCCGCCCTCGCGCTGCCCAAGGACGCGATGCCGAAACTGCCGAAAAGCTTGCAGCCGCCGGAGGGATCGAGCGCGGCGGCGGAACTGCTCAAGGTGCTGCTCAGGATCATCGCGGAGAAGGAAGGCGTCGCCACCAAGGTGCTTGCCTCCAGCGACGATATCGACCGCATAGCCGCCGAGGGCGACGAAGCCGACGTGGCGGCGTTGCAGGGCTGGCGGCGCGCCGTTTTCGGCGAGCAGGCGCTAAAGCTGGTGCGCGGCGAGATCGGCATCAAGTTCGACAAGCGGCGGATCGCGGTGTTCGACCTGTAGCGTTAAACCAGTCCCAGCAGGTGCAGCGCGAACCAGATCCATGCGATGAGAAGTATGCCCGCGCCAAGGAAGAAGGCGCGGCTGCGGTGCAGCACATAGTTTCTGTCGAGATGCACCCAGGCGTGAACATAGCGCGTGACTATAAAGAGCCACATCAGTGCCAGCGTCAGATAGTTCACGCTGTTGGTGACGAACAGCGCCAGGCACAGCACGTGAAAGAGAACCGGCAGTTCGAACTGGTTGATCAGGTTGTTGGCGACGGTGACGCTCGAGGCCGGCTCGGTTGAGCGGACCTTGTACTGGCCGATCCTGGCTTCGCCGGACTTCACGGCGAGATAGCGCCGCTTGAACATCACCAGATAGACGACATAGACCAGAAGAAACATGCGCCAGCATCGGCCAGAAGATGGCTGTCTGGCGCATCTGCTTGTCCTCAGCGTCGCCGCCCGGCCAGCGCGAAGACCGCGATGACGAAGACCGGGATCGCCAGCAGGGCGAATTTGCTGACGGTCAGCAAAGAGGCGAAGGCCAGCGAATCGGGATTGGCCAGCTGGAAATCGGAGAGCAGCCGCGCCATGGCAAAATTCTGGGTGTAGTCGGCGACCGCATAGGGAGCCACCAGCACCAGCGAGAACAAGGCCTGCAGCTGCGTCGGCAAGGCGCGGAAGGTGCTGAGTCGCCGCCCGAAGGCGAGGATAAGGCTCACCAGCGTCAGCGACAGCAGCGCCGGGAACAAAAGATCGAAGGTCAAATAGTGCCAGACGATGATGATCTCGCCGCCGCGCCGGCCGAGCGCGGTTAGCCACGCCATGCCTTCGTCGGGCGTGAAGCCGGCGACGCGCATGTCGAGCGAGGCCAGGCCGCCGCTCAAGCGCTGGAAATAGAGAAACTCCAGCGCCGTCATGACGAGGAACAGCGCAATCGAGGCGATGGAGAGCGCTGCCGCGTGACGCGACAGCCGCAGCACCGTCACGCTTAAGTCACGCCACAGTCCCCGCTGGCGGTCAGGCCGATCGGCCTGCCGATCAAATTCCGCCCGGGTAATTGGGGCTTTCGCGGGTGATCGTGACGTCATGGGCATGGCTTTCACGAAGTCCGGCGTTGGATATGCGCACAAAAGTGGCGCGCTCGCGGAAATCTGCAAGATCACGTCCACCCACATAACCCATAGCGGCTTTCAGGCCGCCTGCAAGCTGGTGCAGCACGCCAGCCACAGGTCCTTTGTAGGGGACCTGCCCTTCAATGCCCTCCGGAACCAGCTTCAGCGTGTCGCGAACTTCAGCCTGGAAGTAGCGGTCGGCCGAGCCGCGCGCCATGGCGCCGACCGAACCCATGCCCCGATACGCCTTGAAGGAACGACCTTGGTGCAGATAGACCTCGCCAGGGCTCTCGTCGGTGCCGGCAAGCAGCGAACCGATCATGGCGGCGCTTGCTCCGGCGGCAAGCGCCTTGGCGAGATCGCCCGAATATTTGATGCCGCCATCGGCGATGACGCTGACGCCGGCCCTGCTGGCCGTCTCGACCGCCGACATGATTGCCGACAGCTGCGGGACACCGACACCGGCGACGATTCTGGTTGTGCAGATCGAACCCGGGCCGATGCCGACCTTGACGGCGTCGGCGCCGGCATCGATCAGCGCCTGCGTGCCGTCGGCCGTGGCGACATTGCCGGCCAGAATGCGCACGGAGTTCGACAGTTTCTTCGCCCGCGTCACCGCATCCAGCACGCGCTGCGAGTGGCCGTGCGCGGTGTCGATGACGAGCAAGTCGACGCCGGCATCAATCAGGCGCTCGGCGCGCTCGAACCCGTCATCGCCGACGCTCGTGGCGGCTGCCGCGCGCAGGCGCCCCTGCGCGTCCTTGGTGGCGTGCGGGTTGAGCTGCGACTTCTCGATGTCCTTGACGGTGATCAGGCCGACGCAATTGCCGTTCCTGTCGACCACTACCAGCTTCTCGATGCGATGCTTGTGAAGGAGACGCTTGGCTTCGTCCTGGTCGACATTCTCCTTGACCGTGATCAGGTTCTCACGCGTCATCAGCTCGTAGACCTTCTGCGCCGGATCGGAGGCGAAGCGCACGTCGCGGTTGGTGAGGATGCCGACGAGGCGGCCGACCGTGTGGCCGCCGGTGCCGCCATTTTCGACCACCGGAATGCCGGAAATCGAATAGGTGCGCATCAGCGCCAGCGCATCGGCCAGCGTGGCGTCGGGGCCGATGGTGACTGGGTTCACCACCATGCCGGATTCGAATTTCTTCACCTGCCTGACCTGCTCGGCCTGTTCGGACGGCGAGAAATTGCGGTGGATGACGCCGATGCCGCCGGCCTGCGCCATGGCGATCGCCAGCCGCGCCTCGGTGACGGTGTCCATGGCCGCCGACAGGATCGGCACGTTGAGATCGATTTCGCCGGCAATACGGGTGCGGATGTCGGTTTCGCCCGGCATCACCTCGGAATGGCCGGGCTGCAAGAGCACGTCGTCGAAAGTCAGCGCCAGCGCGCCGGTGGACGTTTCGATGATTTTTGCCATGGCCAGTCCTTTTGAATGCGGAAAAGGCGCCGGGCCGATTGGCCAGCGCCGACTCTCTTCTTCCCTTTCAGGATTGGCGCTGGCTGGTACCACGTCCTGGGGCGGAAGAAAAGCCGATCGTCGCTGAGTTCGGCGCGGCGCTGGCATGTAAGGCAATCGACGGACAGGCCTATACCGGCGGCGAGCTTGTCGCCCGGCGTGCCTTCCAAGACTGGCAACTTCATCGCCATCGGAACAAAAGAGGAACAAATTTCTTGACCGTCAAGACTCTTCTGTGGAATCTTTTCGTATGACCAACCACGACAAGTTACCTGGCGGGCCGACGCTCTTTCCGGCATGCCTATTGCGCCCGACGCCAAGTGGTCTCTACGGTAGCGTATCGGATCACATGGTGGCGGCGGGCATGCCAAAAAAGTTCTTTGAGGAACGCAGCGATCAATCAGCAATTAAGGCTGAAATCATCCAAAAATATTTTGCAACCTGGGCAAACATCGTCCTCCCGTCCGCTCAGCGATACGCCGGGGGTACGATCGCGTATATCGATCTTTATGCCGGCCCTGGCCGCTACAAGGACGGAGCTGCTTCGACGCCCCTGCTGGTGCTCGAGAAGGCAATAGAAAGCCCCAGCCTTAGCGCTGCTTTGGTCTGTCTATTCAATGACATGGACGAAAATAACACGCAAACCTTGCAGGCTGAGATCGATGCGTTGCCGGGTATTGAGAAATTGAAATATAAACCGGAGGTCAATTGCAATCCGGTCAATCAGGATGCTGAGGAATTTTTCTCAGCAACCAAGCTCATCCCGTCGTTTACGTTCCTCGATCCCTTTGGCTACAAAGGATTGTCACTTCGCTTGGTGAATGCGGTCATTAAGGACTGGGGCTGCGACTGCGTTTTCTTCTTCAACTACAATCGAATTAGCTTAGGCATTTCTAACCCGCTTGTTCAAACTCACATGGAGGCGCTGTTCGGCAAGGAGCGCGCAGCGCAGCTTAAAAAGAATGTCGAGGGTGCAGCACCTTCCATTAGGGAACAGATGATTCTCGAAGAGCTGACACAGGCCCTAATCGAGATGGGAGGCAAATTTGTTCTACCGTTCCGTTTCAGAAACGAGGCGGGCAGGCTGACGCATCATTTGGTCTTCGTATCAAAGAGCTTCAAAGGATACTCTACGATGAAGGGTATCATGGCGTCCGCGAGCTCGAAGGCGGATCAGGGAGTTCCGTCGTTCGCGTATTCGCCGGCCGACAAGTCCATGCCGCTGCTGTTTGAGCTTTCGCGTCCTCTCGATGATCTGGAAGGCCTCTTGAAAAAGGAATACGCGGGCAAAACGATGTCCATGCTCAAAATCTACGAGTCACACAGCGTTGGCCGTCCGTATCTGAGCAAGAACTATAAGGATGTCCTGAAAAAGATGGAGAAAGATGGGGCTATCAAGGTTGTTGATCCGGAGGGTAAGCCACGCCGCGGGGACTCGTTTCCTGACCGTTTAGAGGTCACCTTTCCCAAGGTGAAGAAGTAGATGGGCAACAACTCGAAGATCGAGTGGACCGAGGCTACCTGGAACCCGGTAGCGGGATGCACCATCGTCTCGCCGGGCTGCACGAACTGCTACGCTATGAGAATGGCGGAGCGCTTGGATTTAATGGGGCAAGAAAAGTATCAGGGCCTCACGCGACGTAGTGGGGGCCGTCCCAAGTGGAACGGACAGGTGCGAGTCGATGAGCATGCGTTAACGATACCGCATTCTTGGAAAGCGGGACGGATGATATTCGTCAATTCGATGTCAGATTTGTTCCACGAAGGCATCCCCATCGACTTCATAAAAAAAGTCTTCAGGGTCATGAAAGATTGCCCGCAGCACACATTCCAAGTGCTCACCAAACGCTCGGGGCGGCTGCGCGACGTTGCCGACGCTCTTGAATGGCCTGCGAATGTTTGGATGGGCGTGAGTGTCGAGAACCTGGAGTATGTCCATCGGATCGATGACTTGCGGGACACGCCCGCCGCCGTGAAGTTTCTGAGCCTGGAGCCTCTTTTGGGCCATGTGGGTTTGCTCGATCTGCGGGGAATTAGTTGGGCTATTGCTGGCGGGGAAAGTGGCCCTGGTGCTCGGCCGATGGATCCCGCGTGGGTACGTTCGATCAGGGATCAGTGCGTGGAAGCGGATGTCGCGTTCCATTTCAAGCAATGGGGCGGAGTCAACAAGAAGCGAACCGGGCGAACCCTTGATGGCCGCACGTGGAACGAGTTTCCCCAACTAGCGGCGGTGTAAGGACCGCCTCTGCCTCCAAACGTATCGCATATTAGCCGCTGCTTGACGAAGCCGTTCGCCACACCAGACTCGTTAACCATGGCGAAGGGCTTCAACATCGGCGGCGAGGTAGCGATTACAACGACCGTGCGCAGGCGCGTCACTGAGGACAGGGTGAGCGTGTCGATCCCTTCATACGGGCTCCCCCATTCTGTTATTGATCGCACTTCGAACTTTAAGAAGGCAGTAGGCACGCGGCCATGCTCAACTGTTTTCCAGCCACCACTGGTTGCGCTCCCGCAAAAGTGACAGCAATTTAATGCGACATCCGGGCCGAGGCGTGATAACCGCCCGGTCACACCGGTTCGCCCCAAGCCGGGCCTAGAATCGCGAAGACAAATCAGGGCGTTTCCCTTGAACCGCATCATCCCGCTTATCCTGGCGGTCGCATTGTTCATGGAGAACATGGATTCGACCGTGATCGCGACGTCGCTGCCGGCGATCGCTGTCGACATCCACACCAGCCCGATCGCGCTGAAGCTGGCGCTGACGGCTTATCTGGTGTCGTTGGCGATCTTCATTCCGATCAGCGGCTGGATGGCCGACCGGTTCGGCGCCAAGAACGTCTTTCGCGCCGCGATCGGCGTCTTCATTGCGGGCTCGGTCGCCTGCGCGTTTTCCAATTCACTGCCGGCCTTCGTGGTGTCGCGCTTCCTGCAAGGCATAGGCGGCGCTATGATGACGCCGGTGGGCCGACTGGTGCTGGTGCGCGCCACGCCGAAGAGCGAGCTGGTCGCGGCGATGTCCTGGCTGACCGTGCCGGCGCTTGTGGGCCCTCTGGTCGGCCCACCGATCGGCGGCTTCATCACCACCTATTTCACCTGGCACTGGATTTTTCTGATCAATGTGCCGATCGGGTTGCTGGGCATCTGGCTAGCCACGCGGTTCTTGCCCGAAACCCAGCCTGCGGAGACACCGCCGCTCGATGTCCGGGGATTTGTGCTCAGCGGTCTCGCAGCGTCCGGCGTCGTCTTCGGCCTTTCCGTCGTCAGCCTGCCGGCGCTGCCGCCAATGGCCGGTTTCATCACGGTGGCGGTCGGGGTGATCTCCGGCGCGCTTTATCTCATCCATGCGCGGCGCGCCAGGAACCCGCTGCTGGCGCTGGAGCTGTTCCGCAACCAGGTCTTCCGATCCTCCGTGCTCGGCGGCTCGCTGTTTCGCATCGGCATCGGCGCGGTGCCGTTCCTTCTGCCGCTGATGTTCCAGATCGGCTTCGGGCTGACGCCCTTCCAGTCGGGCATGATCACCTTCGTCTCGGCGATCGGCGCCATCGGCATGAAATTCGTCACCGCGCTGATCTTCCGGCTCGCCGGCTTCCGGCGCGTGCTGATCTGGGGCTCGCTGGTCGCGGCCGCCTCGATCGCCATCTACGGCCTGTTCACGCCGCAGACGCCCTACGCGCTGATGCTGGCGATCCTTTTGGTCGGAGGCTTCATCCGCTCCATGTTCTTCACCGGCGTCAATGCGCTCTCCTATGGGGAGATCACGCCCGCCGACACCAGCAAGGCGACGCCGATCACGGCGGTTTTCCAGCAATTGTCGATCGCGATGGGCGTGGCGCTGGCCGGCGGCATCCTCGAAGTGTCGACCTCGATCCATGGCGGGCCGCTGACCCTGCGCGATTTCCACATCGCCTTCTTCATCGTGGCAGCCGTCTCGGCGGCAGCCTCGATAACCTTCATGCGGCTTGCGCCGGAGGCCGGCAATGCGGTCTCTGGGCACGGTCGGCTGACCACGCCGAAGACGCTGGAAACGGTGGGCACGGCGGGGAAGTAGTGGTGGTGTGCCCTGCCGTGACATCGTCATTCGAGGGCGGAGCGACGCGAAGCGGAGCGCAGACCCTAGAATCCATGCCGTGATGTCTCAGTGCCGCTGCAGTGCAGGACTTGGAGCAGCTCCGGCGAATGTCGGCCACGAATTCTGGACCGCTGTGTTTCTTGGCCGAGGTAACGGCATGGATTCTAGGGTCTGCGCGCGTCGCTTCGCTCCTTGCTCCGCCCTAGAATGACGAAGGTCCGGAACCTTTAAACTCCTTCGCCAGCAAATACAGTTCCACTGATTCATCGCGCGAGGCCGGCGGCTTCACATGATGGACCGAGCGGAAGTTCTGCTTCAGCAACGACAAGAGCTCGTTCTCCGCACCGCCCTGGAACGTCTTGGCAAGGAAATGCCCGCCGGGCTTGAGCACGTGCAGCGCGAAATCGGCCGCGACTTCGCACAGATGCATGGTGCGCAGATGATCGGTGCGGCGATGCCCGGTCGTGGGCGCGGCCATATCGGACAGCACCACATCCGGCTGGCCGCCGAGCGCCTCGGCAAGTTTTTGCGGCGCGTCGGGATCGAGGAAATCCATCTGCAGGATGATGGCGCCCGGAACCGCATCCATTTCGAGATAGTCGATGCCGACGACATGCGGATTTTCCGCCGTCGACTTCGTCCGCGCGGCTGCCACCTGGCACCATCCGCCGGGCGCGGCGCCAAGGTCGATGACCTTCATGCCGGGCTTCAGCAGACGATGCTTGTCGTCGATCTCGATCAGCTTGTAGGCGGCGCGCGAGCGGTAGCCGTCGGCCTTGGAGCGCTGCACATAGGGATCGTTCATATGGCGCTCGAGCCAGCGGCGCGAGGATTCCTTCAAGCCGCTCTTCTTCTTGATCCTGGTCTTGAGGACGCGAATGCTTCCCGAGCCCGGCTTTTCGGGTTTCTTGCTCATCGGCGTTCTCTTCTGCGCATGAGCTTTTCCAAAAACCGGCTCCCACCTTTTGGGATCATGCGCGGCGCCCGCCATTGTTGCGCCAGACGCCGTCATCGGCCATCAGCTCGCTCAAAATTCCCTCGCGCAGGCCGCGGTCGGCGACGCGCAACCGCTCGGACGGCCAGACACCGCGGATCGCTTCCAGGATGGCGCAGCCGGCGAGCACGAGATCGGCGCGGTCGGCGCCGATGCATGGGTTGGCGCAGCGCTGCTGGAAATCCCAGCCGATCAGCCGCTCGATCATGCGATCGACGCTGTCGCGGTCCATCCACAGCCCGTCGACGCGGCGGCGGTCGTAGCGATCGAGATCGAGATGCACGCCGGCGAGCGTGGTCACCGTGCCGGAAGTGCCGAGCAGATGGAAGTTGGGGCTGGCCAGCACATGCGCGAGCCGGTCGCGGCCGTCGAAGGCCTTCAGCCGGGCGGCCACATCGTCGACCATGGCGGCAAAGGTCTCGCGCGTCACGGTGCGGCCGCCGAAGCGTTCGGCGAGCGAGACGACGCCGACGGGCAGCGATGTCCAGGAGACAATGTGGTTGGCCAGTCGTGGCGAACGCCGTCCGGTCAGGTCGATCAGCGCGATTTCCGACGAGCCGCCGCCAATGTCGAACAGCACCACGCCTTGGGTGTCGCGCTCGACCAGCGAACCGCAGCCGGAAACGGCAAGGCGGGCCTCCGTCTGGCGATCGATGATCTCCAGCTTCAGCCCGGCCTCGCGCTCGACGCGATCTAAAAACTCGACACCGTTGGCGGCCGAACGGCAGGCCTCGGTGGCGATCAGCCTGGCTTTCCTGATCTTGCGGTTGCGCAGCTTCTCGCCGCAGATCTTCAGTGCCTCTACCGCGCGGTCCATCGCGGCCTGGCCCAGCCGGCCGCTAGCGGTCAGCCCCTCGCCCAGCCTGACAATGCGCGAGAAAGCGTCGATGACGCGGAATTGACCGTGGCGGCCGGGCACAGCGACCAGCAACCGGCAATTGTTGGTGCCGAGGTCGAGCGCGGCAAAGACAGGCAATTCCTGTTGCGGCGGACGCTGCTGGGCCGCCAGCCTTGGCTCAACCGGCGAAGGCCCGCTGCGAGGCTGGCTAGCCGCCGTGGCGGCAGGCGGCACAGCGCCGTTCTCGTCGCGCGCGAACACCTTGCGGCCGCGCTTGCGCTTGCGGCGCTTGCGTGTCTTGCCTTTCGGTTGATCGCCATGCTGGTCGGCCTGACTTAGGCCAATCTGTCGCTGGCTGGCATGTCTTTGGTGCGCGCCCGCGTGGCGGCTGAATCGCGCCGTGTGCGGGCCCGCCGATTGCGTCGGCGATGCCCCGGACATGCCCACTGCCGACGCGCCCGCGCCGGTATCGTGGTCTTCCACTTCAGTTCCTTCCGGCGCCGCGCGAACCGGGAACGGACGCAGCAGGCACCTCGATTTGTTTCAAGTTGGCAACAGAGTAGCAGCGCCGTTCGCAATCACCAAGAGCGCGAGGCCGAATTTCGCTAACGTCGCATTTGCCAGGATCGCGTAGCGGCAATGTCTTGCCGGTTGAATAGCCGGCTTCAATCAGGCATGTCTCAAATGCGGGTTCGAAGGATTGGGCAACATCAAGTCAATGAGCTGCAGCGCATGATGACGACGCCATGAATTGGAGGCGCTATTTCTGGCCGTTCATAGGCATCGCGGCCGTGGCGTTCTCGCTGTGGCTGCTCATCCACGAACTGCGCGGCATTTCGCTCGACGATGTCTGGGCCGGCATTAACGCCATCCCGCCGCGCGATTGGGTGCTCGCAGCACTGAGCGCGATCGTCGCCTATGCCTCGCTCGCCGGCTACGACCACATAGCGCTGCTGCATATCGGCAAAAAAGTATCGTGGCTGTTCGTCACGCTGTGTTCCTTCACCACTTACGCGGTGTCGCACAATATCGGTGGCTCTGTGTTTTCCGGCGCGGTGATCCGCTATCGCGCCTATGCCACGCGAGGGCTGACCGGCCAGGAGGTCGGCGTGCTGGTGGCGATCTGCTGGTTCACCTTCATCCTGTCCAGTGTTTTCCTCGGCGGCCTCATTCTGCTGTTCGAGCCGCAGATCATCGATCGCTTCACCGGCGCGCCGCATCATGGCGCTGCATTCGCCGCGGGGCTCGCCATGCTTATCCTCATCGGCGCCTACGCCTTCGGCAGCTGGCTGCAGCTAAGACCATTGACGATCGGCAGCTTCCAGCTCCACTACCCGGCGCTGCCGATCGTGGCGCGACAGTTGCTGATCGGACCGGTCGAACTGCTGGGAGCCGCTGCAATCATCTATTTTGCCCTGCCGGAAGTCGGCAATCCCGGCTATTTCGTCGTGCTCGGCGTGTTCATGGTGTCGTTCTCGATCGGGCTTCTGTCGCATGCGCCAGGCGCGCTCGGCGTGTTCGAGGTCGTCTTCCTCACCGGCCTTTCCGACATGGATCCGGTGGGCGTGCTAGCCGCGCTTCTGGTGTTCCGCTTGTTCTATCTCATCATTCCGCTGCTGATCGGCCTTGGCGTGGTGCTCTATTTCGAGCATTCGCAGTACAGCAAAGGCGAAAGCTGAAGCCTTCCCCACGCCCGGCGCAGAGCCAATGCATGCCGTCCAAAGTGCGGAGCGGTTCTGGAAGACGGCATCGGACAAAAGCTCAAAAAAGGCTGCGGTTGATCTCAGCTGCGGGCTTGACTATTTTCCGATGGCGGCTACAAGGCAGCGCTCGCGGCAAATGAGCCCGCCTGCATCGCGTGGCACCAGCCCGCGCCTGCTGGGGAATAGGTTAACGGTAGACCCACGGACTCTGACTCCGTTAGTCCTGGTTCGAATCCAGGTTCCCCAGCCAGTCCTCTTTATGAGGATTTTCAAGGGCTTAAGTAACATTGGAACTCTCTAAGTGTTACAGATAGATGGATCGTCCATGTGGCGTTTTTGCGCCGCGAAAAAGTTGGTCATCCTCGGCGGTTCAACAATTTTGACCACCCGATCCCACCAGCTCCACAGCCGAGCGCGGGAGCGGCGTCCGCGCTGAAGAAATACGCATGTGATCTCCGACGAAATCAGCGAGCAGGTTCATTGCGCTCAAGCGTAATCGCCTTGCCCGCTATGCCCCCAACTACAGCCTCAAACCCGACGAGCCACCGGCCGGGAAGGTAACTGGCAACATCTTCAGTGGGAGGGCTAGTGCGGTTCACCGTTTCACGGAAACGGCGAACCGCACTATCTCCTTGTTCTTACGCAATTCCGGACGGAAAACCGCTCACACTTTTCCTGGAATTGCTCTAGTGCCAGCTTTTCCCGTTCGAAACGAGACAGCATGAGTTCCCGCCAGCATCGGTGCCGGCACAATCGGTGCATTTTTCTGATTCGATGGCCTCCCGCACTCGGTAACCGACAGCTCGCACCCGCCCCCCAGCCCGAGCCGTCGGTTGCCAGTTTTTGGCCTGCACGCTTCGGCTGCCCAGCTACAATTCGTCGCTTATGGCAAGTGAGGCGCCTCACCATCGATGATCAGCCGCTGATGCTCCGAGAAAGAGTGCCAGACCACCTGCCGCGCGTCCCGCTCATCCACCATCTGACCGCACCGGGGGCAGCGGTAGAAATACTCGCTTTCGTGCTCGCAAATCTTTCCGTTGAGGTGAGGTTCGAATGGGCCGAGTTCCGAAAGCTTCGTCATATCGCCTTGTCCATCAGAGGCGTCTTCCGCTTCGGCGGAACGTAGCGCGTGGCCAGCCTTACCGTGTCGGCGTTGACCGTGACGGGAATGCCCAGGTTGACCGCGACCTTCCCTTCGTCGACATGGGTGACGTCGCCGGCCAGTTCGATCTCCTGGCCATGCGTGATCTCTGTCGTCCGGTCGATAATCGGGTGGGGAAAGTCGTAGGAGGGGATCGTCACGCTGACGCTAATCTCCGTCACGCGATCCCGCACCTTCGCGGTGATGGCGACCTCGTCGCCGACGTTCATGCCGCCCTTCGCCATAAAGGGAGTCTGGAGCGGGCAGCGGTTTAGTCAAGCAATCGCTAATGGAACGTTCGATCAGCCACCAAGTTGGGTGAATGCCGGGCGTGGAATCGGCCGCGCCGCTTTGTTGGGAGGTCTCCGGCCTCGCCCGCGCCGTGAGAGGCGTTGGAGAACTCTAGCCAAGAGTCTCGACCACTTTGGACGAGTAGCGCTATGCCCCGTATGGTTTTGGCTTTTGCCTGTATTCTGTGCTCCACCGCGTTGGTTCAGCCAAAGCCATGGCAGCATTTCGGGATCAAGGAATTTGGCTTCATATTCGATGTTCCACCCGGCTTCGCACTGTCGCAGCGTTCGGATCAGGGCGCGGCTTTCGAAGGCGAAAGACGGGCGTTCTTGGCCGTGTGGGGCGCTCGGCTGGGCACGGCCAGTTTTGAAGCCGAGATCGAGCACCGCATGATGCAGGACGAAAAAGAGGGTTGGAGATTGACGTATAGACGCCTTACGCCGAGATGGGCCAGCTATTCGGGTATCAAAGACGGCCAGATCAGGTATGTCCGGGCCATCAAAGTATGCGCCGACCGTGCCGCGCTGTTTACGATCAACTACAGCCGTGATGAAAAGGTGCCCTACGATCCGGTTGTAATTGGCATGGTGCGGTCGTTAAGGGCGGAACGGTGCTAGCGCCGATCCATCGGGCTCTCCGGCGCTTGCCGAACTTAAGAGAGAGGACTCGATGGTCTTCACTGTCATGCGCGCTCCGAATGTGGGCGGCTCTCTTTGAGGCGCTGGATATGTGCTTGTAACCCTTCAACGGAAATGGCCAGTGGGGCAGCACGACATGAAAGCCATCCTGCCCTTTCAGTAGATCGTTTATTTCGTTTGATGAATATCAATTCACGGCGGCAGAACCCACGGACTCTGACTCCGTTAGTCCTGGTTCGAATCCAGGTTCCCCCACCAGTTTTCTACGTATTCGCTGGCAGTTATTGGAATGCGAGACGCTGTGCTATCCGCTATTTACCAGCCCATAACGGCTCTCACCCGCCTACTTTGAGCCCTTCACGGCCAAGTGCCGGTGCCGTTCGAAGATCGCCAGCTTGTGCCCATATGTCATCCGCACCTCGGATCGGCACCCTTCGCATCTGAAGATTTTGATGCTCTTGATCCAGGAGCCTTTCCTGACGATCGTCCTGGAGCAGCGCTGACATTGAAACATCAGGTTCTTGTCGTGCAGGTCGTTTGACAGGGGCATCATCCCTCCTGGCCGAGCAGGCTGTGCCGACATGCCCCTCGTCCACAAGCCCATACCAAACGCTGCAGCACAGAACCGTGAGAGAAGTCACACGATAGTTGCAGCCACCGCCAACATTCCTGCTTGGCCGATGCCGGATCGATGCGCTTCATATATTAGCAATCAACGATGTGTTAATAGCTACAGTGCAGCCTGTTCGAATCGGGACATCTCCCGATCGACGATCCGGCACTCGGTGTGCCGAGACGCTCGACCGATGCGGAGCAAAACGCATGAGTGTCGAAACAGCATTGGCGCAGCTACTGCGCATGATCCACCGTCGCGCCCTGAGTTTGGCGGCACTGCCGGACGATGAGAGAGATCCATATTACGACAGCATCCGCCGGTCTTGTTGCGGAGCAGCCGAGCACATCGGTCAATCCCCCGACAATGCCGCGATCACCGCAAACAGCATGGTCGAATTTACCCGGGCGATGGTCGGCATCATCGAGGCAGGGCGCGGGTAAATCGCTCCTCGACACACTCGCAGCGAGCTCGGGAGGTGCCGAGAAGCGCGGCTACGACGCGTTGCCTGCGACTCGCGAGGTGATAATTGCCATGCGCAGCTCGACGATCGGGCTTCCGGGGCGATCGCTATCTCAGATCCCGCCCCAGATGTTCGAGGACAGATGCTTGGTTGTCGGCATCACCGGCCAGCAAATATCCCGCTGATTGTCGGACGGCATGCCGTTCCGCATCCGCGTTGGCTTGCGGGCATCCTGCGCATATTTCAAGGCCGCGCCCATGCGGTTCAATGTCTTCAATATCGACATAGACTTCATCCCTGGTTCGCCGAAGTCGCGACGGAGACAATCCCCGCCGCCTTCATGATGGCGCCTTAGATGACCGACGATCGTTTCCGCCGCATTGCACGCAAGCGCAAGGCTCGTAACGAGAAGGACAGCCTTTGAAACATTTGCATGCAAACGAGCCGCCATGGCTTGCGAGGCGTCCGGCCGCTCGGCTACTGCGGTTGCCGTTTCGAAACAAATTTGCGCTCAAGCGCCATCAAACCGAAACCAAACTGCAGGAAAACCGCCATCGACCGGCTCGACCGGAATTTAAACAGAGGAAAAATCGAAATGTCCAAGATTGTTTGCAATGCAATTCTCGCTCTTGTTGCTGTCGCCGGCTTTGCTGGTTCGGCTTATGCTCAGCAGGCGGCCCTCAATTCGTGCAGCAACCATGACGATTACTATGCCATGTGCCTGGGCGCCAACAACGGCGGCCACCATGATGGCCGCGGAAGCGATCGTCGTTAATCGACCATCCGCAGAAAAAGCCCCGCAGGCATCACGCCGGCGGGGCTTTTTCGCGCTTCACCGCACTCTACCGGAAGACTTATACCCTCGGGTTGCTAGGTCAATTGCTCGAAGTTCGGAAAGAATGAAACTCGCTGGTGATCACGCCCAGCTTGCGCGCAGGCAGGCCATCCCCTCAACGGAATCAGTGGCAAGTCGGCGTGCATTAGGGCATCGCAGTCGCCGCATCTCATTAGCGTTAACTAATTGTAGACCGCGCTGTCCTATTCTGACACAGCGCGGTCTAATGCCACACAATGACCGTGCAGGCGGCTCTGGCCCAACGCACCCCCGCACCCAGCTGGAGCCGCCACCCTCACCATACTCGGCCGGGTTGAATTAATCCTTACCAAATATCCTTTCTGGTGTGTTTCGCAGAAAGGTCGCCTTGCAACCAAATGCTCGGTCGGTCGAGCACGACGCTTGGCCGTGATCGCAGTTCCGTCGCCAGGAGTCACTCTCGTTACAACGCGGTAGTCTGGCGGTCGCAGGACTGAAACATTGCTACTTTAACGTGCTATCGGTGGGTGCAATGGGAGCGTGTGGCAAAATGTCGATTCCTCAAAACCTGAATGAGACAGATCTCAGATTCGAATGTCCAAGATGCCGGCATCCAATTATCCGGAAAGGCTCCTGGTTCAAGTCCGTGGCTACATTCAAATGCGGGGGCTGCCAAACGTCGATACGGCTTGGATATCCGGCAAAGCTCCGATTGTTCGAGAAACACAGGGAGTCGGCCAGCCCTGATCGCATCAGCCAAGCCTAATAAGTTCGCGTCATCTCATCCCGACCAGGCGATGCCTCCGCTTGTATTAGTCTTCGAGTATAGTGGCCGTCCCTGGTCGATTAGTTTTTCAGAAAAAGAACGCGGTGAACCGCTCCGCCGCCTCGTACCCAGCGATGCCCTTGATCTCGAGGAAATCCTCCAGACCATATTCGGCATATTCACGGCCGTTGCCGGACTGCTTGTAGCCACCGGAGGGCAGGCCCGCGTCCCAGGTCGGGTAGTTGATGTAGACATTGCCGGAGCGCATGCGGGCGGCCGCCTGGCGCGACCGAAGACCGTGTCGTTGGCCTGCTCGACCGACTGCGCAGGCCATTGAGCCCTGATCCTGGTAGCCATTGCCACGCTCCGATTCCCGGTCATCCGGCAATCCTCTTGCTCATATAAACGGTCGTGCCGTTCATGAACGGCTCTTCCCGGTCGACCGAGTAGCCCTGTCTTTTGTAGAGCGACACATTCGCTTCGAAGGCGCCGTTGGTCAGCAGGCGAAGCTCATGGCGCCCGGCCTCGCGCGCCTTGCCCTCTGCCCGCTCCAGCAACAGCCGGCCGATCCCTTTGCCTTGCGCCTCCGGCGCGACGCAGACATTTTCGATCCAGAGGTGATCGTCATGCGCGATGGTTTCGATCAGCCCGACGATGCGTTTGTCCTCGATGGCGAGGTCGAATGGATGCTCGGCGACGGCCTTGTCGTAGTCGGCGCGCATCGGCAGCGCCTCGCGGCCGATAACCGGCACCCATTTGGCATAGGCGGCGCGCACGAAGTCGCGGATGGCGGCGGCATCCGCCGCCTCGGCCGCCCGAAACCGGATGGAAGAATCGATGGTCATTGCAAGGCTCCAGATATGAAAAACCCCGCCGGCTGAAGTCGCGGGCCGGGCAGGAACGAACGAACCGGATCTATCCTATCGGGCTTTATCGTCGCGCAACTAGCCTGCCGCTCGGCACTCGGCGAAGGCGACGTCGCTTGGCATTGGCGGGCGCGAGGGTTGACATTGCGGCAAGCTGCAGGAGGAACCGACGAGCGTCAAGGCTCGGCCGGTGTCGGTCATTAGGCCAACCCGCTGGCAGGCCAACCCATTGCCGGCTCGCCAATCGTTCGGAAAAATCAATCATTATAACTATAATAATTCGTTGGAAAGATTGGTTCGGGAATGGCATTTCGGGGACGAACGTGTCTGGAGAATTGAATTGTCTTTCCTGCCTGTCACCGCGAACGATCTTCCAAACAGCCTGAACCCGGCCAATGCCGGACGCGAGCGCCCCGCCATCGCTTGGGCCTCGACCGGCGTTGTGCCGGGACTGGTGCTGGTGGCGATGATCACCAGCGTCGCCTATTCGGCGCGCGGTTTCTCCGGCCTCACTTTGTTCAGCCCGATGATCTTGGCTGTCGTCGCCGGCATGATCTATTCCAACGTGCTCGGCGTGCCCGCCCATGCCAAGGCGGGCATCGCCTTTTCGCAAAAGCGTCTGCTGCGCTTCGCCATCGTGCTGCTCGGCTTCCAACTCACGCTCGGCCAGGTGGTGGGGATCGGCCTCGGCGGCGTCGGCATCGTCGCGGCCACGCTTGGCGCCACCTTCCTCTTCACCGTCACGCTCGGCAAGCTGATCGGCGTCGATGCCAAGCTCGCGCAGCTTATCGCCGCCGGCACCTCGATCTGCGGCGCCTCGGCGATCGTCGCCACCAACATCGTCACCGATGCGCGCGACGAGGACGTCACCTATGCGGTTGCCGCGATCACGCTGTTCGGCACCGTCGCCATGCTCGGCTTTCCGCTGCTGGCGCCGGTCTTCGGCCTGGACCAGCACGCCTTCGGCCTGTGGGCGGGAGCCTCGATCCATGAGGTGGCGCAGGTGATCGGCGCAGGCTTCCAGAATGGAACGCTTGCCGGCGAGACGGCGACCGTCGCCAAGCTGACGCGCGTCGCCCTGCTGGCGCCGATGGTGATCGCGCTCGGCGTCATGGCACGCCGCGGCAGCGGCGATGGTTCCGGCGCCAAGCCGCCCATGCCCTGGTTCGTCGTCGCCTTCGTCGCGGTCGTGGCGCTGAACAGCCTGATTGCGGTCCCGGCCCAGATCCATACCGCAATCGCTTCGGCCGCGCAGGTCATGCTGACCATGGGGCTCACCGCCATGGGCCTTCAGGCCGATATTTCCCAGCTGCGCTCGCGCGGTCTTCAGCCTCTGGTGCTGGCCTTCTCGGCGTTCATCTTCATCGCGGGCTTCAGCCTGACACTGGTGAAGCTCGTCTGAGGTAGCCCGAGACCGGCCTCACCTCAGTCCTCGTCATCGTCCTCGAACTCACAGGCCGCGACATAGATCGCGGCGAGTTTCTCGATGCCCGCCTGGTCTTCCTTGTCGAAGCGGCCGGGCAGCGGACTGTCGAGATCGAGCACGCCGAACGCGCCTTCGGCATCGCGCAGAAGCACGACCAGCTCCGAGCGCGAATCGGCATCGCAGGCGATATGGCCGGGAAATTCGTTGACGTCCTTGACCAGCATCGACATGTCGAGCTCGATGGCCTTGCCGCAGACACCCTTGCCGACGGCGATACGAACGCAGGCGGGCTTGCCCTGGAACGGCCCGAGCACCAGCTCGTCGTCGGAGGCGAGGAAATAGAATCCGGCCCAGTTGAGGTCGGGCACCATCTGGTAGATCAGCGCCGCGGTGTTGGCGGCATTGGCGACGGAATCGCCCTCGCCTTCCAGCAGAGCCTTCAATTGCACCGCCAACTCCTTGTAGAAGGCCGGCTTGTCCTTGGTGTCGATGGCCGTTGCCGCGAACATTCGTGTCGTCTCCGTTGCAAGCCGGCCGCACGGCCAGCTACAGTTCACCTCTCTTTGCCACCAAAACCGCCGCCGGGAAACAGTCTATCGTGACCTCCAGCCATTCCAGAACAGCGACGGCGAGGACGATCCGCATCGCCGCCGCCGTCATCCGCGACGACGGCGGCAGGCTGCTTCTGGTACGCAAGCGGGGCACCAGCGTCTTCATGCAGGCCGGCGGCAAGATCGAGCCGGGTGAATTGCCTGCCGCCGCCCTTGCGCGCGAATTGCGGGAGGAGTTGGGCGTTGCCGTCGATCCGGCCGCGGCCTGCCATCTCGGCTCGTTTTCTGCGCCCGCCGCCAATGAGCCGGACGCCTGCGTCGAGGCCGAGCTGTTCGAACTCTCCATCACCGGCGAGCCGGTGCCGGCGGCCGAGATCGAGGAGATGATGTGGCTTAAGCCGGAGCTGGCAAGCGGCATGGAACTCGCTCCGCTTACCGCCGATATCGTGATGCCGCGCTACGGCCGCCGGCCGTGAGTTCACGCGGCCAGGAAAAACCGACGGGCGGAGCGCCCCTCACCTTTGCGGTGCTGGTCTTTCCCGGCTTTCCGATGATGGCGTTTTCTTCCGTCATCGAACCCTTACGCGCCGTCAACATTCTTGCGAAGCGCGACTGCTACCGTTGGGTGATCGTCGGCGCCGATCGAGGCACGGTCGAGGCCTCCAACGGCGTCGTCATCCAGCCCGGCTTCTCGGCCGCCGACGCGCCGAAGGTCGACCGCATCGTCGTGTGTTCCGGTGGCGATGCCGATCATGTCGTGGCCGATGAAGCGATGAGTTGGATCCGCAAAAGCCTGCGCGGCGGCGCGCATATCGGCGCTGTCGCTGACGCCGCATTCTTCCTCGCCCGCGCCGGCCTGCTCGACGGCCATGCCTGCACCTTGCACTGGACCAGCCAGGCCGCCTTCGCCGAGGCTTTTCCGGATATCGATCTTCGGCGCGATCTCTTCGTGATCGACCGCAAGCGCTTCACCTCGGCCGGCGGCGTCGGCAGCCTCGACATGATGCTGGAAATTATCACGCAAGACTATGGCGCCGAGATCGCGGCGGGTGTCGCCGAATGGTTCGTGCACTCGCCGTTGCGGTCGAGCGTCGACCGCAAGCTGATGCCGCTCAGGCTGCGCACCGGCATTAAGAACGAGCTGGTGCTGTCGGCCATCGCGATCATGGAAGATGCGGTTGAGGAAAGGCTCGGCATGGCGGAGCTGGCGCAACGGCTCGGCGTCTCGCCCGACAAGCTCGAGCGCAGTTTTCGCGCCGAGCTGGATATCTCGCCCAATGGATATTACCGGCGGCTGCGACTTAAGCGGGCTGCCGACCTGCTGGCGCATTCGACGCTGATGGTGCGCGATGTGGCGCTGGCCTGCGGCTTTGCGTCGATGTCGAGCTTTGCAAGGGCGTTTCGTGAGGAGCATGGGCACGCGCCGAAAGCGATGCGAAGGCACTAGGGCTTATTGGCCCACGTCGAGTTCCTTCACACCCCCCTCTGTCCTGCCGGCCATCTCCCCCGCAAGGGGGGAGATTGGATGTCGCTTCGGCTTTCGCTAACCGCCGACGTTGCAGGGGAGCGCCGTCGGCGGAACTGCTGATCTCCCCCCTTGCGGGGGAGATGGCCGGCAGGCCAGAGGGGGGTGCTGTCCCGCCGACGCTGTACCTTGACGACGATTCGAAACTTGCGGCGTCCGGCACGACATTTGCGGGAATCCGCACACACTTTGTGTGGCGTATAGATCATGTTCTCCACAACAGGAGGCCGCGCATGAGCATCGTCGTATTCGACCCCGACAGCACCGAGGATGTGGACTTCAAGGACCGCATGCGCCACCCAGCCGCGGCCGATCCCGCCGGCGGCATGTGGCTGTCCGACACCGAGCCGTCCTTCATCGACGCTGACGCGCTGCGCAAGGGGCGACTGGCGAAACTGTGCGCCTGGATGCGCGAGGCGGGTTATGGCGGCGTCGTTTTGTTCGATCCCTACAACCAGCGCTACGCCACCGGCTCGCGCAACATGTTCGGCTATTTCCTGCGCAACTCGACGCGCTACTTCTTCGTGCCCACCGAGGGGCCCATCGTGCTGTTCGAATATCCGCAGAGCTATCATGTCTCGATGGTGCTCGACACGATCGACGAGGCGCGGCCATCGAAGCTGGTGTGGTCCTCCGTCTCGGGCCGTGACGACGAGACCGCCGGGCCGTTCGCCGACGAGATCGCCGAGTTGCTCAAGAAGCATGGCGGCGGCTCGATGAAGCTTGGGCTCGACCGCTGCAGCCATCTGCAGGCGCTGGCGCTGGAAAAGCGCGGCTGCGAGGTGAAGGACTGCCAGGGCGAAATCCTCGCCGTGCGTGCGGTGAAGACGCCGGAGGAAGTGAAATGCCTGCTGGCTTCGATGGCGGGCGCCGAGGCCGCAGTGGCGGCCGTGCGCGAGGCGATCAAGCCCGGCGTTTCCGAGAACGAGCTGTTCGCCATAATGTATGGTGAGGTGATCCGGCAAGGCGGCGAGTTCATCGAGACCCGGCTGCTCACTTCGGGACAGCGCACCAATCCATGGTTCAACGAGGCGAGCGGGCGCAAGATCAGGCCGGGCGAGTTGCTGGCGCTCGATACCGATACGATCGGCTGCTACGGCTATTATTCCGACTTCTCGCGCACCTTTCGCTGCGGTCCGGGCAAGCCGACACCCTACCAGAAGTCGCTCTACCGCATGGCGCACGACCAGGTGCAGCACAATATCAGCATCGTGAAGCCCGGCATGGCGTTCCGCGAGATCGCCGAGAAGGCGTGGAAGATCCCGGACCACTTCGTCGACCAGCGCTACACCTCGGTCATGCACGGCGTCGGCATGCATGGCGAAACGCCTTTCATCGCGCATGCGATGGACTACGAGACCTATGGCCGCGACGGCATCATCGTGCCCGGCATGGTGGTGAGTGTGGAAAGCTATATCGGCGAGAAGGGCGGCCGAGAGGGCGTCAAGCTGGAGGATGAGATCCTGATCACCGAGACCGGCACGGAATTGCTTTCGCGCTTCCCGTATGAAGACGAGTTTCTTGACAATTAACGCCGACGCACCGACAGCACATTCCGCATGAAAACGACCATTTCCATCCGGCGCGGCACGGTGGCCGCTGTGTTCATCGATCTCCAGGAGGAGCATCGCAAGGACAAACGCTATCTGGTAGAGGGCTTTGCCGACGTCCTCGCCAATGTGCGGCGCCTGCAGGAGGCGGCGCGGCGCAATTTCGTGCCGCTCTACCACTGGGCCTATATCGTCGATCTCGCCGAGGCGCGGCCTTTCCATCCGGTCGACGAAAGCGGCAAGTCGGCCTTTTCCGACAAGGACGATCCGCTGACCGCGATCTGCCATGAAGTGGCGCCGCAAGATAGCGAAGCCATGCTGGTCAAGCAGGAAGCCAGCGCCTTCGGCAAGAACGATTTTGGCGACAAGCTCAAGGCTTCCGGCATCGAATGGCTGGTCATCGCCGGGGTCTGGACCGAGGCCTGCATCGACGCCACCGTGAAGGACGCGGTGGCGCGCGGTTTTCGCGTGCTTTTGATCAAGGATGCCTGCGGCAGCGCCAGTGCCGCCATGCACCAGACCGGCATCCTCAACCTCGCCAACCGTCTCTATGGCGGTGCCGTCACCAACACGCTCGACGCCTGCCGGCTGATGGCGGGAGACACCGTGGAGGTGTGGCAGGTCGAGGGTTCGGTGCCGCTGCGTTTCACCTTCGAGAACGCGGCGCAGCTCTACGCCGAGCTCTGACGGCAGTGGCCAGCGCCCCGACCGATCCGGCGAGCCGCGGCAAATATGCCGATCGGCTCGTTCCGGACTTGTGGAACTATATCGACGAGATCAACAGCTGGTATCCGCCTGAGATCGTCGCCGCGCCCATTACAGAGCAGCGCGCGGTCTATGATCGGATGTGCGTCGCGTTTCACCAAGGTCATCCGGAAGGCGTGACGACCAGCGACGGTCTCGTAACGACGACCGCGCATTCGATCCCGTTCCGATACTACCGCATGGCGGACAAGACGGCGGCGGCGATCGTCGTCTATTACCACGGCGGCGGTTTTGTTCTTGGCGACCTCGACAGCCACGACGACATCTGCGCCGAGATCTGCGCCAGCACCGGTTTCGAGGTGGTCTCGGCCGACTACCGGCTGGCCCCGGAGCACCTGCATCCAGCCTCCTTCGACGATGCGCTGGCCGTGTTCGAATGGGTCGCGGCGACCAGCACGCTGCCGATCGTGCTTTGCGGCGAAAGCGCCGGCGGCAACCTCGCCGCCGCGGTGGCGCAAGCGACGCGGCGCCGTGAAAGGCACGCTGTTGGCCAGATGTTGATCTATCCGGAGCTGGGCGGCGACGAGACCGGGCGCTCTTATGTCGAGCATGCCCAAGCGCCGCTGCTGACGCTCGCCGACATCGAGTTCTGTCGGCGCATTCGGTCTGCGCCTGGACAGTCGCAGGACGATCCAACGTTGTCGCCGCTTCGAGACCACGATTTCTCCGACCTGCCGCCGACGATCATCGTCACCGCCGAATGCGATCCGCTGACGTCGGACGGTGAGGTCTACCGTGACCGCATCCTCGCCGCCGGCGGGCAGTCGTGGTGGCGCGAGGAGCCGCGGCTGGTGCACAGCTTTCTGCGCGCTCGAACGACCGTGCCGCGCGCGGCGGAGGCGTTTCGGAGGATTGTCGCCGATATTGACGCGCTCGGCGCAGCGACGAAGCGCTGATCTTTCCCTTAGGAGCGTTGGGAGAGATCCTGCAGGGCAGATGGCCTGTGAAGGATCGCGGCGCCGGAAGATCAAGGTTCCTCGCCCCACGTAAGTGGGGAGAGCTGGCTCGGCGAAGCCGAGACGGAGAGGGGAGCGCCCTACGAAGGCTGCCCCTCTCCGTCCGCTTCGCGGCCACCTCTCCCCCCGCCTTCGGCGGGGGCGAGGAACCCAAGCTTGGTTACCCTGCGGAACAGCGCACAAGAACTGCGGAAACTCAACCATTTCGCGGCGGAAAGCGGACCTATCATTCCCTCGCAGACAACGGCGCTCCAGCGGACGCATCCGCCCCCGCACGGCGGCCCGGAGCGCCCAACAACAGAGGGAACGACGATGAAATTCATGCTGACCGACAGAAAACTGCACCCGCGTGCCAAGCCGATCGCCGACGATTTCAAGAAGGGCGCGATCAGCCGGCGCGAATATCTGGCTTTGATGGCCGGCTTCGGCGTCAGCGCCGCCGGCGCCATGGCGCTGGGCGGTATCGCTCCCTCGCCTGCCCGCGGCGCCGAGCCGAAAAAGGGCGGCGTGCTGCGCGTCGCGATGAACGTCAAGGGCTTCAAGGATCCGCGCACCTTCGACGGCGTCGAGATGTCGAATGTCGCGCGCCAGTGCAACGAATATCTGGTGCGCTGGAAAACCGACTTTTCTTTCGAGCCCTGGCTGTTGGAAAGCTGGGAGACCAGCGACGACGCCAAGACGATCACGCTTCACGTGCGCAAGGGCATCACATGGTCGAACGGCGACACTTTCAACGCCGACGACGTGATCCACAACCTCAACCGCTGGTGCGATGCCTCGGTCGCGGGCAATTCTGTCGCGGCGCGCATGGGCGCGCTGGTCAATGCCGACACCAAGAAACCCGTCGACGGCGGCATCCAGAAGATCGACGACTACACCGTCAAGCTCAACCTGCCAAAGCCCGACATCTCGCTGATCGCCGGCATGGCCGACTATCCGGCGCTGATCATGCACCGCTCCTATGAGGGCGATGCCGATCCGAAGAAGGCTTTGGCCATCACCACCGGCCCTTGCGAGCTGGTCAGTTGGGATGCCGAGACGGGCGCCGAGGTGAAGCGCAAGGACAAGCTCTGGTGGAAGGGCGAGTTCTATCTCGACGGCATCAAATGGGTCGACTACGGTTCCGATCCCAACGCCATGCTGTCGGCCTTCGAATCCGGCGAGATCGACACCGACCACGAAACCGCGTCGGATGCCGTGTCGCAGACCGAGCAGATGGGCCTGCAGAATTCCGAGATCGCCACCGGCTCGACCATCGTCGCGCGCTTCAATGTCTCCAACGCGCCCTATGACGACGTCAAGGTGCGCCGCGCCGCCCAGTTTGCCGTCGACAATGCGGCCGTGCTGAAGCTCGGGCTCGACGGCCGCGGCAAGTCCGCCGACAACCACCATGTCGGCCCCATGCATCCGGAATTCGCCGATATCGGCCCGGCCAAGCGCGATGTCGAACGGGCCAAGAAGCTGATTTCGGAATCCGGCAAGGCCGACCACGAATATGAGCTGATCTCGGTCGACGTCGAATGGCAAAAGAGCACCGCCGACGCGATCGCGGCGCAAATCCGCGAGGCCGGCCTGAAGATCAAGCGCACCGTGCTGCCGGCCGCGACGTTCTGGAATGACTGGGCCAAGTTCCCCTATTCCTGCACCGAATGGCTCGGCCGCCCGCTCGGCGTGCAGGTGCTGGCATTGGCCTACAAATCGGGCGGCGCCTGGAACGAAAGCGGCTATTCAAACAAGGAATTCGACGAGCTTCTCGACAAGGCGCTGGCCACGCCGGACGCCGCCCAGCGCAAGGAGATCATGGCCAAGATCGAGACCAATTTGCGCGATGCCGGCATCATCATCCAGCCCTATTGGCGCTCGGTCTACCGCACCTATCGCAAGGGCGTGCAGGGCTGCGAACAGCACCAGGCGCTTGAGCAGCACTTTGAGAAAGTCTGGCTGGAGAGCTAGTCCGCTGGGGGATGGGCCGGGCCGGCGTGCTCAGTTGAGCACGCCGACCGATCGGTAGCGGAACTAACTGCCTTCGATTGCCGGTGATGGTTGCTGGGGCGGCACCATCACCTGGACGGGGACAGATCGCCTCCCCTCCAATATCTCCAGAGCTGCGCGGCGAGCACGTTGAGTCACCTCTTCCTGATCGGCCCAGCTTTGTGGAGCGTATGCTCCCTTGAGAATCTCGATATCGTCAATGGTGACGTTTACCGCTCTCCCGACTTCCCGGATGAGTTCGGCGACCATGGTGTCCCTCCGATCCAGCATGCGTGACCGGGTCGCGATGTCATCAGTTGTCCATTGTGGATCATTGAAGAGATCCATCAGACCACGTCGCCTCTTCATCACCTCTGCATCGCGATTAAAATGGACTGGGACTAAGTTCAGGGCGTTCACGAACTCCGTTGACAGGCCATGCCGTCGCGAGAGTGCCAATGAACGGAAAACGTCAAAACGACTTTGATGCCGTCGATCTTTGTTCTGGTACCAAAGCGTGATTGCTACAGCGACTATTGGGCCGATTATGATGGCCGCGATATCCCACCAATGACTTGCCATGAATGCCCCGCGCGAGGTCCGGTTTATTGTGACGCTGACCAGCTAGAGAACGCAACAAGAACACCTTAGATTTGGCGTGGCGCAGGTTCAAAATCAAGGCCAGCACTGAATTGCTAAGAAGCGAGAGCCCGGCCGGAATCTTCCGGCCGCGCCAGGATTGCCCAAGCCTTGAAGCCGGTCCTGATGCTCTACGAGAAGATCTCCGCCAGTTCGTCGACACTAGTGCCTTCCTTGACCCGGCGCAGCTCGACATAGGTGACCGCGATAGCCACCGACATCACCGCGGAGAAGATGGTCGACAGTAGACTGCTGCCGACCGCGCCGACGATGATCCCCCTGGTGGTAATTCCGCCACTCAGCACGGCGGCTTGGAACAGCAAGGTGAAAATCACCTGAAGCGCCATTGCCGCTATGCCGATGACCAGAAACAGGAAGAATATCCGCCAGCGGCTCCCCTTCGTCAGAGTTCTGCTTCGTGAAATCGCGGCGAACACACCGGGTCTTTCCTGGACCACGACGGGCACAGCGACCGATATGCTGATCAACCACATTGCTATGGGAATCATGGCCAGAAGCGCGATAATTCCGCCAACGATCGGTATGATCATTGCGACGACACCGAGCACTAACGCCGCCAAAACCAATGCAAGAATGATTACGAGGCCAGTTCCAAGCGTGGGAAAGAAACTGCGCAGCGCGATGTGTATGCAGTCGCCAATTGCCGGGCGCTTGCCGTTCAGATCCTCGATTGTGGCTCGCACCAGCGCAGCTTGCGCGAGAAAAGCCAGCGCCAGAAGGACCAGACCAGCGACTAGTGAAACAACACCGTAATGTCCTATGGTGGACCTTTCGAAGGTGGCGATATCGCCACTACTTGTCATCCTGGCAACCTGCGTCAGGTTCCAGATATTATATAACAGCGAAGGCAGCATTGAAAAAAGGCCGAGGATAGCCGCTAGCGTAGCGAAGCTGCGACCGATAACCGAAAAAGTATTGCTGAAAGCCCGGCCGATGCTGAATGTCTCCGAGCGGCCGCTCGCTATGGAAGCCATTTTGTATCCCCCGCTAATTCAAATCGAAAAATTGGAAAGTATAAACCACCAACATTGATACTTGCGGTTGGGCCCGCTTGCAATTGTCATGGCGTATTGCCAGTCTCGGCCCGAACCGCAGGTTGCAGGGGGAACGAGCGGGTGACAGCCGCAGGAACGGAAGAGGCCGGACGGCTGGCGCAGTTGCACAAGCAACTGCTGGCCGACGATTCGATCCAGTTCGCCTTGCCGACCTACGTGCGGCCCGAGCCGCCGGAGTGGCTGAAGCCGTTTCTGGATGGCTTGGCAAAGCTCGGTCCCTATATGATCTATCTGTTCTGGGGCGCGGTAATCATCGGCGTCGCGATCATTGCTTTTCTGCTTTTCCTCGAGGCGAAAGGCCTTGCCTGGCGTCTGCCATGGTGGAAACGCGAAGAGACCGAAGCGAAAGAAGAGTGGCGCCCGGACGCGGGGGCTGCCCAGGTCCTGCTCTCCGAGGCCGATGCCCTCGCCGCGCGCGGCGAATATGACGAGGCCGTGCATCTTCTGTTGCGCCGCAGCGTCTCAGACATTGCCACCAGGCTGCCCGATTTCCTGCGGCCATCGCTGACCGCGCGCGACATCGCCGCCGCCAGCTCCATCCCCACCCGACCGCGCGCCGCCTTCAGCGAGATTGCGCGCATCGTCGAGGCAGCCTTGTTTGCCCGCCGACCCGTCGGGGTCGAAGGCTGGCGGCAGGCGCGCGGCGCCTATGAGCGTTTCGCCTTTCGGGACGCCTGGGCATGAGCGCGCAACCAGCCGAGACAGCCGAGGCTCCGTTCAGCCGCAAAACCCTGTTCTGGGGCATTTTCGCCAGCCTGCTGGCGGCGGCCGGATTTTTCCTTCTGTCCACCTACGCGCCGGATTTTCGCCAGCCCCAAGGCGGCGCCACGCCGCTTTCGAAAGGCGGCACCGGCTATGCCGGGCTTGTCGCATGGCTGAAGCTGACCAACGGACAGGCGCCGCCGATGGAACGTGGCGAGAAGGACCTTGCCTCCCCACTGGCATCGACTTTCCTGCTCGTCGTCACCATCGCGCCGGGCAGCGACACGGCCGCGCTCGATCGCCTCATCAAGTTGCGCTCCGGCAAGAACACGCTGTTCGTCCTGCCGAAGTGGCAGACCTTGCCGTTGTTCGGCCATGACGGCTGGGAGGCTAAGGCAGAGCGGCTGCCCAATAGCGTCGTCAACGATTGGCTCGGCCGCATCGCCAAGGCTAAGCTCGGCGAGGCAAAGAGCACGCTCTCGCAAATCAACGTCGCCGGCCGCATGGTACCCGCGCCGGACGAGCTGCAATGGGTGGCGGACGACCATCCGCTGATCGCGGCGGGCGACGGCAGGGCTATCCTGACCGAACTCGACAACGAACCCTTCTACATCCTCACCGACCCCGATTTCATCAACAACTTCGCGCTGAAGGACGAACAGACGGCGATCGCCGCCCTCGACCTGATCGCCATGCTGGAGCCCGCCAAGGGCGCCGTCAGGTTCGACCTGACGCTGCACGGCATCGGCGGTAACTACGATCTCGCCAAGCTCTTGGTCGAACCGCCTTTCCTGGCGCTGACGCTGTCGGTGCTTGTAGCGGCCGCGCTCGCCTTCCTGCACGGGCTCGGCCGCTTCGGCCCACCGCGCGCGGAGGGACGCGCCATCGCCTTCGGCAAGCGGGCGCTGGTCGACACCACGGCGACGCTTTTGAAGCGCGCCGGGCGGCTGCAGGGGCTCGGCGACCGCTATGCAACGTTGATGCGCCAGCGCGCCGCCGCGCTGTTTGGCGCACCGCACGGGCTGCAGGGCGAAGCGCTCGACCGCTGGCTCGATTCCCGCGACAAGGGCGAGGCGCACGGCTTCACCGCGCGGTTCAAGGCAGTTAACGATTCCAACAGTTTGGCCGGAATGCACGAAGCAGCAGAGAAGCTGCATGACTGGACGGCAAGGAGGCTCGGTGAACGTCGATGAAGTGAAGGCCCTGGCGAGCGCGATCAGGGAAGAAGTCGCGAAAGCGATTACCGGACAGCGCGACACGGTCGACCTGATGCTGGCGGCGCTGTTTGCCGGGGGGCATATCCTGCTCGAAGGCCCGCCTGGCACCGCCAAGACGATGACGGCGCGCTGCTTCGCCCAGGCGCTCGGCGTCGCCTATGGCCGTATCCAGTTCACGCCCGACCTGATGCCCGGCGATATCGTCGGCGCCAACATCTATAATTTCCAGACCGGGCAGTTCACGCTAACGCGCGGCCCGATCTTCTGCGACTTGCTTCTCGCCGACGAAATCAACCGCACGCCGCCAAAGACCCAGGCCGCCCTGCTCGAGGCCATGCAGGAACACGCCGTCACCTTCGACGGCACCACGCATCCGCTGGGTCGGAATTTCATGGTGGTGGCGACGCAGAACCCGATCGAGCATCAGGGCGTCTATCCGCTGCCCGAAGCGCAGCTCGACCGCTTCCTGTTCAAGCATCGGGTGAGCTATCCGGATCTCAGAGAAGAGCGCGCCATCATCGTGCATCACGGCGGCGGCTCGGCCTCGCACGATATCGAGCAATACGGCATCGAGGCGCAGACGGACCGCAAGACGCTGGAAGCTGCTCTCGCCACGGTCGGCGATGTCACGCTGGTCGACGATGTCGTCGGCTATATCGCGGCCCTTGTGCGCGGCACGCGCGAAAGCCCCGACCTCGAGGTCGGCGCCAGCCCGCGCGCGGGCGCCATGCTGGCGAGAGCCGCGCGCGCCAGGGCGGCGCTCGACGGCCGCAACTACGTCATCCCGGACGACGTCAAGGCTTTGGCCGTGCCGGCACTGCGCCACCGCGTCGTGCTTTCGCCGGCCGCGCAGATCGACGGGCGGCTGGTTGAACAGATCGTCTCCGACCTCGTCGATTATACGGAAGCGCCGCGTTGATCTATCCGAGCGGGCGAGCCGTCTGGGCAGCGGCGGCGGGGGCAATCCCCGCCTTCCTGATCGCGCTCGCTTTGCCGCATGTCTGGTATCTCGGCCTGTTGTGGATCTGCGTGCTTCTCGCCTTCCTGGCGGTGGACGCTGCCGCGGGGCGAGGCCGGGCCTCACTCGATGCCACACTGACGGCGCCGCCGCAGGTGGGTATCGGCGGACGCTTCACGTTGCACATCGCGGCCGGTGTCGGGGCAAAGCTAAGGCGCCTGCAGGCGCGTGTCGGGCACGACCAGCGGCTGCAGCCGGTCGCGGGCACCGGCGGCGCGCTGCCGGCCAATGGCGGCACGCTCGATCTCGACTTCGAGGCGATCCGCCGCGGCATTGCCAGCTTCGACCGGCTGTGGCTGCGCTGGCAGGGACCGTTCGGACTGGTGTGGAACCAGGTCATATTGCCGGTCGACCGCAAGGTTGCGGTGCTGCCCAACGTCAACAGCGCGCGCGATGAGGCGATCACGCTCTTGCAGCGCTCGGCCCTTGCCGACGGCCATGCGCAGAAGCGTGCCGGCCAGGGCCGCGAGTTCGAGTCGCTGAAGGATTACCAGCCCGGCATGGGCCGGCGCATGATCGACTGGAAGCGCAGCGCCCGCCACGGCAAGCTACTGGCGCGCGAGTTCCGGATCGAAGAGAACAACAACATCGTTCTGGCCATCGATAGCGGCCGGCTGATGTGCGAGCCGGTCGACGGCGTGCCGAAGGTCGACCGCGCGGTGACGGCGGCGCTTCTGTCGGCCTTCATCGCGCTAAAAGGCGGCGATCTCGTCAGCCTGTTTTCCTTCGATGCCAGGCCGCGCGTCTCCAGCGGCGCGGTGCGCGGCTCGCCGAGCTTCACCATGATCCAGAAGCGCGCCGCCGAGATCGACTATTCGACCGAGGAGACCAACTTCACGCTGGCGCTGACCACGCTGTCGGCGAAGCTCGACCGGCGATCGCTGGTCATCGTCTTCACCGATTTCGTCGATCCGATCAGCGCCGAACTGATGCTGCGCACCGTAGGCCGGCTGACCGAACGGCATCTCGTGCTGTTCATGCTGATGAAGGATGTGGAACTCGAAACGCTGGCCGACATGGCGCCGGCTGCGCCCGAGGATGTCGCCCGCTCGGTCACCGCCGGCGACCTCCTGCGGCAGCGGCAAGTGGTGATCGGCAGGCTCAGGCTGCTTGGCGCGCATGTCATCGAGGCCGACCACCAGCGGCTCGGTCCGGCGCTGGTCGAGCGCTATATCCAGCTCAAGGAGGAGAACCTTCTATGACGCTGTCCGCCGGCACCGACGCGGTTCGCCAGTCACTGGCAAGCTTCCGCCAGGAGCGGGAAGCCGACTGGAAAGCCTTCGAGGCGCTGCTCGCGCGCGTCGAGAGGCGCGCGCCGCGCGCGCTGTCGGAAGACGAGCTGCTGTCGCTGCCGCTGCTCTACCGCTCGGCGCTGTCGTCGCTTTCGGTGGCGCGCGCGACCTCGCTGGACAGCGCGTTGATCGCCTATCTCGAGGCGCTGTGCCTGCGCGGCTATTTTTATCTCTATGGCGCGCGGCGATCTTTGAGGGCGCGCATCGGCGACTTCTTCCTGCAGGACTGGCCGGCGGCGATCCGCGACCTTTGGCGCGAGGTGTGGACATCGGTCGGGTTGACGGTGATCGGCGCGATCGCCGGCTATTGGCTGGTCGCCGCAGACAAGCGCTGGTACGACGCCATCATCGCGCCGAGCCTGGCGGGCGGGCGCAACCCGGATTCGTCGGCCGAGGCGCTGCGCAGCGTGCTTTACGGCGGCGGCGACCATTTCCTGTCGGGGTTCGCCGCCTATCTCTTCACGCACAACACACAAGTCTCGATGCTGGCCTTCGCGCTGGGCTTCGCCTTCGCCGTGCCGAGCGTGCTGATCATCCTGATGAATGGCTGCATGCTCGGCGCCATTTTCCAGATCTATGCCGCCAAGGGCCTAGGCTTCGAGCTCGGCGGCTGGCTTTCGATCCATGGCACGACGGAGCTGTTCGCCATCGCCATCGCGGGAGCTGCCGGCATGCGCATCGGCACCAGCATCGCCTTTCCCGGCGAGCTGACCCGCATGGCTGCCGCAGCACGAGCCGGACGCGTCGCGGCGACCGCAATGATTGGCGTCACGGTGATGCTGCTTTTCGCCGGACTGTTGGAAGGCATCGGCCGGCAGACGATCACCAGCGACCTCGCCCGCTATTCGATCGGCGGCGGCATGCTGGCCTTGTGGATCTGCTATTTCTACCTGTTCCGGATGGTGGGGCATGGCGACCGTTAGGACAGCGAAGGTCAAGAACCCGGTAGTGCTGATCCGCCCGCTGGTCACGCCGGAAGGCGTCGACCTCAGGGTCAAGCTGGCCGACGCCGGCACCCGGGCTTCGGGCTTCCTGCTCGACGTGGTGATCATCATCGTCGCGGCGGTCGTGGTAAGCCTCGTCGCGCTGTTCGGCCTTGCTGGGCTTGGCATCCAGGATGCGCAGCCGCTGTTCATCGTCTGGATCATCTTCATCTTCTTCCTGCGCAACGTCTATTTCATCGCTTTCGAAGCAGGACGGCGGGCAGCCACACCGGGCAAGCGCATGGTTGGCGTCAGGGTCGCGTCGCGCAGCGGCGCCGGCCTTACGCTCGACCAGGTCATCGCGCGCAATCTGATGCGCGAGATCGAAGTTTTTCTGCCGCTGTCGATCCTCGCCGCGCGCGCCAGCGCCGATGTCGCCGACACGCTGACGACCGTCTTCGGCCTGGTCTGGGCGTTGCTGTTCTCGCTGTTTCCGCTGTTCAACCGCGACCGGCTCAGGATCGGCGATCTGCTTGCGGGCACTTGGGTGGTCGAGGCGCCGAAAGTGGCGCTGCTCGAGGACCTGTCGCTGCGCAAGGACTTGGTCGCGGACCGCTTCCAGTTCAGCCCCGCGCAGCTCGACGCCTATGGCATCGCCGAATTGCAGAAGCTCGAGGAAGTGCTGCGCCGCGACGATCATTCCGCGCTGAAGGCGGTGGCGGAGACCATCGCCCGCAAGATCGGCGCCCGGGTCGAGCCGATCGATTCAAAGGCTTTCCTCACCGCCTATTACGGCGAGCTCCGGGCGCATCTGGAGCGCAAGCTGCTGCTTGGGAATAGGAAGGCGGATAAGTACGCGCGGTAGGCCCGTGGCGATAGCTGAGAAAACGTCGGCGCTGCCCCTCATCGCCCTGCCGGGCATTTCTCCCCGTACAGTGACGGGGAGAAAGACGCTGTCGAGGGCGATTCACCAATCTCAAACGCTGCAGGGGCGATGAGATCGCGGCCATCCCCCTTCTCCCGTCACTATACGGGGAGAAGGTGCCGACAGGCGGATGAGGGGCGGCGCCAGCCTACGAAATGACATTCCTACCCCACCCACTTCTCGTAATCCGACACCAGCAGGTGCAGCGGCGCCACATCCTCGTCGATGTTGGAGAAGCGGCCGATCGGGTCGCGGAAGACGTTGTCGGTGAGGTCGTCATTGACGGTCGAGACCTCGCCGATCAGCACGTCCTTGCCCTCGGCCCAGAAGGCGTGCCAGACGCCGGGCAGCAGCGTCACGCTCTGGCCCGGATCGAGCTTCAGCAGCCCGCCCGCCGGCAATCTGGTGATGGTGCCGTCGACCGGCACCGAGACCTCGGCTTTCGGGTCGATGCCGCCGTCGCGGTCGTGCATGAACAGTTCCAGCACCAGCTTGCCGCCGCCGCGGTTGATGATGTCCTCGGCCTTGATGTTGTGGCGGTGCATCGGCGAGAGTTGGTCCTTGCGCGAGATCATGATCTTCTCGGCATAGAGCATGCCCATGCCGAGCTTCATGTCCTCGTAACGGCCGTTGCGCACGGTGAACAGGAACAGGCCCAGTTCGTCGAACTTCTCTTGGCCGTAGTCGGTGATGTCCCAGCCGAGACGCGAGGTGAAGATCGCCGCGGAATCGGCCTTGTGCGCCTTCATCTCTTCCGGCGACCAATAGGCGAAGGGCGGCATGATATAGCCGAAGGAGCGGATGAAGGCGTCGGCTTCGCGGATGATGTCGTTGATCTTGGAGCGCTTCATGGGTTCTCTTCCTTCCGGCCGCCTGCTGAAATCTGTCCTTCCGAATAGCCCAATGCCGGTCCTCTGTCGACGCAAACCGACGGGTCTGGCCCCGTGACATGGGCCGCGTTCGGGGCCATAAACCCAGCTGATTTATTTTAACGCAATGTCTTTGTCCCACAGCGGATCGCCGCTCGGAAGACATGCTCGGACGGGTGATCTCATGGCAAGCATAGACGACCTCGACACACCGGCGATCCTCATCGATGCAGCCCGCGCCGAGGCGAACATCAAGAAAGCGCAGACCCATGCGGACGCTCACGGTCTGAAGCTCCGCCCGCATATCAAGACGCACAAGCTGCCTTACTGGGCGAAGAAGCAGGTGGCGGCGGGCGCCGTCGGCATTACCTGCCAGAAGATCGGCGAGGCCGAGGTGATGGCCGATGCCGGGTTGACCGACATTTTTCTCCCTTACAACATCCTTGGTCGCGCCAAGCTGGAGCGGCTGAAGGCGCTGCATGTGCGCGTCACGCTATCGGTGACAGCGGACAGCCGTGACACTTTGGAGGGCCTTGCCGCCACCTTCACCGACGCCGGCCATCCGCTGCAGGTGTTGGTCGAGTGCGACACCGGCATGGGCCGCTGCGGCGTGCAGAGCGCCGACGAAGCGCTGACGCTGGGGAAAGTGATCGACCAGGCCAACGGCCTCGCCTTCGGCGGGTTGATGACCTATCCGGCGGCCGGGCGCGCCGCCGAGGCTGACGCCTGGCTGAAGACCGTGCGCGGCGCGCTTGCCGCGGCGGGGCTCGAATGCGAACGCATCTCCAGTGGCGGCACGCCGGACATGTGGCGCTCCGGCGAGGACAGCGTCGTCACCGAATACCGGCCCGGCACCTACATCTATCTCGACCGCTACCAGGTCGCCAAAGGCGTCGGCACGCTGGATGACTGCGCGCTGACCGTGCTGGCAACCGTGGTCAGTCATCCTACGCCAATCCGCGCCATCCTCGACAGCGGCAGCAAGGCGCTGTCCTCCGATACGCTCGGCCTGCCGGAATTCGGCGAGCTGCTCGGCGTGCCGGGCGCCCGCGTCACCGGCTTGAGCGAAGAGCACGGCACCGTCACGCTCTCCGACGGCGCCAAGCTGCGCATCGGCGACCGCGTGCGCGTCGTTCCCGATCATTGCTGCGTGGTGACGAATTTGTTCGACCAGGTGCATCTGGTCGACGGTGACAAGGTGCTGGAAACGCTGCCGGTGGCGGCGCGCGGACGAATGGGGTGAGCCCTACTGTCGCTCGGCCTGCCTCGCGGCAACTCTGCGCATAGCGGTCACGCGCCGCCTGAAAATCTCCGTGCGCATGGCCATCAGGTGCAGGGCGAAGAACAGCACCGTGAAGCCGAGCGCCATTACGGCCAATGGCCACAGCATCGAAGGGTCGATGGTCGGGCCGCCGAGGCGGAAGACCGAGGCCGGCTGGTGCAACGTGTTCCACCAGTCGACCGAGAATTTGATGATCGGGATGTTGATGAAGCCGACCAGCGTGATGATGGCGGCGGCCCAGGCGGCGCGGCCGGCATCGTCCAGCGCACGCGTCAGCGCGATGATGCCGAGATACATCAGGAAGAGCACGAAGACCGAGGTCAGCCGCGCGTCCCACACCCACCAGGTGCCCCACATCGGCTTGCCCCAGATCGAACCGGTGATCAGCGCCAGCGCGGTGAAGGTGGCGCCGATCGGGGCCGCCGCTTTCAGGGCGACGTCGGCCAGCGGATGACGCCAGACCAGCGTGCCCAGCGCCGAGATCGCCATGATCGTGTAGCACATCATGGCGAGCCAGGCGAAAGGCACGTGGATATACATGATGCGCACCGTGATGCCCTGCTGGAAATCCTCCGGCGCGGTGAAGCTCATATAGAGGCCAACGCCAAGCAGGATCGCTGCGACTGCGGCGAGCCACGGAATGACCTTATCGGCCAGCCCGACGAAGCGCGTCGGGTTGGCGAGATCGGTCCAGCCGGCAAGGCGTGAGGTGGTGTCACTCATGCCGACTTAAATAGACCGGAGATGGGTCTGGGGCAATCGGGGGAAGGCGTCGCAGGAAGAGGCACCCTGCCTTCTCCCCGTGTGGGAGAAGGTGGATCGGCGCGCAGCGCCGAGACGGATGAGGGGTGTTCCAGCGAAATGAGACGCCGAACAGTGCGGCAGCAATGCACCCGGCTGTCGATCGGATGCTAGTACCAAGCTGGAGCACCCCTCATCCGGCCGCTTCGCGGCCACCTTCTCCCACAAGGGGCCTGTTGCGCAGTTAGCGAGGACAGGCTCGCGGAGCGATTTGGTCGCGAGGCCTCGCTCCGTTTTGGCTTTTGGGGTGGAATTGAGGGTGGCGGTGTGGCCTCAGGCCGGATTGCAGGCGCACCTATCC
>NZ_JAIUHG010000041.1 GCF_020164955.1 Mesorhizobium sp. CA8
TTGCGACATCGTTGGCGCGAGCCACCTCGAAAGCGCAAATTTCAAGCCATGCCAAAGCTATCTTAGCGCATATGCCGTTGAGGGGGAGATGGCCGCGAAGCGGCCAGAGGGGGTCGCCGCGCGTGAAGCGCCAACAATCCCCTGCGTCGCCCTGGAGCGTCGCGGCGGTTGAGGCGACCCCCTCTGTCGCCTTCGGCGACATCTCCCCCTCAAGGGGGGAGATTACCAGCACTATACCAATCCTCGCTTCACCATCATCGCCTCAGGCGACGGCATCTTGCCGCGGAACGCCGTATAAAGCTCCTCCGGGTCCTTTGAGCCGCCGGCGGCATAGATGTTCTTCCGAAGCCGCTCGGCGAGTTCCGGATTGAAGGCATCGCCCGTCTCTTCGAAAGCCGAGAAGGCGTCGGCGTCGAGCACTTCCGACCACATATAGGAATAATAGCCTGCTGAATAACCGTCGCCGGCGAAGATATGGCCGAAATGCGGGGTGCGGTGGCGCATCGCGATCGTGTCGGGCATACGCAGCTTTTCCAGCGTTTCAGCCTCGTATCGAAGCGGCTCGGCGGGCGCGTCAGGTCGCGCATGATATGCCATGTCGATCAGCGCCGAGGCGGTGAACTCGACCGTGGCGAAACCGGCGCCGAAGGTGCGGGCGGCGAGCATCTTGTCGAGCAGCGCCTTCGGCATCGGCTTGCCGGTCTTGACGTGCAGCGCATGCTTTTCCAGCACCGCCGGCACCGTCAGCCAATGCTCGTAAAGCTGCGAGGGCAGTTCGACGAAATCGCGGCTGACGGAAGTGCCCGAAACCGACGGCCAGGTGACGTCGGTCAGCATGCCGTGCAGCGCGTGGCCGAACTCGTGGAACAACGTCTTCGCCTCATCGACCGACAAAAGTGCCGCCTCGCCGGCCGGCGGCTTGGCGAAATTCATGATGTTGTAGATCACCGGCTTGGCGCCGTCGCCAAGCTTGTAACCGGACCGAAGCGCGCTCATCCAGGCGCCGGAGCGTTTTGAGGGCCGCGCGAAATAATCGGCGAGAAACAGGCCGCGCTCGCTGCCGTCGGCATTCTTCACCACGAAGACGCGCGCGTCGGGATGCCAGGCTGTTATGCCCTTCTTTTCCTCGAAAGTGATACCGAACAGGCGTGTCGCCACATCGAAGCAGGCTTCGATGACGCGTTCGAGCTGCAGGTAAGGCTTCAGCTCCGCTTCGTCGAAGGCGAATTTCTCGGCGCGCAGCTTCTCCTGGTAGAAGCGCCAGTCCCAGGCCGCGAACTTCTCGTTGCTGCCCGCTTCCGCGGCCAGCCGCTCCAGCTCCTTCTGGTCGGCGGCCGCTTTTTCCAGGGCTTTCTCCCACACAGGATCGAGCAGCTCGTGCACGGCCTTCGGCGTCTTCGCCATCGTGTCGTCAAGCTTCAGCGCCGCGAAGGAGCCGTAGCCCAGCAGCTTCGCTTTCTCGCCGCGCAGCTTCAGCATGTCGCGCACAACATCGGTGTTGTCGGAGGCGCCGCCATTCTGGCCGCGCATGATGAAGGCTTTGAACGCGATCTCGCGCAGGTCGCGGCGCTCCGAGAAGGTCGAGAACGGCTCGTAGATCGAGCGCGACAGCGTCACCGCGTACCGGCCCTTCTGGCCGCGCATCTCGGCCGCTTCCGCCATCGCGCTCTTCAAAAAGTCCGGCAGGCCGGCAAGGTCGGCCTCGCCGAGGAACAGCGCCCAGTCGCGCTCGTCGGCCAGCACGTTCTGACCGAATTTGGTGCCGAGCGAGGAAAGTTCCTCATTGATGGCCGCGAGCCGCTTCTTGCCCTCGGCGTCCAGTTTGGCGCCCGAGCGGACAAAGCCCTTCCAGGTCTTTTCCAGGACGCGCAGCGTTTCGGGATCGAGATGCAGGCTGTCGCGGCGCTGATAGAGGTCGTCAATGCGGGCAAACAGTTTTTCGTTCATCGAGATCGCCGAGAAATGCCTGGACATCTTTGGCGAAACCTCGCGCTCCATCGCCTGGATCGTGTCGTTGGTATGAGCGCCGGCGCGGCACCAGAAGATCGACGAGACATGGTCGAGCGCTTCACCGGCAAGCTCGAGCTCGGCAAGTGTGTTCTCGACGGTCGGCGCCTCGCTGCTGCCGGCGATCGCGTCGATCTCGGCCTGATGCGCTGCCAGCGCCGCGTCGAAGACCGGCCCGAAATCATTGTCGCCGATGCGCGAGAAGTCCGGCAGGCCGAGCGGCCCTTGCCAGACGGTCAGCGGATGGGCGGCGAGGTCGACGGTTTTTGACATGGACAGATCCAATCGGGGAGTTTCGATAGGCGGAGGGCGGTTCTGGATGTAGGGCGGTGCCGCGCGACGCGCAACTCGGGCTTCGCCTCAATAGGCGCTGCAGTCCTGCGCCACCGCCGTCTGGGTGCTGGCCACGATCCGCCCGCCTGACACGGTGAAGGTCTCGCGCATCAGCGTGTCGTTGCTGGGGAAGTCGTAACAGGCGAGCACCGTGGTCTCGCCGTTGTCGCTCTTCTCGATGCGGTGGCGAATGGCGGCGCCCGCCACCGCGCTCTGCCATTCATCGATCGAGGCGATGAAATCCTGCTTGGTCTGCACGATGCCCATGTCCTCGAGCTTCATGCGCACATCGTCGGAAAGCAGGTCGGACAATTCTGTACGGTCGGCGACCAGCAGCGCCGAGTACCAGCGGTCGATGATGGCGCCGTCATCGGCACTGGCGCGGACGGTCACGGATAACAGCAACACCGCCGCGAGAAGTATCCTCCACCAGCTTCGCTGCATCACCCCTCCCTTACAGCTCGGGCCGCTCGAAATCGCCGGTTTCCTTGTTCATCACCCACAGCTCCCCGGTCGAGATGTCGAACCATGCGCCGTAGAGCGAGAGCTTGCCCTTGCCTTCGAGGATCGAGACGCAGGGAAAGGTCCTGAGATTGGCGATCGAATAGCGGACTGAAATACGCTCCAGCGCCGTCTGACGCTCGGTCGCCGTCATCATGGTACTGGAGGCCACGGTCTCGGCAGCCGGCGCGATCAGGCTCATCCATTTGCCGATGAAGTCGCCGGGCGACAGCGGCGAGGAATTGGTGTCGAGCGCGGCACGGATGCCGCCGCAGCGGCCGTGGCCCATCACCACGATGTTCCTCACCTTCAGGCTCTGCACGGCGAATTCGAGCGCGGCCGATGTCGAGTGATATTCGCCGTCCGGCTCATAGGGCGGCACCAGATTGGCGACATTGCGCAGCACGAAGAGCTCGCCGGGGCCGGCATCGAAGATCGCTTCCGGCGCCGAGCGCGAATCGCAGCACGCGACGATCATCGTCTCGGGCGCCTGGCCCTCGCGCGCCAGCGAGCGGTAACGCCCGCTCTCGGCCGGGTAGCGGCCATTCATGAAGTTGCGGTAGCCGGTGATCAGATGCTCGGGCAGATGCGGCATTGGCGGCTGAAGCCTTTCCGGATTTGAGGCGGCAAGATCGTGGCGATCAGAATGCCTGTAGCGGCAAAAGCCCGGCGTGAGCAATGCAGAATTGTCGGCGCTCCCGACAAAGCCATGCATCAGGCGCCAAAATCACGTCAGGCCCAGATGGCGATCGGGATGCCGAAACGATCCGCCAGCGGCGGATCAGGCGAAGGCCGCGCCTCGCCGCCGGCGATACGCCCGGCAATCAGCATCATCGCCGCCGCGTCGAGGAAGTCGTCGCTCGCCGCGCCCCGTGGCAGTGCCTGATCGAGGAAGGCTTTTTCGTAGCCATGTCGGCAAAGCAGCGCCTTGCGCTCCTCCATCCCGGCCGGGTTGACCGCTCCCTTGATCTTCTTCGGCAGCGCCATCGCCGTGCCGCCATTCAGTCGGCAGAACGCGACTTCGGGATGAGATTCATAGACTCGGCCGCGCAAATCGGGGCGCGCGATCAGCAAAGCGTCGATCTCGCGGATCTTCGAAAAAATGCCGAAAGCCTGGATGGAAACGCCGCGCGGCGGGTCGGAGGTCCCCATCGCCACCGCGCTTGCCCTTCGATGCGCCGCATACCAGGTTTCGATGGTGGTGAAGTCGCTGGTGTCGGCATAGAGCGCCGCCCGCGAGGGGATGGCGAACACGCTCGACTGCCGCGCCCCGAGCAGCGGCCGCACCAGCGCTTCCGGCCCGCGGCCGCCCTTGCGCGAAAAATCCGGCAGGCCGATCGGCATGTCGACGGCGATGGTGGCATTCGGCAGCGCGTCAAGCAGCGTCTGGAAGCTCGGAAAGACCGAGACCGACGGCGCGGCGCCCGCTTCGCGATGGACGGCGATCCAGCCGGCCTTGCAGCCGTCGACGCCCGCCAGCCCGCCGTCAGGCCTCACGCCCGCTTGTCCCGCCCGGGATGCAGGAGATGGCGCAGCTGCACCATGGCCATGGGGTGCGAAAGACTCTGCGCGTCGGTTTCGAGCTGCAGCTCGTCGCCGCCGCGCTTCGCGGTACGGGCGAGGATCTCGTAGACGGCGGCGGTTGTCGATTGCAGCGCCTTGACCGGCGGCTGGCCGGAGAGAACACGCGCCAGATAGACCGCGGCCGTCAGGTCGCCCAGCCCGTTCGGCGGCTTCTCGATCACGCGGTGCTCGGCAAGCAGCGCCTGGCTGCCGTCGAGCAGGAAATTGCCGGTACCGCCCATCATCATCGCGGGCGCCGAGGTCACCAGCATGGTCGACGGCCCGGCATGAAGTGCGGCCGCCGTAACCGCCTTGATGTCGGGCAGCGGCGCACCCGCCATCCATTCCAGCTCATAGCGGTTGGGAGTGGCGATATCTGCGATCGGCATCAATTTGTCGCGCATGGCGACGGCCGTCGGCTCGGGCACGTAGAGCCCGCCGGAATCGCCCATCACCGGATCGCAGACGTAAAGCGCGTTCGGCGTCTTTTCCTTGACGGCGGCGACCAGCGAGGCGACCGCCTCTGCCTGGCCGGCCTCGCCGAGATAGCCCGACAGCACGGCCCGCACCTCGCCCAGCCAGGGTGCCCGCTCGAGATCGGACATCAGTGCCTTGAACTGATCGAGCGGCGGCACGATGCGGGTTGCGCGGCTGTGCCCCGGATGCCAGGGCAGGATGACGGTGGGCACCGCCCAGACCGGGAAACCCAGCGTCTCCAGCGCAAACACCGCCGCGCGGTTGCCGACCGAGCCGCGGGCGACATGGCTGGAGATGACGATGACCGCGCGCGGCGCGTCGTTTTTTTCTGCACTCATGGAAATCGGTTCCTAGCCGCCACGCGTGACGGCATACACCAGCCAGACCAATAGCCCAATGGCGATCATGACGCCGAGCGTTCGGCCAATGCGGGTTCCCCAATATTCGATAGGATCGGCGCGGTCGGCGTCGGCGGCGGTGACATGGTCGCGCGCGTCCTTCGCCGTGCGGACGATGAACGAGGCGCCGCCCGGCGCCGTCTCGCGCGCCACGCGTTCGAGGATGCGGCGCGACTCGGTCTCGTCGTCCCGGCGCTCAGCCATGGCAATTGCCCTTTCCTGCCCGGAGCTTAGAGCAATTCCAGGAAAAGTGCGAAGCGTTTAGGCTCGGCGACTTCGCCGCAGCCTTCCGGCCGGAACTGCGTCAAACAAGAAGATGAAATCCTGTTCGCTCGACTATTCACAGTGGCTCGCGCCCGAACCGGAGCAGGCGTCATCGGCCGGACATTTTCTTACGCGTGGATTGTGGTAATGCTTCGCGCGCAACTTCTGTCGAGGGACCAATCATGACTACCGAGCGCCTCTCACCAGCCTCCCCGTTCCGCAGCCTTGCCGCCTTCCTGATGATGGCTTTCGTGCTGCCGCTGCTTGCCGGCTGCGGCTACAACACCATCCCGACTGCGGAAGAGAACGCTCATGCGGCCTGGAGCGAGGTGCTCAACCAGTATCAGCGTCGTTCCGACCTGATCCCGAACCTAGTCGAGACGGTGAAGGGCTATGCCTCGCATGAAAAGGATACGCTCGACGCGGTCGTCCAGGCGCGCGCCAAGGCGACGCAGATCACCGTGACGCCGGATACGCTCAAGGATCCCGAAGCGCTGAAGAAGTTCCAGGATGCCCAGGCCGGCCTGACCAGCGCGCTGTCGCGGCTGATCGCCGTGTCGGAAGCCTATCCCGACCTCAAGGCCAACCAGAATTTCCTCGCGCTGCAGGCGCAGCTCGAGGGCACCGAGAACCGTATCGCTGTCGCGCGGCGCGACTACATCCAGGCGGTCAGGGACTATAATCTGACGCTGAAGACCTTCCCGTCCGTGCTGTGGGCGACCTTCTGGTTCCGCGGCAATCAGCCCTTCGCCAACTTCACCGTCGAGGAGGACAAGATGCAGGTGCCGAAGGTCGATTTCGGCACGAGCACCACCAAGCAGGGCGGGTGAGCGGCTCGACGGTCGTCGGAATGTAATTCTGCGAAAAGACGGACCGCTGGCGTGTTGATACCCCTCTCTGTCCTGCCGGACATCTCCCCCTCAAGGGGGGAGATTGGCAGTTTCGACAACCCCGCCCTCTCTTCGACGCTGAAGATTGGCGAAGGCCGGCGTGACGTCCAATCTCCCCCCAAGAGGGGGAGATGTCCGGCAGGACAGAGGGGGGCGCGACAGAACGCATACCCCGCATTTCTTGGCCTGCTTTTCTCGATTTTCCTCCTCCCCCTCGCTGCCCTGGCCGCCGATCTTCCGGCCCTCACCGGCCGCGTCGTCGACAATGCCGGGATCATAGATGCCGGCACGCGCGCGGCGCTGACGCAGAAGCTCGCGGCCTTCGAGACCAAGGGCTCGGACCAGATCGTCGTCGCCACCATATCCAGCCTCGGCGGCGAGGAGATCGAGCCCTATGCCAACCGGCTGTTCCGCTTCTGGAAGCTCGGCCAGGCCAAGGAAAACAACGGCGTGCTGCTGCTGGTGGCGCCCAACGACCGCAAGATGCGCATCGAGGTCGGCTACGGGCTGGAAGGCACGCTGACCGACCTGCACACCAAGCTGATCATCGAGAACGACATGGTGCCGGCCTTCCGCGCCGGCGACTTCTCCGGCGGCATCACCAAGGCCGTCGACGACATGATCATGGTGCTGGAAGGCAATCCCGAGGAACTCGAGGCGCGCGGCAAGCGCAACGAGCAGGCGCCGTTCAATTCCGACGATCTGTTCTTCGCCATCTTCATCAGCATCTGGGCGCTGATCTTCTTCGGCGGCATCGCGATGACGATCCTACCGCCGATTTTCGGCCAGAAGATCGGACCCGGCCGCTATCGCTGGCTCGGCATGACCTTCGATCAGAACCGGCGCTCTTCCTCCGGCGGCTGGTCGTCCGGTGGCGGGGGCTGGTCGTCAGGCGGCGGTGGCTGGTCCTCCGGAGGTGGCGGTGGCGGATTTTCCGGCGGTGGCGGCTCGTCGGGCGGCGGCGGCTCTTCGGGAAGCTGGTGAGGCACCATGGCAACACGACCGATCAGCGCCGAGGACCATGACCGCATCGCCGAGGCGATCCGGACGGCCGAGTTGAAGACCGACGGCGAGATCTACTGCGTCGTCGCTCGGGCCAGCGACGGCTACTTCTTTCCCGCCGCTTTCACCGCGACGATCGGCCTGTTCATCGCCAGCCTGGCCGTCGGCTATGGGCTGGAGGCCTGGTGGCTGTCCATCCGGCTGCCGCATTTCGTGCTGGCGCAATTGCTGGCGCTGGCCTCGGTGTTCGTTTTGCTCTGGTTCCTGCCCGCCTTGCGCATTCATTTCGTGCCGAGAAGGCTGCGCTATCAGGCGGCGCATGCCAATGCGATGAAACAGTTCCTGGCCCGCAACGTCCACCGCACGCAGGCGCGCACCGGCGTGCTCATCTTCGTCTCCATCGCCGAGCGCTATGCCGAGGTCGTCGCCGACTCAGGCATCGATGCCAAGGTCGGCCAGCATGTCTGGGACGGCGTGGTGGGCGACCTGACCAAACATGCCGGCGATGACCGGCTGGCCGACGGCTTCGTCAAGGCGATCGCCACGGTCGGCGCGGTGCTCGCCGAGCATTTCCCGGTCACCGAAGGCGACGCCAACGAACTCGACGATCATCTCGTCGAAATCTGACTAGAGCATGATGCCGAAAAGTGTGAGGCGTTTTCGGGCGACATCATGCTCTATCTCTTAGATTTAGAGACGGATTCGGATTTCAGGTCTATTCGACCTGAAATCATCCGACTCTAGACGCCTCGTCGGCGCACCCGCCTTTCGCCTGTGCGAAAGCGAGGAGGCGTGTTGGGGGACTCTTTGCAATCGGGCGAGGCGGGTTTATGGTTAACCAACCATGAACACGCTGACGATCGACATCCGAAAGGCAGAACCGCGCGACGCGAGCGCCATCGCCGAGGTGCACCAGCAGGCTTGGCGCGGCGCCTATTCGGGCATCATCCCGCATCGCACGCTGACCTCGATGATCAACCGTCGCGGCGTCGACTGGTGGGCCAACGCGATTCGCCGCGCCGCCACGGTGCTGGTGGTCGAGATCGGCGGAACGGTCGCCGGCTATGCCACGATCGGCAAGAACCGCGCCCGCGAGCTCAGGCAGCAGGGTGAGATCTACGAGCTCTATCTTCGTCCGGAATATCAGGGCATCGGGCTCGGCAGCCGGCTCTTCAAGGCGGCCAAGGCCCGGCTCGCCGACCACGGCCTGCGCGGCCTCGTGGTCTGGGCGCTGGAGGATAACCACAACGCCTTGGCCTTCTATGCCGGCAATGGCGGCCGCGATATCGCCGAAGGCGTCGAGGTCTTCGAGCAGAAGGCGCTCAAGAAAGTGGCTTTCGTCTGGAATGACTAAAGTCGCCTAGGTTACACGCCCTCACAAACTGTGCGCCTCCATCAGCGTATAGTGCTATTCGCCGCATTGCACCATGACGCTTCGCCCGCTATCGGTCTTGGAATCGAGAGAGGGATAGACCATGCGTATCGAAGCGATAGCCACCGGAAAGAACCCGCCGGAGGACGTCAACGTCATCATCGAGGTGCCGATCGGCGGCGAGCCGATCAAATACGAGATGGACAAAGAGGCCGGCACCCTGTTCGTCGACCGTTTCCTGCACACCTCCATGCGCTATCCCGGCAATTACGGCTTCGTGCCGCACACGCTGTCGGGCGACGGCGATCCGATCGACGTTCTGGTCTGCAACACCCGCGCGCTGGTGCCGGGCTGCGTCATCAATGTGCGGCCGATCGGCGTCTTGATCATGGAAGACAATGCCGGCCAGGACGAGAAGGTGATCGCCGTCCCCTCGCCCAAGCTGACGCTGCGCTACGAGAACGTCACCGAATACACGCATCTGCCTGAGATCACGCGCCAGCAGGTGCAGCACTTCTTCGAGCACTACAAGGATCTCGAACCCGGCAAATGGGTCAAGATCGAAGGCTGGCACGATTCCAAATACGCCAAGAAGATGATCGTCGACGCGATCGCGCGCGCCAAGGCAGCCAAATAAAGGCTACCGAACGGCCTTCTCACCGCCCGCCGCCGTGATCACCCCGACGATGATCAGCCCGGTCAGCAGCAGCCGCACGCCGGCGCTGACGCCGAAGGTATTGAGCATGGTAAGCAGGAGCACCAGGAACAGGCCGGCGCCCCAGACCCCGGGCACATTGGCCTTGCCGCCGGCGACCGAGGTGCCGCCGATGACCACGACCGCGATCGAGGCGAGCAGATATTCGTTGCCGATATCGACATTGGCGCCGCGGAAATAACCGGCAAGCAGCGCTCCGTCGATGCCGCCGAGCGCGCCGCACAGCGTGTAGGTGAGAAAGCGGATGCGGCCGACATGCACGCCGGCGAGCCAGGCGGCGCGGATGTTCTGGCCGATCGCCAGCACCGATCGGCCGTAGATCATGCGCTGCAGCGCAAGCGCGGCGCCGATGGTGAAGATCACCGTCAGCATCGCCAGCACCGGAATGCCCAGCACCTGCCAGTTGGTGAAATCGGCGAAGCCCGGCGGCGGCTTGATCTGCAGGCCGCGGCCGTAGCTGATGTCGACCGACTGGATAATGAAGCTCGCCGACAACGTGGCGATGATCGGCGGGATGCGCAGCGCCCAGATCAAGAGATAGTTGATGGCGCCGATCGCGGCGCCGCAGGCAAGTGCGGCAAGCAGCCCGACGAGGATCATGGAATCGCTGCCGCCCATCACCTTCATGGCGACCGCGCTTGCCAGCCCTATATTGGCCGGCAGCGACAGGTCGACATTGCCGGGCCCCAGCGTGATGACGAACATCTGGCCGACGCCCACTATGACGGTGAAGACGGCGAGCGAAAGCGCCGCCGTGACCATGCCGCCGGCGCCGTAGCCGCCGGTGAAGGCAATCGTTGCCAGCCAGACGACGACCGCGCCGACGAAGGACCAGATCCAGGGCTTTTCAAGCAGCGTCCGCACTGAGGTCATCGCTTACCGCTCCCTGCGGCTGATCAGCACCCGCGCCGCCAGCACGATGATCAGGATCGCGCCATTGGCGGCGACCTGCCAGTCGGGCGGGATGTGCATGAAGGTCAAGAGCGGCGAGGCGGCTAAAGCCAGCGTCAGCGCGCCGATGACTGCGCCGATCGGCGACACGCGCCCGCCCACGAACTCCCCGCCGCCGAGGATGACGCCGGCGATCGAGAGCAGCGTGTAGCCATTTCCTATGTTGGCGTCGGCCGACGTGGTGATGCCGATCAGCGCCATGCCGGAAAGCACACCGAACAGGCCGGTCAGCGCGAACAGCACGATCTTGGTCTTGAGCAGCGACCAGCCGGCGCGCCGCAGTGCCGCGGCGTTGCCGCCCGAGCCGCGCAGGATGACGCCATAGGACGTGCGCATCAGGCCGAAATGCACGACCGCGGCGATCAGCAGCGCGGCAAGGATCGGGAACGGGACGTAAGGCGGCTTGAAGGACATGATCGACAGCAGCCATTCCGGCGCCTTGCCGCCGGGCTTGGGCAGGATGAGGATGGCAAGCCCCTGCCAGACGAAGCTCATGCCGAGCGTCACCACGATCGAAGGCAAATTGCGCAGGTGGATCAGCGCGCCGAGCAATGCATAGACGCCGATCGAGCCGATGAGCACGAGAATGCCGATGAGCGGCGCGTCTCTCAGCCAAGTCGCGGTGACACAGCCGACGAAGCCGACGAACGTTCCTATGGACAGATCGAGCTCGTTGCCGGCGATCACGAACATCTGCGCGATCGTGGCCAGCGCGATCGGGATCGCCAAATTGAGCATCAGGTTGAATCCGAAATAGCTGATGGCGCGCGGGTTGAGCCAGGCGATGGCGAGCAGCACCAGCGCCAGCGACAAGGCCGGCAAAAGACCGCGCAGCATGCGTGCCCGGGCGGCGCTGCCGCGCGGCGAGGCTTTCGGAACAGTGCCGGGAGCGATCGCCGTCATGTCAGGCCGCATCGCCGAACGAGGACTGGATGATCTTTTCCTCCGTCAGCTCGTCGCGTCCAAGATTGGCGACGATCCGGCCGTTCTTGAAGACATAGACGTGGTCGCAATTGTCGAGCTCCTCGGTCTCGGTTGTGTACCAGAGGAAGGTGCGGCCCTTGGCGGCCTCCTCGCGCACGAGGTCGTAGACTTCGAGCTTGGTGCCGATGTCGACGCCGCGCATGGGGTCGTCCATCAGCACGATCTCTGCGTCGGAGCCGAGCGCGCGGGCAAACAGCGCCTTCTGCTGGTTGCCCCCCGACAGCGAATAGATGTTGTTGTTCATGTCCGGCGTGCGGATGCCGATCTTCTTCTTCCAGAATTCGGCAAGCTCCGCCTCGCGCTGCGGCGAGATCAGCAGACCGCTGCGCAGGCGCGCCAGCGAGCGGATGCCGATATTCTGCGCGATCGACCATTGCGAAAAGATGCCGTCCGACTGGCGGTCACCGGCGACCAGCGCCACGGGCGCGGTGACCTCGATGCCGGTCCTGGCGCGGGAGGCGGCCGAGAAGATCGACAGCAAGAGGTCCGTCTGGCCATGGCCGGCAAGCCCAGCAAGGCCGATGATCTCGCCGGTCCGGGCGACAAGCTCCTTGTCGTCCTGCTGCCTGATCGGACGAGCGCGAACCCTGAGCGCGCCGGCCTCGGTTTTCCGGGCTTCGGCAGCGGCCTTCTGATGTCCCTCGGCGCCGCCCATGGCCGCGACCAGCCTGTCACGATCGAAGGCGCTTGCGGCATCAGCCGCGACCACCTTGCCGTCGCGCATCACCACGATGCGGTCGGCATTCTGCAGCACCTCGCCCAGCACATGCGAGATCAGGATGCAGCTGCCGCCCGCCGCCACGAAGCGGCGCACGAAGGATAGCAATTGCCCCGCCGTGTGCGCATCGAGCGACGAGGTGGGCTCGTCTAGGATGACGAGATGCAGGGGCTCGCGGGTCAGCGTGAAGGCGCGCGCCACTTCGACCATCTGCCGCCGTCCGATCGAAAGGTCGCCGGCAATGTCGTCTGCCGAAATGCCGTGGCCGGGGAAGATCTCGTCGAGCTTGGCCCGTATGAGCTCGGCGGCCCTGCGCCGCCAGTTGAAGCCGGCAAGCGAGGGATGGTTGATGCGGGTGTTTTCGGCGACGCTGAGATTGGGGCAGAGCGACAGCTCCTGGAACACGCAGCGTATGCCGAGCTCGAGCGCCCGCGCCACCGAATAGCTCGCCTCCTGATTGCCGCGCACGGCGATCTGCCCGCCATCCGGCCGCAGCGTGCCGGCTACCATATGCATGAGCGTCGACTTGCCGGCGCCGTTATGCCCGACCAGCCCGACGCATTCGCCGGCGCCGACATGGAAGTCGACGCCGTTAAGCGCCCGAACGGCGCCGAAATGCTTTTCGGCGCCGTTGAGCCTGACGATATCCGCAATAGCCTGGAGCATCCTCAACTGTACCCGGTTGGCGATGCGGACCGCAATGTACCCACCGCTATTGCTTGATGTTGGCCTTGATGGCCGCGATAGCCTCTTCCTGCGTGTATTCGTGCGTGGCGACGCCGCCTTCCTTGATCTTCGGCAGCGCGGCCTCGAAATCGTCCTGGGTGAAGGCGAGATAGGGCACCAGCAGGTCGTGCGGGATGTCCTTGCGGCCGTCGAGTACCTGCTGCGCGACCCAGAAGGCCAGCGTCGACACGCCGGGCGCGATCGAGGCCGACCAGGTCTTGTAGCCGTCCTTCTCCTTCTGCTCCTTCCACCATTTCAGTTCGTCCTGGCGGTTGCCCATAATGATGGTCGGACGCGGCTTGCCGGCGGCGGCGAAGGCTTGCGCGGCGCCATAGCCGTCGCCGCCTTGATCGACGACGCCGACGATATCCGGCAGCGACGGCAGGATGGTCGCCACCGCCTTCTGCGCCGTCGTCTGGTCCCAGTCGCCCGTCACCGAACCGACGATCTTGAACTCGGGATGGGCGGAGACGCCTTCGAGGATGCCGGCATGGATGGCTTCGTCGATTGAGGTACCGGCGAGACCGCGGATTTCCAGCAGATTGCCGCCCTTGGGCTGGAACTTGGCCATCTGCTCGACTTCCTGCTTGCCCATATCCTTGAAGTCGACGACGACGCGATAGGCACAAGGCTCGGTCACGATACCGTCGAAGGAGACGACCACGATGCCGGCATCGCAGGCCTGCTTGATGGCGCCGTTGAGCGCATCGGGCGACGCGGCGTTGATGACGATGGCGTCATAGCCCTGCAGGATCAGGTTCTGCACCTGGGCGGCCTGGGTCGGCACTTCCTTGTCGGCGGTGGTGAAGACATCGGCTGCGGCGACGATCTTGTCGTCGACTGCTTTCTTGGTGACGATCGCATAGCTGTCGAGCATCGCCTGGCGCCAGGAATTGCCGGCATAGTTGTTGGAGAAGGCGATCTTCTTGCCGCTGGTGTCGGCAAGCGCGGTGCCCGAGGCGAGCATCGCCGCGAATGCACTCAATACGAGCAGTTTCTTCATGTCGGTTCCTCCCGAGGTTGCTGTTACTAAAGGCGAATTCTCTGTTTTTTATCTATTGTCAGACAAATCTCAGAGGAACCGCAAGCTGTCAACTGCAAAGCATTGGCACTGCTCGATCAACTTGCGGTGCGACGATTGAAAAGACGGCGACTCCTGGTCTAGGAACGCGGCAGGAGGCCAATGCATGGCAGTGACGCCGACGGTTGCTAAAGGCGCGCCCGGAATTCCGGCGCGCTGGACGTCAAGCGCAAAGAGCGGCGTCGGAACCGCCCTTTCGGCAAAAAGCCCGCTCTGGTTCACCACCAGCCACGGCATCCTGAACGAAATCTATTATCCGCGCCTCGACAGCGCCTGCACGCGCGACCTGGGACTGATCGTCACCGGCCCCGGCGGTTATTTTTCCGAAGAGAAGCGCGATGCGGCCCATACGTTCGAACCCTTCGAGGATGGCGTCCCCGGCTACCTGCTGACCAATATCGCCTTCGACGGCGCGTATCAGATTGGGAAGCGGACCATTACGGATCCGAAACGACCTGTGTTGCTACAAGAAGTACGTTTCAGCGCGATCAATGGCTCGGCGGCTGACTATCGCGTTTACGCGCTGCTTGCGCCGCATCTCGTCAACGCCGGCATGGGCAACACGGCCTGGATCGGCGAGCACAAAGGACAGCGCCTTCTCTTCGCCACAGGACGCGGCGTGTCGCTGGCACTCGCCTCCTCTTTGCCCTGGGGCGCCTGTTCGGCCGGCTATGTCGGCTTCTCCGACGGCTGGCACCAACTGCACGACAGCGGCGCGCTCGATCCTTCCTCTCATATAGCCGAAAACGGCAATGTCGCGCTGACCGGCGAGATCGGTTTTTCGGCCGGCAGGGCGGTTGCCTTGCTGGCGCTCGGCTTTGGCGCTTCGCCCGAGGAAGCCGCCGATCTTGCGCTTGCAAGCCTGCAACAGGGTTTCGAGCCGGCCGCGAAAACCTATGTCGAGAACTGGCGGACATTTCAGGCAGGGTTGGAAAAGCTCGACCGCCGCGGCGCCTCCGGTCTGAACACCTACCGCGCCAGCACGGCGGTGCTGGCGACGCATCTGTCGATCGCGACACCGGGCGCCGCCGTCGCCAGCCTGTCGATCCCCTGGGGTTTCAACAAGGGCGACGACGATCTCGGCGGCTATCACCTCGTCTGGCCGCGCGACCTGGTCGAGACGGCGGGCGGTTTTCTGGCGGCCGGCGACGGCGGGCAGGCGCTGCAGATCCTCACCTATCTGCGTTCGATCCAGCAGCCGGACGGCCACTGGCCGCAAAATTGCTGGTCCGACGGCACCGCCTATTGGCCCGGCATCCAGATGGATGAATGCGCCTTTCCGCTGCTGCTCGCCGACGCGTTGCGCCGCGCCGGCCATCTGCCGAAGTCGAAGCTCGCCGACTTCCTGGCGATGATCGAGAACGCGGCCGCCTATGTCGTGCGCAACGGCCCGGTCACCGGCCAGGATCGTTGGGAAGAGGATGCCGGCCACAGCCCTTTCACACTGGCCGTGGAAATAGCGGGCCTGCTTGCGGCGGCCGACATGCTGGACGCCTGCGGCAAAAATGAGCCGGCAAACTATCTGCGCGAGATCGCCGATTGCTGGAACGATCAGATCGAGCGCTGGACCTATGTCACCGGTACCGAGCTCTGTGCCCGAGAAGGTCTTGCCGGCTACTATGTCCGCATCGCCCCGCCCGACGATGGCAGCGCTGCCTCGCCGAAGGACGGCTTCGTGCCGATCAAGAACCGGCCGCCGGGCGACAGCGACAAGCCGGCCGAGGCGATCATCAGCCCGGATGCCCTGGCGCTGGTCCGCTTCGGCCTGAGGGCCGCGGACGACCCGCGCATCCTTAACACCGTCAAGGCCATCGACACCGAGCTGCGCTGCGACCTGCCCCAAGGCCCGCTCTGGTGCCGCTATACCGGCGACGGCTATGGCGAGCACGAGGACGGCGCGCCTTTCGACGGCACCGGCCGGGGCCGGCCGTGGCCGCTGCTTGCCGGCGAGCGCGCCCATTACGAGCTGGCCGCCGGCCGCAGGGACAGGGCGGCGCAGCTGCTTGAGACTTTCGAACGTTCGGCCGGCGTGGGCGGCGTCCTGCCGGAGCAGGTCTGGGATCGCCCGGACATGCCTGACCGCGAGCTCTGGCTGGGCAAACCGTCCGGCAGCGCCATGCCGCTGGTCTGGGCGCATGCCGAGCACATCAAGCTGTTGCGCTCGCTGCGCGACGGCGCCGTCTTCGACCTGCCGCCGCAAGGCGTCGAACGCTACATCAAGGGCAAGACGGTCTCGCCGCTTAGGATCTGGCGCTTCAACAACAAAATCCGCTCCATTCCGGCCGGCAAGGCGCTGCGCGTCGAATTGTCGGCGCCCGGCGTCGTCCATTGGAGCAGCGACAAATGGCTGACCGTGCAGGACAGCAAGACGGCCGAGAATGCGTTCGGCATCCATCTGGTGGATTTGCCCGTCAGCCGCCTGCAGCCGGGCACCACCATCGTTTTCACTTTTTTCTGGCCCGGGGCGATGCGTTGGGAGAATGTCGACTTCAGCGTCGGCATCGACGCTCAATCGTGATCCAGCAGGGCCATTGTACTTCTCCTTCCTCAAGCAATCGGGATGAAACCATGCAGATCGGAATGATGGGACTGGGCAGGATGGGCGCCAACATGGTGCGGCGCCTGATGCGCGACGGCCATGAATGCGTCGTCTACGACATCAATTCAGCAAGCGTCGCCGGCATGGTGAAGGACGGCGCGGTCGGCGCCGCCTCGCTGGAGGAGTTCGTCGGCAAGCTCGCCAAGCCGCGCTGCGCCTGGCTGATGCTGCCGGCCGCGATCACCGGCAGGATCGTCGACCAGGTCGCGGCGCTGATGGAGCCGGGCGACATCATCATCGACGGCGGCAATTCCTATTATCACGAGGCCGTCGACCAGGCGGCGAAGCTTGCGGTTAAGGGCATCAACTTCGTCGATGTCGGCACCAGCGGCGGCGTCTGGGGCCTCGAGCGCGGCTATTGCCTGATGATCGGCGGGCCTGACGAGGCGGTGAAGCATCTCGATTCGGTCTTCGCCACACTGGCGCCGGGCGCCGATGCAGGCGCCAATCCGCCCGAGGATGCCGGCACGGCGCCCTTCGGCTATCTTCATTGCGGACCGAGCGGCGCCGGCCACTTCGTCAAGATGGTGCATAATGGCATCGAATATGGCGTGATGGCCGCCTATGCCGAGGGCATGAACATCCTGAAGTCGGCCAATGCCGGCAAGCGGTCCAGGATATCGGACGCCGAGACCAGTCCGCTCGAAAACCCGCAATACTATCAGTTCGACATCGACCTGCCGCAGGTCGCCGAGGTCTGGCGGCATGGCAGCGTCATCGGCTCCTGGCTGCTCGATCTCACTGCCGGCGCGCTGAAGAACGACCCGTCGCTCGCCCAGTTCGGCGGCCGTGTCTCCGATTCCGGCGAAGGCCGCTGGACGCTGAAGGCGGCGATCGACACCGGCGTCCCGGCGCCGGTGCTGTCCTCGGCGCTGTTCGACCGCTTCTCCTCGCAGGGCGAATCGCAATTCGCCGACAAGCTCCTGTCCGCCATGCGCTATGCCTTCGGCGGCCATGTCGAGAAGCCGAAGACCGGCGCGTGAGGGGAGAGACTGCATGAGCCAGGAGAGGTCCGACACGCTGGTGATTTTCGGAGCGACCGGCGACCTTGCGCATAAGAAGATTTTCCCGGCGCTCTACCAGATGGTCGCCAAGGGCACGCTGAGCGAGCCGGTGATCGGCGTCGCCTTCGATCCCTGGGAGCTTCCCAAATTGGTGGACCGTGCGCGCGATGGCATCGTCACCGCGCTGGGCGCGGTGGACGACAAGGTCTTTTCCAAGCTCGCCTCGCTGCTGCGCTATGTCAGCGGCGACTACCGCGACGGCGCGACCTTCGAGAAGCTGAAGACGGCGCTGGGCTCCGCGCAGCGGCCGCTGCATTACATGGCCGTCCCCCCGACGATGTTCGAAACGGTCGTGCAGGGCCTAGAGCAGTCCGGCACCGCGCGCGGCGCGCGGCTGATGGTCGAAAAGCCCTTCGGCCATGATCTGCAGTCGGCGCGCTGGCTGAACCGGGTGCTGCATCTGGTGTTCGACGAGCAGTCGATCTTCCGCATCGACCACTATCTCGGCAAGGAAGCGATCCAGAACCTGCTCTATTTCCGCTTCGCCAACTCCTTCCTCGAGCCGATCTGGAACCGCAACTTCGTCGAGAGCGTGCAGATCACCATGGCCGAGGATTTCGGCGTCGAGGGCCGCGGCAAATTCTATGACGAGGTCGGCTGCATCCGCGACGTGATCGAGAACCACCTGCTCAACATCCTGTTGCTTTTGGCCATGGAGCCGCCGGTCGGCCGCTCGGCCGACGACCTGATCGACGAGAAGGTGCAGGTGCTGCGCGCAATCCGCACGCTGACCAAGGACGATGTCGTGCGCGGCCAGTTCGACGGCTATCTGGCCGAGCCGGGCGTGCGGCCGAACTCACCGGTCGAGACTTTCGCCGCGGTGCGCTTCTTCGTCGACACCTGGCGCTGGCAGGACGTGCCTTTCTTCATCCGCGCCGGCAAGAACATGCCGGTGCACGCCACCGAGGTGATCGTGCGGCTGAAACGTCCGCCGCTCGACGTCTTCGATCCGATCAAGCCGGGCGACGCCAATTATGTGCGCTTCCGCATCGACCCGCAGGTGGCGATCTCTATCGGCGCCCAGCGCAAGGTCGCCGGCGACGACATGATCGGCGAGCAGGTGGAGCTGACCGCGCTCGACGACACCAAGGGCGACATGCCGCCCTATGAGCGGCTGATCGGCGACGCCATGAACGGCAACGGCCAGCTCTTCACCCGCCAGGACGCGGCCGAGCTTGCCTGGCGCATCGTCGGACCGGTGCTCGGCGACACCACACCGCCGGCGATCTATGCGCCCAAGACCTGGGGACCGGCTGACGCTATGAAAGGTTTCGGTCCGCCGAACGGCTGGATCAATCCGGCCAAGTAACTTCCGGGGAGGACGGAATGGCGAAGGCAGCAAAGAAAGCCGCGGTAAGCAGCGATCCGATCGTGCTCACCGTCGATGTCGGCGGCTCGCACGTGAAGATCCTCACCAGCGCCGGTGGCGAGATGCGCCGCGCCGCGTCCGGACCGGGCCTGACCCCGGACCTAGTCGTCTCGTCGGTCAAGAAACTGGCCGAGGGCCTGGACTACCACGTCATCTCGATGGGCTATCCCGGCCCGGTGCGCGACAACAAGCCCTCGCTCGATCCCTTCAATCTCGGCAAGGGCTGGAACGGCTATGATTTCACCGCCGCTTTCGGCAAGCCGGTGAAGCTCGTCAACGACGCGCTGATGCAGGCGATCGGCAGCTATGACGGTGGCCGCATGCTGTTCCTCGGCCTGGGCACCGGCCTGGGCGCCGCCATGATCCTCGAGAATGTCGGCCAGCCCATGGAACTCGCTCATCTGCCCTACAAAAAGGGAGCAACTTTCGAGGATTACGTCGGTGAACGCGGCCTGGTGAAGCACGGGAAGAAGAAGTGGCGCAAATACGTTTTCGACGTCGTCGACAGGCTTCGCGCCGCCTTGCAGCCGGATTATGTCGTGATCGGTGGCGGCAATGTCGACAAGCTCGATGAATTGCCTGAAAAATCCCGCCGCGGCGACAACACTCGGGCTTTCGAGGGTGGATTTCGTCTATGGCGCGACAAGGCGCTGATCGTCTGATATTGTTACATTCCAGTATAATTGTTCAAAACAGCGTGTATTGACGCGATAAAACGTTGCGTTGCGCAGATTTGCCGACTAGGAATTCGCCGGCCTGCGGCCCCTGCGGCATTCCGAATTCGCCAACAACGCTCGCAGCGCATCGATATTACACACCGCGAAAACCGGATCGGTTCCGCGACCATGCGGCAGAAATGGAGGGACTACGTGGACGAGGACACCAGCACAGCCAAGGAAGTCGACCTGCTCGAGCTCACCGCTCACATCGTATCGGCCTATGTCGCGAAAAACCGCCTGCCCGCTTCGGACCTGGGCGGACTGATCGCCAGCGTCGCCTCGTCGATTGGCGGGATCAGCCAGCCGGCGGAACCCGCGGCACCCCCGCCGGTCCCCGCCGTCAATCCCAGGCGCTCGGTGACGCCGGACTACATCATCTGTCTCGAGGACGGGAAGAAGTTCAAATCGCTGAAGCGCCATATCGGCGTGCATTTCGGCCTGACGCCCGAAGCCTACCGCACCAAATGGGGCTTGCCGGTGGACTATCCGATGGTCGCTCCCAACTATGCGGCCTCGCGCTCGCAGCTCGCCAAGTCGATCGGCCTCGGCCGCAAGGCCGAACCGGAACCGGTGAAGCCTGCCAAGGGCAGGAAGGCCAAGGCGACGGCCTGAAATAACGCGCCTGCACCAATGGTTTAAGCAAGCCTGCCGAGGAATCCGCCTTGGCAGGCTTCCTGCTTTTAGGGCTTGGATATCGCCGTAACCGGGGGGACGGCCATGAACTACACCAGGATGGTGATCGAGAAAGAGGCGCCGGAGGAATATGGCTACGGCCGCATCCGCTACAATCTCTCCGAAAGCTCGATCGCCGACCAGAAACTCTCCGACATCCGCCTAGCGCTGCCCGACCTCACGCTGTTCTATGGCGAGCATCGCGGCGACAAGGACTTGCGGGCGCTGATCGCAGCGCAGGACGAGGGCCTTTCTCCCGGCGATGTGCTGGTGACCGCTGGCGCGGCCGGTGCGCTGTTCATCGTCTCCACCGCGCTGCTGTCGGCCAGCGACCATCTCGTGGTCGTGCGGCCGAACTACGCCACCAACATCGAGACGCCGAAAGCGATCGGCTGCGCCATCTCCTATGTCGATCTCGATTTCGACCAGGGCTTCGCTGTCGATATCGAGCGCGTCGGCGCGGAGCTGCGGCCGAACACCAAGCTGATCAGCGTCACCTGCCCGCACAACCCGACCGGCACGATGATGACACGCGCCGACCTCGACGCGCTGGTCGCGCTTGCCGAGAGCCGCAAATGCCGGCTGCTGGTCGACGAGACCTATCGCGACCTCTCTTATGGACAGCGCCTGCCGGCGGCGGCCTCGCTCAGCCCCGCCGCCATCAGCGTCTGCTCGCTGTCGAAAGCCTTCGGCATCCCGGGCATCCGCATCGGCTGGCTGGTGACCCGCGATCCGCAATTGCAGGAAACGTTCCTCGCCGCCAAGGAGCAGATCGGTATCTGCGGCAGCGTCATCGACGAGGCGATCGCCCGCGCCACGCTCGAACGCCGTGATGCCTTCCTCGCATCGCTGCTCCCCGAAATGGCCAGGCGCCGCGACGTCGTGCAGGACTGGATCGACGGCGAGAAGCTGGTCGACTGGGTGCGGCCGCAAGGCGGCGTCGTCGGCTTTCCGAGGCTCAACGTCGATACCGGCTTCGACCTCGACAAATTCTACACGAGGCTGCTGGAGCAGCACGGCACCTATGTCGGTCCCGGCCACTGGTTCGAGATGCCGAAACGCTTCTTCCGCCTCGGTTTCGGCTGGCCGGGGGAAGCGGAGTTGCGCGGCGGGTTGGCGGCCATCTCGGCCGCATTGAGAGGCTGAACGCCCCCTCACCAGAGCAGAGAATTTCGATTTTCTTGGATCCAGCGCGGATTTTTTGCGCGCATGGTGAAGCGAACTGGGCTAAAGGGTTGCGGCCGGACCAGCGCCCACCGTGGAAGTGCCCCGCCGGCCATCGTCGAACGGGGCCCTCGAACCATGACCGTCGAAGCAACGTCACCAGACCAGCGTTACGCCGCGTTCCGGCATCGCCCGTTCCTCAGCTACTGGACGGCGCGTTTCCTCACCACCTTCGCCACCATGATCGTCTCGGTCGCTGTCGGCTGGCAGGTCTATGATCTGACCCGCGATCCGTTCGACCTCGGCATTGTCGGCATCGTCCAGTTCCTGCCTTCGCTGCTCCTGGTCCTGGTCACCGGCGTCGTCGCCGACCGCTTCGGCCGTCGGCTGATCATGACGCTGGCGACCCTGGTCGAGGCCGGCTGCGCCTTGGCCCTGCTGCTTCTGACGCTGCGCGGCCTGACCAGCCCGCTGCCGATCTTTGCCGTGCTGGTCATGTTCGGCATAGCCCGCGCCTTCTATGGCCCGGCTTCGTCCTCGCTGTTCGCCAATCTCGTGCCGCAGGAGGATTTCGCCAACGCGATAGCCTGGAATTCGTCGGCCTGGCAGACGGCGACCATCGTTGGCCCGGTCGCCGGCGGCCTGCTCTACGGCGTGTCGGCGGAAGTCGCTTACGCCACCGCCGCCGTCCTCATGCTCGCCGCCGGGCTGCTGATCTTCACCATCCCGAAGCCCGCCCAGCAGACGGCCACCGACAAGCCGACGATGCAGACGCTGTTTGCCGGCTTCGGCTATATCTGGAGCGAGAAGATCGTGCTCGGCGCGATCTCGCTCGACCTGTTCGCCGTGCTCCTGTCGGGCGCCTCGGCGCTGCTGCCGGTCTATGCGCGTGACATCCTCCAACTCGGCCCCTGGGGCCTCGGCCTGCTGCGCTCGGCGCCCGGCATCGGCGCCATCTGCGTCGCCGTCTGGCTTGCCGGCCACCCGATCCGCAACCACGCCGGCAAGATCATGCTGGGCTTCGTCGCTTTGTTCGGCGCCTTCACCGTGCTGTTCGGCGTCTCGACCATCACCTGGCTGTCGATCGCGGCACTTGCCCTGCTCGGCGCCACCGACATGTTCAGCGTCTATATCCGCGAGACGCTGATCCAGCTCTGGACACCGGACGAGGTGCGCGGCCGCGTCAACGCCGTCAACCAGGTCTTCGTCGGCGCCTCGAACGAGGTCGGCGAATTCCGCGCCGGCACCATGGCGGCGCTGATCGGCACGGTTCCCGCCGTTGTGGTCGGCGGCATCGGCGCCATCGCCGTCGCCGGCCTGTGGGCTTATCTGTTCCCCGCGCTACGGCAGGTCCGGCACCTGAACAGCCGGAATTGATCGAGTTCTGAATCCAAGCCACTGGATCCGACGCTCGGCCCAATCACGCTGCGCGTCGACCCGCGAGACAGGATCGCGAGCAGATTTACTCCGAAAAGCTCACGCTCACGCCGCGCTGCCGAAAATAGGCCTGCATCAACTTGCGGCCCGCGCGGTTGTTCTGCACCAGCTTGGCCGGATCGAACACCGCCTGTTTCTTTCCCTCCCGCGCCAGCGCTGCCTTGAGTGCCGCGATATGCGCATCGAGGTCGGCATTGTCGGCTCGGAGTGAGGCATAGATATTTTCGGTCGCCTCGGCCAAGGTCAGTTCGCTCACGGTGTCTTCCTTTGATTGATCGGGCGGCGCCTTAGCACAGATTCGCCGCTCGTCTATACCGGCGAGACTGCCAGTGCACAGCGCCGACTGCGAAGTCGTCTTTGGCTTAAGCTCCGTCTCGGGCTATTCGCCTTTGACCCTACCCCACAGCCGGCCGCCCAAAAATCAGCCCCAAAAACTCGCCCAGCCAGCGCTTGAGGTGCATGTCCCAGATCAGCCGGCCGCCGAGATGGTCGCGGCCGGGCTGCGCGCCGGGCAGCTCGAAGCGATGCGCGCCGCGTACCACCCAGCGCTGCATCATCATCCTTGTCAGCTCGCCATGGAACTGGATGCCCCAGGCATTGTCGCCATAGCGGAACGCCTGGTTGGGATAGGTTTCCGCCGTCGCCAGCAGTGTCGCTTCCTTCGGCAGCGAAAAGCCTTCGCGGTGGAACTGATAGACCATCTCCGGCCAGTGCAGCAGCTTTTTGCCGGCATCGGTCGCCTTCAGCGGATACCAGCCGATCTCGACCAGGCCCTCGCCATGGCCCTCGACCTTGCCGCCGAGATGGTTGGCGAGCATCTGCGCCCCGAGGCAGATGCCGAGGAAGGGCCGGTTCTCCTTGAGCGGGATTTGCAGCCAGTCCGTCTCGCGGCGGACGAACTCGTCCTCGTCATTGGCGCTCATCGGGCCGCCGAAGATAACCGCGCCGGCATGATCGTCCAGCGTGCACGGCAATTCGTCACCCAATGGCGGCCGGCGGATATCGAGGTCGAAACCTTCTTCCAGGAGCATATGGCCGACGCGGCCGGGACTCGAAGTCTCCTGATGCAGCACGATCAGGATTTTTGGTCTCGGCCTCGGTCTGGGTGGCATGGAAGGCGAAGGATCCTGCTATTCGTCGCTCGATTCGCCCCGCGCGCCGGGCACCTCGGCCGCCGCCTTGCGGCGCGCCTCGATGCGATCACGACGCTCGACGCCGATCAGCTCGGCGACCCGCCAGACGGTGTTGTCCTCGAGCTCGTCAAGCTCGCCATCGGCATAGACGATTTCCCACATCAGGCCGATGAAGGCCTTGCGCGCCTCGGGGTCGAGGTGGCGCTTGAGCACGCTGGTAAAGGCGTAGAGATCGATCGCCTCGTTGTCGGCGCGCTCGCCGGCCGCCGCCAGCGCATCGAGCTCCTCGCCGTGCACCGAATAGGTCTCGGCCAGGATCTGCTTGAACCGTTCCCATTCGACGTCCTGGCGCACGCCGTCGGCGTTCATCACATGATAGAGCAGCGCGGAAGCCGCGACGCGCGGATCGTCGGCGCTCGGCTTGGCCTCGCGCCCAGCCGGCAGATCCCTCAGGAAGGACAATACGCGCTCGAACATCGATGTTTTTTCCCTGCCCACCAGACTCGGTCCCAGAACACAGCCTCAGAACAAACGAAAGCGGCGCTGCGATTTTTCCGCTTCTTCTTCCGGCGTGACGCCAGGGTCATCCGGCAGAGGCGGCAGCTCCGAACCGGGCTCGCCGATTTCAGCCTCACTGTCGGCTTCCGCAACGGCCGCGTCCTTCTCGCCGCCGTTTGACGGCACCGGCGCCGGCTTCTCGGCCGGAGCATCGGCGACGACGTCGATTGCCTTCTCGGCGACAGGCTGGACAGGAGGCGCAGCGGTGATCGCCGGTACGCCGACATCCGCGTCGCTGTCGATCAGCTGGCCGAGCCGCTCCATCGGCGCACGCCATGTGAAGGCGTCGAGCTTGCCGGTGACCGGCGACACCGGCGCCCAGCGCTCGGAGATGACACCGTCCGCCACCCAGGCCGGATCGCGCGGCGCGCGCACCGCCTTGGACAGCAGCTGCCGCACCTTGCCCTGGTCGCCGGTCTCGGCCTCCTCGATATCGGCGAGCAGAAGATAGGCGCCCTCGCGGCGATCCATGCGGATCGCGGCCTCCGCCTCGCGCCGCGCGGTGGCGAAATCCTGCGCGTCGAGAGCCGCGCGCGCCACAGCCATCGCCGACTCGGCATGGTTCTTCTTCAATTCCTGCAGCTTCTTCGCCCGGTTGAGGCGGTCGAGCACGGCGTCTCCCGGCCTGGCATGGGTATAGAGCTCGGCGATGTCGGGATGCGGCTCGGCCTTCCAGGCGGTCTCCAATATCTTGGAGCCCTTGCGCACGTCGTTTTGCCGGATAACCAGATCGGCGGCGATCACCGCGGCCGGCGCGAAATCCGGCGCCAGCTTGTTGGCTTCGAGCGCCGCGGTACGGGCCGCGTTCGGGTCGCTGTCGACCAGCGCCTGCGCCTTGGCGGTGAGCAGCACGGCACGGCGGCGATTGGCGACGTCGCGTTCGATCTGCCTGGTCGATTTCTGCGCCTCGACCAGCTTCAGCGCGCCCTCCCAGTCACCGCGTTCGGTGAGTTCCTCCAGCGTCGATTCCGCCGCCCAGGCAAGCTGCGGCGCCACCGCTGCGGCGCGGCCGGCATAGTGGCGCGCGGCATTGCGGTCGCCGAGGCGCTCGGCCTCCAGATAAAGCCCGCGCAGGCCAAGCAGCCGCATCTCGGGATCGTCGAGCATGCGCTCGAATTTCTCGCGCGCGCCTTCATGGTCGCCTTCGAGCAGCGAGGCCTGCGCGTCGAGCAGGTTGATCAGCGGCTCCCGGTCGGAGCTGATCAGCTTGGCGGCCTCTTTGGTCTTCTTGCGCGCCAGCGCGCCGTCGCCGGCGCCGGCCGCGATCATGCCGGTCGACAGCGCCTGATAGCCGCGGTCGCGGCGGCGCACACGGAAATAGCGCGAGATCGTGTAGGGGCTGTTCCACAGCGACTTGATCAGCCACCAGCCGATCATCACCGCGGCAACCACGGCGACGATCGCCACCGCCGCCACCATCAGCGTGACTTGGTACTGGTAGCCGTTGAAGGTGACGATCATCTCGCCCGGACGGTCGGCCAGCCATGCAAAGCCAAGCCCGAGCGCGAAGACGACGGCGAGGAAGACGAGGAGGCGGATCATCTTGTCTCCTTAAGCCTTCGTCGCGCCGGCAATCAGCGCTTCGAGCTGCTTTTCGACCTCGAGCCGCGCCTTCAGTTTGCCGGCAAAGTCGGCGCCGGCTGCCTTTGCCGCGTCCGGCAGCGTGTCATATTCGCTGAGCGCCTTGGCGTAGTCGCCCTGGTTGACCGCCACTTCCATGCGAGCCACGGTTTCCGGCACCCCCTTGCCTTCGACGGCGCCGACCGGCCGCACCTTGACCAGCGATTCAGCGCTCGACACCAGGCTCTGGAAGAAGCCGGCATTCTGGTCGACCGGCTTTGCCGCCTCGATCATGGCGTTGGCGGCGGCATCGGCCTCCGCAGCGATGGTGGCGCGGGTCGGCACGCCCTTTTCGGCATAGGAGCGCAGCGCCGCAAGCTCGGGCGCATTAGGCGCGATCGCCGCGAACGTGTCGAGTTCGGTCGCGAAGGGCGCGCCGCGATCGAGCGCCGACTTCAGCGCCGAGGCGGCGATCGCCAGCGCGATCTTGGGTTGCGAGGCCTGCGCCTCGACCTTGCCGGAAAGCTGCGACACCGATTGCTCCAGCGCAGCGACCCGACCCTCCTCGGCCTTGGCCGCCTCGTCGGTCGATTTCACCAGCGCATCGAGCCCGGCGATCTTCTCGTTGAGCGGGCCGAGATCGACGGGCGCCGCATTGCCCTTCTTCTGCAGTTCGGCGACGGTTGTCTCGATCTGGCCGACCTTGTCGCCGAGCGCCTTGAGCGCGGCGCCGTCGCCGCCCTGGCCGGCCGAGGATTTCAGCGCCGCCACATCGGCCTTGATCTGGTCGAGCGCCGAGGACAGGCCATCGACCTTGGCCGACGCCCCGGTGCCGCCGCTTGCCTTCAACGCCGCGATTTCGCTTTTCAGCGAAGCGATCTCGCCGTTGACGCTATCGAGCGACCCGCCGCCCGATCCCGACGAGCCGACCAAGCCGACCGCTTGCAGTAGGCCGGCGCCGGCAAGCGCGATCACGCCGCCGACGACGCCCGCAGCGATGGCGTTGACGCCGGTTCTGCGTGGGGGCTGCTGCACGCGATCCTCGTCCCGTGTCTCGCTTGGCTTCGATGCCGAGGCGCCGGCGCCCGGCGCGGATGCGTCCTCGAAATTATAATCGAAGCCCTTGGGCTGGCTCGCGTCGGAACCGCCGGGATATGGCGCCTCCGGCTCGTCCTTGCCGGCATCGGGCTTATCGGCCGCTGCCTGGGCGATGTCGCTGTGCTCCCAAGGCTCGATATCGGCCTGCTCGGCATGGATCGGCTCTTCCGGCGCCTCCGGCTGTGAAGCGGCGGACGCCTCTTCCGCCTTCGCCTCGTCGGTTTGCGCTGTCTTGGCTTCGGCCTTGGCGGCATCCTCGTCGGTGATTCGCGAGACGGCGCCGGGCTCGAGTTCGATGGTCACCGGCTCGCGCCGGGTCTTCGAATGTCGCATCTTCGGCGTCTTGACCATGCTTGGGCTCCGCAAAATGGCTTGAGGATGGATCAAAGGGGTCCAGAGCGTCAGGATGCTCTAGCACATCACCAAGCGGTGAAAAGGGGCGGTGTGATGACGCGGCTCAGGCAGGCAGCGACAAAAGCGCCAGCAGCGCCTCTTCCTCGGGTTTGGATGCAGTGCGGACCCTGATACCGGCAACCCCGTCCAGCGGCTCGGCCACACGCGCCGAAAGCGCCAGGAATTCCGTTTTCTCAAAGAGATGGCGCAAGGCCGGCCGCGCAATCAGGCTGGCCAGCGCCAGGCTGGCCTTGGCCGAATAGAGCAGCGCGGCGTCGATCGGCCGGCCCGACAGGCGGGCGGCTATATCGTCATCGCCATAGTCGATGCTTGTCGTGTCGTAGGTTTCGATCGCCTGGGCATGCACGCCCGCCGCCAATAGCCGCTGCTCGAACAGCGGGAAGCGGACGCGGCCGCACAGGTAGACGAGTGTCTTGCCGGCAAGGCCACCGGCGATGGCGTCGGCCAGCGCCTCGGCATCGCCCGGACCCTCGGTGACGGCAAAAAATCCCGCCGCGCGGCAGGCTTCGGCTGTCCTTTTCCCTACCGTGTGGCAAGGCAGCCGCGCAAGCGTCGCGACCAGAGCTTTCGGCGCATGCCGCACCGCATTGGCGCTGGTAACAGTGACAGCGACGGCATCGCCATCGATGCTCGCCTCGACAGGCAATGCGCTGGTCTCGGTCAGCGGCAGCAGGACAGGCTGAAATCCCAGGGCTTCGAGGCGTCGTGCCGTGCGCGACGCGCCCGGCTCCGGCCTCGTCACCAGGACGCGGACCATGTCAGGCCCAGCCTTCGAAGAATGTCGCACCGGCCCTGGCGCGAACTGTCCGCGCCGCGTCCAGGCCGATCTCCGCCGCGTCCGCGGCCTCACCTTCCAGCCGGACCTCATGCGATTCCGTGCCGTCGGGCGAGATGATCAGCCCCTCAAAGGACAGTTTCTCGCCCGACACCGTCGCATGGCCGGCGATCGGCGTGCGGCAGGAGCCGTCGAGCGCGGCGAGGAAGGCGCGCTCGCAGGTGAGCGCCTGGCCGGTCGGCACATCATGGATGGCCGCCAGCATTCTCTCGACGTCGCTATCGTCGATGCGCGTTTCGATGCCGATCGCGCCTTGTCCCGGCGCCGGCGGAAAAACTTCCAGCGGCATCAGGTCGGTGACGACATGTTCGAGCCCGAGCCTCTTCAGCCCGGCATAAGCGAGGATGGTGCCTTCGGCGACGCCTTCCTCCAGCTTGCGCAGCCTGGTCTGCACATTGCCGCGGAACATCACCACGTCGAGGTCCGGCCGCATGCGGCGGATCAGCGCCTGGCGCCGCAGCGACGACGACCCGACTGTGGCGCCAAGCGGCAGGTCGGCGATCCGCTTCACCTTCCTGCCGATGAAGGCGTCGCGCGCATCCTCGCGCGGCAGGAAAGTGACAAGCTCCAAACCATTGGGCAGTACCGTCGGCATGTCCTTCGACGAATGCACGGCGATGTCGATGCGGCCGTCGAGCAGCGCCTCCTCGATCTCCTTGGTGAACAGGCCCTTGCCGCCGGCTTCCGACAGCGGCCGGTCCTGGATGCGGTCGCCGCTGGTCGAGATCGGCACCACCTCGAACGCCTGCTCGGGCAGGCCATGCGCCTGCATCAGCCGCGCCCGCGTCTCATGCGCCTGGGCCAATGCTAGCGGGCTGCCGCGTGTTCCGATTTTCAAAGTTTGCATGGCGCGCGGTCCGTGATAACCCCCGTCCTTGGCCGAGGTCTGTCGAGATTCAGGTCAGGCCGAGCCGAAAATGGTGGCTTGCGAGAACCGGAGCGGAGCGTACTTAAAGCACGTGAGCACCGGAAGCGCAGAAAGCCGCCACTTGCAGGCCGGCATCACCTGAATAGCGGCAGACCTCCTATCGGGGAAAGGCCGGTTATACAATCTTCGAGGACAGCGACGAATTGATCCGCGTTCTGGGCATTGAGACGAGCTGCGACGAGACGGCGGCCAGCGTGGTGGCGCTGGACGGCGGCGCCGCGCCCGAAATCCTGTCCAACGTGGTGCTCAGCCAGATCGAGGAGCACGCAGCCTTCGGCGGCGTCGTGCCCGAGATTGCCGCGCGCACCCATGTCGAGGCGCTGGACGGCATCGTCGAGGCGGCGCTCGCCGATTCGGCGGTATCGCTCGACGAGGTCGACGCCATCGCCGCCACCGCCGGTCCCGGCCTGGTCGGCGGATTGATCGTCGGCCTGATGACGGCCAAGGCAATCGCGGCTGCCGCCAACAAGCCGTTGATCGCCATCAACCACCTCGAAGGCCACGCGCTGACCGCGCGGCTGACCGACGGTCTCGATTTTCCTTATCTGCTTCTGCTCGTCTCCGGCGGCCACACCCAGATCGTCGCGGTGCGCGGCGTCGGCGACTACCAGCGTTGGGCGACCACCATCGACGATGCGCTGGGCGAAGCCTTCGACAAGACCGCCAAGATGCTTGGCCTGCCCTATCCCGGCGGCCCGAATGTCGAGAAGGCGGCCGCCAGCGGCGATGCAGACCGCTTTGCCTTCCCACGCCCGATGAAGGGCTCGGCGCAACCCGACTTCTCCTTCTCCGGCCTGAAGACGGCGGTGCGCCAGGCGGCGACGGCGATCGCGCCGCTGAGCGACCAGGACGTCGCCGACATCTGCGCCTCTTTCCAGGCGGCGGTGGCGGACGCGCTGGGCGATCGCGTCGGCCGCGCCCTAGCGCGCTTCCGCCAGGAATTTCCGGACCAGTCCAAGCCGGCGCTGGTCGTTGCTGGCGGCGTCGCCGCCAACCGCACGATCAAGGCGACACTCGAAGCGCTGTGTTCCGAGGCCGGCTTCGCATTTGTCGCGCCGCCGCAGAAACTCTGCACCGACAATGCGGCGATGATCGCCTGGGCCGGCATCGAGCGGCTGCGCGCCGGCATTGCCGACGAAAACACCGCCGATTTCGTGCCGCGCTCGCGCTGGCCGCTCGACAGTGTATCCGCACCCCTGGTCGGCTCGGGCCGGCGCGGTGCCAAGGCATGACCAAGAAAAGCACCAGCGGCTGGCGCGTTGCGGTGCTGGGCGGTGGCGCCTGGGGTACGGCGCTGGCGCTGGCCATGTTGCGCGCCGGCCATGATGCCCGTCTCTATGCGCGCGACACTGAGACCGTCGCCGCCATCGGCCGCGGCGAGAATCCGCGCTACCTGCCCGGCATCACAATCGCGCCCGGCATCGCGGCCACCAGCGATATTGCCGCGGCGCTCGACGGCGCCGACTGCGTGCTTGCCGTGACGCCGGCGCAGTCGCTGCGCGCCGTTCTGGCCGCTGCCCGCAACCACGTTCCTGCAGGCATGCCGCTGGTGCTCTGCGCCAAGGGCATCGAGCGCGACACCGGCGCGCTTCTCTCGGCGATCGTCGAGGAAAGCCTGCCGGGCAATCCGGTCGCGGCACTTTCCGGCCCAAGCTTCGCCAGCGATGTCGCGCGCGGCTTGCCGACCGCCGTGGTGGTTGCCGCCCGCGATGCGGAATTGGCGGCCGAGCTTGCCGCGCGCTTCTCGGCGGAGAACCTGCGCTGCTATTCGAGCGACGACCTGATCGGCGTCGAGATCGGCGGCGCGCTGAAGAACGTCTTTGCCATCGCCGCCGGCGCCGTCACCGGCGCCGGGTTGGGGGCCAGCGCCCAGGCCGCCATGGTGACACGCGGCTTTGTCGAATTGCGCCGCATCGGTGCCGCCTTCGGTGCGAAGCCAGAGACGCTGATGGGGCTTTCGGGCCTCGGCGACCTGCTGCTCACCTGCTCTTCCGCCCAATCGCGCAACTTCGCGTACGGCCTAGCGCTCGGCCAGGGCAAGCCCCTTGCCGGCCTGCCGCTGGCCGAAGGCGTGCCGACGGCTGGCATCGCCGCCCGTATCGCCGCCGAGCGCGGCATCGAGGCGCCGATCATCTCGGCCGTCGCCGCCATTCTAGACGGCAAGGTGACCATCGGCCAGGCCGTGACCGCGCTGATGACACGCCCGCTTAAGACCGAAACCGACATCTGAACCATCGGAGCTGAAAATGCTGTTTGCGTTGATTTGCAAGGACAAGCCCGGCAGCCTACAGCTGCGCGTCGATACGCGGCCGGCGCATGCGGCATTCCTGGAAGGCCTGATCGCCGAAGGCAAGCTTGCCTTTGCGGGTCCCTTCCTTGACGCCGACGGCAAGCCCGACGGCAGCCTGGTGATGATCGAGGCGCCGGACATGGCTGCTGCCCAAGCCCTGGCCGCCGCCGATCCCTACGCCAAGGCCGGCCTGTTCGAAAGCGTCCAGATCCGTCCGTGGAACTGGGTCTTCCAGAAGCCCGCCGGCGCATGATTGGCTGCTCTCGCCGCAGCGACGGCGAGAGAGTAAGCATAGACGGAACGCCGTGCGTGGCGGCGCGACAAAGCGATAGGACAAACGATATGAACTACTGGCTGTTCAAGTCCGAACCCTCGGTCTTTTCCTTCGAGGCGCTGAAGGCCAAAGGCCAGGCCGGCACGCAATGGGACGGCGTGCGCAACTACGCCGCCCGCAACAATATGAAGGCGATGCAGATCGGCGATCTCGGCTTCTTCTACCATTCCAATGAGGGCCTCGACATCGTCGGCATCGCCGAGGTCTGCGCGCTGGCGCATCCCGACACCACGACCGACGATCCGCGCTGGGAATGCGTCGACATCCGCGCCTATAGGGACGTGCCGAAGCCGGTGACGCTGGAACAGGTCAAGGCCAACCCCAAGCTCGCCGATATGGCGCTGGTCCGGCTTGGCCGGCTTTCCGTGCAGCCGGTGACGCCGGCCGAATGGAAAGAGGTCTGCCGCATGGCCGAGCTCAATCCGGCGCCGTGACGAAGCTCACGCCGAAAAGCGCGAAAAAGTTCATCCTGGACAATACGGCGCTGATGGCGCCGCCGCATGTGCCGGAAGTGCTTCTGCACCTCGCCGACGAGGCGCATGACCTGTGGCTGCGCACCGAGGAGGAATTGGCCGAGATCGGCCTGCCGCCGCCTTTCTGGGCCTTTGCCTGGGCCGGCGGCCAGGGCCTCGCCCGCTATCTGCTCGACCACCCGGAGACGATACGCGGCAGGCGCGTGCTGGATTTCGCCTCCGGATCCGGCCTTGTCGCAATCGCAGCGATGAAAGCCGGCGCGAAGCAGGTGATCGCCGCCGACGTCGACCCGTTCTGCGAAACGGCAATCGCCATCAACCTCGAAGCCAACGGCGTTGAAGCGCAATTCCGCGGCACGGATTGCGTCGGCACCGACGACGGCTGGGACGTCGTGCTCGCCGGTGACGTCTTCTACGACAAGGCTTTCGCCGACCGGCTGCTGCCCTGGTTCGCCTCTCTGAAGGCGCGCGGCGCCGAGATCCTCGTCGGCGATCCCGGCCGCGCCTACCTCCCAAGGACCGGGCTCGAATCGCTTGCCGTCTACCAGGTTCCGGTGACGCGCGTGCTGGAGGATGCCGAGGTCAAGCGCACGACGGTCTGGCGCTTTGCTTGACGCGACGGGCGAACAAGCGTTCCATCGCATTTCGATCTGGAGGGGAAACATGGATTTTTCGGTCGTGAACTGGCTGGCGGTGATTGTCGCCGCTGTCGTCGCATGGTTGTTCGGCGCCGCCTGGTACATGAGCCTGAGCAAGCCCTGGCTGAAGGCGGCCAAGCTCGACCCGGCAACCATGAAGCGCTCGGCCGTTCCGTTCATCGTCAGCTTCATCGCCGAGCTGATCATGGCGCTCGTGCTGACGCTGGTGGTGGGCGCCATAACCGGCGGCGAGCCGAACCCGACCGCGGGATTGCTGTTCGGCTTCGTGCTCTGGCTGGGCTTCATCGCCACCACGCTCACCGTCAACCACCGCTATGAAGGCTTCGGCTGGGCCCTCACCCTGATCGATGCCGGCCACTGGCTGGGGGTGATGCTGATCATCGGCGCCATCGTCGGCTGGTTCGGCGCGCCCGCGGCGCCAGCGGGCTAGACTGATTCAGGTCGGCGTTTTCGCCACCTCGTCCAGCAGCCATTCGCGAAAGGCGACGACGCGCGCGTCGTCCTTCGCCGCCTCGGGATAGACCAGGAAATAGGCGAATTCCGGCGCAACCTTGATGCCGAGCTCGAAGGGCCGCACCAGGCGCCCTTGCGAGAGATCGTTGGCCACCATGGCAAAGTCGGCGAGCGCCACCGCGTTGCCGTCGAGCGCCGCCTGGGTGGCATCGGTCGAGGACCCGAAGACAAGCGTGCGGCTGTCGTCGAAGTCGTCGACGCCGGCCGCGTGCATCCACATGCTCCAATTCGGCCAGGTCACGCCTTGCCGCGACCATTCGATATGCGCGAGCGTGTGGTTGAAAAGGTCGCGCGGCTCCTTCAGCGGCGGACCTGACGCCAGCAGCGCCGGGCTGCACACCGGGATGATGATGTTCTCGAACAGCCGATGCGCGCAGAGCCCCGGATATTTGCCGGCGCCGAAGCGGATGCCGACATCGACGTCGTCGAGGTCGAAATCCCGGACATCGTAGGTAATGTCGAAGCGCAGCTCGATGCCCGGCTTTTGCTTGCGGAAGTCGTCGACGCGGCGCATCAGCCATTTCGTCGCGAACTGCGCGTCGAGCGTCACCTTCAGCAGCGCCGTGCCGCGGGTCATCTTGCGGGCGCGGCTGACGGCGCGGTTCAGCAGGTCGAGCGCGTCGACCGAGGCCTCCAGCAGCACATTGCCAGCCTCCGTCAGCCGGATGGTGCGGCTGGTGCGCGTGAACAGCACCAGCTCGAGCTGATCCTCTATTTCCTTGATTTGGTGGCTGACCGCCGCCGGCGTCAGACCGAGCTCGTCCGCGGCGCGGGTGAAGTTGAGATGCCTGGCAGCCGCCTCGAACGTCCTCAGCGCCCGCGTTCCCGGCAGCAGCTTGGACATGCGATCTCCAAATAAAACTTGATGATCAGAAAAGAACTACTCGTTTCCCGTTTGTTTTTCAATCCGGCATCATTGCTTCATCGAAACACTGTAAAACCGGATTTGATATCCGGAGAACACGGATAGAGCCATGTCTGAGATCGCCCTGAAGCCTTGCACCACCCTGGAATCCCGTTCCGGCGTCACGCTTTGGCTGCGTTCAGCACGCGATTGGCTGCGCCAGGCCCGCGTCGCCGTCTGGCTGCCGCACGAGTCGGTCGAAGACCTCTCCGACAGCCAGCTGCGCGACATCGGCGCCGGGCGCCGGGACGTCGCGAAGACGATGGACAGGGAGCTCCGCGAGATCGGGCTGCTCGGCACGGGTTGGCAGAAACCGGGAAAGAGGCAGTAGGGATTAGGCAATAGGGAAGGAGACACCTACTGCCCTACTGCCCTACTGCCCTACTGCCCTACTGCCCTACTGCCCTACTGCCCTACTGCCCTACTGCCC
>NZ_JAIUHG010000042.1 GCF_020164955.1 Mesorhizobium sp. CA8
CCCATCCGAGCAACCCTCGTCTTTTAATCGCACGAAAGGGCGGGCCACCGATCTCCGCCTCGGAACATGACGTCTAGGCCACTCGCCCGTATCGAAGGCCCGGCGAGCCGCCGAAACTGCGGCGTCGACATCCTCCACCGCACCCGCGCCGACTTGCTGGATGATGTCTTCAGTCGCGGGGTTGATGACATCAAACATCCGACCTTGCACGGGATCGGTCCATTTCCCGTCGATATACAACTGGCTTCTCATGAAGATCATCTCCAAAATCTGACGAGTGATGACGCCATGACCACAACTTCATCCATATTCAGCTCGGACGTCTGGCAGATCTGATTGCAGCGGCCATCGATGCGTTTGGTTTCAATTTTTTTGAGTTGTCGCACTTGTTCGGACAAATAACCGCCCCTCTTTGTCGCTTACAAACGAAGTTCTAAGCTCGATGAGTTCAAGCCCGCTGGTAGATTGGATCCTAGCCGAGACGAAGGAAGTATAACTTGGAGAGCAGAGTAGAGCGTTCCTAGCTTGCACGCCCTCCTCTGCCAAATAGTAGCACTGCTGGGTCTATATCTTCGTTCGCTCTGCCTTCGGATCGTACATGGGGCGAAGCGATGCCTCGGCTTCGTATCGAACGCCAGCGATCTCGATTTCGTAGTCCGACGCGAGAACTTGGTCCTCGCTTTCACCTTCGCAGGGCACGTATCCCATGCCAATCGCGCCACCAAGATAGTGGCCGTAGTTGCCGGAAGTAATGATCGAGACGATTTTGCCGTCGCGGACCAACGCCTCGTTATGGAAGAGCAGAGGCGTGGGGTCCTTCAATCGGAACTGGAGCATTCGGCGCTTCAGCCCCTCCTGTTTTACCCGCAACACTGCATCGCGCCCGATAAAATTACCCTTATTCACCTTGACGGCAAATCCAAGTCCAGCTTCCAGAACATGATCCTCATCAGTTATGTCATGGCCGAAATGCCGGAAGCCTTTTTCGATACGGCAACTGTCGAGCGTGTGAAGACCGCAGAGCTTCAAGCCGAACTCCTGGCCAGCTTCTTCGATTGCCTCGAAGACATGTGCTGTCTGGTCGCTGGAGACATAAAGCTCCCAGCCTAGTTCACCGACATAGGTTACGCGATGCGCACGCGCGAGACCCATGCCGATTTCGATTTCTTGCGCGGTGCCGAACGGGAAAGCTTCGTTGGAGAAATCATTCGGACTGACGCGGCTGATGACAGCACGGGCCTTCGGTCCCATCAGAACCAGAACGGATTCGGCGGCCGTTATGTCTGTGATGACGGCAAACTCTTCGCTCTTGATCTGTTTGCGCATCCAAGCGAGATCGCGCTGCAAGGTAGCGCCGGGGACGACGGCAAAGAAGGCTGTGTCCGACAAGCGGGTGATGGTCAGATCGCTCTCGATGCCGCCCCGTTCATTCAGCATTTGTGTATATACTATCTTGCCAGGAGCGACATCCATCTGATTGGCGCAAACGCGTTGCAAGAAGGCCAGCGCGTCGCTGCCCTCGATGCGTATCTTTCCAAAAGACGTCATATCGAACAGGCCGACGTCATTGCGGATCGCCAGATGTTCTTCTTTCTGATTCTCGAACCAGTTCTGCCGTTTCCAGCTGTAGCGGTATTCGCGCTCCTGGCCTTCCTTGGCGAACCAGTTGGCGCGTTCCCAGCCAGCGACTTCGCCAAACACAGCGCCGCGAGCCTTCAGGTGCTCATGCAGGGGCGAGCGGCGCACGCCGCGCGACGTTGCCATCTGCCGATAGGGAAAATGGTCGGCGTAAAGCAGGCCGAGCGTTTCCGAGACGCGCTCCTTGAGATAGCGACGGTTCTTCTGGAACGGTTGGGCGCGACGGATATCGACCTCCCACAGGTCGAACGGCGGCTCGCCGTCGTTCATCCACTGCGCCAGCGCCATACCCGCTCCGCCTGAGGAGACGATGCCGATGGAATTGTAGCCGGCGGCGACCCAGTAGCCCTTCAACTCCGGCGCTTCGCCAAGATAGTAGCGGTCATCGGGCGTGAAGCTTTCGGGACCGTTGAAGAAGGTGTGGATACCCGCTGTTTCCAGCATTGGCATGCGGTTGACCGCCTTCTCCAGGATCGGCTCGAAATGCTCGAAATCCTCAGGCAGCTGGTCGAAGCAAAAATCCTCGCGTATGCCATCCATGCCCCATGGCTTGGCCTTCGGTTCGAAGGCGCCGAGCAGCATCTTGCCCGCATCTTCCTTGTAGTACGCGCATTCATCTGGAACGCGCAGCACAGGCAGGCGGGCAAGGTCAGGAATTGCCTCGGTGACGATGTAGAAGTGCTCGCAGGCATGCAGCGGCAGCGTGACCCCGGAACGGCTGGCAAGATCCCGTCCCCACATGCCGCCGCAGTTGACAACATGATCGGTCTCGATCGTGCCCTGTTCGTCGCCCTGCATCCAGGAAACGCCGGTGACACGGCCGTCACGGTCGTGCACCGCGGTAACCTTGACGTTCTCGATCGCCTTGGCGCCAAGCTGGCGTGCGCCTTTGGCCAACGCCATTGCGATATTCGCCGGGTCGCACTGACCGTCGAGAGGCAGGTGCACTGCTCCGAGCACATCGGAGACATTGAGATGAGGATAGAGGTTCTTGACCTCCTGCGGAGAGATTTCGTGAACATCGATGTCAAAGGCACGGGCCAGGCTGGCCTGACGGTAAATCTCTCCCTTGCGCTCTTCCGTCAGCGCCACAGTGATCGAACCGTTTTGGCGCATCCCGGTGGCAATGCCGGTCTCCGCTTCCAGCTTGACATAGAGGTCGGCCGAATATTTCGCCAGTCGCGTCATGTTCTGCGAGGCCCGCAACTGGCCGATTAGTCCAGCGGCGTGCCATGTCGTTCCAGAGGTCAGCTGCTTGCGCTCGAGTAGCACGATGTCCTTCCATCCCAGCTTGGCGAGATGATAGGCCACAGAGCAGCCGGAAATGCCGCCGCCGATAATGACGACACGAGCCTTGGTGGGAATGTTGGTCATTTCTATTTCCGAATTCTAGACCTAAGTACGGGCGGTCCGGCCACGACAAAGCGTCGTATACGAAGACCGGGGATTGGAAAAAGAGCTGCCGTTGAAATCGATTCAACGGCAGCAGTTGGGCCTTTGGGAGCCTAGGGAGAACGAAGCTGTAAGCACCGGGACGGCCCTCTTGCCCTAAGTTGGCTGAACCGTCTGGATCGCATTGCCGCATGAACGGCCATTATTATGTCCCGCCTTTCTCGCCTCACAACACGCCGACCTGGGGTCGTGAGCTTTGGAAACAGCTCGGCGACCGTCTCGGCCTTGACGCCCGGTTTGCGACCAGGCGGGGACCTTCACCTTGGAGTCGACGAGCAGGGCCGGAACCTTCATACCGGGACATCCAATCCGGCAATGCCGGAACCTACGGCGTAATTCCCAACAAATGCAGCATCGATCCTTTACGACCATGAAAGCATTTTTGCAATGGTGAAAATTTTGGCCGATTTTTCATGACGACGACATTGTTAAAACACTGTCGGCTTGACGGAGCAAAGGAGGGAGCGAGGAACATTGTCTCCAGCGGCTCACAAGGGTAATCGTGCCACTGATTGAAAGGACTGAATATGCCGACCCGCGCCTTGCACCAATCCAATGGATCGAAAGAGGATCTTTCCACCGACGATGTCGGGTCGCAAATCCGGGAATTGCGTAAAGCGAAAGGAATGACACTTCAAGAAGTTGCAGGCGCCGCTGGAATATCAATAGGCCATCTCAGCCAAATTGAGCGCAACCAATCCAAGCTGCCGATAGGCACCTTGAAGAGAATCAGCACCACCCTGGGTGTCCAAATCAACTGGTTTTTTCACGCGCCAGATGTTCGAGGTGGCGAGAAGGATATCGTCGTCCGAGCAGACCAGAGGCGTAAGCTCACATTCACACAGCTTGGCATTCAGGAAGAGCTGCTTTTGCCCAATCTAAGTGGCCCGCTCGAAATGCTGATGAGCACTGTCGAACCCGGCGCAGACAGTGGCGACTACAGTCACGACGGGGTTGAGGCAGGCTTGGTCATAAGCGGCACGTTAGATCTTTGGGTGTCTGGTCAACATTTCGTCTTGCACACGGGCGACAGCTTCTCGTTCAAGAGTACGGAAGTCCATCGCTGCGCGAATTCCGGCCAAGAGCCTGCCAAGGTGGTGTGGGTCATAACCCCTCCACATTATTGAATATTATCCGGCTTCCTCCGATCTCGTCTCGTCCATATCGCTTTGAAAAATTGGCCCCTCATCGGGTGATTGCAAGCCTGCGCTTAGTGGAATGATCTCGCTGTCGAAGTCGACTCCTGGGCCGACGCGGAGCCGTTGCCGACAAATTCCACCGCCGAGAAGAATGAAAAACTTTTTTATGTGAAATTTTATTGCATTATTTTCACGGTGGGTAAATCTTGGCAACAACTGTGTCGCATAAAATCCCCCAGATTTGCCGGGGCGGGAGCAAAGACTGCCGTGGAGTTCGTCCGCCCGGACAAACGTCCGCCATGGCCCCACGCTTGTTTACGCATTCGGAGCGACTTGTGACTACCGCCAATCTCGTCCTGACCGTTTTCGTGCAAATCGGCCCGCGGAATCGCCGCCGCGATCTTGTCGGGCCGCATCACCAACATCCACCACGCGTTCCTGCCTTCCTTCAAGGGCGCGAATCCTAACAAGCAGGCCTGCGAGCGCGGCAGTCATGAGCTATTTCCGGGACATCTCGACGTTTGGGGGCTGCACATCCGGCCCGGTCGCGGCCTTGGAAAACATGCGCATCATCGAGGATGAACATCTTCTGGAAAATGCCGTCGCAATGGTGGAGCGCTGCCTGTCCAATCTGCGGTCGCTGATGGACAAGCACGCGGTGATCGGCGACGTAAGAGGCAAAGGTCTCTTTCTGGGCGCGGAACTCGTCGCAGACCGCGTCACCAAGGAGCCCCTTGACGAGAAAACTGTCCAGGCCGTCGTTGCCCAATGCCTCGCCCGGGGCGTGATCATCGGCGCTACCAATCGCTCGCTCTACGGCCTGAACAATACGCTATGCCTATCCCCTGCCCTTGTTGCATCAGCCGATGATATCGACCGGATCACATCGACCATGGATGGCGCGCTCACTCACGTACTTTCCTAATTTGGCTCGATCCGGTCTGTGTTCAAGTACCCGCATCACTATGCTGACGTTGGGCGACAGAGCACTAAAAATGATTAATCAGATTGAAAGCGCCTTATTTGCAATAATTGACCAATGGTCCGCCTAATATCAGAGGCATTTGCTCTTATTTTCCAAGGACAATAAGTAACCATATTGTAGGCGGCGACCGCTCAAATAGCGTTCGGATAAGGAGAAGCCCGTTGGATAAAGTTCGCGTGGGTGCCGAGGTCAATCGCGGCTTCATTGATGTGGTCGATGTTCACGTCGGCGGCGACGTCCACCGTATCGTGCTCGGCGGCGTCGGAAGCATTCCCGGTTTTACGGTGCGCGAAAAGATGGAGTATCTGCGGGACGAAGCGGACGGTCTGCGCAAGCTGCTTCTTCATGAACCGAGAGGCGGACATCCCTCACTCTATGCGGACATCATCGTGCCTCCGTCGATTGCGGGAGCTGCTGCAGGATACGTGATCATGGAGATGATGGGCTACCCGTACATGTCCGGCACCAATACAATGAGTGCGGCCATTGCGCTCCTGGAAGCTGGCTGCATACCGATGAAGGATGGGCCGACCGAGATCGCCCTCGAAGCGCCTGCCGGGTTGGTTAGAGTGACCGCAAAGGGCAAAGTACTGGGCATCCGTTACCAGTCGGACACACCATCGTTTCTCCACACCAGGAATCAGTCGGTGGACGTGCCCGGCATTGGAACTGTTCAATTCGATATAGCGTGGACCGGGGCATTCTACCCGCTCGTCAAAGCCTCCGATTTCGGCTTCAAGCTGGTTAGAGATGAGGAGGAGGCGCTCGTCAGGTTTGCGAAAGCGTTTCTCGCGGAAGCGCGCCGGAAGGTAAAAGTGGTTCATCCGGTTTTCGGGGATGAAGGCCCTTTGTCATTTGTCCAATTTGTAGGAGAGCCTGAAAAGGGTACGGAAGCGACTTTCGAGTGCCGCGGCTGCAACTATGTTTTCCCTGGCGACAGCGTCGTTCGATCCCCCGCTGGCGTACCGACCACGGCGATGCTGGTTCAGCTTTACGATCGGACAAAGCTGGCGCCGGGAGAAACGCTCAAGACCACATCGATTTTTGGAACATCCCTGAAAGCCACTTTAAGCGAAGAAATATCCTATCATGGGCTTGATGCGGTGCGCGTTCAGATCGAAGGGTCTGGCTGGGCCACCGCACAATCTCGGCTTGTGGTCGATTTCGATGACCCTCTGACCCCAAAGGACGGCTTGAAAAAAGTACTTCTCGAGCACTTCAAAGGCGAGCAATCTGGCGAAACCTGGCGCTTGAGCTAGAGGAGTAAAAGCAGTCTGCCTCGACCATTTAGCGGATCTTTAGACAAGTACTTCCGGCGTGTTGCCACTACATTTGCGGATTGAAAATTCGAGCCGGGCTGAGTCAACATTCAAGGGCCGTGGTCGCGGGCTACGCTTGATCAAAGCCAGCGGAAGCCAGCCGCTTGAGTGCTTCTTGGGCACTGACCCTGCGGTAGCTTTCCTGTACCAGATCATTGACCCTCAATATAGCGCGTCTATCTTTCGCCATCGCCCGGTCCTGGTCCGTGACGTCTCCGTCACGTTCCGTTATCCAGTGCAGGAATGTGTCTTCCGCCTCCTTGATCGGACGCCCTGTCAAGAACGAGATCCGATTTAACTTCAATTCGGAGATTGGCCGAAGCGTTTTCGTCGGATTGAATTCTGTGCGCTTATCCAATCCGGAGATCAGGACATCGGCATTGTCGACGCGCCCGGCGGAATAATAGAGGAACGCTGATGCAATGCGGTCGAACGCAGCATCCTCCTCCTTCGGACGATGAACAACGTGACGCATTGCTCTGTTCGGCACTGCCAACCTTTTAACTCCACGATCATTGATGGCGTCGAGAACCTCGCGGTGATCGTTTGTTTTCATAATGACTTCTCGCCTTGCGGGCCAGAAGTCATAATGAGCGTGTGGACCGTATCCCCGGCCAATGTGGAATGCATAAATCTAGTCGCCGGACCGCACGCTTAATCCGCGCCAGCGGATTGGCAGGATTCTGGGACGCCCGTTGCGCAGGCTGTGCGGCCTCGGCCGCAATGAGGTGAGGCGGCGCGTCGGCGACCTTCTTGCCTCGGTTCGGCTTGATAACGCCACCGCCGAGCAGAAGCCGCGTTCGCTATCTGGCGGCCAGCGGCAGCGAGCATCCATTGCGCGCGCATTTGCCGGCGCACCCAAGATTGTCGTGCTGGACGAGCCAACGTCGGCGCTCGATGTTTCCGTGCAGGCAACCGTGCTCAACCTGCTCAACGACCTGCAGCGCGACAATGATACGACCTATCTGTTCGTCAGCCACGATCTGAGAGTGGTCCGCTAGATGGCTGACAGGATCGGCGTACTTACTCTACCGCGGGAGACTGGTCGAGGCCGGTTCGTCCGAGCAGATTTTTCGCGGGCCCAATCATCCGTATACCAAGCTTCTTCTGTCGGCTCGTTGGACGACACCACCACGGCGAAAGCGCCGGCCCAACTTGATCTGGCCATCACACCAGAGATGTCGGGTTGCTCGTTTGCCGGCCGCTGTCCAGTCGCACTGCCCGATTGTGGAAAGGCGCAACCGCCTACTAGACAGTCCGGCAACGGGCACAGAATCGCCTGCTGGCGAGCCTCATCCGAAAGCTTAGAACTAGGCCCTACAGATGTCGCTGGCGCCTGAGCTTACCTCCTGATTCAAGCGCCTTCGTAGGACGCGGTTTACGGGTTGCTGTCCAACGAGTGGGTTCGTTTAAGCCCATGGCGTGATACCCAAGACAGCACGGCTATTCCGTGCTGAACCCTTTGCTTCGAACGAAGGCACCAAAACCAGCGCGCTGCTCGACGGAATACTGACGGGCTTTGTCTTCCGACCAACCATAAATCGGCGACGCGCCCCAACGGTCGACAGCGCGCTGCTCGATTGAGGGCTGCAGACGCGCTCTGCAGCGATCATAACCGTCGATCGAGATTATCGCCTTTGCATCGTCGAAACGTCCGGCATGGACCGTCATTTCCAGGGGAAGTCGGGGGGTCAGGGGCGTATCGTCCTTGCTCCACCCAAAGCAATAGGCTGCAAAAGGTATCACCTTGTCGGGAAGGCAAAGCCATTCCGACACCTTTTCCGGAAAATTGCGGATCTCGCTCAGAGGGCATCCCGCGAGACCGACGGCTTCCGTGGCGACGATGAACCATGCAAGCGTGATCGCCGCATCGCCGATAGAATTGAAAAACAGATCGAAATGGTCGTTTGGAAAAAGCCAATTTCGTTGCTCGAACAGGCTAAAAAGGCGTCGCCCGTTTGCGCAGAAGACAACACATCGCGGCGCATCGCGCACCCACGGAGACTGTGGAACGCGGTCGGCGATCTTTTGCTGGATGGCGCGGTCGACGATGACAATGTCGCGCTGCTGGAGATCGCTTTTCGACGGCGCCGAAAGCGCCGACGCCACCAGTGTCCTGACGAGATCGTCGGGGACCGGCCGTCCGTGGAAGCCACGATGTACGCGGTGGCCAGCCAAGACTGCCAGAATGTCGGCCGCGGGCGGCGACACGGACGCGAAGCTTGCCTGCTCGCATCCGAACCTAAGGGCCAGGAGTTCCGTGAGCCTGTCGCCCATATTTAGCCTCCGAATGTATACGCGTTGCCGGCTTTTTTTGCAGGCAGCAACGGCATCGTATCAAGCCAAAGCCTTTCCCTCAGCCCTCCAGCCAGACATATTCGGCGAAAGCAAAGCCCATCAACCCGCCGAGCGGATTTGCTTTTAGGCCCTGCAACTTCGAAGACATCGCGTCTATGTTGGACATGAATACCGGAATTGCTGTCCCGGCCTCCTCGGAGATCATGACCTGCATTTCGTCATAGATTTCTTTGCGCTTGTTTCGGTCCAGCATGCCGCGGGCCTCAAGAAGCATCTTGTCGAATTTTTCCGAGTGATAGTGGCTCTCGTTCCAGGGGGCGTCCGAGGTGTAAAGCAACGAAAAGATGATATCCGGAGTCGGCCGCGTCTGGAGATTGCCGAAATGGACAGGTGCCTTCAGCCAGTAGTTGGACCAATAGCCGTCTGACGGAACGCGCTTAACGTCGAATTTCATTCCGATCTCGTCGCCGGCTTGTTGCAGCACGGTGGCAAAGTCGATCGCGGAAACCGCCGCTTCCGACGTGATGATCGGAATGGGTGTGCCGAGAACACCCGCCGTCTTGAAATGGAACTTGGCCTTATCCGGATCGTAGGGTTTCGGCTTGAGGTCTTTATTGTGATAGACGTTCGTCGGTCCGATCGGTTGGTCATTGGCTATTTCGGCCAATCCGCGCAAGACCGATTTTTGTATTAGTTCCCGATTGAAAAGGTATTTGATGCCCGTCGCGAAACCGGCCCTGTTGCCTGGGTCCATGTCTAGCCGGCTATTGAGATCGGTATAGTTGCCTGGGAGCCATTTTACGATTTTGACATTGGGCTGGTTGTCAAGCAACGGGAGGGAGCGCGGATTGAGCCTACCGGCCAGTTGGACATCACCCGAAAGCAGCGCGTTGACGCGCGCGGTGTCATCGCTGATCGCAATCAATTCGAAGGAGTCGAGATAGGGCAGATCCGGCTTCCAGTAATTCGGGTTCCGTTCCGCGACAGAGCGGACACCTGGCTCGAAAACTTTGCTGATGAAGGGACCACTCCCGTTGCCCTTGGAGAAATCGGTGGTTCCGTCGGCGACGATCTGGAATTGATTGATCGCCAGGATCGTCGGCAAGTCGGCGTTCGGTGTGGCGAGCGTAATTTCTACCGTGTGGTCGTCAACGGCGTTGAAGCCGGTCATCTGCTTCGCGATGGTGTTGACAATAGAGCCGACCGCTGGATCGAGGTGCCGCTTCAGCGAGAAGATCACATCCGCGGATGTAAGGGACTTTCCGTCATGGAATGTGATGCCTTTGCGCAGTTTTACGGTCCATACCTTAGCGTCCCTCGTGTCGATGCTTTCAGCCAACTCCATACTTGTTTCCCCGTCTTCGCCGAGGAAGGTGAGACGGTTGTAAACGGAGGCACAACGCATATGGTCGATTGGTAACGAGGCCTTGGCGGGGTCGAGCGTTTCGGCCGTCGAGGAATTCCAGGCGGCCACCTTGATTGAGCCGCCACGCTTGGGAGTGGCAGCTACCGCTGACGTGGCATTATCAAGAAGACCAATTCCAGCCACGGTTGCCAGGCCACCGAACATCAACATGTTCAATAATTCACGGCGGGTTGCGCCACGACGGATGGCGTCTTCCACATTCTTCTCGTGTGCGGTGGTCCAGTTGCTGATCTGTTCTGACATCGAAACCTCCCTGTTGTTGTTTTAGCAAAAATCCGTTCCAACGCCGGATCACCGCCGATCGACAGCTTGGATACGGCGATCAGATTTTGTGCGCTCCATTCTTCGCACCGAAGCGCGGACGCGCCACGCCGAGATTGTCGCGTAGCGTGATCCCCTCATACGCAGTCCTGAAGAGATTTCGCCGCTGGAGCTCCGGAATAACGGTTTGAACGAAAACTTCTAAACCGCCGGGTAGAACGGGAGGCATTATGTTGAACCCGTCAGCAGCCTCAGCGTCGAACCACTCTTCCAGCCCGTCCACAATATCTGCCGGCGTACCGACAATAGTCCGGTGACCCCTTGCTGTTCCGACGTTTTTGTAAGCTTCTCTTATGGTGTAACCCCGCTGTCGTGCGAGATCCCGGATCATCTTTGCGCGGCTCCATTTACCCGTTACGTCGACATCGGGGAATGGCTCATCAATCGGATAGACCGACATATCAGTTTCCATCATCAGTGAAAGCAGATTGACCCCAACGTCGGGATGGATGAGGTCCTGAAGCTTTCCGAAATTATCTTGGGCTTCGGCTCGGGTGCGCCCGATGACCGGCATAACGCCAGGCATAATCTTAATGTCCGAAGGAGCGCGCCCGTATTTGGCGGTAAGGGACTTCAGGTCAAAGTAGAACTCTTTTGCCGGCTTGATATCTTGCTCCGCGGTAAATACGACATCGGCGAACCTTGCCGAGAGTTCTTTCCCGGGCCCTGAGGTGCCGGCCTGAATAAGAACGGGCCAGCCTTGCGGTGGTCTGGCGACGTTGAGCGGGCCTTTTACGCTGAAATGCTGACCTCGATGCTCGATCACATGGAGCTTCTCAGGTCGGAAATATGTGCCTTCTTCCTTGTCCATGGGAAATGCATCATCTTCCCAACTGTCCCAAAGGCCGCAGACGACTTCGACAAACTCCTGGGCTCGTTCATAGCGGAAGCTGTGTTCAAAATGTTCATCTCTACCAAACTGCAGACATTCGTCCCTGGTGTGAGATGTGACTATATTCCACGCTGACCGCCCCCTGCTCACATGATCCAAAGAAGCGAACTTACGCGCGAGATTATATGGCTCCATAAAGGAGGTGGTTTGCGTAGCGGCCAAACCGATGGTTTGAGTGACCTGAGATAGAGCGGCCAGAAGTGTAATGGGCTCGAAGTGTGCGATATTTCTATTTGTTCTCTTCAGAATTTCTCGTTCTTCCGCGACAAAACCAATCCTGTCGCCAAGGAATATCATGTCGAACAGCCCACGTTGGGCTGTTAGCGCGACGTCAACGTAATGTCCGATATTCATTCCGGCATCAGCTTGGGCCTCTGGATCGCGCCAAGACGCCAGATGATGACCAGCAGGCATCAAGAACGCTCCAAGCTTTAGCGTGTCCGCTCTTTTAGCCATGTCTTTTTTCCATGTTTCCCATGACATTTGAAAGCGTCAAATGTCCGCTTAACGAACCCGGCGTTATCCTCACCCGCACGGCAGTTTTGAAAAATTCGAAAACGCGTTTCATTGCGGCAAGCTCAGCTTGGCCGTGCGTCCGCCATCGATTGCCCATACCTGGCCAGTGACAAAGGAGGCCTCATCCGATGCAAGCCAGGAAACAAGTGCAGCCACTTCCTCTGGTGTGCCGGTACGGCCGACCGGATGGATCTTTGCGACGTCTCGACGAAAATTCGCCGGATCTGGCATATTGGCGATGAAAGCCACGTTGAGATCAGTGTCCGTCCAGCCGGGAGCAACAGCATTGCAGCGGATCCCCTCCGCACCGCATTCGACCGCGATCGCGCGCGTTAGCCCATGCAGTCCCGCCTTCGACGCACAATAAGCCGCATGCTGCGGGTTGGATGCCAATCCCTCGATGGATCCAATGTTGACAATGGTTCCCTTTACGGCCCGCAGATGCGGCAATGCCGCCTTCGTGAGCATGAAAGGCGTAGTGAGATTCACCGTCAGGGTACGCTCCCACTCCGCGAGAGACATCTCTTCGCTACGGACTTCCTGCATGACACCGGCGTTGTTAACCAGGACATCCAGCCTGTTGGCCTTGTCTATTGTTTCAGCGACGACTCTGGCGCCACTGTTCGGGTCAGTGAAGTCCGCCTTGATCCAGTCGAATTCCTGATCGACTCCCCGCTGAGCCGTAAGCACGCGCGCGCCTTCGTCCCGCAGCCTGCGCGCAACGGCCTGTCCAATGCCGCTGCGCCCGCCGGTAACCAGCGCCACCTTTCCGTCGAATCGCTTCATGTCTCTAGCTTTCCCAACGTTGATTTGCTTAAAATCCCAAGCATTTCCTACACATCCGTCAGGCTTGCAGAAACTCAGTCTTTGCCGCTAAACTTCTCGCTCAAACTATGAAATTTCAGGCGAGATTTCTCTTTTCCGACGATCTACGAAAGCGTCGAGTTCTTCTCGAACTGCCTCGTCCATCGGGGGTGGCTCGTATTCGGCTATAATTGCCTTGGCCTTTTCCCGAGCGCGCGTGGCGGCATCTTTGGAACCATTCGCTTTCCATTGCGGATAGGTGTCGTAGTCGAACAGTTCGGGCATCAGGAAACTGTCTTCGAACACTTCGATGGTAAATGGATCCCCCAGGTAATGGCCCTGCGGCTCGATACGCCGGATCGCTTCCATGGCTGCATCTAGTCGATCCAAGGAAACGCCTTGAGCAAGTCTGTGATACAGGACACATTGCTCAGCCTCGACTATCAACTTTGCATAACAGGTGACCAGGCCACTTTCGTCCCAACCACCGGCGTGCAGCATGAGATTGGCCCCAGCGGTAATGCCCGTATACATTCCCATTGCGCTTTCATAACCTGATTGCGCATCGAAAACCTTCGAACTGGCTTGCGCAGCCGTGGTCCTCCATGGCAGGCCATAGTGGCGCGCCATTTGTCCCACTCCGTACTGAATGAGGGCAATCTCGGGCACACCCGCCATTGGGGCTCCCGATTTCAGTGAGGTAGACGCCGTATACTGCCCGAAGACACACTTCGTACCGGGCTTGTAGATCTGCATATAGGCGATTCCCGCCAACGCCTCGGCCGACAGCTGGGCTATGGACGCGGCGATATCGGCCGGAGCATTTGCCTGCGCGAGGACGAAGGGAGACATCAGGCAGACCTGTCCCGCATCGGCGTAGTGCCTCGCGCATTGCAGGAGAACGTCATCCCACATACGCGGCGAGACGCAGTTGATGTGATTGACCAATACGGCGTTGTTGGCAACCAAGTCACGCCCATGCACGATCCGGGTCATCTCCAAACAGTCGAGAGAGTATTCCGGATTGTTCGGAACCCCAAAAAAGGGAAGATCGGTATGGACTAGCGTGCTTCTTATCCATTCCAAGTGCCGATGAGGCACCGGAATGTCCATCGCCTCTACGATGAAGCCGGGCCCTATTTGATAACAGGGTGACTTCTGAACGAGTTTATTGAAGGCGTGGACGTCTTCGAGCGTGGATTCGCGGCGCACGCCTTCGAGGTCACGGACGTAGGGGGGGCCTTGCACCGGGCTGAAGAGAGTGTCGCGACCGCCGAAGCTCACCCGCCGGTCCGGATTGCGCGATGCGAACTCCCACTGCTTGGGCGCCTTCGCGACTAGCTCATCGATCATGCCGCGCTCGGGAAAGACGAGACTGCCTTTCACCTTTGCGCCAGCTCTCCTCCAGTCTTCCAGGGCCTTCTCACAACGAAAAGCTATTCCAATCTCTTCGAGAATGGTCATGGCTGCGTTGTGGACGCGCGTGAAGCTCTCGCCGTCTAGAACTTCCGTAAATGGCAAAACGTTTTTAACGTGGGGCAAGCGAAGCGAGGCGCGCCTGTCGGCTCTGTCAGTCTTGCGCTTTTCCCTTCCTTGGCGGCGGCCAACGGCATTGGACATCGAAACCCCTTGTAGCTGGTCGAGTTGGCAGATAAAAATATTCGCTGAGGCCCAAGCCTGGAACCTTGGTTGGACCTTCCAAAAATTATAAAACTTTCAGCCCTGTAAGAAAGGAATTATGCGACGTCGCCTCTCGCAAAAATTTGCGAGGATGATAAATTGGATTGATGACGACATCTCGGAGTGGGATGTTGAAGGATCCTGGCAAACACGGGTCTTTTTACAGAGCGCGAGAGTTCTATGGACGATGATTGGCAATCGGGAACCTCCGGCGCGCGAGCGCCTTCACGCCAACTTGGAGCGGAAAATAAATTACGACGCATGATCTCTTCGCCGAATGCGCTTTTCGCCTTCGAAGCGGTGGTGCGGTGTGAAAGCTTCAGGGCGGGTGCTGCGGAATTGAATGTCACCCAACCCTCAATTTCCTATCAAATCAAAAAACTTGAGGAGGCGCTGGGTGTCGAACTGTTCCTTCGTCGTGGGGGTCGTAAGGAATTGTCACCAAGCGGCCTGATCTTGGCGAAGGCGCTGGATTTTGGATTTCGCGCGATCGAAAACGCGTTGCTCGAAATAAAGCGCTCAACGAACAAGCGCGTGGTGACATTGTGTCTTTCGGCTGCCCAAGCCTCGGAAATATGGCTACCCCGATTGAGCAGCCTGAGGCAACGATATCCTGACATCGATCTTAACCTCAGGATCGTTGATCACGAAGTCGATCCAGACGAGGAGAGCGCAGACATCTCCATACGCCTTGGCCATGGCGACTGGTCCAGCCTCAACAAGTGGTACCTGTTTCCAGAAATCGTCTTTCCGGTTTGCAGCCCATCATATTTGAAGAAAAATGGAAAAATCACGTCGCTGGAGGATCTGGCGAGCCGTGCTCTCTTACACTTGGCAGAAGCGCATCCGCGCGGCATAGGATGGCGCGAGTGGTTCGAGCACCTGGGCCTGACGCGATATAATACGAGGGAACGACTTCGGTTTTCAGACTACCAGCCGTTGCTCGAAGCGGCAATAATGGGCGAAGGAATTGCGCTGGGCTGGGAAAACTTTTCGAGCGTTCATCTCAAGAAAGGCACCTTGGTTCGAGCCATTGATCTGGAAGTGAAGACCGAAAAGGGGTTCTACATCGTGGCTTCGCGATCACAGCCAAGTCAAGCTCGACACGTTGAGGACGTGCGAAATTGGATGCTTAGTGAGTTTGCTGTGCCACCTGAAAAATCCAGATGACACGTTAGATGGGCGTTCACCGCAGCGCGAATAACGCATCATACGCAAGGGCACGACACCTAACTTTTGGTCGGCATAGCGGCCCAAACGTCATTGACACGCTTTATCGAAACAGTCTGACGAAGCCGGGTTTGCGACGAGCGTTTTGGATGTCCGGTTCGAGCGCGACGCTTGCCTGTTCAGATGGTTTGATTGCCGGGCCATGCGTCGTAGAGATGAACAACCTTGGTTCGCATCCTCTATTTAGCGCCAATGGTCCGAGGGTGACGGCGCATTTCCAGCAGAATTCGATACCTCCAGGCGAATAATTTCCGCAAAGCGCGACACTACCGGACGAATATCATCGCGTGTTTTCTTGCAAACAACGGTATCGGTCAACTTACCAGCCCCATCGACAGAGCATAAACACAGGCAAAATGCATGGGTCGATCAGTTTGTCAGGACGACCTGGGGGTTTGTAAAAGTTCACTACGACGGCCTCAGATGGGTGAACCGGAAAGTCGAGGCGGCTTGGGCACATTCACCTTTTGCGCGGCTGCTTCGAATGCAGATCGTCCCGCGGCAATCAATATCGAATCGTTTTGAGGAGCATGGGCACGACTGCACAACACATTGCGGTAGTGTCGCTCAAGCTCATTATGCCGGGTCAGCCCAGGATTCCCGATCGACTCCAGCGCGGTCGACACCGCCTCGATCGCGTTCTTGGTCACAAGATATTTCATGAGAAGGGCGTCTGTCGTCGGCGGGGGCGTACCGTTATCTGTCGACTCACAGACGGTTTTCAGAAGACTACGGTTGGCCAACAGAAGCGCATCGATCCGGCCGACCAGATCCTGGAACCGTGGTAGGGTCGACAATGCGGCACCTAGATTGGAGGGCGTTCGCGTCTGCGCGAAATGGATGAACCAGTCACGGGCTGACTGTGCGATACCGTCATAAAGGACACCAAGCAGAACTGCCATCCATGCCGATTGACGGTCGTTGGCTATTTGCCAATCGGTAGGTTGGCGGATGTCTACCGCGCGGTCCAATGGTATCTTGACCTTCTCGAGGACAACATCGTGACTTGCGGTCGCGCGCATTCCAAGGTGATTCCAGGATTCCTCTATTCTCACTCCCGGTTCGTCTCTGGGCACCAAGAAATATCCCACCAGCGGTCGGTCATCATCGGTCCTTGCCCACACAAGCATATAATTCAGCACATGACTCCCGGTCGAAAATACCTTCCTGCCCGTAATGACCCAGCCATCGCCTGTGCGTTCCGCCAGCGTTGCAGGCAATCCTCCACGAGACGGAGTTCCTAACTCCGGTTCGACACGAAGAGCATTTGCCAACGCTCCATGGCTTATCGCACTCTGCTCCAACATCAGACGAATATGCTTGGGCCACCTGTCCAGGCCATCCATGCCGGACAGACTCATATATTGCATCGCCAGGATCAAAGCGGTCGACGGTTCTCCCTGGGCGATTTCCCGGATCACCTTTGCAGCGGTCGCAAGTTCGCCTCCCATTCCTCCCCGATCCACCGGAATGGTGAGGGCTAGCAATCCCTTTTCGCGCAAGGCTTCGAAGTTTTCCGCCGGCACCGTGCCCGTGGCATCATAGTGTGCGGCGGTTTTGCTGAACTTCTCGCGTAGCTCGGCAAGGCTACGGTCAAGACTGGATGTGTCCGATGGAAATGGGTCCGCATACATGTCAGTCATACTGCTACTTTCTGCTTTGTGAAATTAAAGGGATCTAGATCTTCAACGCATGATAACGCCGGTCGAAATAGACCAGTGGGTCGGCGGCTCTGCGTCGGATGCTTGGCTCCCGCATCGACGCGGCTATCGATGCTCCCGATTATGGAGATCAGGGCATTTTCAGGTAGTTGTCCGCATTCCCGGGTCCAGGTCGAAGGATCAAATCGCTCGCTAAAGCGTTCGGCGCGCGAGAATCGCTCAGCCTCTATTTGATCCGCATCGGAAATTATCGCGATATTGCGATGATCCGAGCGGGACAGTGCTTCAGGACTGTAAGCGGCGTTTCTGATGCAAAACAGCCCACTCGCCGTATCGGTCAAGAGGGGGGGCAACGAACTGACGAAAATCCCATTGGGGATTCCAAATTCAACACATGCTACTACAGCAACACCCGCCGCCAGACGTGCCGTCGTATGCTTGAACCAAGTCGATGCACGAGCTGCTGAATCCGCTCGTCTCCTCACTTTCGGCAAATTGTGATCGGGACTGGCAGTATATTGCATTGGTTTCTTCCTCTGGATAGCAAAGCAGCTTCACCCACACGACAGCTTCGACTCGTTCCCACGATGCTCATTGTCATTGCGCACACCTAGACTTACCAGTTCCTCTTTCTCATGATAACAATATTACGAAATATCGATTATGCGCTGCGTAAATGAGTACCACTTTAGTTCTGTTTTGAACTGCAATCGCAAGCGCGCCATGGCGAACATTGGATTGGGCAGTTCACCTCACTTATCAGCGCGGAAAGTAGGCTTCAGGCCCGCCAGCTCCGCCGTGGCCATCTTACCGGCTTGAACCACTTTCGGGACCATTTTCTCGATCGTCTCGTTCGTTAGCCTCGTAGACGGGCCTGATATTCCGATCGAAGCAATGGTGTTGCCGATGGGGTCGAAAATCGGCGCGGCGATGCCGTAGACTTCCTCACGAAATTCCCCGCAATTGATTGCGTACCCATTGGCCACGATGGATTCCATCTCTTTGTCGAGACGCTTGGACGACGTGATGGTTGCACTGGTGTACCGTTGCAACTTTGCGCAGACACTCGACCGCAAGGACCGGTAGTTGTAGGCAAGGAGTATCTTGCCCGTCGCGACGCAATGAAGTGGCGAGTTCCCACCTTTTTGGGTGTAAGCCCTGACCGGGCGATCCGACTCCAATTTGTCGACATACAGGACCTGGAGTCCATCCAGCACCGACAGGTGGACCGACTCGTTGCATGAGTCGGCCAGGAAGCGCATGGCCGGAGACGTGACACAGGGCAAATCGGTTTGCGTGAGAACCGTATAGCCAAGCTTCCAGAGCTTCATCGTGCAGCGATAGTTGCGATCAGCTTCCTGCTGAATGAAACCGAATTTTTTGAGCGTCACGAGAATTCGGTGGGTGTTCGACTTTGTAAGCTCAGCTTCAGACGCAATCGCGGTCAGGCCCTTTGGCGCGGGCGATGACGCGAGGTTTTCGAGGATCAACAATCCCTTGGAGAGCGTGGCAGACAACTCGATCTTTCTTCTCGGTAGGGTCGACAGGATGGCCGACAAAAACAATTTGCATTAGCACCGGCCTTGTGTCAACATTCGAACCAAGCGTTCTATATCTCGGAACAAGCTCGAGAGAGGGTTTATAAGATGTCGAATCTCCGGAGGTCTTTCTGAACGGTGTCGCGAGCCTTCTAAATGAAGGGTCAATGTTCCAAGGGAAGAGCTTCGATGAAAAAATATTCGTTCCTGCCACTGGTCCTGGGCAGCATATGTGGCTCGACGCCCCTCCCCCCTCGCAATCAGCAATAGCGACATCCCATAAGAAATCAGTATGAACAGTGCGATTCTCGACCTTTTATTTCGACGGCTGGCAAGCGCATTGCTGACACTGGTAATTGTCTCTTTCGCAATATTTTTTGCGACTTCGCTTTTGCCAGGGGATGTAACAGAGATTCTTTTAGGTCAAGCAGCCACCCCGGAAGCAGTCGCTGGCCTGCGCGACGCAATGCATCTCAATGACCCGGCGATCATCCAGTTTTTGAAGTGGCTGGGCGGGCTCCTGACCGGCGATCTTGGAAGATCCTATTCCAATAATATGCCAGTTGCCGACCTCATTGGGCGGCGCCTGGTAAACACCCTCGAACTCGGTCTTGTCACAGCCATAGTATCTGTGCCGTTATCTCTGGCGCTTGGTATTGCCGCCGCAATAAACCAAGGCACCGTTTATGACCGAGTGGTATCCACTCTTACCGTTGGATTCATCTCGGTACCTGAGTTCCTCATAGCGACAGCCGCTCAACTGATATTCGCCGTGTATCTAAAATGGCTTCCGGCCCTCTCGCTCGCGGCAGATATCAATTCAATAGGCGATCTGCTTCGTATCTATACGATGCCGGTGATCACCCTGATTTTAGTCAATTCGGCGCAGATGATCCGCATGACACGCGCGGCCGTGATCGAAACCCTCCACACCCCCTACGTTGAAATGGCACTGCTGAAGGGTGCATCGCGGGGCCGGATGGTATTCAGGCACGCCGTTCCCAATACTCTCGGGCCGATCTTCAACGCGATTGCACTTTCCCTGTCTTACCTGCTTGGTGGCGTGATAATTGTCGAATCCATTTTCAACTATCCCGGCATAGCAAAGCTTATGGTTGATGCTGTGGCGACGCGCGATCTGCCACTCATACAATCGTGCGCCATGATCTTTTGCATTGGATATCTCGTGCTCGTTACGGTCGCAGATATCGTAGCAATTCTCTCAAACCCGAGACTGCGATGATGAAGGCAACAGATGCAATCCCCGTGGCAAGCCGTAGGTCACGTTACAAATTCAACAGGGTGGCTATCGCCTGTTTTGCTGTCATCATAGCTTGGACACTCGTGGCGATCTTTGCCCCCCTGGTGGTCCGTTATCCGATCGGAAAGATTGTCGACTACAACTATTTCGGCCCCATCAGTTGGAATTTTTGGATGGGCACTGACTATCTCGGACGGGACATGTTTTCCCGCATAATAATGGGCGCGCGCTTTACGGTCGGCATCTCTCTTATTGCCGTACTCATCGCCTGCTTCAACGGAGTTGTGGTGGGTATGATGGCCGCGGTGGTTGGCGGTTGGTTTGACACGATAGTGAGTCGTGTGATGGACGCGTTGATTTCCATTCCCAGCAAACTCTTCGGCCTGGTCGTGGTTGCCGGTGCGGGATCATCCCTCCCGGTATTGGTCTTGACGTTGGCGGTGATTTACACCCCGGGTTCTTATCGCTTTGCCAGAGCGTTTGCAGTCAACATCAATACCATGGATTATATTACGGTTGCACGCGCTCGAGGCGAGCGTCTAGGATACATAATTCGATCCGAAATTCTCCCGAACATTTTGGCTCCCATTCTCGCCGATTTTGGCTTGAGGTTCGTATATATAGTGCTCCTCCTGTCCGGATTGTCGTTTCTTGGCGTTGGCGTGCAGCCGCCAAACGCGGACTGGGGCGCCTTGGTCCGGGAGAATCTTGATGGCCTCTCCTTTGGAGCGCCAGCAGTTATGTTTCCCTCCCTCGCGATCGCTACCCTTACGATCAGCGTCAATCTGCTTATTGACAATCTTCCGCAGAAAATCCGTGACCGGAGCGAGTAATGCAGGAGCTTGTCAAAGTTAGAGAACTGAAGGTCGACGCCAAGACGGATTCCGGACGGCTAGTCGAAATCATCCGCAATGTGTCCTTCGACATCTTTGCGGGTGAGGTTGTTGCCCTGATCGGTGAAAGCGGATCGGGAAAGACCACGATCGCCCTGACGTTGATGGGCTATGCACGCCCAGGCTGCCGGATCAGTGGCGGCCAGGTGATGTTCGATGATCGCGACTTGGTGATATTACCGGAGCGCGAAAGGGCACGACTCAGGGGTAATGAAATTGCTTACATTCCACAAAGTGCTGCCGCGGCTTTTAACCCCGCCAAAAAGATAATTGACCAGGTGACGGAAGTCGGCGCCATTCACAAGACGATTTCAATGGATCAGGCGCGCATCAAAGCCGTTGCGCTTTTCCGTGCGTTGGCGTTGCCAGATCCCAAGACGATCGGAGACCGCTATCCACATCAGGTCTCCGGAGGCCAGTTGCAACGGCTTGCTGCGGCAATGGCTCTCATGAGCGATCCGAAGTTGCTGATCTTTGATGAGCCGACCACAGCCCTGGATGTCACAACGCAGATAGAGGTCTTGCGTGCCTTTAAAGCCGTATTAGCCGAGCGAAACATAGCGGGCGTATATGTTTCGCACGATCTTGCGGTTGTCGCTCAGATCGCTGATCGCATCATTGTTCTCAAGAATGGCGAAATCCAGGAAGTTGGAAAAACCGAACAGATCATCAAAGAGCCTGTACATTCCTATACGAGAGACCTTATCAGCGCCGTTGAACCTGCATCCTTACGACGAGACGGTGATACAACCCAAAGTGACTCCACCATTTTGGAGGTTCGCAATTTGGTAGCTGGCTATGGCGCCAAGACGGATGATGGATTGCCGCAAGTCGTCGCCGTAAAGTCCGTTGACATCAATATACCAAAGGGCCGCAATCTCGGCGTTGTGGGCGAGTCCGGATCTGGCAAATCCACCCTGGCTCGCGCAGTCGCCGGCATTTTGCCAGCGTCATCTGGAACTATCATCTTCGATGGCAGCGAGCTTGCTCTTGACGTTCGTCAACGCAGCCGGGAGGCCCTGCGCCAACTCCAGATCGTTTTCCAATACGCCGACACGTCTCTTAATCCGGCCAGATCGATCGAGGATATTCTAGCGCGACCGCTCCAGTTTTATCACCGCATGAATGGGCAATCTTGCGCCAAACGGATCGATCAGCTTCTCGACATGGTGCAACTCCCTCGTACCGTAAAATTTCGTTTACCGAGTGAACTTTCCGGGGGACAAAAGCAGAGAGTCAATTTGGCACGCGCACTTGCAGCGGAACCGAAGCTGATACTATGCGACGAAGTCACATCGGCTTTGGACACGGTTGTTGCTGCGGCGATTATTGATTTGCTGAAAGAGCTACAACGCGAATTGGAACTCTCCTATCTCTTCATTAGCCATGACCTGTCGACGGTGCGCGCAATTTGCGATGACGTCGCCATCATGCTGTCGGGTGAGAAAATAGAGCAGACTCCGCCTGAAAAGATCGGCTGTCCGGACGCTCATCCCTATTCACAACTCCTGTTCGCCTCTGTTCCGAAGTTGGATACCGGCTGGCTCGATGCTCTCGTACAAGATCCCAAACTGACGGAAGCATTCGCACGACGCAAAGGCGACTGATGCCGAAGGCGCAAACCCATCGTCGCTCACCTCTTATTCGACACCTTAGTTTGATGGACGGATCGAAATGGGCAGTCTCAAGATGATCGAAAAAGGCAACCCTGCCGAGGACACCCGATTGTTCCGGAGATGTCTGGGGTTCTTTGGAACTGGTGTGGCTGTCATCACAACTCGGCACCACGGAAAGAACGCGGGCGCCACCGTCAATTCAGTCGCCTCAGTGTCGCTCGAACCTCCCCTCGTCCTCTGGTCTATCAGCCGGACCTCACGAAGCTTCGACATTTTCCAGAACGCCGAAGGATTCGTCATCAACATATTGGCGAAAAATCAGGTGGATCTGTCCCGGCACTTCGCCAGCCCGGCCCCGGACAAATTCGCACAGATAGCGACGACGCCAGGCTGGAATGATATTCCAACGATCGATGGCGCACTTGCCCATATCGAATGCCAATCTGAAAATTCCTACGATGGTGGGGATCACGTCATCAAAGTGGGGCGCGCTTTGAATGTTTGTACATTCGAAGGCGATCCGTTGATGTTTGTTCAGGGTCGTTACGCGGTTGCCGTCGACCATCCCGGCATGAGGGTGCGTCCGGAAGTTCCGAAGCACACCGAAGACCGCTGGGAACCAGTTCCGAACAGCATGATTTCATTGATAACTAGGGTCAACCGTCTGCTCTTACAGAAGTTTGAGGAGCAGCGAGCAGCTGAGGGTGTGCACCAATCGGTTACACGCGCCATGGACGCACTGGGTGAAACACCCAACATCACAGTGTCTGCCCTCGCTAAGAAGACGTTTCAGGGCATCCGGGACACCGAAGACGCCCTGACTGAAATGAAGTCGATGGGCCTCGCCGTGCAAGAAGGCGACAGGTTTAGTTTAACCCAGGCTGGCTATGACAGTCGCGAAGCGATCCGGCGCAGGTGGCTTCAATTTGAGGCAGAAGAATTATCCGATCTTTCACAGAAGCAAATCGCCGATACGATTAACGTTCTTAGTCAACTTTGGGCCAGTAGGTAACCATTGAGGTTGAAATGGTTGATCAGAAAGTGCCTTCAGCCCATGCCTCGAATGTAGTCGAGGACGGCGAGAGTGTAACTGCCAAGGATTTCTGGGCCTTGCTCGGCCAGCGAGCGATCGGCAGCACGATCGTCACTGTCGATGGCGCCGAGGGACCTGCTGGTTTCCTCGGACTGTCCGCTTCCCATGTCACCTCCACCCCACCAACGATGGTGGTATCGATCGATGGGAAAACCTCTGCCAGCGCGGAAATTCGGAGGCAGCAACGTTTCGCCATAAATTATTTGCCGGCAACTTCACAGAACCTCGCCAATGTGTTCTCCGGAAAGGCCGGTATCAGCGGCAGCAGTCGGTTTTCAGACGGCGATTGGACTTCTTTGAAGACAGGCTGCCCAATCTATCGCGACGCTCTGGGGGCTGCAGACTGCCAAGTAGAAAAAATATTCGACTGGCATGGTGTTGCGATCGTGTTGGGTCGAGTCGTCGCGACGATGATTAAAGAAGATGGCCTACCACTCATCCATTTCCGCGGGCGTACAATTGCCTTCAACAGTCGAGATAGTGATTTAAGACTAGGCACAGCCTGAAATCCACACGTGCTGTCCGGCCAAGGTATCGACAAAAAATTGGATGCGGTCGAAATGCTGAGTTGCCTCCGGGATTCTATCAAGAGGCACAACGATCGTCGGGGCGGCAGAGATGTCTCAGCTTCTTGCTTGGTCATGGATCGTTCCAGTCTCATCGCGACGCGTATCGAGCTAGGCTAACTCGGCCCAGACCGAAACGATCTCACGTTGCCTTCACTTCAAGTCATGGCCCGAACCTTGCCTGGATACAGCTGCGTCACAGCCTTGCGATAGGATCGCATGAATGTCGCAACGTCTTCGACCCATAAGCGTCGCGTTCGCGCTACGGCTTGGTAGTTCTTGACGCTCCAAGCTCTCAATTTCGGCATTTGATTGCGTAGTGGTGTTGCCAAACCAGCACGTGAACACGCCCAGCTCCGAAGGTTGACAGTGTCGGAGTGGTGACCTAATATATAGAACATCGTTCCATATGTTGGAACGAGACTGGGTTACTGAACGATGGCCAGCGGAAAAACATGGTAGAGTTGGCATCCTTTTCGCCAGCGGAGAGTTCGGCGGTCGAGTGCCGCCAAGTGGCGGCCGGTCCGTTCGGTAGGATGCTACTGGCGGATATAAACTCCGATGTTCCTGAGATAGAGCGCCGCCTGGGTGGAGATGGCCCCCGTAGCCCGCCGTTCATCAAAAATCTCGGCGACACTTTGCATCGCGGGATGAGGCAACCGATCAGAGCGCTTGATCTAGTTGCGTCAGGTGAACGCAACAACCTCTGAAGAGTTAGCAGCACATGTGGGCCCTGCTGGTAAAGATAGCCATTCAAGAAAACGGTTTTCGAAGCCGGGGCTGAAAAGTGAAGTGAATGTACCTTCATGCTCCAGGCTGAAGACCATGATACAAAATCCAGGAGATCTACATGTCAATCGACGTCATCGGCCATCTAAACATAAACAATTCATCAGAGTCGCAGCCGGCGAAAGGTGCGGACTTTGACATAAGTCATCTCGAGGCCGCGGCCAAGGCACTTGATGAAGCAGGGTTCGATAGGGCGCTTATTCATTTCACTTCGGTCTGGTCGGAAAGCATGATGGTCGCACAACATGCGGCGTCAGTGACAAAGCGCCTTGCATTCATGGTTGCGCATAGGCCCGGTTTCACGGCTCCGACTATCGCCGCAAGGCAATTTGCAACATTGGATCAGTTAACCGGCGGTCGCGCTGCGGTACATATCATCACTGGCGGCAATGACGCTGAACTCCGTCAGGATGGCAGCCATATCGGCAAGGATGAGCGTTACGCTCGTGCCGATGAATACCTCGATATAATGAAAAAAGAATGGACTTCCGACAAACCCTTCGATTATCGCGGCAATTATTATCACGTGGAACAAGCTTTCTCTAAGATTAAATGTATCAACACTCCGCATATTCCCGTTTACTTCGGCGGCGCCTCGGATGCAGCCATAGAAGTTGCGGGCAAGCATGCCGATGTCTACGCCCTTTGGGGTGAAACCTATGCGCAGGCTCGTGAGACGGTTGCGAGAGTTAAGGCAGCAGCTGCAAAACATGGACGCCAAATCCGGTTCAGTTTGTCCATGCGTCCGATATTGGCGGCCACTGAGGAGTCGGCCTGGAAAAAGGCGCAAGATATCCTCGAGCAGACGAAGCAATTGTCCGAGAAGACGGGGCCAGTATTCAAACCCCAGGAGAACACCGGCGCGCATCGCCTGCTTGAAGCGGCCGCCCAGGGGCCGAGGGTGGACAAGCGGTTGTGGACCGAACTCGCGAAGTTAACGGGAGCATGGCAGGGGAATTCCACATCGCTTGTCGGCACCGCCGAACAGGTCGTCGATGCGATGCTGGACTACTACGACATGGGCATTACGACGTTCCTCATACGGGGCTTCGATCCGATCGAGGATACGAAATTGTACGGTCGGGAACTATTGCCGCTCCTGCGGGAGATGACCCAGAAACGAAGCGCTGGGGAGCCGCCTAGGAGTGAGAAGAGCCAAGCTGGGTCTAGGTTCTGAACCAGGATCGCACGTTTGGAATACGATGCATTTCTATTGTGGTTACAACATAACAGGGGAAGAATGAGATGAACAACGGCAGTAGGTTGCGAGACCCGCAATACAACGAGATGGTGGAACAGGCGATCGCTCAAGGAGCGACGAGACGTGACCTCTTGCGCTTGATGATGCTCGGTGGTGCCGCCGCCGCGATGGGAACGGGTATTTTCAGCCAGGCAACCCGCGCTTTTGCGGAAACTCCGGTGCGCGGCGGATCACTGAAGGCCGCCGCTGCAGTCACGTCCACCGCAGAAACACTGGATCCGGCAAAGTCAGGCATGGTCACTGATTTCGTCCGGTGCTGTGCGCTCTACAATCGACTGACGATCCTGGGAAGCGACGGTCGCCCGAAAATGGAGTTGGCCGAGAGTGTCGAGACCAAAGACGCCAAGGTATGGACGGTAAAGTTGCGGAAAGGTGTAACCTTTCACGACGGTCGGTCGCTGACATCCGCTGACGTCGTCTTCACGCTCAAGAGACACCTTGACCCTGCCGTCGGGTCGAAAGTCAACTCCATCGCCAAGCAGATCGCGGACGTTAAGCCAATTGATGCGCAGACCGTAGAGATTACCCTCGATAGCGCGAACGCCGACATTCCGACAATCCTGGCGCTCAATCATTTCCAGATCGTCGCGGTTGGGACGACGGACTTCTCGAAAGGCAACGGAACTGGCCCATTTAAACTCGAGAGTTTTGAGCCGGGTGTTCGGTCTCTTATGACAAGAAACCCGAACTATTGGAAACCCAATCTGCCCTATCTCGACTCCTTCGATTTTTTTGCAATCAGCGACGACACCGCTCGCGTCAACGCGGTTTTGTCAGGTGACGTGCAATATGCCGGCATTATCAACCCAAAATCGCTTCCGCTATTCCAAAACCAGTCAAGCGTCAGAGCGGCAACCTCGTCGTCCGGTTCCTACACGAATCTCGTCAGCCGCTTGGACATGGATCCTGGCGACAAAGCCGGTTTTGTGGCTGGTCTAAAATATCTGATGAATCGCGAACTCATTCAAAAAGCCGTCTTTAAAGGCACATCAGAGATCGCGAACGATCAGCCAATAGACAAATCAAGCATATATTATAATTCTGAAGTTAAACCAAAGCCTTTCGATCCTGACAAGGCCAAGTTCCAGTTTAAAAAGGCCGGGTTGTTAGGTACTCCGATCCAGATGATTGCCTCTGAAACAGCTTATAACTCTATAGATATCGCTGCAATACTTCAACAGTCCGCTGATGAGATTGGAATGAAGTTGGATGTGAAGCGAGTACCTTCGGATGGATACTGGTCCAATCACTGGCTCAAGGATCCCGTCCATTTCGGTCATTGGCTTCCACGACCCACGCCCGATATTATTTTCTCCATCGCCTATGCATCCAATGCAGCCTGGAATGAAAGCCGCTACAAGTCGGAGAAGTTTGACAAGATGTTGCTTGAGGCGCGGGGCATGTTGGATGAGGCCAAGCGGAAATCAATCTACGGCGACATGCAAATGATGGTGTCCGAAGATGCGGGCACAATCATACCGGCGTTCAAGACGACGACTGATGCAATGTCGTCTAAGCTCCACGGATTTGAATCCAGTCCGCTGGGTCCGATGATGGGCGGCGCGTTTGCCGAATATGTCTGGCTGGAAGCCTAACAGAGATGGCTCGGTTTGTCTGAACAGCTTCGCTTGTTCGACACGGGAGCCATCTAAGCTTGCATTCTTGTGAGGCGCTTTAGAGCCTGATCCAAAACTCAAGATTGGGCGGTGGACTCGGTTGAGTGGCTCCGTCCGTTGTGTTTTGCCTGAGATGTCTAGACTTAAGCATGATCACAACATGGGTTGGACGGAGACCACCCGGCTGCAGTATTGCCGCGGGGCAGCGAGATGCAAATGCAATGACGGACCGGGAATGGGCGTTGATCGCCGTTCATGCCTGGAGCGAAGGCGTCGGGACGACCACGCACGACCGAGCTTCGGGCGGTTGTGGACGTTCTCCTTTATATTGCGCCTGGACAGGCTGCCAGTGGCGGGCATTGCCGGACCGCTTTCCGCCGGTTTCGACGGTTCAACGCTATTGCTATGCCTGGCGGGACAGTGGCCTTTGGAAGACCATCAACTTCCACCTGGTGGCTACGGCACGCCTGGCGCTTGGTCGCGAGGCGAGCCCGAGCGCCGGCATTATCGACAGTCAAGTAGCAAAGACCACGGACGTTGCCGGTTTGCGTGGCTACGATGGCGGCAAGAAAATCAACGGCCGCAAGCGCCATAACATTACCGACACCGAGGGGCACCTTGTCGGGCTGAAGGTGCACGCGGCCGACATCCAGGACAGGGATGGGGCAGTTGGCGTCACCGCCTCCATTCGACAGCTTTACCCTGGCTGCGCCATCTATTCGCCGACGGCGGCTATGCCGGAGAAAAACTGACGCAGGCCCTGGCCGACCTGGACACGTGGACCATCGAAATCATCAAGCGCTCCGACATGGCAGGGCTTTGAGGTTCTGCCGCAACGATGGGTCGTCGAGCGAACTTTCGCCTGGCTCGGACGTTGTCGCCGGCTCGCCAAGGACTTCGAGGCGACTATCGCAAGCGCCGAGGCATGGATATTCGTCGCCTCCATCCGCCTCATGCTCCGCCGCCGCGCAGCTCCACCTCGCACTTAACCGTTTCGAGTCAGGCTCTAAGGGATTGGGTTTGGGTTCGATCAGAGCCGGGTTGTCCTCACTTCGCACTTCATTCTGGCTGCACATGCATCCCAGATTGTGCTTGCTCGACGAGCCAGGCCTTCAGCTTTACCGCAGACTCCGAGAGACGTTTCTTACTATTCCAGGCGAGGCAAAAGCCAACCGGATCCCGCATGGACAACTCCGTCAGCCGAACGAGCCTGCCCTCTTCAATCAACGGGCGCACCAGCGAATCCCAACCGAGAGCCACACCCTGATTGGCTTCCGCAGCCGTAAGGAGCACCGCATATTTGCCAAACCGCTTTCCGCGCAGGCCTTCGCTGGGCACCGAGGCGGCCTGGAGGAAATCCTGCCATAAAGGCCAATCCGGATTGGTCCAGTCCATGTGAAGGAGCGGCAAGCGCGAAAGTTCCGATGGGTGTATGCCCTGGTGCTCAATAGCAAAGCCTACCCCGCACACCGGATAGATCGAATCCTCGAAGAGCGGTTCGGCATTCTCGTTCGGCCACGCGCCGGTCGCTGAGCGGACGAACAGATCAACCTCTGCATTACGAAAATCGCGGGTCTGTTCTGAGATCAGATAATTGACCGATATGGTTGGATGCCTAGTCCAGAAATCTACCATTCTGGGCATAAGCCAAAATGTCGCAAAAGCATCGGTGCAGGCAAACGTGACGCTCTCTTCCCGTTGTCCTGACTTGGCCGCCCAAATCGCTTCGGAACATCGTGAAAAAGCGGCAGCGATCTCGGAAAAAAGGTCCTGCCCAGTCGGCGTGAGGTTTACACCAGTTGTTCCGCGAGTGAACAGCTTGACGCCGAGTTCGTCTTCCAATGCCTTGATTTGGCGGCTGATCGCCCCCGTTGTCACGTTCAACTCGTCCGCCGCTTGCTTAAAGCTCGCATGTCGGGCCGTAGCCTCAAAAACGGCCAAAGTGTTCAGGGGTGGTAGCCCATAATATTTTCGAACGATCTTCTCCTCCCCGGAGTTCGAGAAGCATGGGTTGCGACTTGCTAGCCCACGATGAGACCCGGCTGTCGGCAGTGTCAAGAGCGGGCGTTGGAGAGATGCGCATGGGGCGCCGATAGAGAATTACGCAACAAACAGGAACTACGCATGCTGAAATTCTGCTTGCAGGGATTGCGGAGGCGCCGCTTAGACGCCCCGCCGCTCTGCTCGCATTCCTGCAAGAAATTTGTAGACGTGAAAGATTCCCCGTGACATGAATTCCTTTCATGTCTGGCCTGCGAAGTAAAATCCCTTCTCCGCAATCTCTCTTCGCGTTCCTTGCCGCCGCGAAGACTCGAAATTTTGGGAGGGCGGCCGAAGATCTCAACGTCACCCAATCAAGCATATCGCATTCGATACGGAAGCTTGAGCGCCATCTCGGCACTCAATTGTTCATCCGTGCGAACCGCGGCGTGAGTATGACACCGGATGGACAGTTGCTTTTCAGAGCGGTCAGCGGCGGCTTCGCTCAAATCGAGGACACTATCGATGCAATAGGCAAACGTGAGCTGGGCTTCGTCTCAGTTGCCGCGTCGACGTCAATGGCAACCTATTGGCTCATGCCTCAATTACGAGACTTTCACAAAATGCATCCTGGCATAAAGCTCAAGATCCTGACAATTGACAAAGATGTTGAGCCCGACGACGCCATCGATCTCACCATTCGCTTGTTGCCACTAACGACAGATCGCAAGAACGCTTGGCTGATGGCCAAGGAGACCGTTTTCCCGGTTTGCTCTCGCGCCTACCTAGCAGAGTCCCCACCGCTGAATGACGTCTCAGATCTCTTAAATCACAAGTTGCTATCTTACGAGGATCCAAACCGCCGGAGAATAAACTGGCCAGAATTCTATGCTGCCCTGCAGATGACTTCAAAGTCTATTGAGCCCACCGTCGTGTTCAATGACTATCAGCTGGTGTTGCAAGCCGCAATGGCAGGGGAAGGTATCGCCATTGGATGGTCTATGACGAACATATTCCTGCTCGAACAGGGCCAGCTTTGCCGCCCCCTGCCGGTCGAAGTGACCACCCAGAACGGGTTCTATGTGCTGGCACAGCCGGGGAAAATGCTTCGGAAGCACGTGAGAACTCTTGTGGACTGGCTTCTAAAGCAATCACAGGCGCTGAGATAGAACAGGTGCAACTATGTATAATCGTTCAGGCTCAATGGCATCGATCCAACGCATTGCGACAACTGATCCCGAGATTCCGTAAAGCACACATTACCCAGATGTCAGTCGCTGCAGCTTCCTTCATATCTACTCTCGAAACTGGCAACGGGTCCGCTGCTTGCACCGCGGCGATGCATAGTCCGTATCGACTGTAAACCGGTCCTTCAACACCAATCATACCGGCAATCCAGCGAGTTATAGTCAACCACCCGCGCGATCTGACATTGTTCAGGGAGGCGGGAAAGATGCCGCGTTAATCGAACCTTAGAAGGGCAGTTGGCGGCGCGCATCAATTTAGTGATCCATCGCCTTGACGATTTCCTCGGTCATCTTCTTGGCGTCGCCGAGCAGCATCATGGTGCCGTCCTTATAG
>NZ_JAIUHG010000043.1 GCF_020164955.1 Mesorhizobium sp. CA8
GCGATTCCCTCCGAGCTTCCTTCTCAGAGAATCACAACCAGCCAATTACGCAACAGGCCCACAAGGGGAGAAGGGAAGACCTCTACACCGGCCGATACACCTTCGCGGCCGTATTCCAGAAGATATCCGCCTCCGCCTTGGCGCCGTGCCTTGCAACCGCCGCGCGGTGCGCTTGGATCAGCTCGGCATGGTTGGTCCAGAGCTTCTCGATCGGGAAGTTCGAGCCGAACATCAGCCGGTCGCTGCCGAGGATTTCGACCGCGTTGTCGACGATGTAGGCGATGAGCTCCGGATCGTTGCGGTGCACGAAAGTGCCGAGCCCCGAGAGCTTGGCGTAGAAATTGGGCGCTGCCGAAAGCGTGCGCAGACCCGCCTTCCATGCTTCGGTGGTTTCCGGTTCCATGCCGGTCAGCATGCCGGCATGGGTGAGGATGAAATTCGTCTGAGGGTTTTCGCCGACTAGTGTCAACCCGTCCTTCATCTGCGCGGGAAAGAGCTGCAGGTCAAAGGAGAGGCCGTAATCCTTCAACCGCGCCACGTTCTTCCGCACTTTCGGATCGATCACCTGGTCGGCCGAGACGGCGAAACGGAAGGCGGGCGTCTCGTGCCAGTGGAGCTGCATGCGCACGCCGCGCAACAGCTTGTATTTCATCAGCCGGTCGATCTGCGGGCGGACGTCGTCGACCGTCATGTCGGCATAGCCGACGATGGCGTGCGGCCAGCCGGTTTCTTGCGCCGTCTTCTGCAGGAACGCGACCTCCTTTTCGAAATCCTCCTTGGCCCAGTTCGTCTGGACATAGACGGCCTTCTCGACGCCCGAGCCTTTCTGGTCCTCGAGAAACTCCGTGATCGGATAGTCGCGGCGGATCGGCTCGTAGGGGCCGAAGATGCGCGGCACCATCGGTCCGACCAACCAGGGCTGATCCTTCTGGCGCCAGATGTGGAAATGCGCGTCGATGGCTTTCTGCATCACGATATCCTTTTCCAGATGGAAGCGGCCGCAGGCGCAGGACGGGCGAGCGACAGGATGAAATCGGTCAGGCTCTTGACCGACGAGCCGTCGACCAGATCGTCAAGCGCCGGCAGGATGGCGCGGAGCGCCGCAGTTTCCGGGCGGAAGCGCGGATCACCGGCGAGCGGGCTCGCCAGCGACAGCCGGAAGGCGCGGGCGCTCAACCGCCGCATCGCGATCTCCAGCTCGGCATGGCTGCCGCGTTCCAGCCCGTCGGACAGGGTGACGACGCAGGCGCCGCGCGCGAAGGCGGAGAAGCGCGGCACCGACAGGAAGGCCAGCAATGTCGGCCCCATGCGGGTGCCGCCATCCCAATCATCGACAAGCGCCGCGGCGCGGGCGAGCGCCTGCTCGCGGTCACGAATGCGCAGCGCCGAGGTGATGCGGGTAAGGCGGGTGCCGAAGGTGAAGACTTCGGCACGGTCCGCGCCTTGCACCGCCGCGTGCGCCAGCTTGAGGTAATCGGCGGTGTGCAGCTTCATCGAGCCGGAGACATCGATGAGCAGAAGCAGTTTTCGCGATACGGCCTGTCGGCGGCGCAGCAGCGGCGAGGGGATGTCGCCATCGGCGCTGACGATTTCGCTGAGCGAACGGCGGAGGTCGAGCGCGCCGCGCGAACGCGTGCGCGTGGTGCGGAAGGAACGGCGCGCGGGCAGGGCGGACGCGAGCTTGCGGCGGAACTGGCCGAGTTCGTCGGCGTCGCGCTGGAAATTGCGGCTGCTCAACTGCTCGAGCGCCGAGGACAACTCGCCGCCTTTCTCCTGGCGGGCGGTTTGATTTTCCTTGTCGCGCGTGCCGCGCTCGTCTTTTACGCGGGTTTCGTCCTCCTCCTTGCCCCCGATCGAAGGCTTGGCGTCGCTGTAGAAATAAGCGCGGAAATGCGTCTCGAATTCTCCGCGGCGATCGGGCGAGGGCGCCAGTGTTGCAAGGGCCGCCTCGCGGATGTCGTTCATCGAGCGGGACCCGAGCAGGGTCACGGCCTGCATGAAGCTGGTCACCTGTTCCGGCGCGATGGCGAAGGCGTGACTGCGCAGCAGACGAGCGAAGCCGAGGAAGGGCGCGGCGGGACGAGGCAGGTCTTCCGGACGCCTCATTCCTTCGCGCCCCCTCTGTCCTGCCGGACATCTCCCCGTAGTGGGGAGATTGGCAGCTTGGGCGCTCTGCTCAATCCTGCGAAGTCGAAGATTGGCGAAAGCCGGCGTGACGTCTGATCTCCCCCCTTGAGGGGGAGATGTCCGGCAGGACAGAGGGGGGTGCCGTCCCGCCAGCGCTGCGCATTCGCCCTACAAGATAGCGCGAGCGCGTTGCGATTGCTCATCACCCCAATGCCTCCTCGACAATCCTCCCCAGCTCAGGCGCAATCGCCGACAAATCCTCCTCGTCCTTGATCAGCACGCCGATGGCGCGGCGGAAGGCTTGCGGCCACGGGCTGCCGCCTTTTTCGAGGATGGTAGCGGCATTCGCCCATTCGACCGTTTCGGCGATGCCGGGCGGCTTGGCCAGAGGCCGCGCGCGGATCTCCTGCACGGCGTTGGCCACCGCTCGTGCGGTCGCCTCAGCGACGCCCCGTGCGCGCAGCATGATGATCTCGGCCTCGCGCTGGGCGTCGGGATAGCCGATCCAGTGATAGACGCAGCGCCTGCGCAGCGCCTCCGCCAATTCGCGGGTGCGGTTCGAGGTGAGGATGACGATGGGCTGCGTCGCGGCGCGGATCGTGCCACGTTCCGGGATGCTGATCTGGAAGTCGGATAGGAATTCGAGCAGCAGCGCCTCGAATTCATGATCGGAGCGGTCGATCTCGTCGACCAGCAGCACGCGCTGCTCCGGCGCGCGAAGCACCTGCAGCAGCGGCCGGGCTATGAGAAAACGGTCGTCATAGATGTCGATCTCGTGCTCGCCGGCATGGCGGATGGCAAGCAGCTGGCGCTGGTAGTTCCACTCGTAGAGCGCATGCCCGGCGTCGATGCCCTCATAGCATTGCAGCCGTACCAGCTCGCGGCCAAGCAGTTCGGCGACCGCCTTGGCGGCCTCGGTCTTGCCGACGCCCGGCGCGCCTTCAAGTAGCAGCGGCTTGCCCAGCCGGATCGCCAGGAAGATCGCGGTGGCGAGGCTGTCGTCGGCCAGATAGCGCGAAGCGGCAAGGCGTGCGGCGATCGCCTCCGGCGAAGCCACGACCTCAGCGACGTCGGCGCTGGTCATCTTCCCCTCAGCTCGCGGCCTGCGCCTTCAGCGCGCGCAGGATGCGCTCGGGCGTGATCGGCAAGGTGTCGATGCGCACGCCGACGGCGTCGAAAACGGCATTGGCGACGGCCGGGATCTGTGGGTTGGCGCACATCTCGCCCGGACCCTTGGCGCCGAACGGTCCATCGGCGGAAGGACGCTCCAAGACGATGATCTCGGTCTCGGCCAGATCGCCGGGACCTGGCATCAGATACTGGTTGAAGTCGGTGCCAGCATGGTCGCGGCTCGGATAGTACGGTTCGGTCGTTTCGTAGAGCGCATGGCTGATGCCCATCCACGAGCCGCCGACCAATTGCTGCTCGACCATCTTTGGGTTGAGCGCGCGGCCGATCTCGAAGACGTTCTTCACGGTGAGAACCGTCACCTCGCCGGTCTCGTCGTCGACCTCGACCTCGGCCACCGTGCAGGCATGGGCGTAGCAGGTGGAAGGCTTCATCGCGCCGGTCTCTTTTTCCGGGTAGGAGCGCGGAATGAGGAACATGCCGCGCCCCGAGATCGAGCGGCCGCGCTTGAAATGCGCCGACAGCGCTACATCGAAGATCGAGATCGATCTTTGCGGCGCGCCCTTCACCTGGATGTTGCCCTGACCGTCGGTCTCAAGGTCAGAGGCGTTTACCTCCAGCTCCTCGGCGGCCACTTCCAGCATCACCTGGCGGGCTTCCTTGGCCGCCTGGATGACGGCGTTGCCGGCGCGGTGCGTGCCGCGCGAGGCGAAGGTGCCCATGCAGTGCGGACCGGTGTCGGTGTCGGCGGTGTCGATAACGACGCGGTCGGTCGGCACGCCGATCGTCTCGGCGCAGATCTGCGCCATGATCTGCTTCATGCCCTGGCCGAGATCGACGCTGGAGAGCGTGACCATGAAATTGCCGGTCGGGGTCGAATGCACCAGCGCCTGCGTCGGGTCGCCGCCGAGATTCATGCCGGTCGGATAGTTGATCGCGGCGACGCCGCGTCCACGCCGGATCGCCATTTCAGGCCCCCTTCCTGTAGGAGGACATTGCCATGTATTTTTCCGCCACCGGCCAGTTGGCGGCGCGCGAGGCTTCCTGCATGCATTCGATCAGCGCCGCGCCTTCGGTCGGCTGGCGATGCGCCTTCATGTCGCCGTCGCGATAGGCGTTGATGAAGCGGAATTCGAGCGGATCCATGCCGATCAGCCGCGCCAGTTTGTCCATTTGCACTTCCAGCGCGAAGTCGCCGATGGTGACGCCGAAGCCGCGCATGGCCGACGATGGGGTGCGGTTGGTGTAGACGCAATAGGTGTCGATCCAGACATTCGGGATCGTGTATGGGCCGGGATAGTGCGCTGCGCCCTTCTGGGCGCCATAGGGCGAGTGGCGCGAATAGGCGCCGGCATCGGTGTAGCCGGTCACCTTGCGCGCGACGATGCGGCCATCCTTCATGACGCCGTCCTTGATGATCACCTTTTCGGCCGCGCGCGGCGAGGAGATCTGCATCTCCTCCTCACGGCTGTAGATAAAACAGACCGGGCGTCCGGTTAGCTTGGCCGCGAGGATGGCGATCGGCTCGACGATGACGTCGACCTTGCCGCCAAAACCGCCGCCGACCGTGCCGCCGACGAAATGCAGCTTCGAGCCCGGCATCTGCAGGATGATCGAGGTGTTGTCGAGGGTGAAGAACATCGCCTGCGTGTTGGTGTAGCAGGTGAAGCGGTCATTGCCCTCGGGCGCCACCACGCAGCCGGTCGTCTCGGTTGGCGCGTGCTCGATCGGCGAGGACTGGTAGGACTGTTCGAGAATGTGGTCTGCCTGGGCAAAGCCCGCCTCGACATCGCCGAAGCGCACCTTGCGGCACTCGCCGCTGTCATACAGGTAGTAATTCTGGCCGTGATATTCGTTGACCAAAGGCGCGCCGGGCTTCAGCGCCTCCTCCATGTCGAAGACGGCGGGGAGCACCTCATAGTCGACCTTGACCTTGGCGGCGGCTTCCTGCGCCGCGCGCTCGGTCTCGGCCAGCACCGCCACCACGGCCTCGCCCTTCCAGCGCACCTTGCCGTCGGCGAGCACGGTTTCGTCCTCGGGACCGATCTGGATCAGGATCAGGATGGTGTAGACATTGTGCGGCACATCCTTGGCGGTCAGCACGCGCACGACGCCCGGATGCTTCTCCGCTTCCGACGTGTCGATCGAGCGGATGCGGGCATGATGGTGCGGGCTGCGCACCATCTTCAGATGCAGCATGCCCGGGAAGTTGCGGTCGGCGAAATAGGGGGTCTTGCCGGTGACATGTCCCGGCGAATCGAGCCGCGGGCGGCCCTGGCCGATCTCGTGCAGGCCGTCCTTGCGGACATCGGCGAAATAATCCTTGCGCAGTTCCATGGCTCGTCCCCTCAGGCGGCGTTCTGCGAGTTGGCGCGCGCGGCGGCGAGCACCGCCTGGATGATCGGCTCGTAGCCGGTGCAGCGGCAGATGCTGCCGGACAGCGCCTCGACCACGTCCTCGCGGCTGGGGTTGGGCGTATGGTCGAGCAGCACTTTTGCGGCCATGATCATGCCCGGCGTGCAGAAGCCGCATTGTGTGGCGAAGCCGTCGAGGAAAGCGCGCTGCAGCGGGTGCAGCACGCCGCCTTCGGCGAGACCGGCGGTGGTCCTGATGTCGGCGCCGCCGCAGGTTTCAGCCAGCGTCAGGCAGGAGAGCCTGAGTTCTCCATCAATGATGACCGAGCAGGCGCCGCAGGTGCCCTGGTGGCAACCGCCCTTGGGCGAGGTGTCGCCGATTTTGTCGCGCAGCGCATGGAGCAACGTCGTGCCGCTTTCGACGAACTCGGCTTTTTCGGAGCCGTTGAGTGTGAATTGAACCGGGACCTTCGCCATTTTTCCTCCCTGCGCGCCTGCCCGGATCGGCCGGACAGACGCGCGTCCCCCACGGATATTAGTCAAGCAGTAGCCGGCCGAGATGGACCGGCAGAACCTCGGCGCGATACCAGGCGCTGGCGATCGGGTCGGTTATCGGCGCGATGCCTTCGCCCGCGGCGGCCAGCGCCGGCGCGATCTCCTGCGGCGTGAGCTTGCAGCCGAGCAGCGCCTTTTCGGCCGCTAAAGCGCGGATCGGCCGATCGGCCATGCAGCCCAGCGCGATGCGCGCCGAGGTCACCGTGCCGTCCGGCGCGAGTTCCAGAAGCGCGGCGATGCTCAGCACCGACACACCCTTCGGCTTGACGCGCGAGACTTTCAGGAAGCGGAAGCTCTCGGCTTTGGGCGATGCAACATCCACGGCCGTCACTATGGCGCGGCTGGTGTCGCGATCGGCCAAAAAAGTCTCGATCGGCACTTCGCCAGCTTCGGTGACGACGGTCGTGTCCAGCGCCAGAAGCGCCACCGCGAAATCGCCGTAAGGGGCAGGGGCGAACAGATTGCCGCCGACGGTCGCCATGTTGCGGATCGCCGGCCCGCCGACGGCGCGCGCGGCCGGCGCAAGCGCGGTGAGCTCTGGATGACGGGCAATCGCGGCCATGGTGACCGAAGTGCCGAGCCGGATCTTGCCGCCGGAAACCGCGATCTGCGAGAGGCCGGGATCGGTGACGCGCACGAGGCTGGAGACGGAAACGTCGCCTTCATTGGCGGCGCGCACCACAAGCGTGCCGCCGCCGAGATAACGCGTGCCGGCGGCCTGCAGCGCGGCGTTGGCGTCTTTCACGCTCGAAAAAGTCTGCAGCGCAAGCGACATGGCGCGCTCCGTCAGCTCTGGCCGGCGAAATGGGCCTTCAGGGCGTTGAAACCACCCTGGAAGACATTGGCGCCCATGCCCTCGGCCAGCTTGTCGGCTTCGTCGGGCGCGGCGTCGAAGCTCGCCGTCCATTCGGCATAAGTGCGGTTGCCGTCGGTGACGCGCCGCAACTGCAGCGTCGCCTTGTGATTGGTGAGCGGTTGCGGCGTTTCGAGGATCGAATAGCTGACCAGGAAGTTCTCATCCGAGAAGTCCAGCAGCTTCTCGCGCAGCCTTGCGCCGCTGACCAGTTGGAAGTTGCGCACGCAGCCGATCGTAGTGGCGTCCTTGCCGTCCTCGATATGGCTTTCCACCATGCGCGGATGCCAACTGGGCAACCCGTTGAAGTCGCGGATGCGCGCCCAGACCTGCTCGACCGGCGCGTCGATGACGCTGGAGATGGTGACTTTCGCCATAGACTGGTCCTCTTGCAAAGATCGGGAGCAGGCTAGAGCGGCCGACGGGCCCGCGCTTATCAATGCGTCTTGAGCGCATATCAACCAGTCGGAAAAACCGGCGCGTCGATATTCAGGTGATGCCGGCCTGCAAATGGCGGCTTCCTGCGCTTCCGGTGCTCACGTACCTTAAAGTACGCTCCGCTCCGGTTCTCGGAAGCCACCATTTTCGGCTCGGCCTGACCTGAATCTCAACGCGCCTTACGCTGTCGCCCGAGCGGCTTCGCGGTAGAGCGTCGGCGGCACGCCGATATGGTCGCGGAAGAAGCGCGAGAAATTGCCCTGGGTGGTGAAGCCGAGATTGCAGGCGACGGAGATCAGTGGTTCCTGCGACCACTGCAGCTGGCGCACGGCTTCCTCCATGCGCAGCGTGTTCCAGTAGACGTTCGGCGTCAGGTTGGTCTGTTCCTTGAAGAGCGCGAAGAAATGCGGCCGGGAGAGCCCGACCGAACGAGCCACATCGTCGAAGGAGATGCGCTCGCAGACATTGGCCTTCATCAGCTGGATCGCCTTGCGGACGCGGAAGTCGAGCATCGTGTTGATGCGGGCGCGGGCTATCTGCGGCGCCGAAGCATCCGCCGCATCGAGCACGCTGTCGATGAAACGCTCGATCTCGTAATTGGCGACGTCGTCGATGCTCTCATTGTCGGTCAGGTGATCGAGCAGGTTCGCCGCCGCCTGGTGCAGCCAGGGCTCTAGCGTGATCGCGGCCTGCGTGAACAGCGGCGCCGACGAGGGGAGGTCGCGGCGCCGGCGCGCCCAATCCGGGTCGATGTAGAAGGCGAGGAACAGGCCAGGCTTGCCGTCGCGGGAGAGCGCATGGCTGTGTGGCTGGAACGAATTGATGCCGGCCGCGGTGCCGGGCCCAAGCCGCACCGTTTCGCGGCCGATGGTCATTTCGCCTGCCGTGCCTTCCAACCAGATGATGAGATGCGCCTCGCCATGGGCATGGGTGACGAAGTCGTTGGCGACATTCAGCACGGAAACATGTCCGAACCGGCCCCAATAGAGCCTGATCGCGTCCGTCATGGGTATCGTTCCTCCCGCAGGCGACTGCCCTCCCTTCGCCTGCCATAGAATAGTGCGGCCGGGGTGCGGTCGCGTCAAGGCAGGCAGGAATGATGGCCATCTCGCGTCGCCCGTCCGGACCGATTTTCAGACTGGGCGATAGGAGCTAGTCGCTGCGCCGGAAGTTGCGGATGCGGTCGAACAGCACCGCCAGAATGATCGCGCCGCCGATAAAGGTGCCTTGCCAGAAGGCGTTGATGCCGAGCAGGCCGAGGCTGTTGCGGATCACCTCGATCAGGGCGGCGCCGACGACAGCGCCGAGCGCGGTGCCGACGCCGCCGGCGAGATTGGCGCCGCCGATGACGGTGGCGGCAATCACCTGCAGCTCCATGCCGTTGCCGAGATTGGTGGTGACGGCGCCCAGCCATCCGGTCTGGATGATGCCGGCAATCCCTGCCGACAGCGCCGAGATCATGTAGACGACGACCTTGATCTGCTTGACGGGAACGCCGGTCAGCGTCGCCGCATGTTCATTGCCGCCGATGGCGAAGATGTGCCGGCCGAACTTGGTCAAGCGCAGGATGAAGCCGGTGATCAGCGCCAGGAGGATCATGTAGAGCACCGGGTTGGCGATGCCGAACACCCAGGCGCCGCCGCCCAGCGCCAGAAGTTTTTGGTGGTCCGGCCCGAACTGGAAGACCACCGTGTTGTTGGACGCGACCATGGCGAGGCTGCGCGCCACCGACAGCATGCCGAGCGTCACCACGAAAGGCGGGAAGCCGAGATAGGCGATGAGAATGCCGTTGAAGGCGCCGATCGCAAGCGCGGTGGCGATCGAGGCCAGGATGCCCACTTCAATCGAATAGCCGGCATGCATGGTAACGGCGAGCACCATCGAGGAAAGGCACAGCACCGAACCGACCGAAAGGTCGATGCCGCCGGTGATGATGACGAAGGTCATACCCAGCGCGACGATGGCGACGAAGGTGACGTTGCGGGTGATGTTGAAGATGTTCTTCGACGTGGCGAAGGAATCGGTGGCGACGGACAGGAACAGGCAGGCGAGGATGACCGCGATCACCACCCAGAAAGTCTGGTTGGCAAAGAGCCGCGACACGAAAGTGTGCTGCTTCTGCGCGATCGTCTGGTCAAGAGTGACTGCCATTATCGACCTTTCCTGAGAGGCGGGCGCGACGTTCCGCGCGATCACGCAACCTGTTCGATGGCGCCGGTGATCAGCCCGGTGACTTCCTCGGGCGAGCTCGAGGCGATATTCTTGTCGGCCACCTTGCGGCCGCGCCGCATGACAATGACGCGGTCGGCGACGTCGAACACGTCCGGCATGCGGTGGCTGATCAGCACCACCGCGATGCCCTGGTCGCGCAGGTGGCGGATGAGATTCAGCACTTCGGCCACCTGCCTGACCGAAATCGCCGCCGTCGGCTCGTCCATCAGCACGATCTTGGCCTGCGACAACATGGTGCGGGCAATCGCCACCGCCTGGCGCTGGCCGCCCGACATCTGCTTGACGAGGTCGCGCGGCCGCGTTTCGGATTTCAGCTCGGCGAAGAGCTGGCCGGCGCGCTTGTACATCGCGCCATAATCGAGGATGCGGAGCGGGCCGAAGCCGCGGCGCAGCTCGCGGCCGAGATAGACGTTGGCCGCGGCCGTCAGATTGTTGCAGAGCGCAAGGTCCTGGTGGACGATCTCGATGCCGTGCTGGCGGGCGTCCGCCGGCTTGTGCATGACAAGCTCCTTGCCGTCCAGCCGCATAGTGCCGTGGCTCGGATGGAAATTGCCGGCAATCATCTTTACCAGCGTCGACTTGCCGGCGCCGTTGTCGCCCATCAGGCCGACGACCTCGCCGGCTTCCAGCGAAAACGATACATCGTTGACAGCCTGGATGGCGCCAAAATGTTTCGAGATGTTGGCGAGTTCCAGAACCGACACCAGCTTTAAGCCTCCCCTTTATTGCCGCAACTGGCCGCCGGACCCGGCGGCGCCGCTTGCGTCTTGCCCCGTCCGTCTCCTCCGGAACGGTGCGTCCACGCATTTAGGCAAAAGCGGACGGGGGCGTCAATCAATTGTCCGACGATTAATTTCGAGACTCGACGAAAAATCGGTTTTGTAGGACAAATAGCAATTGACGCTGGCGAAAAGCCGATATTAGCTAGGCCTCGAAGGAAGGCTTTGCCAATCGTCCATCCATCCGGCGGAGGGCGGGCAGCTGGTTTGATGGTCAAGGATTTGGCTGCGTCGGTATTCGGGCAGACGAATCGGCAAATGCTTATCAGCCCGGGGGCGGGACGCGAACATCATGAGATGCTCGTCATGGTTCTTATGCATCCGGGCTGATCAGTGTGGCGGGCACGCGGTGTCCGTCTGTTTCAAGGGAGGACTGATATGAGGAAAACACTTTTGCTTGCCGCCGTCGCCGCCATGGCGTTGGGCGCCGGGCCGGCTTTGGCCAAGAAACAGCTCGTCATCGTCGTGAAAGGTCTCGACAATCCGTTCTTCGAGGCCATCCATCAGGGCTGCGAGAAATGGAACAAGGAAAACGCCAGCTCGGAATATGAGTGCTTCTACACCGGCCCGGCATCGACCTCGGACGAAGCGGGCGAGGCGCAGATCGTGCAGGATATGCTGAGCAAGCCCGACACCGTCGCGATGGCGATCTCGCCGTCGAACGCGCCGCTGATCGCGCAGACGATCAAGAGCGCCAATCCGTCGATCCCGATCATGACGGTCGACGCCGACCTTGCCAAGGAAGACGCCGCCCTTCGCAAGACCTATCTCGGCACCGACAATTACCTGATGGGCAAGAAGATCGGCGAGTACATCAAGAAGGCCAAGCCGAATGGCGGCACGATCTGCACGATCGAGGGCAATCCGGCGGCCGACAACATCCTGCGCCGCGCGCAAGGCATGCGCGATGCGCTGTCGGGCAAGGAAGGCCTCCCGGCGCTGAAGGGCGAAGGCGGCTGGACCGAAGTCGCCGGCTGCCCGGTGTTCACCAATGACGACGGCGCCAAGGGCGTACAGGCGATGACCGACATCCTCGCCGCCAACCCGAAGCTCGACGCCTTCGGCATCATGGGCGGCTGGCCGCTGTTCGGCGCGCCGCAGCCCTATCGCGACCTGTTCAAGCCGATGGCCGACAAGATCGCCAAGAACGAGTTCGTCATCGGCGCCGCCGACACGATCGGCGACGAGGTGGCGATCGCTAAGGAAGGCCTGGTGACCGCGCTGGTCGGCCAGCGGCCTTTCGAAATGGGCTACAAGGCGCCGGCGGTGATGCTCGACCTCATCGGCGGCAAGAAGGTCGACGATCCGGTCTTCACCGGCCTCGACGAATGCACCAAGGAAACGGCCGACACCTGCATCCAGAAGTAGGCGCTGGTCCATCCGGAACAAACGTAAAAGGGGGCGCCGCGAGGCGCCCCTGACTTTTTCAAAGTTTGCATTCTGGATGAAGGGCGTTTTCGTCTCAGATCTTCTGCTTCACGCCGTCCTTCGAAGGCATCAGGTCGACGCCATTGAGCTTGCCGATATGGGTGGCAAGCATCGGCACATACTGTTCCGCGGGACCAGTGGCGAAGGCCGTCGCAAAGGAATTCTTGGTGGCGTTGCCGAGCGGGTTGGCAATGCCGGCCGCGCCGGCCATCGATTCCAGATAGGTGAGATCCTTGAAGGCATTGGCGATGGTGAATTTGTGCGCGTCGCGGTCGCCCTCCAGCGTCCAGCGCATGAAGGTCTGGTAGAAGCCGCAATCCATGCGGCCGTTGCGGATGACGCTGTCGAAGCGCGCCGGCGAGATGCCGACCTTCTCGGCCAAGGCGAGCGCTTCCGAATAGATGGCCGCGTAACCGAGCGAGACGAAATTGTTGAGCAGCTTCATGCGGTGGCCGTCGCCGGTGTCGCCGATATGGACGATGCGGCCGGCCCAGGTCTCGAGCACCGGCTTCAGCCTGGCAAACACCGTGTCCGGCGCGCCGACCATGGCATCGAGCGTGCCTTCCCAGGCCTCCTTCGGTGTGCGGCTGAGCGGCGCGTCGACATAGTCGACGCCGAGCGCCTTGAGCTCGGCGGCCAGGGCCATGGTCGAGACCGGATCGGAGGTCGAGCAATCGACGACCACCGAGCCTTGCTTCAGGCCCTCCTTCAGCCCGCCGGGACCGCGGATGATCGCCTCCACCTCACGCGAGCCAGTGACGCAGATGAAGACGATGTCGGAGGCAGCGGCCACCTCCCTGGACGTGGCCGCTTCCCTGGCGCCGCGTCCCAAAAGGTCTTCCGCAGGCTTGCGGTTCTTGCGGCCAAGGAAGGTGAGCGGATAGCCCTTGTCGACGATGTTTTTGGCAATGCCGTGCCCCATCAGGCCAAGGCCGATGAAACCGATGTTCTCGCGGGCAGCGGTGGTGCTCATATCGTCTCTTCCCTGTCTTTCGTGGTGATGGGCGCCCGCGCGGCGGGCTATTGTCGAGAAGGTTTCCGCGGATCGCGGGTGGCGGGCGATCGCGGAATACCATATTGTCTGACAATACACATAATTCTCGAGTCTTGTGGAGAGCAAAATGACGAAACGGATCATGTTCACCGGCGGCAGCGGCAAGGCCGGCCGGCATGTCGTCGAATATCTGGTCGAGCATGGCTGCCAGGTGCTCAACATCGACACCAAGCCGCTCGATAATCCGAAGGTTCGCACCTTGATCACCGACATCACCGACAGCGGACAGGTGTTCAATGCGCTGTCGAGCTATATGGGCCTGCACGAGTTCGACCCGTCGCTGAGGGCACAACCGGTCGACGCCGTGGTGCATTTCGCCGCCATCCCGCGCATCATGATCACGCCGGACAACGAGGTGTTCCGCATCAACGCGATGGGCACCTACAATGTCATCGAGGCGGCGGTGAAGCTCGGCATCCGCAAGGTTATCATCGCCTCCTCGGAGACGACCTATGGCCTGGTCTTCGCCAACGAGCCGCGCAACCCCGCGCATTTCCCCCTCGACGAGGATTATGACGTCGACCCGATGGACTCCTATGCGCTATCGAAGATCGTCAACGAGAAGACGGCGCGGGCCTTCGCGCTGCGCAGCGGCGCCGACATCTATGCGCTGCGCATCGGCAACGTCATCGAGCCGAACGAATATTCGCTGTTCCCGAAATGGTTCGCCGATCCCGGTTTCCGCAAGCGCATCGCCTGGAGCTACATCGACGCGCGCGATCTCGGCCAGATCACCTTGCGGGCCATCGAGAAGGACGGCCTGGGGTATCAGGTGTTCAACGCGGCCAATGACGATACCTCGTCGGACCTGCCGACGGCAGAGCTGTTGAAACGCTTTTATCCTGGCGTGCCGGTCAAGGCCGAGCTTGGCGAATATGAAACGCTGCTTTCGAACCGCAAGGCGCGCGACGTGCTCGGTTTCCGGCCCGAGCACAGCTGGCGTAAATACGTCAAGGTGATGTGAGGCGGCGGCAAATGCCGGTTGAGCTGTGCACATCTTGGCAGGTTGTGGCAAAGCGGGCTTGCCGCGCTTGACAGGCTCTGAAAACGGGATTTTGTGAACCTATGCGGGACGCGAAGCCAGACAACGAAAAAAGGTCGAAAAAAATGGCAACGGCGGAACGTCCGTCCGGCATTCGCCGCGCCAACGCGTCACGCATCCCCGGTGCCAGCGTGCATGCTTCGCTTGCGAGCGAAATCGGTCTTCGGATCGTGCGCGGCGACTATCCGCCGGGCACCATCCTGCCCAATGAAGCCAAATGGTCGGAGACCTTTGACGTCAGCCGCTCCGCGGTGCGCGAGGCGATCAAGATGCTGATGGCAAAGAGCCTTCTGGCGTCGCGACCGAAGATCGGCAGCTGGGTCGAGCCGAAGGAACGCTGGAACCTGCTCGACCGCGACGTGCTGTCCTGGTACGCGACGTCGCCGGATCGCGAGGTGTTCCTGAAGACGGTGCAGGAATTCCGCCACATCATCGAGCCGGAGGCGACGGCCTTCGCTGCGCTGCGGCGCACCGACGAGCAGATGGCCGAGATCAGCCAGGCCTGCCGCGAAATGGGCGAGGCTACCAATCTGCAGGAGCGCACGCGCGCCGACACGCGTTTCCATCTCGCGATCCTCAGGGCCTCGGGCAACGACCTCTTGGTGCCGCTGGGCGTCTTGATCGAATCCGCCTTCGATCATCTGTTCACCTACACCACGCGCGAGCGGGACGACCTGCATCATGCTCAGAAGTTGCATGAAGCGATCGAGAGGAACATTCGCCTGAAGAGGCCGGACGCGGCGCGCAACGCGGTCCGCAAGCTGCTGGCCAATACCGACGAAGTGATCCAGTCGCGCTGAGCTCCATCGATATTCAGGTGAGGCCGGCTTGCGAATGGCGGCTTCCTGCGCTCCCGGTGCTCACGTATTTTAAGTCCGCTCCGCTCCGGCCTTCGCCGGCCGAAGCCCTCATAAGTGTCTCTGCCTATGAAGGCTACGGCCGGCGTAGGCCGGTTCTCGGAAGCCGCCATTCTCAGCTCGGCCTGACCTGAATCTCGACGGACCTTCCGTTGCAGAACTTAATTCTGCTTCTCGCGGCCGAAGGCGACGCGCAGTTCGTCCTTTGCTTTTTCCAGCACCCTCTTGCGCTCTTCGGGCAGGTTCTTGCCGGCGCGGTTGATGTAGAAATTCAACATCGACATGGCGGACTGGAACGGCTCGGCCTTGCGGCGGTCGCTGTGCTCGGCCGAGCGCTTCAGCGAGGCGGCGATCTTCTTGGCGTCGTCGGATTCGAAGACGTGCTCTTCGAGATCGAGCGCATCGCTGTGCTCGGTCACTTCGGCAGACCATTTCTTTTTGGCGGTCATGGCGAAACTCCATGCTGGAGTGGTTCAGCGTTCACCGCCGGACCGCTCCATCTCTTTGTTTCCACGCAATTCCGGACGGGAAACCGTCAAACACTTTTCCTGGAATTGCTCTGAGGCAAACTCGGTGAGGCGAGGCGGGTTCCGGGTTCTGGAGCCACGGATTTGCCCGTCGTGGTGCTGCTCGGCTCGGAAAATGGGCCGATAATGCGCTCAAACACGCGATCTCGAAGAAATCGCGGACAGGAGACGCCGTGACGACACTTCCAGAAAACACGGCAAACAACGCCGGCATAGACAGCTTCTATGCATGGATGCGGCTCGGCATTTCCTTGCTGTTGGCGACAATCGGGGGCGTCGGCACCTGGGCGGTGGTCGTGGTCCTGCCCGCGGTGCAGGCCGAATTCGGCATCGATCGCGCCGCTGCCTCGATGCCCTTTACGGCGACCATGGTGGGCTTTGCCGCAGGCAACGTGCTGATCGGGCGCGCCATCGATCGCTTTGGATACTGGATACCGGCGCTCGCCGCTTCGCTCGCGCTGGGCGCGGGATTTCTGCTGGCATCGCTCGCCAATTCGATCCTGGGCGTGACGCTCGCGCAAGGCCTGCTGATCGGCGTCGGCTGTTCGGCGATCTTCGGGCCGCTGATCGCCGACGTCTCGCACTGGTTCAACCGCCGTCGCGGCGTTGCGGTGACGGTGGCGGCGTCCGGCAACTACATTGCCGGGGCGGTCTGGCCGACGATCATGCCCTATCTGATGCAAGGCCATGGCTGGCGTGTCACTTATGCGGCAATCGGGGTCATCTGCCTTATCACCATGGTGCCGCTGGTCCTGATGCTGCGCCGGCGCGCGCCGCATGAGGGCATCTCCGGCACGCCTCGCGCGCGGCCGGTGCAGCCGATCTCCCTGTCGCCCTCGCAATTGCAGGTCCTGCTGGTGATTGCCGGCTTCGGCTGCTGCATGGCGATGTCGATGCCGCAGGTGCATATCGTCGCCTATTGCATGGATCTCGGCTACGGCGTCGCGCGCGGCGCCGACATGCTGTCGATCATGCTGGCGGCGGGCGTTGTCAGCCGGATCGGCTCGGGCTTCCTCGCCGACCGCATCGGCGCGGTGAAGACGCTGCTGATCGGCTCGGCGCTGCAGTGCCTGTCGCTGCTCTTCTACATCCCCTTCGACGGGCTTGCCTCGCTCTATGTCGTCTCGCTGGTCTTCGGCCTGTCGCAAGGCGGCATCGTGCCCTGCTACGCCATCATCGTGCGCGATTACATGCCGGCGAGGGAAGCCGGCCGGCGCGTCGGCATCGTCCTGATGGCGACGATCTTCGGCATGGCGGTCGGCGGCTGGATGTCGGGCTGGATCTATGATCTTACCGGGTCTTACGCGGCAGCCTTCCTGAATGGCATCGGCTGGAACCTCGTCAACCTTGCGGCCATCGCGCTGTTGATGTGGAAAGCAAACCGCAGCGTCACGGCGGTCGCCTGACGGACCTCGGGCGCCGACATCGGCTTGCTTGACAACGGTTGACGCATGCGCGACGCCAATCGGCAATGCTGACTTGGCGGGCTGACTTGGTGGCGCGATGATACGGATGCCGGTCCTGATGGTGCAGCCGCACGTCGAAGGCAGGGGGACAAGGCGTTGACCAAGCCGCGCTCCCGTCGCGGCGGCGGCCGTCCGACCATCGCCGATGTCGCGCGCAAGGCCGGCGTCGGCGCCATCACCGTGTCGCGCGCGTTACGCGAGCCCGGACGGGTGTCGGAGGACCTTCGCCGGGAGATACAGGCCGCGGTCGACGAACTCGGCTACGTGCCCGACCCGAACGCCCGCGCGCTTGCCTCGGCGCGCGCCGAAGTATTCGGCGTGTTGGTTCCTTCGCTGACCAACAACGTCTTCGCCGAAGTGGTACGCGGCATCTATGACAGCCTGTCGGACAGTCCGTTCCGCATCCAGATCGGCAACACCCATTATTCTGGCCTCGAGGAAGAACGGCTGTTGCAGGTTTTCGGATCGCAACGACCGGCGGCGCTGATCGTGGCCGGCATCGACCAGACCCCCGGCGCGCGACGACTGCTGGAGAATGCCGGCTGTCCGGTGGTGCAGGTGATGGAGACCGGGCCGGACCCGGTCGACATGATGGTCGGCTTCTCGCATTTCGACGGCGGCAGGACGGCGGCCGAGCACCTCCTTGAAGCCGGATACCTCAAGATCGGCTTCATCGGCGCCAGGATGGATCCGCGCTCGCAGCGGCGTCTTGCCGGCTACCGCGCCGCCATGGAGGCCGCCGGTCTGTTCGATCCGCGGCTGATCACCACAACGCCCGTGCCATCAAGCGTGAGCCTCGGGCGCGAGCTGTTCCGCGACGCGCTGGCCAAGATGCCGACGCTGGACGGCGTGTTCTGCAACAATGACGATATCGCGCTCGGCGTCCTGTTCGAATGCCGTCGCGCCTCGATCGACGTGCCCAAGCAGATCGGCATTGTCGGGTTCAACGATCTCGACATGATGCAGGTGTCGTTTCCTTCGATCACCAGCGTGCGGACGCACCGCTATGAAATCGGCACCCGCGCCGTCGCCATGGCGCTGTCGGCGATCACTGGAAGCCGTCCGGAACAGCGGATCGTCGACCTTGGTTTCGAGCTCATGCGGCGCGAGAGCACCGCGCGCTGAGAATACCAAGATGATGAAACATGGCGCTTTACAGCCTCACATGGGTAGCGCTACCATTTGTCTGTAAAATCGACATTAACTCGGAATCGAGCTTGTTTATTATACATAAGCAACAGGCGCTCGCTTGTTTATTATGGATAATATGATAACGTTCTAAATGTCGCATAGGTGAGGGGGAGAGGAGGATCAGGGCGGCGCAGACCGCTCGCTAGGCTGCTCGACGGCGAAGTACGCCGAACGACAGCGCCAGACTTCATAAACAAGCAGAACTGCAACTGGGAGGAATATCGATGATCAAGTCACTCGTTGGCGGCGTCATTGCCGCCACTGCATTCGTCATGCTGGGTTCATCGGCGATCGCCGGTCCTGAAGTGGTCAAAGGGCCTGGGGCGGAGCCGGGCTGCTTTGCGCCTTGGGCGGCCGACACGCAATTTTTCAAATATCCGAAGAAGGAAGGGCCCTACCGCATCGCGCTCGCCAACGGCTACATAGCGAACACTTGGCGCATTCAGATGATCCAGACCGCCAAGGCCTATGCGGCGCAGCCCGATGTCGCCAAGAAACTCAAGGAATTCAAGGTCGTATCGACCGGTGAAGATGTGCCGGCGCAGATCTCGGCGATTAACAACTTCATTGATTCCGGCTTCGATGCGATCGTCGTGAACGCACAAAATCCGACCGCCTTCGGACCGGTCATCAAGCGCGCCAAGGAAGCAGGCGTCGTGCTTGTCGCCTTCGACAACATCCTCGACACCAAGGACGCCATCAATGTCAATGTCGACCAGAAAGGCCTCGGCGAGCTCTGGGGCAAATGGCTGGTCTCGCATGTGCCGAACGGCGGCAAGGTACTCGAGGTGCGCGGCGTTGCCGGCACTTCCGTAGACACCGATCGCCACAAGGGTATCCACGAGGTGCTCGATGGCTCGGGCAAGAAATGGAACGTCACCGAGGTCGTCGGCAAGTGGGATGACGGCGTGGCGCAGAAAGCCACGGCCGACGCGATCGCCACCAGTGGACCGTTCGACGGCATCACAGGGCAAGGCGGCGACACCGGGATCGTGCAGGCGATGATCGACGCCAAGCATCCGTTCGTGCCGTTCGGCGGCGAGACGGAAAACGGCTTCCGCAAATTCTGTGCCGCGCATGCAGCCGACGGGCTGAAATGCTCGTCCGCGGGTACCGGCCCGGCCCAGGTTGCCGTCGCCATCAAGACGGCGATTGCCGCGCTCGAAGGCAATGTCGTGCCGCAGTCGATCAAGCTGCCTTTGGCCGTCGTCGAGGATCCGAACTTCAAGGCGGGGCAGGATTTCTTCCCCGACCAGTCCGACAATTTCTTCGTCGGCAATTCCTTCCCGACCTGCGGCATCAATTTCACCGCGCAGGAAATTATGGGCCAGACCAAGGAAAACAAATAGTTTGACACGCCGGCGTCGCGAAAATCGCGACGCCGGCGCTTGATGCCAATCACGAACCGGCTTGGGGAGGGCAGATGGACGGCGCGGCTCCGCTCTTCCGCATGGAAGGCATATCCAAGCGCTATGGCGGTGTGCGCGCCCTGGAAAAGGCCGATCTCACCGTCACGGCCGGCAGCATCCACGCCATTCTCGGCGAGAACGGCGCCGGCAAATCGACTTTGATCAAGGTCATGGCTGGTGTCGTCGCGCCGGATGAAGGTGCCATGAGCTTGGACGGCCGCGAGGTGACATTTGCATCGCCGGCCGCGGCCAATCAGGCCGGCATCGTCTGCATTTTCCAGGAACTGTCGCTGATCCCGGAATTGAGCGTCGCCGACAACATCGTCATTTCCGATCCGCCGAAGCGCTTCGGCATGATCGACCGCAAGGCGCAGCGGCGCATCGCGAAGGAAGCGCTGGCACGCGCCGGTGCCTCCGACATCCATCCCCGCGCCCTGGTCAAGGACCTGCCGCTGTCGCGCCGGCAGATGGTGGAGATCGCCAAGGCGCTCGCCCGCAAGCCGCGCATCCTGATCCTCGACGAAGCGACTTCGGCGCTGACGGCGGCGGATGTCGCCAAGGTCTTCGCGGTGTTGAAGCGGCTGCGCTCGGAAGGACTGGCACTGCTCTATATCTCGCATCGCATGAACGAGATTGCCGAACTCGCCGACCATTGCACGGTGTTCCGCAACGGCCGCAATGTCGCCAGCTACCCCGCCGGCTCGAAGAGCGACAATGAGGTGGTCGAGTTGATGATCGGCCGCGAATACAGCCATATCTTCCCGCCGAAACCCGTTGCCGCCTCGGCCGCCGCGCCGGTGCTCGAAGCGCGCAATCTCTCCTGGGCCGACCGGCTGGACAACATCTCGTTGAGCGTCAGGGCCGGCGAAGTCGTCGGCCTGGGCGGCCTTGATGGGCAAGGTCAGCGCGAATTGCTGTTGGCCTTTTTCGGCGTGCTGCGCGGCCTGCGCGGCGAGGTGCTGATCGACGGCAAGCCGGTTTCGATCGCCAGCCCGACCGCGGCCAGCCATGGCCGCATCGGCATGGCGCTGATCCCTGAGGATCGTAAGACCGAAGGACTGATGCTGCCGATGACGGTGCGCGAGAACCTGTCCTTCGCGGCGCTCGACAGGTTGTCGAAAGCGGGCATTATCGACCGCGCCGCCGAACAGCGCCTGATCGACGACATGGTCGGGCTGCTGGCGATCAAGACGGCGGGGCTCGACATTCCCGTCGGAGCCCTGTCGGGCGGCAACCAACAGAAGGTGGTGATTGCCAAATGGCTGATGCGGCAGCCGCGCATCATCCTGCTCAACGATCCGACTCGCGGCATCGATGTCGGCACCAAGCAGGAGCTCTATCAGCTGATGCGCAAGCTGGCGGATGCGGGCGCCGCGATCCTGTTCTATTCGACGGACTATGACGAGCTGATCGGCTGCTGCGACCGCGTGCTGGTGCTCTATGACGGTGCGATCAAACGCGAACTGGTCGGCGAGGGGATCACCGAGCACGCGTTGATCGCCACCGCGCTCAACATCCATGGCGACGACCGCCGCACCGGGGTGGGAGGAAAGGCGTGAAGGATTGGCGCTATTGGCTGGCCGAGGAGCGCGGAACGCTTCTGGCCTTCGGCATCTTCATCGTCATGTTCGCCATCTACAGCGCCAACCACCCGGCGGGCTTCACCGCCAATGTCGTGCAGACCGCCGCCAACAAAGGTGTGCTGCTCGCCTTCGTCGCCATGGCGCAGACATTGGTGGTGATCACCGCCGGCATCGACCTTTCCGTCGGCATGATCTTCACGCTGACCAACTGTATGGCTTCCTGGCTGGTGGTCGGCACCGGCCTGGAGACGACCTTCGGCGTGTTGGCGGTGCTCGGAACCGGGCTCATCTGCGGGGCGGTCAACGGTGCCATCGTCATCTACGGCCGGCTGCAGCCGATCGTCGCCACCATCGCCACGGGCGCCGTCTTTTTCGGCCTGGCGCTGCTTTTGCGCCCCGTGCCGGGCGGCTCGGTCAACGAGGACCTCGCGGATTTCCTGACCGGGCGTTTCTTCGGCGTGGTGCCGGCAAGCCTCGTGGCGCTGCTCGTCATCGTGCTTATCGTCTGGGTGCCGTTCAGTCGCTCCGAACTTGGGCGCGCTGCCTATGCTGCGGGCTCATCGGAGACCGCGGCCTACATGTCTGGCGTGCCGATCCGCAGGGGCAAGTTTCTGGCATACACGCTTGCCGGCCTGCTTGCGGCCATCGGCGGCCTGTTCCTAACCTTCTTCACCTATACGGGCGAGGCGGCCTATGCGAGCGGCAATGCCTACACGCTGTTCTCGATCGCGGCGGTCGTGCTCGGCGGCGTGTCGTTGTTCGGCGGCAAGGGCAGCGCCATCGGCGCGATCTTTGGCGCGCTTGCCTTCCGCACCATCGGCGACCTCCTGTTCGTCTTCGACTTCGATCCGCTCTGGCAGCCGTTGTTCCAGGGCGTTATCCTGTTGATCGCGGTCAGCCTCGGCGCCTTCGCGCTGTTTCGGGTGCGCAACCGGCTGGAGTGGTTCCTGTGAGCGAAACGACGCTTGGCGGCATCATGGGCGGCATCGCCGGCCGCATGCCGAAATTCATCCGGCGCGCCGACCCGGCGGTGCTGACGGCCTTCGCCTGCATCGTCATCCTGCTGCTGCTCGGCAGCCTCTACTCGCGCAGCTTCCTGTCGCCGGAATATCTGCTGCAGCAATTGAAGGTCGCGTCCTTCCTCGGCGTCATCGCAACCGGCATGATGCTGGTCATCCTGCTCGGCCAGATCGACCTCTCTGTGCCCTGGTCCGTCGCGGCAGGCGCCATGATGGCCTGCGCGGCCGCGGCCTACGGGCCGGTCGGCATTGCTCTCGCCATCCCCTTCGGCGTGCTGTGCGGCGTGGCGATCGGCATCGTCAACGGCATCGGTGTCGCTTATTTGCGCATCCCTTCGATGATCATAACCTTGGCCACCAACGCCGTCGCTCAAGGGCTGATGGTGGTCTACACGGGGGGCTTCTCGCCGCAGGATGTGGCGACGGCGGCGATGCGCTACCTGGCGACCGGCTTCACCATTCCGGGCGTTCCCAATGCCGTCATCATCTGGGCGCTGATCGGCGCCGCGATGGTCTTCGCTCTGACCCGCACCAGCTTCGGCCGCGCCGTCTACGGGATCGGCAATCGCGAGCGCGCTGCCTACCTTTCCGGCATCGACACGCGCCGCATCGTGATGGTCGCCTTCGCCGTCTCAGGCGGGCTGTCGGCCTTTGGCGGCGTGCTTTTGGCCGGCTATGCGTCGAAGGCGGCGCAGTCGATGGGCGATGCCTATCTCCTGCCGTCCATCGCCGCGGTCGTGCTCGGCGGCACATCGATCCTGGGCGGGCGCGGCTCCTATCTTGGCACGGTGGCGGGCGTGATCCTGATTACTCTCCTGCAATCCATCCTCTCGGTCATGCAGATGCCGGAAGCGGGGCGGCAGATCATCTATGGCGTCGTCATGGTCGCCATGCTTCTGCTTTACGGGCGCGCGCCGGCAAGCCGCTGACCGTGCATGAGGCGAGCGCAAGACGGCAGACCCCGGAGCTTCGCATGAACGATCTTCGGACGGCGCCGGCCATCGTCGTGATGGGTGTTGCCGGTTGTGGCAAGACGGCCGTCGGCGAGGCGCTCGCCGAGGCGCTGGGCGCCGACTTCATCGAAGGCGACCGCTTGCATCCGCCGGAGAATGTGGCGCGCATGGCGCGCGGCGAGCCGCTGACGGACGCGCTGCGCGCGGGCTGGCTCGACGCCATAGGCGAGCGCATCGCGGCCTCCGTTGCCGGCGGGCGGAAACCAGTGGCGGCGTGCTCGGCGCTGAAGCGAAGCTATCGTGACCGGCTAAGCCGCTTCTGCCCCGGTATGGTCTTCCTCTATCTCAAGATCGATCGCGAGACCGCCTGGCGGCGGGTCGCCAACCGCAAGGGGCATTTCATGCCCGCAAGCCTGGTCGACAGCCAGTTCGCCACATTGGAAGAGCCGGCCGCGGACGAACAGGCGGTAACGATCGACGGAACGCGAAGTGTTGCCGGGATCGTGAAAGAAGTCGTCCACGCGCGTCGGTGATTTTCACAATACGCACCGGACAGAGGCTTCAGGCGCCCTCGTTGCCGATCGCAGCCTCGGTTGGCCGCTCCGTCAGCCGCGCGGCGCTCGACCAAGCCATCATCTGCTCGGGACAGAGTTTGAGCGTCTCCAGCATCTGGTCGCGCTTCGACAGGATAAATCCCGCCTGAACGACGAGGTTCTTCCCTGTCGTGTCCTTGGCAGGCGATGCGGGCGCCTCTGGACTCGCGCTCAGTTCTTTGACGATCGCCCGATATTCGCAAAAAGGCGCCGTCTCGATGGTCGCCATATGAAACAGCGCAGCGCCCGCGCGCGCGGCGAAGTTTGCCGGCGCCGAGGCGAGGTGGGTCCAGCCGCGCTCGCCCATGGCTGCCTCGGTGAAGGCGGAGCCGGCGTAGATGGTGTTGGTCATCAGCACCACGCCGTTTGCTTTCAGCACTTTCTGGATGCGGGTGGTGACCTGATAGGCGTCGGTGCGCTCAAAGACGATCCGGCTTTTCAGGAAGCGGTTCTCGACCTTGACCAGCGGCGGGTTGATCACGCGCAGGCCAAACTTGCTCGGCGAGAAGCCGTGGTATTGCGCGCTCACCTGATGGGTATCGACGCCAGCCTCATGCAGGGCGCGCTTGCCCATGATCGTCTGGGCCGTGAACTGGTCGCACCATATGATGGCGCCGCGCCCGTTCCGCAGGGCTTGCTGCAGCGCCTCGATGCCTTCGAGCCGGATCTCAGGCGACCAGCGCCAGCCGGCGACGAGATGCGCCGCAAGCGTCAGCCGCCGGCGGTGAATGGCGGCGAGCAGCGCCTCGAACATGCTTTTCGTGTCGACGGTGTCGCCGAGCACGGCTCTCACCGCGATCTCGTAACGGGCAAAGTCTTTGCGGAAATGGCGCTTGCGCCTGAGCCCGGACACCCAGCCGCAGATCGGGCTCCACCAGGAGAGCGGCAGCATCGCCGCGACGCCGAGATAGAAACAGGACAGCAGGCTCTCGCGCAGGTCCCGATTGGTGAAGCGGCGCAGTTTTCCGCGGCGGGTAACCTTGCGGCTGAAGAAGCGAACCGACTCGTTGCGCTCCGGCACCGGCACGTCGGCAGTGATCTCGGTATGGTAGATGTCCTTCGACGATGGCTGCCGGCTGGCCCTGCGGGATTTGCCAAACCAAGGCAGCCTCATGCGTCAGAGCCCTGTTTCATCTCCAGCCGCTTTACTGCGTCCACGGCAGACTGGCAACCGAGGGCGACAGGTCAGGGCTACCGCTTGTCCTTTGGGGCAATTGCGGCCGGAGGCTTGTGGCGAAGTGGCCGGACCTGGCCGCTGCACGCTTGCCTCAAATCTGAGACGTGAGTTCCGCCGGGAAGTCATCGTTGTCGGCGTCGCGCATGGCGGCGAGGCTGCGATTGTCCAGCACCTCGGCGATCGCCTGGCGCACTTCCAGCATCATGTGGCGGACTTGGCAGGTGGCCTCATCGCAATCCTCGCAGCGCTGGTACTGCGTGCGGCTGGCGCAGGGGATCGGCGCCAGCGGCCCGTCGAGCACGCGCACGACATGGCCGATCTTGATCTCGGAAGCGGGCCGGGCGAGGCGGTAACCGCCTTCCTTGCCCTTGCGGCTCTGGACGAAACCGGCATTGCGCAGCTCGCCCAGGATGGCATCCAGGAATTTCTTCGGAATGTTGTTGGCGACGGCAATGTCGTTGACGAATGCAAGCTGGCCAGCCGGCAGGCCGGAAAGATGCACGAGGGCCTTGAGGCCGTATTTGCCTTTTTTGGTCAGCATGCCCGATTCAATTCATCAAACCCCAATGCGCCTGCATCTGGCGGTTGTTTGTGGGCAAATCATGACAGTTGACCGCCTGGCCCAATAATTTGCCCGGCAACTTAGGCACAAACGCGTTGATTCTTCGTAACGTTTTTCACGTTGGACGCCGGATTTCCCCTGCGAAATGCCGGCGGGCTAAAACGAGGAAAGCCGGCTAAAGCCGGCTTTCCTGCGCTTCCTGATTGTACGGCGGCTCAGCGGCTGCCGTAGGCCTGGTCGAGCAGCCCGCCGGCGGCGAAATGCTCCTTCTGTACTTTGTCCCAGCCGCCGAAGACTTCCTCAACCGTCAGTAACCGGACGTCCGGGAAGTCGGCCTTGTGCTTGGCGGCCACCGTCGTGTCGCGAACCCGCAAGCCGTTTGCGGCGGCGATCTCCTGGCCGTCCGGCGTGTAGAGGAAGTCGAGATAGGTTTTGGCGAGATCACGGCTGCCATGCTCGTCGGCAACCTTGTCGACGATCGCCACGGGGAACTCGGCGAGCAAGCTGACGGAAGGCGTGACCTGCTCGAATTTATCGTCGCCATATTCCTTGCGGATGCCGCGTGTCTCCGACTCGAAGGTGATCAGCACGTCGCCGATCTCGCGCTGGACGAAGGTGGTGGTGGCGGCGCGGCCGCCCGTGTCGAAGATCGGCACGTTGTTGAACAGCTTGGTGATGAATTCCTTCACCTTGGCGTCGTCGCCCTTGAAGGCTTCCTTGGCGTAAGCGGTCGCGGCGAGATAGGTGTAGCGCGCATTGCCGGATGTCTTCGGGTTCGGGAAGATCACCTGCACGTCGTCACGCACCAGATCGTTCCAGTCCTTGATATGCTTGGGATTGCCAGCGCGCACCAGGAAGGACGGCAGCGAATAGAAGGGCGAGGCGTTATCCGGAAAATCCTTCTGCCAATCGGCTGAGATCAGTCCCTTCTTGACCAGGAAGTCGACATCGGTGACCTGGTTGAAGGTGACGACATCGGCGCCAAGGCCTTCGGCGATCGCGCGCGCCTGCGCCGAGGTGCCGGCATGCGACTGGTCGACCGTGACACCGGGGTGCTTGGCGATGAAAGCCTTGTTGATGTCGACGAACAGCTCGCGGCCGACGTCATAGGATGCATTCAAAAGCTTGTCGGCCGACCAGGCTTGGGAGGACGCGAGGACGAGACCGGCAACAGCCGCGATGCCGAGCAATAGACGCTTCATGAAAACAGGCTCCTTGGAAATAAGATCGAAGCTAAGGCGCTACCCTAGTCGTGAAAGCCTGGTGCGAGGAGGCACGGGCTCCGGGAGGCGAGCGAAGCTCTGGAAAAATATATCGCCAAAACAATTCTTTTCTAGGATCTTCTTCCAAGCAGATTCGTAGATGGCGCCAGGCTCGGGCGCTGGCGTCGGGGTGAAAGTCAGCTCAGGAAGCCGGAAAAAGCTTCCAGCGACGCGGCCTGAAGGCCACCCGGCTCTTCTGCGCCGCGGGATGGTCGACCGGCAGCTCGATCTCGACGCGCTGGCGCTCGCCGCCTACCTCGAGCTCGACGCGCCTGGTGCCGGCGACGCGGCGGCTGGCGGCAACCGTGCCGGCGATGCAGCCGCTGCAGCCGTCGAGCAGGTCGACATCGTGCGGACGGAAATAGAGAACCGCCTCGCCGGACGGCGCATGCGGCGCCGAGAGCCCGATCGGCCGGTCGGCGATCCAGACCTCGCCGTTCTCGACCTTGACCGGCAGTGAGCTCGACTCGCCGATGAAGGTGTACACGAAGGGCGAGTTCGGTGTGTCGTAGATATCATCGGCGGTGCCGACCTGCTCGATGCGGCCCTGGCTCATGACGACGACGCGGTCAGCGAGCTCCAGCGCTTCTTCCTGGTCATGCGTTACGAAGACGGTGGTGTGGCCGGTGCGGTCATGGATCTCGCGCAGCCAGCGGCGAAGCTCACGGCGAACCTGCGCGTCGAGCGCGCCGAAGGGCTCGTCGAGCAGAAGCACCTTGGGCTCGATCGCCATAGCGCGCGCCAAAGCCACGCGCTGGCGCTGACCGCCGGAAAGCTGCGCCGGATAGCGCTTTTCCAGACCAGACAACTGGACAAGGTCGAGCAGTTCGAGCGCCCGGCGGCGGATTTCCTGCCCCGAGGGCCTTGCGGCGCCGTGCCGGACCTTCAGGCCGAAGCCGATGTTGTCGGCAACGGTCATGTGGCGGAACAGCGCGTAATGCTGGAAGACGAAGCCGACATTGCGCTCCTGGATCGACTTCTGCGAGGCGTCCTCGTCGCCGAAGAAGATCGCACCTTTGGTCGGCCGTTCCAGGCCGGCGATCAGGCGAAGCAGCGTCGTCTTGCCGGAGCCCGACGGGCCGAGCAGCGCGATCAGCTCGCCGGAACTGATGTCGAGCGACACGTCGTGGAGCGCCGGAAACCGCTCGAACTCCTTGCGCACGTTGACGACGCGAACTTCCATGCAAATCCCTCAGTCCGTTGATGCTGTCGTTGTTCCCAAAATTGCCAGGCAACTCTTCGGCGACAGATAGTGTTCAGTGTCCGCGCGTCGCGGCGATCTCGGCGCCGTAGCGCATCTCGAGAAGCGTTTTCAAGACCAGCGTCACCAGCGCCAGGCCGGCGAGCAGCGACGCGACGGCAAAGGCGCCGACGGCGTTGTATTCGTTATAAAGGATCTCGACATGCAGCGGCATGGTGTTGGTGAGGCCGCGTATGTGGCCCGACACCACCGAGACTGCGCCGAACTCGCCCATGGCGCGCGCATTGCACAGAAGCACGCCGTAGAGCAGGCCCCATTTGACGTTGGGCAGCGTTACATACCAGAAGGCCTGCCAGCCGCTGGCGCCCAGCGAAAGCGCGGCCTCTTCGTCGCCATTGCCCTGTTCTTGCATCAGCGGAATGAGCTCGCGCGCGACGAAGGGGAAGGTGACGAAAATGGTAGCCAGCACGATGCCGGGCACAGCGAAGAGGATGACGATGCCATGCGCCTTCAACCAAGCGCCGAGCAATCCCTGCGCGCCGAAGAGCAGCACATAGACAAGGCCCGAGATGACCGGCGACACCGAGAAGGGCAGGTCGATGAGGGTGGTCAGGAATGCCTTGCCCTTGAACTCGAACTTGGCGATCGCCCAGGCGGCCGAGATGCCGAAGATGACGTTGAGCGGCACCGAGATCGCCGCCACAAGCAAGGTCAGGCGGATGGCGGAGCGCGTGTCGGGGCTGGAAAGGGCTTCCGTGTAGGCGCCGATGCCTTTGGCGAGCGCCTCGTGGAAGACAACGATCAGCGGCAGGAGCAGGAAGACGGCGAGGAAGGCAAGGGCGATCGCCATCAGCACGGCCTTGATCGGCCGGCTTTCGGTCACGGCGGCCGACTGGCTCTCGTGATGCAGCTCGTAGGATTTGATCTCGGGATCAGCCATAGCGCTTGCGGCTCCATGTCTGTGCGAGGTTGACGACCAGAAGCATCAGGAAGGACAGCGCCAGCATGATCGCGGCGATCGCGGTCGCCGCCTCGTAATTGTATTCCTCGAGCCTGATCACGATCAGAAGCGGCGCGATCTCGGACTTGAAGGGCAGGTTGCCGGCGATGAAGATGACTGACCCGTATTCGCCGACGCCTCGCGCGAAGGCGAGCGAGAAGCCGGTGATGATCGCCGGCGCCAGGCCCGGGAAGAGCACGCGGGTGATAATCTGGAAACGGTTGGCGCCGAGCGTGGCGGCTGCTTCCTCGACCTCCTTGTCGATCTCTTCCATGATCGGCTGGACGGTGCGCACGACGAAGGGCAGGCCGATGAACACCAGCGCGACGACGATGCCGAGCGGGGTGTAGGCGACCTTGATGCCGAGCGGCATCAGGAGATGACCGATCCAGCCGTTCGGCGCATAGAGCGTGGTGAGCGCGATGCCGGCTACGGCTGTGGGCAGGGCGAAGGGCAGGTCGACCATCGCATCCGCGATGCGGCGTCCAGGGAAGCGGTAGCGCACCAGCACCCAAGCGACGAGCGTGCCGAACACGACGTTGACGACAGCCGCCAGGAAGGCGGTGCCGAAGCTTATCTTCAGCGCGTTGAGGGTGCGCCGGTCAGCGGCGATAGCCCAGAAATCGGTCCAGCCGAGCGCAGCCGAGCGCCAGACCAGCCCCGAAAGCGGGATGAGGATGATGAGGGTGAGGTAGGCAAGCGAGAAGCCGAGCGTCAGTCCGAAACCCGGAATGACACTCGGCTGCTTGAATCGCCACCCCGCCTTGACGGGTGCTGTGGTCATGCTGTTCTGGATCGTCCCTTCTATTCAAACCAGAATGGCTTTGCGCAGTCGCATTCCGCCGGCATGCCCGAGGCTCACCGGCCGTCCGGCCTCACTGCGCCGGCTTGTAGATCTGGTCGAATATACCACCGTCGCCGAAATGGTAAGGCTGCGCTTTCTTCCAGCCGCCGAACTGCGGGTCGTCGATGGTGACCAGCTTGATTGCCGGGAGCTTGGCAAGCTCCTCGGCCGGCACCAGGTCGGGCTTGGCCGGGCGATAGTGGTTCTTGGCGATGATGGTCTGCGCTTCCTTGGAATAGAGCCAGCCCAGATAGGCCTCCGCGACCTTGCGCGTGCCCTTGGCATCGACGTTGGCGTCGACGACCGCGACCGGGGGCTCGGCCAGGATCGAGGTCGGCGGGTAGACGATGTCGAAATTGTCGGCGCCGAATTCGTCGAGCGCGAGATAGGCTTCATTCTCCCAGGCGATCAGCACATCACCCAGGCCCTTCTGCGCGAAGGTCACCGTCGAGCCGCGCGCGCCGGTATCGAGGACCGGGACGTTCGCATAAAGCTTGCCGACGAACTCCTTGGTCTTGGCTTCATCGTTGCCGTCATTGGCGTTTGCATAGGCCCAGGCGGCAAGATAGTTCCAGCGGGCGCCGCCGGACGTCTTCGGGTTCGGCGTGATGACCTGGACGTCGTCCTTCACCAGATCGTTCCAGTCGTGGATGCTCTTGGGATTGCCCTTGCGCACCAGGAAGATAATGGTCGAGGTGTAAGGCGCCGAGTTGTTCTCGAACTTCGTGCGCCAGTCCGGGTTGATCTTCTTCGTCTTCGAGGCGATGGCGTTGATGTCGCCTTCGAGCGCCAGCGTCACGACGTCGGCGTCGAGGCCGTCGATCACCGCCCGGGCCTGCGCGCCGGAACCGCCATGCGACTGCTGGATGGTCACGGTTTCGCCGGTCTCAGCCTTCCAGTGCGCGGCAAACGCCTCGTCATAGGCTTTGTAGAGTTCACGTGTCGGGTCGTAGGACACGTTCAGGATGGGCGTGTCGGCAAATGCGAAACCGAGCGTGCCAAACTGGACAGATGTGGCGACCAGCGCGCCGAGCAGTTTCCTGAAATGAGGTTTGGTCATTCCCGTCTCCGTTGAACTGCACGAACTCTACCGAGTTTATAGAATTTAGATGCATTGAATGTTGTCTTTTTCGCCGCCTTGAAGCAATTTTTCGCCGAGCCTCTCCCAATTGAGGAAATATCTTCCTCAATTTCGGACAGCGACTTCCTTGCCAGCCGGGCTAACTAGGTGTTTGATCCCAGGCTTTGATGGGGCATCCTTATCCTCCGAATCAAAGGATGCGCTATGGGCCAGGTTCTTCATGGA
>NZ_JAIUHG010000044.1 GCF_020164955.1 Mesorhizobium sp. CA8
CTCCAGCGCCGCCACCCCCCTGACGATCGCCGCCCGCTCCTCCACACTCAGCTTCCCCAGCAACTCCCTCTCAAACGCCTTCGCCAGCGGCACCATCTCGCGATAGGCGGCGAGCCCCGCCCTGGTCAGCGCCAGATGCTCGACACGCCGATCGCTCTCATCCGGCGTGCGCGTCAGCCAACGCCGCCGTTCCAACTCCGCCACCGCCCGCGACACCTTCGTCTTGTGCATGGCCGATTGCTCGCCGAGTTCCGTCGCCGTCATCGTTCCGCGTTCACCCAGCCCGGAAAGCGTGCGCCATTCCGGCCGCGTCAGGCCGTGGCGCTCCTTGTAGATGCGCGAGAACTCGCGACTGACGGTGTCGGCAAGCCGATAGAGCCGGTAGGGCAGGAAGCTTTCCAGCTCAAGGATATCCGGTTCCATGAAGCGCTCCCGGGCCGCATCGCGGCCGTTGATAGTTACATTTTCGATGGTTACAAATGAAACCAGTTTGGTCAACATCGCCGGCAGGCCGCGTCTTGGGACGCTTGTAAGCCGGGATCAGGGAGGATCGGATGGGCTTTTCCTACATGCCGGGCTTCGGCAATGACTTCGAGACCGAGACGCTGCCCGGATCGCTGCCGCAGGGCCGCAACTCGCCGCAGCGGCCCGCCTACGGGCTTTACGCCGAGCAGCTGTCTGGCTCGCCCTTCACCGCGCCGCGCGGCACCAACGAGCGCTCCTGGCTCTACCGCATCCGCCCGAGCGTAAAGCACACCGGCCGCTTCAAGGGCGCCAGCTACCCTTTGTGGAAGACAGGCCCCAATATCGGCGACCACGAGCTGGCGCTCGGCCAATACCGCTGGAACCCGACGCCGATGCCGACAGAGCCGACCGACTTCATCTCCGGCATGCGTACCTTCACCACGGCCGGCGACGCGGTCGGCCAATCCGGCATGGCCGCGCATGTCTATGTCGCCAACCGCTCGATGGTGGATGACCATTTCTTCAACGCCGACGGGGAATTGCTGGTTGTGCCGCAGCTCGGCGCGCTGCGCTTCGTCACCGAGATGGGGGTGATCGAGCTTCGGCCCGGCGAGATCGCGGTGCTGCCGCGCGGTCTCGTCTTCAAGGTCGAGCTCGCCGACAAGGAGGCGCGCGGCTATGTCTGCGAGAACTATGGCGCCAAGTTCACCATGCCCGACCGCGGCCCGATCGGCGCCAATTGCCTGGCCAATCCACGCGACTTCAAGACGCCCTGCGCCTGGTTCGAGGAGAAGGAGACGCCCTGCCGGCTGATCGTCAAATGGTGCGGCACCTTCCATGTCACCGAACTCGGCCATTCACCGCTCGACGTCGTCGCCTGGCATGGCAACTACGCGCCCTACAAATATGATCTGGCGACGTTTTCCCCGGTCGGCGCCATCCTGTTCGACCACCCGGACCCGTCGATCTTTACCGTGCTGACGGCGCCGAGCGGCGAGGAGGGCACGGCCAATGTCGATTTCGTCATCTTCCCGCCGCGCTGGCTGGTGGCGGAAAACACCTTTCGGCCGCCCTGGTACCACCGCAATATCATGAGTGAGTTCATGGGCCTGATCCACGGCCAGTACGACGCCAAAGAAGAGGGTTTTGTTCCTGGCGGCATCAGCCTGCACAATCAGATGCTGGCGCATGGGCCGGACGCGTCCGGCTTCGAGAAGGCGACGCGCGCCGACCTGAAGCCGGTCAAGCTCGACAACACCATGGCCTTCATGTTCGAGACGCGCTTTCCGCAGATGCTGACGCGCTACGCCGCCGAGACCGGCACCTTGCAGGAGAACTATATCGACTGCTGGGCAGACCTGAAGAAGCGCTTCAACGGCACCCCGGAAGGCGATTGGTCTTGAGGCACGCCCGATGAATGACCGGCTGGTACTTCTGGGCTCCAAGGGCGGCCCGGCGTTGCGGCCGGGCGGTCCCTGGCCGACCTCCTCCCTGCTGGAACTCGGTGGACGAACCATTGTTGTCGATTGCGGGCTTGGCGTCACGCGCGGCCTGGTCGATGCCGGCATAAGCCTGAAGGCGCTCGACCTAATCTTCATCACGCACCTTCATTCGGACCACGTTCTGGAACTCGGGCCGCTTACCCACACCGCCTGGACGGCGGGGCTGGTGACGCCGGTGACCATTTTCGGCCCACCTGGCACCAGCCATTACTGGCAACGCTTCTGCCAGGCGATGGAGTTCGACATCGAGATCCGCATCGTCGACGAAGGCAGGCCGGACATCCGCGACCTGATCACGGTCGAGGAGTTCGGCGAGGGGTCTGTTCTGGACGAGCGGGGCCTGACGGTAACGGCATTGCGTGTCGATCATCCGCCGGTCACCGACTGTTTTGCGCTGCGTTTCGAGCATGGCGACAGGAGCGTGGTGTTCTCCGCCGATACCGCCTTTTTTCCGCCACTGGCCGAGTTTGCGCGCGGCGCCAACATCCTCGTCCATGAAGCCATGCTGGAGGCCGGCGTGGAAAGGCTGGTCGCCCGGACCGGCAACGGCGCGCGGCTGCGCGAGCATCTCTTCGCCAGCCACAGCCTGGCCGGGGAAGCAGGCCGCATCGCTAGCGATGCCGGGGTGAAGCGGCTTGTGCTCAACCATCTCATTCCAGCCGACGACCCGGCGATCGGCGAAGCCGACTGGATCGACGCCGTCAGGAAAACTTGGGCCGGCGACTTGACGATTGCCCGCGACGGCCTTGTTGTACCGCTAAGCGGCGAACACGCCGCGTCAGGAGAGGAAACCGCATGAAGCTTGCCACACTGAAGAACGGGACGCGCGACGGGAAGCTGGTCGTGGTCTCGCGCGATCTGACGCGGTTCACGGATGCCTCCTTCCTGGTGCCGACGCTGCAGGCCGCGCTGGACGACTGGCGGCGCATCGCGCCGCATCTGGCGGCCATGGCGGAATCGCTGGAGGCCAACGCGGTGCCTTCGGCGCGCTTTCATGAGCATGACGCGCATTCGCCGCTGCCGCGCGCCTATCAATGGGCGGACGGCTCGGCCTATGTGAACCATGTCGAGCTGGTGCGCAAAGCGCGCGGCGCCGAGATGCCGGCGAGCTTCTGGACCGACCCGCTGATCTACCAGGGCGGTTCCGATTCCTTTGTTGCCCCACGCGATCCGATCCGGATGGCCGACGAGGCCTTCGGCATCGACCTGGAGGCGGAGGTCGCGGTCATCGTCGACGATGTGCCGATGGGCGCCAGCCTGGAAGAAGCGAAGGAGGCAATCCGCCTAATTATGCTGGTCAACGACGTCACGCTGCGCGCCGTCACCGGGCCGGAACTGGCAAAAGGTTTCGGTTTCTTCCAATCGAAGCCGTCTTCCGCTTTCTCGCCGGTCGCGGTCACGACGGATGAACTGGGCGATGCCTGGGACGGCGGCAAGGTCAGTCTCGCGCTGTTGGTCGACGTCAACGGCAAGCCGTTTGGCCGCGCCAATGCCGGCGTCGACATGACCTTCGATTTTCCCGCCCTGATCGCGCATGCCACTAAAACCCGACCGCTCGCCGCAGGCACCATCATCGGCTCGGGCACGGTCTCCAACAAGCTCGATGGCGGGCCGGGCAAGCCCGTCTCGGCCGGCGGCGCCGGCTATTCCTGCATCGCCGAGTTGCGCATGATCGAGACCATCGAGTCAGGCGAGCCGAAGACTCCCTTCCTGCGTTTCGGGGACACGGTGCGCATCGAGATGAAGGACAGAACCGGCCACTCGATCTTCGGCGCCATCGAGCAGAAGGTCGAGAAATACGAGAGGTGAGGGAGAACCCGAACGGTGACCCTGCTCGATCACCTGCGCCGCATGGCCCGCAACAACCTCTGGTCGAATGACCGGCTCTACCGCGCGGTGCTTGCGCTTCAGCCCGGCGAGTTCGCGGCCGAACGCACAAGTTTCTTTCCGTCGATCAAGGAGACGCTCAACCACATCCTCGCGGTCGACCTTCTCTATCTCGACTTCCTGACGGATGGAGGCCGGGGTGCCGCAGCCTACGACGACTACGTGCCGTTCGACGATGCGGCGACCTTGGCGGAGGCACAAGCCAATTTCGACCGCCGGCTGATTGCCTTCTGCGATTACTTGTCCGAAGCCGATCTCGACCGCCGTGTCATCACCGACAGGCGCGAGGACGGCATGATCCCCGAGCGCATCGGCGATATCCTCGCCCATCTCTTCCTGCACGACATCCATCATCGCGGCCAGGTGCACGCCATGCTTTCCGGCACTTCCGTTCCGCCGCCGCAACTGGATGAGTTCCTGCTCGATTATGACCTCATGCTGAGGAAGGATGAAATCGAGCAACTGGGATTGTGAACGAGACGACCTGAAAATTATTGTAGTTACAAGCTATTGACTTAATTATTGTAGGTACATAAATTCGTGAGGTCTTTTGGGATGAGCCGAAGCGGCTGGCCAACATCGAGAAGCACGGGCTGGATTTTGCCGCTCTGGATGACGGCTTCTTTCTCACGTCGACAATCCGGACGGCCAAGGCCGGACGCTTCATGGCGATCGGTCGGCTTGTCGGGGGAGTCGTTGCGGTGATCTTTGCCCGGCTTGGCTCTGAGGGCATTTCGATAATTTCGATGCGGCCGGCCAACCAGGCGGAAAGGAGATTGTTCGATGGCGAAGTCTAAGCTGAGCATCACGAAACCAGACAAGGAATTCCAGCCAGGCAAAGGATTCACGAAGGAAGATTGGGATGCCGTTTCCGACAATCCCGAGTGGACCGAGGAAGATTTTCGAAACGCTCGTCCCTTCACCGAGGTCTTCCCCGATTTTGCCGAAAGCATTCGCCGCTCGCGCGGCCGCCCCGCGCTCGACAACCCGAAGAAGCAGGTGACGCTGCGCCTCGATAGCGACGTGATTGCCCGCTTCCGCGCCGGCGGGCCCGGCTGGCAGAGCCGGATCAACGATATCCTGCGCAAAGCCGCCGGCCTCCAAAAGTAGCTCGCCCAGCATCGACGCCAGATGGTGCGGCGCTACTCGCTTGGGTCATGGCGCCCCAAGGACGATTCCCGCTCGACTACGATATTAAGCTAAGCCGAGAAAGGCTGAGGTCGGGCTGCACTGGATGCTTAGACCAACGAAACGTCGTAGGCTGCGAAGTGCCGATCCACAGTGACCATCGTCAGACCTTCAATTTGAGCCTGCGCGATGAGCAGACGGTCGAATGGATCACGATAATGAAGCGGCAGATGCTCAAGCCTCGCGGCGTGCAATTCATTGACGCCGAGGATCGGAATACCGTTCGACCGCAAGATTTCGACGATATTGCCTGTGAGCGTGACTTTGCCGAGCGACTTCTTGGTGGCGATCTCTGCTAGCGAGATTGCGCCGACGACCACATCCGCGCCCCCAAGAAAGATGTCGCGATGGTGGCCAGAAAGTCGTGAGTCCGCGTTGAGTACCCAGAGTAAAATAAGGTATCGACCAGATATTTACGGCTCATTTAATCTACTCGTCCCGTTCGGGACCGAGTTCGTCAAAATCGTCCGATACCCAAATTTGGCCTTTCAAGGCCCCAAACAGGCCTTTGCTTCCGCCGGGCCGAGCAGGGGCGCTTAAGGTTGCCACAATCTCCCCCTGCCAGGTCAGGTTGATCTCTTCACCTGCCTGGGCACGCTTCACCAACTCAGAGAGCTGGGCCCTTCGCTTTGGCTATCGGTACATTCATATCGACCTCTTATGACCAGAATTTAGGTCATAAGAGGTCAAAGCCGCAACCGGCTTACGCCGCCTTGCCGTCCAGCTTGATGACGCCGCGCTTGATCTGATCCTGCTCGATCGATTCGAACAGCGCCCGGAAATTGCCCTCGCCAAAGCCCTCGTCGCCCTTGCGCTGGATGAACTCGAAGAAGATCGGCCCGATCACGGTCTTGGAGAAGATCTGCAGCAGGATCTTCGTCATGCCGCCGTCGACCACGCCTTCGCCGTCGATCAGGATGCCGTGCTTCTTCATGCGCTCGATAGGCTCGTCATGGCCGTGCACGCGCTCATGCGACATCTCGTAATAGGTGTCGGGCGGGCCCGGCATGAATTTTAGCCCGTTGGCAGCGAGCTTGTCGGTCGCCTCGTAGATGGCGTCGGTGCCGACCGCGATATGCTGGATGCCCTCGCCATTATACTTCTTGAGGTATTCGGCGATCTGGCTGGTCTCGTCCTTGGACTCGTTCATCGGAATGCGGATCTTGCCGCAGGGGGAGGTGATCGCCCGGCTGACAAGGCCGGTGATCTTGCCGTCGATGTCGAAGAAATGGATCTGCTTGAAACCGAACAAGTCGCGATAGAAATCCCACCACTTGTCCATGTTGCCGCGATAGACATTGTGGGTGAGGTGGTCGAGATAATAGAAGCCGACGCCTTCGGGCTTGGGGTCGCGCTCGCCCAGCCATTCGAACTCGGCGTCATAGGCCGAGCCTTTCTCGCCATAGGCTTCGATGAAATAAAGCAGCGAGCCGCCGATGCCGACGATGGCCGGCACGTCGAGCGCCTTGTCGGCGCCCTCATAGGGTGTGGCACCCTTTGAGACGGCATGGTCGAAGGCATGTTTGGCATCAACCACGCGCCACGCCATCGAGGCGGCGCAGGGGCCGTGCTTCTCGACGAATTTCATCGCATGCGAGCCGGGCTCGGCATTGACGACATAGTTGATGTCGCCTTGGCGCCAGACGGTGATGTCCTTGCTGCGATGCTTGGCCACCGCGACATAGCCCATCCGGGCAAACAGTTCGGCGAGTTTTGCCGGCTCTGAATGCGCGAACTCGACGAATTCAAAGCCGTCGGTGCCGGCGGGGTTTTGCTTGCTGATCCTGGCAGGCGGGGCGTCGTGCGGGAAGGGGCCCATGGCAGTCCTCCGAAAGCTGTGCGGCCAAGCTTGGCCATCTTTCACCATGATAGCGCGGAGCTGCCGCACGGTGCTTGCATTCAACCACTTAAAATGCTCATCATGTGCGCAAATTGTGCATGAAGGGAGGATTGTTCGTGGATGATACGCGTCTCGATCAATTTGACCGCAAGATAATGGCGCTTCTGCAAGAGGATGCGCGCTTCACCAACAACGACCTTTCCGAGCGCGTGAACCTCTCGCCCTCGCAATGCTCGCGCCGCCGCCAGCGGCTGGAGGATGATGGCTACATCAAAGGCTACCGCGCCGTGCTCGACCGCGATCGTCTGGGCTTTTCGCTGGTCAACGTGATCTCTGTAACCCTGGCCACCCACAACCGCGACAATGCCCGCCGCTTCGGCGAGCTGGTCGCTCGCCTGCCCGAGGTGCAGGAGGCGCACGCGTTGACCGGCGAGATGGACTATATCCTGAAGGTGGTGACGCCCGACCTCAAGTCACTGTCCGAGTTCGTCAACGGCGTGCTCCTGCCGCATGAATCCGTGCAGCATGTGAAGACAGCGATCGTGCTGGAGACGTTGAAGGAAACCGCGGCGCTGCCGATTTAGCTCAGCGGACCTCGCCGGCTATGTTGGAGGGACGGCACCCCCCTCTGGTCGGCAGGCCGGAGGGGGTCCGCACGGCATAACTAATCCGTCACCCTCGCTGCTGCTGGATCAGCCCATAAAGGTTGGTGCAACGCGCGCCTGAGCGGCAGTAGGCAAACACCGGCCCTTCGAGTTCATCCAGCGCGGCGGCCTGTTCCTCGACATTGTTCAGCGTGATCTGGCCGCTGATGACCGGAATGTAGCGGAAGCCGAGGCCGGCCGCCTCGGCCGCGGCCTGAACGCTCCCGGCCGAAGGCTGGCCGGGCTGTTCGTCGTCCGGCCGGTTGCAGATCACGCTTTTGAAGCCGGCGTCCTTGATGGCGGCGATATCCTCAGGCTGGATCTGGCCGGAGACCGAATAGTCGTCGCTGATCTGGCGGTATTCCATGATGTGGTCCTCGCGAACTCTCTGGCGGCTGTCTTGCCACTCCGGGAGAGAGGCGGCAATCCGCATTGAAAGAATTCTCTGCCAAATAGCGACGACCGATCGAAAAATCCAACCGGGCCGGTGTCGGCCCGGTTGGATGCCGCGTCGCTCAGCTTCCGAGGATCGCGCCTTTGATCTGCGTGATATTGTTGTGCATCATGTCGATATAGGTCGAGGCGGGGCCATCGGGCTGAGACAGCGCGTCCGAATAGAGCGTGCCGCCGACCTTGATGCCGGTCTCGCCGGCGATCTGCTCGATCAGCCGCGGATTGGTGATGTTTTCCAAGAAAATCGCCGCCGCCTTGTCCTGCTTGACTTGGCTAACCAGCTTGGCGACATCGGCGGCCGACGGTTCGGAATCGGTCGAGATGCCCTGCGGCGCCAGGAAGGTCAGGCCGTATTCGTGCTCGAAATAGCCGAAGGCGTCATGCGAGGTAATGACGACGCGCTTGGCTTCGGGGATTGACTGGATCGCCGCTTTGACTTCGCCCTCCAGCGCATCGAGCTTGGTGGTGTAGGCGGCGGCATTGGCCTTGTAGCTGTCGCAGCCTTCGCTGTCGGCGGCGCAGAACGCGTCGGCGATGTTCTTCACATAGATTTTGGCGTTGGCGATCGACTGGAAGGCGTGCGGATCGGTGACGGTCTTGCCGCCGCCGGTGCCTGCGCCTTCGGCGGCATCCGCATCGGCGAATTCCGGCTTGAAGTCGATCGGCGTCACGCCCTTGGTCAGCGTCACGATCGCGGCCTTTGTGGCGCTGGCATCGACCAGGCGCTGGAGGAAACCCTCGAAATGCAGGCCGTTGACCAGCACGACGTCGGCTTTGGCCATCGCCACTGCGTCCGCCGGGCTCGGTTCATAGACATGCGCGTCGCCGTCCGGCCCGACGATGGTGGTGATGTTGACCCGGTCGCCGCCGACATTTTTCGCGAAGTCGGCAATGACGGTGAAGCTCGCCACCACTTTCAACGGCGCCGCGAAAGCGGAAGAGGTTGCCAAAGTGCTTAATGTTATAACGCTCAACGCCAGCGCGGCACGGAAGGATTTCAGCATCAGGTAGGTCTCCTTGCTTTGGGAATTGGGATCAGGCGGTGCGGTGGCGGTGATGAACGATGCGTGCGCGCAGCACGCCGCGCGTGCCGAACAGGATCGAGCAGAAATAGACGACACCGGCCGAAAGGATGATCGCCGGGCCGGAGGGCAGCGAGGCGTGGTAGGACAGAAGCAGCCCGGCAATGCAGGAGGCAAAGCCGATCAGCACGGCGAGCACGCACATCGGTTCGACGCGCACTGTCCAGAAGCGGGCGGCGGCGGCAGGCAGCATCATCAGCCCGACCGAGAGCAGCGTGCCCAGCGCCTGGAAACCGCCGACCAGGTTGAGCACGACAAGGCCTAAGAAGATGAAATGCACCGGGCTGCCCATGCGGCTCACCGAGCGCAGAAACAGCGGGTCGAGGCACTCGGCGACAAGCGCGCGCCAGAAGATGGCGAGACAGGCGAGCGTCACCGCCACGATGCCGCCGATCAGGATAAGCGCCTCATTGTTTAGCGCCAGCACCGTGCCGAACAGCACATGCATGAGATCGACGCTGGAGCCGCGGATCGACACCATCAGCACGCCGACGGCAAGCGAGATGAGATAGAAGGCCGCCATCGAGGCGTCCTCGCGCTGGATGGTGAAGCGAGAGACGGCGCCAGCGCCGAGAGCAACGATGATGCCGGCGATCAGCCCGCCGACGGTCATCGGCAGGATTTCGAGCCCATAGAGCAGGAAGCCGGCGGCGGCGCCCGGCAGGATGGCATGTGCCATCGCGTCGCCGGACAGGCTCATGCGCCTGAGCATCAGGAAGACGCCGACCGGGCAGGCGCCGAGCGACAGCATCAGCGAGCCGAACAGCGCCCGTTGCATGAAGGCGAAATCGGCAAAGGGCGCGATGAACAGGCCGTAGAGATCCATCACGCCGCCCTCGGTCCGGAGCCATGCTGATGGTCATGATGGTGATCATGCGCGTGATCGGGGTGCGCGTGATCATGGCCATGGTCGTTATCGTCCGGCTCGCACCACGGCGCATTTTCTTCCCACGCCTCGTGGAAGCGCCTTGCCTTGAGCAGATTTTCCGGCCGCAGCGTTTCCTTGGTGTCGCCCCAGGCGACGGGCTGGCGGGCAAGCAGCAGCGTTTCCGGGAAATTCTGCCGCACCAGGTCGAGGTCGTGAATCACGACCATGATCGTGCGCTCCTCGCCATGCCAGCGCTTTATCAACTGGATGAGATCGCCCACCGTCTTGGAGTCGACCGCATTGAACGGCTCGTCGAGCAGGATGAGGTCGGCGTCCTGCAGAAGCACGCGGGCAAACAGCGTGCGCTGCAGCTGTCCGCCGGACAGCGTGTCGATCGGCCGCTTCTCGAAGCCGCCGAGCCCGACCGCCATCAGCGCCTTGCTGACGGATTCTCGGTCCTCTTTGGTGTAGCGCCCGAGCATGCCACGCTTTGGCCACAGGCCGAGCGAGACCAGATCGACCACCCGCGCCGGAAAGGAGCGGTCGAGCTCCGACTGCTGTGGTAGATAGGCGGTGCGGACGCCCGGCATGCGGACCACCGCGCCTTCCATCGGCTTCAAAACGCCGACGATGCCCTTCATCAGCGTCGACTTGCCCGAGCCGTTGGCGCCGACCACGGCGGTCAGCGAGCCTTTGCGGACGATGCCGTTGAGATGATGGATCGCCGGATGGCTGCCGTAGCCCAGCGTCAGGTCGCGGAAGGTCAGGCAGGCATTGGTCATCAGACAGTCGGTCCGCGAAATCGAGTGTGTCGTCGATATGTGATGTTATTACATTAGTCAACATGGCGATCAGGCGGAATTGTGTCGCGCCGGTCAACTCGGCGTGTAGGCGGATGGAGCATAGACCAGACATTTGGCTCAATTGGTTTCGCGCCTGCCGGCCTTGCCCCAAGTCGACCCGGGCTCTAAAGAGCAGCGACTCCCACAATGAAGGAACCTCCAATGAGCATTCGTCGCATCGATGTCGGCCCGCGCATGAGCCAGATCGTCATCCACGGCAACACCGTCTATCTGGCCGGCCAGGTCGGCGAGCCCGGCGGCAACGTCGCTTCGCAGACCCGCGATATCCTCAAGACCATCGACGAATTGCTCGCCAAGGCCGGCACCGACAAGACCAAGATCGTCCAGGCGATCATCTGGCTGGCTGACATGGGCACCTTCGCCGAGATGAATTCGGAATGGGACAAGTGGGTGCCGCAGGGCCACACCCCGGCGCGCGCCACCGGCGAAGCCAAGCTCGCCGCTCCGGAATATCTGGTCGAGATCATTGTGACTGCGGCGATCTGAGGCGGCACTCCCCCTTCATCCGGCCGCTTCGCGGCCACCTTGTCCCCGGTGGGGAGAAGAGATTTGCGCCGGCGCTGACCGTTCCTCTCCCCTTGGGGAGAGGTCAGCCGAGCGAAGCGGAGGCTGGGTGAGGGGAGTCACCCCTGCGAAGGCGTAAACCGCGCCACCAGCGTGTGGCTCTCCGCCGGGTAGATGAACCGTACATGGGTCACCGGGTGTTCGGCGCTCCAGGTGCGGCGTTCGACCACCAGGCAGGGCGCGCTCGCGTCGATGTCGAGCGCATCGGCGATCGTCTCGTCGGCGGCCATGGCGCGGATGCGGTGCTCGGCCTCGCTCCATGGCACGCGGCCGATCAGCCAGGGCCCCGGCGCGATCTGGAGAAATTCCTCCTCGGCAGCCTCGGCCACGGCTGAAAGATTGATCAGCCGCTGCTCAAGGGCGAATGGCCGTTCGCCGGCAAAATGCATGCCCTCCAGCGCGAGCACCGGACCTGATTGGGAAAGCCCGAGCCGCGCGCGATCCTCGGCACTGCTGCGCCGTTTCAGGCGCTCGAGCCGCTCATAGCGATAGGGCAGGCCGAGCGCCTCGACCTCGATCCTGATGTCGTGCAGCTCCAGCACCGCCGCCTGCGACTGCGGCTGGCGCACGAAACTGCCTGAACGGCGGCGGCGCTCGATCAATCCGGCTTTGGCGAGCTGCGACAGCGCCTTGTTCACCGTCATGCGCGAGCAATTATAGTGAGCCGTCAACTCGTGCTCGAAGGGGATGCGATGGCCCGGCGCCCAGGCGCCCGACAGGATCTTCTCGCGGATGTCCGACAGAATGCGTTGATGCAGCGAGAGGATCTCGCCGCCTTCGATGTCATCTGTCTCGCTCAGGCTCATCGGAAGTTCCTGTTCAGCCCTGCGACAATGCTGTCATGACTTCGCGGAACCGCTTGGCGACCGCCTCGCGCTTCGCATGCCTGCCGCCGCTGACCTGCTTCTTGCCATGTACCCAGAGGCAATCGACCTTGGTGCCATTGGCAAAGATCCAGGCGTCGAGGATCGCGTCGCCCGCCTTGCCGGCAAGCGAGGGATGACCGGCGTCGAGCGAGACCAAATCGGCAGGGCCGCCGGCGGCAATCCGCGACTGGCCGGCGCCGAGCGCCCGGCTGCCCCCGTCGAGCGAGGCGTCGAACAGCGCGCGCCCCGTCGAGCCGCCGGCGCGGGCCAGCACATTGCGGGCGCGGTGGGCGAGGCGCTGCGAATATTCGAGCTGCCTCAGCTCGTCCGGCAGGCCGATCAGCACATTGGAATCGGAACCGATGCCGAAGCGCCCGCCCTGCTCGGCGAAGAATGGGGCCGCGAAAGTGCCGTCGCCGAGATTGGCTTCGGTGATCGGACAGAGCCCGGCAATCGCGCCGCTCTTCGCCATCGCGGCTGTTTCCGCGTCGGTCATATGCGTGGCGTGGATCAGGCACCAGCGATTGTCCACCTTGGCGTTGGCGAGCAGAAATTCGACCGGGCGCTTGCCCGACCATGCGACGCAGTCCTCGACTTCCTTCACCTGTTCGGCGACATGGATATGGATCGGTCCGTCCGGCGCCATCGCGGCGACCGCATTGAGCTCGTCCGGTGTTGCGGCGCGCAGGCTGTGCGGCGCAACGCCGAGGACGGCCTGCTCCAGCGAACGAACGCCCTCGCGGCTTTTCTCAAGCAGACGTCCGAAGCGATCGACATCATTGATGAATCGCCGCTGGCCTTCGTTGGGAGCAGCGCCCCCGAAGGCAGAATGGGCATAGAAGACCGGCAGCAGTGTCAGGCCAATGCCGGTGCCTGCGGCGGCAGCCGCGATCCGCTCTGCCATTTCAGCGATATTGGCGTAAGGCTGTCCGTCGCGATCATGGTGGAGATAGTGGAACTCGCCGACACGCGAAAAGCCGGCCTCCAGCATTTCGACATAGAGCTGGGACGCTACCGCTTCGACCTGGTCCGGCGTCATCGACAGCGCGAAGCGGTACATCACCTCGCGCCAGCTCCAAAAACTGTCGGCCGAGGGGCCGCGCAATTCGGCCAAACCGGCCATGCCGCGCTGGAAGGCGTGGCTGTGCAAATTGGGCATGCCCGGCAGGACGATGGCGTGCCGTTCGTCGCCGGCCCGAGCGGCAGCGCCGGTCTCGACCTTCGAGATGCGGCCGTTCTCGAACACGATCCTGACATTCCTTTGCCAGCCCTCGGGCAGAAGCGCCTGTTCCGCAAAGATCGCCGTCACGTCCATCTCCGAATCTGAATGCCCATGCGACATTATTACTTGCGTCGCGTCCCAATATGTATATACATAATCGCCATCCAAGCAAACGGAAAAGATGATGGGTGGAGCGAATAAGGAGAGCGGTCATCGGATCTGGCGCAATGCGCGCCTGGCGACCATGGCCGAGGGTGCGGCCGGTCTCGGTATCGTCGAAAAAGGCGCGATCGCCGTGCGCGACAGGCTTATTCTTTATGCCGGTCCCGAGGCCGACATGCCGGCTTCGGTCGGGCAGGGCGCCGAGACCGTCGATTGCTCTGGACGCTGGATCACGCCCGGCCTGATCGACTGCCATACCCATCTTGTCTATGCCGGCAACCGCGCCAACGAATTCGAGATGCGTCTGGCCGGCGCCACCTATGAAGAAGTGGCGCGCGCCGGCGGTGGCATCGTCTCCTCGGTCAAGTCGCTGCGCGCCGCGAGCGAAGACGAGCTTGTTGCCCAGACGCTGCCGCGGCTCGATGCGCTGATCGCCGAAGGCGTCACCGCCGTCGAGGTCAAGTCCGGCTACGGCCTCGATGCCGAGAATGAGAAAAAGTCGTTGCGCGCCGCCCGACATCTGGCCAATGAGCGCCCCGTCACGGTCCGCACGACATGTCTTGCCGCGCACGCGCTGCCGCCGGAAGCCAAGGGCGACAAGGACGCCTTCATTGATCTCGTCGCCGGCACGATCCTCCCCGAGGTTGCCGCTGAAAAACTCGCCGACGCGGTCGACGGCTTTTGCGAGGGCATCGCCTTCTCGGCGGAGCAAATGGCGCGCGTGTTCGACAAGGCGAAGGCGCTCGGCCTACCCGTAAAACTCCACGCCGACCAGCTTTCCAACCTGCATGGCGCGGCACTTGCCGCCCGCTATGGCGCGCTTTCTGCCGACCATCTTGAATATACGGACGAAGCCGGCGCCGAAGCGATGGCCAAGGCCGGCACCGTGGCGACCATCCTGCCCGGCGCCTACTACTTCATCCGCGAGACGAAGAAGCCGCCGGTCGATCTCTTTCGCCGCCACGGCGTGAAGATGGCTGTCGCCACCGACTCCAATCCCGGCACCTCGCCGCTCACCTCGCTGCTGCTCACCATGAACATGGCCGCGACGCTGTTCGGCATGACTGTCGACGAATGCCTGGCTGGCGTCACCCGCGAGGCTGCGCGCGCCCTTGGCCTGTTGGGCCAGACCGGCACGTTGGAAGCCGGCAAATCGGCCGACCTCGCCATCTGGGACATCGAGCGCCCGGCCGAACTCGTCTACCGCATGGGCTTCAACCCGCTCCATGCCCGTATCTGGAGAGGACAATGACGGAACTTACCCTGACGCCCGGCAACGTCACGCTTGCCGACTGGCGCGCCATCTATCGCGGCGCCGTGCCGAAGCTCGACGATGCCTGCCGGCCGAAGATCAAGGCCAGCGCCGAGGCGGTCGCCCGCATCCTCGCCAAGGGCGAGCCGGTCTATGGCATCAACACCGGCTTCGGCAAATTGGCCAGCGTCCGCATCCCGGCTGATGATCTCGAAACCCTCCAGCGCAACATCGTACTGTCGCATGCCGCCGGCGTCGGCGAGCCGATGCCCGTCGCCGTGGTGCGGCTGATGATGGCACTGAAGCTCGCCAGCCTGGCCCAGGGCGCATCCGGCGTGCGGTCCCAGACCATCGAATTGCTGGAAGCAATGCTCGCCAACGACGTCATTCCGGTAGTGCCGGCGCAAGGTTCGGTCGGCGCTTCCGGCGACCTCGCGCCGCTTTCGCATATGACCGCCGTGATGATCGGCGTCGGCGAATGCTTTACCCCGCATGGCCGGTTCCCGGCCAAGGTCGCCTTCGTCTCGCATGGGCTGGAGCCGGTAACGCTCGGCGCCAAGGAGGGCCTGGCGCTGCTCAACGGCACGCAGTTCTCGACCGCCTTCGCGCTGGCCGGCCTGTTCGAGGCCGAGATTCTCTACCAGTCGGCGCTGGTCGCCGGCGCGCTGTCGACCGACGCAGCCAAGGGCTCCGACGCACCCTTCGACCCACGCATCCATCTTTTGAGAAAGCATCGCGGCCAGATCGAGACGGCTGATGCCCTGCGAAATCTCATGGCCGGCAGCGCCATTCGCGAATCGCACCGCGTCGGCGACGAGCGCGTGCAGGACCCGTATTGCCTGCGCTGCCAGCCGCAGGTGATGGGCGCCGCGCTCGACGTGCTGCGCAAGGCGGCGGACACGCTTCAGACGGAAGCCAATGGCGTCACCGACAACCCGCTGATCTTAGCCGAGGACGACACCGCGCTTTCGGGCGGCAATTTCCACGCCGAGCCGGTGGCCTTCGCGGCCGACATGATCGCGCTTGCCGTCTGCGAGATCGGCTCGCTGTCGGAACGCCGCATCGCCATGCTGGTCGATCCGGCATTGTCCGGCATGCCGGCCTTCCTGACGCCGAAGCCGGGTCTGAACTCCGGTTTCATGATCCCGCAGGTGACGGCGGCGGCGCTTGTTTCGGAAAACAAGCAGAAGGCCTATCCGGCGAGCGTCGATTCCATTCCGACCTCGGCCAACCAGGAAGATCATGTCTCGATGGCGGCGCACGGCGCGCGCCGGCTGCTCGGCATGATCGAGAATGCGACCGCTGTCATCGGCATCGAATTGCTGGCCGCCGCGCAAGGCTGCGATTTTCACGCGCCGCTTGCGTCCAGCGAGGCGCTGGAGGCGGTGCGCAAGCTGGTGCGAGCCGAAGTCCCGCATCTCGACAATGACCGCCATTTCCATCCCGACATGGAAAAGGCGATCGCCATGGTCCGCAGCGGCGCCGCGGTGAAGGCGGCGGGCGGCGTGAAGCTGCCGGTGATCGCGGGAGCGGCATGATGGCCTCGCCAAGCTGGCTCACCGTCACCCAGGGCACAGCGCCGCTGCTGGTCTCGATCCCGCACACCGGCATCGACCTTGCCGGCCTCGACTCGCGCCTCGTCTCGCCTTGGCTCGGCCGGCGCGATTGCGACTGGTGGATCGACAAGCTCTATGATTTCGCCACCGACCTCGGCGCCACGGTCGTCCACACCGCCATCTCGCGCACCGTTATCGACGTCAATCGCGATCCATCGGGCGTTTCGCTCTATCCCGGCCAGGCGACGACAACCCTTTGCCCGACGGAAACTTTTGACGGCGACCCGCTCTACCGCATGGGCGAGGAGCCGACGCCGGCTGAGATCGACCAGCGCCGCGAAACCTATTTCGTTCCCTACCACGCCGCCCTGCAGGCCGAGATCGACCGGCTGCGCGGCATACACGATAAGATCGTGCTCTACGACTGCCATTCGATCCGTTCGGTGCTGCCGCGCCTGTTCGAAGGCACGCTGCCGGTCTTCAACCTTGGCACCAGTGACGGCAAGAGCACGGATCCCTTGCTGCAGGAGAAAGTGGCCGCCATCCTGGCCGCGACCGGCGAGACCTGGGTGGTCAACGGCCGCTTCAAGGGCGGCTGGATCACCAGAAGCTTCGGCCAGCCTCAAAACGGCGTCCACGCGCTGCAGATGGAGCTCTCCAACCGCGGCTACATGCGCGAGCCGGCAGGGAAGGGCTCGCCGGAAAATTGGCCGGTGCCTTACGATGCCACCTATGCCGCGCCGATCCGCGCCACGCTGAAAACAATCCTCGAAACCGCCATTGACTGGGCCGGGCGCTGACCCGCGCCGCCCGCCTTGCTTGAAAGGGACAATGATGACCGATCCTCGTCACAACATACGTGAAGTGCGCGCCCCCCGCGGCGACAAGCTCAACGCCCGTTACTGGACGACGGAAGCGCCGCTGCGCATGCTGATGAACAATCTCGACCCGGAGGTCGCCGAGAACCCGAACGAGCTCGTCGTCTATGGCGGCATCGGCAGGGCGGCGCGCACCTGGAACGATTTCGACCGCATCGTCGCTTCGCTGAAGACGCTGGGCGAGGACGAGACGCTGCTGGTGCAGTCCGGCAAGCCGGTGGGCGTCTTCAAGACACATTCCAATGCGCCGCGCGTGCTCATCGCCAACTCCAACATCGTGCCGCATTGGGCGACGTGGGAGAAGTTCAACGAGCTCGATAGGAAGGGCTTGATGATGTACGGCCAAATGACGGCCGGCTCCTGGATCTATATCGGCACGCAGGGCATCGTTCAGGGCACCTACGAGACCTTCGTTGAGGCCGGTCGCCAGCATTATAACGGCGACCTCAAGGGCAAGTGGATCCTGACCGGCGGCCTCGGCGGTATGGGTGGCGCCCAGCCCTTGGCGGCCGTCATGGCCGGTGCTTCCTGCCTCGCGATCGAGTGCAATCCGGACTCGATCAATTTTCGCCTGCGCACCCGCTATCTCGACGAGAAGGCCGAGACGCTCGACCAAGCCATGGAGATGATTAATCGCTGGACCAAGGCCGGCGAAGCAAAATCGGTCGGACTGCTCGGCAACGCCGCCGAGATCGTGCCGGAGATGTTCAAGCGCGGCATCCGCCCCCACATCCTCACCGACCAGACCTCGGCGCATGACCCGATCAACGGCTATCTGCCCAAGGGCTGGACGATGGCCGAGTGGCGCGAGAAGCGCATCTCGGATCCGAAGGCCGTCGAAAAGGCCGCCCGGGCCTCGATGCGCGAGCATGTCGAGGCGATGGTGGCGTTCTGGAACGCCGGCGTGCCGACGCTCGACTACGGCAACAACATCCGCCAGGTCGCCAAGGACGAGGGTTTCGAGAACGCCTTCGCCTTCCCGGGCTTCGTGCCGGCCTATATCCGGCCGCTGTTTTGCCGCGGCATCGGTCCGTTCCGCTGGGCCGCGCTCTCGGGCGATCCGGAAGATATCTACAGGACCGACGCCAAGGTGCGCGAGCTCACCCCAGGCAACACCCGTCTGCACAATTGGCTCGACATGGCGCGCAAGCGCATCTCCTTCCAGGGCCTGCCGGCGCGCATCTGCTGGGTCGGTCTCGGCGACCGCCACCGGCTCGGTCTTGCCTTCAACGAGATGGTCGCCAAGGGCGAGCTCAAGGCGCCGGTCGTTATCGGCCGCGACCATCTCGATTCCGGCTCGGTCGCCTCGCCGAACCGCGAGACCGAAGCGATGAAGGATGGCTCCGACGCCGTTTCCGACTGGCCGCTGCTCAACGCGCTGCTCAACACCGCGTCCGGCGCCACCTGGGTGTCGCTGCACCATGGCGGCGGCGTCGGCATGGGATTCTCGCAGCATGCCGGCATGGTGATCGTCGCCGACGGCACGCCCGAGGCGGCAAAGCGCTTGGAGCGCGTGTTGTGGAACGACCCGGCGACCGGCGTCATGCGCCATGCCGATGCCGGCTACGACATCGCCATCCAGTGCGCCAAGGAGCACCAGCTCAACCTGCCGGGCATCCTGGGCTGAGCCGAATGCGCATCCTTCGTGCCGCCGATTACCGCGTAATGCCGTGGAAGAATGGCGGCGGCACGACCACCGAAATCGCCGTTTCGCCCGACGGCGCCGGGCTCGACGATTTCGACTGGCGCATCTCCATGGCCCGCGTCGAGACCAGCGGGCCGTTCTCAAGCTTCGCAGGCATAGACCGGACATTGTCGGTACTGGAAGGTGAGGGGATCATCCTCGACATTGCCGGCCGGCCTCCGGTGCGGCTGACCTCGGCTTCGGCGCCGCTCGCCTTTCCGGGCGACATACCCACCGGCGCGGCGCTGATCGGCGGTCCGATCACCGATCTCAACATCATGACGCGCCGTGGCCGCATGGTCCATGAGGTCGAGCGCCGGTCTTTCACCGCCGAGATTCGGATCGCGCCGCGCGCCGACACCACGCTCATTCTTGCCCTCGGCGCCGGCGCCACGCTCTTCACGGACGATGCGCCGAGCCTCGGATCGCTCGACACGCTGATCCTCGACCGCGACAGCCCGGAAATGCGGCTTCAGCCTAAGGGGCAGGGCCTGCTTTTCGTGATCGGGCTCCACCGCCTCGCGGCCAACCATTAACGGCTGTTGCCAAACATGATCGCGGCTCGGGCGAATTATCGCCCGGCCCCTTGCATGTATCACGAAAAAGCCCGAATCCTTGCCCTGATCCAACCGGGGGCGGAGAGCGAGGGGCGTTCGCCTACGAGCTGTCGAAAGGGCACGCCCCGGTTGTGGTGCGCAAAACAAACTTTCGGCCGATCAGTCATGCAACCAATTGCAATTGAACCGGTTTTAGGGCCATTGCCGTGGCGGTGACGCCGCATTGCGCCCCCGCTTACGGAATTTTCAATGAACATTCAGACCAATCCCAACAAGATCGAACAGACAAGCGCTGGCTTCCCGGCGGCGACGGACGCGCCGATACGCTCCAATTTCCTGCCTGAGGACCGGCTACGCGCCTTGGGCGTCGCGCTCGCCAAGGGCGAGGTCAGGGAATTGTTCGGCCTCGCCCCGTTCGAGTTCCAGGCACGCATCCGCGACAGCGCTAAGAAGATTCTCGAAGTCTACCGCTCGACCAATGCGGCGCAGGCCAAGGGCGAGACCATCACGCCGGCCGCACAATGGCTGCTCGACAACAATTACCTGGTCGAGGAGACCATCTTCCAGGTCAAGCGCGACCTGCCGCGCCGCTTCTACCGGCAGTTGCCGACGCTCACGCTCGGCGACGGCACGGTGCTGCCACGCGCCTTCGTCGTCGCCTGGAGCTATGTCGAGCATTCCGACAGCTCCGTGTCGGCCAGCATGTTCAAGGCGATCGTCGAGGGCTTCCAGTCGGTCGAGCCGATGAAGATCGGCGAGCTCTGGGCGCTGCCGTCGCTGCTGCGCTTCGTGCTGATCGAGAACCTGCGCCGCATCGCCGTGCGCGTCGAGCGCACCAGGCAGATGCGCCAGACCGCCAACGAGGTCGCCGACCGGGTTCTGGGGACCGACGACAATGCCGACCGCACCAGGATTCTGTCCAACTACAGCGCGCATGCGCAGGACACCACTTTCGCCACCCAACTGCTCTACCGCCTGCGCGACGGATCGCAGAACGCCGGCCGCGCGCTGGAATGGCTGGAAGGCGAGCTCGAGAAGACCGGCTCCGACGCCGAGGAGATCATCATCTCCGAGCATCAGACGCTGTCCTCGGGCAATGTCACCACCGGCAACATCATTCGCGGTCTGCGCCTCATCAACGACGTCGACTGGACGGTCTGGTTCGAGGGCGTCAGCCGCATCGACACGTTGCTGCGTGCAAAGACCGACTTCGCCAACCTCGACTTCTTCTCGCGCGACCAGTACCGCACCGCGATCGAACAGCTGGCGCGCCGCTCGCATCTCTCCGAGTACCGCGTCGCCGAAAAGGCGATCGAGCTTGCCGGCCACACGCCCGGCCTCACCGATGCGTCCGGCCTGCCGGAAACGGCGGACCCCGCCGTGCACACCGATGTCGGTTTCTTCCTGGTCGGCCCGCGCCGGCAGGAGCTGGAAAAGGCGATCGGCTACCGGCCGCCTTTCCATGTGAGCTTCAAACGAGGCTTTGCCAGCGCCGGCTGGCTGGGCATCGTCGTGCCGGTCTTCCTGTTGACGGTGCTGCTGCTGGTGCTGTCGGGCAAAGCGCTCGCCAATCTCGGCCTGTCGGTGGAATCGATCACGCTGATGCTGGCGCTGTTCGCCGTGCCCGCCAGCGAGGGCGCGCTGGCCTTCTTCAACACCGTGGTGGCGCTGTTCCTCAAGCCGACCCGGCTTGTTGGCTACGACTACAACAAGCACGGCATACCGGCCGAGTCGCGCACGATGGTCGTGGTTCCGTCACTGATCGGCTCGCGCGACGATGTCGAGGAAAACATCCGCAACATCGAGGTGCATCACCTCGCCAATACGGCCGAGGAAATCCATTTCGCGCTGCTGTCAGACTGGCCGGACTCCAAGACCGAGATCGACGCCGCCGATATCGAGATCCTGCAATATGCCCGCGACGAGATCGCCAGGCTTAATGCGCGCTATCCGTCGGAAGGCTCGCCGCGCTTCTACCTCCTGCACCGGCGCCGGCTCTACAACCAGGCGCAGGGCTGCTGGATGGGCTGGGAGCGCAAGCGCGGCAAGCTGCATGAGCTGAACCTTCTTTTGCGTGGCGACAGCGACACCACCTTCCTGCCGCTCGATGTGCCGCTGCCGGAAAAGGTCGTGTATGTGATGACGCTCGACGCCGACACGCGCACCACGCGCGATGCGGTTTCCAGCCTAGTCGGCAAGCTCGCCCATCCGCTCAACCGTCCGCATTTCGATCCGGTCAAGCACGTCGTCACAGCCGGTTATACCATCCTGCAGCCGCGCATCACGGCTTCGCTCACCAGCGGCGACGATGCTTCCTTCTTCCAGCGCGTCTTCTCGGCCAATCGCGGGCTCGACCCCTATGTGTTCGCCGTCTCCGACGTCTATCAGGACGTCTTCGGCGACGGGTCCTTCACCGGCAAGGGCCTTTACCATGTCGATGCCTTCGAGGCGGCGCTGAAGAACCGCATCGACGAAAACACCATCCTCAGCCACGATCTGCTCGAAGGCGCGCTCGCGCGCGCCGCGCTGGTTACGGATGTCGAGCTGGTCGAGGATTATCCGACCCGCTACTCGGTCGACGCCTCGCGCCACCATCGCTGGGCGCGAGGTGATTGGCAGTTGCTCGGCCATATCTTCGACCCGCGCTCCGGAGTGCCTGCGCTGTCGCGCTGGAAGATGGTGGACAATCTGCGCCGCTCGGTCACCCCGATCTTCTGGGTCATGGCCTGCGTCGCGGGCTGGACGCTGCTGCCCTTCACCCAGGCGGCGCAGTGGCAGGCTCTTATGATCCTCAGCCTGTTCATGGCGCCGACCTTCGACATCGTGAACGGCATCCTGCCGAAGAGCGGTGACCAGACGCCGCGCGGCCACTTCTCCGCTTTGGCCCGCGACACCGTCTTCGGCACAGCACTTGTGGCGCTCAAGGTGCTTCTGATGGCGCATCTCGCCTGGATGATGGGCGATGCCATCATCCGCACCCTCTACCGGCTATTCGTCAGCCGGCAGAATCTTCTCGAATGGCGCACCGCCTCGCAAGCCGCCAAGGGCGGCACCGATCTCGGCGCCTATTACGGCATGATGTACGGGGCGGTGATCATCGGCGTCGTCGGCCTCGCCATTCCCGTGCTGGCCGATTCCACCGGCGCTTTCGTCGCCTTCTTCTTCGCCATCTTCTGGATCGCCTCACCCGCCGTCGCCTGCTGGATCAGCCGTTCGGCCGAGACCGAGGACAGGCTGCGCATCTCGCCCGCCGACATTCACGCGCTGCGCACCTTCGCGCGCCGCACCTGGCACTATTTCGAGACCTTCGTGACGGCCGAGCAGCATCACCTGCCGCCGGACAATTTCCAGGAGAGCCCGGCGCCGGTGGTGGCGCCGCGCACCTCGCCGACCAATATCGGCGTCTATCTGCTCTCGGTGGTGTCGGCGCGCGATTTCGGCTGGATCAGCCTGTCGGACGCCATCACCCGCATCGACGCCACGATGACGACGATCGAGAACATGCCGCGCGATCGCGGTCATCTCTACAACTGGTACGACACGACGACACTGAAGCCGCTTTATCCCCTCTACATCTCCGCTGTCGACAGCGGCAATCTCGCCGGACATCTGGTCGCGGTGGCGGCTTCCTGCGCCGAATGGGCCGAGGCGCCTTCCGTGCATCTGCAGGGCGATTTCGAAGGCATCATCGACACCGTCACCATTCTCGACGAAAGCCTGGACGAGCTGCCGGACGACCGCCGGCAGTTGCGGCCGCTGCGCCAGCGCCTGGCCGATCGCCTGGACGGCATGCGCCGCGCGGTGGCGACCATCAAGGCGCAGCCTGAGATGGCGTCGATCCGCACCATAAATCTTGCCGTACTCGCGGGCGAGATACGCAAGCTCGCCACCGCCATCCACACCGAGGCAACTTCGCCGAAAAGCGATGTCATCGCCGACTGGGCGGCCAGGCTGGAGGCGACCTGCGAGGCGCATGTGCACGATTCGCACAATGATGAGAGCGCCGTCGCCGCACTGCGCGCCAAGCTGCTGGCCCTGCGCGAGCGCTGCCGCCGCTATGCCTTCGAGATGGATTTCTCTTTCCTGATGCGCCAGGAGCGCAAGCTGCTCTCGATCGGCTACCGCGTCGAAGACCGCCAGCTCGACGAGAGCTGCTATGACCTTCTCGCCTCCGAGGCGCGTCTCACCAGCCTGTTCGCCATCGCCAAGGGCGACCTGCCGACCGAGCATTGGTTCCGTCTGGGACGCCCGATTGTCGAGATCGGCTTCCAGGGCGCGCTGATGTCCTGGTCGGGCTCGATGTTCGAGTATCTGATGCCGCCGCTTGTGATGAAAGAGCCGCAGGGCTCGATCCTCAACCAGACCAGCAAGCTCATCATCAAGCGCCAGATCCAGTATGCGCGTTCCAAGAACGTGCCGTGGGGCATTTCGGAAGCGGCCTACAATGCCCGCGATCGCGAGCTCACCTATCAATACACCAATTTCGGCGTGCCCGGCCTCGGCCTGAAGCGTGGTCTTGGCCAGAACACCGTGATTGCGCCTTACGCGACGATCCTGGCCGCGCAATTCAGCCCGCGCGAGGCGGTGCAGAATCTGCAGCGGTTGCGCTCGATCGGCGCGCTTGGCCGTCATGGCTTCTATGACGCGGTCGATTTCACGCCGCAGCGCGTGCCCGAAGGCGCCGACCACGCGGTGGTGCAGAACTACATGGCGCACCATTCCGGCATGTCGATCGCGGCAGTCGCCGACGCCATTTTCGAGGGCCGGCTGCGCGAGCGTTTCCACAGCGACCCAGTGATCGAGTCGGCCGAGCTTCTCTTGCAGGAGAAGGCGCCGCGCGACATTCCGACCGCAACCGTCAGGACGGAAGCCGACGAGCGCTCCAAGGACGCGGCCGAGACGGAGAGCCCGGACAGCCGCATCATCCTCGACCCGATCAAGGCGCTGCGGGCGACCAACGTCATGTCCAATGGCCGCTATTCGGTCATGGTCACCGCGACCGGCTCCGGCTACAGCCGCTTCGGCGAACTTGCCGTGACCCGCTGGCAGCCGGATCCCCGCGAGGATCGTCTCGGCTCCTATATCTTCCTGCGCGACACCGCGACCGGCGACTGGTGGTCGGCCACGGCCGAGCCGAAGCGCGCCGAGGGAGAGCGCGTGCAGACGCTGTTTGCCGACGACAAGGCGAGCTTCACCAAATCGGTTGGCTCGCTGCGTTCCGAGGTCGAATGCATCGTCATTTCCGAGGGCAATGGCGAAGGCCGCCGCATCACGCTCTACAATGACGGCGCCACCGACCGGCATATCGAGGTGACGTCCTTCGCCGAGCTGGTGCTTGGCAACGAGGCCTCGGACAACGCTCATCCGGCGTTTTCCAAGATGTTCGTCGAGACCGAGATCGCGCCGAACAACGGCGCGATCTTCGCCACGCGGCGCAAGCGCGACAAGAACGACCCCGACCTCACCATGGTGCATTTCGTCACCGATCCGTCGGGACCGTCGCGCGACGCCGAGGCCGAGACCGACCGGCGCGCCTTCATCGGCCGTGGCCGCACCATCGCCGATGCTATCGCCTTCGACCCCGGCGCCAGGCTTTCCGGCAGCCAGGGCTTCACGCTCGACCCGGTGGCGGCGCTGCGCCGCCAGGTGCGCGTGCCGGCCAACAAGAAAATCTCGCTGACCTTCTGGACCGCCGTCGGCGCCCATCGCGGCGAGCTCGATGAGGCGATCGCCCGTCTCGACCACCAGGAGAGCTTCGCCCGCCAGGCCATGCTGGCCTGGACGCGCAGCCAGGTGCAGACGCGTCATCTGGGGCTAAGCCTCACCGACGCCGCGAATGTGCAGAAACTTGCGCGCTATCTGATCTATCCCGATCCGTTCCTGCGCCTGCCGGCCGAATCCATCGCGTCGGGCCTCGGCCGTCAGTCGAGCCTGTGGCCGACCAGCATTTCCGGCGATTTCCCGATCTTCCTCGTGCGCATCGGCGACGTCGCCGATCTCGAGATCGTCGCCCAGGCGCTGCGCTTCCAGGAATATATGCGGGCGCGTGGCATGATGATCGACTTCGTCGTCGTCAACGAGCAGGCCTCGTCCTATGTGCAGGACCTGCAGCGCGCCGTGGAGACGCTGTGCGAGAACAGCCGCCTGCGTGGCCGTGAGCTCGGGCCTCGCCAGCACATCTTCGCCGTGCGTCGCGACCTGATGGACGAGCCGACCTATAAGACCTTGCTGTCGGTCGCGCGTGTCGTTCTGCATACCCGCAACGGCACGATCTTCGACCAGCTGGAACGCGCCGAGACGGCGGCCCTCCAGGCCCGCGATGCCTTGCTGCAGGCGGAGGGCGGCTCACCGCGCGAACCTGTTCCGCCGCTGCCCTTGCCGGTGCCGGCAAGCCAGGGTGGAGGCGACATCGCCGCCGATGGCAGCGGTCTGCGCCTGTGGAACGGCTTTGGCGGCTTCGACGGCGACGGCCGCCACTATGTGACGCGGCTGACCGGGCGGCGATCGACGCCGCAGCCCTGGATCAATGTCATCTCCAACGCCTCCTTTGGCTTCCACGTCTCTGCGGAAGGCGCCGGTTTCACCTGGAGCCGCAACAGCCGCGACTACCAGCTGACGCCGTGGTCGAACGACCCGGTGTCGAATCGGCCGGGCGAAGGCTTCTATGTTTTCGACCAACTGAGCGGCAAGGCCTTCTCGCCGATGGCGGCGATGGTGCGCGATCCGTCGATGACCTATGAGACCTGGCACGGCCAGGGCTTTTCCACTTTCCGCTCGAAGCGCGGGCCGCTGTCGATGGACCTGACCCAGGTGGTCGATCCGGCCGATCCGGTGAAGATCACGCGGCTGCGCATCCAGAATGCCGGCCCGGCGCCGGCGCGGCTGCGCATTTACGCCTATGCCGAATGGGTGCTGGGCGGCCATCGCTCGCGCACGGCGGCGACCATCGTGCCGTCGCGCGACGCCGCAACCGGCGCCATGCTGGCTCAGAACCCCTATGGTCTGGACTTCGGCGAGCGTGTCGCCTTCCTGGCGGCCAGCCATCCTGTCCATTCGGTAACCGCCGACCGCAGCGAGTTCATCGGCAGGCACGGCACGACCGAATATCCGCAGGCCGTGCTCGGCGGGCTTGCGCTTTCCGGCCGTATCGAGGCCGGCGACGACCCTTGCGCGGTCGTCGCCAGCGATATCGACATTCCGGCCGGCGGCGACGTCACGCTGCTCTGGCTGCTTGGCGACGCGGCCACGCCCGCCGAGGCGAGCGTGCTGGTGCAGACCCATCGCAGCAAGGATTTCGATCAGCGCCTGGCCGACAACGAAAGGACCTGGCGCGGTTTCCTCGACACCATCCAGGTCGAGACACCGGACGAGGCGATGAACGCCATGGTCAACCACTGGCTGCCTTACCAGAGCCTGGCCTGCCGCATCCGCGCCCGTTCGGCCTTCTACCAGGCAAGCGGCGCTTTCGGCTTTCGCGACCAGTTGCAGGACACGCTCTCCCTTCTGGCGCACGATCCGAAGCTGGCGCGCGACCAGATCCTGAACGCGGCGCGCCGGCAGTTCCCGGAAGGCGACGTCCAGCATTGGTGGCTGCCGCGCACCGATGCCGGGGTGCGCACCATGATCTCGGACGACGTCGTTTGGCTGGCGCATGCGACGGCCCGCTATATCGAGGTGACCGGCGACGCCGGCATCCTCAAGGAGCAGTTGCCCTTCATTGATGGGCAGCAGCTCGGCGACGGCGAGCATGACGCCTTCTTCACGCCCGAGATCACCAAGAACACCGCGCCGCTCTATGACCATTGCGCGCGGGCGCTCGATCTCGCGATCAAGCGCAGCAGCCCTGCCGGCTTGCCGCTGATCCTCGGCGGCGACTGGAACGACGGCATGAACCGTGTCGGCGAGGGCGGCAAGGGCGAGAGCGTGTGGCTGGGCTGGTTCCTGTTGAAGACGCTCACCGACTTTGCGCCTGTCGCCAAGGGGCAGGGCGACACGAAGCGGGCACAGGCCTGGACCAAGCATGCGGACGCGCTGAAGCGGGCCCTGGAAAGCACCGCCTGGGACGGCCAATGGTACCGGCGCGGCAGCTTCGACGACGGTACGCCGCTCGGCTCGCACAATTCGGACGAGTGCAAGATCGACTCGATTGCCCAATCCTGGAGCGTGCTGTCGGGCGAGGGCGATCCTGCCCGTTCGACGACGGCCATGGAACAGGCGACCAATATGCTGGTCGATGACGAGCTCAAGATCGTCAAGCTGTTCACGCCGCCCTTCTCGAAAAGCGAGAAGGATCCCGGTTATATCAAGAGCTATCCGCCGGGTGTGCGCGAAAATGGCGGCCAATACACCCATGCCGCCACCTGGTTCGTCATCGCGCTGGCTGAAATGGGCCGCACCGACGAGGCTTATCGCTGCTTCTCGATGCTGAACCCGGTCAACCACGCTTCGGACGAGGCGGCGGCCGAGCACTATCGTGTGGAACCCTATGTCGTGGCCGCCGACATCTATGCCGGCGAAGGCAAGGGCGGCCGCGGCGGCTGGACCTGGTACACTGGCTCGGCCGGCTGGCTTTACCGCGCTGCGGTGGAGGGCATTCTCGGTATCGAGCGGCGTGGCAAGGAGATCACGTTTAGGCCGAAGCTGCCCGGACACTGGGACGGCTACGCCGCGACGCTCAAGATGTTCGACGGCGAGATCAAGCTTCGCGTCATCCGCGACAAAAAGACCAAGTCGATCTCGCTAGAAGTCGATGGTTTAAAGAAAAAATCGGCCTCTTTCGAGCCGAAAGCCGGCGACAAGACCGAGGTCGTCGTCAGGATACCTGCGTAAAATCAATGGTTTGGTTCGTCGGCCGCGCATCCCTCGGGGTGCGCGGCCGATCGCCTTTTTTTACTTGGCGCAGCTCTCGCATCCGATCACGCGCCTTCCTTTAGGACTGGCTAAGCAAGCGGCTTGTGATTAAAAATGTGGCAGCGCGTGGCAGGTGCCATTATTTTGCCGCAAGCCTGACATTTCACCTTTTATCTCAAACCGTTAGGTGATCACGTCAGATTTCGTACCGTCGTCATCTTTTGTTCGCTAAATGGGAACGGAAGCGATAGACGACGCATTGTTTCGCGACACGTTAACCGATACGTGTCAGAAAATGGTGCGATGCACAATTCGGGCATTGAGCACGGACAAGAGTTTGGCGGAGTAGCTGAAGTGTCACTTCTGCAGATCTACTTTAGAGCGCTGGGTTATCTGGCGTCCGACAAGAAGCGCGTTGCGCTGATTTGCGGCGCCAACGTCGCGCTCGCGGCGATCGCGATCCTCGAGCCCATCCTGCTGGGCCGCGTGATCGGTGCCATCTCCGAAAAGGGCGCGGTGTTTTCGACGCTCGCCGTCTGGGCCGCTCTCGGTGCCTTCAACGTCGTCGCCTTCGTGCTGGTGGCGCGCGGCGCCGATCGCTTCGCCCACGCCCGCCGCTCCGAAGTGCTGTGCCAGTCCTTCGAGCGCGTCATCACCATGCCGCTTGCCTGGCACCATCAGCGCGGCACATCCAATTCCCTCCACACGCTGCTGCGCGCGGTCGAGACCCTGTTCAGCCTGTGGCTCGAATTCATGCGCGTGCATCTCTCGACGGCCATCGCGCTGGTGCTGCTGGTTCCGACCGCGCTGTCCATGGACATCCGCATGTCCGTCGTGCTGCTTGGCCTGGGCGTGCTCTATGTCGGTATCGGCCGCCTCGTCATGCGCCGCACCAAGTCGGGGCAGACTGCCGTCGAACGCCATTACCACACCGTGTTTGCCCACGTGACCGACAGCGTCAGCAATGTTGCCGTGCTGCAGAGCTACAACCGCATCGGTCACGAGACGGCGACGCTGAAGCGCTATGTGAAGGATCTGCTCGACGCGCAGAACCCGGTGCTCGACTGGTGGGCAATCGCCAATGCGCTGAACCGCCTGTCGTCGACCATCTCGATGATGATCGTGCTCTCGATCGGCGCTTATCTCGTCACCCGTGGCCAGCTCCGCGTCGGCGACGTCGTCGCGTTCACCGGCTTTGCCGGAATGCTGATCGCCCGTCTCGACCAGATGTCGGCCTTCACCACGCAGATTTCCGAGGCCCGCGCCAAGCTCGAGGACTTCTATCATCTCGAGGACTCGGCTGCCGAGACCGCCGAGCCGGACGGATTGCGCGAGTTGACCAATGTCACCGGCCATGTCCGCTTCGAGAATGTCAGCTTCGAGTTCGCCAATTCGGGCCATGGCATCGAGGACGTCTCCTTCGAGGTCCAGGCCGGCCAGACGGTCGCCATCGTCGGCCCGACCGGCGCCGGCAAGACGACGCTGATCAATCTGCTGCAGCGGGTCTTCACGCCGGCCAGCGGCCGCATCCTGATCGACGGCATCGATACCCGCACGGTGACCCGCAAGTCGCTGCGCCATTCGATCGCCACCGTCTTCCAGGACGCCGGCCTGCTCAACCGCTCGATCGAAGACAATATCCGCGTCGGCCGCGCCGATGCGAGCAATGATGAAGTCCATGCCGCAGCGAATGCCGCCGCCGCCCAGGACTTCATCCTGGCCAAGAGCGGCGGCTACGACACCGTCGTCGGCGAGCGCGGCGGCCAGCTCTCGGGCGGCGAGCGCCAGCGTATCGCCATCGCCCGCGCCGTGCTCAAGGATGCCCCGATCCTGGTGCTCGATGAGGCGACCAGCGCGCTCGACGTCGAAACCGAGGACCGCGTCAAGGAGGCTATAGACGAGCTGCGCCGCAACCGCACGACCTTCATCATCGCTCACCGCCTGACCACGGTCCGCGACGCCGACCTCGTCGTCTTCATGGACAAGGGCAGGGTGGTCGAGATGGGCGGCTTCACCGAGCTGTCGCTGCGCAACGGCCGTTTCGCCGCCCTGCTGCGCGCCGGCGGCCTGCTCAACGACGAAGAGGTCCGCCGCCTCAGCCGTGCGGTGAACGAAGCAGCGTAAGGCAGAACGCTTCCCCCTTCTCCCCTTGTGGGGCCTGTTGCGTAATTGGCTGGTTGTGATTCTCTGAGAAGGAAGCTCGGAGGGAATCGCAATGGCGGTGAAGCAGA
>NZ_JAIUHG010000045.1 GCF_020164955.1 Mesorhizobium sp. CA8
GTCATCATCTGCGGCGAGATCATGACGATGCCGGGGCTTCCCAAGTCCCCGTCTTCGGAAAAGATCTTCCTCAACGAACAGGGCCAGATCGAAGGCCTGTTCTGAGCAAGACAGGACCAAAGGAGTGTGAACATGTCAAAGATAATCGACGGCAAGGCGGCTGCAGCGGAAGTGCTTGCAAAGCTTAAGGTGGCCGTCAACCAGCTGAGTGCGGAAACCGGCGTGGTTCCGAGTATAAGTGTCGTCATAGTCGGCCAGGATCCGGCGAGTAAAGTCTATGTCGCGTCTAAAGCGAAGGCGGCCAACGAGTGCGGCTTCCATTCGACCGAGCACGCGCTGCCGACGCAGACGACCGAGGAAGAAGTGGTCGCGCTGGTCGAAAAGCTCAATGTCGATTCTAGGATCCATGGCATCCTGGTACAGTTGCCCTTGCCGGATCATATCGATTCCAGCCGTGTCACCCAGACGATTGCTCCGGAGAAGGATGTCGACGGTTTCCACTTCATCAATGTCGGTAAGCTCGGCACGGGTGAACTCGACACCGCCTTCGTGCCCTGCACACCGGCCGGCTCAATGCTTTTGATTGAGCGCGTGCACGGCCGTGATCTGTCGGGGATGAATGCCTTGGTTGTCGGTCGCTCCAACATAGTAGGCAAGCCGATGGCCAACCTCCTGCTAAAGGCCAACGCCACCGTGACCATCGCACACAGCTGCACCAAGAACCTGCCGGAGCTGTGCCGAAACGCCGACATCCTCGTGGCAGCTGTTGGTAAACCTGAAATGATCAAGGCGCACTGGATCAAGCCCGGCGTGACCGTGATTGACGTCGGCATCAACCGCATTTCCGCCGGGATGAACGGCAAGAGCCGCCTGGTTGGGGACGTGGCTTATGGAGAAGCGGCCACAAAGGCAGGCGCCATAACGCCCGTGCCCGGCGGCGTGGGGCCGATGACGATTGCACTGCTGATGGCCAACACTTTCACCGCGGCCTCCCGTGCGGCCGGGCGGTCGGTTGCTCTCGAAGCTTGCGGTTGATCGATGCATGGCGGTCCCGTCAAAAAGCCGCCATGGCCGAAAAGGGTACTGATTGCCGAGCGCAATCAGCTAGTCATCTCGGCCTTACGCGACATCATCAGCCGCGATGAGCGTTTCGACTTTATCGCCGGCATTCACAGCGGCACGGCGTTTCTGAAAGCATTGGAGGAGACGCAGACGGCCTTCGACGTCGCAATCCTTGGCTGGAAATTATCCGATATGAATGCAGGCGAACTATTGATCGAACTTCGTCGTCGGCAGTTCGCGACGCGCGTGGTCATCTTCTCCGAGGATCACGATATGGGCATTCTGAAGCAGTGTGTACGCCTCGGCGCCCACGGCTTCTGCTATCAGTTCGACGGTCCCGGCATTCTGTTCGACACGGTGGCTGCGGTCGCTAACGGTCGCATCTGCGTACCGTCCATAGATATCTCAAAAATTAATGAAACGCCGTTGTCACGTTTAACGACGCGCGAACGGGAATTACTCGCAGTACTAGCCAATGGCTGGACTAATCAAGAGATCGCGGCAAAGACAGGCATTTCTGAAAACACAGTTAAGTACCATCTCAGAAATTTGTACGATAAGCTCCGCGTCAGCAATCGCGCAATGGCGGTTGCGCTGTTTTTCACCGATACAACACATTAAGCTTGCTAGGCCTAATCCGATGCAGCGATCCGATGCGGCGATTCTCGCGCGCCGAGCTTCCTTTTGCGGTCAATTCGAATCTGGAGGTTTATATAAGGTTCGCATGCAAAACGGAGCACACCCGCCGTCTTCGGACCTCGTACCACGCTGGAGTGAACAAGGCTTGGGTGTCGTTCAGAAGAGCTCGGCGCGGCCTGCAGGCACCGCGTAACGGCGAGCGTGATCAGGTTGCGTGCGTCAAGTTCTGCAAAAGGGGCGGCCATGAGGCTGGTCATGCGGCTTGGCGCAGAGCGAGCTTCTTGTGCTCGCGCAGGTCGTCCATGTTGATGTAGCGGTTGGCCTCCATCCAGTTTTCATTGGTTTCGACGGCCAGCGCCCTGACCAGGCGCAGGCAGCTTTCGGCGTTGGGAAAGATGCGCACGACATAGGTGCGGCGCCTGATCTCTTTGTTGAGGCGTTCCAGCATGTTGGTCGACTTCAGGTGCTTGTGGTGCTGGCGCGGCAGGCGGAAGAAGGTCAGCGTGCCCTCCATGGTCTCCTCCACCCACGTCGTCAGCCGCGGATAGCGGCCCGACCATGTGGCACACGCGGCAAGATCGGCCTTGGCTTCGGCGAGATCGCGCCGGTCGTAGAGCCATCTGAGCTCCTGCAGGCAGTCGTCGCCATGTTTCCTCGGCAGATGATCGAGCGCGTTCCTGAGGAAGTGCACGTAGCAGCGTTGCCAGGCCGCTTCCGGCATCACCTCGCCGATCGCCGCGACCAGGCCGGCATGGTCGTCGGCCAGTTCGACGCCCCTGAGGCCGCGCGCCTTGAGCGCGACGAGGAAGTCCTTCCAGGCCGAGCGGCTCTCGCGATTGGCCATCTCCACCGCCAGGATCTGGCGCCGGCCGTCCCAGTCGATGCCGACCGCGATCAGCACCGCCTGGCTCATGACGATGCCGGCCTCGCACCTTCTCGTAGCGGGCATCGAGGATGAGATAGGCAAAGGGCTCTTGCAGCGGGCGCTCGGCGAAGGCCTTCAGGCTCTCGTCCAGGCGCTTGTTGATGGCCGAGATCGACGAGGCCGAGAAGGCATGCCCGCACAGCTCTTCCGTGATCGCCTTGACCTTGCGGGTCGAAACGCCCTGCACGTACATTTCCGCAAGCGTCGCCACCAAGGCCCGCTCGGAACGCTGGTAGCGCTCGAACAGCTCGGTGGAGAAGCGCCCCTGCCGGTCCTGCGGAACCCGCAGCGCCAGCTTGCCGACACGGGTGACAAGCGTGCGGCCGTAATAGCCAGAGCGATAGCCAAGACGCTCCGGTGTGCGTTTGCTCTTCGAAGCACCCATCGCCTCGTCCATCTCGGCCTCGAGCACCTCCTGCATCACCGCGCGGATCACTTCGTGCAGCCCATCCGGGTTCGAAAGCAGAATGTCTTTGACGCCAGCTATGGCGGATTTGTCTTCGGTCTTGGTCATGGTGGCGTTCCTTCGCGGGAATCAGGTGACGTGAACAATCACCAGCCTGCCATGACCGCCCTCTCTCAGCGAATTTGCAGAACTCTCAGCACACTACCCATGATCATTGGTTCTACCGCATTCAGCGATCGGCCACAGCGAGGCGCTCGGCGGCGCCAGCGGCATCCCGGTTCGAGATCGTTCTGTTCGATCGAGCCAGCCGCGGCCGCCGCCCCGCACTATGAGAGGGACCTGGGGCTGATGGTGAGGTACTTTGCAGCGCCATGATGTACTAAGCAGGGCGGTTTGGCACAACTCTATCGCGCTGCGGAGCTCGTGGCGTCCGAGATGACCGTTCATCGCCCATGCGCCGTGCCGTGCCTCGATGTCTGCCACTTCACTCTTGCCGAAATGGCGACGCTAACTCAATTGGGTAGGACCCCTCAGGCTTCAGCCGATCGAGCAGGCTTTTGTCCGCCGGATGAAGCCGTTCAAGACCTTGGCATAGCGCGCCGTCGAGGACGGATTGCGATGACGCCATGTTCGGTGTCGATCTTGCCGACCTCAGCCGTATGATCCCGAAGGGCAGGGCCCCTGGGATGGCAGTGGTTAAGGCCGCACGCGTCAGGCTCGGCACTTCAAGAAACGGTCAACCTCGTCGACATTTAGCGCCAGCGTGCGCCGGACGCGCGGGAACCGGGAATGAGGCTTAGCCCGATGTCACACTTTAGGAAAGCGTACAAGGCCAAGTGATCCTGCCCTGACCAGATATGGTTCTGGGAGCATGGACGTCCCGGTGCAGCCCTCCCCTGAAATCTAATCGTTGACATCAATCTAGCCATTGACGTGCTTTTGCATATGTGCCAACATTTAAACGGTGGCGGGATAGCCACCCTAAACCACGCCCAACGCGCAGGGACACACCCTGGAAGCGCGGAAGCGTTGGTTAATCTCCATTCTCAAAATTGTCGACATCATTTCACCAGGCCGACGCTTGCCGTCCGCTCTGGGAGCGATGTCATCTGGCACTTTGAGCGGTAAAAAATCACAAGGGGAACGCAGATGAAAATGTTGATGCAGAAGATTTCCGTTTTGCTTGCCGTAACTGCCCTGTGGACTGGGGCCGCAGTCGCGGAAGATAAGCCGATCGTGTTGGGTTTTCCATTGGGATTGAGCGGTGCAAACAGCATCACGGCTCCGGCCGTTATCCAGGCGACGGAACTTGCAGTCTCTGAAATCAATGGTGCGGGAGGGGTGTTGGGCAGAAAGCTTGTCATCGAACTTGCCGACAGTGCATCGAGTGCCGCAGGAGCTCAGAAGGCGTACGACTCTCTCGTGTACCAAAAGAAAGTCGACGTAATAATTTCATCGGAGCCGAGCGCGGCCAGAAACGCGGGCCTGCCGATCATCACTAGAGGGAAGATCCCGTACATTTACACTTCCTTCTATGAAGGAGGTTCCTGTAACAAATATCAGCACATCAACGGATGGGTGCCGCAGCAAGTGGTGTCTCTCATGGTAGACTACTTCATGAAGGATCAGAGCGCGAAGACATTTTTCCTTGTTGGAAACGACTATGCATTCGGGCGGGGTATGCTTGGGTATACTAATAAGTATATCACAGAAAAAGGTGGTAAGGTCCTCGGAGAAGAATATAATCCGATCGACGCAAATGATTGGACGGCGATCATCAGTAAGATCCGCGACGCCAATCCGGACGTAATCATAACTTCCACGGCGGCCGGTGCGCCAAATGTAACATTCACAAAACAGTTTAGGGCGGCCGGCCTCACGGCCAAGTATGGTAGCTACGCACTCGATGAAGGTACTGCAAAGACCTTGGGGCCTGATGCGGAAGGAATTTATCTCGGCGGCTCGTACTACACCAGCATCAAATCTGAGAAAAATGCGCAGTTCATAAAAGCTCTGAATGACAAATTTGGTGCAGAGGCAAAAACGCCAAATGAACTTTCGGTGCCGCAATACGACGCTATTTATTCCTACGCCCTGGCGGTCAAGAAGGCTGGGACGACAGATACGGATGCGGTCGTAAAGGCTCTGAGCGAAGTAACTTTTGATGGTCCCAGAGGCGCCGTACAGATGTCAAAGCAACGTCATGCTCCGCTGACGATGTATCTCGCTCAGGTCAACGCTCAGGGCGATACCACGATCATCAAGTCCCACCCCAATGTGGATCCGGGCGAGCAGTGCCCCAATTTGTGATCGGAACAGACGGCGCTCTCCGTCGCCTTTTCCTACTGAACCGCCAATAGTGGCGATGCTGTGTTGATCCGCCAGACGTGGTTATGGACGAAATGCCTTTCGTCATCTGTCAATCGCGAGATCAATACAGCACGCCACAGAATGTCGGAGAACTTAGATGGTTCCGGTACTGCTTGATATCATAACGACTGCGGCAATCTTGTACATCGTTTCCTCGGGATTGCTTCTTGTGTTTGGCGTCATGAAGCTCATTAACTTCGCTCATGGCGGACTGTTGACGATTGGGGGTTACGCTGCCGTGATCGCCACCGCGCTGGGCCTAAATCCCTGGATCGGTATACCCTTGGCGGCGGTGTTTGGCGGAATCGTTGGTTTCGGCATGGAGCGCGTTGTGGTGCGCTCACTCTACAATCGCCCCCTTGATGCCATTCTGGCTACATGGGGTCTAAGCATTATCATCGGGCAGGCCATCACCTTGGTCTTCGATCGTGGCGTCCATTTCGCCGAACCTCCGATTAGAGGCGTGATCAGCATCCTTGGCGAGCCCTACTCGACCTATCGACTAGTCCTGACTGCCCTTGCGTTGTTGCTCGGCCTCGGCTTGACGGCAGCGCTGCGGGGCACATCACTAGGCCTGTCCACACGCGCGGTCATCATGAACGAGGACCTCGCGCGGGGGCTCGGCATCAACAGCGGCCTCGTCCGCTCCATCACGTTCACGCTCGGCTCCGGTCTGGCGGCGGTGGCGGGAGCTCTTATAACGCCCCTGTCCAGCGTTGATCCAAACATGGGCGTCGCCTGGCTGATTAGCGCCTTCATGCTCGTTCTCGTCTCGGGTTCTTCGCTCTACAGCTTGGCCTTTGCCAGCGTTGTCCTGGGCGGCGCCCAAGTCATTGTAAGTAACTATTTCGGTTCGGTGCTCGGAGGCATGACGATCGCCGCGCTGGCCGCTGTCATACTTCGTATCCGTCCGCAGGGATTTTCTTATGAGTGACGCAAACGTGAAGGAATTGGGAAGCAGTTCCATTCAACGACTCCAGGTCCGCCCGCTGACCAAGGTGGTGTTTGCAGCATCGATCGTTCTGATCGGCGTCGGTGCCGCACCATTCTTCATGGACGCGTATTCCGTGAACGTGCTGGTGAGGTCGATGATCTACGCCGCAATGGCGCTGTCGGTCGATATCCTATGGGGCTATCTCGGAGTCCTGACCTTCGGCCAGTCGGCGTTCTTCGCGGCCGGCGCCTACGCAACGGCATTGGTCTTCACCTATGGCGGCTTTTCGCCTGAATATGCATTTGCCGCTGTCCTGATCGGCATGGCCGTCGCGGTCGCGTTGGCGGGACTGGTGGCATTCCTGGCTTTCTGGCATGGGGCGTCGGCACTTTATGCGTCGGTGATCACCCTAGTCCTGCCGATCGTGGTCACGCAGCTTCTATTTTCCGGTGGCACATATACCGGCTCGAGCAGTGGCCTCACCGGCTTCGACACCATCCCCCTCAGCACCGAGGCGTGGTTCTGGGCCGTCGGGGTCTGGCTGGTCGTACTAACGACAGGGGCCTGGATGTACACGCGCAGCGACGCCGGACGGCTTTTAATCGCAATCCGGGAAAATGAGCAGCGGTGCAAGTATCTCGGATTGAACACGTCCAAGATCAAGGCGCTGGTCTTTCTGATCTGTGCTGCAATCGGCGCGATCGCTGGCTGGATCTACGCCAATTATACGATGGTGGTTGCACCTGAAATCGCCGGCTTCACGTTCGGAACCGAGCTACTGATCTGGGTCGCATTGGGCGGGCGAGGCACGCTGTTCGGCCCGGTGATCGGAACAATCATCATCGATTATGCCAGTGCGCACCTGCAGGGCGACTTTCCCTTCGTGTGGAAACTTGTGATCGGAATAGTCTTTGTTTCGGTCATCGTGGCCCTCCCGCGTGGTATCCTGCCGTTGGTTTCGAATGCCGCCAACTGGCTTCGCGGTCGCACCCGCAAAGCCCAGCCGGAGCAATACTCCCAACTCCAATTGTGCAAGGCGCCTAGAATCGAACGCAACATTGTTGTGGCTGGACCGGCGCTTGTGGTGAGTGGGGTCGAGAAGCGGTTCGGCAGCCTCGAGGTGCTGTCAGGCATCGACTTCGAAGCCACGTATGGCGAGATCGTCAGTCTTGTGGGACCGAACGGTGCCGGCAAGACCACCCTGATGACCTGCATCGCCGACGGCTCAAAGCGCAGCGGCGGCACGATTTCGATCGGTGGGCAGGATATCGCTCATCGCCCGCCTGAAGAATGCGTGCGTCTCGGTGTTGGGCGCAAGTTCCAGATGGCCAACGTTTTCGACACCTTGACAGTCGGTGAGTGCCTTCAGATAGCACGGGCGCGCCTAGACCCTTTGTCCAAGTGGAAGAAATCCGGTGTTTGTCAACTTCCACCTTCCGCCCTGCATGTCGTCCGGGCCACGGGACTGCACAGTGATCTGGACGTGCCTGCACAACTGCTGTCGCACGGAAAGAAGCAGGCGCTCGAACTGGCCATGGTATTGGCTCTCGAGCCAAAGGTTATCCTGCTGGATGAGCCCACGGCAGGTCTCACCAAGACTGAACGCACACTGATCGGAACGATCCTGACCGAACTCGCCACAACAGAGCAACTCTGCATCCTGCTCGTGGAGCACGACCTGGATTTTGTCCGCGACATTTCTTCTCGGGTGATCGTTCTGCACCAAGGCCGGATTGTTCTTAACGGCTCGGTCGATGAGGTCGTGAATTCAGAGCTCGTCAAAACAGTCTATGCCGGGTCCGGGCATTGAGGAGGATTGGATCGTGACAGAAGCAGTGCTCACTGTGAATGGTCTAAGCAGCGGATATGGACAGGCAACGGTAATAAGAAACCTCGACTTGCAGATCGCCAGCGGCGAAATCGTCGCCGTTGTCGGCAAGAACGGCATGGGAAAGAGTACGCTTCTCAAGTCGATCATGGGGTATTTGCCGAAATTTTCAGGCTCCGTCGCAATGGCGCAGCATCCCATCGGCGACAGCCGGCCTCATGAGATTGCCCGGCTTGGCGTGGCCTACGTACCGCAGGAAAAGGCGTTGTTTCAGGACCTTACGGTGGAGGAAAATATTCGCCTGTCGTTGCGTGGCTCCGTGAGCTGGAACGACGCAAAGGAGACAATGGGCCGTTGCTTTCCGTTTCTCCTCCGGCGCTTGCAGCAAAAAGCCGGCACGCTCAGTGGCGGCGAACAGAAGATGCTACTGATGGCACGCTCCCTCGCCGTCGAGGCTAAAGTGCTGCTGATCGACGAGATAACCGAAGGCCTGCAGCCTTCGATCATATCCAACCTGGTGAAGATCATCAAGACGGAGAGGGATCGCTCGGGTCTCGGCGTTTTGCTCGTTGAACAGAACATTCCGTTCACCCGCGCCGTTTCCGACAGATATGTCCTCCTGGATAAGGGCGAGATATCGGGATCCGGAAACACGAGGGACCCCGATACCCACGAAAAGATCGCGGCTCACATAAGCCTCTGATCATCCGAAAAACGACTTCGAAATGGGCGAGGGCCTCACGTGTATTTGACCAACAGGGAAAGCGACAGACTGCTGATTTTCGTCGCTGCAGAAATGGCCCGGCGCCGTCGGGCTGAGGGCATGCTGTTGAATTTGCCAGAGGCCAGAGCGGTAATAGCCGACGCCATGCACGAAGAGGCCAGGAGAGGAAGATCGGTCTCTGAGTTGATGGCCTTCGGCCGAACCGTATTGCAATCCGAGGACGTTCAGTCGGGCGTCGTGCCGCTTCTGGAAATGCTGATGATCGAGCCGATGTTTCCGGACGGTCAGAAGCTCGTTTGCGTCCACGATCCTCTTGGCCTGCCCCAGAACGCCGATGAAGAGGACAAGCCTGGCTGTTATCGCCTGGCGAAAGAAGGAATAGAGATCAATTGCGGTCGTGCGACGACCCGTGTCGTCGTTCGCAACTTTGGCGACCGCTCCATCCAGATCGGCTCCCATTTCCACTTCTTCGAAGTGAACCCTGAGCTGGAGTTTGACCGGGCCGCAGCGTTCGGCTTCCGTCTCGACATTCCAGCGGGAACTACTGTGCGCTTTGAGCCAGGGGACGAGAAGACCGTCGACCTAGTCGCCATCGGCGGCGAGCGGCGCGTCGAAGGGCTCAACAACCTGACCGATGGTGTGCTGGACGATCCGGAGGTGAAGCGCAGGGCGGTTGCACGCGCGGCAGCCGAAGGGTTCAGGGGAGCTCACGATGTCTAAGATGCTGTCGCGCCGTCAATATGTTGAGCTGTACGGACCGACAACGGGAGACAGCGTCCGTCTCGCCGACACCGATCTCTGGGCAGAGGTCGAACGGGACCTCCTGGTTCCGGGCGACGAGCTCGTCTTCGGGGCTGGAAAAACCTTGAGAGTGGGTTCTGGCTGTCATGGCCATATCACGGCGGCAGACGGCGCACTCGATTTGGTGATAACGAACGCCACGATCATCGACCCGGTCCTGGGCATCATCAAGGCCGACATAGGGATCAAAGATGGCCTGGTCGCAGGGATCGGCAAGGCCGGCGACCCGCGGATTATGGACGGAGTGGACCCGAAACTGATCGTCGGTACCAACACGGACGTTCGCGCGGCGGAGGGCCTGATTGTTACCGCCGGGGGCGTTGACTGCCACGTCCATTTCATCGATCCAGGCCAATGCGAAGAGGCGCTGGCCAGTGGCATCACCACCCTTTTCGGAGGCGGACTTGGCGCCACCACCGTTCCGATTGCCTCTACTGGCACTGTCAACCTCGGATATATGCTCCAGGCAGCGGAGGCGTTTCCGCTCAATTTTGGCTTCTTCGGGAAGGCGGCCTCGGACAGCCCCAAGCCGCTGATCGAGCAACTGGAGGCAGGGGCCGCAGGGCTGAAGATTCACGAGGATTGGGGCGCCACAACCGCCGCGATCCATTCGGCGCTGCTAGCTGCTAACGAAGCGGATGTGCAAATCCAGTTGCACACCGACACGCTCAACGAGTTTGGGTTCCTCGAACGAACCCTGAAGGCGATCGATGGCCGCACCATTCACGCCTATCACGTCGAAGGCGCCGGCGGGGGTCACGCTCCCGACATCGTCAAGGTCTGTGGGAACGAGAACATCCTGCCTTCGTCCACCAATCCGACTAATCCTTATACGGTCAATACATTCGATGAGCATTTCGACATGGCAATGGTCAGTCATCACCTTAATCCGAGATTGCCGGAGGATATCGCCTTCGCTGAATCCCGGATCCGCCACGAAACCATCGCGGCCGAAGGCGTACTGCATGATATCGGCGCGATCAGCGCCATTGGCTCGGACTCCCAAGGGATGGGACGCATCGGCGAAACCATAACCCGTACTTGGCAGACCGCATCACGCATGAAGATGCAGCGGGGCGCTCTCCCCGAGGACAGCGGTCGCGGCAACGACAACACGCGTATTAAACGGTTCATCGCCAAATACACCATCAACCCCGCGCGTATGTTAGGGGTGGAAAAATTTGTCGGCTCGCTCGAGCCGGGGAAGCTTGCCGATCTCGTGCTTTGGAAACCGGGGCTGTTTGGCATCAAACCGGAGGCTGTTTTCAAGTCGGGCTTTCCGGTGATGGCGGTCATGGGTGAGGCGAACGCCTCTCTTAATTGCTGCGAGCCGCTGCGTTACCGCCCACAATGGGGCTGGTTCGGGCGCGCTGCCCAATCGCTTTCGGTGCGTTTCATGTCTCAGGGAGCTATAGACCGCGACGTGGCCGGAAAGCTGGAGCTGCGCGCACGCTGCCTGCCGGTGTCCGGAACACGAAACCTATCGAAGAGAGACATGCTTTGGAATGACAAGGCTCCGAAGGTAACGGTGGACCCTGAAACCTACAGAGTCGAAGTCGACGGTGAGCACTGCACCTCCCTTCCGGCCGGCAAGGTGCCTCTTGGTGCCCTTTATACATTGAAATAGGAGAGATTCATGTCCGCAAAGGCCGATCGCGTCGGCATCGGAGGTCCGATAGGCAAGAAGAACAAGGTGATCCAGCATCTCGTGCTCCCATTCATAATGCGGAACCGAAGCCCGCGGCCAGTTCGCGTTACCGGTTTGGATGCCGACAGAACAGCAGGATCGCGAAGCTGCAGGAAACCCTACGGTCTCGTCGCGTGGTAAACAACAGGGTGCGGGGTCTCGCTGGGGAGCGATCGATCAGCGAGGGGCACGCCTATCAACGCATCCGGCGGTGGTTCCTGGAAGGACGCGTATCGATAACCAAGTCGCCGATCAGGTTCTGGCCTGGGGGGCCAACTGAACGATTTCAAATTTTCAAATTTGCACGAGGCAAGCATTATGACGGCATCTGAAAGCACCGCTCACTCTGTTCTTCGCGTTGCTCTTGACTGGGAGGTGGACGCGATCGATCCGCCCGCCTCGTTTGGTGGTTGGAATACAGGCAGAGTCGTCCAGCAGATATTCGAGAGCTTGTATGAGGACGATCTGGAGGATGAGGCAGCCAGTCCGACGCGACTTATCCCCGCGCTCGCCACTTCGGTCGAGATCTCCGAGGACGGTCTGGAATATTTATTCCACTTGCGGGAGGACGTGCGGTTCCACGACGGAACCCTATTCGATGCGGAGGCCGTGCGGTTCAACATAGAACGTATGTGGAATCCTGAGGCGCCGCAGTATTCGCCCGTGGCAGCGGACTACAACCGGATCGGTCTCGAAGCGCTCGAATCAGTGAAGGTCGTGGGGCCGCTGGCGATCCTCCTCACGCTGAAGGAGCCCTTCCCCGAATTCCTCCGCTACATGACGCAGGAGGACGCACCGGGCGCGCATGTCTTCATCAGCCCAGAGGCACTGAAAAAGCACGGCAACTCAGGCATTGCCGACCATGCACCGGGCACCGGCCCATTCCGTTTCGACAGTCGCTTTTCGACGCCCCACGGCAGCGGAGTCAGGCTGGTTCGCAATGACGACTACTGGGGAGGGGCATCCAGGTTGAACGGCCTCGAGTACAAGCCGTATCCAAACCTTGAAGATCGGTACAACGCATTGCTCAACGGCGATGCCGATCTGGCCTACGGCCTAGAGGGGAGCGATCTCGACGAATTAGAACGGCGCGGATTCGTCGTCCTAGAAGGCCAGGTACCCTATGTCTGGTATTTCATTTTCAATATGCGCGATCCGGTCCTCAGCGACGCTCGAGTGCGTCGCGCCGTCGCCTATGCGATTGATCGGGAGAAGCTAAGCAAAGAAATCTTCCGCGGACATACCACCGTCGCATCCGGCATGCTGCCACCTGCTTCGCCGGCCTTCGATGAAGGGTACAGATTTCCTTATGAATTCAACCCCGAGCTTGCCCGGCAGCTTCTAAGGGACGCGGGCATCCCATCGGACTGGCGATTGCGCATCATGTCGGCAAAAGCTGGATGTGGGCATTCCGTTCGAATTTGCGAGTATCTGGCGAAGAGTCTTTCGGCGATTGGGTTTGGTGCCGAGATTGTGTGGACAGAAGACTGGATTTCCTATTGCAACGAATGGCGGTCCGGTTTGCGGGAGGGAGCAGGCGTCTCGCAGATGAGCTGGGGCATGTCCTGTGATGTTTGGCTGGAGCAGGTACTGCATTCCAGGAACAAGTCGCCACGCGGATTTAACGCGGGATATTACTGTAATACGTATGTAGATCAGTTTTTGGACGACGCCAGGCGAACTCAAGAAGACAAGCAACGATTCGAACTGTATCGAGATGCCCATTCGATCATCATGAATGATCTACCAGTCATCCCGATTCTGACTTTGGCGCGTGGCAACGTTTGTTATCACCCGCGCGTCAGGGGCCTTCGCAACCCACGGCAGAATTGGCATTCGTTCAAAAATGTATGGATGGATCCAGACATTTGATCGAACCAGTTTGATCCTACGAGAGAAATGTGACGCGCGGCATCACGCAAAAGGAAAAGGCTGCTGATCATGGTATTGCCGGAGCTGTGTGATACTGGCTATGTCTTTCACACTCGTGCTGAAGCGCGATTGCTGGCGGACATCATTCCGGCAGGATCTTCGACCGAGGCGTGGTGTCGTGCTGCCAATAGGCTAGGTATGCATCCAGTAGCCGGTATTGCGGAACGCAATGGAGAAAAGCTTTACAAACTCGGCGTTAATTCTGGGACCCGATGGTGTACTTGCGCGCAGCCGCAGGATCCGGTTATGGGGGAAGAAGTGTTGCGCTTATCGCCAGGTAATCTAGGTTTCCCGGGGTTCGATACACTCGCCGGATCGGTTGTGACCTATGTTGTTACTGCGATGAATGTTTCAGGTTCTGCTTTGCAAGCGAGGAGGTCGAAGTCGACGGTGAGCACCGCACGTCCCTTCGGCAAGGTGCTGCTTGGCGCCCTGTATACGCTGAAATAGGAGAGATTCATGCACGCAAAGGCCATTCGCATCGGCATCGGTGGTCCGGTGGGCTCCGGGAAGACGAGGCTAATCGAGCGTCTCCTGCCCTTGATTCATGAAGCGGGGTTGAAACCCGCTGTCATCACCAACGACCTTGTGACTCTTGAGGACGCGATGCGGGTCAAGGCGAGCGGCCTGATCGAAGCAACTCTGGTTATCGGTGTTGAGACCGGCGCGTGCCCTCATACCGCGATCCGCGAGGACCCCTCCGTCAACATTCAGGCCGCTGATGCGCTGGAACGCGACAACCGGCTCGATCTGATCCTTATCGAGAGCGGGGGGGACAATTTGGCGGCGACATTCTCCTCCGAACTCGTCGACTATTGGATCTTCGTGATCGACGTCGCCGCGGGCGACGACATACCGCGTAAGCGAGGTCTTGGAATGCTCCAGGCAGACCTGCTTGTCGTCAACAAAGTCGACCTCGCTCAGCATGTGGGTGCTGATTTGAATCGCATCCGCCAAGACGTCCAGGTCAACCGCCCTAAAAAGGCGACCATCTACACGAACTTGCGGTCGCCGGACGGTGCCTCGGAGGTCTTTGCGACCATAAAACGGGATGCCCTCTTCGGCTGTGTTCATTGATGCGGGCATGACGCGCTCGTACGGCCTACTAGACCTGGAATTCGCAACCGACTGCCGCGGAAAAACACAACTCATGCAGCGGGCCCAGAGATTTCCGTTGCATTTTACAACGCCTCTTTTTTTGGACGAAAGGCAGCCTGGCATGGCTTTCGTATATGTTCAGAACCCTTCGGGCGCGGTTTTCAGCGGCGACAGGCTGGAATTGCGGCTTGCTGCGCGCAACGGCGCAAAACTTCATGTCACCAGCACGTCTGCGACCAAGTTGCATCGCATGCTCGAGGGATCAGCCTTTCAAAAAGTGCAGTTAGAGGCAAAGCGAGGGTCGTACATTGAGTACCTGCCGGATCAGCTCATACCGCAGGCGCAGTCCTCCTACGACCAGGAGACGACGATCGACCTCGACCAGGGGTCGATGCTCATCGCAAGCGAAATCATTGCGCCGGGACGTTTGGCGCGCGGCGAGGTCTTTGCGTTCAACCGCCTCAAACTGGAAACGCGGATCAGGATCGAAGGCAGCACGCTTTTCACCGAACGCATCCTCATGGAACCGACGACGATGCCAATCAATCTAAGAGGCGTTCTAGGCTCGTTTCTCTATGCGGGAAACCTGCTGGCGCTTGTTCCAGGCGGCAATGCCAAGGGCGTCTACGACGCCGCTTCATGTCTGGACATGACGGGAGAGGATTTTCGACTAGGCGTAGGCGCCCTGCCTGGAGCGGTCGGCATCATCGTGCGTGTCCTGGCCCGGTCGTCTCCAACAATCACTCGGCTCATGGAAGAGGCATGGTCGCGGATTCGAATGCAGATGATTGGGGCGCCGGCGCCATATAGGAGGAAATAGGTCCCATGCTTGTCTCGAACGGAATAGTTGGCTCCATCGATTCGGTCGAAGGTGCCACTGGGACATTGGATTTCATCGACGTGCCTTGGACGGAGGCCGCCAAGCGGCTGCTGCGGCGGCGCACGAACGGCGGGCTCGATTTTGCGCTATCAATGCAGCATAGCCAGTACCTTTTCCACGGGGCTGTTCTATATAGCAACGAGGATCATACGGTGGTCGTGCGCAGGCCAGAGGAGCTCGCCCTCATCGTTGACCTCAGCCAGACCAGCTCGATTCTGGATATCGTTCGGCAGGCCGCGCTTATCGGCCATGCTTTCGGCAACCAGCACGTACCGGTCGAGGTGGACGGCTGCTGTATACTCGTGCCGATGCTGTCGAGTGAATGTCTCATGACTAGGACGGTTAGAGATCTTAAGCTCGGCGAACTGTCACTGCGTTTCGGTCGCGTCCGATTGGGCGCCTCTCGTCCCCTTTTTATGACGGGGCACACCCATGAATGACATGCGGGCAGGAGTCACGATTGACGCGAGTTTCCTGACGGCCCTTCAACTGGCCGACAGTTCGCTGCCAGTCGGGCGTTATGTCCACTCTAGCGGATTGGAAGGAATTCTGGAGGAGCTTCCAAAGAGCTCAGCCCAAATTACGGAAGTCGTCAAAGCGGTGCTGCTACACGGCTCGGGCCGCTGCGACGCTGTCGCTGCTGCGCATGCACATCGGATGTTTTCAGAGGCCAGCATCGACCACCTGCATGATGTAGACGAGTGCCTTTTGGCAACAAAGCTGTCGGTGCCGGCCCGCAAGGCGTCGACCTCGTGCGGCCGACAGCTGGCGAAGCTCGCACTTCAGGTCTGGCCGCACGAAGTGCTCGATCCATTCTGTCGCGAAGTGCTGTTGCGCGAGGCCGGCAACCTAGCCGTCGTCGCAGCAGCCGTGTCGGCCTCCCGCGGAATAGACATCGAGCACACGGTCCTTGCGGAGTTGCGCGGCACGGCCAGTAGCCTCTTTTCAGCCGCGGTGCGCCTTGGCCGGATGGGTTCGGCAGAAGCTCAGGTGCATCTCCATCAATGCATCCCGATTATCGCCCAGGCTGCGGAAGAGGCGCTCCTCCTGGACCTGGACGACATGAGTTCGACCACGCTCGAATTGGACATTGCGATGCTGCAATTCCAGCGTAATCCACTTCGCCTGTTCGCAACCTAAAGGCGAATCGTTAGATGTCCGGTATAGGTGAATTGCAGGAGTCTTATCGTTCGGAGAGTACATGGCCCGTGGGTGTTCTGTACTCGAGGAGCGGGATCACGGCGATCGCAGAGACTTCGCAGTTGCAGGGAACGTTGCTCGCCATTTCCGAGATAAACGCTGCCGGCGGCGTGCTTGGAAAGGCGATTTCTCCCTTGATTCTGGATCCAGCCTCTGATCCGCAGCGCTACGCCCAACTGGCCAATACGCTCCTCATGGACCGTGGCGTGAGCAATATATTCGGCTGCTCGGCCTCCTACAGCCGGAAGGCGGTCGTTCCGGCCGTCGAGCGCCGCGGAGGCTTACTCTGGTATTCGATCGGCTACGAGGGATTCGAATATTCCTCGAGCGTCATCTACACTGGCCCTGCACCCAACCAGCTTCATCTGCCGCTCGCCGAATATCTCTTCCCGCGCTATGGACGCAAGCTAGTGTGCATCGGCACAGACTATCTCTTCCCGCGTGAATCCAACCGGATCATGCGCGACCTACTATCCGAAATCGGAGGCAGTGTCGTCGGCGAATACTACCTGGCCTTCGGTGCCCAGAGGGATGTCTTTGTGGATGTGGTCAAGCAGGCGCGATCGCTCGGTGCCGATGTCATCTTCTCGACAGTGGTCGGGCCGGGAATAGCGGCACTTTACGATGCCTATACGGCCGAGAACCTCGATCCAGCCATTACGCCAATCGCCTCCCTTACGACCAATGAAGCGCATCTTCAGGAAATGTGGTTTGAGCCGCGGCCGGGCCACATTGTCTCCGCGCCCTATTTCGAAACGGTACAATCGCCGCGGAACAAAAGTTTTGTTGCCAATTATCATCAACGTTTCGGGGAAAAGCGCCCGGCCGATACCTGTGCTGAGGCGGCATATTTTACGGTGTTGCTCTTTGCGCGGGCGCTGGAACGTGCGGGCACGCTGGATCCGGAGCGGCTTCGCAGCGAGGTGCTCGGCCTCGAGATCTCAGCTCCCCAGGGCGTCGTCATGGTCGATCCAGACAACAGCCATACTTACCTCTGGCCTCGAATCGGCATGACGGAGGCGGGACGTAAATTCGGGATCGTCGCGGAGTTCAAGAGGGCAATGAAACCGGACCCATACCTTGTGAACTACGTTGGCCTGGGCCGCATCGACAGTGATCACGGATACGAGGAACTCGACAATGTCCGGTGAGGCGTTGATCCGTGAACTGCGAAAACTTCGAGCGTGTGTGATCCATCCGCCGGATTCGGTATGTGGTGATCTTGTCCGGCACTTGAAGCGTATCGGATGCCAAGTCGACACCGTATGGCCGGTCCCTGATCGTTGGCCGGCTCATGCCGACATCGTATTCTGTATCTTTGGCGACAATTCTTCGCTCAATATTAGCGCCCTGAAAAGAGATCGCGACGGCACCCTCATCGGCATCATCGAATATGAGAGCCCTACGGTCGTTCGCGAATTGCTTGAAGCAGAGGTCCAAGCAGTTATAGGCAGGCCCATCCATCCCTTTGGGATATTGTCGACGCTGACGGTTGCAAGTTCACGTTACCGGTTCGAACGCCGTCAGAACAATAAAATCGCGAAACTGGAAGAAACTCTGCGATCACGTCGCGTGGTGAACAACGCAGTCCGGCATCTGGCTGCGCAGAGATCGATCAGCGAGGAGCAGGCCTATCAGTGCATCCGACGCTGGTCCCTGGAAGGACGCACATCGATGACCAGTATCGCCGATCAGGTTCTGGCCTGTGGGTCGGAGCTATGTGATCCAAATTTTCAAGTTAAGCCGAAGGAAGCATTGTGATGGCACCTCCAAGGACTCCAGACTCTATTCTGCGTGTCGCCCTTGATTGGGAGGTCGACGCGATCGACCCGCCCGCGTCCTTTGGTGGTTGGAATACGGGAAGAGTTGTCCAGCAGATGTTCGATAGCCTCTATGAGGACGACCTAGAAGATGAGGCAGCCAGTCCTACACGACTTGTACCGGCACTCGCTACTTCGGTCGAGATCTCCGACGATGGACTCAAGTATCTGTTTCGCTTGCGGGACAATGTACGGTTCCACGATGGAACCCCGTTCGATGCGGAGGCCGTCCTGTTCAACATAGAACGCATGTGGAACCCCGATGCGCTTCAATATTCTCCTGTGGCGGCCGATTACAACCGGATCGGTCTCGAAGCGCTCAAGTCCGTGGAAGTCACGGGGCCTATGAAGATCCTACTCACGCTGAAAGAGCCCTTTCCGGAGTTCCTCCGCTATATGACACAGGAAGACGCGCCGGGCGCGCACGTCTTTATCAGCCCAGCGGCCCTGAAGAGGTATAGCAATTCAGGCATTGCAGACCATGCACCGGGTACCGGCCCATTTTGTTTCGACGATCGCTTCTCAACCCCTTTCGGCAGCGGTATCCGGTTACGTCGGAATGAAGATTACTGGGGCGGGGTGCCCAAGCTCAATGGAATAGAGTTCAAGCCGTATCCGAGCCTTGAAGATCGGTACAACGCACTGCTCAATGGCGAAGCCGATCTGGCCTATGGCCTTGAGGGGAGCGACCTCGACGAATTAGAACGGCGTGGATTTGTCGTCATCGAAGGCCAGGTACCCTATATCTGGTATTTCATTTTCAACATGCGAGACCCAGTCCTGAGTGACGTTCGGGTGCGTCACGCGATTGCGCATGCAGTTGATCGAGAAGGATTGAGCAACAGCATCTTCCGTGGACACACCAATGTCGCATCCGGCATGTTACCGCCCGCTTCGCCAGCCTTCGATGAAGAGTATATATTTCCTTACGAATTTAAACCCGAGAGCGCCCAGCGGCTTTTGAGGGAAGCAAACGTCCCACTGGGCTGGCGATTGCGCATAATGACGGCGAACGCTGGTTCTGGCCAACTCATGCCCACCCGAATTTGCGAGCATCTGGCGAAGAATCTTGAGGCGATCGGATTCGGTGCAGAAGTTCTGCGGACCGAAGACTGGGTTTCCTATTGCAACGAATGGCGATCCGGGGTGCCGGATGGCGCAGGCGTTTCGCAGATGAGCTGGGGCATGTCCTGCGATGTCTGGCTGGAGCAGGTTCTGCATTCACGGAATAGTTCTCCGTTCGGATTCAATGCGGGGTATTACTCCAATCCCGCGGTAGATCTCTTGCTAGACAAAGCTCGGCAAACCCAAGGTGACGATGAACGAAGACAGTTGTATCGAGAGGCTAACCTAGTGATCATGGACGATCTGCCAGTGCTGCCAATGCTAACTTTGCGACGCGGCTACGTCTGCTATCACCCTCGGGTCAAGGGGTTTCGCAACCCAAGGCAGAACTGGCATTCGTTCAAGAATGTGTGGACGGATTCTAGCGTTTGATCGAACCGATCTGACACTTACAACAGCGCGATCCTTATCAAACGCTGTTTGCCCTCTCGGCCGTGGACACCATGCTAAGAAAGCAGGAGGCGACGGTCGGTCATATCAGCGACTGCTGAACAATAGGAGACCAAGGTGAAAAGAATAACGCATACGGCACTTGCCGTCACGGCCATGCTCGTCACAAGCCCGTCAATAGCCAGCGCCCATGTCGGGGTCGGCGTTACCAGTGGCTTCGCGCATGGCTTCTGGCATCCGATTGGCGGCTTCGATCATATGCTCACCATGGTCATGGTCGGCCTGCTCGCTGCTCAGTTGGGTGGGCGCGCGCTGTGTCTGGTGCCGGCTGCTTTCGTTTCAGTCATGACCATTGGCGGCGCGGTCGGTTTCGTGGGCATCCCAGCACCTTTCGTTGAGCTTGGCGTTGGCCTGTCGATTGTCGCACTCGGAACTGCGGTCGCCCTCGGCGTTAGGATCATGGTCGCCGCAGCCATGGCGCTGGTTGGCTTCTTCGCCTTATTCCACGGCTACGCCCATGGCGCCGAGATGCCGGAAAACGTCGCTGGCCTTGCCTATGGTGCTGGTTTCGTTATCGCGACCGCGCTGCTGCATGCCTCTGGCCTTGCCCTGGGGCTGGTGATGGTCAGCAAAGCCGGGCGGCGTGGCGAAACCTTGGTCCGTGTCACAGGAGCCATTGTTGCGGTTGCAGGCGGCGCCCTGGTCACGGGAATTATCTAGGGCGTTCTGTTTTCAGGTGGAAGCACAGCCGGCGTCGCTGGGATAGGTGAATTCCTTTGACGTGATGAGGTCGAGTAACTCGCCGATAGCGAACGAAATTGCCTTGAACATGTGCGCTGCGACCTCGGGAAGTAGCCGCCTCGAGCTTAATGCTCGGTCGGATTGAGGTTTGGCGAATATTGGGGGCGGGAAGATCGGCTTGGCGCCGGCCTCGCAAATGGCGCGGCAACTTGTCCGGAACCCTGCGGACCTCACTATGGGCCCCGCTTAGAATGGTAGGGCCAAAGAGGAGAGGGAACTCACTCCGCAGTTCGTCGGTAAAAAAATAGCAAGAGATGAGGAGGAGCCAGGATGGCGAACCTACAAAGCGCGCGCACACCGTTTAGTTTCTATCTCTTGCCTGGCTTCTCGCTTCAGGCGTTCTCTTGCGCGGTGGAAGTCCTGCGGTTAGCCAACGAAGCGATCGGGAAAAACGTCTACAGCTGGCAAGTCATATCTGAAGACGGACAACCCGTGATGTCGAGTTGCCGGATGACGGTCGGCATCGACTCCACGTTGAGAGACGAACGCGAGAGAACCCAAAAATCAAACTTGACGTCAGCCGCGGTGATTTGCGGCGGCAGTGCCATCCCGCGGCCAAACAGGCAACTCGACGCCTGGCTAAGGGAATGCCGCATGCGCCGCATCCCCCTCATTTGCATCGGCAGTGGCACCGTCGTTGTCGCCCGGGCTGGATTGGCAGATGGGCGCCGGTGCGCCGTCCACTGGGAACAGCTTCCGTTATTTTGCGAGCAGTTTCCGGGGATAGAGTCCACCCAGACGGCCTTTGAACATGATGGAGATCTGCATACCTGCTCGGGCGGGGATGCACCTTTCGACATGTTCCTAAACTGGGTTGAACGTGACCATGGTTCAGTCGTCGTCAAGCGCGTCTGCGAAAAAGCCATCGCATACCGAATGCGCTCAGCCGGGGAGCGACAGCGCCTGCCCCTCCATTCTCGTGTCAAGCTCAATCACAAGGCAGTGATGAAGGTCATCGGCCTGATGGAGGCAAGCTTGGATGATCCTATGCCGGTCAACGATCTTGTGGCGTTAAGCGGAATATCGCGTCGGCAGATCGAAAGGCTTTTCGACAGAGAGTTGGGGCTCTCACCGAACCGATACTACATGGAACTGCGTCTGGAGCGTGCGCAGCTGCTTCTTGTGAGCACAAACTTGCCGGTCGTGGAAGTTGCGGTGGCTTGCGGTTTCATCTCGCCGTCGCACTTCTCCAAAGTCTATCGCGAAGCCTACGGATGCGCTCCGCATCAGACACGATTGGCCGCCCGTGCCGACGGGCACGCCGACCTGATGGACCCGGCGCTGCTGGGACTGGAGCGTAGCAAGGTCTCCCACCGAAGTTTATCGATGACGGCCTAGCCGACGAAGTGGCTGAGCGCTGGCCAGCAGCCCACTCCGTCCCTTCGTATGCAGACGGTTTACCCAAGGGCCGGGCTCCAGGGCGCTGTATTTTCGGCAGCGGGACCTCAGGCCATTCGGCCAGGGCTTTGGTGACTATGATTTCGGGGTGACGGTTTTCTGCGCATAGTTCGGCAGATGCATGGAACCGCAGCCCGGCGTCCATCGACGATTTCTGACTGAATCAAATGGATTGGCCATAGTGTAGCAACGACATGCTGTGAGAATCCATTCGAATATCACGTCGGGGTGAGTTGTTTGTCTACAGAGCGATGCCGCGGCTTGGACCTTCCGCTCTTATTTCTCTTTCTGAATTGCTGAAACGGATCGCGAATATGGTTGCCGGAGAACCGAATGACGTGCGTTTGAAAAATGTTGGCGGCCAACTGATTGTTCAGGTCGTCGAGCATGGCAAAGTAACTCGTCATTTATTCAACTCTCAAGCGGTTGCCGAGAGCTACGCCGAATTCCAACGAATTAGACTCGGCCTGCCCGGAAAGTCACCAATTTGGGAGGAGAACCCGTTGGATGAGCGCCCTATGAGGCTTCGTCAGAGACCAGACTTCATCATCCAGGATGTCCTCGATCTCGCCGAGTTCACTGATCGTGGTATTGTCACTACCCTAGTTGATACACACGGAGTTCGCCTCCGTCTCCACCTCACAGTCGTGACGTCAGAATTGCTTTGCGAGCGAATTGCCGACGCGCTGGAGCGCCGGTACGAAGAATAGGCCACCCGTTACGGGGGTCGACAATGATCACGCTATGCAGGAAGCATCTGGGGAAGGTAGCCGTTTGTCCGCGTGAGCTTCGGAACAAGGCAGGGCTCATCCTGGAGAGGGCCTGTATACTAGGCGAGGCGAAATGAGGCCGCCCCTTTGAACGGCTCAACAGCCGCGTTCTTGGGGGCTCGTCATGATCTGCTCACCAGCGCCGGAACGGGCAGAACGTTGTTGGCTTCGTGAGTATGGAAAAGCTGTAGCCTCCCTCCGCATCGCGCTCAACCCAAGAGGTGAGGCGGTCAACGATGCGATTGTCCTTGTCGAAAGTCAGCACGCGTGGCTTGAGGGCGGTCAACTCCCTCTGCACATAGACCGAATTGCAGATGATGACCTGGTCCCCCCGGTTGACACATATGCGCTAAGATAGCTTTGGCATGGCTTGAAATTTGCGCTTTCGAGGTGGCTCGCGCCAACGATGTCGCGAGGCATGGAGATTTCGGCGCAGGATTGCCAAGGGCGGCTGAGTAAAGATGGCTGTGATCAGGGAGGCGACGATCTGG
>NZ_JAIUHG010000046.1 GCF_020164955.1 Mesorhizobium sp. CA8
CATCCGAGCAACCCTCGTCTTTTAATCGCACGAAAGGGCGGGCCACCGATCTCCGCCTCGGAACATGACGTCTAGCGCAGCATCAGCGGGCACCCTTTGCAGCTCTGACTTCATCCAGCAGCCACGTCCGGAACGACCGGACGACCGGTCGATCGAGGATCGTCGGTGGCGTCAGCAATCGATAAGCGAACCTCGAGGAGAGGCTCAGCGAATGCGGATACAGGTGGACCAGGCGGCCAGCCTTGATGTCGTCCCCAACAAGGGTTGAGTTTCCCAGAACGATCCCCTGGCCCTGAATAGCAGCCTCAAGCGCGAGATAGGTTTGCGAAACGTGCAGCCCGCGCTTGACATCCACATCATGTACACCCGCGGCAAGCAACCAGGAGTGCCAGTCCGGCCAAGCATCGTTTTTGCCACGCCAGTCGACATGGATAAGATGCTGCGTCTTCAAGCTCTGCGGGTCGGAAAGCTCGGGGTTGGCATCCAGCACGCTCGGCGCGCAAACGGGCGATATCCATTCGTCAAAGAGTTGTTCGGCATGCAGTCCGTCAGGCGGAACTGCGCCGAATCTGACGGACAAGTGAGGGCCTTTTTCACTTAGCGGAACGTTCTGATCAGATACGTCCAGCCTTAGTTCTATCTCCGGATGCTGGAGACAGAACGCGCCTAAACGGGGGACCAGCCATTTTGTGGCAAAGGAGGGCGAAGTGGTGAGGCTCAAGGTTCGGCGCTTCGCCTCGCCAATCCAGTTTGTAGCACGCCGCAGCAGCATGAAGGCGTCCTGAGCGCTGACAAGAAGCAACTCTCCGTTCTCGGTAAGCTTCAGCGATCGGGCATTGCGTTCAAAAAGCGTCGAGCCGATCTCCTTTTCAAGTTGGCGGATCTGGTTGCTCACGGCAGCGGGCGTAACATTCAACTCCGCCGCCGCCCTGGAGAAATTCAAATGGCGAGCCGCGCATTCGAACACATAGAGCGTTGTTAGCCCGGGCAGTCTCTTCATGTGCGGTCGACAAATTTCCGTTTAAGTCCCTTCAATAAGATATCGTTTGTGGTTTGCAAAGAACCGCCCCAGCCTGAAGCAACAGCAGGCGAGCGCCATGGTAGCTTTGACGGATCACGATCTCAGGACGCTGGACGGCCAAAACGGCGATGGCGCCGCCCTGGCCATGAAGCTTGTCGTCGGAATGGCTGAGTCTCTCGATGCGCCGAACCTGATCGATGTCTCTTCAGCGCACATAACTGGCTGCTTCTACAATGGTCAGCCCAGCCTCGATTTCGCCGAAAAGCTTGCCGCGGCCGAAGCGCGAGTCAGCGTGACCACCACGTTGAACTCTACCGCTCCTCCGGCGTGCCTGTTCAACAATGGGTGCCCGGACCTGCTGAGTCGGCGTTATTCTTCATTCTCTGCCGAATGCGCAGACGGGGCTCGGCTGATGCACCTTTACACGGCCTTGGGCTGTCGACCGACGTTCACTTGCGCTCCCTACGATTTGCCGTCGGTGCCCAAACGGGGTGACCAGATTGCCTGGGCGGAATCGAACGCCGTGATGTATGCAAACTCGGTGCTTGGCGCCAGAACCAACAAGTACGGCGAGTTCATCGACATCAGTGCAGCGATAACGGGTCGCGTCCCGAATTTCGGCCTGCATCGGGATGAAAACAGACACGGCAGCTTGCTGGTGGAGGTTCTCGGCGCGCCCGAAGATCGCTTCGAGTTGCAGGTCTGGTGCAATCTTCTGGGCCTTGCCGTTGGCTGCGCCGCTAAGGATCGGATCCCGGTCTTGCTAGGCATGCCCAAGGCGACGAACAGCAACAGCCTACGACACTTCGGTGCAGCGGCGTCGGTGGTCAGCGGCCTTGCCATGTTTCATGCGGTGGGCCTGACACCGGAAGCCGCGAGCTGCGAGGAGGCGTTCGGCGGAGCAGAGCCTGAGGAACGCGTCTCGATTGACGCCAAGCAGATCGCAATTCTCCGCAACCAGTTGCTGGGGGACCGGTCAGCCCAACTGACAGCAGTCTGCCTCGGCACTCCGCATATGAGCCTCGCCGAGTTTCGGGAGGTGATAGACCTGCTCGATGGTCGCAAGGTCTCAGGGAACGTCCGACTGATAATCACCACCAACAGGCACACGCTACGCAAGCTCCGTGACGAAAAGCTTGAAAACCTCATCACGCAAGCCGGCGCGGAAATCATCGTCGATACCTGTTCCTATATCCCCGGAATGCTCGACGAAGCGCCGGGGTTGCTGATGTCCAATTCCTCGAAATGGGCATTTCGCGCGCCCAACACGTTGAAGGTCAACGCATGCCTTGGCACCACCAGGGAATGCATCGAATCGGCAGTTCGTGGCCGCGTATCCTTGGACCGGCATGCGTGGAACTGACCCATGACCGCAGACACTCTCCCCGTCGTAGTCCTCGAAAAGCCGATCAACCTCTGGGGCGGCCTGGATCCTCAGGACGGCACCATCACGGATGGAGCTCACCCGCAGCGGGGGCAGTCCATAGCTGGAAAAGTCATGATCTTGCCAGGCACCCACGGCTCTTCGAGTGGTGCATCGATCCTGATCGATGCGGTCAGGCGCGGGTTTGGCCCTGCCGCCATCGTGGTGCGGCGCCCGGACCCGCAAATTGCGATCGCCTCCCTGCTCGCCGGAGAACTCTACGGGATACCCCTGCCCGTCAAGGTCGCCACCGCGGAAGATTATTCCCGGCTTGAAAAGCAACACTCAATCAACCTTGCAAACCTCTTTCGCCAACGGGACGAGAATTCATGAAGCTTGTCACGTATGCCATCTCCACCCCACTTGGCCGAGCTGAACGACTTGGCGCAGTTCAGGGCGACGCCGTCGTTGATCTTCAACTGGCGTATCGCGGCTGGCTTCTAGAGAACGATGCGGTCGACATGGTTGGCATTGACCGTATGGCGGCGGCCTTGGTGCCGACTGATATGACCGCCTTCCTCGAAGGTGGGTCCGTAAGCATGAAAGCCGCACGGCAGGCTCTTGAATGGGCTGCTCGCGCCCCGGGCGATACCTTGCAGGACGGAGCAAGGGTTGTCTGGCCGACGCCGCAGGTGCAACTGCTTGCTCCAGTGCCGCGACCTCGAACGGTCCGAGACTGCATGGCTTTCGAACAGCATGTCACGAACGGTTACAAAGCGATCGGGCGAACGGTCCCCGAGGAATGGTACCAAATACCTGCCTACTATAAGGTGGCGCCGACATCGATATCCGGCCCCGATGGCGTCGTTCTTTGCCCGTCGCAAAGCAGCTGGCTCGACTTCGAGCTGGAATATGCCGCAGTCATTGGCCGCCGCGGAAGTTCCATCAAGGCTGCCGACGCAATGAGCCACATCGCTGGCTTCGTCATCTACAATGACTTCAGCGCTCGTGACCTTCAGAAGGTCGAGATGGCAGTGGGCCTTGGGCCTGCCAAGGGCAAGGACTTCAACACCGGAACCGTAATAGGTCCTGCCCTGGTCACGCTGGATGAGATCGGTGATCCATACTGTTTGACCATGTCGGCGCGCTTGAACGGAACCGAGCTCGCAAGGGGAAAAACCGGCGACGCGCACTGGCGTTGGGACACAATCATCGAGTTCATCTCAAGGGATGAAACCCTGCTTCCAGGAGACATCATTGGCTCAGGGACGCTTGGCGGGGGCTGCCTGCTCGAGCAGGGTCTGCCGCCTCTCAAGGCGGGGGATGTGGTCGAGCTTGAAGTGGAAAAAATCGGGATACTTAAAACGACTGTGTCGGTCGGCTAGTCGACTACTCGACTGCGCGCCCGGCAATCTGGGAGGAAAGCATGATCACGCATACGAAGTTCTCGCGCGATAGCATGGGAAGTCGGCGCGACTTCATCAAGGCTGCCGGCGCCCTCGGCCTGGCGGCCGCAACGTCAAACTTGATCGGATCAAAGGCCCGGGCGGCGGAACCGAAAAGAGGCGGCAAGTTTCGCCAGGCTCTTAAAGGCGGGGCAACTTCCGACTCGCTTTGGCCGGGGCAGTTGACCGATAGCCACCCCTGGAACGTCAGCACCCAGATAAGAAGCACGCTTACCGAAGTTTCTCCGACAGGCGAATTGATCGGCGAGCTTGCTGAAAGTTTCGAGCCGGCAGCGGGGGGCGCGCAGTGGTTATTCAAACTCAGGAAGGGCGTCGAATTTCACAACGGCAAGTCGCTGACGCCCGAGGACGTCATCTACAGCTTGAACCAACATCGAGGCCCCGGCACGAAGTCGCAAGCCGTGGGCATCATGTCATCGGTGACCGATATCAAGGCCGATGGCGGAGACACCGTGCGCATCAGCCTCAAGGGACCGAACGTCGATTTCCCTTACGTGCTGGCCTTCTTCAAATTGGCCGTGGGGCCAGAAGGGACAACGGGCGCCGCTTGGGACAAAGGCATCGGAACTGGGCCTTACATACTCACTTCCTGGCAGGCTGGCGTCAGGGCGACGACCAAGCGTAACCCAAACTACTTCAAGCCGGGCAAGCCCTATTTCGACGAGGTCGAGACCCTCAACGTACCGGATGATGCGGCAAGGTTTTCAGCGCTCCAGTCGGGACGGGTGGATGCGATCGAATCACCAGACTTCAGGGTCCTTGCGGCGGCGTCCAAGCTCTCCACGCTGAAGATCATCGAAGTGTCGGGGAACACCCACTACACGTTCCCAATGCTCACGAATGTCAGTCCGTTCGATAACGCGGACCTTCGGCAGGCGCTCAAGTTCGGCGTCAATCGCGATGAGATGGTCAAGAAGATCCTGCGTGGACACGGTTACGTCGGCAACGACCATCCCATCGGAAGAAACCAGCCCTTCTTTGCGAAGGAACTCGCTCAAACCGTCTACGACCCCGATAAGGCGAAGTTCCATATGAAGAAGGCAGGTTTAGGCGATATTTCGCTTGATCTCCATGCTGCCGATGCGGCCTTTGCTGGGGCTATTGATGCAGCTCAGCTTTATCAGATCCATGCCGAGAAAGCGGGCATAAAGATCAAAGTCGTGCGAGAACCCAACGATGGCTATTGGGGGTCCGTGTGGCGCCACAAGCCGTGGAGCGCCTGCTTCTGGACCGGCCGGACGACAGCAGACTGGATCCTGTCCGAGGTCTACGCGAGCGATGCAAGCGCCAACGATACGAATTGGAAGAACGTGCGGTTTGACCAGCTTCTCGCTGCGGCACGAAGTGAACTCGACAACAACAAGCGCGCGGGCTTGTATGCGGACTTGCAAGAAATACTGCGGGATGACGGCGGAACCGTCATCCCGATGTTCGCGAACGTGATCTGCGCGGTCGACTCAAGAATCCAGACCGGCGCGGTGGTGGGCAGCGACTTTCCAATGGATGGCGAGAAGAACCACGAACGGTGGTGGTTCGCATAACCGGCGAACATCATATCCAAACTACCACAGCGCGGACTTCATGATCAACGTTTCGCTTCTGCAATGCCCTTTTGAAATTGTTCTGGCTGCCCCCGACACCACCAATCCGAGGCCGCTGGTAGTGGTCTTTCCCGATATTTGGGGAGTGCGAAAATCCATGGTGACGATTGCCAGGACTATCGCCGAACTTGGTGTGACAGTGGTAGTGCCCAACTTCTATGAGGCTTTCGGATATAGGATCGGGACGACCGATGATTTGCCGGATATGGTCGCCAAGGAATCTGAAAATCGCCTTCTGGGGCTAGGTGACAAGCTGTCGGACGAAGATGTCGTTTCCTCCACGGGTGCGATGCTGCGTTGCTTAAAGAAGGACTTCGCACCTAGGGCGACGTCCTTCGTCGCCGTCGGTTTCTGTATGGGAGCGAGGCACGTTCTTCGTGTGGCAGAACGCTACGCGGACGACTTTCGCGTGATGGCTTGTCTTCATGGTACAGACATGTTGCCGCAGGCACCCAAGGCCCGTGCCTCGATGAAGAAGAGCATTCGAGGTGACCTCTATTTCGGGTTTGGGTCTGGCGATCCCTACACGCCGCCTGAAAAGATCAAAAGAGTCCGGGCCGCGTTCGATCGGGACAAGGTCGATTTGGCGATCGAAATCCATCCCGGAGCAAACCATGGCTATGCGGTTCCGGATCGCCCTCATTATGATCGTAAGGCCGCGGAACGAGATTTCGCTCACATCGCCAAAATGATCTCACTTGCCTAGCCGTCGCGGCGTCTTGGTATGAAATGCGCCAATCAGAGCACGCCAGGGTCCTGCACAATCTGGAGGTGGTTTGGAAGCTACGATCCGAGATTGATTCACGCCGTCTTGAGGTTCGTGTATTTCTCGATGGCGTGAAGCGACTTGTCGCGACCGAAGCCGGACTGCTTGAATCCGCCGAGCGGCACGGTGACGTCGGCGCCGCCATAGGTGTTGACATGGACGACACCGGCATTGATGGCGCGCACCATGCGATGCGCTCTCGACAGGTTCGAGGTCCACACCGCCGACGCAAGGCCATTGGACGGTCGCATTGGCAAGCCGCACCGCCTCTTCCTCAGTGTCGAAGCGCATGACACCAAGCACCGGACCGAACACTTCCTCGCGTGCAAGCTCCATTGTCTCGGTCACGTTCTCGAAGATTGTCGGCGCCATGTAGCTGCCGCCGGTCTCGGTGAGGATGCGCTCGCCGCCGGTGAGGAGGCGGGCGCCCTCCGCCGAGGCCTTGGCGACAAAGCCGAGATTCTTGGTCAGCTGTTCGGCGCTCGACACCGCGCCGACATCGCTCGGCAGATCGAGAGGATCGCCGACCTTCAGCTTTGTGGTCGCCTTGAGCAGTTCGTCCAGGAAGCGGTCATAGACCGAGGCCTGGACCAGCAGGCGCGAGCCGGCGACGCAGACCTGTCCGGAATTGCGGAAGATGCCGTTGGCCGACACTACCGCCGCCTAATGCAAATCCGGCGCATCGGCAAAGACGATGTTGGGCGACTTGCCGCCAAGCTCGAGGAAGACGCGCTTGAGATTGGAGCGGGCGGAATATTCGAGCAGGCGGCGACCAACCGGACCGGAGCCGGTGAAGGCGATGGCGTCAACATCCATGTCCAGGCCGAGAGCCTCGCCGGCTCCCTTGCCGCGACCGTGACGACATTGAAGACGCCCTCCGGCAGACCAGCTTCGGAAGCAAGCTCGGCCAGCCGCAGCAAAGTCAGCGACGCTATTTCCGGCGGCTTGACGACGATGGAATTGCCAGCGGCTAAGGCCGGCGCGATCTTCCAGGCGCCGATCATCAGCGGGAAGTTCCACGGCACGATGATACCGACGACGCCGAGCGGCTCCTTCTGGATTAAGCCCAGCACATTGTCGGCCGTCGGCGCGATCTCGCCATAGACCTGTCGATGGCCTCGGCATAGTAGCGAATGGTGCCGGCGGCAGATAGCGGCTCGGCCTTGTAGGCCATGCCGATTTCAGTGCGCCTGCGGCTACGCTCCGGCGCGATTCAGGCGCGGTCGGGCCTGCCTGCCGGCGATTTATCTGAACGGAAGGGACATGGTTTCGGGCGAGCGCTTCGCGCACGGCGATTGCTGCTGCCGTCGCGCCTAAACGTTTGCCAATCCCAGGCCAAAACAACACAGTCTTTGATCTGTGCGTCGTTCTTCGCGAGAGCCGGTACGATGCGTCGGCCGTCACGTGAGCAGCGAGGCGGCAAGCGGTAGAGGAAGTTTATTTTTGACGCTGAGGGGAAGGAACGGCCATCCGTCGCCGTTCAAGGCCGCGACGGCGGGCCAGTAGCTGACTGAGCGATGAATTTTAGCGACGGTTAAAATTCGAGGCTTTCGAATCTGCGGGCGTTAGTTTTCGGATGCTACGCATTCTGCATGGATGGTGAGCATTGAATATGCGCGGCCCAGGTTGGATTAGAGATATACGGCAGGCTGAGGCTCAGCAAATTCGAGATCGAATAGTGTGGCTTGAATGCGAACTTATAATGCGGCCGCGTCCAAAGGCAAATCCAAGCTGCAAAACGTTGGTCACGAGCTTCGTTCGCAGAAGGCTCGACTAGCACGCCTCGAACAATGCATAGCGTGGATGCCGAAGCGGCTCTAATGTCGCGCCCACATGCGACGGGGTAGATCCGGCGATCGCCGTTGTGGCAGGAGCCTCGCCCCTGGGTCCGATCATTCATACGCCTCATCTCGCTCAACAGGGCCAACGCCCATTGAGGCTCACTCTACGAAAACGCCCCATGGCACCGATGCGATGCCGACAAACACCGCACGTGGCGGGCGCAATGTTCGCCCTCGCCCACGAGGCTGGCTTCCCCGAAGGCGTCGTCAATCTGGTCTACGCTTCAGAAGGCGACGCGGTCGGCCGTGAACTCTGCGCCAAAGTGAAGGTCCGCAAGATTAGCTTCACCGGGTCGACCGAGGTCGGGCGGCTCGCTCCGATCAGATCAAGAAGGTCAGCCTGGAGCTAGGAGGAAATGCACCGTTCATCGTCTTTGACGATGCCGATGTCGACGCTGCGGTCGAGGGTGCGATCCAGGCGAAGTTCCGCAATGCCGGCCAGACCTGTGTTTCCGCAAATCGCCTTTATGTCCAATCGGGCGTTCACGATCAATTTGTCGAAAAATTCGTGAAACGGGTTCGCCAACTTCATGTTGGTGACGGTTTCGATCCCGACGTTGCCATCGGGCCGTTGATTGACAGATATGCCCTGGCCAAGATCGAATCCATATCGCCGACGCCGTTGCAAAGGGTGGTGCAATTCGCTGCGGTGGCACACGCATTGGCAAGGATGGCACACTCTTCCAACCCACGGTCCTCACCCAAGTCTCCAGAGAGATGACGATTGCGCAGGACGAGACATTCGGGCCGTTGGCTCCGATTATTTGCTTCGATGATCCGGATCAGGTCGTGCACGAGGCAAATGACACGATCTACGGCCTAGCCGCCTATTTCATGCCTCGAACCTGAAGCGTGTCTGGCGTGTGGCCGAGGCCCTGGAATATGGCATGGTTGGCATCAACACCGGCCGCATGTCCTCCGAAGCCGCGCCCTTCGGCGGCATAAAGCAATCCGGCATAGGGCGCGAGGGTTCCCGCCACGGGCTCGAGGACTACCTGGAAATGAAATATCTCTGCATGGGCGGCATCTGAAGCGAACTGATCCAGAGCACGATTTTGTTCGCGCTTTCCTCGCTCGCCACCGCTGCCCTGGGGCGTGACCTGATGCCGCGCTTTTCCCCATCACACCCCTATCTCACCGAATTGGCGCAGCTTGTGGCAGAGAGCAGCTACTAACGATGGCGGCTCGCTGAATCGTCATCAGTTCGGCGGTCGCTGTTTTGGTTGATAATGGCCGCGTACGATTTCACACTGCCCATGTTCCGTCCCCAGGTTCGACGGTTGGGCGTTGAAGAACCATCTCGACGCTTTGCTGACGGGCGAGGCGATCGGCCTTTGTGTCAGCGGCTCCATCGATAGTTGCTTCCTTCCTCCGCGTTACCCGTGGCGGGTGTCGCGTTTGGCATCGTTTTATGCAAATGCGACGACCAAAGCGGCCGCAAGGGAACGCGGTTGACGCGCGGCCCCGCATCGGTCAATTTTGTTTAAATCGGTTTAGGCAGAGCTTCACCCCGTTCGAGACCATGCACGACCAGGCAACAGGACTTAGAAAATCGATTACGTCCCGCAAGAGACGCGCGATCAACGTGGATCTGATCGCCGTGGTCGCTGCCGTCAGCGACCGCGAGCCTTGCGTTCTTACCGTCGGGCAGCGGGGTTCCCTTCCTTCCGGCCCCTTCGAGTTCAGTCACCGATCGCTGCAGTCGGGCTTAAGGGACTGGGTCGAACAGCAGACTGGTCATCCGCTGGGCTATATCGAGCAACTCTACACCTTTGCCGATCGTGACCGGATCGGCGCAAAGAGCGAGCAGCGCAACATCTCTATCAGCTACCTGGCGCTGACCCGGCAGGAAGCTATTGCCGCGCCGCGCAAGTCGCACTGGGGTAGCTGGTACGAGTATTTTCCGTGGGAGGATCACCGCTCCGGCGCGCCGGAAGCCCTTGGCTTGTTGCGGCCGCGCCTGCTTGCCTGGGCGAAGAGCGCCGAGAACGCCGCGGCACGGCGCGAGCGCCGCCAGCGCGCCGCGATCGCCTTTGCCTTTGATGACCGTCCCTGGAACGAGGAGCTCGCGCTCCAGCGCTACGAACTGCTCTATGAAGCCGCGCTCGTCGAAGAGGCTGGGGGAGATCGGAAGTCCGTCCCTGCCGCTTCCGTTTCGGGCAGAGCCATGGTTGCCGACCATCGCCGGATCCTGGCGACGGGCATTGCGCGTCTGCGCTCCAAGATCAAATACCGGCCGGTTGTGTTCGAACTCATGCGCCCGACCTTCACGCTGCTCCAGCTGCAGCGGGCCGTGGAAGCCTTGGCTGGGAGGCTCATCAACAAGCCGAACTTCCGCAGGCTGGTCGAGCAGCAAGAGCTAGTTGAGGAGACCGGCGATACGTCTCTCGATACGGGCGGCCGGCCAGCAAAGCTTTATCGCTTCCGCCATGCCGTTCTCGATGAACGGGCCGTTGTTGGGACAAAATTGCCGCTGACGCGGTCTTGACACCCTTATAGTCAACGTAGATATATCCGGCTTATCGTCACTCGGAATATAAGCGGAGGCGCGGATGATCGGCGCGTTACCTACGACCGCGTCCCTCTATGAGCGGGTCCGGCGGGTGATTCCGCCGATCGAATGGCCTGCCTTTGCCGACGACATCGAAGCCATTCTCGCGCTGAAGCGAAAGCGCAATGCCGTCATCCTGGCGCATAACTACCAGACGCCCGAGATATTCCATTGCGTGGCCGACATAGTCGGCGACAGCCTGGCGCTCGCCCGCAAGGCAATGACGGTCGACGCGGACGTCATCGTGCTGGCCGGCGTGCATTTCATGGCCGAAACGGCCAAGCTCCTCAATCCGGGCAAGACTGTGCTCATCCCGGATCCCGGCGCCGGCTGCTCGCTGGCCGACTCCATCACCGCGTCCGACGTGCGCTTGATGCGGCAACGCTATCCCGGCGTGCCGGTCGTGACCTACGTCAACACCGCCGCCGCAGTGAAAGCAGAATCTGACATCTGCTGCACCTCGGGCAACGCGCTGGCGATCGTGGAATCCCTCGGCGCGCCACGAGTGATCATGCTGCCGGACGAGTATCTGGCGCAGAACATCGCCGCCCAGACCGACGTCCAGATTATCGCCTGGAAGGGGCATTGCGAAGTCCATGAGCGCTTCAGCCCCGCCGACATAAGCGAGCTGCGCCAGGGGCACCCCGGCATCACCGTGCTTGCCCATCCCGAGTGCCCGCCGGAGGTTGTCGCGGCAGCGGATTTCGCGGGCTCGACCGCGGCGATGTCCGACTATGTCGGACGGCACAAGCCGGCGCGTGTGGTACTGATGACGGAATGTTCGATGAGCGACAACGTCGCCGTCGAGCATCCCGACGTCGATTTCGTGCGCCCCTGCAATCTCTGCCCGCACATGAAGCGCATCACGCTCGCCAACATTCGCGCCGCACTCGAGGAGAACCGTCACGTCGTCACGATCGATCCAGCTGTTGCCGAGCGAGCTCGTTGGGCAGTCGAGCGCATGCTTTTCGTATGACGCCAGACATCCAGGACATCGATGGGGCTCCGGTCATCATAGGCGCAGGCATCGCCGGCCTGATGACGGCGCTTCATCTGGCGCCGCAGCCAGTCGTTCTTTTGTCCAGGTCGCCGCTCGGGACGGACGCCTCAAGCACACTTGCCCAAGGCGGGCTTGCAGCGAGTCTGGGGGAGGACGACAGCCCTGAACTGCATCTGGCGGATACGCTTGCCGCCGGCGATGGGCTTTGCAATGAAGCGATAGCCAAGCGCGTCGTTGAGGCTGTGCCTCAAGCCATCTACAACCTCATTCGTCTCGGTGTCCCGTTCGACCGGTCGTTCAACAGCAAGCTGCGGCTCGGCCTGGAGGCGGCGCATTCGCGCCGCCGCATCGTGCATGCCGCCGGCGATGCCACCGGCCGGGAGCTGTTTCGTGTGCTGCTCGCCGTCGCGCGCCGGACACGCTCGATCAGGATCATGGAAGGCATCACAGCCCTTCGCCTCGTTGTCGCCGAAGGTGGCACTGTGGGCTTGCTGGCCGTCCAGCATTCAGGCGTGGTCGCATTCCCGACCCGTCGTGTGGTCCTTGCAACCGGCGGGATTGGCGGACTCTTTAGCGATACGACGAATCCGCTTTCCTCTTATGGCCATGGCCTTGCGCTTGCCGCCTGCGCCGGCGCGGAGCTCGCCGATCTGGAATTCGTGCAATTCCATCCGACGGCCCTCGATAACCCGCGTCGACCGATGCCGCTCTTAAGCGAAGCGGTGCGTGGTGAAGGTGCTGTGCTGGTGGACGATCAGGGCCATCGTTTCCTTGCCGATACGCCAGGTGCCGAACTTGCTTCGCGCGATGTTGTTGCGCGGGCGATCTCGTACGAACTCGCCGCCGGCCGCCGCGTCTATCTCGACGCCCGGCGCTGCCTCGGCCCGAAATTCGTCAAGCGCTTCCCGGCGATCGACGCAGCTTGCAAGCAGGCCGGTATCGATCCGGCCGTGGAGCCGATCCCGGTGCGTCCTGCGGCCCACTATCACATGGGCGGAGTGGCCGTCGACGTCGAGGGGCGTAGTTCCGTTGGCGGGCTCTGGGCCTGTGGCGAGGTCGCGTGCACCGGGCTGCACGGCGCCAACCGGCTGGCCAGCAACTCTCTGACCGAAGCCGTTGCGACCGCCGCCTGGGTGGCGGCAAGTGTCGCCGGCACATACTCCGGCTGGCAGTGGCCAAGGCTTCCCGAAACCGTTCCGGTGCGTCCGGACCCTTCTTCCATTCGCCAACTCGTCTCCAATGCGCTGGGTATTATCCGCCACGGAACCGCTCTGCGCGCAGCAGTTGCGACACTGTTGCCGATCGCCGTTGGCGAGACGGCGGCGGCCGACCCGGCCCTTGTGGCACTGCTGATCGCGACCGCCGCCCTTCGGCGCCAGGAGAGCCGTGGATCGCATTTTCGATCCGATTTCCCAACGCGCGAGGCTAGCGCCCTCCCCTCTCGGCTGACGCTCTGCAGCGCCTTCGAGACTGCCGTCGCGCTCAACTGGCAAGCAGCCGAACGGAGCCGTTAAATATGACTTCACTTTCACCGCTTCCCCAGATCATCATGGAACCGATTGTGCGCAGTGCCCTTCTGGAAGATCTGGGCAGAGCCGGCGACATCACCAGCGACTCAATCATCCCGGCCGATCGAAAAGCCACATTTGCGCTGAATGCCAGGCACGCCGGCGTTGTTGCCGGGCTCGATCTGGTCATGTTTGCCTTCCTGCTGGTCGATCCCGGAATCAACATGCAGTTGCGGTGTCCCGAGGGCGGCAAAGTGTCGGCCGGAGAAACCATTGCGATTGTGAACGGGCCGGCGCGCAGCCTGCTAACGGCCGAGCGGACGGCGCTCAATTTCCTGTGCAAGCTAAGCGGCATTGCAACGGCTACAGCGGCGCTCGTAAACGCGGTGCGCGGCCATAATGCAAAGATCGTATGCACGCGAAAGACGACACCCGGCCTGCGTGCCTTGGAAAAATATGCGGTGCGCGCAGGCGGCGGCGCCAATCACCGCTTCGCGCTCGACGACGCCGTGCTCATCAAGGACAACCACATCGCCGTTGCCGGCGACATCCGCACCGCAATCGAGCGCGCGCGCGGCGCGGTTGGCCATATGGTGAAGATCGAGGTCGAAGTCGACACGCTGAACCAGCTCGAGATGGCGCTCAAGGCTGGAGTCGACGCGGTGCTCTTCGACAACATGTCCCTCCAGGACCTCGCCCAGGCCGTGGCGATGGTCGGCGGCCGGACTATCACCGAGGCGTCGGGTCGGGTGACACCGAAAACGGCTCCGGCAATTGCGGCGACCGGCGTCGACCTTATCTCGGTCGGCTGGCTCACCCACAGCGCTCCCATCCTCGACATCGGCCTCGATATGCCCGCCGACCGGAATTGCAGCAGGCATCTGAACTGAGGGAGAGGACATGAACCGGAATCGCAGGAACTCCTTTGGCCGCAAACTAACTTGCGCCAGCACGTCGTCAGTTCCGTCGACCGCCGACGCAAGCCTGCTAGCTGCACGACCAAACAGTTCGACTGGCGAGGACGGCGCAACAGGCCAGGAGCAAACAAAAGACCGCATGGAAGCACTTGGCTTTATCGTCTGCCGGCTCGACGAACTGCGCCAGATGGCTGCCTCTCACGGACTGGAAACCCTCGGTTGCCTACTGGACGCCGCCTTCACCCAATCCTGTGACGAGATCAGAAGGGAGCGTTCATACGCTCAGAGCGAAGAAACCCACGCGATAGGCGGCGAGGACGACCGAGCACGCGACACACAGGTGGCACAGGATTGCAAGCCGTTCTGGAGGAAGAGAAATGCGTAAAATCGTTTCCGGCAAGCTGCACGGCATCCATGTCACCGAGGCTAACCTCGACTACCATGGCTCGATCACGCTCGATCCCGACCATTGCGAGGAGGCGGGCGTCCTGCCGATGGAATTCGTCGAGATCTGGAACAAACACTCCGGCGCCCGGATCTCGACCTATGTCATACTCGGCGAGCGCGGATCGCGCTGTTGCATCCTTAATGGCGCCGCGGCCCGCACCTGCCAGCCGGGCGATCAGGTCATCATCTGCAACTCGGTCTACGTGCACGAGAGGGAGTTGACCGCGCTCAAGCCGCGCGTACTGACTTTCGACAAGAACAATCGCGTCGTCGACCGCCTGACCTACTCCGTCGAGCGCGATGCAGCCGGATGCTACAGCTTTTCGATACTCGACGTCGCTAACAAGCCGCTCCCAATACCCGCGCTTGTTGCCAAATAGAATTGGCCCCGGCGGGCACTCCAATTGGTGGCCGCCAGTGGAACCCTCGAAGCGGAGGTGGAATGAACCCGCAGCCACATTTGGACAAGACCGTTGGGGCGATCAACCCAAGCTTCCCACATTGGGACCGGGATACGGCACAGGCAGTTTACGACCTGCCCTTCAACGACCTGCTCTTCCGAGCCCAGACGATCCAACGCGAGAATTTCGATCCCAACAGGGTGCAGCTGTCGCGCCTGCTTTCGATCAAGACTGGTGGCTGTCCCGAGGATTGCGGCTATTGCAGCCAGTCCTCGCATCATCAGTCAGGCCTCAAGGCCTCGAAGCTGATGGAGGTTCAGCGCGTCATCGCCGAGGCCAGGAAGGCGCGCGACGCCGGCGCCACGCGCTATTGCATGGGGGCCGCATGGCGCAGCCCCAAGGAGCGCGACATGGATGCGGTGGTCGCCATGGTCGAGGGCGTGAAGGCGCTCGGCATGGAGACCTGTATGACGCTCGGCATGCTCGACTTAGATCAGGCGCAGCGGCTCAAGCAGGCCGGCCTCGATTATTACAACCACAACATCGACACCTCCGAGCGCTACTACAGCGAGATCATCTCGACCCGGACCTTCGCCGACCGGCTCGACACGCTGGCCAACGTCCGCGACAGCGGCATCAAGGTCTGCTGCGGCGGCATCGTCGGCATGGGCGAGGAAAAGGCCGACCGCATCGACATGCTGGTGACTTTGGCCAACCTGCCGGAGCCGCCCGACAGCGTGCCGATCAATATGCTTATCCCGATCGAGGGCACGCCGCTTGGCGAGGCCGCCTCCATCGAACCGATCGAATTCGTGCGCACCATCGCGCTCGCCCGCATCATGATGCCGGCGTCGCATGTGCGGCTCTCGGCCGGCCGCACGGCGATGAGTGACGAGATGCAGGCGCTGTGCTTCTTCGCCGGCGCCAACTCGATCTTTGTCGGTGACACATTGCTGACCGCCGAGAATCCGGGCGAGGATAAGGACAGTGCGCTGTTCCGCCGGCTGGGCATCAAGCCGATGGAGCGGGAGTGAACGGGCGAGCTTTGCTCGAGCGTTACGACGCCAGCCTGCGTGGGCTGGCCCGCAAGGGCCGATTGCGGACCTTGGGCCCCCGCTCGGGTCTCGACTTCGCCTCCAACGACTATCTGGGCTTGGCGCGCTCGAAGCGAATAGCGGAGGCGGTCGCAGCGGCGCTCGCTGCTGGCACGCCCGTCGGGGCGACGGGCTCGCGGCTGCTGCGCGGCAACGATCCCGAGCACGAGGCGCTCGAAGCCAAGGCGGCCGAGTTTTTCGGAGCTGAGCGCGCGCTGTTTTTCGGCGGCGGCTACATCGCCAATTTCGCGGTGCTCACGACTTTGCCCCAGAAGGGCGATCTGGTCGTGCTGGACGAGCTCATCCATTCCAGCGCGCATGAGGGCGCGGGGGTCACCCGCGCAGAAGCCGTGGTAGTTGCGCACAATGATGCGGGCGCTGTGGACGACGCCATCGTAGCCTGGCGGGCATTGGGTGGGACCGGCCGACCCTGGATCGTGGTCGAGAGCCTCTACAGCATGGATGGTGACCGGGCTCCGATCGCTGAACTGATCGCGGTCGCGGACCGCCACGACGCATTCCTGTTTGTCGACGAGGCGCATGCCACCGGCGTCTACGGCCCGGATGGGCGCGGTTTCGCGCACGACCTCGAAGGCCGCGACAACGTCGTTGTGCTGCACACCTGCGGCAAGGCGCTTGGCGCATCCGGCGCGCTGGTTACCGCGCCGGCGGCGCTATGCGACTATCTCGTCAACCGCTGCCGCCCGTTCATCTACGCCACCGCGCCCTCGCCGCTGATGGCCGTGGCGGCGGCAACGGCGCTCGACATCGTCGCTGACGAGCCCGAGCGCCGCGAACGGCTGGCAGGGCTGGCCGCGCTTGCAGGCAAGAGAGCCGAGGAGCTTGGCTTGCCTGTGAGCGGTTCGCAGATCCTGCCGGTCGTCGTCGGCGACAATGCCCGCACCATGACTCTGGCGCAGGCTTTGCAAGCGCGCGGCTTCGATGTGCGCGGCATCCGCCCGCCGACGGTACCAGAAGGCACGGCAAGGCTCAGGATCTCGCTGACGCTGAATGTCGGCGAGGACGACGTCTCGGCGCTGTTCGATGCGCTTTCCGAGGAATGGGCGCGCAGGCAATGACGGCGCGCTTCATCGTGACCGGCACCGACACCGGAATCGGCAAAACTGTGTTTGCGGCCGGTCTTGCGGGCTTGCTCGACGGCTTCTACTGGAAGCCGGTTCAGTCGGGTCTCGACGAGGAGACCGACAGCGAAGTCGTTGCCCGGCTTTCTGGCCTACCTTCGGGGCGCGTCCTGCCGGAAGTCTACCGTCTGAAAACCCCTTTATCGCCGCATCGGTCTGCCGAAATCGACGGCGTCGCGATCGAGGCTGCGAAGCTCTCGCTATCGGAGTTGCCTGGCCCGCTCATCATCGAAGGAGCCGGCGGGCTGATGGTGCCGCTCAATCGGCAGACAAGGTTCATCGATATTTTCCGGGAATGGCAACTACCGGTCATTCTTTGCGCCCGCACCGGCCTCGGCACGATCAACCACACCCTGCTTTCGGTCGAGGCTTTGCGTGTCCGCTCCATCCCTTTGCTTGGCATCGCCTTCATCGGCGACGAGATGGCCGATACGCAAAGGACGATCGCCGAAATGGGCAACGTACGTATGCTTGGCCGCCTGCCGCGTCTCGACCCACTGACGCCTGAGGTGCTTTCCGCGGCTATGCAGGCCGCATTTAAAATCGCCGACTTCATGGAGATCCGAGCATGAGCCGCTCCGCTGTCTGGCATCCCTTCACCCAACATGCTACCGAGCCGGCGCCGCCGATGATCGCGCGCACCGAAGGCGCCTACGTCGAGACGCGGGAAGGCAAGCGCATCCTCGATGCGATCTCCTCCTGGTGGGTCATCACCCACGGCCACCGCCATCCGAAGATCGTGGAGGCGATCCGCAACGCCACCGAAACACTCGACCAGGTGATCTTCGCCGGCCTCAGCCACGAGCCGGCCGAGCGATTGGCTTCAGCGCTGGTCGAAATGACACCAGCGGGCCTCGACTGGGTCTTCTTCTCCGACAGCGGCTCGACCAGCGTCGAGGTGGCGCTGAAAATGGCGCTCGGCTTTCACCGCAACAACGGCACGCCGCGCTCGCGCATCGTCGTCATGGAGCACAGCTATCACGGCGACACCATCGGCACGATGAGCGTCGGGGCGCGCGGCGTTTTCAACGCCGCTTACGAGCCTCTGCTGTTTGAGGTCGACACCATCCCCTTCCCTGCCGCCGGCCGCGAGCAGGAAACGCTCGATGCCTTCGAACGGCTGGCGCGCGACCGAGAGGTTGCCGCATTGATTGTCGAGCCGCTGGTGCTCGGCGCCGGCGGTATGCTGATGTACCCGGCTTCAGTTCTCGCCGAACTCAAGCGCATTGCCGAGCGCTCCGAAACGCTTTTTATCGCCGACGAAGTCATGACCGGCTGGGGCCGCACCGGCACCATGTTCGCCTGCGAGCAGGCTGCGATCGCGCCCGACATATTGTGCACGTCCAAGGGGCTGACCGGCGGCTCATTGCCGCTCGCGGCGACGCTCGCCACCGACGCGATTTTTCGTGCACATTATTCCCAGGATCGGGCCAGGACGTTCTTTCATTCTAGCTCGTACACGGCGAACCCGATCGCCTGCGCGGCCGCACTGGCGAATGTCGGCATGTGGCGTAACGAACCCGTGGCGGAACACGTCGCCGTCCTGTCGCAGATACAGGCGGAAAAGGTTGCACAATTCAGCCAGGACCCGCGTTTCGAGAATGTGCGCACGACCGGCACCATCGCCGCCCTCGACCTCAGTGTCGGCAACGCCGGCTATCTCGCGGAGGTCGGCCCGAAACTGCGCGCCTTCTGCCTCGAGCGCGGATTACTGGTGAGACCCCTTGGCAACGTTATCTATGCGCTGCCGCCCTATTGCGTGACGTCGGGCGAGCTCGACCGTCTCTACGCGACAATAGACGAGGCGGCCGGGCTTGCGGGCGGCAAAAGATGAACCGCACGGCGCGCATCATAGGCCTTGGCCATCACGTGCCGGCTCGAAAGGTCGGCAATGCCGAAATCGAGGCAAGCCTGGGGCTGGAGGCCGGCTGGATCGAGGGGCGAACCGGCATTCGCTCGCGTTTCTGCGCGGAACCCGGCGACACGCTGTCCGGACTGGCAGCAAAGGCGGGCGACATAGCGCTGCGGGCCGCTGGCGTCGACCGCAACGAGATCGGCCTGCTGCTTCTGGCGACTTCGACGCCTGACCATCTGCTGCCGCCGAGCGCGCCGTTGGTGGCGCACAGGCTCGGCCTCGAAAAGGCCGGCGGGGTCGACCTGGCGGGCGCCTGCGCCGGATTCATCTATGCCATGACCTTCGCCGACGGCTTCGTGCGCCTGCACAACAAGCCGGCCGTCGTCATTGCAGCCAACATACTGAGCCGCCGGATCAACCCGGCCGAGCGGGCTAGCGCCGTGCTGTTCGCCGATGCTGCGGGCGCGGTCGTGCTCGCCCCGTCCAGCGATCCCGGCCACGGCATCCTCGGCTCCTCATTTGCCTCGGACGGTTCGGCTTACGGCCTGATCCACGTTCCGGCGGGCGGCAGCAACCGTCCCTTCGCGGAAGAGATCGACGTCGCCGAAACCCGTATGACCATCGCGAATGGCCGTGAAGTCTTCGCCAGGGCTGTCGAGATGATGAGCCGCTGTTCCACGGAAGCGTTGGCTGCGGCCAGTCTTTCGGCGTCGGAAGTCGCCCGTTTCGTGCCGCACCAGGCGAACGCCCGCATCTTCAACGCGGTCGGCAAGTCGCTCGGCATTGCCGATGAGCGGATGGTCAAAACCATCGCCGAATACGGCAATTCGTCAGCCGCAACGATTCCGTTGTCACTGTCGGTCGCGTCCCGTGCCGATCCCTTTCAGCCTGGCGAGAAATTGCTACTCACAGCGGCTGGAGCCGGCCTGACCGGCGGAGCGCTTGTGGTTGGCGTTTAACGCGCGGGCCGGAGCATGTTCCGGCGAAGCCCAGGATCGAAAAGCAGGTTGGCGGGATTTTCTCAGTATTTACAATGATGGATAAGACTAGAGTCTTTCATGTTTTGACGAAAGCGTATCCGGCGTTTTCGAAGTAGTTCTTGCATTCGGTTGCCTCGATGGTT
>NZ_JAIUHG010000047.1 GCF_020164955.1 Mesorhizobium sp. CA8
GATGACATCGACATCGAAGCCGAGCCGCTCGGCCATGTCGACCCACAGATGCGAGAACTGGCCGAAGCGCGACATCAGCACCTTGTCGCCAGGGCTGAGCACATTGGTCATCGCCGCTTCCCAGGCGCCGGTGCCAGAAGAGGGATAGATGAAGACGCGGCCGGTCTCGTTCTTGAAGACCCGCTTGATGTCCTCGAACAGCGGTAGCGTCAGGTTGGGGAAAGAGGAGGCGCGCATATCCTCCATCGGCAGGTTCATGGCCTGCCGGACCTGTTCCGGAATGTTGGTGGGTCCTGGGATAAAGAGATGGGTAAACCCAGCCATGCGCGAAACTCCTCCGATCGATTGAGATTGTGGAGGAAGTCTCGTCTCGGCGAGGCTCGGCAACAACACCTTGCCGGGTAAGTTGTTGGCCCTTGCGGGTGGGATGATCCTACCCGGTTGGCCTACCCGATAGGTGATTTGGAGGTGCGGCGTTTTTCGCTCGAATAGAGCGCGACGGCCATGGCGCGGTTGCGGACGTCCAGCTTGTCGTAGAGGTTCTTCAGGTGATACTTCACCGTGTTCTCGGAAATTCCGGTCCGCGTTGCGATCTGCAAATTGGTCCAGCCGTCAGAAAGCACCGCCAGCAATTCGCGCTCGCGCACGGTGAGGCGGGACAAGGGCGTGTCATTGACCTTGTTGATGTCGATATACGGAATGCAGATGCGCCCGTGGGCGACCGCCAAGATCGTCTCGAAGATGACCGGCGGATCGTCGAACTGGAAGCAGTACCCTTGAGCGCCGAGGCGTACGCACTGCTTCAGGATTCCGATGTCGTGGTCGTTGGAAAAGATCGTGATGCGCACGCCAAGCTCGCGGCTCTGAACTTCCGTAAGCACATCGGCGCCATCCATGTCGGCGAGCTTCCAGCCGACGACGGCGACATCGAATTGCGTGGCGGCCGCCAGTTCCAGGAATTGCGCGCCGCTGTGCACGACACCGAGCAGATCGAAGCGGCCGTCGCATTCCAGCATCTCGCGCAGCGCCGACACGACGAAAGGATTGCGTTCGGCGACGACCACACGAACGCGCCGGTCGGCATTTCCTTCGCTCGTCTTTCCAGACTTGATGTTCAAGGGCAGCGTTTGTCCTCGGAGCATTTGGCGATGCGCTGATCTGCTGGATCATGCATCATGACAATTCTGCCTCAATAGGGAAGGGGTGCTCTTTCCCCAGCGACATGCGCTGTCGCGCCGGCTGAAGCGATTGTCGTATCTGCGGCGCGGGCGCCGCGCGCTGCTTCCGAGAAGTTGCGGGGCGAAGGCGACCGTCACATTTCCTTGGCTATTCCGCGCGCTAGCGCGACGTCTTTCCAAGACGAATCCTACTGCCGCGCTATCTCCCGCTCAGGTTTGGATTTCCCGAAAAGCGGTTTCCACTTTCCGGGATCATGCACTAGACCTCATTTCGGGATTTCCTCGTTGCGGGAGGCGCTGGTGGAAAGCCAGGACAGACAGACGACCGGCGCCGCGCCCGCCGAGGAGCGCCACGCGGACATCTATGGCGAGGACGGCGCCGTGCGCGCCTCCTTCCTCGCTCAGATCGGCGCGGCGATCGCCGACCGCGACACGATCACCCTCAAGCGCGAAGTCGACGACCTGCACCAATCGGAACTCGGCGACGTGCTGGAGGCGCTTCATCCTGAACAGCGCCGCGCGCTCGTGGAGCTGCTCGGCTCCGATTTCGACTTCTCCGCGCTGACCGAAGTCGACGAGGCGATCCGCCTCGATATCGTCGACAACCTGCCCAATGCACAGATCGCGCAGGCGGTGCAGGAGCTCGACTCCGACGACGCGGTCTACATCCTCGAGGACCTCGAGAAGGAAGACCAGGACGAGATCCTGTCGCAGCTGCCTTTCACCGAGCGCATCAGGCTCAGGCGCGCGCTCGACTATCCGGAAGAGACCGCCGGCCGGCGCATGCAGACCGAGTTTGTCGCCGTGCCGCCGTTCTGGACGATCGGCCAGACCATCGACTACATGCGCGAGGACAAGAACCTGCCCGAGCGCTTCAGCCAGATCTTCGTCATCGATCCGAGTTTCAAGCTGCTCGGCGCCATCGATCTCGACCAGATCCTGCGCAGCAAGCGCGCGGTCAAGGTCGAGCAGGTCATGCATGAGACCCTGCACGCGATCCCGGCCACGATGGACCAGGAAGAGGCGGCGCGCGAGTTCGAGCAGTACAACCTGCTCTCCGCCGCCGTGGTCGACGAAAACGGGCGGCTGGTCGGCGTGCTCACCATCGACGACGTGGTCGACGTCATCCAGGAAGAGGCGGAAGAAGACCTTTTGCGTATGGGCGGCGTCGGCGATGAAGAACTGTCGGACACGGTGCTCGCCACATCGCGCTCGCGCGTGCCCTGGCTGCTGGTCAATCTTGTGACTGCCTTCCTCGCCGCTTCGGTTATCGGCCTGTTCGACCGCACGATCGAGCATATCGTGGCGCTTGCCGTGCTGATGCCGATCGTCGCCGGAATGGGCGGCAATGCCGGCTCGCAGACCATGACCGTCACCGTGCGCGCGCTGGCAACCAGGGACCTCGATATCTACAACGCCGCTCGCATCGTCCGCCGCGAGCTCGGTGTCGGTTTCGTCAACGGCGTGGTGTTTGCTGTGCTCATCGGCATGGTGGCCGGTTTCTGGTTCCGCGATCCCAATCTGGGCGGCATCATCGCGGCGGCGATGATCATCAACATGTTTGCGGCTGCGCTTGCCGGGATACTCATCCCGCTGGTCCTCGACCGCCTCAAGATTGATCCGGCGGTGGCTTCCGCCGTCTTCGTCACCACGGTCACCGACTGCGTCGGTTTCTTTGCCTTCTTGGGGCTGGCGACGTGGTGGTTTAGAGTTCCCTAAATCAACGGGCCGGCGTTAATTGACTTTTACGTAAATGCCGTGCGAGGTTGCCCTCGGGGTTACGTGCCGATTCCGGCGCGGATGGTATCATCGGAGGAAGGGCGACGCTTCAAGCGGCGATGCCCGGGCTTGGGAGCGGGAATGCGGGAATATTACACGATCACCGAGCTGACGCGTGAGTTCGACGTGTCGACACGGACATTGCGTTTTTACGAGGACGAGGGGCTGGTGCAGCCTGTAAGGCGCGGCCGCACTCGGCTGTTTCGGCCGTCCGACCGGCATCTCATCCGTCAGATCATGCGGGGAAAAAGGCTCGGCTTCTCGATCAACGAGATCCGCGAGATCATCCAGATGTACAAGGAGCCGCCCGGCGAGGTCGGCCAGCTCAAGCTGATGATCAAGCGCATCGAGGAGAAACGCGAGGACCTGCGCCAGAAGCGGCGCGACCTGGAAGAGACGCTGGCCGAGTTGGACCAGGCCGAAGAATCCTGCGTCGAGCGGCTGGCCGAGCTGGGTGTGAATACGTGAAGCGCGGTGAGCAGGGGATTTGCAGGGCAACTATCGCAAACGTTCGAGATTAGCCGGTGCCTCTCAGCTTCGTCATCCACGGGCGAAGCGGACGCGTAGACCCGAGGATCCATTCCGTGACCTCGATCGAAGGGCGCAGCGGAGCAGAAGTCTGCACCGTTGCAACGCCTTGATGTCACGGAATGGATTCTATGGTCTGCGCGCGTCGCTTCGCTCCTTGCTTCGCCATAGAATGACGACGGGAGACGCGCTGCGGCTAGCTAAAGGCGAAGCACGCTAGCCCACCCTCTAACGACGCTTGACCCCGCGACCGATCCAAGCGAGGCGGCCTCAAATCCAGCGCCGGACCCGCTTGGCGTAGTCGCGGTATTTCTTGCCGAACTTCGCCCCGAGGATCTTTTCTTCCTTCTCGATCGCCAGCTTCTGCGTCGCGAAGGCGGCGAGAAAGGCAAAGAGCAGGAACCATGCGATGCCGGTGATGAGGGCGACGCCGATCAGCAGCAGCGTGTTGGCGAGATACATCGGGTTGCGGGTGATGCCGAAGGGGCCTGACGTCACCAGGTGATCGGGCTCGGCATTGGGGTCGAATGTCGTTTTCGCTCGCATCATGGCGCGGATGGCCGTAATCCAGAGCATGGCGACGCCGAACAGCGTCACCCAGCCGACGCCGAACATGAGATCGCCGAAGATGTCGCCGATCCAGGGCAGCGGGTAGAGCATGCCGAGGACGACGCTGAGAGCGATCGCCACGACATAGATCACCGGCGGCCAGGGAACGATCCCGTGTCTGGGCTTTGCGATGCCTGTCATTGCTGTCCTCCTTCCATCTTGTCCTCGGTCGCGGCGGTGCAGGTTTCCGCGAGGTCGGCCAGATGCGATTTCCAGACGCTGGACTGATCGTTGGCGTAGAGCTTGTCGAGAGACCCTTCCCCCTTCAGCGTATCCAGCATGCAGCCACAATAGCTGGTGCAGAACTTGCTGTCCCGCTGCTGTTCGCACTGCGCCTGGCAAGCCGGCAGGAAGCCGGCCTCCCTGTCCTGAGGGGCGGCGGGCATGACCTGCGAGAACAGCCACACCGAGCCGAACAGAAGCGGCTGGTGGATGAGGTAGAAGGCGAGGCTGTGCCGGCCGATGAAGGTCAGCGGCTTCGACCAGCGGCCGGGCAGCCATGTTCCCAGACGGGCGAGCAGGCCAGTGGCGGAAGCGAGTTTCACCGTCGCGATGCCGGCAAGCACGGGGCCAAACCACGGGAAAAGCGGTACGTAGTCATTGGAACGCGGGTTGGTGGCGGAAAGGCCCACCCACCACAGCGCCGGATGGTCGAAGAACTCCGACCGCAGATAATAGGGGGCTGCAATCACCGCCACGGCAATGATCGCCGTCAACAGCCAGGGCAGCCTGAGAAAGGCGAGGCCGAGCAAGCTCGCCAGCGCGATCTCATGCAGGATGCCGAAAAAGATGAAACCATCGGGAGTGACGAAATAAGTCACCGTCGAAATGGCGATCGCCGCCACGGCGACCATGGCAAAGCGCCTCCAGAAGCCTGGCCAGCGGATATGACGGCCGTGGGCGAGGAAGAGGCTGACGCCGACCAGGAACAGGAAGGTCGAGGCAATGCAGCGTGCGTAAAGTTTCCACCAGCCGAAAGCGGTGAGGCCGGGCGCGGTGTAGCCGAAATTTTCGAGATCCCAAGTGAAGTGGTAGCTCGCCATCGCGATCAGCGCGATGCCGCGCAGGATGTCGATGCCCTGGATGCGGCCGTGCTTTGGCGCGTCCTGAACAGGGGCGCTCGTCGTTTGAAGGCTCATCATTTCGATCCGATTCAGTCCTGCCAAACGACTATCACGGTTCAAGTGGACGACAGAAGCAGGCGGCCATCAATGCATTTCATGGCAGTCATGAAATTCACCCTTGGGCCAGAGGCGGAAAGCCTTTAGCAGGCTTCGCTTTTCGGCCCGTCGGGGTCGGTTTCCTGCTACTGGCCGGCAGCTGGTCCGGCCAGATTTAACCGCGTGATTCACGTCCCGGAGGGCCGATGTCCACCCATGTGCGCCATCCGATCTGGCTTCCGGCTTTGCGGCCGGCGGATGCGCGTACCTTCGCCTCGCTCTATGCAGTGGAATCCTTCGCCCGCGCCACGATCTCCAGCGTGATCCCGATCCAGGCCTACGAGATCCTGCACAATGAGCGGATCGTCTCGATCCTCTACACGATTGTGTCGCTGATGGGTCTTTCGGTCACGCTGTTCATGCCGATGCTCATCCGCCGCTTCGCGCGGCGCTGGGTCTACACGGCCGGCTGCATGCTGCTGGCGATCGGCTCCGCCTTCTTCGTCACCCACACGCTGCCTGGACAGATTGCCGGCATGCTCTGCCGCGTGATGGGGGCGAGCGCGCTGTCGATCACGCTCAACCTCTACATCATGGATCACATCCGCAAGACCGACTTCATGCAGGCGGAATCGCTGCGCATGGCCTGGTCGATGTTCGCTTGGACGGGCGGGCCGACGCTCGGCATTTTCCTTTACACGCATTTCGGCATCTATGCCGCGCATGGCGCGGTCGTCGTGTTTGCCTTCGCGCTGCTCTGCCTGTTCTGGTTCTACCGGCTGAGCGACAACCAGTCGATCCGGCCCGGCAAGTCGCGTCCGGCCAATCCGCTCGCCAATATCGGCCGCTTCGTGAAGCAGCCAAGGCTCAGGCTTGCCTGGCTGATCGCCTTCGGCCGCTCCTGCTTCTGGACGACGTTCTTCGTCTATGGCCCGCTGTTCATGGTGATCACCGGCCAGGGCGAGCTTGCCGGCGGCTTGCTGGTTTCGGCCGGCAATGCGCTTCTGTTCGTGGCGATCTTCTGGGGCAGGGCCGGCAAGCGCTTCGGCGGGCGCAAGGTCATGACTTTCGCCTATTTCGCTATGGCGGCGATGTTGTTTGCCGCGGGCGGCGTCGGCGAGGCCGCGCCGCTCTTCACCGGCGCGCTGCTGCTCTGCGGCGCGCTCTTCACCATCGCCCTCGACGCGCTCGGCTCGACCGCCTTCATGCGCTCGGTGCGCGCTTACGAGAAGGCGCAGATGGCGGCGGTCTACCGCACCTATCTCGATTTCTCCGAACTGACGCCGCCGCTGGTCTATTCGGTGGTGCTCACCTTCTTCGGGCTGGGCTCGGTGTTCGTCACGCTCGGCATCCTGGCCGCCTTTTGCGGCTTCGTCACCTGGCGCTATCTGCCGAAGGCGTTCTGAACGCTGCGTGACGGCCGCGCACCCAATCATGGAAATTGTAAGGGGCGCGTTCGCTCGGATCGGGCTGCATCGGCTCCTCCCTGATCGAGCCGTTCAGCGCTCGATGGGATCGCTGACCTGCTCTAATTCTTTGTTTTTACGCAATTCCGGACGGAAAACTGTCGCGCACTTTTCCTGGAATGCTTCGGCGACAGCCGACACCCAGGCCAAGGGGTTGTCAATCGCGAGGCGGCCGCATTGTTTCGGTCGCGCAGGAACCTTAAGGTCGCGCGCATGCTGCCAAGAACCATGTCGCTTACCGAGGAACTGGTTGCCCGCTGCTTCCGCACGGTCGAGGATGCGGGACCGGATCCCGATGCGGCGCATCTGGATGACAGCGACTACGAGGCGATGCTCGATGCGTTCGAGGCCGAGCTTCCGGCGACGGAGCCGCTCTGGCTGTTCGGCTATGGATCGCTCATCTGGAAGCCTGAGATCGAGCACACCGAGGAATGCGTAGCGCTTGCGCGCGGCTGGCACCGCTCGTTCTGCATGAAGATGACGCGCTGGCGCGGCACCAAGGAGCAACCCGGCCTTATGATGGCGCTCGATCGCGGAGGCCAGTGCAAAGGGGTTGCTTTCCGGCTGGCCGAGAATAACCGAAGGCAAGGGCTGGACAAGCTTTTCCGGCGCGAAATGACATTGAAGCCGACAAGCTACTGGCCGCGCCTTCTGCAGCTCTCGACCGACAAGGGACCGTTGCGTGCGCTGGCTTTCGTCATCAATCGCAACGGGACAACTTATGCGGGGCCCCTCAGCGAGGACGAGGTGGTGGAGAGGCTTGCGACATCCTGCGGCCATTGGGGCTCGGGCGCCGACTATCTCTACAATACGGTAAAGAATCTAGAGCAGCGCGGCATCCATGATGGGCATCTGTGGCGGTTGCAGCAGCTGGTCGCCGTCCGGATTGCCGGCCCGCAGCAGCCATGAGCAGTGCCGCAATCGCGCTGCGCGGTGGCGGAATTTGGTTTGCCGGCAGCAGGGCTTCTGCCTAAAGTCGCGCCGGCGGCCCGATGGCCACGACAATGTTCATCCAAAGGTGAAGGCAGGAATGACCGGCGCGACGGCTGCGAGCGGCAATAGAGCTTCCGACCGGAAGCTGACCTTCATCCTGGGCGGTGCCCGTTCGGGCAAGAGCTCGCATGCCGAGAGCCTGACGACCGCTAATCCGTCGCCCTGGACCTACATTGCCACGGCACAGGCTTATGACGACGAGATGCGCGAGCGCATTGCGCTGCATCGGTCGCGGCGCGGCGAAGGTTGGGTCACCGTCGATGCGCCGCTCGGTCTGGTCGGCGCAATCGAGGCTTTGCCGGATCACCAGCCTGTTCTGATCGATTGCCTGACGCTGTGGCTCACCAACCACATGCTGGCCGGACATGATGTCGAGGCCGAATGCCGGCGGCTCAAGGATACGATGTCGCGGCCGCGCGGGCCGTGGTTCGTGGTCTCAAACGAAGTCGGGCTCGGCATCGTGCCCGACAACGCGCTGGCGCGCCGGTTCCGCGACGCCGCGGGCAGGCTCAACCAGCAGGTCGCGGCGACAGCCGACAGCGTTCTCATGATGGTGGCGGGGCTGCCGCTCAAGGTGAAATGACATGGCTGAAATCGAGGAGAAGGACGCCGAGCGCCACCGCGCCAAGATGGCCAAGCGCAAGGCAGTGCAGGATGCCGAGGTGGCCGGCAAGACGATCGAGAAAGGACTGCTGATCGTCAACACCGGGCCGGGCAAGGGCAAGACCACGGCCGCCTTCGGCCTGGCGCTGAGAATGCTGGGTTATGGCAAGCGTGTCGGCGTCGTCCAATTCATCAAGGGCAAATGGCATACCGGCGAAAAGAACGCTTTCGCGGCTTTCGGCGACCGCGTCGTCTGGCACGCGATGGGCGAGGGCTTCACCTGGGAAACGCAGGATCTGAAGCGCGACATCGCCGCCGCCGAGGCCGCCTGGGCCAAGGCGCTCGAGCTGATGGCCGATTCCTCGATCAGCCTCGTGGTGCTCGACGAGCTCAACATCGCGCTGCGCTACGATTATCTCGATCTGGAAAAGGTGGTCGCGGCGCTGAAGGCACGCCGGGACGATCTGCATGTGATCGTCACCGGCCGCAACGCCAAGCCGCTGCTTGTCGAGGCCGCCGACCTCGTCACCGAAATGGGGCTGACCAAGCACCATTTCTCCGCCGGCGTGAAGGCGCAGCAGGGCATTGAATTTTGAGGCGCCTCAGCCGCTGATCAAGATGGTCAGATAGATCACGATCGCCGAGACGACCGCAAACAGGCCAAGCAGCAGCCAGTCCGCGATGCGGTAGAGTTTCAACGCTTGTCGGACGTCGGTGCTTTCGGCCTCGCGGCGGCCGCCTTCGCCCATGAAGGCATCCTCGACGACTTCGCCGCCATAGCTGCGCGGTCCGGCGAGGGACAGTCCCAGCGCGCCGGCCATCGCAGCTTCCGGCCAGCCCGCGTTTGGCGAACGATGTTTCCTCGCGTCGCGTCGCATCACCTGCCAGGCGCCACGCGGATCGGCGCCCGGGACGAGAAAGGCCGCCAGCACGATAAGCAGGCCGGTGAGCCGCGATGCGGGCAGATTGATGAGATCGTCGAAACGGGCAGCCGCACGGCCAAAGGCTTCGTATTTCGGCGTACGGTGGCCGATCATCGAATCGGCGGTGTTGGCGGCCTTGTAGGTAGCACCTCCGCCAAGGCCGCCGATGCCGGTCCAGAAGGCGGGCGCGACGATGCCGTCCGAAAAATTTTCGGCCAGGCTTTCGATCGCCGCGCGGGCGACACCTGCTTTGTCCAATTTTTCCGGATCGCGGCCGACAATGCGCGACACGGCGATGCGGGCGAGCGTCAGGCCGCCGGTCTCCAGCGCGTCGGCGACGTCCTCGACATGCTCGGCGAGGCTTTTTTGCGACAGCAGCGTGGAACCGAGGATGGCGGCGATGACGAGACCTGTCGGGAACATCATCCACAGCAGAACGTGCAGCGCCAGGCCGATGAGCCCAGGCACCAGCAGAATGACGAGCAAGGCCTGGACGCCGCGGCGGCGACGCAATTCGTCGGAATCGGTGGCGCGGTTGAGCCGGCGATCGAGAAAGGATATCAGCCTGCCGATCCAGGTTACCGGATGGCCGATGGCGTTGAACAGCCAGTCCGGATAGCCGAGGGCGCGTTCGACGGCGAGTGACAGGAAAGCGATCAGGACAGACATGAAGCTTCTAAGCGGCGCGATCGCAGCGGTTGATCATGGCGGCAGCCTTGGCCGGGCAAGCACGCTTTTTCCTCATGCGCCACAACCTTTCGTGGACCTCTCGACAGGTATCAATCCGCACTCCTACCCGCTTTTCGACCTGCCCGCCACCGCCCTGTCCCGATTGCCGGAGGCAGGACAACTGCGCGAATTGGCCGAAATTGCGGCTTCGGCCTATGGCGCGCCTTCGGCGATGCATGTGGCGGCGGCGCCCGGCACGCAGATTCTCCTGCCGCGCGTCGCCTCGCTGGTGCGGCCGGGCAAGGCGCTGGTGCTTGGGCCGACCTATGCAGAACACGCCCGGGCCGCGGCTATCGCCGGCCATGCCGTCGCGGAAGTCAGCGATTTCGACGCGCTGGCCGAGGCGGACCTTGCGGTGCTGGTCAATCCCAACAATCCGGACGGGCGGGTGATCGAAAAGCCGCGCCTGCTCGATCTCACGGCGCGGCTTCGCGCCAAAGGCGGGCTGCTCGTCGTCGACGAAGCCTTCATGGATGTCGGCCCGATCGAGCAAAGCCTTGCCGGCGACCTCGGGGCGGGCGGCATCGTCGTGCTGCGCTCGTTCGGCAAGTTCTTCGGCCTTGCGGGTGTGAGACTCGGCTTCGCATTGGCGGATCCGCTGACGGCCAAGCGGCTGGACGCGCAACTGGGGCCCTGGGCGGTGGCCGGCCCGGCGCTCGAATATGGCATCCGCGCCTTGTCGGATGCAAAGTGGCAGGCCGATATGCGGCAACGTCTGGCGCGGGATGCCGGGCGGCTCGACGCGCTGCTTGGCCGATTCGATGTTCCGGTCGCCGGCGGAACCAGCCTGTTCCGCTATTTGTCGTTTGTCGAGGCCTCAACCCTGTTTTCGGCACTTGGTGGGCGCGGTGTGCTGGTCCGTCATTTTGCCGAGCGGCCTCAAGTGCTGCGTGTCGGTCTGCCGGGCAGCGAAGCGGAATGGCAGCGACTTGAAGGCGCACTTGCCGCCTGGGCCGCGCGGCGCAAAGATGCGCCGAAGGAGATCGGGCAATGATCCATGTCTGTTCGCTGTCGAAGGTCGACGAAACCGTGGCAAGAACCGGTGCGCAGCGGTTGCTGTCGTTGCTTGCCGCCGGGACGGAGGTGACCCGACCGGCCTCGATCCTGGCGGAAAACCATCTGCATCTCGTCATGCATGATATCGCCGTGGCGCAGGAGGGTATGACCATCCCGGGCGAGGAGCATGTGCGGGCCTTGCTCGATTTCGCCTATCGCTGGGACCGCGTGAAGCCGCTGGTGGTGCATTGCTATGCCGGCGTCAGCCGCTCGACGGCCTCGGCCTACATCATCGCCGCGGCGCTGGCGCCCAAGCGTGACGAGATGGAACTCGCTCGGACGCTGCGCTTCCTCTCGCCGACGGCTACGCCCAATCCACGGCTGATCGCAGTCGCCGACACGCTGCTTCAGCGCGACGGCCGCATGATCGCGGCGATCGAGGCGATCGGGCGCGGAGCCGACGCGTTCGAAGGGATACCCTTCGAACTGGGAATCGAAACGTAAGTCAAAGCGGACCAGCCGCTACGACAGCCACTCGGCAAGCCTCGCCTTGCGCACATCCCTGACCAGGCTGATAAAGCCGTCGGCCTGCATTTCCGCCGTCAGGCGGCCCTTCTCGGCCGTGGCGATCGAAGCGTCGCCGACCACGCCGTTCGGATTGAGGTCGCTGGCGATCCAGGCGAATGCGTGCGTTCCGGTGTGGCGCAGCAGGGCGAATTCCTTTTCGGCGCGGCCGACATTGGAGACGAAATTCTCCGCCTTGCTCATGTCGACGAGATCGGGCCGGAAGTGCAGCATCAGCGAGGTCTCGACATCGCCGCCATGGACGCCGTGACGGTCCTCCAGCTCGGTGTACATGCCGGCCGGGCGGCCGAACCGCTGCCAGCTCGTCTTCACGGACAGCATTTTGGCGCGCACGCGCAATTCGCGCGAAATGATGCCCATGATCTCTTCATTGCCGCCATGCGAATTCACGACGATCAGCTTTCTCACCCCGGCGCGGGCGACCGACAGGCCGAGTTCGGTCCAGGCGTCGACCAAGGTGGTGGCGGGCAAGGTGAGCGTTCCCGGCGCATGCAGGTGCTCGTTCGACTTGCCGATCGCCTGCACCGGCAGGATGCGGATGTCGAGATCGTCGGGCAGGCGCGCGATCACCGTCTCCAGCATGCCGATCATGATCGAGGTGTCGGTCGAGACCGGAAGGTGAGGGCCATGCTGCTCGATCGCCGCCACCGGCAGTACGGCGATAGTCGCTTCGGCGTCGATCGAGGCATATTCCGTCGTCCGGTAGTCGCCCCACCACACACGTCTTGTCGTCACTTTTCGTCTCCCGATTGGTCTGCTGTCCGGCCCGAGGTCTAGAGGCTATTCCCGGCAACAGCTAGCCGGCTGCCAGAACTTCGACCTCGACCTTGAATTCCGGGCGGGCGAAGCCTGCGACGATGATCAATGTGGAGGCCGGCGCCGGATCGGAAAAGAGCCGGTTGCGGACATCCATATAGGCCTGCAGATGCGCACGATCGGTGACGAAGGCGTTGATGCGCACGGTGTCGTTCAAGGTCAGCCCGGCTTCGCTGAGGATCGCGGCGATGTTCTTGAAGCAAAGCTCCGTCTGTGCCCCGGCATCCTCCGGCACGGCATCGTCGGGGCCGATGCCCAGCTGCCCCGAGCACAGCACCAGGCGCTTTCCGGCGGGTATTTCGACGCCGTGGCTGTAGCGGGCGAAAGGCGGCTTGATCGATTTGGGGGCGAGGTATTTGAGCATGGCATTCTCCTGTCCGCCGACAGCCTAGTGGCGGATTCATGAAACATTCAAGATGCCGTGGATGCCGCTAGGAGCGATTATGGACAGGCGTCCAAAAAATAGGCACGATGCCTCGCGTACGGCATGACCCGTCCGGTCTCGGCAATGACTGCCGCACAAGCAGGCGGCCCAGGCGGTGGCATGTGTCTTGCTTCTTGAATCGATGGTGTTGAGCCCTGCGCGTCGCGCGCCCGGGCCAAGAGAGGGTGATGTTTATGATCGGACAAGGAAAGATTTTGGCGGGCGCCGCCGTCCTGCTGGTGGCGGGCACGCTGACTGCTGCTGCGAACGAGAAGGTGACGTTCGGCACCAACTGGCTGGCCGAGCCGGAACATGGCGGCTACTATCAGGCGATCGCCGACGGCACCTATGCCGCCTGCGGCCTCGATGTGACCATCATGCAGGGCGGCCCGCAGGTCAGCGGCCGGCCGATGCTGCTTGCGGGCAAGATCGATTTCTACATGGGCGGCAACCTGCTGTCGGCCTTCGACGCCGTGCAGCAAGGTATTCCGATGCGCGTTGTTGCCGCCGATTTCCAGAAGGACCCGCAGGTCATCATGTCCCATCCGGGAGAGGGGCTGGACAAGTGGGAAGACCTGAAGAACGCCGACCAGTACATCATGGGTGACGAAGGCGCGCAGACCTTCTTCCAGTGGATGGTCACCGATCTCGGCTTCGACGCCGCCAAGCGCGTGCCCTACACGTTCAATCCGGCGCCCTTCATCGCCAACAAGAAGTCGATCCAGCAAGGCTATGTGACCTCCGAGCCGTTCGCGGTGCAGAAGCAGGGAGGCTTCACGCCGAACCAGTTCCTGCTTGCCGACAATGGCTGGGACACCTATGCGACGACCATCGAGGTGATGCAGGATACGATCGACAAGCGGCCGGAGGTGGTGCAGTGCTTTGTCGATGGCTCGGCCAAGGGCTGGTACAAGTACCTCTATGGCGACAACAAGGCCGCCAACGACATGATCAAGAAGGACAATCCCGACATGACGGATGAGCAGATCGCCTTCTCGATCGAGCAGTTGAAGAAGTTCGGCATTGTCGATTCGGGCGATTCGGAAAAGCTCGGCATCGGCACGATGAACGAAGCCCGCATCCAGAGCTTCTACGACAAGATGGTCAAGGCCAAGGTCGCGCAGCCGGGCCTCGACATCAAGAAGGCCTATACGCTGGCCTTCATCAACAAAGGTGTCGGGCTGGAGCTGAAGAAGTAAGGCGGCCGGCCTGAGATGATCCAGGAGAAAGTGGCTGAGACGCCGGCGGCATCGGGCGAGGCTCCGATGCTGCTGGCATTGCGCAATGTCGGCAAGGTCTTTTCCAATGGCGTGACGGCGCTGAGCAAGGTCGACCTGGCGATCCGCGAAGGCGATTTCCTGAGCCTGCTCGGCCCCTCCGGCTGCGGCAAGTCGACGGCGCTGCGGCTGATCGCGGGTCTCTCGACGCCGACCTCCGGCCAGCTTGACTGGCGCGGCGCGATCGACCGCTCGAATATCGGCTTCGTCTTCCAGGAGCCGACGCTGCTGCCTTGGGCAAGCGTCTTCGACAATGTCTGGCTGCCTCTGAGGCTCAAGGGCGTGTCGCGCGCCAAGGCGGAGCCGGCCGTGATGGAGATGCTGTCGCGCGTCCATCTCACCGGCTTCGAGAACGCCGTGCCGCGCGAGCTTTCCGGCGGCATGAAGATGCGCGTCTCGATCGCGCGGGCCATGGTGACGAAGCCGCGCATCCTTCTGATGGACGAGCCGTTCGCCGCGCTTGACGAGATCACCCGCTTCAAGCTCAACAACGACCTTCTGGAGCTGTGGCAGGACGAGCGCTTCACCGTCGTCTTCGTCACCCACAGCGTCTTCGAAAGCGTGTTCCTGTCCAGCCGCGTCGTCGTCATGGCCGCGCGGCCGGGCCGCGTCCATGGCGAACTCCCCATCAGCGCGCCCTATCCGCGTGACGAGGCGTTCCGCACCTCGCCGGGCTATGCCGCGCTTTGCCGGCAGGCATCGGACGTGCTGGTCGACGCCATCAACTCAACTGCCGGGTCCCACCATGACGGCCATTGAAGACAATGTCCTGACGCTCGATCCCGAAGAGGCGCGCCGCGCCCGCCAGGAGCGGCTGGAGCGCATCGGCAAATGGGTGCTGCCGCTGGCGATCATGGTGGTGGCGATCGTGCTGTGGGACCGCATCTGCGTGTGGAACGCGATCCCGCAATATATCCTGCCGCGGCCGGGCGTGGTGCTGCAGACGCTGCACAGCGACGCCGGGCTGCTGTTCTCCTCGCTCTTGGTGACGCTCAGAATCACCTTTCTCAGCTTGGCTCTCGCCGTCATCGGCGGCGTCGGGCTGGCGGTGCTGTTCGCGCAGTCGAAATGGGTGGAGATGTCGTTCTTCCCCTTCGCCATCGTGCTGCAGGTGACGCCGATCGTCGCCATCTTCCCATTGATCAACATCTATGTGGACAACCAGACCGTCAAACTGCTGCTCTGCGCCTGGATCGTCGCCTTCTTTCCGATCCTCTCCAACACCACGCTCGGCCTGAACTCGGTCGACCGCAATCTGCGCGACCTGTTCAAGCTCAACGGCGCGACGCGCTGGCAGCAATTGCGCTATCTGCGCCTGCCGGCGGCGATGCCCTATTTCCTCGGCGGGCTGAAGATCGCCGGCGGCTTGTCGCTGATCGGCGCGGTGGTGGCGGAATTCGTCGCCGGCGCGCAAGGGCAGTCGTCCGGACTCGCGTCCCGCATCATCGAGGCCGGCTACCGGCTCAACGCGCCGCGCCTGTTCGCGGCGCTGATCCTGATCTCGCTCACCGGCATCCTGATCTTCCTGGTGCTGTCGCTGGTGTCACATCTCATCCTGCGCCGCTGGCACGAGAGCGCGCTGAAACAGGAGCGCTAGGTTGGCACCAGGGAAAATCGCGAAGAGGACCAGATCTTGATACCTGCCTCTGGTTCCTACCGGCTTGCCAATGCCCGTGTTCATCGGTCGCTGACGCCCGGCCTTGCAGCACCGTTCGACGCGGACGGTTTCGCACTGGCTGAGCTGGCCGTCGCCGACGGCAAGATCGCGAGCATCGTCGCCCATGCCAAGTCGAAGTCGCAGCCCAACGCGATCGATCTTGCCGGCCGCATCGTGCTGCCGTGTTTCGTCGATTGCCACACTCATATCGACAAGGGCCATATCTGGCCGCGGAAACCCAATCCAGACGGCACCTTCATGGGCGCGCTCAATGCCACCGGCGCCGACCGCGCCGCGCGCTGGAGCGCCGAGGATGTGGCGCGCCGCATGGATTTCTCGCTGCGTTCAGCCTACGCGCATGGCACCAAGGCCGTGCGCACGCATCTCGACAGCGTGCCGCCGCAGGAGGAGATCTCCTGGCCGGTGTTCGAGGCGATGCGGGAAAAATGGCGCGGGCGCATCGAGCTGCAGGCAGCCTGCCTGCTCGGCATCGAAGGCGTGCGCGACAAGGCCTGGTTCGAACGGTTGGCGAAGCGCGTCGCCGCGGCCAAGGGCGTGCTCGGCGTCGTCACCTACATGGTGCCCGATCTCGAGGAACTGCTCGACCATGTGTTCGCCCAGGCAATCGAGCATGGGCTCGATCTCGATTTCCATGCCGACGAGACCGACGATGTCGCGGCCATCTCGTTGAAGAAGATCGCCGAGGCGTCGCTGTGGAACAGTTTCGAGGGCAACATCCTGGTCGGCCATTGCTGCTCGCTGTCGCGCCAGCCGGACCTCGACGTTCTCGACACGCTGGACAAGGTGGCGAAGGCGCGGCTCGCCGTGGTGTCGCTGCCGATGTGCAATCTCTATCTGCAAGACCGCCGCAACAACCACACCACCCCGCGCTGGCGCGGCGTGACGCTGCTGCACGAGATGAAGGTGCGCGGCATCAAGGTGGCGGTCGCTTCCGACAACACGCGCGACCCGTTCTACGCCTATGGCGATCTCGATATGCTGGAGGTCTACCGCATGGCGACGCGCATCCTGCATTTCGACCATCCGGTCGGCGACTGGCCCAGGGCGGTGGCGGCAACGCCTGGCGAGGTGATGCGGCTCGAAGGCGCCGGCACGCTTGCCGTCGGCGGCCCAGCCGATTTCATCGTCTTCAAGGGACGCAGCTGGACGGAATTGCTGTCGAGGCCCGAATCGGATCGCATCGTGGTGCGCGAGGGAAGGGCGATCGAACGCCAACTGCCCGACTATGCCGAACTCGACGAATTGATGGTGTGATGATGAATATCGCAGCGCTGAAGCGCGATCTCGACGGGATCAAGGTCGACGACCATCCGGCGATCGTCCAGCAGAAGAGTCGCGACTTCTACTGGTACAGCCCGGTGCTCAAGAAGCAGCTCGACCATATAACCGGCGACCTGATCGTCACGCCGAAGAATGAGAGCGAGGTGATCCGCGTGCTCGCCGCCTGCCACCGCCACGGCATCCCGGTGACGCCGCGCGGCAGCGGCACCGGCAATTACGGGCAGGCGATGCCGCTGTCGGGCGGCGTGGTGCTGAACCTCGCCGAGATGAACGAGATCAAGACGATCGCGCCGGGGCGTGTGGTGACCGGGCCGGGCGCGGTGCTGGCAGAGATCGACAGGGCGACGCGGGCGCATTCCGGGCAGGAGCTGCGCATGTCGCCATCGACTTACAATACCGCTTCGGTCGGCGGCTTCGTGGCCGGCGGCTCAGGCGGCGTCGGCTCGATCCGCTGGGGCGGCTTGCGCGACCTGGGCAATGTCATCCGGCTGAGGACCGTGACGATGGAGGCCGAGCCCCGTGTCATGGAACTCACGGGCGAGGATGTGCTCAAGGTCATGCACGCCTATGGTACCAACGGTATCATCACCGAGGTCGAGATGCCGCTGACGGCCTCCTACGACTGGATCGACGTCATCGTCGGTTTCGACGATTTCATGGACGCGGCCGGCTTCGGCAACGACCTGGCTATGCAGGACGGCATTCTGGCGAAGCTGATCACGCCGATTTCGGCGCCCATCCCTTACGATTATTTCAAACGGCACCAGAAGTTCTTCCGGCGCGAACAGAGCATCGTGGTGTGCATGATCGCTCCGCATGCGATGGATGCATTCCTTGCGTTTGTCCGGGCCAGCAAAGGCGAAATTGTCTTCATGGCTGACCTCGAGACCGACCTGAAGGGATTGCCGCCGGCCTATGAGCTGACCTGGAACCACACGACGCTGCGCGCCATCAGGGTCGATCCGACGATCACTTATCTGCAGGCGCGCTATCCGTCGCCGGATCACCTTGCGCACGTCAAGGCGATGGTCGACCGCTTCGGCGATGAGGTGCCAGCGCATCTCGAATTCATCCGCTTCGATGGCGCGATCGGCGCCGCCGGCCTGCCACTGGTCCGCTACACCACGGAAGAGCGGCTCGACGAGATCATCCGCATCCATGAGGACAATGGCTGCTGGATCTTCAACCCGCACCGCTACACGCTGGAAGAGGGCGGTATGAAGCAGACCGACGAGATCCAGCTCGCCTTCAAGCGCGAGACCGATCCGCAAGGGCTGCTCAATCCCGGCAAGATGATCGCCTGGGAAAACCCGGACTATGATTATCGCTCCGGCAAGTCCTTTCTGTTCAAGGGGCTGCAAAAGGCGGGGTGATTTGCGATGAGCGTGCTTCGCGCTGACCTCAGAGATATCCTACCGTGAACATCCTCGTGCTTTACGCTCATCCGGTGGAGACCAGCTTCAACGCCGGCCTGCACAAGACGATCGTCGAGCGCCTCGCCGCGGGCGGGCATGCGGTCGACGACTGCGACCTCTATGCCGAGGATTTCGATCCGCGGATGACGCGCGCCGAGCGGCTCGGCTACCACGACCCGCGCGGGCCGGACGACGCGGTCGCCGGCTACGTCGAAAGGCTGAAGAATGCCGAGGCGCTGGTGCTGTCTTTCCCGGTCTGGAATTACGGCTATCCGGCGATCCTGAAAGGTTTCTTCGACCGCGTCTTCCTGCCCGGCGTGTCATTCAAGCTGGTCGACGGCAAAGTGCAGCCGACACTGCACAACATCCGCAAGCTCGCGGCCATCACCACCTACGGCGGCAGCCGCTTTCGCGCCATGCTGATGGGCGACCCGCCGCGCAAGATCGTCAAGCGCATGCTGCGGGCGACCATCAAGCCAGGCGCTCCCGTCTCCTATCTCGCGCATTATTCGATGAACTTTTCGACCGACCGGACGCGCAACGCCTTCATGGCGAAGGTCGCGGGCACGATGGACGCGTTCTGATGCGCGTGCTGGTGGTCTATTGCCATCCGGTGCCTGAAAGCTATTGCGCGGCTATCCGCGACATGGCGATGGAGGTGCTGAAAGGACGGGGCTGGGACGTGCGGCTGCTCGACCTTTATGCCGAGAATTTCGATCCGGTGATGAGCTGCGAGGAGCGGCGCTTCTACAATGACCACGCGCCGGAAGATCCGGCACTCAAGCCGCATTTCGAGCATCTGCAATGGGCGCAGGCGATCCTCTTCATCTATCCGACCTGGTGGTACGGGTTGCCGGCGATGCTGAAGGGCTGGTTCGACCGGGTCTGGGCCACCGACATCGCCTTCAAGCTGCCGGCCGGCAAGGGGCGGATCACGTCGCTGATGCGGCACGTCACCAGGGTCGGCGTCATCACCACCTGCGGCGCGCCGACCTGGTGGAGCGTGGTCGTCGGGCAGCCGGGACGCAAGACCATTTTACGCGGCATGCGGGCGCTGTGCGCCACGCGCTGCAAGACGTTTTTCCTGGCGCATTATTTGATGGATTCCTCGACGCCGAAGAGCAGGGCGGCGTTTCTGGCGAAAGTGCGGGCGAGGCTGGAGAGGTTTTGAGGTTAGCGCAAGTTCCCTTCTCCCCTTGTGGGCCTGTTGCGCAGTTAGCGAGGACAGGCTCGCGGAGCGATTTGGTCGCGAGGCCTCGCTCCGTTTTGGCTTTTGG
>NZ_JAIUHG010000048.1 GCF_020164955.1 Mesorhizobium sp. CA8
GCCGGACATCTCCCCCGCAAGGGGGGAGATCAGCAGCTTCTCTGTCCCGCCAGTTCTGCAACGCTGGAGATTGGCGAAGCCTATGATGACATCCAATCTCCCCCCTTGCGGGGGAGATGTCCGGCAGGACAGAGGGGGGTGCCTGGGCGCATTCCTAGCCAGGGCATCGCTAATCTCCCGAGGCGCGCATGACCCGCGCCCTCCGCCTCCTGCGCCGCCGCCTCGTCGGCAGCGTCTTCGTGCTCCTTATCGTCGTCATCGGCAGCTTCCTGCTGCTCGAAGCCGCCCCCGGCGATGCCGTCGATGCCTATATCGTCTCGACCGGCGGCGACGCCGGCATGATCGAACTGCTGCGCCACCGCTGGGGCCTCGACCAGTCGGAGTTGACGCGCCTCGCCAATTATCTCTGGGCGCTGCTGCATCTCGACCTTGGCCAGTCCGTCACCTTCTCGCGGCCCATCCGCGACGTCATCCTCGAACGCCTGCCGACCACGCTGATCCTGATGGGCAGCGCCACCGCGCTCTCCTTCGGCCTCGGCTCGGCGCTCGGCATCTATGCCGGTGCGCGGCCTGGCAGCATCCGCGACCGCTTCCTCTCCATCGGCTCACTGGCGCTCTATGCCGTGCCCGGCTTCTGGCTCGGCTTGGTGCTCATCGTCGTCTTCGCCGTCGATTTGCGCTGGTTGCCGATCGGCGGCATCGAGACCATCGCCTCCGGCAAAACCGGGCTGGCGCGCGCCGCCGACATCGCCACCCATCTGGTGCTGCCGGTGTCGGCGCTCGGCTTCATCTATCTGGCGCTCTATCTGCGCATGATGCGCGCCGGCATGGCCGAGGCCTGGCGGCAGGACTTTATCCTCGCCGCCCGCGCTAGAGGCCTGCCCCGTCGCCGCATCGTGCTTGCCCATGTCGCCCGCAACGCGCTCCTGCCATTGGTCACCATGCTCGGCCTGCAATCGGCGCAAATGTTGGGCGGCAGCGTCGTCATCGAAAGCGTCTTTGCCGTGCCCGGCCTCGGCCGGCTGGCGCAGGAAGCCGTCGCCGGACGCGATACGCCGCTGCTGCTCGGCATCATCCTGGTGAGCGCCGTACTGGTCGTCGTCATCAACCTCCTGGTCGATCTCGTCTACGCTGTCCTTGATCCGCGCGTCGGCGCCGGCGAGGCAAGCGCATGAGCCGCCTGCGCCGCTTCTTCCGCACGCCGGAGGCAATCGTCGGCGCGCTTATCCTCGCCCTGCTGGCCGCGATGGCGTTGGCGGCGCCGCTGCTGTTTCCCGGCGATCCACAAGCGATCGCCGGCCCGGCGCTGCTGCCGCCTTTCCAGGACTGGTCGCTGCCGCTCGGTACCGACCGGCTCGGCCGCGACGTGCTGGCCGAGCTGTTCCATGGCGCCCGCACCTCGCTGGCGGTGGGGTTGGCGGCCGCCGCCGCGGCGCTCCTGATCGGCGCGGTGGTCGGCACTTTGGCCGGCTTTGCCGGCGGCCTTGTCGGCGAAGTGCTGATGCGCATCACCGATGCCTTCCAGACCGTGCCGAGTTTTCTGCTGGCGCTCGCCTTCGTCAGCGTCGTCGGACCTTCGCTCGGCGTCGTCGTCACCGCGATCGCGCTCGGCGCCTGGACCGGACCCGCGCGCGTCGCCCGCGCGGAAGTGCTGTCGATCCGCGAACGCGACTATGTCGCCGGCGCGCGCGTCGTCGGCATGCACCCGCTCGAAATCGCCTTTCGCGAGGTGCTCCCCAACGCCTTGCCGCCGGTGCTGGCGCTGTCCTCGGTGATCGTGGCGGCCGCGATCCTCACCGAGGCCGCGCTGTCCTTTCTTGGCCTTGGCGATCCCAACCGTGTCACTTGGGGCGGCATGATCGCCGAGGGGCGTACGGTGCTGCGCACCGCACCTTTCCTGTCGGTCGTTCCCGGTATCGCGCTGGTGCTGACCGTGCTTGGCGTCTATCTGGCCGGCGAAGGCGTGGTGGAAAGCACCGCGGTGCGCAGGAGCCTGTCGTGACCGCGCTGCTTTGGATTCGCGATCTGTCGGTGCGGTACCGGCATGACGGTGTGGAGGTGCCGGCGCTGAAGGGCATCAGCCTGGATGTGAAGGCCGGAGAGCGCCTGGCGATCATCGGCGAAAGCGGTTCGGGCAAGAGCACGCTGGCGCTGGCGGTTGCGGGGTTGTTGGCGAGGGGTGCTGTGATCGCCGGAACGATTGAGTGGTCAGCACGCCAACTACAGGAGTCTCATTCCGTCACACCGGAACGCCAACCATCTGCGGTTGACGGAAACCAAACACCCCTCCTCGGCCGCGACATCGGCTTCGTCTTCCAGGACCCCTCCTCCAGCCTCGACCCCGTGATGCCCGTCGGCAGGCAGATCGCCGAAGTCGTCCGCACGCATCTCAAGCTCAGCTGGCGAGACTCATGTACGAAAGCCAAAACCCTCCTCGAACGCATCCGCCTCCCTCACCCGGACTCGGCCTTCCACACCTACCCGCACCAGCTCTCCGGCGGCCAGAAGCAGCGCGTGGCCATTGCTGCGGCAATCGCCGCTGGACCAAAACTCTTGATCGCCGACGAAGCGACCAGCGCGCTCGACACCATCGTGCAGGCCGAGATCGTCGCGCTGATCCGCCGGCTGGTGGCCGAGGACGGCATGACGCTGCTTTTCATCAGCCACGACATCGCACTCGCCGCCGCGCTTGCCGATCGCATCGTGGTGCTGCGCCACGGCGAGCTGATCGAACTTGGCGAGACCGACCAGATCCTCAACGCGCCGCGCCATGCCTATACGCGCGCGCTGCTTGATGCCCATCTCGGCCTCGACGCCGAGCCGCTGCTTGATCGCCGAGGCGCCTCGGCATGAGCGTGCTTGCCGTCTCCAATCTCGCCAAGCGCTACCATCGTGGCGGCAAACCGTTTGCTGCAGTCGACGACGTCTCCTTCGAGATCGGCCCGGCGGAGACGCTGGCGCTCGCCGGCCCCTCCGGCAGCGGCAAATCCACCATCGCCAGGCTGGTACTGCGGCTGATCGAGCCCGATGCCGGTCGCATCGACTTCGAAGGCGCGGATTTCCTCGCGCTGTCGGGCGCTGCGCTGCGCGCGCGCCGCGCCCGTCTCCAGATGGTGTTCCAGGATCCGCTCGCCGCCTTCAATCCGCGCGCCACCGTGGCGCGCGTGCTTGACGATCCCCTGCGCATTCATGGACTTGCCTCGCGCGCCGAGCGCCCCCGCCATATCGCGGCGCTGCTGGAGCGCGTCGGCCTCGATCCCGCCCTTGCCGCGCGCGCCATCCATGAGATTTCCGGCGGCCAGCGCCAGCGCGTGGCGATCGCCCGCGCCATCGCCACGCGGCCGTCGCTGATCGTGCTCGACGAAGCCGTGTCGGCGCTCGATGTTTCGGTGCGCGCCCAGATCCTGGAATTGCTGCTCGACCTGCAAAGGCAGGAACGGATCGCCTATCTGTTCATTTCGCATGACCTTGGCGTCATCCGTGCCGTGGCGCACCGCGTCGTCATCCTCGATGCCGGCCGGATCGCCGAGAGCGGCGATGCCCGCGCCGTCATCGTCAACCCGCAATCGGCGATCGGCAAGGCGCTGGTGGCGGCGACGCCAAGATTGACCAGGAACCGACCATGATCCCGCAAAGTGGGACCCGGTTTGCGGACAAGAGCATGGGAAAACAAAATCAGGACACAGCATGATCGATCCCGAAGCAGCCAGGGCAGAAAAACTGTCGCGTGAGCTCGACTCCGCATTCCGCAACCGCGCCGACCTCTATCGTCTCTTCCTCGACGAGCTGACCGCCGAGCTCGGTGCCGAGAAGGCCGAAGCGGTCATGATCCGCACGATCGAGAAACGCGGCCGGGAAGTCGCGGCAGCCGCTTTCGCCGATTTCGGCCCCAACGACGCGCCGGCAATCGGCGAGGCGTTCCTCGCCGTCAGCCCGGATGGCGGCCGGATCTATCCGACCGATGTCGAGCGCGGGCCTGGCCACATCGCCTTAAAAGTCAAGCGCTGCCCGCTGAAGGATGCCTGGGTTGAGGCCGGCGTCGATGAAGAAAAACTCGCCACGCTCTGCCGCATCGCCGGCGCCTTCGATCGCGGCCTGTTCGAGGCGACCGGCGTACGCTTCGACAATGTCACCTGGACGCCGGGCCATGGCTCCGGCTGCTGCCACATCGCGCTGACAAACCGCGACGCTTAACCGGTATCTATTCAGCTTTCGGCAAAGACGTGCAGCTCACCGCCCGCTTCGTCGATCGCCACGCGCAGCGCCGGTGCCGGCTCGCGATCGGTGACGACATCCGAAATCTCGCTCAGCGCGCAGATGCGTTCGAGGCCGCTGCGGCCGAACTTGTCGTTGGTCACGACCAGCATCGTCGACAGCGATCGTCCCATCATCGCCCGCTTCACCGCCGCCGCGCCCGAGATCATGTCGCTTGGCCCTTCGGCATTCAGCGCCGAGGCGCCGATGATGGCGACGTCGGCATTGTAGCGGCGCACGAATTCCACCGTGTCCTCGCCGAGCACGGCGGCCTCGCGGCTGTCATAGGTTCCCGGGCAAAGGATGACGCGGAAGCCCGGATTGGCGCCGGCTACCGAAGCGACGCCGACGGAGTTGGTGATGATCGTCAGGTCCCGTCCGAGCTGCGACAGGCTGCGCGCGACCTCATAGGTGGTCGATCCGCCATCGATCATCACGATGCGGCCTTTCCCGATCAGTCCGGCGGCGCCGCGACCGATGCGGGCCCGCTCCTCCATCATGGTGAGGCCGCGTTCGGCGATCACCGGTTCCGACGTCACCAGCGAAATGGTGGCGCCGCCATAGGTGCGATTGATGAGCCCTGCTTCGCCGAGCTCGATCAGGTCGCGGCGGATGGTCTCGCCGGCGACCCCAATGCGATGCGCAAGCCTCGAGATGCGGATCGAGGCCGAGCGCCGAACCTCCGACAGGATCAGCTCATGGCGCTCTTTCTTGGTCAGTCGGCCTGGCTCGATGTTCATCGGTCTTCCTTGGTTGCGGCCGCGAGCTTGCGGCGGCGGCGGAAACGCTGACGGCGACGGGTCCTCGTCCCTAGCGCGGAGACATTAGCCACGCCGGGGACAGGAAAGCCAGTGTCAGTGTCTGAGCCGATCGCGCATCGCGTACCACAACATGCCGAGCACATAGAGCGGCCCGCGCAGCGCCGTGCCGCCCGGGAACGGAAGCGGCGTCAAAGTCGAGAACAGGTCGAGCCGCGAGGCATCGCCCGTGATCGCTTCCGCCAAGAGCTTGCCGGACAGCGTCGACAGGATGACGCCCTTGCCGGAATAGCCATGCGCGAAATAGACCTCCCCATAGTGGCCGACATGCGGCAGGCGCGACGTGGTGATGGACACCAGACCGCCCCAGGCATGATCGATGCGGCAGCCCTTGAGCTGCGGAAAGGTCTGTTCCATATGCGGCCGCACGAAGCCGGCGATATCGGCCGGCGGCGACGGCGTGTAGCGCTCGCCGCCGCCGAACAGCAGGCGTCCGTCCGCCGACATCCGGTAGTAGTTGACGACGAACAACGTGTCCGAGACGGCCACATTGGCCGGGATGACATTGCGCTCGCCCAAAGGTTCGGTGGCGACGATGTAATTGCCGACCGGCATGATGCGGCTGTTGACACGCGGCTCCAACCCTTTCAGCAGCGCATCGCCGGCCAACACGACATGCTTGGCGCGAACCGAGCCCTCGTCGGTGAACACCCGGACGGAAGGTTCGCGCTCCAGCCGCACCGCGACCGAGTTCTCATGGATCACGACACCGGCGGCGGCAGCGGCGCGGGCAAGGCCCAGCGTGTAGTTGAGCGGATGCATGTGGCCGCCGAGCCGCTCGAACACCGCGCCTTGATAGGGTGTATCGACCATCCGCCGCGCCTCGGCCGCCGACAGGATCTCGACATCGGCGAAGTTCATCACCTTGGCGAGGCATTCGGCCTCTTCTTCGAAGTCGCGCACATCCGAAGCGCTGACCGCGCCGACCAGATGGCCGGTCTGGCGCAAGTCGCATTCGATGCCATAGCGCTCGATGATGTCGAGCACCAGCTCGCGCGCCTCGAAGGCCAGATCGAACAGCGCCTTTGCCCGTTCCGGCCCAAAGCTTCTGACCAGGCCCCTGGCACCCTTGCGCAGGCCGGGGATCATCTGGCCGCCATTGCGGCCCGAAGCGCCCCAGCCGATCTTACCGCCTTCGAGCAGCACCACTTTAAGGCCGCGTTCGACCGCATGCAGCGCCGCCGACAGACCCGTGCAGCCGCCGCCAACCACCACCAGATCGGCCTCGACATTGGCGGCAAGCGCGAGATGCTCGGGCGCCGGATTGGCGGTAGCGACATAGTAGGACTTGCCGATATCGAGACCGGAATTGAAACCTGTCGAACGCAAAGCCATGGTCACACCTTGAGCAGCAGATGGTCGCGTTCCCAGGACGTCACGACGCTCTGGAACAGGTCGAGCTCAACGCTCTTCACGCGCAGATAGGTCTGGAAGAAATCCTCGCCGAGCAGCGCCCGCACGGGCTCGCAAGCGGCGAAACGATCCAGCGCTTCCTCCATCGTCTTCGGCAGTGTGCTCTTGCTCTTATAGGCGTTGCCGAAGGCCTCCTCCGATCGCGCAAGCTTCTCCTCGATGCCGAGATAGCCGGCGATCAGCGAGCCGGCCATGGCAAGGTAGGGATTGGCGTCCGCCCCCGGCAGCCGGTTCTCGATGCGGCGCGCGGCGCGGCCGCCCAGCGGCACGCGCAGGCCGCAGGAGCGGTTGTCGTGCGACCATTCGATATTGGCCGGCGCGCTGTGGCCGGGCCGGATGCGACGGTAGGAATTCGCATGCGGCGCAAACAGCGGCATGATCTCAGGGATGTATTTCTGCAGGCCACCGATGAAGTGCGAGAACATCTCGCTGTCCTCGCCGTCCTCGCCGGCAAACAGAGGCTCGCCCTTCCGGTCGACGATCGACATGTGCAGATGCATGGCGCTGCCCGCCTGCGCGGCGATCGGCTTGGCCATGAAGGTGGCGTGCATGCCATTGGCCTGCGCGATCTGCCGCGCCAGACGCTTGAACAGAAGCACCTGATCGGCAAGCGTAAGCGGATCGCCATGCACGAGATTGATCTCAAGCTGCGCCGTGCCGGATTCATGGATCAGCGTCTCAACCGGCAATCCGGTGATGGCGGCGTGCTCATAGAGCTGCCGCGTCACCGCTTCGAACTCTTCCAATGCCTGCATGTCGTAGGGATGCTGCACGTTTTCCGGCCGGCCGTTGCGCCCGATCGGTGCGGTCAAAGGCTGATCGGGGTTGGGGTTGAGCGCCGTCAGGTAGAATTCGAGCTCGGGCGCCATTACCGCACGCCAGCCGCGCCGCTCATAAAGGTCGAGCACGGCTTTCAGCACATGGCGCGGCGAAGCCATCCACGGCCGCTCGTCTATGTGGAACGTGTCGGCGAAAACATAGGCTCGGCCCGCGCTGCCGGGCGCAAGACATAGGCTCGAAACATCCGGCACCATGCGCATGTCCGGATCCTGGTAGGCGAAGCCTTCGTCGATGGAGCCGGAATAGCGGCCATCGATGGCGACCAGGAAGGCGCTGCTCGGCAGATAGAGCGCGCGGTCGTCGAGCGACTTCAGGAATTTGGCGACTGGCAAGGTCTTGCCGCGCAGCACGCCGTTGACGTCCGGCACGAAGCACTCGACTTCGTTGATCGCATGCGTTTTCAGCCAGCTTTGCGTGTCTGCGCCGGGAAATGAGGTGTTCAGATTGTCAGGCATTGGTCATGTCCGTACGAAGGAGAGGTCGCTTCGGCGGGCATGTCCGTTCCGGTAGGGCGTTATCTAAGCTGCGTTATCCGAGGACGGACGCCCGCCTGATGACCGGCCGAAAGGCCGGGTGCGGAGCGCCTTGCACCCCTTCGGTCCAGCCGTCGCGAACAACATGCGAGCCGACCTTGGTCTCCTCCGCGCGCTGCAGGTTCTCGTGGCGGCAGCAGCGCATGATCAGCGGCGCTCCGCCAAAGCGCGCGCCGTTGCGGCCGTAACTGGAAACGGCCGGGTGGGGGAAAGCCTTTCTACCGCGCGCATGACAAGCCTTGTCGAGAACCTGATCCATGGTTTGGCCGATCGTTGCTCGCAGCGCAAGCCCGCCCATGAAACCGCGGCACATTGCTGGCCCAAACGGGCGGAAGGAACCGCGTACCTGTGTGTACTGTTCCCCATATGCGAACGACCAGGAGTGATCAGATGGAAAGCAGGAGCGATACGGGCGCATGTTTTTGCGGAGCGGTTGCAGCCGAGATGCAGGGCGATCCGTTCTGGATCTGCTTCGATCATGACGATGACTGCCGCCGCGCGATTGGCAGCCCGCTGACCATCTGGGTCGGTTACCGGCCGGACCAGTTCCGCTTCACGCGCGGCCAACCCCGGAGCTTCTCGAGAACGAAAGGTGTCGTTCGCACCTTCTGCGAGAAATGCGGCACTTCGATCACCTATCGCGACGAAGGGCTGAGGGACGAACTCCATGTCACGATCGGCTTCTTCGATCATCCGGAACGGTTCAAGCCGCACGCCCACGCCTATTGGCGCCTTCGCCTGCCTTGGCTGGAATTCGCCGACGATCTGCCGCGCATCGACACCTACTCGCGGCGCCGCGATCCGGCATTCGGAAATCCCAACGACCGGTAGGCGATTTGCCAAGGCGCCTCAGCCGATGCTCTCGCCGCCATCGACCACCAGCGCCTGGCCGGTCATGAATGAGGAGCGATCGGAGACGAGGAACAGGATGGCCTCCGCGATCTCCTCCGCGCTCGCCCAGCGCCCCATCGGGATCTTGGTGCGGACATAATTTTCGATCGCATCGCGCCCGCCCATCTGTGCGATGAATGGCTCGTTGAACGGCGTGTCGACCCAGCCGGGGCAGAGCGCATTGATCCGCACATTGTGCTTGGCATAATCGAGCGACATCTGCCGGGTCATCGCCACCACGGCGTGTTTGGAGGTGGCATAGGCGATCATCTCGCGGTCGTAGAACACGCCGGAATTGGAGGCCGTGTTGAGGATGACGCCGCCGCCCTGAGCGATCATCGCCGGCATGACGGTCTTGGCCGCCAGGAATTGCGCCCGCACATTGATCCGCCACGAAGCGTCCATGCCGTCGGTGCCCACTTCCGTCAGCGTGCCGCCCACCTGGATGCCGGCATGGCTATGCAGGATATCGATCCGGCCATACCTGCCGAGCGTTCCCTCGATGAGGCGTTCGACGGCTGCATCATTGCCGACATCGGTGGCGACGGCCTCGGCGCGGCCGCCGGTTTCGCGGATGTCCGAAGCGGTGGCTTCGCCGGCCGCCGGGTCGCGGTCCGCGATCACCACGACTGCCCCTTCCCGCGCCATGATCATGGCGCCGGCGCGGCCGATGCCCGATCCGGCGCCCGTTACTACGGCGATACGATCTTTCAAGATCATGGATAGGTCTCTCAAGGCGATGGCTTCCGTCGGCCGAGCTGCCATTGGGCGAGCAGCACGAGCAGGACCGACGCGCAGAGCACGATCGTCGCGATGGCGTTGATCTCCGGCGTCACACCGCGCCGGATCGAGGCGAAGACGTAGATCGGCAGCGTCGTCTGAGCGCCGGCGACGAAGAAGGCGATGATAAAGTCGTCGAAGGAGAAGGTGAAGGCGAGCAGGAAACCCGCAATTATCGCCGGCATGATCTGCGGCAGCACGATCGAGCGGAACGTCGTCAATGGCGTGGCGTAGAGATCGCTCGAAGCCTCGACCAGATTGCGGTCTAGGCTGCTCAGCCGCGTTCCGACGATCATCGTCACCAGCGCCATCGAGAACAGGCCATGCGCTGCGATGATCGAGCCGTAGCCCAGCGAAAGCCGCGGCGGCTGGTCGGTCGGCCAGAGCGAAGCGAGGAACGGATTGACGACGGCGAAGAGCTGCACCAGCGCCACCAGCGTCGAGATGCCGATGACGACGCCCGGCACGACGATCGCCGCGCCCAGCAATGCGTCGAAGAGCGCCCGCGTCCGCGTGCCGACGCGCTGCAGCCCGAGCGCCGCGGCCGTGCCGCAGAAGGCCGCGAGCAGCGCGCTGGTGGTGGCGATGAACAGGCTGTTCTTCAGCGCCTCGACCAGGAAGGGATTGGACAGCGCCTTGCCGTACCACTGCGCGGAAAAGCCGGTGAACTCGCTGGCATGATGGCCGGCATTGAAGGAGAACAGCACGACCAGCGCGATCGGCAGATAGAGGAAGGCAAAGACGGCGACGACGAAGGCGCGCATCAGATCAGGTCCACCCGGCGTGCGCCCGAGAGCCGGGTCGAGATGCGATTGGCGACGATCAGCACCACCACCGAGACCAGTACCAGCGTGATGGCGATGGCCGATCCGAACGGCCAGTTGCGCGACTGCAGAAAGAGGTCCACCAGCGCGTTGCCGATGAAGAACACCTTGCCGCCGCCGAGCAATGTCGGGATCAGATATTCGCCGAGTAGCAGGATCATCACCAGCGAGAAGCCGGTCATGACGCCGGGCAACGAAAGTCTCAGCGTTACGCTGAGGAAGGTCGACAGCGGCGTAGCACCGAGATCGGCCGAGGCCTCCAACAGGCGCCGGTCGAGCCGTTCCAGGCTGACATAGATCGGCAAGATCATCAGCGGCAGGTAGCCGTAGACGATGCCGAGCAGCACCGCCCCCGGCGTGTTGATCAGCCTCAGATCCTCGATGCCGACATAGGCGAGCAAAGCCGGGATGCCGCGCCCGCCAAGGATGTACATCCAGGCATAGGTGCGCATCAGGAGACTGGTCCAGAACGGGATGACGATCAGCGCAAGCAGGATCAGCCGCCAGCGCTGCGGCGCACGCAGCGCAAGATAATAGGCGACCGGATAGGCGACGAGCAGGCAGGCCAAAGCGCCGGCCGGCGCCAGCACCATGGTGTTCCAGAAGGCGGTCGCCCGTGCCGGCAGGTTGGCGTATTGCGCCAAGGTCAGCGCGGCCTGGTAGCCGCCCTCCGGCGCCCGCTCGCCGACGCTGAAAATGGCGATGGCGACGAAGGGCAGCACCAGGAACACGACCAGCCACACAGCCGCCGGGGCGAGCAGCAGCGCCGTCACGAGGTTTTTGCGAAAGAGACTGCGGCGCATCGAGAAAGCCGGTTGGGAGCCGGCGGGCATTTGCCCGCCGGTCGCATTGTCTGGATCGGGTTTGTGGCCGGTCTCGCTCAAGCCGACTTGAAGCGCGCCATCAACTCGGCACGGCCCGGATCGGTGAGCGTCGCGGCGGCGCCGAACTCCAGCGGCTTCAACAGGTCGGCTGCCGGATAGAGGATCGGGTTGTCGAGCACTTCCTTGGGCAGCAGCGCGTTGACGCGTGCGTCGGTCGAGGGCGCGCCATTGGCCAGATGCTCCTTCACCGCCACCTTCGGGTTCATCAGATAATTGAGCAGCGCATAGCCGGCCGGCTTGTTCGGCGCATCCTTCGGGATGGCGTAGAAGTCGGTCCAGATCTCGCCGCCCTCCTTGCCGAGCACATAGGCGATCTCGGGAATGTCGCGATGGAGCTGTGCCCCGTCATTGGTCCAGCACATCGTCATCCAGGCATCGCCGGCGCGCATTGCCGGCTGGTAGTCGCTCGACACCGCGAACAGATGCGGTTTGACCTTGAGCAGCAGCTCTTCGGCCTTGGCGAGTTCGTCCTGCTTCAGCGAGTTGAACGAATAGCCGTAATATTTCAGCGCATTGCCGATGGTGGTGAGCTGATAGTCATGCACCATGGTGCGGCCGTCGGCTTCCGCCATGGCCGTGTCCCAGAACTCCTTCCAGCTCGACATCGGCTTCGCGAGCTTCTTGGTGTTGACCGCGAAGCCGGTCGTGCCCCAGTTCTTCGGCACCGCATAGATCGTGCCGTCGATCGTGCCTTCAGCGGTGAAGCGCGCATCTTCAGACTTGCCGTCGAAATTCGTAAGCTTCGCCATGTCCAGCGGCTCGATGATGCCGAGCTTCTTGTAGGTCGAGATGGTGTAGTTGGTCGGCACGAACAGGCTCCAGCCCGAGCCGCCGGCCTGCAGCTTGGCCAGCATCTCCTCGTTCGAGCCGAAGACGTTGACCTCGACGGCGACGCCCGTCTCGGCCTTGAAATTCTCGAACGTCTGCGGGTCGTGGTAGTTCGGCCAGGTGGCGATCGACATGCGGTCGCCGAGGTTCTCTGCGGCATAGGCCGGCGTCGGCATGATGCCAAGCTCGCGCGCCATCACGGCGGTGGCGACACCAAGGCCGGTGAGGCCGAGGAAGTCGCGCCGGCTGATCGAACCGCGCTTCAGGCGCATCAACTGGTCGATGAATTTATCGGGGGTTATCGGCAGTCCATCACGATAGGATTTCGGCATGTTGGTCTTCCCTCTGGTTTGTCCCGTTATTATTGGCGTGCGGAAACGCCAGCGGCGCTCCGGCGGCAAAGCCGATGGCGACGGGTTCGCCCGGCTTGAAGAGATTGCCCTGGCCCATCACATGGTCGGCCTTGGCGAGCAGCGATCCGATGCCCTGGACCTCGATCGCGTATTCCGCCGTCGAGCCCAGGAAGATGCGGTTGCGCACTATGCCCTTAAAAGCGCCGCTTCCAGGCGCCGAAAGTCTGAGCGATTCCGGCCGCAGGCTGACAGAGACGGCCTCGCCGCGGCTGAGCGGCACCCGCTTCCGCGCTGCAATCACCGTGCCGTCTGCAAGCGCGACATCGACGAGGTCACCCGAGAGCCCGGCCACCTTGCCGCTGAGAAGATTGGTCTTGCCGACGAAATCCGCGACGAACAGGTCGGCCGGTTCATCATAGATCTCGCTCGGCTGTCCGAGCTGGACAACGCGGCCGCCATTCATGACGCAGACGAAGTCGCTCATCGACAGAGCCTCCTCCTGGTCGTGGGTGACCAGCACGAAGGTGATGCCGATCTCGCGCTGCAGGTTCTGCAGCTCGATCTGCATGTCGGTGCGCAGCTTCTTGTCGAGCGCCGCCAGCGGCTCGTCGAGCAACAGCACCGCCGGCTTGTTGACCAGTGCACGGGCGAGCGCCACGCGCTGCTGCTGGCCGCCGGAAAGCTCGTGGATCTTGCGGCGCCCGTAGCCGGCGAGCTGCACCATCGACAGCGCCTCGCCTGCCCTTAAGGCGATCTCGCGCGACGACAGCCTGGGCCTCGCTTGGCGCAGCCCATAGGAGATGTTCTCCTCGACATCGAGATGCGGGAAAAGCGCATATTGCTGGAACACCATGTTGACCGGGCGCCGGTAGGGCGGCGTTCCCGCCATGTCGCGGCCGCGGATCAGCACCTGGCCTTCGCTCGGCTGCTCGAAGCCGCCGATCATGCGCAGGCAGGTCGTCTTGCCGCAGCCGGAAGGGCCGAGCAAAGCGACGAAGGCGGAAGGCGGAATGGCAAGGTCGATGCCGCTCACCGCGGTGACGGCGCCATAGCGCTTGGTGACCGCGCGAAATTCGATATCGGGCACTGCAGTCAAGCCACGGGCTCCAGCGACAGCGTGAGGCAATGTCATGACGCTATCAGAGCCAACAGCATCTAGTATATACCTCGCAGGTGGTATATTTAGCCGATTGTATCGTTTAGAGGGGTATGAATGGCTGCCTCCCGCAGTGACGACTACAATGCCTTGGCCGCCGTGATCGCCGCATCGTGCGAGACCGGCGACCATTTCGGCAAGGCGATCGTCGGCTGGCTGCGCGGGCATGTCCGTTTCGATCACTGCGTGATCTTCGGCTATCGCGGTGCTGCGCGGCCGCCGCTCCTGTTCGAGACCTTCTCGCCGGCCGAAAGCCACATCTTCGTCGCGCTCTATCAGGAAGGGCCCTATCTGCTCGACCCGTTCCACCACGCCGCGGTCGAGCGCAAGGAGGGTTTCTGGCGCATGCGCGAGCTCGCGCCGGACCGCTTCTATGCCAGCGAATACTACCGCTCCTATTACAGCCAGACCAGACTTGCCGAGGAGGTCGGCTTCTTCGTGCCGCTGGCCGGCAAGGATGCGCTGGTGCTCTCGCTGATGCGGCTGCGCGCCACCGGGCCGTTCGGAACGGCGGATGCCAGGCTACTGCGTGACATGGCGCCGGCGGTGATCGGTTTCTGCAAGCAGCGCTGGCCGTCTTTGCCTACAGGCGACGTTGCGGCCCAACCCTCCGGCGATATCATCGCGATGACCAACGAGCTCGACCGGGCGCATATTTGGAAAAGCCTGTCCTTGACCTCGCGCGAAAAGCAGGTCGTCGACCTGGTGCTTCAGGGCCACTCCACGGAATCGATCGCCAGGGCGCTGCGCATCGTGCCGGGAACCGTCAAGGTCCACCGCCGCAACATCTACCGCAAGCTGAAGATCAAATCGCAGGCCGGCCTGTTCGCGCGCTTCGTCGAGATCATCGACGCGCGGATCGGATAGCAACTCCCGGCCGCCCTTGCGGCGGTTCGCGTTCACCGTCTATCGTGCGGCCGAACGATCGGCCAGGTATCCCGGCGGCGGCGAGCTATTCCCCGCGTCGGATCGTGACGAAACAAGTTTCAGGACCGATCAAGCAGCTCATCGCAAATGGCCGACAAATCGCAATTCGGACTGACCGCTGTCGATACCGTTCCGCTGCATGAAAAAGTCTATCTAGAACTGGTGCGGGCGCTGATGTCGGGTCAGCTCCGGCCTGGCCAGAAGCTGACCTCGCGCAAGCTCGCCAAGGAGCTCGGCACCAGCGACATGCCTGTGCGCAGCGCCTTCATGCGGCTGCAGGCGCTGAGGGCGCTGAGCCCGATGCCGAACGGCAGCGTCGAGGTGCCGCTGATTTCGGCCGACCGCTTCCAGCAGCTGACCGACGTGCGCACGATCCTGGAAGGCACGGCCACCGAGCTTGCCACCAAACTCATCAACGGCAACAATCTGCGCGCCATCCGCCGTCATTGCGCCGAGCTCACCCAGGCCGCCCGCAGCGGCGACATCGACGACTATCTGCGCAAGAACCACGACTTCAAATTCTCGATCTACCGCCGTTGCGGCAACGAGCAGATGATCTTCCTGATCGAGACGGTATGGATGCAGGTTGGCCCTTTCCTGCGCAACCTGCACATCGGCTTCGAGGATGACTTGGCCGGCATTCTCGGCATCGACTACCACGAGGAGGTCGTGGCGGCGATCGGGGCCGGCGACGGTGAGCGGGCGCGGGCCGCGATCGTGCGCGATATCGCCGAGGGCGCGGCCCACATCCTCGGCCAGGTCAAGTTTCCGGAACTGCACCGCTGACAAGCCGCAACAAGCCGACTTCGAATCCGGCTTGGCTTTCGTCGGTCGGGCCGCTATGTTGCGATCGCAGATCGCACAATGTGGACCCGAAATGCCGCCCGATATCCCAGCTAGTGAACTGAAAAAATGAAGATAATCAGCCCGGCGTCGGCCGTTCTGATCTTCACGAACTCACAAGCTGAAAATGGATGTGGTAGCCGGCAGGGCTACAGCACCTAGAGAAACAGGGGGCTGGAAATTGAGCGATGCGATTGCGGACGTTTTGACGTGGCTGGACAGCAGGAAAGAGATCCAGAGCCTGCGGGCAGCGGTGTGCGACCTGAACGGCATCATGCGCGGCAAGCGCATTCCGGTCGAACAGGCGCGCAAGGCACTCGAAGGCAAGCTGCGCATGCCCTATTCGGCCATCGGGCTGGACATATGGGGCGAGGACATCGAAGGTAACGCCCAGGTGTTCTCGACCGGCGACGCCGACGGGCTTTGCCATTGGACGGGTCGCGGCATACTGCCCGTCAACTGGACGGCGCATCCGACGGCGCTGTTGCCGGTCTGGCTGGCGGATGACAGCGGCGCCCCCTATCTTGGCGATCCGCGCCGGGCGCTTGCCCGCATCCTCGACCGCTACGCCGCGCTCGGCCTGACGCCCGTCACCGCGACCGAACTCGAATTCTATCTTGTCGACCCGACATCGCAGCGGCCTGTCGGGCCGGTTTCACCGGTGACCGGGCGGCGCCTCGATTCCGACGCGGCGCTCTCGATTGATGAAGTCGACGATTTCGAAGCCTTCATCCACGATATCTACGAAGCCTGCCGCATGCAGGACATTCCGGTCGACACTGCGATTGCCGAGAACGGCGTCGGCCAGTTCGAGATCAATCTCAACCATGTGCCGGATGCCTTGCGCGCTGCGGACGACGCCGTGCTCTTCAAGCGCACCGTCAAGGGCATCGCGCGTAAGCATGGCTTCGCCGCCTGCTTCATGGCCAAACCTTATGGCGAGCGCGCCGGCAATGGTTTCCACGTCCATTTCAGCGTCCTCGACAGGCAAGGCCGCAACATCTTCGACGACGGCTCGGATCAGGGCTCCGATGCCATGCGCCACGCGGTCGGCGGCCTGCTTGCCGCGATGGCGCAAAGCACGCTGGTATTCGCACCGCATTTCAATTCCTATCGCCGGCTGCGGCCCAGATCCTATGCGCCGACCGCCGTCGCCTGGGGCTATGAAAACCGCATGGTGGCGATCCGCATTCCGGGTGGCCCGTCGGCCGCGCGGCGAATCGAACATCGCGTCTCCGGCGCCGACGCCAATCCCTATCTGGTGCTGGCGGCGATTCTCGGCGCGGCGTTGATCGGCATCGAGCGCCAGCTCTCGCCCGGCGAGCCGACCGGCGGCGAGGGTCAGGGGCTGGCACTCGCCAAGCTGCCGCCGGATTGGGCGTCGGCGATCGCCGCTTTCGAGGCCGGCCCGCGTGTCGCCGAGATCTTCCCGGATGTGCTGCGCGACGCCTTCATCGCCTGCAAGCGCCAGGAGCTGAACACTTTCGCGCTCAACGTCAGCGACTTCGAGATCGAGACCTATCTGGAGAGCGTTTAGCCGGTTGCACCAGCCACTCAGCGTGCCGCCCAGACCAGCCCGCGGCGCAAGATGGTGCGCATCTGCGGCACTTGGAATTCCGAGGCCACGTGACCCAGCGATGAATAGAACACCCGCCCCTTGCCGTGTTGCCGCTTCCACACCACCGGCATGACGACGCCGTCGATCCACGGCGCGTGGTCGCCGGAAAAAGTGGTGGTCGCCAGCACCTCGTTGGATGGATCGACATGCATGTAATACTGCTCGGAGCGGTAGGGGAAATCCTCGATCCCCTGCATGATCGGGTCGTCGCGCCGCACGATGTTCACTCGATAGTCGATGATGTTGCCGGGATGCGCGACCCACTGGCCGCCGCACATGAACTGATAGTTCGTTGATTCGCGAAAAGCGTCGCCCATGCCGCCATGATAGCCGCCGAGGCCGACGCCGTTTTCGACCGCCTCGGTCAGGTTGGCTTCTTCAGCCCTGGTGAGCTTGGACATGGTATAGATCGGCACGATCAGGCTGAGATCGGCGATCGCCGGATCGGCGAACGCCGCTGTCGTATTTTCGACGCGCACGGCAAAGCCTTCTTCCTCGAGCATCGCCTTGACGACGCGCGCCCCGGCTTCGGGTTCATGCCCTTCCCAGCCGCCCCATACGATCAGCGCTTGCCGCATCTTTGTCTCCGTCAGTTTGGTTGCGTTCATTCGAGATCGTCAAGGGCGAATACTTGCCGGGATTTTCGGACGTTAATGCACATCAGCAAAAAGCCAGAGGCGAGCCTACCCACAAATGGGTTACGACGACGAAACACGAAACCATCCGAACGCGGCGCGCCTTCGCGCCAACTCATCCTATGCGACCTGAAGCGCTACCCGAAAAATATACCGGCGGGGAGGTGACATCCCGGTCGCGGGAACCAGATTGGGTTGAGGGCGACGGGTGCCCGAACAGATCCGTGATCGTCACGAAACACGCAGGAACATGATCATGATGATTCTCGCCTTCGGTGCAGCGGAAAATTCTGCGGGCAGCGTCATTCCCGCCCCTGCCGCCCGGGGTGCGCGCGTCCGTGCCTTCGTCCGCAAGCCCGAGCAGGCTGAACTGGTACGCCGTCACGGCGCAACCGAGGTGGCCATCGGCGATTTGCGCGATCGTGCAGCTTTGGATGCGGCGCTCAAGGATGTGGGCGCCGTCTTCTATATCGCCCCAGCCTTCATTCCCGCCGAGGCTGATGTGGGAAAGAAAGTCGTGGAGGCCGCTATCGATGCCGGCGTGCGCCGGTTCGTGTTCTCGGCCGTGATCCATCCGGTGCTTTCGGACCTCGTCAATCATGTCGCCAAAGCGCCGGTCGAGGAGGCGATTCTCAGCTCCGGCCTGGAATATACGTTCCTCCATCCGGCGCGCTACTTCCAGAACCACGCGGCATTCTGGCCCAAAGTCGTGAAGGAGGGCATGCTTGCGGAGCCCTGGTCGTCCGGGACACGCTTTTCGCTGGTCGACTATCGCGATGTCGCCGAGGTCGCCGCGATAGCCCTGACCGAAGAGCGGCTGCTTTTTGGAACGTTCGAACTCTGCGCGCCTGGGCATCTTAACCGTCTCGACGTCGCTGCGCTGATGAGCGATGTGCTGGGCCATGAAATTGTGGAGCGCCGCGATCGCGATGTGCTCGGCGATGTTCCTCCGGGCTTGAGGGCGATGTTCGATCACTACGATCGCCACGGCCTGCTCGGCAACCCACTGACGCTACGTGCGATCTTGGGTCGGGAGCCGCGGTCGCTGCGTGCTTATTTGGAGGAATTGGCGCAAGGCGATCCTGCGCGATCCGGCGGGCAAGGATGAACAGCCGGCCACCATGCCACCACTCCAGCCGAATACCAAAACGGCCCGCGTTGTGCGGGCCGTTTTTTGTGTTTGGTTGCGGGGACAGGATTTGAACCTGTGACCTTCAGGTTAT